>NZ_VSSS01000024.1 GCF_008123425.1 Bradyrhizobium rifense
TGCCCAGCCTCGACGGGTCAACCACAATTTCTGCCTTCCCGAAATTCAGATTCCGCCAACGATTTCTACTGTGCATGGGGTTGTTTTCGCGTTTTGTGTTGGAGCACGCCCCGCATGCCGCTACGCTCGTGCCAGCTCCATCACCCCCGAGGTCCCCATGCCGATCCAGCATTTCGCTGCCCCACCGCACGTCAAGGCGCCACCGCTCTCCTTCGCGACCCGCGTCGGCGACCTGCTGTTCGTCTCCGGCATTCCCGGCTTCGATGCCCATGGCGCACTGCCTGACGGCTTCGAGACGCAGTTCGCCAATGTCGTCGTCAACATCAAGCGCGTGCTGGATGAGGCCGGCGCCACGATGCGCGACCTCGTCAAGGTCAACGTGCTCCTGACCCGCGCCTCGGACGTGGCCGCGATGAACGCGCTCTATGCCGGTGCATTCGGCCCGCCGCCTTTCCCTGCGCGCACGACGTGCGTGGTGCAGGCGCTGCCCGATCCGAAGATGCTGATCGAGATCGAGGCGGTGGCCTCCCTGGCGAAGTGATCCACGCTTGGCGCGTGTGTCTTGCCGGGCACTCGGCCGAACCAAGTGCACGACTCCATCTGACATATCCGTGAACGGCCGCTCCCCGGCTTGCAAAGGACCTGCTTTTACCGCACGAATTTTCGGGTCACACTTCCCCACAAGGAGATTTTTCATGCGTCGCGTTCTCGCCCTCTGTGCCGTTGCCGGCATCGCCACCTCCGTGTTTGCCGTACCGGCCTCCGCGGCGGTCGGCTATTACGTGATCCGCTGGGACAACACCGGCATCTGCCAGGTCTGGAACGAGGACCTGCGCTACAAGCCGTTCCAGTGGGGCGTCTCGACCTACAAGGTCGTCAGCAAGCCGCTCCCGACTTTCACGCAGGCCTCCGAGCTCCAGATCAAGATGCGCGCCGAGCGCCGCTGCACGCTCTGAGCCGATCGGCCGATCCAGTTCGAGGGCGGGTTGCGCAAGCAGCCCGCCCTCTTCTTTTGGTGAGCGATTTCCGGCATTTCCATCGCGTGCGCTTTGAACCTGATCAGCACACGGAACTACTCACATCTTGTCCGGGGCGCAGGCTGAGAAGCGCCCCGCACCCCCTCCCCGTCATTGTCGGGAGGCGCATCCCATCTTTCATTTTGAGGAGCTGATCCATGCGTCGTATTTCCATGCTGTGCGCTGCCGCCGGTCTTGCCGCTGCCGCCTTCGTCGCCGCGAGCCCGGCCGAAGCCGGCTATCATCTGGTCCGCTGGCAGGACAGCGGCGTGTGCCAGATCTGGGACGAGAGCATCCCGACCACACCATGGCCGGCCGGCTACCATCGTGCCAGCGCGTCGGTGCCGACCTTCCTCGACGCGCTCGCGCTGAAGGATAACGCGTTGAAGGCCGGTCACTGCAGCTGGTAAGAATTCGATCGGCGGACGATAAGGGCCGGGCAAGGATGCGATGCTAGCATCCTTGCCCGGTCGTTTTTTACCTCGCTGATATGGAGCAGGTCGATGCGCGCACGGACGACGACGCTGGCTGCTTTCTCCGCTTTGATGCTGCTCGCCGCAGCAGCGCAGGCGCAGGCTCCGCAATCCTTCCGCGTGATCTCGCCGATCTTCGGCCAGCTCGTCTCTTTCACGATGCCGTCACATTTCGAAGCGGTGTTCGAGAACACCAAGGGCGGCCACTACATCCGCGAAGCCGTGCTCAAGGGCGAGACGCCCGAGCGCTGGACGCAGATGATCACGGTCACCGGCGAGAAGGGCATAACGTTGACGCCGGGCGCATCGCCACAGATTTTTGCAGGCACGATCGCAGGCGGGTTCAAGACGGCCTGCCCCGACAGCTTTGCCGCCAGGCCGCTCGGCGCGATGACCTTCGGCCGCTTCGAGGGCTTTGTCGCCGTGATCGGCTGCGGCCGCATCGACAGCGGCCCGACGCGGCACAGCGAAACCGCGCTGCTGATCACGCTCAAGGGCGCGACCGACTATTACACCATCCAATGGGCCGAGCGCGGCCCCGAAAGCGACGAGCCGCCCGTCAACGACGATCGCTGGGAAGCGCGCCTGCGCGATCTGAGACCTATCGATCTCTGCCCGATCATGCCGGGCGAAGCCGCGCCCTATCCGAGCTGCGTGAGCAAGAGCTGAGCGCCGTCAGGCGTCCTTGTGCGCGCCGGGGTGAATGAGAATATCGCGCGCAGAGCTGAGGTCGATGAAGGCCTGCGCGCTGCCGCCCTGGTCGGGATGCATGCCCTTGGCGGCGCGGCGATAGGCCTGGTTGATGTCGTCGCAGGTGAGCTGCACTGCGAGCGGCAGGCCCAGCATCTTGCGCGCGCGATCCTCCCTGGACAATTTCTTCGGCGCGGCGTTGCGGCGGCCGAAGCGCGGCGCGGTCAGATCATGCACGACATCGAGGATCACGCCGACGCGGCGCCGGGCGGCCTGCGTCACGCTGTGATCGTCATTGTCCGCGGCCTGGCGCAACACGGGCAGTGCCTGCTCGGCGGCCTGCCGCAGCGTGGCATCGCTGCTCATCCGCACGATCTCGGCCACCAGCCGTCCCGCCTCGGCCCAGTCGGCGAATTCCGCCGACCGCAGGCGCTCGAGCGCCAATTTCCAGGATTCAAGTCGTTCCATCATGCGCGCAACGTTTAGCAATGAAGACGAGTATGCCAAGGCGGCCGTTTCCGACCCCTTAATTTCGAGTTAGCCTTTCATGAAACTTAGAAACGAAATCGGAAGGAAATTGCCATGGCATTGCTCGCAAACCACATCGCCGTCGTCACGGGCGCCGGTTCCGGCATCGGCCGGGCCATCGCCGCCGGCTATGCCCGCGAGGGCGCGCAAGTGGTGCTGCTCGACGTCAATGCCGACACGGTCGCGGAGGCGGCCCAAGAGATCCGCAAGGCCGGCGGCAAGGCCGAGAGCTTTGCCCTCGACGTGACCAAACGCGACGATTGCTTTGCGCTGGCAAAGACCGTCGCCGACAAGGTCGGGCAGGTCTCGATCCTCGTCAACAATGCCGGCATCACCCGCCGCAATGCCTTCACCGCGGAGACCGAGACGGTCGCGAAGGACTGGAACGACATCATCTCGCTCAACCTAAACGGCGTCTTCAACATGACGCAGGCCTTCCTCAGCCCCTTGCGCGCAAGCAAAGGCCGCATCGTCAATATCGCATCGATCCAGTCTTTCGTGCATCTGCGCACGCCGAGCTCGGCGGCGTACACGACCTCGAAGCACGGCGTGCTCGGCTTCACCAAGGCGCTCGCGGTCGAGCTCGGCAAGGAAGGCGTGCGCGTCAACGCGATCGGGCCGGGCTTCATCGAGACCAACATCAACGCCAAGGTGCGCGCCACCAATCCCGCGCTGGTGCAGGCGTTCGTCGATCACACCCCGCTCGCGCGCACCGGCAAGCCCGAGGACATCGTCGGCCCCGCGGTCTTCCTCGCCTCGGACCTGTCGTCCTTCGTCACGGGCACGATCGTGATGGTGGATGGCGGATATCGCACGGTGTGAGGCGCGAAATCGGTCCGCCTCGCTATGCATCTCGTGCCAATCGCGGCGACGCGGCGGCATTCCCAAGGTCAATTCGTGCGATCGCGCGCAATTAACCTTTCATTAACCAAACCCGCCCACCGTAGATCTACGGCTTGGGGGTCGTTTGTTCTCGATCCGCTTCCAACGATGGAAGCGGGCGTTGATCGGGGAGTGTGTTGATGACCACTGTTCATGTCGCGGCGCCAGAGCAGGGCGCGCAATTTCTTGCACCCAACGAGATCGTACCACTGTTGATCGGCGCGACCGTCGGCGAGGTCGAGCGTGAGCTCGTGCTCCAGACGCTCGCACGCTGCGACGGCAACCGCACGCGTGCCTCGCGCGTGCTCGGCCTGTCGGTGCGCACGCTGCGCAACAAGATCAGGATCTATGCGGCCTCCGGCATCGTCGTGCCGGCGTATCACGATTGACGCGAGAGCCCCCTGCGCCGCAGCGCCGATTGATGTTGATCAAGCCCGGCACGATGCGCGGGCGGAATTGCTGCTGTCGTCAAACGCCGCTAAGTAGCTTGCTTGCGCAGAAGGAGCAGCGGCGTGGCAGACGATCAGGGACGGCCGGGACCCCAGGGTCCGCGCGGACGGCAGGGCGAACCGGGACGGCCGGGGCCGCAGGGGCACCCGGGTAAGCGGGGCCCGGACGGCACCCGCGGCAAGCCGGGACCGCAGGGTAAGCCCGGGCCTGCCGGCAAGGCTGGAGCGCAAGGCAAGGCCGGTCTGCCCGGCAAGGCGGGCGAAGCCGGTGCGCGGGGCGCAGCCGGACCGCAGGGCGCCGTGGGTCCTCAAGGCCCGCGCGGCGAGGCCGGTCCGCCCGGCCAATTGCCGTCGATCGAGCAGGTGCTGCCGTGGCTGGAGCAGCTGTTCGATGCCTGGGACGAACGCCGCCGCCAGCGCGAGCAGGAGGCCGCGGAGCGCGCCGCGTTAGAGGCCGCCGTCCACGAGGCTGAAGAAGATGCGTCCTCCGACGAGGACGCCGAGAGCGACGATGCCGAGGGCGACGAGCACAAGAAAAAGAAGAAAAAGAAGAAGCACGGCCACAAGGATTAGCAGGCGCCTACTTCGCCTGATCCTCACGCCGCGGCAGCATGCCCATGCGCTCGAATTGCCAGCGCATGGCGCGGTACCAGAGATAACCGACCACCGCGCCGCAAACGGCCAGGATCACCACGTTCGCGCTCGAGAACGAGCCGCTCCACCACATCATCCACGCGGTCCACAACAGCGTGAAAACGATGGCACCTGCTTTCAGCGGAAGAAGGGGGCGGCTCATGATCGTGCTCCGGGTTGTCAAAACCCCGGCGAGCATCATCGCGCGTGACGGCCATCGCTTCCGTGAGCCAGATCACGGTCGTGCCTGGCGCAACCTCTAACCGAAGCGCAGCCGCGAACGCTCCTTCGCCTTCTCCGCCTCGACCTCGCGGTCGCGCGTCGGCGCGTGGGTGTGCAGCGAGGTCAGCAGTTTTCGCGCAGCCTCCGAGACCTCGGCGACCGCGCGGTCGAATGCCGCCTCATTGGCCTGCGACGGCCTGCTGAAGCCGGAGAGTTTTCGCACGAACTGGAGCGCGCTGGCATGGATCTCGTCCTCCGTCGCGGGCGGCTCGAAATTGAACAGCGTCTTGATGTTGCGGCACATGCAGTCTCTCCCGTGGATTTCCTCATAAGACGATCGGCTGAGCCGAAACCCTACATCCTTCCGGACACTTCTGCTAAGGTCCAACCCAACGCGGCCGCGAGCCATGAGCCGCACTTGGGGAGACCAACATGAAAGCTTCTTGCGCGGCGCTGTCGGCCGTTCTGCTGTGCATCTCGACATCGGTCTTCGCCGCCGATTATCCGGCGCCGAAACAGGGCGATTGGGTCGCCAAGGATTTCAAGTTCCACACCGGCGAGGTCATGCCGGAATTGAAGCTGCATTACACCACTGTCGGTGAACCGACCGGACAACCGGTGCTGGTGCTACACGGCACCGGCGGCTCGGGCGCGAGCATGCTGACGCCCGCCTTCGCCGGCGAGCTGTTCGGCGCCGGACAGCCGCTCGACGCGTCCAAATATTACATCATCATTCCCGACGCGATCGGCCACGGCAAATCGTCAAAACCGTCCGACGGCATGAAGACGAGCTTCCCGAAATACAATTACGATGACATGGTCGAGGCGCAGCATCGCCTCGTGACCGATGGCCTCGGCGTCAAGCATCTGCGGCTCGTGATCGGCAACTCCATGGGCGGCATGCAGACCTGGCTGTGGGGCGAGACATATCCCAAGGACATGGACGCGCTGGTGCCGATGGCCTCGCAGCCGACCGAGATGGCATCGCGCAACTGGATGATGCGGCGGATCATGCTCGACACCATCCGCAACGATCCCGATTACAATGGCGGCAATTACACCAGCCAGCCGCGCATGATGAAATACGCCATCACGGCCTATGGCATCGCCAGCATCGGCGGCACGCTCGCCTATCAGCAACAGGCACCGACCGCAGCGAAGGCCGACAAGATCGTCGACGAACGGCTGGCGACGCCGATCCCGGCGGATGCCAACGACTACGTCTACCAATGGGACTCCTCGCACGACTACAACGCCGGCGACAAGCTGGAGGGAATCGAGGCCTCGCTGCTGCTGATCAACTCCGCCGACGACGAGCGCAACCCGCCTGAGACCGGCGTGACGGACGCCGCAATGAAGCGGGTCAAGAACGGCAAGCTGTATCTCATCCCCGCAAGCACCGAGACGCGCGGCCACGGCACCACCGGCAACGCAAAATTCTACAGCGAGCAGGTTCGGCAATTGCTGCAGACTGCACCGCAGCGCACGATGTAGGCATCGTCAAAGCCGCCCCGATATCGCAACGCATCATATGCGGCGCATCAGTGCCGCATATAATTTGAGCATGCAATGAGCTGACGGCTCGGGCTTAATCGCGTCAACGATACGAATCGACACGCGATGAGGAGGATTGCATGCACAGGCTTGCGCTGTGCGTTTGGCTCGCCGCGATGACGAGCGCCGCGTTCGCGTTCGACAACGGCCAATACGACAACGTTCCGCCCGACATCCGCGCCTGGTTCAAGAGTGTGATCGCGCCGAACGGCGTACCCTGCTGCGACATCTCCGACGGCCATCGCACCGACTACGACGTGCGCAAAGGTTCCTATTGGGTGCCGATCGAGGGACAATGGATGGAGGTGCCCGAGCGCGCCATCATCCGCGATCGTGGCAATCCGGTCGGTCAAGCCGTGGTGTGGTACGTCCACCACCGCGGCGCCATCATCATCAGTTGCTTCGTGCCCGCCGACGCAGTGTAGCGCGTCTTGGTGGATTCCATTGGCTGGAGACGCCTCGATCGGGTAGTTTGACAGCAGGCTGATGTGGAGGCACACAATTGACCGACCTTTGCTCCGAAGACCTCGCCACCATCTACGCGAAGCCGACCCCACGCGTGATCGCGAAGGCACGTCCCGCGATTGACGTGCATGCGAAGAAGTTCATCGAGATGTCGCCGTTCTGCGTGCTCGCGACGTCAGGCACCGACGGCAGCGTCGACGCCTCGCCGCGCGGCGGCGGCATCGGCTTCGTCCATGTCGTCGGCCCCAATCAACTGCTGATGCCCGACCGTGCCGGCAACAACCGCATCGACAGTTTCCGCAACGTCGTCGAAGGCTCGGGCTTCGTGCATCTGCTGTTCTTCGTGCCGGGCATCGACGAGACGCTGCGCGTCGGCGGCCGCGGCACGCTGTCGGCCGATCCGGATCTGCTCGCCTCGATGGTCGAGTTCGGCAAACCGCCGCGCGCGGTGCTGAGCGTCGCCGTCAACGAAGTCTATTTCCACTGCGGCAAGGCGCTGATGCGCTCAAAGCTATGGGCACCGGAGAAGGTGCAGCGCTCGGTGATGCCGAGCATCAGCCAGGTCATCCACGATCAGACCAGCCTCGGCGAGCCGGAGAGCCAGGAGATCGTGGAAGAGCGCTACAAGACGCAGCTGTAACTGGGTAGTCGACAAAAAAAACGTCCCGGCCTTTCGCCGAGACGTTTTGCAAAAATGCGCGGCTGGCGCCGGAGCTTAGTGCCCTTCGCCCTCGAGCCCGCCGACATGCTTCTGGGTGTAGAGCTCGAGGCCGATGCGGCCGATCAGGTCGAGCTGGGTCTCGAGGAAGTCGATGTGGTGCTCCTCGTCGCTCATCAGCTTCTCGAACAGGTCACGCGTGACGTAGTCCTTGGCGCTGTTGCAATAGCCGGCCGCCTCCTGGTAGAGCGCCCGCGCGCTCATCTCGGCGGCGAGATCGCACTCGATGATTTCCTTGACGTTCTGGCCGATGCGCAGCGGATCGAGCACCTGCATGTTCGGGAAGCCGTCGAAGAACAGGATCCGCTCGGTGAGCTTGTCGGCGTGCTCCATCTCTTCGATGGACTCCTTGCGCCAGACCTTGGCCATGTCGCGGAGACCCCAATTGTCGAGGAAGCGGTAGTGCAGCCAGTACTGGTTGATCGCAGTTAGCTCGTGGCGCAGCGCCTTGTTGAGATAGTCGATAACTTTTGCGTCGCCCTGCATGATGCACTCCAGCTCTTGCGTCCAAATCGGACCTAACCGACTTTAGAACGCTTCTAAATCAGATTAAACACGAGGGCAACCGGCTACGGGGACGCAGCCGGGGAAAAGCTCAGCCGAATTTGCGGAAGTTTTCAGCAGGCCGCGAGGGCGAACTGGGCGGGCTGGGCCGTCTCGTCGTTGGCGGCCACGGTGTGGCTGTGCGGACAGCCGGAACAGCACGATTTGGCACAGGGGCCGAGCGCTTCGTCGATGATGGTCTTGATTGTCCGGGCGCAGCGGCCGCACTCGGCGCTGCAGCCGAGGCATCCATAGATCTGCTTGGCATGGCGCACGGCATCGTCGGACTCGGCGACGGCGGCGCGGATGTCGTCATCGCTCAGCACGTTACAGGAACAAACGATCATGGAAGCGGTAGGCCCTTCGGTGATGCTCCATCATCGATATTTAAGGGGCCGTCCGGATGCAAAAGGAAAAACCGGTATTTCAAGCTATTCCAAACTGGCCCGGAAGCAGCCTAGAACGGCTCTAAAATAGGGAGTTGCGCTGGATCAAGATGAGGCCGGATAGGACCTAGTCGCTGCTCCCGCCTCCTCCAACATCGCGCCCGCCTCCGCAATCTCCACCCCCGCCGCTATCGCTCGTGGAGCAGTTGCCGCTGTCGGTTGAGCTTCCGGAACTGTCGCTGGAGAACCAGCTTCCGAGCGAGAAGCCCTCATTCGTGGTGTCCGAATAACTCTCGCTTCCGCCGTCGCCGCCTGCCCTGGCGCGCGGGCGTGGGGCGCGGCTCTGTAAATGGCTCATCAGGGCATAGCCGACCACGCCGACGGCCGCGACGGCGATCAGGGCGTTGGTCAGGATGTTCATGTTCGCCTCCCAGGCATGAAATCGGCCATTTCTACCAATTGGTCGCACCCGGCCAATGCGCCGTTCATTGATCGTTCAAACGAAGTATGGAACTTTGGCCGCAAGAGTTCCGCGTTCGCTGTGAAAGGTCGCCCCAATGAAGAAGTCGCTTATGGCGGTCGCTGCCGCCGCCACCCTGGTTCTGGCCGCGGGTACGCCGGCCCATGCACAGCGCGGTGTCGCTGCCGGCGTCGCCGCCGGGATCATCGGGGGCGCCATCGTCGGTGGCGCGCTAGCCTCTCCGTATTATTACGGACCCGGACCGGGCTACGCGTATGGCCCGGGTTACGGCCCCGGTTACTATCCGCCCCGCTACTACGCTCCGGGTCCCGGTTACGTCGCTGACGACTATTACGGCGATGGCTGTGTCTGGCAGAAGCAGCGCTTCTGGGACGGCTACGCCTGGCGCGTTCGCCGCGTCAGAGTCTGCGGCTGAGGCGCGTTAGACCACTCGGTTGAAGCGATTCAATTGAGCCTGTCCACTACGGATGCGCCGTTCATCTCCGGGCCTGAAAAAGACCGCTTTTTCTCGTCACAGCTCCGTGCGCGTTTACCGCGGATTGACCATTTGCGCGCTTCCTAGCTGCAAGGCCAATTCGATCAGAGTGTGCGTGAACCTTTGAAACCCGGGCGCTTCCAACATGGAGCGTCCATCTCTCAGGAGTGCCAAGAGCATGAAGAAGACTATTGTTGCCGCCCTCACGGTTGCGACGATCGCCGGTTCGCTGGTGACCGCCACGCCGTCCGCCCAGGCCCATGACGGCGTTGGCGTCGGCATCGCGGCCGGCCTGCTCGGCGGCGCGATCATCGGCGGCGCCATCGCGTCGAGCCGTCCCGCTTACGGCGGACCGGTGTACGTGGCCGAGCCCGGCCCGCCCCCGCCGCCCTGCTACTGGCAGCGCCAGCGCTATTGGGACGGTTACGGCTGGGCCGTCCGCCCGGTTCGCGTCTGCTACTGATCTGATCGCACGGCGCTGACCAAGCGCCGCGATCGAAGCCCGGCCGAGACCATCGGCCGGGCTTTTTTCTTTTTGGCGGCTTTGTCAGCGCGCCGCCTGGATCGAACGCAGCACCTCTTCGCTCGGCCAGCAATCGACCTTGAGCCCGGCCGACTTCTGATAGGCGCCAAGCGCAGCGCGCGTCTGCATGCCGGCCTTGCCGTCGATCTTGTCCTTGTAGAGCCCGGCGTGCGTCAGCCCGCGCTGCATTGTCTCGACGTCCTTCGTGCGCAATTGCTTCGACGCGGACCACGGCGTCGCGAACGGGAGCGGGCTCGTCATGCGGTCGCTGAGATGGCCGACAAACAGCACATAGAGGTCGGAGAAATTGTATTCCTTGATGACGAAGTAGTTCTTCGTGGTCAGGAACGCCGGACCATAGATACCCTCCGGCTGGAGCAGTGATGCCGGCTGCGCCTGCTCGGCTGCGCTGAGACTCTCGCCGCGCACCGGCACAAAGCCTTCACGCAGCCACTGGCCGATCGGCTTCGTCACCTCGGGCACGCCGGTGGTGCAGTCGACCTTTGCCGGCGCCTTGACCTCATAGGCCCAGCGCACACCGCTCTGCCAGCCCTTGTTGACGAGCTGCTGCGCAGCAGAGGCCAGCGCATCCGGCACCGAGTGCCAGATGTCGATGCGGCCGTCGCCATCGAAATCGACGCCATGCTTGTAATATTCGGACGGCAGGAACTGCGTGAGCCCGGTGGCGCCGGCCCAGGACGAGCGCATGTCCTTGCGCGTCACCACGCCCTCGCCGAGGATCTTCAGCGACAGGATGAACTCGTTGCGATAGGTGTCCTTGCGCCGTCCGACATAGGCCTGCGTCGCCAGCACGCGGACGAGATCGTAAGGCAGCGTATAGCGGCCGTAATCGGTCTCGCGTCCCCAGATCGCGAGCATCACGGTGGCGGGCACACCGGAGCTCTTCTCGATCTTCGTCAGCGCGGCATTGTATTTCTGCAGCAACCGCTGCCCCTCGCCCGCGAGATTCGCAATCGAGCCTTCCCTGACATAGTCCGCCGGCACCTGCACAAATTCGGCCTGCGACGGCGCGCCGGTCGCGGGCCGTCCGGGCAGGATCAGATCAGGCAGCTTGTAATCCGGCTCGAGCCCGCGCGTCTGTTGATCGAACGTCGCGCGCGAGACGCCGGCCTCCTGCGCTTCCGGCCAGAGCGAGGCGATGAACTGCGTGAAGGCAGCGTCAGCGGCGTGGATCGGTTGCGAGCCGAGCAGAACCATCCATAGCAGGGCGACGGCCAGCTTGATCATTGTCCGATATTGCATTTCCGCACCTGTTCCTGAAGGCTCGGAGATCGACCGAGTCGCGACGCTCGTTTGCGGTTGTAGCCGGAGANNGATGTTCCTGCCCAAGGTCAATGTCAAGGACGACCCGGTTCGACGATGGCACCGGCCGGACCGTCAGTTCTTCGCCAACGGCGCCTGCCAGGTCCTGGCCTTTGCGTTCCTCGATCGCTACGCAGGCTTTGGATTCCACGCCCGCTGGATCAAGCCTGCGGCGGGCTTCACCGGCAACCACATCTTCGTCACCGACGGACACAACGCGTTCGACTATCACGGCCTGACGACAGAGGCGCAGCTACTGTCCCTCTGCTTCAGGCGCGCCCGTCGCTTTCATCCGGGCTGGAAAGCGACGCTCGTTGACCTGCCAGCGGATGCGCTGATCTCGGAACGGCGCTCGCGCCCATTCGAGGGGCTTTGGCTGCGTGAGCCAAAGCAGTTCCTTCACGACGCGCTGCCGCGCGCCCAGGCCTTTCTCGACAGGTTCGACAACCTGCGAGACCGGCTGATCACCGCGTCAGCTTCTTGTACTTCACGCGGTGCGGAATGACGCTGTCCTGGCCGAGCCGGCGCATCTTGTCCTTCTCGTAATCCTGGAAGTTGCCCTCGAACCATTCGACATGGCTGTCGCCTTCGAAGGCCAGGATGTGGGTCGCGATGCGATCGAGGAACCAGCGATCATGGCTGATGATGACGGCGCAGCCGGCGAAATCTTCCAACGCCTCTTCGAGCGCGCGCAGCGTATCGACGTCGAGGTCGTTCGTCGGTTCGTCGAGCAGCAGAACGTTGGCGCCGGACTTCAGCATCTTGGCGAGATGGACGCGGTTGCGTTCACCGCCCGAGAGCGCACCGACCTTCTTCTGCTGATCGGCGCCCTTGAAGTTGAACGACGAGCAATAGCCGCGCGAGTTCACTTCCTTCTTGCCGAGCAGGATCAGCTCGTTGCCGCCGGAGATCTCCTCCCACACGTTCTTGCTGCCATCGAGCGCGTCGCGTGACTGGTCGACATAACCGAGATGCACGGTCTCGCCGACCGTGATGGTGCCCTTGTCCGGGGTCTCCTGCTTGGTGATCATCTTGAACAGCGTGGTCTTGCCGGCGCCGTTGGCGCCGATCACGCCGACGATGCCGCCGGGTGGCAGCTTGAAGGTGAGATCGTCGATCAGCAGGCGATCGCCATAGCCTTTGCTGAGGGTTTCGAAATCGACCACGTTGGCGCCGAGCCGTTCGGCGACCGGAATGATGATCTGCGCGGTCTGGCTCTGCTTCTCGCTCGCCTGCTTGAGCAGATCCTCATAGCGCTGGTAACGCGCCTTCGACTTGGCCTGGCGCGCCTTCGGCGAGGACGCGACCCATTCCTGCTCGCGTGCAATCGTCTTCTGGTGCGCGGCGTCCTCGCGGCCTTCCTGCTCGAGCCGCTTCTGCTTCTGCACCAGCCAGGACGAATAGTTGCCCTCGTAGGGAATGCCCTTGCCGCGATCGAGCTCGAGGATCCAGCTCGTGACGTTGTCGAGGAAGTAGCGATCGTGGGTCACGATGAGGATCGCGCCGGGATAGGTGCGCAGATGGCCTTCCAGCCACGACACCGACTCGGCATCGAGATGGTTGGTCGGCTCGTCGAGCAGCAGCAGCTCGGGCTGGTCGAGCAACAGCTTGCACAGCGCGACGCGGCGGCGTTCACCGCCGGAGAGCTTCGTCACATCGGCATCGTCGGGCGGGCAACGCAGCGCGTCCATCGCCTGGTCGACCTTGCTGTCGAGATCCCAGAGGCCCTGGGCCTCGATCTCGTCCTGCAGCTTGGTCATCTCGTCGGCGGTCTCCTCGGAATAATTCATCGCCAGCTCATTGTAGCGATCGAGGATGGCCTTCTGCTTGGCGACGCCCAGCATGACGTTCTCGCGCGCGGTCAGCGCAGGGTCCAGATGCGGTTCCTGCTCGAGATAGCCGACGCGCGCGCCCTCGGCGACCCAGGCCTCGCCGGTGTATTCCTTGTCGAGGCCCGCCATGATCTTGAGCAGGGTCGACTTACCGGAGCCGTTGACACCGAGAACGCCGATCTTGGCGTCCGGGTAAAAGCTGAGGCGGATGTTGTCGAGCACCTTGCGGGTCGGGTAGCTCTTGGTCAGGCCGTCCATGAAGTAGACAAATTGGCGCGCCATCGGTCCCGTGAAACCTTCAATTTGAGGAGTTTTGCTTGGTGCCGATGTAGCGATCCAGCCTCCAAAGGGCAATGTCTTCCCTCCGTTCACCACGGATGAATACTGGGCGGACACCATCCTGACCCCGTTCCGGACAATTGAAACCATCTTTTAATAAATCAGGCCAAAGCTCGGTCTCGCGCGGAAACAGCGCCACCCGCTCAGAATGAACGGGGAGCACAGCGAGGCCCATCATGGCTCTGATCGAGACCCATTCCCTTCCCGTACCGGCAGAAGCCGGCCGCGCCTCCGCGCTCGCTTCGGAGATCAAGGGCTTCTGGAAGCGCTTCTTCGCCACGGCGTTCAACCCCTACCGGCCCGAACTGCACTACATGCGCGGCCCCGGCCCGGCCTGGCGCGCCAAGCACGGCATGGATGCGCCGATCCGGCTGAAGCCCCGCGACCTCTGAGCCGCCGTTCCCTCTCGTTTGCCTACAGATTTTTGAAGACCCAGACTGCTTGCGCGCAGGCGTGATTGCGCGCAACCATGGCCCGGTTCCGACGATGGCGCCCCTCCGCCGGCGCCGCCACCTCTCGCCATGGATGAACGCTGATGACGCGGCTGCGCTGTGCAATTCTCGACGACTATTTCAACCTCGCCCTCGACGTTGCCGACTGGGCGAAACTGTCCGATCGCGTCGATGCCACCGTGTTCAGCCACCCCTTCGCCTCCGAGCAGGCCGCAGCCAGCGCGCTGGCCGATTTCGACATCATCTGCGCGATGCGCGAGCGCACAGCGTTCCCCAAGAGCCTGTTCGACAGCTTGCCGAAGCTGAAGCTGCTGCTCACCTCGGGCATGCGCAACGCCGCGATCGACATGGAGGCCGCCAAGGCGAAAGGCGTCGTCCTCGGCGGGACGCAATATTCCCGCGATCCGACCGCGCCCCTCACCATGGGCCTGATCCTGGAACTGACCCGCGGCATCGGCCGCGAGAATGCGCGCATGCATGCCGGCGAGCCCTGGCAGACCTTTGCCGGTGTCGAGATCGAGGGCCTGACGCTCGGCGTCATCGGGCTTGGCAAGCTCGGCACCAAGATGGCCGGTATTGCCAAGGCCTTCGGTATGAACGTGATCGCCTGGAGCCCGAACCTGACGCCGGAGAAGTGCGCAGGCGCAGGCGTCGGCTACGCCACCAAGGAGGAGCTGTTCGCCAAGGCCGATATCGTCACCATCCATGTGGTGTTGAGCGATCGCTCACGTGGC
Organism: Bradyrhizobium rifense; assembly: GCF_008123425.1. Lineage (GTDB taxonomy): Bacteria > Pseudomonadota > Alphaproteobacteria > Rhizobiales > Xanthobacteraceae > Bradyrhizobium > Bradyrhizobium rifense. The sequence continues at coordinate 14,719 of NZ_VSSS01000024.1, forward strand.
TTGGTCGGCGCTGCCGACCTCGCGCGGATGAAGCCGACGGCGTTCCTCGTCAACACTGCCCGCGGGCCCATTGTCGATGAGACGGCGCTGCTTGAGGCCTTGCAGCAGCGGAAGATCGCCGGCGCCGGCATCGACGTGTTCTCGGTCGAGCCGCTGCCGGTCGATCATCCCTTCCGCAAGCTCGACAATCTCGTGCTGACGCCGCATCTCGGCTACGCGACCGAGGACGGCTTGCGCATCCATTACGGCCAGATGGTCGAGGCGATCGACGCCTTCACCAAGGGTAATGAGCTGCCGCGCAAGCTCGCCTGAGGCGACGCGGACCTGAAACGACGGAAAGCCTGAAACGAAAAAGGGCGTGCCAATGGCACGCCCTTCTGCAATCTGAATTGTCGCGACGCGCTTAGCGCACGGTGACCGGCGCGGGCAGCGGCGGCACCACCGTCGGCTGGGTACCCGGAACCGGACCGGCCGGGGCCGCGCCCGGCGCAGGCGCAGCCGATGCAGTCGCCGTTCCCGGTGGCGTACCGCCCGGCATCACCACGACGCGGGTGCCGACCTTGGCACGGTCAAACAGATCCGAGACATCCTCGTTCAGCATGCCGATACAGCCGGAGGAGACGAACTTGCCGATCGTCGAGGGCTGGTTGGTGCCGTGGATGCGATACACAGTCGAGCCGAGATACATGGCGCGGGCGCCGAGCGGATTGCCTTCGCCGCCGGCCATGAAGCGCGGCAGATAAGGCTGGCGCTCGATCATTTCCGCCGGCGGATGCCAATCCGGCCACTCGGCCTTGCGGGTGATCTTCTGCACGCCGGTCCAGGTGAAGCCATCGCGACCGACGCGGACGCCGTAGCGGATCGCGCGGCCATTGCCGAGGACGTAATAGAGGTAGGTGTTCGGGGTATCGACGATGATGGTGCCGGCCGGCTCCTTGGTCGCCAGCGACACTTCCTGGCGGCGCAGGTTCGGCGCCAACTGGGCAGGAGCGGCGTCGGGCTGTTCCTCTGGCGGCAGCGATGCGATCGCCATCGGCCGGCCATTGGCACCGACGGCGGGCTGCTGCGAGACCGCTCCGGTCGAGGCCGGGCCACCAACGGCCTCCGGCGGACGCAGGCCATCACCGCCGGGCGCCTGGCCCGGACGATCAGCATAGATCACCGCGGGCGGACCGGCGGGGCGGCCGTAGCGGGGATCATCGGGCGACATCACCGGACCCTGGGGCGGAGCGGCGGAATAGACGGGCGGAGCGCCAGCCGGACGGCCATAACGCGGATCATCCGGCGACATCACCGGGCCCTGCGGCGGGGCGGCCGAATAGATCGGCGGAGCGCCGGCCGGGCGGCCGTAGCGCGGATCGTCGGCCGGACCCGGCGGCGGCAGCGACGCCTGCGGCATCGCGTCGTCGTCATCTTCCAGCGAGTCGAAATTCGGGGCGCGGTCACCAGGCCGGTATTCGGCCGGAGCGCCGTAGCTCGGCGCCTGCTGGACCGGATAGCTCTGGGCCTGTGCGAGCGAGGTTCCCGCCGCAGCGACTGTTGCGGCAGCGCATATCGTCAGAAAATGTTTGATCATCATCGCTCTTGTTAGTCCCCGGCCCCCGTCCGAGCCGTCAACGGCCAGATGACCGAAGATAGCGGCACATTCAAGACATAACAGGCCGGGTTGGGCCGATTTAGCGATTTGTGATGCAATCGCACACAGTTGCCCCGTTGCATCACGGGAATGGAAATCGCATCACGCCGTAGATTGCCGGAGTCATCCACCCCGATTTTACGGAACGGCGCGGAGACGTTGCGATATGGTCGAATCAGCCTGATTCGCCACCGATTTGAGCTCGAATCCCCGCGTGGCGAAGACGGCAATCAGTACCGTCACCGCGTTCAGATGGCTCATGGGCCCTGGCTACCACCCGCCGGGGCGGAAATTCGCAATCCGTCAATGCTTCCCGGCTTTCGCTTCCTGCTTGCCGCGATCCTGCTGTCTACCTCCATCCTGGTGTTCGGCTTAGGGGCCGCTTCGCTGCTGCGGGCGAGCCACGAGCAGTATGTCAGCAACCCATCCTGGCGGAACGGCCCGCAGGAGCAGATGTTCGCGCAAGCCTCCGAGCCGGCCCAGCCGGTGCTCGCGGCGCTCCGCGTGGAGCCGGTCGCGCCCGTCGCCAACGAGACGGCGCCGGCGATGCAGGAGCAGGTCGCGGGCAACCAGGTCCCGAGCATTGGCCTGCCCGCGGTCGAAACCGCGCCCGAGCAGATGGCCGCGGTGACGCTCGAGGCCAAGATTCAGTCTGAGCCCCAGCCAGAGCCTCAGGTCGCCGCCGTCGCGCCGCCCGCAGAGACGGCTCCGCCCGCCACCGAGGAGCCGGCCCAGATCCAGGCTGCGGCTCCCGCGCCCACCGACACGCTCACCCTGGCCGACACGACGGCGTCCATCGCCACCACGACGCCGGCCCCGGCGATGAGCGCCACCGACGTGCCGCGAACCGCGACACCGGCGCTGGCTTCGCGCGTGAGCGACATTGCAGCAGCCAGGGTGGCTGCGCTGAACGACCTCGCGCCTGCAAAGACCAAGGCCAACAGCGCAACACCCGACGGCAAGCCGCGCGCGCACAAGAAGAAGCGTCACCGCATCGTGCGACGCCCGCCGCCTCAGCAGCTACAGCAATCGCTCGATCCGTTCGGCCAGCAGCAGCAGACGCTCGCTACGACCGCCACGCGCACGCGCTGAGCTTACGCCGGACCCGTCGCGATCGGTGGGCCTTTTTCCTGGCCCCATTCCGACCACGAGCCGTCATAGAGAGCGGTGTCGGTAACGCCCAAGCGATAGAGCGCGAGCGTCAGCACGCCGGCCGAGACGCCGGAGCCGCAACTCGTCACGATCGGCGCATCGAGCTTCACGCCGGCGCCGGTGAAGGCGGCGCGGAGATCGTCGAGCGGCTTCATCGTCCCAGTCGCGGCATCGAACAGCTGATTGTATGGCACGTTGCGCGCATTGGGGATGTGACCGGAGCGGATGCCCACGCGCGGCTCGGGCGCGCGGCCTTCGAAGCGATCGGCGGCACGTGCGTCGATCACCTGCTCGGCGCGACTTTCGACATTGGCGATCAGCTGCTGCATGCTGCGCACGCGCTTGGGATCGTAGCTCGCCTTGAACGTCGCAGCCTTCGGCTTGACCTCGCCGCTCTCGACGGCGCGCCCCTCGGCCCGCCATTTCTTCAGGCCGCCATTGAGGATGCGCACATTGCTGTGGCCGAAGGCCAGGAACATCCACCACGCGCGCGGTGCTGCGACCCAGCCGCCGGCATCGTAGAGCACGACCGTGTCGGCATTGGAGATGCCGAGATTGCCGACATCGCGGCCGAATTGCTCGGCGCTCGGATACATGTGCGGCAGCGGATTGGAATGGTCCGACACCGCATCGACGTCGAAGAACACCGCCCCCGGAAGATGCGCGGCGAGATAGTCGTCCTTCGGCAGCGGCAGCACGCCCGGCAGCTTGAAGCTGGCGTCGAGCACTTTGACGTTGGCGTCGTTAATGTGGGCTGCGAGCCATTCGGTGGAGACGAGGGGATCGGTGGTCATTTGCATGCTCCGGCAGTTGCCTCAGTCGTCATGGCCGGACTTGTCCCGGCCATCCACGTTCTTCGTCGTGGCAAAGACGTGGATGCCCGGGACGAGCCCGGGCATGACGTGTGGTGAGTAGCTTTCGTCCAATTTAGATTTTCTTCTTCGGCTCCCACTGCTCCGTCGGCCCGCCGGCATCACGCCAGGCGGCGTAACCGCCGGCGATGTGCGCGACGGGCTTCAAGCCCATATCCTTCGCGGTCTTGGCCGCGAGCGCGGAGCGCAGGCCGCCGGCGCAGTGGAAAACGAACTTCTTGTCTTCCTGGAACACCGGTTTTGCATACGGGCTCTGCGGATCGATCCAGAACTCCAGCATGCCGCGGGTGCAGGAGAACGCGCCGGGGATTCGGCCGTCGCGCTCGATCTCGCGGGGATCGCGGATGTCGACGATGACGACGTCGCCGTTCTTGGAGATCTCGATCGCGTCCTTGGCGGTGAGCGTCTCGATCTCGGCATTGGCCTCGTCGATCAGCGCCTTGATGCCGCGGGTGATGTTTTGGGGCATGTGGTTCTCCCTCTTGTCGGCCGCGCGTGCAGCTAGTGCGTCAATTCCTTCATCGCACCTTCAAGTCCCTCGATCGTGATCGGGAACATGCGGTTGGCAAAGATGCGTTTGATGATGGTGGTCGATTCCGAATAGTCCCAGTGCTTCTGCGCGACCGGATTGAGCCACACCGAGTGCGGATAGGTGCGGATGATGCGGTCGAGCCAGACCGAGCCGGGCTCCTCGTTGACGTGCTCGACCGAGCCGCCGGGCACCATGATCTCGTAAGGCGACATCGAGGCATCGCCGACGAACACGACCTTGTAGTCGTGCGGATATTTATGCAGCACGTCCCAGGTCGGCGTGCGATCGGTGAACCGGCGCTTGTTCTGCTTCCACACGCCTTCATAGAGGCAGTTGTGGAAATAGAAATACTCCATGTGCTTGAACTCGCTCTTCGCCGCCGAGAACAGTTCCTCGACCTGCTCGATATGCGAATCCATGGAGCCGCCGATGTCGAAGAACACCAAAAGCTTCACCGCATTGCGCCGCTCGGGCCGCATGTGAACGTCGAGATAGCCGTGATTGGCGGTCTCGCGAATGGTGGTGTCGAGATCGAGCTCATCCGGCGCACCGGTGCGCGCGAACTTGCGCAGGCGGCGCAGCGCCACCTTGATGTTGCGGATGCCGAGCTCGACATTGCCGTCGAGATCCCTAAACTCGCGCTTGTCCCACACCTTCACGGCACGGTTGTTGCGGTTCTTCTCCTGACCGATGCGGATGCCTTCGGGATTGTAGCCGTGCGCGCCGAACGGCGAGGTGCCGGCGGTGCCGATCCATTTCGAGCCGCCCTGATGGCGACCCTTCTGCTCCTCGAGGCGCTTCTTCAAGGTCTCCATGAGCTTGTCCCAGCCCATGGCCTCGATCTGCTTCTTCTCTTCCTCGGAGAGGTATTTCTCGGCGAGCTTCTTCAGCCACTCCTCGGGGATCTCCGCCTTCTCCATGGCGTCGAGCAGGCTTTCCAGCCCCTTGAACACCGTGCCGAAGACGCGGTCGAACTTGTCGAGGTTGCGCTCGTCCTTCACCAGCGAGGTGCGCGACAGATAGTAGAAATTTTCGACCGAGTAGTCCGACAGGTCAGCGTCGAGCGCCTCCATCAGCGTGAGGTATTCGCGCAGTGTCACGGGGACCTGCGCATCGCGCAGAGACGTAAAGAATTGCAGGAACATGGGTAACAGATTGCCCGTCGGGTGGCGAACGTCAAGGGGCGGAGACCGGCGCTGCACGCTGGACCGGTGGGCTTTTTGCTCTAGAATTGACCGCCTCACAGGGTTGTTTTGGGGACGTTTGCAATGGGAATTCTCGCAGCACTGATCATTGGTGCCATCGCCGGCTGGCTTGCCGGCAAGATTGTCCACGGGGCGGGATTTGGCCTGATCGGCAACATCGTGGTCGGCATCATCGGCGCGCTGGTCGCAGGCTGGGTGCTGCCGCAACTCGGCATTGCGCTGGCCACGGGTACGCTGGGTTTGATCCTGGACGCCACGGTTGGCGCAGTGATTGTGCTCGTCATCCTTTCGCTGATAAAACGGGTCTGAAAGCCTGACCGAACCAGGAACGGCCGCCATGAGCGGCCGTTCCCATGTCGTGACCGAGGCAGCGCCTCGGCCGACGATCAACCAGGACGCGCGATGAAATTTACCGGCACCAAGGACTATGTTGCGACCGACGATCTCAAGGTCGCCGTCAATGCCTCGATCGTGCTGGAGCGCCCGCTGCTGATCAAGGGTGAGCCCGGCACCGGCAAGACGGTGCTGGCGGAGGAAGTGGCGAAGGCGCTGAACGCGCCGCTGCTGACCTGGCACATCAAGTCCACCACCAAAGCGCAGCAGGGCCTCTACGAATACGACGCGGTGTCGCGCCTGCGCGATAGCCAGCTCGGCGACGCCCGCGTGTCCGACATCAAGAACTACATCAAGCGCGGCAAGCTGTGGGACGCCTTCGCGGCCGAGCAGCGCCCGGTGCTCCTGATCGACGAGATCGACAAGGCCGACATCGAATTCCCGAACGACCTCCTGCTCGAGCTCGACCGCATGGAATTCCATGTCTACGAGACCGGCGAGACGATCAAGGCCAAGCAGCGCCCGATCATGATGATCACCTCCAACAACGAGAAGGAGCTGCCAGACGCCTTCCTGCGCCGCTGCTTCTTCCACTACATCAAGTTCCCCGACGCCGACACCATGGGCCGCATCGTCGACGTCCACTTCCCCGGCATCAAGAAGCGCCTGGTCGAGGAAGCGCTGCGCATCTTCTTCGAGGTGCGCGAGGTGCCCGGCCTGAAGAAGAAGCCGTCGACGTCCGAGCTGCTCGACTGGCTGAAGCTCCTGCTCAACGAAGACATGAGCGTCGAGCAACTGCGCGAGCGCGACCCGCGCAGGCTGATCCCGCCGCTGCACGGCGCGCTGCTGAAGAACGAGCAGGACGTGCATCTGTTCGAGCGGCTGGCGTTCTTGAGCAGACGGGAAGTTTGAGGGGCCATCGGCTCCGTCATCCTGAGGCGCGAGCCGTGAAGCGCAACGCGCTTCACGGGGAGCCTCGAAGGATGAACGGCCCCGATACAGCCGGGCCGTCGCCCTTCGAGGGCCGCTGAAGAAGCGGCCACCTCAGGGTGACGGTGAGAGATTTGAGCACGCCGCTCTCTCCATTCGTCATTGCGAGCGCAGCGAAGCAATCCAGAGTCTTCCCGCGGAGGGATTCTGGATTGCTTCGCTGCGCTGGCAATGACGGAGCAAGGTGCGGTGTTTTGCCCAACGCGACACGAAACGGAACTCGGTGGGCAAAGCGAAAGCGTGCCACCACATCTATCGCGACCGCGGAGCGACGGTGGCACCGCGCGTTGCGCCTTCGCCCACCCTACGCAGCTGTGTGCACCGCGGCCTCCGGAATACGCGCGGCTTCCATCGGCACCTTGCCGCGGATGAGGTCCGAGGCACGATCCGCGATCATCATCGTGGATGCATTGAGGTTCGCCGAGATCATGCGCGGCATCACGGAGGCATCGATCACGCGGAGACCCTCCAACCCATGGACGCGGAGCTGGTCGTCCACCACCGCCCAGGTCGAATCCGCCGGGCCCATGCGGCAGGTGCAGCCGGGGTGGAAGGTGGTGGTGCCGCGTTCGGTGGCGGCGGCGAGGAATTCGTCGTCGGTGTTGATGTTGGGGCCCGGGAAATCCTCGTAGGCGTAGTAGGGCGACAGCGGCGCGGACTTCAGCAGATTGCGCGCGAGCTTCATGCCGCCGACGATGACGCGGCGGTCGAGCTCGGCGTCGAGATAATTGGTCTGGATGATCGGCGGCGCGAACGGATCGCTTGAGCGGATGCGGACATAGCCGCGGCTCTCCGGGCGCTGCTGCCAGGATGCGACGGTCATGCCGGGCTCGTCCTCGAGCTGGCCCTGCACGCCTTCCTTGTAGCTCGCGGGGGTGAAGGTGAGCTGCAGGTCGGACGAGTCGGCGCTCTCGCCGGAGTGCCAGAAGCAATAGACCATGGTCGGCGACAGCGAGAGCAGGCCGCGGCGCGTCGTCGCCCATTTCAGAGCCTCGATCCACAGCGAGAAGCCGCGGCGGAGCTCGTTGATGGTCTTGATGTCCTTGACACGCGCCACCGTTCGGGGCGCGTAATGGTCTTGCAGGCCCTCGCCGACCGGCAGCGCGTGGCGCACCTGGATGCCGTGGGCGTTCAGCAAATCGGGCGAGCCGATGCCGGAGAGCTGGAGCAGCTGCGGCGAATTATAGGTGCCGCCGGACAGGATCACTTCCTTGTTGGCGCGCACTTCGATCGGCGTACCGTCGCGGCCGCCCTTGGCGTAGCGCACGCCGACGGCGCGCCTGCCTTCGAAAATGATCTCGGTCGCGTGCGCATGGGTGTGCACATGCACGTTCGGCCGCTTCATCGCGGGCTTCAGAAACGCGGTCGAGCCGGAGACGCGCAGGCCCTTGTCGATGGTGCGCTGGCAGTAGGAGACGCCCTCCTGCTTCGCGCCGTTGTAATCGGGGTTGCGGGGAATGCCGAGCGAGACCGCGCCTTCCATGAAGGCTTCGCAGAGCGGATCGCGCCAGTTCATGGTGGTGACGGTGAGGTTGCCGTCACGGCCGCGATAGGTATCCTCGCCCTCACCGACCCGCTTCTCCAGCCGCTTGAAGTACGGCAGCACGCCGGCATAGCCCCAGCCGCGATTGCCCATCTGCGCCCAGGTGTCGAAATCCATGCGCTGGCCGCGGTTGTAGATGTGGCCGTTGATCGAGGACGAGCCGCCGAGCGTCTTGCCGCGCGGCGCGTAGATGCTGCGGCCGCCGGTGTAGGGCCCGACCTCCTGCTGGTAGGCCCAGTTGATGCTCTTCATGTGGAAGGTTTTGATGAAACCCGCCGGCAGATGGATGTAGGGATGCCAGTCGCTCGGGCCGGCCTCGAGCACGCAGACGCTGGTCGAGGGATCTTCGCTGAGCCGGCTGGTGAGCACGCAACCGGCGGAGCCCGCACCGACGATCACATAATCAAATCTATCCATGGTACCTCGGCCGCCTTTAGCGCGGCTTGTCGTTGAGTTGATAATTCAAATGCGTTCGCACCGTCGGCCATTCCGCGGCGGTGATGCTGTACACGACGGTGTCGCGCAGAGTGCCGTTCGGCGCGACCTGGTGGCTGCGCAAAATGCCGTCCTGCTTGGCGCCGAGGCGCTCGATGGCGCGACGGCTCTGGTGGTTGAAGAAGTGCGTGCGGAATTCGACCGCGATGCAGTTCAGCGTCTCGAACGCGTGGGTCAGCAGCAGGATCTTGCACTGCGTGTTGAGTGGGCCGCGCTGTGCGCTCTTGCCATACCAGGTCGAGCCGATCTCGACGCGGCGGTTGGCGGCATCGATGTTCATGTAAGTCGTTTGGCCGACGATCTTGCCGCCGGCGTCGAACACGGTGAACGGCAGCATCGAGCCCGCGGCCTGCAGGCCGAGGCGGCGTTCGATCTCCTTGGCCACGTTCTCCGGCGTCGGGATCGCAGTGTACCAGATCGTGTAGAGCTCGCCGTCCTTCACGGCCTCCACCAGCCCCTCGCGGTGCTCTTTCGACAGCGGCTCGAGACGGGCGTGCTGTCCACGCAGGGTGATCGGATCAGGCCAGGGCATTTGGGTCTCTCCTTACGTCATTGTGCAGCGAGGCACTCCAGACTGTCAGTCCCTCATCCTGAGGAGCGCGGAACGCGCGTCTCGAAGGATGAAGGCCCGGCTGGTGGCCTCGCCCTTCGAGACGCGTGCGAAGGGCGCGCTCCTCAGGGTGAGGGTCTGTTGGTTGCTTGGCCTCGCTCGCAATGACGGCTTGGCTCACTTATTCAGGAAATTCAACGGCAAACCACCGCGCGGCCAGTCCATTGCGATCAGCTCGCCGTTGCCGGACAGCGTGATGTAGGCGGTCTTCAGCTCGGGGCCGCCGAAGGCGATATTGGTGGTGACGCGGTCGCCGGTCGGGACCTGCTCGACGAGGGTGCCATCGGGCGCGATCACCGAGATGCAGCCGGAGACGAGGGTGGCGACGCAGACATTGCCGTTGGCTTCCACTGCGAGCGAATCGAACATCTGGTAGCCGCCGAGGCCGCAGATCGGCTTGCCCCGCTCGCCGCGATAGATCACCTCGCGTGGCTTGAGCGTGCCGGGCGCGGAGAGCTCATAGGCCCAGAGCCGGCCGGTGGGCGTCTCCGCGATGTACACGGTGTTCTCGTCCGGCGAGAGACCAATGCCGTTGGCGGGCAACACGCCGTGCACGACCTCGACGATCTCCTTCATGCCGGGCTTGAGATAGTACATGCCGCCGACATCCATCTCGCGCGCGCGGCGTTTTCCCAGATCGGAGAACCACAGGCCGCCATGCTTGTCGAACACGAGATCGTTCGGCCCGCGCAGATCGTGCTCGCCGCATCTGGTGACGACGGTCTCGATTTGGCCTGATTGCAGGTCGACGCGCTGAATGGAGCCGCCGAGATAATCGTCCGGCTGCGGACCCGGCATGATCAGCTTGCCGGTCGGATGCCAGGAGAAGCCGCCATTGTTGCAGATGTAGATCTTGCCGTCGGGGCCCAGCGCCGCGCCGTTCGGGCCGCCCGGCACCTTGGCGACGACCTCCTTGCGGCCATCGGGATAAACGCGGGTCAGGCGCTGGCCGCGGATTTCCACCAGCACGACCGAGCCGTCCGGCATCACGACCGGCCCTTCGGGAAATTCGAGGTCGGTGGCGAGAACGCGAACGTTGGACATGTGGGACCCTCCCGGCTGCTTGTTATGGCTTGCACGGGATGTCCGGCACGGGCCCCACACGCAAGATTTGCCTGCGGTTATGACAAAGTAGGTCCCCCTTGCCAAGCAAGCGGGATGGTATGCCAGCGTTGCAATGCTACTCCCTCACCGGCACCCAGATCTCGAAGCCGCCATTGCCGCTCACGGGATCGAACTTCTCGTCGTAGCGCTCGAAGTTCGGCGCGTCCGCCGCTTTGAAGCCAGAGGCCGGCAGCCATTGATTCCAGATGGTGTTGACGGTGCTGCGGATCGAGGCGACGTGGTCGGTGTGAGTGAACACCGCATAGCGCCGCTCGGGAATGCGGATGCGGCCAAGCCCGCGCGGCAGATCGGAGAAGTCGGCGACCTCGACGCCGGCGATGTAATCGAAATTGCCGGAATCATCGCCGTTGCAACACACGCCATAGGCGACGTTGCCGACGCGCTCCGGAATGTCGGCAACCTCCTGATGGAAACGATGCCATAAGCCAGGAATCATCGCGCCGTTGTCGCAGGTGATGCGCTCGGCGAGGCCGGCGACGAGGAAGGCTTTTGCGGTTTCGAAACGCGGGGCTTTGAGATGGTCGAGCATGGTGGAATCCATGAGGATCGGCTCCTGAAGCGTGAGATGATTGACGCACGTCGCCGCCCTTACTGCTTCCGGCGTGGTGCCGAACTGGTCGCGGAACGCGCGGGTGAATGCTTCGTGCGAGCCGTAATCCGCCTCCAGCGCCAGCGACAGAATGTCCGGCGCGCCCCTGGCAAGACTGCGCGCCGCCTCACTCAGCCGTCGTGCGCGCACGTAACGCATCACCGGCAGACCGGTGGCTGCGGCAAACGCACGCACGATGTGGAACCGCGACACACCACCGATCGCAGCGATCTCGTCGAGCGTCATCGGCTCGGCCAGATGGCTCTCGATGTACCAGAGCGCGCGCTGGGCTGGGTTCATGGGTTGCGACTCTCGTTCGAAGCGTGGCGATGATGCGCTGTCACCGCGCGCCTCGCTTGATCAGGATTGCGGTCGAGCCCCCGGGCGCTGCAATCGTAGGGTTGGCAAAGGCGCATTGGCGCCGTGTCCAGCATCCATCGCATCATCGCCCGCGGTCGTGGGCACGCTTCGCTTTGCCCACCCTACGGCACCGCACCGCGTAGGAACACCGCACCATTTATTTCACCGCATCCTTCGGCGGCGGCGCGTCCTGCTTCTTCTTCAGATCGTCCGCCTGCTTCGTCTGCGCCGCCTGGAGATCGCCGACGGTCTTCTGCAGGCCCACGAGCGTCACCTTCAGCGCATCGATCTGGCGATTGGCGGCATCGATCTTCTGCTGGTGATCGAGATTGAGCTTGGTGATGGTCTTCTGGAGAAAATCGACATTGCTCTGCAGACAGCTAGTGCGCCGCTCCATGGTCTTCTCGACCGTGCAGATCTCGATGCCGGGCACGTCCTGCGCCAGCGCCTGAGTGCGCGCGACGAGCGGTAACATGGCGAAACACACGGCGGCGAGCGTGCGCGGCATTCAGGTTCCTCGTCAAATTAATCACGGCAATGTGCGCCGATTGGGCGCGCCTTCCCGAAGCTACCACACTCGTACCGCATTCTCGCGTTGAGCTTGGGTTGTTCCCTCGGACGGGGAGCAGTGAACCGCGCGCGGAAGAAGTGGGCGCTCTTTCCGCAGCTTTGATTAGGGGAGATTTTTGGAATGGCAACGCGTGATAGACGTCTGGCGGAATTCGATGGCGCCGGAGAGCCGCCACCTGGCCTGCCAGTCGAAGTACTGTGTGAGGACCACAGCGGGACGTATCAACTGCCGTTCGCCTGCCGCTATGTCGAGGGCCGCTGGCAGAACGACGCGGCCGGCGTCCCGGTGGAAGCCACCGTCATCGGCTGGCGCGTGCCGCGCATGAAGCATTCGGGCGTGGCCTGACGGCGCGCGTCTGTCTCAAAATGCAACGGGGCCGCGCTCTGCCTTAACGAACGGAACGCGGCCCGAACGAATCACGTCCGAATCAGCCGTTTAGCCCCGTACGCGGCTGTTCACGGCTAGATGTCGACACGGACCTCCCGGGACGCACAAGATCTGCGCGGGGCACGTGCCGCGCTCGCCAACTACCGGCGCCAAAAGTTAATGATGGCAAAGACATAGAGGTCGGCGAGGACGCGGGCCGCCGCCGCCCCCAAAACAGGCAGGGCCATGCAGCGCCTGCCTAATATTCGACCTCGAGCTCCTCGATCTCGGCCGGCTCTTCCTTTGCCGCCGCGATCCATTCCTTCATTTCGGGCATTGCCATGATGGTGTCGGCATAGGCCTTCAACCGGGGCTCGAGCTTCACGTCATAGGTGACGAAGCGCGTCACGACGGGGGCGTACATCGCATCCGCCATGGTGCGCGTCTCGCCGAACAGGAATGGGCCGCCCGACTTCGCCAGACAGTCGCTCCAGATCGACCAGACCCGGTCGATGTCGGCCTGCGCACGCGACCAGATCTTGAAGCCAGGAAAATGCCCCTTCAGATTGACCGGCAGCGAGGCGCGCAGCGTGGTGAAGCCGGAATGGATTTCGCCGCAGATCGAGCGGCAATGCGCGCGCTGGACGCGGTCCGCGGGCAGGAGCCCTGCGTCCGGCATCACCTCGTTGAGATATTCGGCAATGGCGAGCGTATCCCAGACGGTGGCGCCGTCGTGGCGCAGGCAGGGCACCAGGATCGAGGACGACAGCAGCAGGATTTCGGCGCGCGCCGATGCGTCATCGGGCGCGGTGACGATCTCCTCGAAATCGAGCCCGGAAAACTTCGTCAGCAGCCAGCCACGCAGCGACCAGGACGAGTAGTTCTTGCTGCTGATGGTCAGTGTCGCCTTCGCCATAGGGCTATTCCCTCACGCCTTTGACCTGCAGTGACTTGCACGCCGCCCGGCCTGGGCGTGCCCGTCACCTGTGCTTCCTGCGAAATGAGCAGCAAGCGACGTGCCAATTTTGAGGGCGGCTCAACGCGCTTCTGGCTCCGATATTGCATGGCACCATCGGACAGGTGGGCGCTTCAGTATGATGTCGATGTATTATCAGGCTTTTCAGAACCAGATGGACCTGACGGCGCCGTGGCGGGCAGGCGCCTCGTCCGCGCTCAAATTCCTCCATCTGGTGCCGCAGGGCATGTCGGATCAGGTGGTCGGCCGACTCTCGGCGGCGCTTGAGCTGATCTCGCGCTCCACCCTCACTTACCATCGCCCGGCCTATGGCATCGACAGCGTGATGGTGGGCGATCGCGAAATCGGCGTGACCGAGGAGGTCGCCTACGCGACGCCGTTCGGCTCGCTGCTGCACTTCAAGAAGGACGGCATGACCGAGCAGCCGCGCATGCTGCTGGTGGCGCCGATGTCCGGCCATTTTGCCACGCTGCTGCGCGGCACCGTGAAGACGCTGCTGCAGGACCACGACGTCTACATCACCGACTGGCACAATCCGCGCGACATCCCGCGCAGCGAAGGCCGCTTCGGGCTCGACGACTACACCGAGCATCTCATCGACTTCCTGGGACAATTGGGTCCGCGCCCGCACATGGTGGCGATCTGCCAGCCGTCGGTGTCGGCGCTCGCGGCCGCCGCGATCATGTGCGAGGGCAATCACCCTTCGCGGCCGGCGACGCTGACGCTGATGGCGGGGCCGATCGACACGCGCATCCAGCCGACCAAGGTCAACGACTTCGCCAAGAGCAAGCCGATCGAATGGTTCGAGCAGAACCTGATCAACTACGTGCCGGTGCAGTGCCGCGGCGCGCTCCGGAAAGTCTATCCCGGCTTCGTGCAGCTCACCGCGTTCGTCTCGATGAATCTCGAGCGCCACATCAAGCAGCACATGGATCTCGCCAACCACATCGCCAAGGGCGAGAAGGAGAAGGCCGCCAGCATCAAGACCTTCTACGACGAATATTTCGCCGTGATGGACCTGCCGGCCGAGTTCTACATCGAGACTGTGCGCGACGTGTTCCAGGAGCATCTGCTGCCGCAAGGCAAGCTGATGCATCGCGGCCGCCCGGTGGACGCCAAGGCCGTCGGCCGCATGGGCCTGATGACGGTCGAGGGCGAGAAGGACGACATCTGCTCGATCGGCCAGACGCTCGCCGCGCAAGACCTCTGCACCGGCGTGCGCGCCTATCGCCGCGTCCACCACATGCAGGCCGGCGTCGGCCATTACGGCGTATTCTCGGGCAAGCGCTGGAATAACGAGATCTATCCGCTGCTGCGGGATTTCGTGCACGTCAATTCGTGAGGCGCTGCGTCGATTTCAAGTGACCAGCCGGATATGCGCGGCGGTCGGCTTGCGCCCGGCGCCGTTGATCGGTGTGATATCCTGCGGGCAGGCCGAGAAGACCACGTAGCAATCCCGGAGAGCCCGCAGCACCACATAGTCGCCTGGCCTGCTGACAGGCTCGCCCTGCGTCAGGCTGAGATCGCCGTTGACCGGGATGTTCATGAACAGGTTGAGCGGCTGCGGTACATGGCTCGCCTTCACGCCGATCTCGTCCAGGGCCTCGACCATGTTGTCGGCGCAGTTGCGGTGATAGTCCGTGCAACCCAGATGCTCATAGCGCCAGCGGTCGCACGCCGCCATCAGGGTGTCGTGGATGCCGGGCGATGTGTCTTGCTCCAGCACCAGAATCGGTTCCCGTTTATTGGTGAAGAGCGTCTGGCCGGCGGCTGGCATCAACCGGCCGTTCTCGACCCTTGTGTGCTCCATCGACATATGGTGTCCGAGATCCCCGATGCAGAACGCCCAGGTGTCCACGACCTGAGAACCATGGGTGTTGATGATTTGGACGGCCTGCCCCTTGCCCAGCCGAACGGCTTTGCCGCGCGTGGCCGGGATGACGTCGAGTGTTCCAGTCATGATGCCCTCCTTCAAGCGGCGAGACGAGCGCTGCGGCGGGCTGCCCAGCGCGGCTGGGCGCAGATGTGGCCCAGGAATTCGATGACGGTCAGCGCGCCAAGGTAGGCGGTGACGCCGGTGCCGACGTCGAGCGGCGGATTGACCTCGACGAAGTCGAAGCCCGCGATATCGTGCCTCTCGGCAATCGCCTTCAGGCTGTCGCGTAGCTCGGGATACGTCAGTCCATTGGGCTCAGCCGAAACGCAGCCTGGAACCAGCGACATGTCCATAGCGTCGACGTCGATGCTGACGTACACCCGTGAGCCCGCGGGCAGCAGATCGGCGATCCCTTGCGGACCGATCTGACGGAACTCGCCCATCGGAATGACACGGTTGCCACCGGCGATCACCTCCTCAACCTGCGCCGGCGAATGACGCAGGCTGCGAATGCCGACCTGCGTCAGGCTGAGCGTGTTGTCCATGCCGGCGATATGGCGAAAGGCATGGCTGTTGGTGATGGTCAGGTCGTTCTCGAACGGCGCATAATCGGTATGCGCGTCGAAATGGATGACGTGCAGCTTCTCCTGGAAGGCACGGAAGATCGGATAGGTAATCGAATGATCGCCGCCGAGCACCACCGGTAGCGCGCCGCGCTCAAGGATCCCGCGCACCATGGCCGTGATGTTCTCGAAGGTGCGAGGCGCGTTGGCCGGGTGAATATCGACATCGCCGACGTCGGCGATCAGGCCCTTCGACATTTCCTCGACCAGATATTCGCGCCGGGTCTCCGGATCGTAGTAACCTTCGCCGCTGCCGTAGAAGCGCAGTGAATGCTCGCGCAGTGCGCGCGGCGCAAGGCGGCTGCCCGGCATGAACGGCGAGCCCTCGTCGAAAGGCACGCCGAGTACGGCAATGGCCGCGTCCAGCGTGGACAGATCCTCGCAGATTCGCGAACGCAGGAAGGACGGGATCCCGACATAGGGACGGTTGACGCGAGGCATGGCGCTACTCCGTGGGGGTGACTGTAGTCGTGACGATGCGGTGGTCCGCCCGCACCAGGTCGAGAAAGTTGCGAAGGCGCGGCTCTTTCGGCGCGGCCATGATGTCGCGCGCCGGCCCCTCCTCCAGGATGCGTCCGTGGTCCATGAAGGCAATGCGGTCGGCGAGGCTCGCCGCGAAGCCGATTTCATGCGTGACGACCAGCATGGTCATGCCGGTACCGGCCAGCGCGCGCAGCACGGCGAGTACCTCACCGACCAGCTCCGGATCGAGCGCCGAGGTCGGCTCGTCGAACAGCATCAGGGCCGGATCCATCGCCAGCGCTCGCGCAATGGCCACGCGCTGCTTCTGTCCGCCGGAGAGCGCATGCGGGTGGCGGTCCATCCGGTCGGCGAGCCCGAGCCGCGTGAGCAATTCGATACCGCGCCGCGTCGCTTCGTCCCGCGGCCGGCCCAGCACCACGGTCTGTGGCCGGACCACATTCTCGAGCGCGGTCATGTGCGGCCAGAGATGAAACTGCTGGAAGACGATGCCGACCTGCGGGCGCAAGGCGTCGATCTGCCGGCGGTTCTGGCGGCGCACGACGCCGCCCGGCATCAATTCGCGCCCCAACGGCTTGCCCGCCACCTCGATGAAGCCATCGTCGGGTTGCTCGAGCCAGGTCAGGCAGCGCAACAGGGTGCTCTTTCCGCACCCGCTCGGACCGATCAGCGCCACGATCTGACCCGCATGCACGTCAAGATACACCTTGTCGAGCGCGGTGACGCCGTGAAAGCGCTTGGTCAGGTTGGAGACGCGGAGGACGGGGGGAGCGCTCATCACGTCCTCCTGGCCACCAGCGAGAGATAGCGGTCGGCGATGCGGTTGCGGCTGACGGCCTCGGCCTGCACGGCACCGACCCTGCGCTCCAGTCGCCTGGATGCCTCCGCGATGACGACCGCGATCAGCCAGTAGATCGAGGCCACGGCTGCGAACACCTCGAAGGGAGCGAAGGTGTTTCCCTGCACCACGAGGCTCTGGTAGGTGAGCTCCGGCACAGTGATGGAGGACAGGACGGACGACTCCTTCATCATGGTCAGCGTCATGTTGGTGGATGGCGGCACCAGGGCGCGCAGGATCTGTGGCGCTACCACATGCCACATCGCGCTCATCGGAGACATGCCGATGGCGCGCGCGCTTTCGAACTGGCCACGCGGCAATGCGAGAATCGCAGCACGCACGATCTCGGCATAATAGGCGCTGGCGAACAGCGCGAGTGCTGTGGTCCCGACCAGGGTCGCCGGCAGCCGGATACCGCAAAACGGCAATCCATAATAGACGACGAAGAGAATGATGATGAAGGGGATGTTGCGCAGGGTTTCGACATAGCAGCCCGTGACGAGTCCCGGCAGCCAACCCGGCACGAGCGCAATCAAGGCAACCGCAATCCCCGCGACATAGCCCATCACGAGCGCCGCAACCGAGACCTGGAGCGTCAGCCACGCACCTTGCAGGAGTAGCGGCCAATAGTCGACCAGAACGGCGGGATCGAAATGCATCGCCTCAGACCCGCGCCGCAGCGAAGCGGCTCTCCGCCACCCTGCCGGACAGGCTGATGACGAGATTGATGACGAGGAAGACGAGCGCCGAGCCGATCATGGTCTCGAACGGCCGATAGCTGGCACTGGCGATCTGCTGCGCCGTGCGCAGCACGTCGACGACGGTGATGACCGACAGAAGCGCGGTACCCTTCACGACGATCGTCGCTTCGTTGATCAGCACCGGTACGATGCGCCGGAACAGCTGGGGCAGCACCACTTTGAGCCAGATGGCGTGCGGTGGCAGCCCGAGCGCCGTCGACGCCTCGATCTGACCGGCATCGATGGTGGCGAGGCCGCCGCGCATGCTCTCGCTGACGAAGACCATGCTGTTGAAGGCGATGGCCGAGACGCCCGCCACTTCCGGCGAGAGGTCGAGACCGACCGCCGGAAGCACGTAATAGGCGATGAAGATCTGGATCAGGAGCGGCGTGCCGCGCACGAAGCTGATGACGACGGCGATGCACGCGTTGACGGCAACGATCTTCAGCGAGCGGACGATGGTCAACGCCGTGCCGAGCGCAAGGGCGAACAGCATGATGATGACAGCCAGCCGGATGTTCACGGCCGCCGCACCGATCAGACGGGGCAGGATCGACAGCAGGTAGTTGAGCTTGAAGCCCATGGCACGGGCCTTTCCTGTCGCAAGATGCCTGGTCTCGCCGTTACCCCTCGGTCACCACGTCGATCGGCTACATTGCCCCGGGCGGCAGATAGCCTTGATCCGGGATCGTCATCTCGAAACCGAACCATTTCTTCTGAAGGGTCGCGAGGCGGCCATCGTCGCGCATCTTGCGGATCACCGCGGAAATGGCGTCCCGCAGATCCTTGTCGTCAGGCCGCGTCACCCAGGCGAGATAGGAGTATCCGCCGTCCTGAGGCGTTGGCGCCAGCAACTCGAAGACGTCAGGCTTCTCCTTGACCAGCGCGGCAAGGCTCGGCAGCGACTGGATCACGGCGTCGGCTTCGCCGCTGGCGAGGGCCACGTAGCTTTCGGGGAAAGCGGTGAAGAGCTTCAGGTCCTTGAAGCCCGTTCCCCCCGCGGCCTTCAGCTTGGCATCGAGCGCACGAGCGACCGGTTCGGTTGACGACGCAAGTTGGGTTGCGACCACCTTGCCGTTGAGGTCTTCCACCTTGGTGAGCTTGTCGCCCTTGCGCTTCATGGCGTAGGGCACGCCATCGGCGATCGGCATCGTATAGGCGTAACGCTTGGCGCGTTCCGCGTTGATGCCGACCGTGGTGGCGACAAAATCGAACTTGCCGGCCAGCACACCCGGCAGGATGCCCTGCCAGGGCAGGTCGAGCTGGTTCAGCTTCTTGACGCCGAGTTCCTTGACCACTTCGGCGAGAATATCGGAACCATAGCCGACGATCTTGCCATCCTTGACGAATTCGAAAGGAGGAAAGGCCGCTTCGGTGCCGACCGTCAGTTCACCGGTCCGCTTGATCTTGTCCAGCGTCGTCTCGGCGAAGGCAGGCTCGCTCGCGACCAGCGCGAGACAGGCGCTGCCCGCCAGAACGCCGAATATCGTGCGATTGGTCTTCCGCATGGCTGATCCCTTCGTTGTCGATGTCCGCAAAGGTTGCCGCCGCCTCAGGCAGGCGGCGCGTCGAAATAATTCGCCCTCACCGCCGCGCCGATCAGATTCACGATCAGGCGGCCGGCCGTGATGCAGGTGATCATGTTGACGTCGATGGATGGCGTGATCTCCACGATGTCCATGCCGACCACCCGCCCCTTGCGCACCAGGCCGTGGATGAGCTTGCGGACCTGATGGAAGGTGAGGCCGCCCGGAGCCGGGCCCTCGACGGCAGGCATCACGGTCGGATCGAGGCCATCGGCGTCGATCGTGATGTAATATTGGCCGCCCTCCGGAATCCGCTCAAGCACCGAGTCCATGCCCCTGTCGTGCACCTCGAAGGCCGGAATAATGTTGGCGCCATAGGCTGCCGCCGCCTCGACCTCTTCGGGTCGCGCGCTGCCGGATGAGCGAATACCGATCTGGAAGATCTCGCCGATGTGGGACATCTCCGAGGCCCGCCGGATCGGGCTCGAGAGGCCATCGCGAACGCCGTTCACTTCATCGCGCCAGTCGATATGGGCATCGACCTGGATCAGCGTGATCGGACCATGGCCCTTGAAGGCACGCAGGATCGGGATCGGAATGCCATGGTCGCCGCCGATCGTGATGGGCATGGCGCCCGCGGCAAGGATCTTGCTTACCGCTTGTTCGGCGCGGATGGAGTGGCTGCGGAGATCGGTCATGTCGGCGGGCACGTTGCCGACATCGACCACTTTCAAGGCACGTCCGCCATAGATCGGGCCGCCGACGTCGAAATCGTAGCGCTCCAGGCTGCGACAGATGCGATCGGTGACCGAACGGACGGCATCAGGTGCCTTCGACTGGTCGTTAGTGATCGCGGCGGCATCGTAGGCGCTGCCGTAGGGAATGCCGAGGATGGCAATGTGCGCGTCGAGAGCGTCGAGATCGGTGCAAATTGGCGACCAGAGCAGGCTCTGGTGCTTGAGAGAAGGCGGCACCGTCAGAGGCAGAACCATAGGTCCTCCAGGTCACAGCAGGTTGGTCTTGCCGAGCAAATCGGCATCCGGCCGCCAGGCAACCGGTCTGCGCATCGCTCAGATGTTCAGCGACGCTAACGCGGACCGAATAGCGCCCGGAATGACGTTTCCCGAAACCATGCTTGTAGGAACCGCAACATGAAGCACGTCCCGTCGGCACCCGTTCCGCAGCTCACGGAGAGCGATCTCAGGCTGTTGCGCATCTTTCGCGCCGTCGCCGAAGCGGGCGGCTTGACCGCAGCGGAGGCCCAGCTCGGGATGGAGCGATCGACCATCAGCCGGCATTTACTCGCGCTGGAAACGCGCCTCGGCAGCAGGCTCTGTTTTCGCGGTCCTTCCGGGTTCGAACTGACTGATTTCGGGCAACGGGCCCTATCGGCCAGCATCGCGGCCTGTGACGCGCTTGAAATGGTGCACCACGAGCTCAATCTCGCCCGCAACCTCCTGTCGGGCGAACTGAAGATTGGCATCGCCGACAACTGCCTGTCCAACCCGCACTGCCGGTTGGCGGACACGCTGGCTCGGTTTCGCGCTGCCGCCCCCAATGTCACCCTGAACGTTGCGATCGGCCTGCCGAGTGCGCTCGTCGACGACGTACTGGAGCGACGACTGCATCTGGCCATCAGCGGACAGCCGGCCGTCAACGGCAAGCTCGAATACGTCTCGCTGTTCACCGAGGAGTTCCGGCTTTACACGGCGGCAGCGGCGCCGCTTGCGCTCGACGATTTGCGCGACGGCGGTGTGGTTGTAGTGACGCGGACAAACGATCGACGTACGCAAAATCTCGCGCGGCGGCTTCACATCAAGCAACATGCCGTTGCCTTCGGGCTCGAGGCGGTCGCGACAATGCTGGTCGGTGGCGGGTTTGTTGGCTTCCTGCCGACGCATTATGTCGAGATGCTAAGACCGATCCATCCATTGGAGGAAGTGTCGGGTGCCGAGGCGTTTCGCTACATGACCCAGTTCTCGCTGGTGTCGGCGATCAACCGGCCACTTCCACCGAGTGGCCGATTGCTGACTAAGCTGCTGACCGAGCCGCAGAGCACGAACTAAGCCGACCACTCCTCGCCCCAGACCTGCACGGCATGGCCGGGCGAGACTTCACGATATTGCCGCGCTGGCGGCTGATAGTCGGGCGCGCGCACCGGGCTTCTGATCTCGTCGTTTGCGACCTCGCGCCTGGTCCCGCGGCGCGCGGGATCGGGCACGGGAACGGCAGCCATCAGCTTCTCGGTGTAGGGATGCTGCGGATTGCCGAACAATGCCGCACGCGGACCGATCTCGACGATCTCGCCGAGATACATTACTGCGACGCGATGGCTCATCCGCTCGACCACCGCGATGTCGTGCGAGATGAAGAGATAGGCCAGTCCCATGCCGGCCTGAAGATCGAGCATCAGATTGACGACCTGCGCCTTGACCGAGACGTCGAGCGCGGAGACAGCCTCATCCGCGACGATCAATTTTGGTCCGAGCGCGAGCGCGCGCGCGATGCAGATGCGCTGGCGCTGGCCACCAGAGAATTCGTGTGGAAAGCGTGCGGCCATGTCGGCGGTGAGGCCGACGCGCTCGAGCAGGTCGGCGACCTTGTCGCGCGCCCGCGACGCTGTCGCGAGGCCATTGGCCAGCAGTGGCGCTGCGATCGCCGTTCCCACCGACATGCGCGGATTGAGGCTCGCGAACGGATCCTGAAACACGATCTGCATGTGCTTGCGGAAATCGCGCAAGGTGCGGCCACTCATGGCCAGCACATCCTGGCCGTCGATCAAGACGCTGCCGGCGTCCGGTTCGGTCAGCTTGAGGATCGAACGGCCCGTGGTCGACTTGCCGCAGCCGGATTCACCGACCAGCGCCAGCGTCTCACCGGCGCGCAAGGTGAAGGAGATGTTCTCGACCGCGTGGACGCGGCCCGAGATCTTGCCGAACAGGCCCGAGCGGATCGGAAATCGCGTGGTGAGATTTGACACCTCCAACAGCGGACGCTCGGCGCTCGACACCGTGTCCGGCGTCTCCGCCGATTCGTCCGAGGTGCCCGTGACCTTGTCGACGATGGGAAAGCGCATCGGCCGCGTCCGGCCGTCCATCGAGCCGAGCCGCGGCACGGCCGCGAGCAGTGCGCGCGTGTAGGGATGCGAGGGTGCGGCGAAGATGCGCGACGTCGCGTCGGTCTCAACCGCCTGCCCGCCATACATCACCACGGTACGATCAGCGATCTCCGCGACCACGCCCATGTCGTGGGTGATGAAGAGGATCGACATCCCCTCCTCCTGCTGAAGCTCCTTCAGCAATTGCAAGATCTGCGCCTGGATGGTGACGTCGAGCGCCGTGGTCGGCTCGTCCGCGATCAGGAGTTTTGGTTTGCAGGCCAGCGCCATCGCGATCATCACGCGCTGGCGCATGCCTCCTGAGAAACGATGCGGATGCTCGTGGAAGCGCGATTTTGCCGCAGGGATACGGACACGGTCGAGCAGGCTGACGGTCTCGGCTTCCGCCGCCGCGCGCGACAGGCCGCGATGCTGGATCAGCGCTTCCGCGATCTGGAAGCCGATCGTGAGCACCGGATTGAGGCTCGTCATCGGCTCCTGGAAGATCATCGCGATGTCGTTGCCGCGGATGTCCTTCATATCAGCTTCGGGCAGCGTCAGCAGATTGCGGCCGGCGAGCATGATACGGCCCTCGCTACGGCCGCTCTCCTTGGGAATGAGCCGCATGATCGAGAGCGCGGTGACGCTCTTGCCCGAACCGGACTCGCCGACGATCGCGACGGTTTCGCGGGGCGCGACATCGAAGGAGATGTTGCGGACGACCGGGATCCATTGCCGCTCGCGTAGGAAGGACGTGGTGAGACCCGCAACAGACAGCACGGGCGACTGTGCTTCGGCAACGATCTGGTCCGGTCTGCTTGCGCCGATGCTCATGCGAAGAACCTAATAGCCACGATCACGGTCGACACGCCCCGGCAGGGGCTCGCCGCGGCGGTGGCGTGCGATGGTGTCGAGCACGTAGTCGACCGCCGTTTCCGGCTTCGTCGTGCTGGCGATGTGCGGCGTCAGAAGAACGCGCGGATGGCTCCAGAACGGATGGCCCGCGGGCAGCGGCTCAGGTTCGGCGACGTCGAGCACGGCGGCCGACAGCACGCCGCCGTCCAGTGCCGCGATCAGGTCGCCCTCGACCAGATGCCCGCCGCGCCCGACATTGAGCAGCCGCGCGCCGCGCGGCAGACGCGCGAACAATCTTGCGTTGAGGATTCCGCGCGTCTCCGATGTCAGCGGCAGCAGGCAGACGAGAATGTCGGTCTGCCTCAGGAAATCCGGCAGGGCTTCCGCACCCGCATAACAGGTGACACCTTCGACGCTGCGCGGCGAACGGTTCCAGCCGAGCAGCGGAAAGTCGAACGATTTAAGCCGCTCAAGCACGGCTTGACCAAGCAGACCGAGTCCCATCACACCGACACGCCGTTCGCTCGTGTGCGTCACGGAGAGCTCGCGCCAGACCTGGTCGCGCTGCTGGCCGATGAACTGCACGAGATCGCGATGCAGCGCGAGCACCGACATGCAGGCATATTCGACCATGCGCTCGGTGATACCGGGCTCCATCATACGTACGAGCGGAACATGCGGCGGAAGTTTTGTGATGTCGAACTGATCGACGCCGGCGCCGACCGAGAACACCAGCTCGAGATTGGGGAACGTCGCCGCGATGTCGTCCGGCGGCTGCCAGGCCACCAGATAGCGCACCGCCTGGGGATCGCCGATATCGGGCCAGACCCGGAACGGCACGTCAGGCGCGCGCTCGGCGAAGAAGGTCGCCCACTCTGCGCCGCGCACCATGTTCGCCTTATAGAGAACCGTCATGCCGCCCTCAGAACGGGCTGACCGGCGCGAGCCGCCGGCCGTCGATCATGCGCTTGTGGCTGTAGGGCGCGGGATCGACCAGCGGCGTTGCGCCGGTCACGATGTCGGCGGCGAGCTTGCCGGCCGCAGGACCGATGCCGAAACCATGGCCGGAGAAGCCGGTCGCAAGGAAGAATCCGGGCAGCGCGTCGACCGGCGAGATCACCGGGATCGTGTCCGGCGTGCAGTCGATGGTGCCGCCCCAGGCCTCCGCGATCTCGATGTCCTTCAGTTCCGGGTTCGCCTTGATCAGCGAGGCCAGCGCGGCATTGACCAGCGACATGTCGGGCTCGGGATCGCGCACGCGCTCGGTCTCGAACGGCGACGGCTTGTCGAGGCTCCAGTTGGTGCCGCGCATGATCTGGTCGAAGAACGACTTGCCGAACGACAGCTTCAGTCCGCCCTTGCGATGCTGATAGGTCGGCCAGAAGGTGCGCGCGTAGCGGAACAGGTCGGGCGACAGCTCCACCGTGCCACGGTTGCGCAGCGCCAGCGTGAAACCGCCGTCCAGGCGGCGGCGGATGCAATAGAGATCGGTGCCGAGCGCGCCCGAAGTAATCTCCGGCGCTGGCGTGGTCCGGCATGCCGTGGCATTGACGAGACCGATCGGTAGCTCGATGCCGTGACGGCGGCAGAACAGCGAGGACCACGCGCCACCCGACAGCAGCACGGCTTGCGTGCGGATGGTGCCCTTCTCGGTGACGACGGCGCTGACCCGGCCGCCGGTCGTCTCCAGCCCACGCGCGGCGCAGCCCTGATGGATCGTGACGCCGTGTTTTCGCGCGGCGGCGGCGAGTGCAGGCACGGCCATCGACGGTTCGGCGCGTCCGTCGCTCGGCGTGTGCAGGCCGCCGACCCATTTGTCGGTATTGCCCGGCATGCGCTCGGCGACCTCGGCCGGCGTCAGCACGGTCGAGTGAACCTGCATCTCGCGCGCGACCGCCGCCCAGCGCTCCCAGCTCGCGAGCTCGTCCTTGCTCTTGGTCAGGAACAGCACGCCGGTGCGGCGGAAGCCGGCATCGACGCCGGCGTCGTTCTGCATGTCCTCCCACAGAAGCAGCGCTTCGCGCGCCAGCGGAATTTCCTCACGCGCGCGGCCCTGCTGACGGCACCAGCCCCAATTGCGGCTCGACTGCTCGCCACCGACATGCCCCTTCTCGACCAGCGCGACGGAAAGCCCTTTCTTCGCGAGATGATAGGCGGCGGAGACGCCGATGACGCCGCCGCCGATGACGACGACGTCCGCCTGTCCCGGCAGGCGTTCGTCGCTATTTATACGATTGAGCGGCGGGGACATCGGACACTCCTGGACTTCAGTTCGATCGAGGTCTTACTCGTCATGGGATGTTCATTCGCGGATCAAGCGCGTCGCGCAAGCCGTCACCGAGAAAGTTGAAGCTCGTCACCGCCAGCGTGATGGCGAGGCCCGGCGCAATCGCAAGCCAGGGCGCACTAGTGAGATAGATCTGCGCGTTGTTGAGCATGTTGCCCCAGCTCGCGGCCGGCGGCTGGATGCCGTAGCCGAGATAGCTGACATAGGATTCGAGCAGGATCGCCTGGGCAACGTTGAGCGTCGCAGCCACCACGATCGGCGCGATCGCGTTGGGCACCAGTTCGCGGAACATGATCCGCAGGTTCGACGAACCGAACGCGAGAGCTGCGACCGCGAATTCGCGCTCGCGCAGTGAACGGACCTGCGCCTCGACGATGCGGGCAACGCTCATCCATGCGGTCGCCGCAATCAGCACGGTGGTGGTGACGGGGCCGGGCTCGGTGAGCGCGGCGAGTGCAAGCAGGAGAAAGATCGTCGGAAAACACAGCACGGCATCGACGAGCCGCATCAGCACCGCGCCGACCACGCCGCCATAGAAGCCGGCGAAGGCGCCGACGACGATGCCGACCGCCATCGCCATCACCATCGCGACGATACCCACCGAGAGCGACACCCGTCCGCCCATCATCAGCCGCGCCAGTACGTCGCGGCCGAGCTCGTCCGTGCCGAGAATGTGCGCGCCCGAGAACGGCGGCGCGAACCGCTTCATGATGTCGATATAGGTGTCGTCGAACGGCAGCAGGTAGGGACCGAGTGCCGAGCCGAGCACGAGAACCAGAATGATCACCGCACCCGCAAGCGCGAGCCGGTGACGGCGGAATCGCCGCCAGGCAGCCTGGCCGGGCGTAAGATGGACGGTGGAGAGGGCCGCGCTCGTCATCGCCTAGCCCACCCGGATGCGCGGATCGACGACGGCATAGAAGATGTCGGCCAGCAGCGAGCCGATCAGCACCATCATCGCCGAGAACATCAGGATGCCCATCACCACCGGATAGTCGCGATAGCCGATGGAATCGAGGAACAGACGGCCCATGCCGGGCCAGGTGAACACGGTCTCCGCCACCAGCGCGCCGCCGAGCAGCGTCGGAAACTGGAGGCCCGCGACCGTGATCATCGGCAGCAGCGCGTTGCGAAGGGCGTGCACGGTGAGGATCCGCCATTCCGGCATGCCCTTGGCGCGCGCGGTGCGGATGTAGTCCTGGTTGATGACCTCCAGCATGGAGGAGCGCATGAAGCGGCCCCACATCGCGGTCTCGACCAGCGCCAGCACCAAAGCCGGCGCGATCAGATGATGCATGAGATCGAGGAAAGACCCATCACCGACCGTCTCGCGGTTGCCGGCCGGCAGCCAGCCGAGCTTCACCGAGAACACGTAGATCGTGACGAGGCCGAACCAGAAGGTCGGGATCGACAGCGCGATCATGGCGCCGACGGTTGCGAGCGTATCGAACAGCGAATAGCGGCGCAGCGCGCCGATTATGCCGATCCAGCAGCCGAGCAGGACTGCGATGATGGTCGCCGTCGCCATCAGCTCGAGGGTGGCGCCGAGATGCGACGAGATCACGGTTAGCACCGTCTCGCCGTCGCGATACGACTTGCCCCAATCGCCCTTGAGCATACGGCCGAACCAGTCGAGATATTGGATCGGCAGCGGGCGATCGAGCCCGAGCTGCCTGGTGACGCGGTCGAGATCCTCCTGTGTCATCTGCCCGGACACGGCAAATTGCGAGAGCGGGCCGCCAGGCGCAAGATGCAGAATGGCAAAGCCGATCGCCGAGACGATCACCAGCAGCATCATCGCCTGCGCCAGGCGATTGGCGACGTAACGGGCCATCTCAGGCGATTCCGCGCGCCGGACGCATCAGGCCCAGTACCATTCGCGGATGTTCCAGCAATTGATCGAGGTGTTGATGTTGGGCCGGAAGCCTTGCAGACCCTCCTTGACGCCCTCGGCAATGAAAGCCTGGAACAGCGGCAGGATCGCGAGGTCGTTGCGGATCAGCTTTTGCAGATCGCCATAGGTCGTCTTGCGCTGCGCCAGATCGAACTGCTTTGCGCCTTCGGTCAGGAGGCGATCGGCCTCGGGGCTCTTGTACTGATAAGTATTGTAGCCGCGGCCGCCCTGGGCTGGAATGGCGCCGGAGCCGAAGCGCGGCGTCACGTCGGGGTCGCTACCCAGCATGAAGTTCACGCCCACGATCACCGAATTGAATTTCGACTGCTGCCAGAAGTCACCCCAGATCACCGCGGCCGGCATGTTGTTGACGCGCATCGCAGCACCGATCGCGCGCCAGTCCTGGATCAGGAGCTGCTGGGTCTGCTCGCGCACCGCATTGCCCGAGGTCGTCGAGTTGGCGAATTCGAGCTTGACGCCGCCCTTCTCGCGAATGCCGCCGGAGCCGCGAACCCATCCCGCCGCATCGAGCAGCGCGTTGGCTTTTGCCGGATCATATTTGTGTTGCGGCAGACCCTGCTGGAACGACCACGCCTGTTGCGGCACGAAACTCTCGGTCTGCGTCGGCAGACCGTAATAGAGCGCATCGATGATCGCCTGCTTGTTGATGCCGAGATAGAGCGCCTCGCGCACCGCACGATCGGCGAAGGGACCGAATTCCAGATTGGGCGCGATATGCTCGACCGAGGAGGTCGAGGAAACGAAGATCTTGCGGCCCTTCAGCGTCTTCGCCTCCTGCACGAAGTTCGGCAGGATGCCTTGCATGCCTGTGTAGTCGACTTGCCCGGTCCGGAACTGCGTGTAGAGCACGGTGAGGTCCGGGATGTATTTGAAGACGACGCGTTCGACGTAAGGCCCTTTGCCGTGGTAGCCGGTGTGGGCATTCAGCAGGATGTGGTCGCCGGGCACGCGCTCGCCCCAGCGGAACGGTCCGGTCCCGACCGGCGCGTTGTGGAACGGCGACGAATTCGGGTCGGACACCTTCTCCAGAATGTGCTTTGGCACGATGAAGGTCAGCGATCCCAGGATCGACATGTAGGGCGAATAGGCAGCCTCCATGCGCCAGTGGATCTCGTCGGGCGCGACGATCGTGATGTCCTTCACCAGACTGTGGCCGACGCGGCTGCGCGTACGGAAATCGGGATTGTTGATCAGATCGAGCGAGAACTTCACGTCGTCGGCCGTGAAGGCCGTACCGTCGTGCCATTTCACGTCGCTGCGCAGCTTGATCTTCCAGGTCAGGCCGTCGGCCGACAGGCCGCCGTTCTCCACGGTCGGGATTTCGCGGGCGAGATCGGGAATGAAATTGCCGTCGGGGTCGATGAACCAGAGCAGCGAGAACACCTGGTACCAGACGCCTTGATCGACCTCGATGCAGGGCATCAAGGGATGAAACACGGTCGGCTCCTGCGACAGCGCCGCGATCACCTGCCCGCGCGGCTTGTCCGGCGGATTGCTCGGGCGTTCGGTCTGGGCAAAGGCGCTACCTGCGAGGCTCCATCCCGCCGCGGCGCCCGCACCGAGCTGGACAAACTGACGGCGATTCGGACTACCGAGATGCAGTGCCTCAACGCCGAACTTTCCGGTGTCGCCTGCCATGACCACTCTCCGTTGTCGCACGCGGCACCGTCTCCCGCGCCCCCGAAACCCCGGCAAAGGGACAGGAGTGGGCTTTAGTGCTTCTAAATTTTTCGATCAAAAGTTCATCATGACTAAATACAGCTGTCAATCGGATTGCTAGGATGCGCGACCTTTTCACAGCGCCGGCCGATTCCGGCGGTGAGGTCATGCACGGGAGAGCGACATGGATGGTCGCGGCAACACCAACGGTCCGAAGGACGCGCCGACGACCGAGACCGACGATGCGATCGACCAGCGGCTCGGCGAAACCGTGCGGCTGCTGCGCCAGCGTGCCGGCCTCTCGATCCAGGACGTCGCCAACAAGACCGGTCTCTCCAACGGCATGATCAGCCAGCTCGAACGGGCGCGCGCCATGCCGTCGATCCGCACGCTGCGCCTGCTCAGCATCGCGCTCGACGTCCCCATCTCCTATTTCTTCGAGACCAGCGATCCCGCCGCCGACGTGCAGCGCTACATCGTGCGCAAGAACAACCGGCGCCTGTTGCGGCTCACCGCCAGCGGCGTCGTCAAGGAAGCGCTGACGCCGGAAGGCACGGGCCAGCTCGAACTCTACGAGCTCACGCTCAATCCCGGCGCCTCGTCGGGCACCGACTTCCTGCAGCACACCGGCGAGAAGGCCGGCTACATCCTCTCCGGCAGCCTGCGGCTGTGGCTCGACAACGAGGCCCATGTGCTCGAGGCCGGCGACAGTTTTCGTTTTCCGAGCATCGTGCCGCACATGTTCGACAACCCGACCCAGCAGGCGGCGCGTGTGATCTGGGTCACGACGCTACGCCAGACCGATTCGCCGGCAGGTTGACCCAAGGCAACACCTCGCCCCGATACCGCCGGAAATTGCCCTCGACGCCGCCGCAGGGAGTCTGTAGCTCACAGGGAGCCGGACTCATTTTGACAAAGCGGACTTCCGCGGCTGACGTCG
Organism: Bradyrhizobium rifense; assembly: GCF_008123425.1. Taxonomy (GTDB): domain Bacteria; phylum Pseudomonadota; class Alphaproteobacteria; order Rhizobiales; family Xanthobacteraceae; genus Bradyrhizobium; species Bradyrhizobium rifense. The sequence goes on from NZ_VSSS01000024.1 coordinate 44,910, forward strand.
TTGGTGCGAGACCATGAAACTCAGGGGGCTTCTGACACTCGCGATGGCCGCGCAGGTCGTCGTGACCGCCGCGGCTCTCCTTGTCTCGTATGCCGTGACCGGACCCGGGTTCGGCGTTGCGGAGATCATTGCCCTGCTCGCAAGCGGCGCCGTCGCCGTGCTGATCGCGCGGCTCTGCACGCGCACGATCGAGACCGTTCAGGACAAGCGCACCGCCGCGCAACTGGCCGAGCAGGCGCAGTCGAGCGCACAGATGACCCAGGCCGTCATCAAGACTGCGCTGGATGCTTTCGTCCAGACCGACGCGAATGGGATCATCCTGGAGTGGAGCGTTCAGGCCGAGGCGCTGACCGGATGGACGCGCAAGGAGGCGCTTGGCGCTGATGTCGTCAACCTTCTCATCGCCGAGCCGCTCCGCGACGGTTTCAGGCAACGCATGATGCGCCTTCTGCCGGAACTCGCGAATACGCCGATCGGGATCCGGTTTGAGGCGACCCTGCTGCACCGGGATGGCGATGAGATCCTGATCGAGGCGTCGAGCACCACGCTCCAGCTCGGCGGGCGCACCGTCATCAACAATTTCGTCAAGGACGTCACCCAGAAGCGCGCCGCCGAGGAGCAGCTGATCCAGGCGCAGAAGATGGACGCTGTCGGCCAGCTCACCGGCGGCATCGCGCATGAATTCAACAACATGCTCACGGTGATCACGGGCACGATCGAGATCCTCGCCGATGCCGTGAAAGACAACCCGCCGCTCGCCACCATCACCAAGCTGATCAGCGAGGCCGCCGATCGCGGCGCCGCACTGACCTCGAGCCTGCTGTCCTTTGCGCGCAAGCAGGCGCTGCAGCCGGCCGATATCGACGTCAACGACCTGCTCGAAGAGCTCGCAAAGCTGATGCTGGCGACCTTCGACAAGAAGATCGAGATCGTGAGGAGGCTCGACGGCACCATCTGGCTCGCCTTCGCCGACCGCGGGCAGCTCTCCTCGGCGTTGCTCAACCTCGCGATCAACGCCCGCGACGCAATGCCTGAGGGCGGCAGGCTGACGCTGACGACGCGCAACGTGGTGTTCGGCGTGCGCGAGGCCGTCGCGGTCGGCGCCGGCTATGCCGGCGACTATGTCGAGATCCAGATTGCCGACACCGGCACGGGCATTCCGCAGGCGATCCTCGAACGCATCTTCGATCCGTTCTTCTCGACCAAGGAGGTCGGCAAGGGCACGGGCCTCGGGCTCAGCATGGTGTTCGGCTTCGTCAAGCAGTCAGGCGGCGGCGTCAAGGTCGAATCCGCCGAAGGCAGCGGTACGACATTCACGATCTACCTGCCGAAGGCCGAGACCAGCGTGCTTCGCCCGACCGGCTTTGACGAGCGCAAGATCGTGGGCGGGACGGAAACCATCCTTTGCGTCGAGGACGACCGCGATGTCCGTCACTACGTCACGGTCCAGCTCGAAAGCCTCGGCTACAAGGTCATCCCCGCCACCAACGCGAGCGACGCGCTCGCGATCGCGGCTCAGGGCACGCCCTTCGATCTGCTCTTCACCGATATCGTGATGGCCGGCGCCCTGAATGGACGGGAGCTCGCCGACGAGATGGTGGCTGCGCGGCCGTCCTTACGGGTGCTGTTCACGTCAGGCTATGCCCACGACGCCCCGCACGGGCCGGGACAGGCCACCATGGGTGCGCCACTTCTGACGAAACCCTACCGCAAGGCCGAGCTCGCACGCATGCTGCGCCGCTCGCTCGACACCGCCGTCGATGCGGCAGGCGACCCGATCCCGACACCCTATTCGGTACAGGCCGAGGTCGAAGGCTTCTTGCGCAAGCAGGAGACCGACGAGGGCACGACGCGATCGCGAAAATGATCGTTTCGAGCGCCTCTCGCTAGCTCATCCGCCGCCGCAGCGTTGCCGACGGTGTCTCGCCGAATTTTTCGCGATAGGCTCCGGCCATGCGGCCGAGATGGGTGAAGCCGAGATCGAAAGCGATGTCGGTGATGGAGACCTCCTGCGAAGCCTGCGCGAGCCTGGCATGGAGACCTGCAAGGCGCATATCGAGCAGCATCTCCGAGATCGACACGCCGAAGTGACGGCGGAAGCCGAGCTGGAGCGCGCGGATGCCGATGCCGGACGCACCCGCGAGCTGCGCGAGATCGAGCGGCTCGCCGGCATTTTCCGCAAGATGGTCCCGCGCGGCGCGGAGTGCGCGCGGCAGACGCTCGGCTTGCCCTGAGAACGTCCTGATCGCATCCGACAGACCGTGCCGCTGGCCATTGAGGAGACGATCGAGCAGCGCCTCGCGCCAGTCGGCGATCGCGACCGGTGAAAGCCGGCCGGACCGCCCGAGCCCTTCGGCAAGCCTCATCAGCTCGGCAAGGCTGGCTTGCAGGTGGCGGCCGGACGGCGCGCTCAGGTCGATCACGGGATCGAACTCGACCGCACCGGACGCCCTGCCCGACACCGCTGCGGCGCGCTGTTCAACCATGCGACGGTCGAGCAGCAGAATCGCCTGCGCACAATCGCGCCACATCATCCGGGTCGGGACCGTCGGCGACAGCAGCGACGCCGTCCGGTCCGGCGCGGCATCGACTCCGCTGGCACCCGCCCAAACCTGCGCGGTGCCCGTGAGCGGTATCTGGACGAGGAAGAAGCGATCGAGGCAGCCCGGATCGATGCTGACGGTCCCGCCATAGGCCACGTAGTTGATGGAAAAGCCGTCGAACGCTGCGCAATTGTGCCGGGCCGAAAATCCGGAAGCACGGGCCTGTGCCGGCTTGAGGTCGTGCGGACAGAAGATGCGTCCGATCTGCTCGGCCGCTTCGTCGACATCATCGGTGGTGACGCGAGCGAACTCCGCAAGCCTTTCGGCCTGGGAGCACCGTGTGCTCATTTCCTGCACGGCTGCGGACATCGTCGACCACGCTTCGCGTCACGGAATTACTTTAAGCCTATAATGGTTCCGCGGACGCGAAAAGGGCCGCGTCGCAAAATCGTCGTGTTGCACGGCAACAGCCGCTTGAGGATTCGTTTAGCGGATAGACACCGGCTCGCACGTGGCCGAAGCTCGGTACCAGCCGGAGTTCACATGGAGGCGAACATGACTGCACTAGAAAAGGGCATTACCGCAAACGGCACGGGCTATGGCGGCAAGACCTGGAACATTCTGGGTCAGGTCTATTTCCCCAAGGCCGTTACCGAGTCCACTTTCGCGTTCGAGACCAACAGCGATCCCGGCCAGTTCGTGCCGGTGCACATCCATCCGACTCAGGACGAGTTCATCCTCGTGCAGGAAGGGACCCTTGACCTCAAGCTCGACGGCAAATGGGTCAAGGCCCATGCCGGCGACCTCGTGCGCCTGCCGCGCGGCATCCCGCACGGCTATTTCAACAAATCCGACAAGCCGGCCCGCGCGCTGTTCTGGGTCTCGCCGATGCAGAAGCTGGAGGCGTTGTTCAATCAGCTCCACAATCTGACCGACCCTGCCGAAGTCGTGCGCATCTCGGCGCTGCACGAGGTCGACTTCCTGCCGCCCGAGGCCAACGACTAGGCGTCGGGCCCTCCGCGTCCACTTTCATCTGCTTGGTGGTTCGCCGGCCGCGTCTTGCGGCCGAACGAGGCCGCTTGCGCGCGAAACACATTGATTGCGAGCCATCCCATGGTCAGCCCAAAGCATGTCTGCGTGATCGGCGCCGGCGTCTCCGGCCTCGCCACCGCAAAAGCATTCTCCGCCCGCGGCCACCGCGTCACCATCGTGGAGCGCAGCGCCGATCTCGGCGGCGTCTGGGAGCCGGCGCGCTCCTATCCGGAGGTGCAGACCCAAAGCCCCAAGGATCTCTACCGCTACACCGATCGCGCCATGCCGGACTCCTATCCGGAATGGCCGACCGGGCCGCAGGTCCACGCCTATCTCGCCGACTACGCGAAAAGCTTTGGTCTCGACCGCATGCTGCACCTCGACACCGCGGTCGCCGGCATGGCGCGGCGCGCCGACGGCAGGCCGGGCTGGACGCTCGCGCTATCCGGCAAGGACGGTACGACCACGAACGAGGACTTCGATTTCGTCGCGGTGTGCACCGGGCAGTTCAACGAGCCGCGCGAGCTGCATTGCCCCGGCGAGGACGGCTTTCTGGCGCAGGGCGGGCAGATCCTGCACTCGTCGAAATACAGCGATCCCGCGCCGGCAAAAGGACGCCGCGTCGTCGTGCTCGGCGGTTCGAAGTCCGCGACCGACATCGCCGTGAACGCGGTGAAATCGGGCGCGCGCGAGGTCACCATCGTGATGCGCGAGCCGGTCTGGCGCATCCCCTATTTCATCGGCGGGCTCGTGAACTTCAAGCGCATCCTCTACATCCGCGCGCAGGAGGAGATGTTTCAGGGCTGGGGCATCGGCGCGATGTCGCGCCTGGCGTACCGCGTCGCCGCGCCCCTGATCTGGGCAAACTGGCGCGGGCTTGAGAGTCTGTTGAAGGCGCAGCTCAAGCTCAACCGGTGCAAGATGGTGCCGAAGGAGCGGATCGAGGACGGCGTCAACTGCTCGGTCCCGATCGCAACGCCCGGCTTCTACCCGATGGTCGCCGATGGCCGGATCAAGGCCGTGTTCGGCAGCTTCGACCACTACGAAGGCGACACCATCGTGATGAGCGGCGGCGAGCGTGTGCCGGCCGACATCGCCGTGCTCGCGATCGGCTACAAGCTCGGCGTGCCCTTCCTGCCGGACGCCTGTCAGGCCAAGCTGGTCGATGCAGACGGGCAGTACCGGCTCTACCGGCTGATCGCGAACCCTGATCTGCCCGACCTCGGCTTCGTCGGCTTCAACTCGTCGTTCTGCACCGTGCTCTGCGCCGATCTCGCCGCTAACTGGCTGGTCCGCTATGCCGACGGGCAACTCGCCAACCAGCCGACGGCGCAGCAGATGCGCGACAACATCGAGATGATGCTGCACTTCAAGCGCGTCGAGCGGCCGGCCGCCGGCGTCTATGGCGGCTTGTGCGTCGCGCCTTACCACTATCGCCATTTCGACGAGCTGATGACCGACATCGGCGCCAAGACCCGGAAGCGCGGCGGCCTCGCCGGACACTTCCTGCCGCCCGACGCCGAAGACTATGCCAAATTCCTGACGTCAGCGCCGGAGTACCGGGCGACGGGTTAATTGGTGATGCGGGCCTCGGCTACCGCATGATTGAACATCGCGTTCAATGCCGACGTGATGTCGGCTGGCGTGTTCGCGGTGTAGAAGAAGCCCGGCGAGGCGCAATTCTGCAAGCTCGCCGGAATGTTCGGGATATTCCAGTTGGCGTAGTCGTCCTCGTCGCCGGCGAAGGATGTGTTGACCGGATTGATCTTCTGATAGGGAATATAGAGCACGGAGATGATGACGCCGCGGTTCTTCAGCGGCGTACATGACGTGGCCGGATCAATCGTCGTGGCATGGTTGCTGCCGGACCAGGAGCCGTTCGGAACGCCCTTCACCTGCGGATCCTGCGCGCCGTCGGTCACGAGGAAGACATAGGGCAACGTGTTATTCCACGCACTGCCGTCGCCCACGCTCGTGATCAGCGTGTTCACACTCGACAACGCCGTGTCGATATGCGTGCCGCCCGAACCGAGATCTGTATTCGTGTTGGTATCAAGCAAGGTCGCGAGGTTCGCGGCTGCATAGTTGATGGTCGAGGGGTTGGTCGTCGACCCATTGATGCTGCTGGTCAACGGAAAGTAGGAATAGAGGTAGCGGATGAAGGGATAGAGACCGATGCGGAACTGGTTCGCCACCTTCGTGGTGCTGTTCGCGGTGACGAACAACTGGTTGACCGCATAGCCAACGGCGTCCAGCCGCAACTGAATGCAGGAATCGGTCCCATCCGTCGGACAGTTCGCCACTGTCGCGAGGTTGGAGTAAAGCGAGTTCGGCAGGCCGGAGACGATCGAGGACGGCAGCTGGACCCCCATGGGGTTGCTGGCCTTTGTCTGCAGCAGGCCCTTGTATCCGCTCTGACTGACGCGCGAGATCGCATAGCCGAGACAGTAATTGTTGGTGGGATAGCCTTGCGTTCCCGAATCCGTGCAGGCGCTGTTCTGCGGCGAGAAATGGCAGGCGAGCGTGCAGCCCGTCGGATATTGCCGGTAGTTGTCGGGACTGATCGACTGCATGCGCTGGGCTTCCGCGGTGGTCGAGGGCAGACCCATCGAGCCCGAGACATCCAGCGTCAGGTAGAAATCGAGATACAGCGGCAGTGTCGTGGACGAGGACGAATTGCCAGTCACCGTCAACTTCCTATAGCCGAGAATCTGCATGAAGGTGACAGGCACATCCGCGCTGAACTGCACGTTCGACACGAGCTTGTTGCCGGTCTTGGTGACGGTGCTCGTCACACCCAGATTGGTGTAGCTGCTGGAGAACGTCGCAGCATTTCCGTTGAAGATGTTATTCGCCTCCGTGACGCCGGCGCCAACCGATCCGTTCGACGTCATCGCCATCGCGGCGTTGTAACCAGCCGAGTTCACTGAGATCGAAGCGACGCTTGCCGAATCCGCCGAGCTTTGCAGCTTGGCTTTGATGCGCGTCGCCATGCTGTAGTCGATCGCACATCCAATCGTCGCGACGATCGGCACGAGCGCGACCGCGAAAGTGACGGCGATATTGGCCTTGGTGTCGTGCTTCAACCGCGAGATAAGCCGGCCGACATGCTGGATCGTTTCGGGAATTGCCATTGCCAAGCCCCCGCTCGACTGTTCGATCTGAAGTAACTGAGATGAATTGCAGGAAGGTGAGACGAAACTGATGCCAGGACCAACACGCGGTAGCGAAGATGAATTCCGCTGGAAGACTCGCGTCGTCCCTGACGAGACGGTGCATTGTGCAGATGCCGCACTACTTAATCGTAAAGTCGTCTTGCGAATCGGGGGCGCGTTTAGTCAGATCCCTGTCAGCCTCGACGGATTGATCCGTTCTTCTACGGAGTTTTGGCGCGACGTGGACTGATCAGGAGTTGTGCCTCGCCAAGCTGCATCCTGATGTTTACGCTCCCAGGCGAACGAATCGACTGGCCCGGGAGCCCGCGATGCGACCACAACGCCACGCAGCCGCGGCCATCGCGGCGCTTACCCTGTTCCTCGCAACGGCTGTCACGGGCGAAGCGCAAACGCTCACGGCAACGCAATCGGACGCGCAAGCCGCTTACGATCGCGCGCTTGGTGATTTCAAATCGGTCCTTGCCGAGCGTCGCCGCCAGATCGAGGCGAGGCAGCCGCTGCCCAACCTGCCGGGCCAGGCCTTGTATCTTGCGCGCGTCGCGGTGATCAGCACGTACAAGGATCTCACCGACGCCCTACCGTCGCGGATCGGCAAACCGAACAAGTTCGAAATCCCCCCGGCCTATTTCGATGCCGCAATCGAGCCGCTGGTCGACGAATATGCTGATCTGTTCGAGATCATGGAGGCACCGCCGGCGGGCGCACAGAATTCGGCAACGCCGTTCAAGGATGTCGTCGATCTCGCTGCAGCGATTGCGCGCGCCAAGGGGCTTGCGCCTGTTCAAGCTGACGCGGCGGGCCGCATCAGCCTCGGGCTGTTCTTTGCCGAGACCAACGGCAAGCAGAACGTCCGCAATGCGCGCTCGAACACTTATATGGGCAGCCTGCAGACCGGCCCGTCCGAGGACCGCAACGGCCAGCGCAAATGGGCGGCCATCAAGGGTGCGATCGCGGCCGTCGATCCCGCGCTGAACGCGCGCGACGACAAGGAGGAGGCACGATCCCGCGGCACCGATCGCCGTTTCAATCACTGGACCAATGTGCGCGACGGCCTCATGAACGCGCATGCGGAGCTGTTCGCCGAGATCCCCGCGATCGTGAAGACGCTGCCCGATCCGATCGACCAGATGAAGCTGTTCGAGCTGATCCAGATCATCCCGACACCGACGCGCTCGGCACTCAAGTCAGGAGACTTGCTGAACTACAGAGTCTCCGATCCCACCATCATGAAGCACCTGCGCAACAACAGCATCTTCGCCTTCGGCAAGACCGACCGGGCGCGAAGCTCGGCGAGCTTCCGCGAGATTCTCGGCGCGATGTGGCTGTTCAAGCGGAAGTTCGAGAAGGCGATGGTGAAATACGCGGAGATCAAACCGCGCTGACCGAAGCCCCTAGTTCTCCACCTTGTAACCGTCCGTGAGCGTCTTCAGGAAGGCGATGATGTCGGCCATGTCCTGATCCGTCATTGCCGGCTTATCGCCGAGATGACGATCGAACGGCGGATCGGTCACGTCGACATTGGCATGGTATTTTTGCGGAATGTCATCGAATTTCTGCACCGTGCCGTCGGCGGCGCGCCGGAACACCTTGTCCGGATTGGTGTCGCGGAAATTGTAGAAATCCATCACCTGCTCGAGGGTGGAGAAGACGCCATTGTGGAAGAAGGCGTGACGCGTCGCCGTATTGCGCAGCGTCGGTGTCAGGAACATGCCGCAATATTGGGTCTGCTCGGCAACGTCGGTGCGCTGCGGACCGCAGACGCCGAGGTCGAAGTAATTCGGATCGCGATTGTTCGCGAGCGTGGTGTTGCGCGGCGCGCCGAGCGCCTCGTATTGGTGGTCGGTGAACTGCGGCGGCAGGCCGTCGCGGGTCGGCGCGGAGGTGTGGCAGCCGGCGCAATTCGCCTTGTCTGGGTCGTTGAACAATTGCAGGCCGCGCAATTCGCTCTCGGACAGCCGGGCTTTGCCCTCGAGCCAGTAGTCATACTTGCTGCTGTAGGGATGGAAGCTCTGCTCTTCGACCTGATAGCGCGCGACGGCGAACATCGCCTCCGCAATCAGCAGCCGCTGATTCCTCAGCACGCCGGCTCCGAACAGCTCGACGAAGCGGTTGACATAGGGCGAGCGGCGCAGCTTGTCGGCGACGATTTCCGCGCTGCCGCCGTCCATCTCGTTGGGATCGAGCAACGGAAACAGCGCCTGGTCCTGAAGCGTATCGGCGCGGCCGTCCCAGAACAGGCCGCCCTGCGGCACGATGTTTTGCGCCGATGCAGCGTTGCCGCCTGCGGTCTTGGTCGTACGCGCGGCCTGCTGGCCGAGCGCGGCCATCTGCGCGAGGTCGATGATGTTGTCGTCGTCGCCCTTGTCCGGGCCGATGCTGAAATTCGGGTGCCGCTCCAGATAGGTCAGTGACGGCACGGCGCGCGCACCCTGCCGCGACAGGGTGGCGCCGCCGAGCATCACCGGCCCGTCGTTGGGCGGGCCATAGGCGCGATCAGGGCTGTGGCAGGACGCGCATGACAACGCGCCGGAGGAGGACAGCGAGGCGTCGAAGAAGATCTCCTTGCCGAGCTGCGCCATCGCGGACAACGGGGCAACAGGCGGACGCATGAGGCGAACCGGGTTCGGGTTCGTGCCCGCCGGGTTCGCCTCTGCAAGTCCTTGCGTCCCCGCTGCAAAGACGGCGCCGGCCAGAGCGAGCAGGCCGGCGCCGAGGAGCCACGAAGTGCGGCTGTTCATTATGACGTCCCGTTGGACTAGTGGTGGTGGTGCTCGTCCGGCGGGCTGACCATCACTGTGCCCGTGGTCGGATCAAGGAACAGCGCGTCGGTGCGGAAGTCATGGCTGTGATCCTGGTCGAAGTCGAACAGGTCCATGATTGATCCGGAGGTGGCGTCGAAGGAGCCTCCGCCGAGACGTTGGCCATGCAGCCAGTTGTCTTCGATGAAGCGAACCACCGAAGCCTGGGTCGTATAGGTGTGGCTGACATAGTTGGTCTTGGCGTAGGGCGAGACCACGATCAGGGGAACGCGGGTGCCCGGACCGCAGCGGCCGTTGACCGGCTTGCCGCTGAGACCCATCGGCGCCGGCTGCTTGCTCGCGCCGAGGCCGCAAAGGCCGGGACCGTTGACCTGATCGGCGGTCGCATCATACGAGGCGTTCTTCGGCGCGACGTACTGGTGATCATACCAGCCGTCGGAGTCGTCATAGGTGATGATGACGGCGGTCTCGCGCCACTCCGGCTGCTTCTGGAGGAAGTTGATCAGCTCGACATTGCCGGCCTGCTCGTCGAGCGGGTCGGAGTTGCCGGCGTGACCGTCCTGGAAGGCGGGCATCTTGACATAGGAGACGGCCGGGAAATTGCCGGCCTTGATCGCGGCATAGAGGTCTTCGAGGTCGTAATTGTGGTTGGCGGGATCGACCTTGCCATTGAAGTCATGGGTATGGCCGATCGCGTGCACCGAGCTCGGCCGCGCATGGGTGGGGTTGGCCGTCGACGGGTGATACTGGAAGAAGGCGTGGTGCGGGATGTAGTCGACGATGGTACCGTTGACGTTGGTCGAGAATGTGCTGCGGGCGCAACCGGTGGTGCCGTTGGCGTTCTTGAGGGTCAGGTCGAAGCCGCCCATGAAGCTGCCCCAGCTGATGCGCTCATCGGTCAACAGGTTACCGATGTTCTTGCCGCCCATCAGCATGGTGCTGGTCGTGCTCGAGCAGGCGTCGTTGCCCGGATCGGTGTCGCCGATCAGGGTGAGGCCGCCCTGGCCGTCCGCGATCGACGCCGTGGTGCCGATGACCGGCTGCACGCCGTTGGTCTGGCCACCGACGACTTCCAGCATGCCCGGCGTCGACGGACCGAAGGTGTCGGTCCAGTTGTTGTCGCTCATGGCGAAGTGCTGGGCGTAGTTCCAGAGCGCGGTGGTGGTGTTGCCGTCGAAATAGCCCATCACCTGGCCGTTGGTGCCGAACGCGCCGGCGCCGCCGGCGGTGCCGCGGCCCGTGAATTTCGGGAACAGGTCGTCCTTGCCGTTGTCGACGGCCTGCTGCTCGGGCGTATAGGAGTGGTTCTGCGAGCGCGTGTTGGCCTGGGTGCGGTCGAGCCGGAACGGGTCCGTCGCGCCGGTGCCATTGGCCGGATTGTTGTTCGGGTTGTTCACCAGCAAATTGGCGTTGGCGAGGTTATTGACCCGGGGCGTATGCGGCTTCGGCACGAAGGGGATCGAGCCCGTGGGATTGGCCGCGATCGGATAGGTCGCGAAATAATGGTCGAACGAGCGGTTCTCGTTGAAGATGATCACGAGATGCTTGATCGGCGTTTCCGTATGAATCTCATGCGGATGGCGATGATCGCGGTCGTGATCACGACCGAAATCTTCTGCGAGCACCGGAACGCTGCACGCAAGAGTCGTCGCGGCGGCGAAAATCGCAGCCGTCGTCAAAAATCTGGATTTCATTTTTGTGTGCCCTGAAGGAATGACGGCGCGACCCTAGCGATCACATTTGACAGAGCTGTGTCAGTTTGACGCAAGAGACATCTTGCGTAATTGTTGGGACAAAAAAATTCACGGGCCCGCGCATCGGCAATTATTCCGCGCGTGGAATAAAAAATCGCGGTTCCGGCATTGTTGCGAAATCGCTCCGGTTACCTTTAGCTTTGTCGAACAAAAACAATCCTTCGGGGGAACCATGAGAGCCGCTTATCACACGCGCCTGTGCCGCGTTGCATCAACCGTCGTCGCAAGCGCAGTGGCTGGCCTGGCCAATTTCCCCGTCCATGCCGAGATCCTCGTCACGGCCAATGACGGCAAGATGGTGCTGGAGAACGGCAACGCCGTGGTGCGCAAGCAGCCTCTGCCCGACACGGTCAGCGTCATCGATTTCACCGACGGCGCACTCAAGCTCTTGGCAGAGGTGCCGGCTCCTGCAAGCGTCGTCGGCCCGCCGCCGAGCGTCGCGGTCGCGCCTGATGGTTCCTTCGCGCTGGTCACGGGCGCGATGAAGGTCGACCCGGCGGATGCGACCAAGACGGTGCCTGACGACAAGCTCTCCGTGATCGACCTGAAATCCTCGCCGCCAAAAGTGCTGGCGACGCTGCAGGCAGGCGCCGGGGCGGCCGGCGTGTCGATCAACCGTACAGCGACCCTGGCGCTGGTCGCGAACCGGAGCGAAGGCACGGTCTCGGTCTTCACCATCAACGGCAACACGCTGACGGCCGCCGGCAAGATCCAGCTCGGCGACGCCAAATCAGGTCCAAGCCACGTCGTCTTCTCCCATGACGGCGCAACTGCCTTGGTCACCCGCGACGGCGACAGCCGGACCTCGCTGCTGACCGTGGACGGCAACAAGGTCGAGTACGCCAAGCGCGACCTCTATTCCGGCGTGCGCCCCTACGACATCGATCTCACCGGGAGCGCCACCGCCATCATCGGCAATGTCGGTGCCAGCGGCAGCGACGCCGATACGATCAGCGTGATCGACATGAATGCAAGGCCGATCCGCGTCGTCACCACGATCAGCGTGGGGCAGACGCCCGAGGGCGTGAAGATGTCGCCGGACGGACACTACGTCGCCGTCACCGTCATGAACGGCTCGAACAAGCCGTCCGCCTCGCCCTTCTTCAACGATTTCGGCCTGCTGAAAGTCTACAAGATCTCCGGGACCGAGCTCGCGCCGGTGGCAGATGCAAAGATCGGCCGTTGGTGCCAGGGCATGGTGTGGTCAACGGACTCCAAATTTGTCGTGGCCCAGTGCATGGTCGAGAGCGAGCTGATCGCGTTCTCGTTCGATGGCAAGGCGCTGACCAGGACATCGACGCTCAAGATGCAGGTGAGTCCTGCCGGCATCCGCACTGCCGAGCCGTAAGGACTCATCGATCGAGTGACGTGAGATACTGGTCTGCGACTGCACGCCATCGCTCGGGATAAAGCCGCAGCAAATGGCCGTCGCCGGGAACGCCGTGCAGCAGCTCGAAGTGCGCGTTGCCGCCGGCGGCGGCGAACGCCTGCTGATATTCGCGGATCAGATCTTCCTTGTAGAGGCGGTCGTTGTCGGCATAGAGCCAGAGCTGCTTGACGTTGGCCCCCGCGCCGCGGCCGGCATTCGTGTAATATGGCGTGGTCACCGGTCCGTACGGGTACCAGCCGCCGCTGAAATTCACCACGCCCATCACCTCGTTCGGTTTGAGCCCAGCGTAGTGCATGGCGAGAAAGCCGCCACGCGACTGGCCGGCGAGCAGCACCTTGCCCGGCTTGACGCCCGGCAGCGTGCGGCCATAGGCGATCGCGGACTCGAGATCCTCGACGGCCTCAGCGACACCGGCCGAGACATCGGTCAGCCCGCCGTCATGATCGCGTCCAAAGGTTTCTTCACCGTTGATGCCCTCGGAACTGCCGCGTCCACGACGCATCACCGCCAGCACGGCAAATCCGTTGTCGCGCAGCCAATGCGCCTCGGTCGAGAACGACCACGACCTGAGCTGATTGCGACCGACGTCGGATCCATGGGTGAAAATCGCAAGCGGTGCCGGCCCCGGCGTCGACGGCGGATAGAACGTGCCTTCGAGCGTGATCGGCCGTGTGCCATCAGGCGTGCGAACCGTGAGATGCGGAATCCGGACGCGCTCGCCGGGCCACGGCCAGTCGTTCGGCCGATCGCCTGCAGCAAGACGCGCCGGATCGGTGCGGACCAGCGCGCCGGAGGTGACGGCGCCATTCTTGAGCGTGGCCGTCATGTACAATCGGTCGGGGCCATCAAAGGCATAACGGAAGATGCGAAACCCCGTCATGGTCAGCACGCCGTCCACGACCGTCGCCTGGTCGCGCCACCATTCGCGATTCATGCCGTTGAAGGCGGAGTCCGACCGGGCGAAGACGAGGTCTGCATGGCCGTCGGCCCTGACGTGCTCGACCACGAGGATGTGCCTGTCATCTTGCCAGGTCCCGATCCAAGCGCCCTGGAAGCGCGCGATCTCGGGCGGCACGTCGGACGCCGGCGCCTCCATGTCGAACCGCGGCGGCAACGGGACGATGGTCTCGGGATCGACCGTCAGCTGTTGGGCCTGAGCGCTCTGCATCATCAAGACCAGCGCCACCATCGCGGCTACAATCCAACGTCCAAGCATGTGCTCTCAGCCCAAGGACCATCTACTCGGTACGGATCGGCGTGTCCTTCAGACCATTATTATCATAGGCCTTGCGCAAGGTGCCGTTCGTCACGGCCTCGTTCATGAATTTTGTGACGAAGGCAAGCGACTGCGGGTGGCCGAGCGGGACCGCAACGGCCGTCACCGTCTTCTTGAACGTTTCGTCCAGCACCCTGGTCCCGGGAATCTTCTGCGCCATCTTGTTGAGCTGATCGCGCGACAGCGCGAAGGCATCGACCTCGCCGCTCTTCAACAGGCCAAAGATCTCATCATAGGTCTGATAGCCCGTGACGTTCGCATTCTTCAGATGCGCAACGGCGCCGCGCATCGTGGTCGTGGCGTTGACGGCTGCGACCTTGATACCAGGTTGGTCGAGCGTAGCGAAATTGGTGACGCTCGAACCCGCCTTGACGATATAGGTGGCGTCCGCGACCTCGTAGATCGGGCCGAATGTCATCTTGGTTTCGCGCTCGGGATCTTTCGGCAACCAGGTGACGTCCCAGCTGCCGTTGCCGGCCGCGTCGGTAATCTGCCCGGAATTCTGGTACACGACATACTCGACGGGGATGCCGATTTGCGCCGCCATGTCCTTGCCGAGATCGACCGGTACGCCGGCATAACCGGCTTCGGTCTTGGTCGACCAGAACGCGCCGCCCGCCGGGCTGATCGCGATCGCGACCCGCAGCTTGCCGGTCGGCGCGATCTCGTCTTTCAGGCCATCGGCTAGCGCGGGCATGGCGACCATGGCGGCAAGAGCGAGGCCGGCGCAGGCCGACCAGAACGGCGATGGCATGTCATTATCTCCTCACGTTTCTTTTTTTGCGTCCGCTTCATTTTGCCGGCGTCGCGCCCGTCGCGCAGCCTTTGCCGCAATTCTGACGGATCATGCGCTCCGTGAAAAGCGGCATCTCATGACAAACTTCAAGTCTGTTTGCGATGCAAGGCCTGTGACCACCATAGCTATGGTGGTTCCACGGCCGGGCATTTGTTGCTAGCCTGCCGCACCGACAGCCAGCCATCGGGGGCCATCGAATGACGCGCGCGACTCTCGCTTCTCCCGCACGAGCCGACGGACCATGGCGGCGGATCGGCCTTCTACCTGTCGCGATCGCGGCCACAGTCGCGCTCACCGGCTGCGAGGACAAGAACACTTTCGTGGCGCCGCCGCCGCCGAAAGTGGACGTCGCGACGCCGATCCAGCGCCCTGTCACGCGCTATGTCGAGGCCACCGGCAACACCGCGCCGATCAAGAGCGTCGATCTCGTCGCCCGCGTGCAGGGGTTTCTGCAAACGATCGACTACACCGACGGCACCTTCGTCAAGCAGGGCACCCAGCTGTTCACGATCGAGCCTGAGACCTACAAGCTCAAGCTCGACCAGGCGCAGGCCGCCGAGGCCGGCGCGCAGGCCACGCTCAAACAGGCCGAAGCCGATTTCAAGCGGCAGGTCGATCTTGTTCAGCGCCAGGCGGTCTCGCAGGCCACCCTCGACACCTCGACATCCACCCGCGACAACGCCCAGGCCAGTCTCCAGCAGGCCCAGGCCAACACCAGGATCGCCGAGCTCAACTACAGCTATACCAAGGTGAGCGCGCCGTTCGACGGTATCGTCAGCGCGCATATGGTCTCGGTCGGTGAGCTCGTCGGCGTCTCCTCTCCGACACAGCTCGCCACCATCGTCGCGATGGACCCGATCTGGGTGAACTTCACCGTCAACGAGCAGGACGTGCTGCGCATCCGCGCCGAAGCGCAACGGCGCGGGCTGACCGCCGTCGACCTCAAGCAATTCCCGATCGAAGTCGGCCTCCAGACCGAGACCGGCTATCCGCATGAAGGCCACCTCGACTACGTCGCGCCGACCCTGAATTCGTCGACCGGCACGCTCGCCGTGCGCGGCCTCGTGCCCAACGACAAGCGGGTGCTGCTGCCCGGCTATTTCGTCCGCGTCCGCGTGCCCTTCGACCAGGACAAGAACGCCCTCCTCGTCCCCGACACCGCGCTCGGCAGCGACCAGGGCGGCCGCTATCTGCTGGTGGTCAACAAGGACAATATGGTCGAGCAGCGCAAGGTGCAGATCGGCGCCGCGGACAACGGCCTGCGCGTGATCGAAAGCGGCCTGAAGCCGGACGACCGCGTGGTCATTTCGGGACTGCTGCGCGTGATTCCAGGCCAGAAGATCGACCCGCAACAGACCAAGATCGAGCAGCCGCAGGCGTCTGCCAAGTGAGGGGCCGCCAGCCATGATCTCAAAGTTCTTCATCGAACGGCCGGTCCTCTCGAACGTCATCGCGCTCCTGATGATCCTGATCGGCGGCGTCGCGCTGTTCAACCTCGCGATCTCGCAATATCCCGACGTGGTGCCGCCGACGGTGCAGGTCACCACGCGCTATCCCGGCGCTAGCGCCAAGACCGTGATCGACACGGTTGCCTTGCCGATAGAACAGCAAGTCAACGGCGTCGAGGACATGCTCTACATGCAGTCCTACAGCGGCTCCGACGGCACCTATACGTTGACGGTCACGTTCAAGATCGGCACCGACCTCAACTTCGCGCAGGTGCTGGTGCAGAACCGCGTCTCCAGCGCGCTGTCGCAGCTGCCGTCGTCGGTGCAGAACCAGGGCGTCACCGTTCAGAAGAAATCGACCTCGATCCTGCTGTTCGTGACGCTGACCTCGCCGGACTCCCGCTTCGACAGCCTTTACTTGAGCAACTACGCCACCATCAATCTCCGCGACGAGCTTTCGCGCCTGCCCGGCGTCGGCAACGTCACGGTGTTCGGCGCCGGCCAATATTCGATGCGGATCTGGCTCGATCCGAACAAGCTGCAGGCGCGCGGATTGGTGCCGCAGGACGTGATCCAGGCGATCCAGCAGCAGAGCCAGCAGGTCTCGGCCGGACAGGTCGGCGCGCCGCCGACACCGCCGGGACAGGCGTTCCAGTACACCCTCAACGTCAACGGAAGGCTCGACGACACCGGCCAGTTCGAGAACATCATCGTCAAGACCGGCACCAGCGGCGACGTCACCCGCGTGCGCGACGTTGGCTGGGTCGAATTGGGTGCGCAGACCTACAGCCAGATTTTCTCGCTCAACAAGCAGCCCTCGGTCGGCATCGGCGTCTTCCAGTCGCCCGGCGCCAACGCACTCGAGGTCGAGCAGGCCGTCGAGAAGAAGATGACGGAGCTCGCCAAGCGTTTTCCGGAAGGCATCAAATACGACACGCCGTTCGACACCACCAAATTCGTCAATGCCTCGGTGCACGAGGTCTACATGACGCTGATCGAGGCCGGCCTGCTGGTGCTGGTCGTGATCCTGGTGTTCCTGCAGGACTGGCGCGCGATGCTGGTGCCGGCGACGACCGTGCCGGTCACCATCATCGGCGCCTTCGCGGCGATGGCGGCGCTCGGCTTCACCATCAACATGTCGACGCTGTTTGCGATCGTGCTGGCAATCGGCATCGTCGTCGACGACGCCATCGTCGTGGTCGAAGGCGCCGCCCACAATATCGAGCAGGGCATGAACGGCCACGACGCCGCGATCAAGGCGATGGACCAGCTGTTCGCGCCGATCGTCGGCATCACGCTGGTGCTGATCTCGGTGTTCCTGCCGGCCTCGTTCCTCGCCGGCCTCACCGGGCGCATCTACTCGCAATTCGCGCTGGTGATCGCGGCGACCGCGCTTTTGTCCGCCATCAACGCGGCGACCCTGAAGCCGACGCAGTGTGCGCTCTGGCTGCGGCCGACGGTGCCGCCGGAAAAGCGCAACTTCTTCTATCGCGGTTTCAACAATGTCTATGACCGCGTCGAGCGCGGCTACACGCGGCTGATTGGCATGCTGTGTAGGAACAGCACGATCTCGGTCGCGATTGCACTGGTGCTGATCGGGATCGGCGGCTACGGCCTGTCGCGGGTGCCGACCGGCTTCCTGCCGATCGAGGACCAGGGCTATCTGATCGCCGCGGTGCAGCTGCCCGATGGCGCCTCGCTCGAGCGAACCCAGAAGGTGCTCGACCGGGCCGCCGATATCATCAAGGACACACCGGGCGTCGCTCAGGTCATCACCATTGCCGGCATCTCCGCGCTCGACAGCAGTGCGAGCCTCGCCAATGCCGGCGTCGCCTACATCATCCTGAAGGACTGGGACGCACGCAAAGGGCCTGGCGAGGATCTGCGCTCGCTGGTGTACGGCTTGAACGACAAGCTCGCGACCATCATGGAGGCGCGCACGCTGGTGCTGCCGCCGCCGCCCATTCAAGGCATCGGCAATGCCGCCGGCTTCTCGATGCAGGTCGAGCTGCGCGACGGCAACAACGATTTCGCCAAGCTGCAGGCCATCACCAGCGCGATGGTCTCCAACGCCCAGAGCCAGAGCGCGCTGCAGCGCGTCTCGTCCTCGTTCCGCTCTTCGGTCCCGCAGTTCAACGTCGAGATCGACCGCGTCAAGACCCAGACGCTGCATGTGACCACGGACGCGGTGTTCGCGGCGCTGTCGACTTATCTCGGCTCATCCTACGTCAACCAGTTCAACAAGTTCGGCCGCGTGTTCCAGGTCTACACCCAGGCCGATCCGGCGTTCCGCGTCACCGAGCGCGACATCGCCAACATGCAGGTGCGCAACCAGAACGGCGACATGATCCCGATCGGCACGGTCGCCACCATCACGCCGGTGACAGGCCCGTCGCTGATCAGCCTCTACAATCTCTATCCGTCCTCGACCATCGTCGGCCTGCCGGCGCAGGGCTATTCGTCGGGCCAGTCGCTGAAGCTGATGGAGGAGATCGGCGACAAGACGCTGCCGCCGGGCACCGGCTTCGAATGGACCGCGATGTCCTATCAGGAGAAGGCGGTCTCGAACCAGATCTACTGGGTGTTCGGCCTGGCCATGCTGCTGGTCTATCTCGTGCTCGCCGGCCAGTATGAGAGCTGGTACGCGCCGATCTCGGTGATCCTCGCCGTGCCGCTGTCGCTGATCGGGCCTATGCTGATCCTCAACGGCCTGAAGATCGACAACAACCTCTATTGCCAGATCGGCCTGATCCTGCTGATCGCACTGTCGGCCAAGAACGCGATCCTGATCGTCGAGGTCGGGCTCGAACTGCACGGCCGCGACGGCAAGCCGGTGCTCGAGAGCGCGATCGAGGCGGCGCGCGCCCGCTTCCGGCCGATCCTGATGACGTCGTTCGCCTTCATCCTCGGCGTGGTGCCGCTGGTGATCGCGACCGGCGCCGGCGCCAGCGCCCGCAAGTCGATCGGCATCACGGTGTTCTCGGGCATGCTGGCCTCGACCTGCCTCGCGGTGCTGTTCGTGCCGGCGTTCTTCGTGGTGGTGCAGCGCTTCGAGAACTGGCGCGCGTCGAAGAAGGCGCCGAAGGCACAGCCGGTCGCGGAGGTGAAGCCCTAGGTCGCTCCGACCAAAAGGCGAAAACAACCCCATGCACAGTAGAGATGGGGTGGAAAAGGCGCGAGAAATTTCGGTCTTGCCGAAATCGCTTGCTCCGTCGGGCAAAACACTGGCATGATGGCATCATGGGTGGTGTGCGTGACGTGGCGCGACGCCTACGGCTCCCCGTCATTGCCAGCGCAGCGAAGCAATCCAGAGTCCCTCCGCGGAACGATTCTGGATTGCTTCGCTACGCTCGCAATGACGGAGTATGCATCACCTGCTAAGCCTTCTCCGCCGGCGCCTGCCGTGCCTCTCCGCTAGAAACCAGCACCACCGAGACCTTCGACTGCCGCAGCACTGCATCGGCGACGCCACCGAAGGAGAGATGGTCGCCCTGGATGCGGTCGACGCCCATGACGACGAGATCGACATCGGTGGTGTCGATCTCGCGCAGGATCGCAGCCTCCGGCGCCCGGTTCACGCGCAAGGTCGTGGTGATGTCGACGTCGTAGCGGGCGGCGAGATCGCTGGCGTCCTTCAGGATGCCCGCCTCCTGGCTCAATCCGCGGGAGGCGCCGCGCTGTGCGCCCTTGTCCCGCGTCGTCGCAACATAGATCACGCGTAACGAGCCTGATCCCGCCTGCGTCAGCGCGACCGCGACCTCCGCGCCACGCTTGGAGACGCCGCTGCCGGAGACGGGAACGAGGATGTTGAGCCCGTCCGGCATCGGCTGCTTCAAATGCTTGCCCTTGGCCGCAACGATCGCGAGCGGTCCGTCGAACTTTGCGGCGATCTCCTCGATCTTCCGATCGAACCGATCCTTGCTCGCAGCGACCTTGTCGACGCCGACGACGAGGAGATCGAAGCCCTTGCGCGCCTCGTCGGCGATGGTCTCGCCAAGCTCCGCGCGGCGCGAGCGGGTGACGACATCGACGCTGCCGGCATCGCCGTCACTATTGGCGGACACCGTCTCCGCCGCCCTCTTCACCACGGCCTCGTGGCTCTCCGCCTCGTCACGGCCCTTCTCCTGCTCTTTGCCACGCTTGCCGACATGCAGCACAGTCACCGGAAAACCGCGCATGCCGGCGATCAGGCCCGCGATGTGAGCGGCGAAGGTGGCGTTGACGCTCTCGTCGACCGCCAGCAAGGGACGCTCGAGATTGGCGACGAAGCCGCACCTCTCGAACTCCTCGCGCTCGAGCCGGTCCTTCTCTTCCTTGTTCATTGGCAG
The DNA here is from genome assembly GCF_008123425.1 of Bradyrhizobium rifense. Lineage (GTDB taxonomy): Bacteria > Pseudomonadota > Alphaproteobacteria > Rhizobiales > Xanthobacteraceae > Bradyrhizobium > Bradyrhizobium rifense. The sequence continues at coordinate 65,412 of NZ_VSSS01000024.1, forward strand.
CTTCGCGAGCGCCGCGCGCAGCATCGGCGGCATCGCGATCGTGGTTACGATCGCCATAGTGACGATCATCGTGAACAGGTTCTGGCTGAGCACGCCGATCGAGAGACCGATGGTGGCAATGATCACCTCGGTCGAGCCGCGCGCATTCATGCCGCTCGCGAGCGCCAGCGACTCCCGCGTGCTCAGGCCCCCCACAGTGCCGCCGACAAAGGCGCCGCCGAACTTGCCGACGCTGGCGATCACGACCAAGAGGCCCGTGAGCATCAGAAGATTGGGATCGCGCAATACCGACAGATCGGCGCTGAGGCCGGCGAGGCCGAAGAACACCGGCATGAAGAAGCTGGATATGAGCCCGCGCAAGCGCTCGTCGATCTGCCGTGTCAGAATCGGCGACTCGCCAACGAGGATGCCGGCGACGAAGGCACCGAGCACGGTATGGACGCCGATCAGGTGCGTAATCAGCGCCATCGCGCACATCAGCAGCAGGATCACGGTGATGACCGCCGCCGCGCTGACGAGGTTGTCGTTGGCCCAGCGGATCAGCTGAAACACCAGCCGGCGGCCAATGGTGAAGCTGACCGCGAGGAAGGCGAGTGTGCCTAGCACGGCCTTCGCCACCGAGGCGACGTCCAGCGTGCCTTGCGAGGCCAGGCTGAAGATGACGGCGATGATGATCCAGCCGATGGTGTCGTCGATCACCGCGGTGGCGACGATGATCTGGCCGACATTGCGACGCATGAAGTTCATCTCGCGCACGACCACGGCGACGATCTTCACGGAAGAAATCGACAGCGCCGTGCCCATGAACAGCGAGGCCACCAGCCGCTGCTCGGGCTTCGGCAGCAGTGCATCGGGCAGGAACCCGCCGAGCGCAAAGCCGCAGGCAAACGGCACAAGGATGCCGGCGATCGAGGTCGTGATTGCGGCCTTGCCGACCTTCCTGACCAGCTTGAGGTCGGTCTCCATGCCTGTCAGCAACAGCAGCAGCAGAATGCCGAACTGCGCGATGCCGTCGATCATCGCCTTCTGCTCGGGTGTCTTCGGAAAGATCGCGTGCTGCGCCTCGGGCCAGATCCAGCCGAACAGCGACGGCCCGAGCAAGATGCCGGCGAGCAATTCGCCGATCACCGAGGGCTGGCCGATCCGCTGCATGATCTCGCCGAGGCCGCGCCCCACCGCGATCAGCAGCACGATCTGCGCCACCAGCAGGAATTCGGACGGGCCGGCCGATTTGCCGCCCTCGGCGCTGGCCGCAATGGTGGTAACGACGAGCGCCGCCGGGACAAGGCCGACCGGCCGGAGCAGGCTCCACTGCATGCAGGTGTCTTTCCCGCGTTCCGTCCCGGCCACGTGCCGGAGCCACGGGGATAGAACCCGCGGGAGGTGGAGCGGGTTCCCTGCCTCGCGCCTCACGACGACCCGTCAAACGGACGCCGCCGCCGGCGTCCGGATCTCGCGCGGGAGGATGATCGCCGCCGCAATCGCGAGCAGGCAGAGCGCTGCAAACGCGTGCAGCATGGTGACGAAGCCGCCCTGCTCGTAGAGCCAGGCGACCAGGCCCACGGACGCACCCGCCGCGGTGAAGCCGATGAAATAGCGCACGGCATAGGCGCGCGAGCGCCATTCCTCGCTGGTGTATTTGCCGACCATGGCGTCGTTCACCGTGACCTGTCCGAACGCGCCCATGACGATGCCGATCGAGACCAATATCAACGGCAAGTTGGACAGGCTCGCGGCGAGATAGAGGAACGGCGCCAGCATGAAGGACAGCGGCAAGGCCACCGTCTTGAGTGAGTAGCGGTCGAGCAGCCGGCCGATCGTGTACTGCGTCATCGCGCCGAACACATAGACGCAGGCCGCGATGACCCCTAACAGCGCCGGGCTCTTGGTCAGGTCGGCGAGCCGCTCGGCGAACAGCTTTGGCAGCGCGACGGTGACGGCGTTGAAGGTGGTCGAGATCGCGATCACGACGATCAGAAGCGACAGCACCACGCGCCACATGTCCTGCTTGGCGACGCGCGCTTGCGCGGCCGCCTGCTTCGAGCCCTTGCGGTCCTCATGCACGACCAGCATCGCAAAGGCGATGCCGATCAGGATGGTGACGATGCCGGGGACGATGAAGGCAAAACGCCAGCCGAAATACTGGCCGATCACGCCGGTGACCAGCGCGGACGAGGCGACGCCGAGATTGCCCCAGACGCCGTTGATGCCCATCTCGCGGCCGAGCCTGTCGGCATAGGACACGATCATCGCGGTGCCGACGGGATGATAGATCGAGGCGAACACACCGATCGCGAACAGGGCCGCGCCGAGCTGCACAGGCGTTTGTACGAAGCCGACCGAGATCATGGACGCGCCGATGCCGATGAAGAAGATCAGCATCATGTGGCGGCGGCTCCAGCGGTCCCCGAGCCAGCCGGTGAGCAGCGAGCCGGCGCCGAAGGCGATGAAGCCGGGGGTCGCGTAGGGCAGCAGTTCCGAATAGGCCATGCCGAGCGCCGGCCCCATGATGATCACGGCTGCGGCGAAGATCAGCATCGCATAATGGTCGATGAAATGGCCTGCGTTGACGAAACTGATGACCCGGCTGGGGCTGTTCATTCGGAATCCTCTCCTGTTCCGAAATGAGTTATATGTCGTGGGCTTGACGGGATGCTGCCAATGACTGTCGTCGAAACGCCAATCCTCAGGGAAGTCCGTGGCAACCACCGCTCCACCGCGGGCGTGCACCTGGTCGCGCGCGACTATCCCAAGGGCCTGCGGCTCGACCCGCACATGCACCGCGAGGCCCAGCTGGTCTATGCCGCGAAGGGCACGATGCAGGTGAACACGCCCGGGGGACGCTGGCTGGTGCCGCCGGACCGCGCGGTGTGGGTCCCGGCCGGGCTCGAGCATGCCATCGACGTGCTCGCCGACATCGAGATGCGCACGCTGTATTTCGACCTCGCCTGGCTGAAGCGCGAGAAGCGTTATGAGGGATTGACCAGGGAATTCGTGGTGCGGGTGTCGCCGCTGCTCAACCAGGCGATCCTCGCGCTGTTCGACGCGCGCAACACCGAAGAGCGCACCGAGTTGCTGGTGCGCCTGGTGATGCTGGAATTGCACCAGGCCGAGGATTCCGCGACCTTCGTGCCGCTGCCGCACGAGCCGCGCTGCCGGCGCGCCGCGATGATCGTGCTCGATGATCCCACCGGCCTCCACGACATCGACACGCTGGCACGCGAGGTCGGAACCTCCGCGCGGACGCTATCGCGGCTGTTCTCGACTGAGACGCAGCTGAGCTTCAAGAGCTGGTGCCAGCGGGCGAGGATTGCGGCGGCGATCCAGCGGCTGTCGACGGATGCCGGCGTGTCGGTAAAACAGCTTGCGACGCAACTGGGTTATGCCAGCGTGCCGGCGTTTTCGGCGGCGTTCCGTCAGGTGATGGGGCGGACGCCGACGGAGTTTGCGGGGAAGGGTTGAGGCCTCGTGATTGCGAGCGCAGAACTCGTAGGGTGGGCAAAGCGAAGCGTGCCCACGCATTTTTCGTGATCGAGAGAGATGGTGGGCACGGCGCAAGTGCGCCTTTGCCCACCCTACGGCAGCTCAAGCCCCCGCGTGTGATTACCTCGTCTTCGCCAGGCATGACAGACTTCTCGAAACGCACGGCCCAACTAAAGTTGCCAAATTCGCCTGCTTGATTGTGATCGGCTTCCGCCTAAATCCCGTGTAAGCTTCCGCAACGCACAAATCCGGTTTCGAAAGGCCCAGATGGCTAACGCCTTCTTCTCCGACCTGCTCGCCACCATCTCCGAGCGCGGCCGCACGCTGCTGCGCCGGGATTCTGCCGATACCAAACAGGACGCCGACGGGCTGATCGAGCTATGTGGCGCGCTGCTGTCGGGCCGGGGCGAAGCTTCCGGCACCGCCATGGCGCGTGAAGTGCTCGACATCTACCAGGAGTTGGATGCGGCAGGACGCCGCGCCTTCTTCGAGGGACTTGTGCGCGATTTCGGCCCGGACCGGGAACGGCTGGCACAGGCGATCGAGACATGGCGCGCGAAGCCGGCCGACGAGGACGCGAGCGCGCTGCATTTCGCCTCGGAGCCGCGGCGGCAGGAGCTGATCCGCCGTCTCAACCGCGCGCCGGGCGGCACCAGCGATCTCGTCAGCATGCGTGCCGATCTGCTCGGCATGATGAACGGACACACCGATCTCGCCGCGCTCGACCGCGACGTCTCGCATCTTCTCTCTTCGTGGTTCAACAGGGGGTTTCTCGTGCTGCGCCGGATTGACTGGTCGACCCCGGCCAACATCCTCGAAAAAATCATCCGCTATGAAGCCGTGCACGAGATCTCCGACTGGGACGATCTGCGCCGCCGCATCGATCCGGTCGACCGCCGCTGCTACGCCTTCTTCCATCCCGCGATGGTGGACGAGCCCCTGATCTTCGTCGAGGTGGCGCTGACCGAGACCATTCCCGGTGCGATCGCGCCGCTGCTGGCCGTCGATCGGCAGTACCTGCCGATCGAGAAGGCGCGCACCGCCGTATTCTACTCGATCTCCAACACCCAGCGCGGTCTTGGCGGCATCTCTTTCGGCAGCTTCCTGATCAAGCAGGTGGTCGAGGAGCTGCGCCGCGAGACGCCGAAGCTCGACACCTTCGTGACGCTATCGCCGGTGCCGGGCTTCATGCCATGGGTGAAGCAGGACAAGGACCTGCCGCTGTCGGACGAGGATCGCGAGATCCTCAAGCGCCTCGACGATCCCAAATGGTATGAGAATCCCGAGACCACCGCGCAGCTGCGCGCCGTGATCGAGCCGCTGGCCGCCCATTATTTCCTGAAGGCGCGCACGCCGAAGGGCAAGCTGATCGACTCCGTCGCCCGCTTCCATCTCGGCAACGGTGCCCGCCTCGAGCGCATCAACTGGCTCGGCGACCTCTCGCCAAAGGGCGTGCGCGAATCCGCCGGCGTGATGGTGAACTACCTCTATCGCCTCGACGACATCGAGAAGAACCACGAAGCCTACGCCAATGACGGCGAGGTCGTGGCGTCCGGCGCGGTGAAGAAGCTCTTGAAGGGCGAAGGGCGAAGGCTGCTGGATATGCGGTTGTCGTAGGGGGAAGACGCTCTCTCCACCATCATTGCGGGCGAAGGCGGAAGCAATCCAGACCGTCTCCGGGGAAAGCTCCTGGATTGCTTCGCTCCGCTCGCAATGACGGATGATGTGGCGAGTTCTCGCACAACTCCGCATCACCGTGCAGCGCAGACCAAAGCGCCAGCCGACGACCCCGCTCCCTCCCCCGTCATTGCGAGGAGCCCTTGCGACGAAGCAATCCAGACTGCTTCCGCCTTCGCTAAAGCTTCGGCGGACAGGTCGCTACGCTCGCAATGACGGAGAATGTGCGCTAGACGGTTCATCAGTTCCTGCACCAAAGAACGGGACACCATGAAACGACGCGACTTCCTCGGCCTCACCGCGGCCGCCGCCACCAGCCTTACCCTCGCGCCCACACGTGGTTTCGCGGAAGGCGCCGGCTCCGGGCCGGAGATGACGGCGCTGTGCGATTACATGAGCGCGGCCAAAACCCGCGCGCTGCCGGCCGAAGTCGCCGAACAGGCAAAACACCACATCCTCGACACGCTGGCGTCGATGATCTCGGGGTCGGAGCTGCCGCCCGGTCAGGCCGCGCAGCGCTACATCCGCGCCAACGCCGCGCAGGGCTCGGCGACAATTGCCGGCACGGCGTTCACGGCGTCGCCGGTCGAGGCTGCGCTTGCCAACGGCGTCATGGCGCATGCCGACGAGACCGACGATTCCCACAGCCCGTCGCGGTCGCATCCGGGATCCTCGACCGTTCCCGCCGCGCTTGCGCTTGGCGAACATCTCGGCATCGACGGCGCGCATTTCCTGCGCGCGGTGACGCTCGGCTACGATGTCGGCACACGCGTGGTGATGGCGATGGGCGGCGCCGATTTCAGTTACGAGAGCGTGCTGAGCACGCACAGCATTTCCGGCACGTTCTGCGCCTCCGCGGCAGCCGCCTGCGTCGCCGGCTTCGACGCACGCCGGATGCGCTGGGTGCTCGACTATGCCGCGCAGCAATCCTCCGGCTTCATCGTGTGGCGGCGCGACGTCGACCATATCGAGAAGGGGTTTGTGTTCGCCGGCATGCCCGCCCGCAACGGCGTGACCTCGGCGCTGCTGGTGCGCGCGGACTGGAACGGCGTGGACGACGTGTTTTCGGGACCGGACAATTATTTCCTGGCCTATGCGCCGAAGGCCGCGACCGCAAAGCTCGTCGAAAAACTCGGCGAGCGTTACGAGATCGCGGGCACCGACATCAAGAAATGGACGGTGGGCTCGCCAATCCAGGGACCGCTAGATGCGATCTACGCGATCCGCAGCAAGCAGGCGTTCGAGGCCGAGCAGGTGAAGCGCGTGATTGTGCGCCTTGCGCCGTCGGTTGCCGAGGTCGTGGACAACCGCGACATCCCCGACATCTGTCTGCAGCACATGGTCGCCGTGATGCTGCTCGACAAGACCGCCTCGTTCCACGCCGCCCACGACAAGCCGCGCATGCAGGATGCCGCCGTGCTGAAGGAGCGCGCCAAGGTGAATTTGGTGCGCGACGAGGAGCTTGCCAAGCTGTTGCCGGTGCGCGTCGCGATCGTCGAGATCGAGCTTGCCGACGGCAACCGCCTGTCCGAGCGCGTCACCGCCGTGCGCGGCACCCCGCGCAACCCGATGACGCGCGAAGAGGTCATCGACAAGGCCCGCGACCTGATCGCGCCGGTGGTGGGACGGGACAAGTCGGAGCAGTTGGTGAAGTCGGTGTATGAGATCGAGACGGTGACGGATATAAGGAGCTTGCGGCCACTCATCCAACGCACCTGAATCCTTCCATGACGTCCGATAGCGCCGCAGTCCCCAGGCCGACGTCCTCCGCGGAGCGGATCGACGCCATCGACGTGCTGCGGGGCATCGCCCTGTTCGGCGTCATGGCCATCAACCTCGTGATGGAATTTCGCGTTTCGATCTTCGACCAGTTTCTTGGCCCCAGGCTGCTGGCTTCGCCGATCGATCGCGCCATCGAAGCGATCCTGGCCCAGGCCGTCGAGCTCAAGGCGTTCGCGCTGTTTTCGCTGCTGTTCGGCGCAGGCCTTGCCATTCAGTTCGACCGGCTCGCAAACAGCGGGCGCCGCGCCGCGCTGCTCGTCCGCCGGCTCGCCGTGCTGCTGGTGTTCGGCGTCATTCATCTGTGCCTGATCTGGAACGGCGACATCCTCACCGAATATGCGCTTGCCGGGTTCATCGTGCTGCCGTTCCTGTTCGGTCCGCGCTGGCTGCTGACGCTCGCCGCGCTGGTGTCTCTCGCGCTGTATCTGGCGATGCAGGCCTTTCCGCCGGCGGGATTGTTTCCGAGCAGGGCCGCGATCTGGCAGGACGTCATGGACGCCAATCGCATCTATGCAACGGGCGGCTTCGTCGACGTGCTGGCGTTCCGTCTGCGCGAGATTCCCCTGATCGCCTCACTGCACGCCTTCGTCTTCCTGCGCACGATCGGGCTGTTTCTGGTCGGCGCGCTGGCATGGCGCAGCGGCATTGTGCAAAATACAAGCGGCCTGTTCGCCATCGCGCTCCCCGCGATCGGCCTCGGCGCTGGCCTGCTTTATCGCGGCATCGAGCCGCTCGGCACCATCCTGCTGGCGCTGGGCTATGGCGCCGCCATTCTCGGCATTGCCCATTTCGAGCGCGGCAAGAAGCTGCTCGGCTGGGCCGCGCCGTTGGGACGGATGGCCTTCACCAACTACGTCGCACAATCCATCATCTTCGGCTGGATCTTCTACGGCTACGGCCTCGGCCTGTTCGGCCGGCTCGGCATCACCCCGGCGCTTGCCATCGGCCTCATCGTCTACGCCGCACAGGTCCGCTTCAGCACATGGTGGCTGCACCACTACCGCTACGGCCCGCTCGAATGGCTATGGCGGTCGTTGATGTATGGGGAGCGGCAGCCGATGGTGGTGGCGGAGGCGGCGGTGGGGTGACAGAGCTCCCTCCGCCGTCATTGCGAGGAGCTCTTGCGACGAAGCAATCCAGACTGCCTCCGCGGAAAGACTCTGGATTGCTTCGCTGCGCTCGCAATGACGGAGTGTGTGGCGGCATCCCGCCAATTCCGAATCACCGTGCATCGCAGAGCAAGGTACCCGCAGCTGGCCCAACTCCCTCCACGGTCATTGCGAGGAGCTCTTGCGACGAAGCAATCCAGACTGTCGCTGCGGAGAGATTCTGGATTGCTTCGCTTCCGCCGTCGCTCTTCGAGCTATGGCGGACAAGGCGCTCGCAATGACGGAGTGGGTTGCACCAGCGAGGGCTACTCCGCCAGCGCTTTCATCTCCTTGTAGAGATCGGACTTGCCTTCGAACCCGATGCCCGGAAGGTCCGGCATGGTGATGTGGCCATTTTCGACGCGCACGCCATCCGGGAAGCCGCCATAGGGCTGGAACAGATCCGGGTAGCTCTCATTACCGCCCAAGCCTAAGCCGGCTGCGATGTTGAGCGACATCTGGTGGCCGCCGTGCGGGATGCAGCGGTTGGGGGACCAGCCGTGGGTTTTCAGCACGTCCAGCGTGCGCTGGTATTCGCAGAGACCATAGGACAGCGCGCAGTCGAATTGCAGCCAGTCGCGGTCGGGGCGCATGCCGCCGTAGCGGATCAGGTTGCGGGCGTCCTGGTGGCTGAAGAGATTCTCGCCTGTCGCCATCGGGCCGGGATAGAACTCGGCAAGTGCGGCCTGCAGCGCATAGTCGAGGGGATCGCCGACCTCCTCGTACCAGAACAGCGGATAATCGCGCAGCATCTTGGCGTAGGCGATGCCGGTCTCCAGACCGAAGCGGCCGTTGGCGTCGACGGCAAGCTGCGCGTCCTTGCCGATCTCCTTCAGCACCGCCTCGATGCGGGTGCGGTCTTCATCGATCGGCGCGCCGCCGATCTTCATCTTCACGACGTTGTAGCCGCGATCGAGATAGCCGCGCATCTCGCCGGGCAGCGCCGTGAGATCCTTGCCGGGATAATAATAGCCGCCGGCGGCGTAGACGAACACACGCGGATTGGCTGTGAGGCCGTGACGCTCAGCGAGCAAGCGAAACAGCGGTTTTCCTGCGATCTTCGCCACCGCATCCCACACCGCCATGTCGATGGTGCCGACCGCGACCGAGCGCTCGCCATGGCCGCCCGGCTTCTCGTTGGTCATCATCGCGCCCCAGACCTTGTCGGGGTCGAGATTGTCGCCGGCAGCGTTCAAGAGCGACTTCGGATCGGCCTCGGTGATACGCGAGGCAAAACGCTCGCGGATCAGGCCGCCCTGGCCATAGCGGCCGTTGGAGTTGAAGCCGTAGCCGACGACGCGTTTTCCCTCGCGCACCACATCGGTGACGACGGCAACGAGGCTCGTCGTCATCTTGGTGAAGTCGATATAGGCGTTGCGGATCGGGGACGAGATCGGCTTTGTGATCTCGCGGACGTCGACGATGCGGACGGACATGCGGGTTCCTTTCGTCATTGCGAGCGAAGCGAAGCAATCCAGTCTGCGACCTGCGGATAGATTCTGGATTGCTTCGTCGCAAGGGCTCCTCGCAATGACGAGGAGAGAGTGCGCGTTGCGCTTACTTCTTATCCCTGAAATACGGCTCCACCGGCCCGTGCACCTTGATGGTCAGCTGATTGCCGTAGCGGTCCTTGGCGTTGCCGGCGGCGACGCGGACCCAGCCTTCGCTGATGCAGTACTCCTCGACATTGGTCTTCTCGACACCCTTGAAGCGAATGCCGACGTCGCGCGACAGGATGTCGGCGTTGTAATAGGGGCTGTTCGGGTCGACCGACAGGCGGTCCGGAAATTCGTCGCTCATGATTGTCTCGCTCATAACAGGGTCTCGATCTTCTGCCGCAATCCTTCCGGCCGCGCGGTCGGCGCGTAGCGCGCGATCACCTGGCCGGCACGATCCACCAGGAATTTGGTGAAATTCCATTTGATGGAGGCGCCCAGCAGGCCGGATTGCTGGTGTTTCAGGTACTCATACAGGGGATGCGCGTGGGCACCGTTGACGTCGATCTTCTCGAACAAGGGAAAGGTGACGTCGTAATTGGTCGAGCAGAACGCCTGGATCTCGGCGGCCTGCCCCGGCTCCTGCGCGCCGAACTGGTTGCAGGGAAAGCCGAGCACCGAGAAGCCGCGCGGCGCCAGATCGCGGTGCAGATCCTCGAGGCCCCGATATTGCGGCGTGAAGCCGCATTTGCTTGCGGTGTTGACGATCAAGAGCACCTGCCCCTCGAACTGGCGCATCGGCACTTCATCGCCGAGAAGCGAATTGGCCTTGAAGTCGTAGATAACAGACATCGCTAACCCACGGGGTCGATCGGTGACGGCGGCACGCCGCCCGCCTCGATTGCTTCGCCGGCGAGCAGACACAGATCCTCGCGATAACGGCCGGAGACGATGTGCACGCCGACCGGCGTCTTGCCGACGAGGCCGGTCGAGACCACGAGGCCCGGCAGCCCCATGAAGGGCGTCGCGATCTGCGGCAGCTGCGCCTCCCAGACGCGCTCGAAGGAGGCGGCGTCCTTGCGGTCGAGATGATCGGGGAACGGCAGCTCGCCGGAGACCGGCGTCAGCACCACGGCATATTTTTCGAAGAACAGCATCCAGTCGCGGGTCAGCGTGGCGCGGCGGGTCAGCGCCTGCGCGTAGTTGGCCTGGTCCATCGGCGTGACCTTGGCGCGGTTGCCGCGCAGGCACGCCAGCGCGCCGGGATCGCCTTCGCGCTCGGCCATGTCCAGCTGCGCCTCGTAGCCGTCGCCGAGCCAGAGCTTGCGCTGCCACTCGACGGCTTCGCGCATCGGCGGGGTGTTCTCGATCACCTCCACAGTCCAGCCGGCACGCTCGAGGCGCTTGCCGGCGTCGGTCACGGCGGCCTTCACCTCTGGCGTGGTCGCGAGGCCGTCGGGGTTGAGGCAGAGCGCGGCGCGTTTCGGCACGGCCGGGCCTTCCAGCGGCGCCGGCACAAACCAGGGATCGCGCGCATCGCGGGCCGACATGGCAGCGAGCGAGATGCGCAGGTCATTCACGGTGCGCGCCAGCGGTCCCGACACCGCCATGATCTGCGGCCCGATCGGGCGCTCCGGCAGCGCCGGATTGAAGGCGGGGATGCGGCCCAGGGTCGGGCGCAGGCCGTGCACTCCGCAGGCATAGGCGGGATAGCGGATCGAGCCGGCGATGTCGGTGCCGTGAGCGATGTGGCCGATGCCGGCCGCAACCGCCGAGCCGGCGCCGCCGGACGAGCCGCCCGGGGTCAGCGACGCATCGCGCGGGTTCCTGGTGTCGCCATGGACCAGATTGGTGGTGAACCAGCGGTAGGAGAAGGCCGGGCAATTGGTACGCCCAAGGAGGATGGCGCCCGATTTGCGGAAATTGGCGACCACCGGATTGTCCTCGCGCGCGATCAGGTCGCGCTGCAGCCTGAGGCCGTTGGTGGTGGCAAAGCCCTCCTGGTCGACATTGGCCTTGATGGTGACGGGCACGCCGGCCAGTACGCCGGGGTTCTCGCCCCTGGCGATGGCGGCATCGACGGCGTCGGCCTGCTTGAGCACGTCCTCGGGCCGGTGGTCGATCACGGCGTTGAGCTTGGGATTGACGGCGTCCAGGCGGTCGAGGCCGGCCTTGGCCGCCTCCCGGGCGGACACCTTCTTGGATCTGACGAGGGTAGCGAGGTCGGCGGCCGACAGGCGCCAGAGATCTTGCATGATTTGCTCCGTGTAACCGGCTTCTTTTAGCGCCGGGAACGCGGCAAAGCCATGCGGATTTCGCAGGGATACTCCGTCATTGCGAGCGAAGCGAAGCAATCCAGAATCCCACCGCGGAGGCAGTCTGGATTGCTTCGTCGCATCAGCGCAAAATTGCTACGCAATTTTGTCGCGAGCTCCTCGCAATGACGTGGAGAGCGTAGCGGGGCCCCTAATGCCGCGTTGCGGACTCGTCCGGGATGTCCAGCAGCGCCTCGGTGAAGGGGAATTCCAGCACGATGTCGCCTTCGACGTCGGTGACCTCGATCACCGCCTCCATGAGCGCCGGCTGGGCGCCCTCGGATTTCACCACCTCCAGGATCATCTGGCGGGCGACCTCCCAGGCACGATCGGGGTTGCGCAGATCCTCGCCTTCGGGATCCACGATCAGTTCATCGCCGATACGGGTGTTGAAGAAATATTTGGGCATCACCGAATTCCACTTGGGTCGCCTGTACCGGATAGAAAAGCTGCACTGCACTCACAACTGCTTTATCAGGACAGGGTTCGCGACCGAATACGCCAGGCGCAAGGCTGCATCGGCAGAAACTGGCGTTCCACGTGCGCTTTTCGCAGCGCAACATGGCTTTCTCGGGAAAATTTCACTGGCGAACTTTTGTGCCCGCATTAACTTAGCTCTCGGGCGTACACGTCCGAAATCTCGAAAATGGAGAGCCAAAATGGCCTGGAAAGCCCCCAAGATCGTCGAAGTGCCGTGCGGCATGGAAATCAACATGTATGTGAGCGCCACCCGCAAATAAGCGGTTGGTGAGTACGCGTTCTGCGCAGGTGGGTCTGCCGGTCACGATCGGTTTCCGGATGATGGAAACTGTGTTGGCCTTAGGATCCACCTGGCGACGTTGCTTCCAGGAGACGGATCATGCTTCGCGTCGTCGTCCTGGGCGCCGGGGCCGGCGGCGGAGTCCCGCAATGGAATTGCGGTTGCGAGGGCTGCCGGGCAGCCCGTCACCACGGCCATGAGCTTTATCGAACCCAGGCCTCGGTTGCCTTCAGCGGCGACGGCGAGCACTGGTTCCTGATCAACGCCTCGCCCGACCTTCGCCAGCAATTGAATGCCACGCCGCAGCTGCATCCCAAGGCCGGCGCGCTGCGCCATACGCCTGTTGCAGGCGTGATCCTGACCAACAGCGAAGTCGATGCGGTCACCGGCCTGCTCTCGATGCGCGAGGGCTCGCCCTTCACGGTCTATGCGCATGAAAAGGTGCTGGCGATCCTTGCCAGCAACAGCATCTTCAACGTGCTGAACGAGACAAACGTCAGGCGCCAGCCGATCGGCATCAGCGAGCCGTTCGAGCCGCGGCTTACCGATGGTGCGCGCTCGGGGCTGGAGGTGCTGCCATTTGCGGTGCCGGGCAAGTCGGCCTGGTATCTCGAAGGCAAGGCGCATCCCGGCGGCGCGAGCGGCGACGGCGATACGCTGGGCCTGAAGATCACCGACAAGGCGACCGGCAAGTGCTTCTACTTCATCGCCGCCTGCGCCGAGGTCACCGATGCGCTGAAGGCCGAGATCGACGGCGCCGCGCTGGTGTTCTTCGACGGCACGGTCTGGCAGGATGACGAGATGATCAAGGCCGGGCTCGGCCACAAGACCGGCAAGAGCATGGGCCATGTCGCGATGTCCGGTCACGATGGCGCGATCGCGCGGCTCGCCGACCTCAATATCGACAGGAAGATGTTCCTGCATATCAATAATTCGAACCCGGCGCTGCTGCCCTCGTCCCCCGAGCGCAAGGCCGCTGAAGAAGCGGGCTGGCAGATACCCGCCGACGGAACGGAGATCGTGCTGTGAATGCCGCGTCCATGACTGGAATGACTGCGCTCTCGATCGGCAAGGACATCAGGCTCACCAGCGCCGAGGAGCTGGAGGCGACGCTGCGCCACATCGGCGCCACGCGCTATCACAGCCTGCATCCGTTCCATAAGCTGCTGCATGGCGGCAAGCTCAACAAGGGCCAGGTGCAGGCCTGGGCGCTGAACCGCTACTATTACCAGAGCACGATCCCGATCAAGGACGCGGTGGTGATCTCGCGCTTCCGCGACCGCGCCACGCGGCTGGAATGGCGCCACCGCATCGAGGACCATGATGGCGATGTCGGCTCTGAGGGCGGCATCGAGCGCTGGCTGAAGCTGACCGAAGGCCTCGGGCTCGACACGGCTTATGTGGAATCCACCGAAGGCATCTTGCCGGCGACGCGCTTCGCGGTGGAGGCTTATGTCCACTACTGCCGCGAAAAGAGCCCGCTGGAGGCGATCGCGTCCTCGCTCACCGAACTGTTCGCGCCGAACCTGCATGAAGAGCGCATCTCGGGCATGCTGGAGCATTACGACTTCGTCAATCCCGACATCATGAGCTACTTCAAGCGCCGCCTGGCGCAGGCGCCGCGCGATGCCGGCTTTGCGCTCGATTACGTCAAGGCGCATGCCACGACCCCGGAGCAGCGCGCGCTGGTGTGCAACGCGCTGATCTTCAAGACCAGCGTGCTATGGGTGCAACTGGACGCGCTCCAGCACGCCTATGTCGAGGGCAACATTCCGCCGGGCGCGTTCGTGCCCAAAGCGAGTTAGGGAACTAGAGCGATGGCCGGGCCGCGGAACATCAGCGTCAGCGAGGCAAGCCGCCCCGTGCTGCCGCGGCACGCCAAGCTGAAATATGACGACACGCGAAAGGTCTGGGTGATCCTGGCGCCGGAGCGCGTGCTGGCGCCTGACGAGATCGCGGTCGAGGTCTTGCAGCTCTGCGACGGCAAGCGCAATGTCGGCGACGTGTCCGATCAGCTGGCGGCGAAATACGCCGCACCGCGCGAGGCGATCCTCGCCGACGTCATCGTCATGCTGCAGGATCTCGCCGACAAGGGCTTCCTCACCGAGGCCCGGGAGAAGACGCCATGAGCGATGTGCTCCCGACCATCCCGCCTGACACAAGCGACAGCCTCGCGGTGCTGGAGAAGAGCCGCTCGACGGCGGAGACCTTTGGCATTCCGCTCGCCGTGCTGCTCGAGATCACCCATCGCTGCCCGCTGCAATGCCCCTATTGCTCTAACCCTGTCGAGCTCGACCGCTCCGGCAAGGAGCTGACGACGGACGAATGGAAGAAAGTGCTGAGCGAGCTCGCCGAGATCGGCGTGCTCCAGGTGCATTTCTCCGGCGGCGAGCCGACGGCGCGCAAGGACCTCGTCGAGTTGGTGAAGCACGCCAGCGACGTCGGCCTCTACACCAACCTCATCACCTCGGCCGTGCTGCTGACGCGCGAGAAGCTCAGCGACCTTGCGGACGCCGGGCTCTGCCATGTGCAGATCAGTTTCCAGGGCGTCGAAGACGGCCTCGCCGATCGCGTTGCCGGCTACAAGAACGGGCATCGCAAGAAGCTCGAGGTCGCGAAGTGGACCCGCGAGCTGGATCTGCCGCTGACCGTGAATGCGGTGATGCATCGGCAGAACCTGCACCAGCTCCCCGACATCATTCAGATGTCGATCGATCTCGACGCCGACCGGCTCGAGGTCGCCAACGTGCAGTATTACGGCTGGGCGCTGAAGAATCGCGCCGCGCTGATGCCGACAGTGGCGCAGCTCGACGAATGCACCCGTATCGTCGAGGAGGCGCGCGAGCGGCTGAAGGGGACACTGGCGATCGACTACGTCGTGCCGGATTATTACGCGCTGCGGCCGAAGAAGTGCATGGGCGGCTGGGGCCGGCAGTTCTTCAACATCTCGCCCGCCGGCAAGGTGCTGCCCTGCCACGCCGCCGAAAGCATCACCGGGCTCGATTTCGAGTCGGTGCGCTCGAACCATTCGATCGCCTGGATCTGGCAAAACTCCGACGCCTTCAACCGCTATCGCGGCACCGGCTGGATGAAGGAGCCGTGCAAGACCTGCGAATTCCGCGAGATCGATTTTGGCGGCTGCCGCTGCCAGGCCTTTGCGCTGACGGGTGACGCCGCCAACACCGATCCGGCCTGCGCGCTGTCGCCGCTGCACGAGACCATCTTCAAGCAGGCCGAGCGCGAGGCCGAGGGCGAAACCAACCGCTTCCTCTATCGCAATTTTGCCGGCGGCACTCTGGAATCCGGGAATGACGCCTGACGCCGACGCGGCCGCATCGGCCAGACGCGCCGATCCCTTTGCGCCACTGACCTCCGACATGCTCGACGTCGGCGACGGCCACGAGCTCTATGTCGAAAGCGTCGGCCGCGCCGACGGCATCCCCGCGATCTATCTGCATGGCGGTCCCGGCAGCGGCTGCCAGCCCGATCATCGCCGGCTTTTTGATCCCGAGCGTATGCAAGCGGTGCTGTTCGACCAGCGCGGCTGCGGCCGCAGCCGCCCGAAGGGATCGCGCGAGCACAACACGACCGCGCATCTGATCGCGGACATGGAAAAAATCCGCGAAAAATTCGGCTTCGACCGCTGGATGGTGGTCGGCGGCTCCTGGGGCGCGACGCTGGCGCTGGCTTATGCGCAGGCCCATCCCGAGCGCGTCTCCGGCATTGCGCTACGTGCGACCTTTCTGGGCACACAGGCAGAGGTCGAGACGGCCTTCACCTCGCGCCTGGCTCAATTCTATCCGGCGCTGCACGAGGATTTTCTGAGCGTGCTGCCGCCGGAGGAACGAGCGCAGCCGGTGGCAGCCTATTATCGCCGCATCCTCGACGCCGATCCGGCCGTGCATGGACCTGCCTCGCGCGCCTGGCACGACACCGAGCGCGCGCTGTCGGAGCACAAGCCGGCAAAGGCGCGGATCGACCTGGCGTCACTGAACGTCTGGCGCACATTGCCCGCGACACCGTTCATGGAAGCACATTACTTCATCAATGACAGCTTCATGGCTGAGAACCAGCTGTTGCGAAACGCGCCCCGGCTCGCCGGCATTCCCGGCATCATCGTGCAGGGCCGGTACGACCTGCTGTGCCCTCCTGAGACATCCCAAGCCCTCGCGAAAGTTTGGCCCGGTTCCGAGATTCGGATCGTGGAAGAAGCCGGACATTCGCTCTATGATGCCGGCGTGCGGGACGCGGTCATGAGGTCGATCGCCGATCTTGCGTCGAAGGCCGCGCGATAAACTCTATCCCTCATCCTGAGGAGCGCTCGAAGAGCGCGTCTCGAAGGATGAAGGCCGAGATGCAACAGCGGGGCCTTCATGGTTCGAGACGCCACTTCGTGGCTCCTCACCATGAGGGTCTATCAAGAAGGACAAGAAAATGCCGCTCGCCGGGACAGGCATGCTGCTGACGTCGATGAACATCGACGCAAGCGACGAAGCCGATTTCAATCGCTGGTACGATCGCGAGCATCTTGAAGAGCGCGTCGCGATCGAGGGGTTTCTGGAAGCGCGGCGCTATGTCGCGCACGCCGCCAATCCCAAATATCTCTCGCTGTATTCGACCGCGACGCTCGACGTGCTCGACAGTCCCGCCTACCGGGCGCGGCTCGCCAACCAGACCGAATGGTCGCGGCGAACCATGGCGCATTTCAAGAACATGCTGCGCGTGGTCGCGCGCATCACTATCAGCAAAGGCACCGGCCGCGGCGCGGCGCTCGGCCTGGTGCGGCTGCGCCCCAGCGCCGACAATGCCGGCGCATGGCGTGATGCACTGCAAGAAAAGCTGGCGCCCGGAGAGCGCGAGGGCATCATCTCGATGCATCTGCTCGAAAGCGAACCGGAATTGTCGGGCGCGACGGCGGACATTCCAGCGGTGCGCAACGAAGGCGCACGCGACTGGTTCGTGCTGATCGACGGCACACGTGTCGGCGCAGTCTCGGCTATCATCGCCGAGCGCTTCACCGGCCCTGCGGCCACACCCTTCCCGCTTCCCGTCTCCGTCGGCACTTACAGCCTGATGTGGGACCTCGCGAAGAGCGATATTGCTCACAGCTAAAGCGTCACCCGCATCGCAACATATTGCACCGCCGCATTAGTTGCGCGCGGCCGTTAATGCTGTGCACGCGCAGCTCCCATGAAAGCCGGTGATCACCCAAATTTGCCGTTGTACTTGGGAACGGTTCTAATAAGCTAACCCAATGACGTCATTCAGAAACCAGATCGCGGCGCGTTAAGCGTTCGACAAGCTCAAGAAAAGGCCGCCGGGTCTTTGAGCCTGCGCGGACAGGGTAGGAATGAAACCGACCGATATCGCGGCCCCCGACTACTTTCACAAAGTGGTCGATTGCCAGTGGGCCTGTCCTGCGCACACCCCGGTTCCCGAATACATCCGATTGATCGCACAAGGCCGCTACAGCGACGCCTACATGATCAATTGGAAATCGAACGTGTTTCCCGGAATCCTGGGACGCACCTGCGATCGTCCCTGCGAGCCGGCGTGCCGCCGCGGACGCGTCGAAGAAACGCCGGTGGCGATCTGTCGCCTCAAGCGCGTCGCTGCCGACTTCAAGGATGACATCACGCACCGTCTGCCGCGCCCTTCCGCGAAGAACGGCAAGCGCGTTGCGTTCGTCGGAGGTGGCCCGGCCTCGCTGACGGTGGCGCGCGATCTCGCGCCGCTCGGCTATCACTGCACCGTGTTCGACGGCGACCCGGAAGCCGGCGGCATGATGCGGACGCAGATCCCGAAATTCCGCCTGCCCAATTCGGTCATCGACGAGGAGACCGGCTACATCCTCAATCTCGGTGTCGACTTCAAAGGCGGTCACCGCATCGAGAGCATGAAGGCGCTGCTCGCCGAGAAATACGACGCGATCTTCGTCGGCTCCGGCGCGCCGCGCGGCCGCGAGTTGGACATCCCCGGCCGGAAAGAGGCCGCAGCGCACGTCCATATCGGCATCGACTGGCTGTCCTCGGTCTCGTTCGGCCACACCGACAAGATCGGCAAGCGCGTGATCGTGCTCGGCGGCGGCAACACCGCGATGGATTGCTGCCGCACCGCGCGCCGCCTCGGCGGCGAGGACGTCAAGGTGATCGTGCGCTCCGGCTTCGAGGAGATGAAGGCCTCGCCCTGGGAGAAGGAAGACGCGATCCACGAGGACATTCCGATCCTCAACTTCCTCGTCCCGGTCTCCTTCATCCACGACAATGGCAAGCTCACCGGCGTCACCTTCCAGAAGGTGAAGGCCGAATACGATGCCAAGGGTCGCCGCAACCTCGTGCCGTCGGGCGAGCCCGACCAGACCATTGAGTGTGACGACGTGCTGGTCGCGGTCGGCCAGGAGAACGCCTTCCCCTGGATCGAGCAGGATTGCGGCATCGAGTTCGACAAATGGCACATGCCAAAGGTCGATCCCAAGACCTTCGTCTCGACTAACCCGAAAGTGTTCTTCGGCGGCGACGCCGCGTTCGGGCCCAAGAACATCATCTGGGCGGTGGCGCAGGGGCACGACGCCGCACTGTCGATCCACAAGATGCTGTCGGGCGAGGACATCACCGAACGGCCGCTGCCGGAGGTGCACGTTTCCTCGCAGAAGATGGGCATCCACGAATGGAGCTATGACAACGACATCTCCAACGACAAGCGCTTCAAGGTGCCGCATCGCGACAAGGTGATTGCGCTGAAGGACATCCGCACCGAGGTCGAGCTCGGCTACGACGTCAAGCTGGCGCTCGGCGAGGCGCATCGCTGCCTGAATTGCGACGTGCAGACGGTGTTCTCGACTTCGCTCTGCATCGAGTGCGACGCCTGCGTCGATATCTGTCCGATGGACTGCATCACCTTCACGGAGAATGGCGAGGAAACCGATCTACGGCAGCGCCTGAAGGCGCCCTCGCCGCATCCGGACCAGGATCTCTACGTGTCCAGCGACCTCAAGACCGGGCGCGTGATGGTCAAGGACGAGGATGTCTGCCTGCATTGCGGGCTGTGCGCCGAGCGCTGTCCCACTGGAGCCTGGGACATGCAGAAATATTTGATCGATATGACTCAAGCGGGTTCGACATGTCCGACAAAAAGCCGATCAGCAGCGTAAACGACTTCGTCGTCCGCTTCGCCAACGTCAACGGCTCCGGTTCGGCCAGCGCCAACGAGATGTTCGCGCGCGCGATCCTGCGCCATGGCGTGCCGGTGTCCCCGCGCAACATCTTCCCCTCCAACATCCAGGGCCTGCCGACCTGGTACGAGGTGCGCGTCACCGAAGCCGGCCATCTCGGCGCCCGTGGCGGCGTCGACATGATGGTGGCGATGAACCCGCAGACCTGGGACAAGGACGTCGCCGGCATCGAGCCCGGCGGCTATCTGTTCTACGATTCCACCAAGCCGATGCCGTCGACCAAATTCCGCGACGACATCACCGTGATCGGCGTGCCGCTCACCGCGATCACCAACTCGACCTACACCGATCCGCGCCAGCGCCAGCTGTTCAAGAACATCATCTATTTAGGCAGCCTCTCGGCGCTTCTCGACATGGACCCAAAGCTGATCGAGCAGCTGATCGGCGAGCAGTACAAAGGCAAGGAGAAGCTCTTGTCCTCCAACGTCCATGCGCTGCATTTAGGCCGCGACTGGGCGCTGCAAAACCTGAAATGCCCGATCGGGCTGCGGGTGAAGAAGTCCGACAAGGTCGGCGACCGCATCTTCATCGAGGGCAACAGTGCCGCGGCGCTCGGCGCCGTCTATGGCGGCGCGACTGTCTGCGCCTGGTATCCGATCACGCCGTCTTCGTCGGTGGCGGAGGCCTTCACCGCTCACTGCAAGAAGTTCCGGCACGATCCCGAAACCGGCAAGGCGAAATACGCCATCGTGCAGGGCGAGGACGAGCTGGCCTCGATCGGCATCGTGATCGGGGCCTCCTGGAACGGCGCCCGCGCCTTCACCGCGACCTCCGGCCCCGGCATCTCCCTGATGACCGAGTTCATCGGCCTGTCCTACTTTGCCGAGATTCCGGCCGTGATCATGAACATCCAGCGCGCCGGCCCCTCCACGGGCATGCCGACCCGCACCCAGCAATGCGACATCATCGCCTGCGCCTATGCTTCGCACGGCGACACCAAGCATGTGCTGCTGTTCCCGGAAGATCCGGCCGAGGCCTTCGAGTTCGCGGCCGCCGCCTTCGATCTGGCCGAACGGCTGCAGACCACGATCTTCCTGATGCTCGATCTCGACATCGGCATGAACCACCGGCTCTGCCGTCCCTTGAAGTGGGACGATTCCAAGCAATATGACCGCGGCAAGGTGATGACCACGGAAATGCTGGAAGAGGGCCGCGACTTCGGCCGCTACCTCGACGTCGACGGCGACGGCATCCCCTACCGCACCTATCCCGGTACCCATCCGACCAAGGGCTCCTATTTTACCCGCGGCACGTCGCGTGATCGCTATGCGCGTTACTCCGAGGAAGGCTCGGTTTATGCGGACAACATGCAGCGGCTCGTACGCAAGTTCGAGACGGCGCAGGACCTGGTGCCGCGGCCGCTGCAAGCCAATGCGGAACGGCCGACCAAATATGGCGTGATCTATTTCGGCTCGACCTCGCCGGCGATGGACGAAGCAATCGGGATGCTCGAGGCGCGCGGGCATCAGCTCGACCGCCTGCGCATCCGCGCCTTCCCGTTCCATTCGAGCGTGGCGAGCTTCCTTGCCGAGCACGATTTCGTTTACGTGGTCGAGCAGAACCGCGACAGCCAGCTCCGTCAGCTCATCGTCAACGAGAACGGTATCGATCCCGTTCGCCTCGTGCCGATCGTGCATTACGACGGCTCACCGATCACCGCCCGCTACATCGCAAAAGCCATTGGCGACCACCAGGATCACCTCAAGGTGACCCCGCTCCGCAAGGCCGTATCATGACCTATATTGCAAAGCCGAAATTTCATCATCCCGGGCTGAAGAAGAACGAGCTCGGCTACACCCATCGCGACTACGAAGGTAAAATCTCGACGCTGTGCGCGGGCTGCGGCCATGACTCGATCACGGCCTCGATCATCGAGGCCTGCTACGAGCTCTCGATCGAGCCGCACCGGGTCGCAAAAATCTCCGGCATCGGCTGTTCGTCGAAGACACCGGATTATTTCCTCGGCAATTCGCACGGCTTCAACTCCGTGCACGGCCGTATGCCCAGCGTGCTGACCGGCGCCAATCTCGCCAATCGCGATCTGATCTATCTCGGCGTCTCCGGCGACGGCGATTCCGCCTCGATCGGCTTCGGCCAGTTCGCGCATTCGATCCGGCGCGGCGTCAACATGACCTATATCGTCGAGAACAACGGGGTCTACGGCCTGACCAAGGGCCAGTTCTCGGCCACCGCCGACCGCGGCTCGAAGTCGAAGAAGGGCGTCACCAACACCGACAACGCCATCGACCTCGTCGCGATCGCGCTGCAGCTCGGTGCGACCTTCGTGGCGCGCTCGTTCTCCGGCGACAAGGCCCAGCTCGTGCCGCTGATCGCGGCTGCGATCGGCCACAAGGGCGCGTCCTTCATCGACGTCATCAGCCCCTGCATCGCCTTCAACAACCATGCCGGCTCGACCAAGAGCTTTGACTATGTCCGCGAGCACAATGACGCCGTGAACCGGCTCGACGTGCTGGTCGGCCGCGATCCCATCGCGGTGGACTATGCGCCGGGCACGGTGCAGGTGGTCGAGCAGCATGACGGCAGCAAGATCGCGCTGCGCAAGATCGATGCCGATTACGATCCGCATGACCGGTTAGGGGCCCAGACGTTCCTCGCGCGGCACGCCGCCAAGGGCCAGATCGTCACCGGGCTGCTTTACGTCGATCCCGACGCGGAAGATCTGCACAGCCATCTCAACACAGTCGAGACGCCGCTCAACACGCTGGAGGCGGATACGCTCTGCCCAGGCTCGGCGGCGCTGGACAAGTTCAACGCCAGTTTGCGTTAGAAACCGGCGTCGCGATTCCGAGGCGCGTTCGTCCCCGAGCGCGCCTTAGCCTTTTGGACCAAAGTGACGGCTTTCCGTCTGCAAATCTTGTTTGCTATGGTCAGCCCTGCAGGCAGGGATCACCTATGCAGCCGGTTACGCAGTACGCCAGGAGCGGAGACGTCCACGTTGCCTACCAGACGTTCGGCGACGGTCCGATCAACCTTGTTCTGGTGCCGGGCTTCGTGTCCAACGTCGAGAACTACTGGGACCAACCCGACCTCGCTCGCTTCCTGACCCGCCTTGCGAGCTACGCGCGCGTCGTCACCTTCGACAAGCGAGGTACCGGCGGATCCGATCGCGTCAGCGAACTCCCGGGTCTCGACGTGCGCATGGACGATCTGCGTGCGGTGATGGATGCGGCTGGCATCGAGCAGGCCGCCCTGCTCGGAATCTCGGAGGGCGCGCCACTCTCCATTCTGTTTGCGGCCACCTATCCGCATCGTTGCCGCGCGCTCGTGCTTTACGGCAGCTTTTCGCGCTTCTCCTATTGGTTTGCGACCGACGAGGCGCTCGCGGCATTCTTCGGCTATGTCGAGAAAGCCTGGGGCACCGGCGGCAGCGTTCAGAAGTTCGCACCGTCGCGGGCGAACGACGCCGCGTTCCAGCGCTGGTGGGGGCGCAACGAGCGATTGGGCGCCAGCCCTGCCGCAGTGACGGCCTTGATGCGCATGAACAGCCAGATCGAGATCGGCGGCGTATTGCCGGCGGTTCGTGTGCCAACCCTCGTCATCCACCGGACCGGGGACCAGGTCGTCAACGTCGCGGGCGGGCGCGACGTCGCCGCGAAAATTCCCGGAGCGCGTCTGGCGGAATTTCCCGGGAGCGATCACCTCTTCTATGTCGGCGAGAACGCCGACGACATTTCCGATGCGATCGTGGAATTCCTGACGGGAGCACGTGGTTCCGCAGTGGCTGATCGCGTGCTGGCAACGGTGCTGTTCACCGATATCGTGGGTTCGACTGAAAAGGCTGCCAACCTCGGCGATCGTCGGTGGCGCGCCCTGCTTGACGACCATCACGCCATGGTCCGCGGCATCCTCACCCGCTTCCGGGGCCACGAGGTCAAGACCACCGGCGACGGGTTTTTCGCGACGTTTGACGGGCCTGCGCGCGGGGTCCGTTGCGCTCGAGCGATCGCTGATGAAGTCAGGTCGCTGGGCATCGATATCCGCGCCGGCCTGCATACGGGCGAATGCGAGATCATCGGCGATGATGTCGGCGGGATCGCCGTCCACATCGGGGCGCGGGTCGCGGCGCTGGCCGGCGCCGGGGAAGTATTGGTGTCGAGCACCGTGAAGGATCTCGTCGCGGGGTCTGGCCTTCGCTTTGGCAGCCGTGGTGTCACGCCACTGAAGGGCGTTCCCGGCGAATGGCAAATCTTTGCCGCCGAAAGCTCTATCTCACCGGCACCGTGATCTTGCTCGAAACGACGGGCGGCTCGAACGGATTATGCTTGGCATCGCCCAGCGCCAGTTGCAGCGCGCGTCCCGGGCGAGAACCCAGCCTGCGGTGATCATTTGCTCCGCGCTGAAACGGGCTGCCTGACGCGCACGGTGATCTTGTCCGAGACGACCGGCGGGTCGAACGGATAGTGCTTCGCATCGCCGAGCACCAGCTGCAGGGTGTGGGTCCCGGGCGGAAGCTCGAGAGATGTCTCGGTCTGCCCTGCCCCGAAATGCAGATGCGACTTGTCCTGCGGGATCGGCTCCTTGGGATCGATGGGGTCGTTGACATCGACCAGCAAATGATGGTGGCCAGCGTTCTGATAGTCGTCGCCGGCATGCGTCACACCCATGTTGCGCAGGCCGAACCGGACCAGGAATGTACCGCGCACCCTTTGCCCGTCATACGGGGTTATAAAATAGACCTTCGCGTCCTTTGGAGCAGCCTTGCCTTGCGAGAAGGCCATGCCCGGGAGCAATGCGAGCGCCGCCGACAGCGCAAGGCAGCGAAGGATTTGCATCGATCTACTCCGGCAGTTAGGGACTGAGCGCGACACGGAATCCATGCGTCGGGTAACGAACATTGGTATCGTAACCGTCGCGGTTGGACGGCCGTACGTATCTCAAGTCGTTCTTCCAGGAACCCGAGCGCAGGACGTGCGAGCTGCAGTCCCCGCCGCTCCATGCCGAACCGTCATTGGGCCCGCCCTGATAGGTCTTGTGCCAGCAGTCCTCGACCCATTGGTCGACGCCGCCGCCCATGTCGTAGAGACCAAACGGATTGGGCTTGAAGCTGCCGACTTTCGCCGGCTGCTCGGCCGCGGCATCACCGCAGTCCTTGCACCCGGCCATACCCTGCTGGGCCTTGTCGCCCCACCAATACTTTGTCGACGTCCCGCCGCGCGCCGCATACTCCCATTCGGCTTCGCTTGGGAGCCGGTAAGGCTTCTTCGTCGTCTGCACGAGGAAGGCGGCATATTGCTGGGCGTCGGCCCAGCTCACATTGGTGATCGGCGCATCGTCCTTGCCGATGGCAGTGAATCCGCACGCCTTGGCGGCGGCGCATTCGTTCCATTCCTGCACTGTCACTGGATATTTTCCGATCGAGAATGGCTTGACCGTGACCTGGTGGACAGGACGTTCGGTCGGATCATCGTTGCTTCCCATCGCAAAGCTGCCGCCGCGAATGGCGATCATTTCGGGTTCACGGACCGGTGCCGCTGTCGGTTGGCTGGGTGCCGGAGTGGGCGACGGAGGCACTGAGGCCATTGAGGGAGACGGTTGCGGTGTCTGCGTCGCCGCCTCGCGCGGCGACGGCTGCGGGATCGGTGACGCGGCCGGAGCAGCGGTCGGCGTAGCGACCTGCTCGCCCACCCTGCCGGTCTGCGCCAGCAAATACCAGAGCACGCCCGTGGCAATCACCAGCAGCGTGATGCCCAGGAGAAAGATCAAGGTATTCTCGCGCCGGCCACGCGTCCTGCCGACTGCATCTGCGTCCGGCAGCACGCGATAGACGCGCACGGGATCCGTGATGTTCTTGACCTTGCGATCCCCGAGCGACTCATAGCCGCACACCACCTTGTGCTTGATCTGCTCGTAGATCGCGCCAGAGATGTAGACCTGACCAGGCTCGGCAATGCCCTCGATGCGTGTGGCGATGTTGACGCCATCGCCGTAGACGTCGTCCGGCTCAACGATGACATCACCGAGATTGACGCCGATTCGGTATTCGATCCGGGAGTCCTTCGGAATCGAGGCATTGCGGCCGATGAGGTTCTGCTGGATCACAATGCTGCATCGAACGGCCTCGACGGGGCTGTCGAAAATGGCGATGAAACCATCGCCCGTGGTCTTCACCAGACTTCCATGATGCTCGACGATGCTGGGTTCGATGAGGTCCCGCTCGATCCGCTTGACGCGGACATGCGTGCCTTCCTCGTCGGCCTGCATCAAGCGGCTGTAGGATGCGATGTCCCCGACAATGATGGCTGCGAGACGACGAGGCATTCCGCCGTGCGGAGGCGGCTCGTTCTGATTCCCGGATCTGAAGTTGCGAATTTCGCCCATTGCACGGGGACTCCACAAATCTGCAGGAGGCGGCCCCAGCCTACGACTTCGAGAAACAATCGCGTGTGAACGCTATCACATTGACGAACTGGGACAATGTCGAAGGAATCGCCGACAGAGAGTTCCGGAGAGCAACGACTTATGAATTGCCTGAACCTTCCTGGCCGAACCTGCGACTAAGGCAACGCTCGGAACACCCCTCTCAGCTCCGAGGGAAGCCCACCCGCTGGGAAGCAATCAAGCCTGACCTTTAGCTGACAGGCTCCGGCGCAGGCTCCGGCACGGAATGGTCCGCATGGGCCGGCCGTCCGGCGCCCCAATATTGCTTGCAGGTCTCGAGCAATGTTTCGGTGTCCATGGTCAGGCCGCCCGCTTTGACGATCACGCTGTCAGCGCCAAGCGCCTTGTTCATCAGCACCAAGGCTTGCGTCGCAAATCCTCCGGAGAATCGCTCGGCGATGAGTGGGTCGACCTTGAGCACCACGAATTTCTGCGTGCGCTGCTCCCAGAGCATGATCTTTCGCACGGCGCTCCAGGCGATGGTCTCGCCGGCGAGCCTGGTGTCGCGGATGCCGACACGGCTGATGAAGACCACCGGCTGCCGCGCGGAGAACAGCCGCCAGAGCATGCGGCAGGTGGCAAGGCCGAAGAACACCGCACCGACATAGCAGGCGGCGACCTGGAATGAGGTGATGTTCTTGCCTTCCTGCCAGGTGAATGCGAGCCCGGCAAAGAGCAGCGTCAGCAGCCCGCTGCCACCGAAAAGCGTCAGCAGGCGGGCTCGCGAATAACCGATCGCAAGATTGGGCAAGTTTTGACTTTCGGACATTTCGATCGCCTCCAGCCATTTGCAACAATCTGGGGTCTATCCACGCCCCTCCCTTGCAACGGTTAAGCCTGGAACCTTGCGCGAGGCTGCCGGAGGCCACGCAGTTGAACGCACGGCGTGCGGCTTGCGACTAACGGCCAATTGGCCCCGACCCTCCCGATGCGGGCCGTCATTGGTGACATATCCGGTGCGATCATGAAGCTTGCCCTCGTCCTTCCGCTTGCCCTTGCCGCCTTCATCGGCGTCGCCCGGGCCGAGGAGGCCGACGACATCCGCGAGGCGAACAAGACCGAGACCGAGGCCTTCAACGCGCGCATGTACGCGGGTACGCCCGGCAAGACGGCCTATGCCTGCTTCGTCCGCCGCTACGATGCCGACCATCTGGCGCGGCATCCAAAGCAGAAGGTCGCCGGGATGAAGCTGCTGGTCTCGGCGGAGACCGACAGCGAGGACAAGCAGCTCCACAATTCCTTCCGGCTCGGCTTCCGGTATCGCCACCGCAGCGGCGATTTCGACTCCAGCGGCTCCTGCCACCACGTGGTGTTCACCAAGGACGGCGGCGAGGTCCGCCTCGGCTGCGGCGTCGATTGCGAGGGCGGCGGCATCGGCGTCGCGCTCTCGAAGGACGACAAATCGGCCATCGTGCGGCTCGCGAGCGTCAGGGTCTGGCTGCACAACAAGCCCGACGACGAGGCCGAGCGATCGCTGGTCGCAGGCAGTGATGACGGGATTTTCCGGCTCGACCGGACCGACAACAGCGAGTGCGCCGCGCTCGTGACCGACCGCAAGGAACTCGCCGCACTCCGCCACAAGTGATATGCCACCGGCAAAGTCGGGCGCAGTTGTTGTTTGCGCATGATCTTTCCGGAAAACCGCTTCACACTTTTCCGGATCATGCTTTGAAGGAGATCGCCATGAACCGCCGGAACATCTTGTGGAGCACCGTCTCGGCGCTCGGCGCGGCGTTTGCCGCCTCGCGCGCCAATGCTGCAACTGAGACGACCAAGTTAGACAAGCTGAAAGTCGTCTATCACCTCAGCGACGCCGACAAGGTCAATTTCGTGCTCGGCAATATCCAGAACCACATCGACGGCGTCGGCGGCCCCGACCATGTCACGATCGCGCTGGTGATCCACGGGCCGGCGTTGAAGGCGTTCCACTCGGCGCAGGCCAACCCTGATATCACCAAGCGGATCGGCGATTTCTCCAAGGACGGCGTCGAGCTCGCCGCCTGCAGCAACACGATGAAGGCGCAGAACATCACGCTGACGGATCTGTTGCCGGGGTTCGTGAGCGCGGAGAAAGGCGGCGTGGTTCGTTTGGCCGAGCTGCAGTCGCAGGGGTATCTGTATTTGCGGCCCTGAGGCGCGCCGCGAATTCGGTGCGCTCCCTCCCCCGCTCGCGGGGGAGGGATGGGGAGAGGGTGTTTCCGCAATGGGACACTCCCCTAGAGGAAAGAACCCTCACCCGGCGCGATGCGCCGACCTCTCCCGCAAGCGGGAGAGGTAAGAGGGGCCCGTGGCGCTCCCTCCCGACCCATCCTCATCCCGCTTGACATACCCATAACCCTACGGTTATGAATAAATCCATAACCTGTAAGTTATGGATTTCGCATGTCCACCACCCCTGATCTTCTGTTTCGGACGCTCGCCGACCCGACCCGGCGGGCGATCTTCGAGCGGCTGTGCCGCGAGGGAGAGCAGACGGTCGGGGCACTGACGGTGCGATCGGGCGTTTCCCAACCGGCGGTCTCAAAGCATCTCGGCGCGCTGAAGCAGGCGGGCCTGGTGCGCGATCGCCATGAAGGACGCCAGACCCATTACAGCGCGCAGCCCGGTGCGCTCAATCCGCTGATCGACTGGACCAGCCAGATGGCGGGCTTCTGGCAGAACCGGCTCGATGCGCTCGATGATTTGCTGAAGAGGATGGACCAATGACTGAGGCTGCGACCGAAACACGTTCCGTGGTCATCGAGCGCGAATTTGCCTATCCGCCGGAGCGGCTGTGGCGCGCGCTGACGCAGCCGCATCTGATCGAGGAATGGCTGATGAAGAACGACTTCAAGCCGACGGTCGGTCACCGCTTCAATCTCCGCGGCGAGTGGGGTGGCGTGCTGGATTGCGAGGTGCTCGCCATCGAACCGCAGCGATCGCTCGCCTACACCTGGAATTTCACGCATGAGGACGCGGCCTACGACCTCAAGAGCGTGGTGACGTTCACGCTCACCCCGCAAGGCACAGGCACGCATCTGCGTGTCGAACAAGCGGGCTTCCGTCCGAGCCAGAAGCAGGCCTATGGCGGCGCGCATGCCGGCTGGAAGCAGTTTTTCACCAAGCTGGACGAGTTGCTGGCACGGGCCGAATAGCCCCGCCACGCGCGTCCATTTCCAATATTCTCACCGGAGACCCTCAATGAGTTCGAACATGTGGATTCGACAGATCCATCGCTGGCTGTCGCTTGCTTTCACGCTCGCCGTCATCGCCAACATCGTTGCACTGACCATGCAGGTTCAGGCGACGTGGATCGGGTTGCTGGCCTTCGTGCCGCTGATCCCGTTGCTCGCGACCGGGCTCTATCTGTTCGCGCTGCCCTATCTTGGCCGTCGCAGCGAGGCGCGATCATGAAAAAGGTGGTGACCGCAAAGAAGACCGGCGCGAAGGACGCGGACGGACCTTCGCCCTCCAGGATGATCGACGGCAGGATCAAGGAGCTCGGCGACTGGCGCGGCGAGACGCTGAAGCGAATCCGCGCGCTGATCAAGGAGGCCGATCCCGAGGTCGTCGAGGAATGGAAATGGCGCGGCGTTCCCGTGTGGGAGCACGACGGCATCATCTGCACCGGCGAGACCTACAAGGCCGTGGTCAAGCTGACGTTCGCCAATGGCGCGGCGCTGGATGATCCGGCCGGCCTGTTCAATTCCAGCCTCGACGGCAATGTGCGGCGCGCGATCGATATTCCCGAGGGCACCGAGATCAACGAGAAGGCGTTGAAGGCGCTGATCCGCGCGGCCGTGGCGCTGAACGCGTCCAAGGCCAGGAAGAAGCCGGCCAAGAAGAGCTAGGCCTGAACGGCGGCGTTAGGCCGCCGCCGTGATCGGCCGCGGGCTGACGACGTATTCGCGCAGCACCTTGTCACTCCCGTCGACCTCGATCAGCGCAACGTCGTAGGTCCAGAGATCGGCCAGATGCTGCAGCACCCGCTTTGCGTCGGTCTCGTTGAGCTGCGAGCCCTTGATAACGCGGTGATGCAGGATCAGCCGGCGGTCGCCGGAGAGATCGACGTCGACCACCTCGATATTGGCGTCGATGTAGCCGACATCGTGCTGGCGGGCCAGCTCGCGGCGGACGCGGCGGAAACCGCGCTCGTCGTGGATGGCATCGACGCGGATGCCGGCGCGCTCCTCGGGATCGTCGTGCAAATGGAACATGCGGAGTTGCCGCATCAGTTTCGGGCTCAGGAACTGGGCGATGAAGCTTTCATCGCGGTAATTGGCCCAGACGTCGCGCAGCACGCCCATCACGTCGTTCTTGCCGGCGATGTCCGGGAACCACTCGCGGTCTTCGTCCGAAGGATTGGCGACGATGCGCTCGATGTCCTGCATCATGGCAAAGCCCAGCGCATAGGGGTTGAAGCCCGAGAAGCGCTGATCGTCGAATTCGGGCTGGAACACCACGTTGGTGTGCGATCCCAAAAATTCGAGGAAGTTGCCGTCGGTGATACGGCCCTGCTGATGCAGCTGGGTCATGATGCGATAGTGGACGTAGGTCGCCGTCCCCTCGTTCATCACCTTGGTCTGGCTCTGCGGATAGAAATATTGCGCGATGTGGCGGACGATACGCAGCAGTTCGCGCTGCCAAGGCGCAAGGCGCGGCGCACTCTTCTCCAGGAAGTAGAGCAGGTTTTCCTGCGGCAGGCCGAGCAGCTTGCGGCGACGCTCGAGGGAGATCGCGGTCCGGGCCTTCGATGCGCCCTTGGGCACGGTGCGCCAGAGGTCGTTGAAGACTTCCTCCTCGTGCTGGCGGCGGCGCCCTGCCCGCTTCTCCTCCTCGCGCAAATCCAGCTGCTTCTTGCCGGGATAGCGGTCGATGCCGTGCGACATCAGCGCGTGCGCGGCGTCGAGCGTCCGCTCGACCTCGGTGCGGCCATAGCGCTCCTCGCACTGCATGACGTAATTCTTGGCGAAATCCAGATAGTCCAGAATCCCTTCCGCATCGGTCCACTGCTTGAACAGGTAATTGTTCTTGAAGAAATGGTTGTGGCCGAAGGCGGCGTGCGCGATCACCAGCGTCTGCATCGTCGCCGTGTTCTCCTCCATGAGGTAGGAGATACAGGGCGAGGAATTGATCACGATCTCATAGGCAAGGCCCATCAGGCCCTTGCGGTACGACGCCTCGTGATAGGCGAAATGCTTGCCGAACGACCAGTGCTTGTAGAACAGCGGCATGCCGACGGACGAATAGGCATCCAGCATCTGCTCGGCGGTGATCACCTCGATCTGGTTCGGATAGACGTCGAGCCCGAGATCTTTCAACGCCACCTCCTCGCAGGCATCGGTGATGCGCTGCAAGGTGTGGAAATCCCAATCGGCGCCTTCGAACAAGCGTTCCGTCATGGAGCGGCTTTCTCCTGAGCAGTGTCGCGGCGCTGGAACAGATCGTGGAACACCGGGAATATCTCGCTGCGTTCGCTGACCTTGCGCATCGAGAGCGGTGCGCCGCTGTTGCGCAGGCGCTCGTAAAGGGTCCAGAGCGAGGAATCGGAGAGATCGAAGGCGCTGCCGCCGGATTCCCCGACCTCGAGATAGGCGAAGAACTGGCAGACCGGCAGAATCTTCTCAGTCAGCAGCAGGCCGGTGAGCTCGCCGTCGGAATAGGAATTGTCGCCGTCGGAGGCTTGCGCGGCATAGATATTCCAGTCCGACGGATTGAAGCGCTCGCGCACGATTTCGTGCATCGCCTGCAGCGCGCTGGAGACCAGCGTGCCGCCGGAGGCCGGGCCGTAGAAGAAGGTCTGCTCGTCGACCTCCTCGGCGCGGTCGGTGTGGCGGATGAAGACGATCTCAACATGCTTGTAGCGCCGCTTCAGGAACACGTAGAGCAGCATGTAGAAGCGCTTTGCCAGATCCTTCATGTGCTCGGACATCGAGCCGGAGACGTCCATCAGGCAGAACATCACGGCCTGCGCCACCGGCCGCGGCACCTTCTCGTAGCGGCGGTAGCGGATGTCGAGCGGGTCGATGAACGGAATGCGCTTGGTCTTCGCCTTCAGCTTTTCGAGCCGGAGGACGAGCTCCGCGCGTTCGTCCTCGTCGGTCGCTGCGGCGATCGCGGCTTCCAGCTCGTCGATCTCCTCCTTGCTGGGACGCTTGAGCGCGATGCGGCGGGCGAGCGCGAGTTTTACGGTACGGCTGACCGAGATGTTGGCGGGCGAACCGGACGTGGTGTAGCCGGCGCGCTGAATGCCTTCGCTCTCGGTCTGTGCGATCTTGCGCTTGGCAAGATCCGGCAGTTCGAGATCGTCGAGGAAGAGGTCGACGAACTCGTCGCGGCTGAGCACGAAGCGGAAAGCGTCCTCGCTGTCGCCTTCGCCGGGACCGGAATCCTTGGCGCTGCCCTGGCCGGAGCGCTGCAGATAGTCGCCCTCGATGAACTTCTTGTTGCCCGGCAGCACCATGTCACGCGTTCCGCCTTCACGGCGGAACCGCGGCTCATGCATACCGTCCAGCGGGATCGTGACCTCACCACCCTCCAGGACGTCCTTGATGTCGCGTTCCTGCGAGGTCTTCTTGACGGCGCCCTGCACCAGGGATTTGGCCCGACGCAAGAACCGCTGGCGGTTCTCAAGACTCTTGCCGCCTGGATTCAGGCGCCTGTCAATAATGTGAATGGCCACTTTCTCATCCGCCTCAACCGGCTTGCTTCACGCGCATGTACCATTCGACCAGTCGGCGAACCTGACGCTCGGTGTAGCCGCGCTCCACCATGCGTGAAACGAACTCGCCGTGCTTCTTCTCCGTCTCGCCGTCCTTCTTCGACCCGAACGAGATGACCGGAAGCAGGTCCTCGACCTGAGAGAATATCCGCTTTTCGATCACATCGCGAATCTTCTCGTAGGAGATCCAGGTCGGATTCTTGCCGCCGTTCTGGGCGCGCGACCGTAACGAGAATTTGACCACCTCGTTGCGGAAGTCCTTGGGGTTGGCGATGCCCGCCGGCTTCTCGATTTTCGTCAGTTCCTGGTTCAACAGTTCGCGATCGAGCAACTGGCCGGTGTCGGCATCCTTGAAGTCCTGGTCCTCGATCCATGCATCCGCATAATCAACGTAGCGGTCGAACAGGTTCTGGCCGTAATCGGAGTAGGATTCCAGATAAGCCTTCTGGATCTCGTTGCCGATGAACTCGGCGTAGCGCGGCGCAAGGTCTGCCTTGATGAATTCGAGGTAGCGCTTCTCGACTTCCTCAGGCAGCTGCTCGCGCTTGATCGACTGCTCCAGCGCGTACATCAGATGCACGGCGTCGGCGGCGACCTCCTGCGGATCGTGGTTGAAGGTCGCAGCCAGGATCTTGAAGGCGAAGCGGGTGGAGACGCCGTCCATGCCTTCGTCGACGCCGGCGGCATCGCGATATTCCTGGACGCTGCGCGCCTTCGGATCGGATTCCTTCAGGCTCTCGCCGTCGTAAACCCGCATCTTGGCGAACACGGTGGAGTTCTCGTGCTTGCGCAGGCGCGACATCACCGAGAACCGCGCCAGTGTCTCCAGCGTCGAGGGCGCACATGGCGCGGCCGCGAGCTCGGAGCCCTGGATCAGCTTCTCGTAGATCTTCTGCTCTTCCGTGATCCGCAGGCAGTACGGCACCTTGATCACGCAGATACGGTCGATGAAGGCCTCGTTGTTCTTGTTGGCCTTGAAGCTCGACCACTCCGCCTCGTTGGAGTGCGCGAGGATGACGCCGGTGAACGGGATCGCGCCGATGTTCTCGGTGCCGATATAGTTGCCTTCCTGCGTTGCGGTCAGCAACGGATGCAGCATCTTGATCGGCGCCTTGAACATTTCGACGAACTCGAGCACGCCCTGGTTGGCGCGGTTGAGGCCGCCGGAATAGCTGTAGGCGTCGGGATCGTTCTGCGCGTAGGTTTCCAGCTTGCGGATATCGACCTTGCCGACCAGCGAGGAGATATCCTGGTTGTTCTCATCACCGGGTTCGGTCTTGGCAATACCGATCTGGCGCAGCCGCGACGGCTGGATCTTGGCGACGCGGAATTGCGAAATGTCGCCGCCAAAGGCTTCCAGTCGCTTGTAGCACCACGGGCTCATCAAGCCGGTGAGACGACGGCGTGGAATGCCGTACTTCTCTTCCAGCATCGGCCCCAGTTGATCGGGATCGAACAGGCTGAGCGGGCTCTCGAACACCGGCGAGAGTTCATCGCCGGCCTTGAGCACGTAGATCGGATGCACTTCCATCAGCGACTTGAGCCGCTCGGCGAGCGAGGATTTGCCGCCGCCGACCGGGCCGAGCAGATAGAGAATCTGCTTGCGCTCTTCCAGGCCCTGCGCCGCATGTCGGAAGAAACCGACGATGCGCTCGATGGTCTCTTCCATGCCGTAGAAGCCGGCGAAGGCTGGATAGGTGCGGATCGTGCGGTTCAAAAAAATACGGCCAAGGCGTGGGTCCTTGGCCGTGTCAATCGTCTGAGGCTCACCGATCGCCGCTAGTAACCGTTCGGCCGAATTAGCGTATTTCATGGGATCGCTTCGACACGATTCCAGGTATTCCGCCATCGACATGTCGTGCTGGCTTCTCGCCTCGAACGACTTAGCGAAAGCGTTGAACAAAGAATCGTTGTACATGATCCCTCTCCGCGTGAGTTCCGCCACAAGCTGAAACGAAAGCAGTTACTGGACCGTTCCTCAGGCCGCTTCTCGAATCAGCGTGAGCACATGACGTTCATTGGACACCCGGGCGCCAACACGACGCAACGCACAAGGTAGGCACTCGCTGAATTACGAACAGGCACTTGCCTGTAATTTGTGCGAATCTCTATCTATCTTCGCTCATTTCCTAGAAATGTCACTCGCTCGCCACATCCGGGCAATACCGGGGACGCGTCCCTCCGGCACTGCAACATAGAGCGATCTGCGAGCGGCGAACTTATGACGCTCGCGGGGCGATGCCTTGCACGCCGCGTTCATCTTCCCTTGCTGCAATGCGATGCGTAGGCTGCATGCAGCATGAATGTCGCGGCAAGCGCGCAGCGCTGTATCAAAATCGGTCGCCAAACCCTCCGAAGGGATAACGTCGTTCTGCGTGGCGGCTCGGACGCTGGCGAGCTGCCGCACTTGATTTGAAAGCAAGCCGTTTGAAAGAAACGCCTGCGCTCAGCTGCGCCGTCGCGAGGCGCGCCGCGACCAGGAGCCGCATGAAGGATTGACCGATGTCGAGATCATGGGATGCGCCGATATGAACGGCGGATGGGATCAACGGCCGGTGATGGCCCACGGCAACGCCGTCAGGATGTGCGCGCATGCTTTTCCCCAGCATGGCCATTCGCGACCGAGCCAATGACGATCAGACGGATCGATAACCGCTGACGACACTCCGCGACGCGACAGATGCCCTCGCGCAACAAGACCTCGGCCGAACCATCCCGGCCAATTTTTATTTACGCAAAAGCACGACTCCCGCCTGGATCGCCATGATCGCGACGGAGTTAGACTGAGAGAATGACGCCAATACCCTTGATTGGTTCCCTCCCGGGAGCATGTGAGCTAAAGGATAGCGCGTCAGGACCGGCGCGGAAACCCCCTCCGCCCGCAGGCTTGGAGATAAAAAACATCATGAATCCCGTCAAAGAACTGGAAAAGCACGGACAAGCCGTCTGGCTGGACTTCCTCGCCCGCGGCTTCATCGCCAAGGGCGACCTGAAGCGGCTGATCGACACCGATGGCGTCAAGGGCATCACCTCCAATCCGTCGATCTTCGAGAAGGCGATCGGCAGCTCGGACGAATACGACGCCCCGATCGGCAAGGCGCTGAAGCGCGGCGACCGGACCGTGGCCGATTTGTTCGAGGCGGTCGCGATCGAGGACATCCAGAATGCCGCCGACGTGCTGCGGCCGGTCTATGACCGCCTCAAGGGCCATGACGGCTATGTCAGCCTCGAGGTCTCGCCCTATCTGGCGATGGACACCGCCGGCACCGTCGCCGAGGCGCGGCGGCTCTGGAAGGACGTCAATCGCAAGAACCTGATGGTGAAGGTGCCGGCGACGCCGGAGGGCCTGCCGGCGGTCGAAACGCTGATCGGCGACGGCATCAGCATCAACATCACCCTGCTGTTTTCGAAGGCCGTCTATCTCCAGGTCGCCGAGGCCTATCTCGCCGGCCTCGAGAAGTATGTCGCCGGCGGCGGCGACCCCTCGCATGTCGCGAGCGTGGCGAGCTTCTTCGTCAGCCGCATCGACTCCGTGGTCGACAAGCAGCTCGACGACAAGATCGCGCGGGCCAACGATCCATCCGAGAAGGAGCGCCTCGCCGCGCTGAAGGGCAAGGTCGCGATCGCCAACGCCAAGGTCGCCTACCAGGACTACAAGCGCCTGTTCTCGGGCCCCCGCTGGGAGAAGCTCGCCGCCAAGGGCGCCAAGCCGCAGCGCATGCTGTGGGCCTCGACCGGCACCAAGAACAAGGATTACAGCGACGTGCTCTATGTCGAGGAGCTGATCGGCCCCGACACCGTGAACACCGTGCCGCCGGCGACGCTCGATGCGTTCCGCGACCATGGCAAGCCGCGCGACAGCCTGGAGGAAAACGTCGACGACGCCCGCCGCGTGCTGGAAGGGCTGGAACGCTCCGGCGTCTCGCTCGACGCCATCACCGAGGAACTCGTCAAGGACGGCGTCAAGCAGTTCGCCGATGCCGCCGACAAGCTCTACGGCGCGGTCGCCCACAAGCGCGCAACCGTGCTCGGGCCCGCGATCGACCGCCAGCAGCTTTCGCTGGGCGAGGGCCTCGGCAAGGCCGTGGCCAAGAGCACCGAGGAATGGCGCGCCTCTGCCAAGATCCGCAAGCTGTGGCAGCGCGACAAATCGGTCTGGACCGGGACGGATGAGGACAAATGGCTCGGCTGGCTCGACAGCGCGGCGAAAGCCGACGTGGCCGACTATGAGGACTATGCCAACCGCGTGAAGGGCCAGAAATTCTCCGACGCCGTCGTGCTCGGCATGGGCGGATCGAGCCTCGGACCCGAGGTGTTGGCCGAGACCTTTGCAAGGAAGGCAGGCTTCCCGAAGCTGCACGTGCTGGATTCCACCGATCCGGCGCAGGTACGGGCGATGGAAGCCAAGATCGACATCGCCAACACCGTGTTCATCGTCTCCAGCAAATCCGGCGGCACCACCGAGCCGAACGCGATGAAAGATTATTTCCATGAGCGCGTGGCGCAGGCGCTCGGCCCGAAGGCCAAGACCGGCTTCCGCTTCATCGCGGTGACCGACCCCGGCTCCTCGCTGGAGAAGGCGGCCAAGAAGCTGAACTATGCCCGTATCTTCCATGGCGAGCCGTCGATCGGCGGCCGCTATTCGGTGCTGTCACCGTTCGGCCTGGTGCCGGCGGCCACGGCCGGCATCGACGTCAAGACCTTGATCAAGCATGCGCTCGCGATGGCGCGCTCCTGCGGACCGGACGTGCCACCAGCTGAGAACCCGGGCGTGCAGCTCGGCCTCGCCATGGGCCTCGCCGGCCTCGAAGGCCGCGACAAGATGACGATCCTGTCGTCGAAGAAGATCGCCGATTTCGGTGCCTGGGCCGAGCAGCTCATCGCGGAATCGACCGGCAAGGAGGGCAAGGGCCTGATCCCGATCGCCGGCGAGCCGCTGGGCGATCCCTCGGTCTACGGCACCGACCGGTTCTTCATCGACATTCGTACCGAAGGCGAAGCGGATGCCGGCCATGACGCAAAGCTCATCGCGCTCGAACAGGCCGGTCATCCCGTCGCCCGCATCGTGATGAAGTCGATCGACCATCTCGGTCAGGAATTCTTCCGCTTCGAGATGGCAACGGCCGTCGCGGGCTCGATCCTCGGCATCAATCCGTTCGACCAGCCCGACGTCGAAGCGGCGAAGATCAAGACCCGCGAGCTGACGTCGGCGTATGAGAAGACCGGCGCGCTGCCGGCCGAAGAGCCAGTGGTCAGCACCGCGGAGTTCGACCTCTACACCAACGACACCAACGCCGCCGCGTTGCGGACGATGGGAGCCAATGGCGACCTCACCTCATGGCTAAAGGCGCACATCACGCGCTCGCGGCGCGGCGATTATTTTGCCCTGCTCGGCTACATCGCGCGCGACAAGGCCACGATCGAGGCGCTTCAGGAGATGCGGACGGCCGTGCTCGAGAAGCGGCATCTGGCGACGGCCGCCGAATTCGGACCGCGCTTCCTGCACTCCACGGGCCAGGCCTACAAGGGCGGGCCCGACAGCGGCGTGTTCCTCCAGATCACCGCCGATGACGCCAAGGACCTGGCCGTGCCGGGCCAGAAGGCAAGCTTCGGCGTGATCAAGGCAGCACAGGCGCGCGGCGATTTCGACGTGCTTACCGAGCGCGGCCGGCGCGCGCTCCGGGTGCACCTGAAGGGTCCGCTCAAGAAAGGTCTCGCGGCACTCAATGCCGCACTCACAGACGCACTGAATTAAGGGGATCTCTCACATGCAACTCGGCATGATCGGCCTCGGCCGGATGGGCGGCAACATCGTTCGCCGGCTGATGCGCCACGGCCATTCGACCGTGGTCTATGACAAGGACGCCAAGGCCGTCGCCGGCCTGGCCGCGGATGGCGCAGTCGGCTCGGCGACGCTGGAAGAGTTCATCTCGAAACTGGAGCGGCCGCGCACGGCCTGGGTGATGCTGCCTGCGGGCCGCATCACCGAGCAAACCATCGACACGATCGCGGGCGCGATGCAGGAAGGCGACGTCATCATCGATGGCGGCAACACCTTCTGGCAGGACGACGTTCGCCGCGGCAAGGCGCTGATCGCGCGCGGCATCCACTATGTCGACGTCGGCACCTCCGGCGGCGTCTGGGGCCTCGACCGCGGCTATTGCATGATGATCGGCGGCGAGAAGCCGGTGGTCGACCGGCTCGATCCGATCTTTGCGGCACTCGCGCCCGGCGCCGGCGACATTCCGCGCACCGAAGGACGTGACGGCCGCGATCCCCGCATCGAGCAGGGCTACATCCATGCAGGTCCGGTCGGCGCCGGCCATTTCGTCAAGATGATCCACAACGGCATCGAATACGGCCTGATGCAGGCCTATGCCGAGGGTTTTGATATTCTCAAGAACGCCAATATCGATGCGCTGCCCGTGGACCATCGCTTCGATTTCAATCTCCCCGATATCGCCGAGGTTTGGCGCCGCGGTTCGGTGATCCCCTCCTGGCTGCTCGACCTCACCTCAACCGCGCTCGCCGATAACCCGACGCTGTCGGAATATTCCGGGTTCGTGGAAGATTCCGGCGAAGGTCGCTGGACCGTGAATGCGGCAATCGACGAGGCCGTGCCGGCCGAAGTCCTGACCGCGGCTCTGTATGCACGTTTCCGTTCCCGCAAGGAACACACCTTCGCCGAAAAAATTCTCTCTGCGATGCGCGCGGGCTTCGGCGGCCACAAGGAGCCAAAGCAGCCGGACGCTTCGAAACCCAAATAAAAACTCCACAAAGCGAAGGCCAATCGTTCGTGACAAAAGACCCGCAAGCAAAGCGCAAGCCGGAAAATTGCGCCTTCATCATCTTTGGCGTCACCGGCGACCTCACCCATCGCCTGGTGATGCCCTCGCTCTACAATCTCGCAGCCGAGCACATGCTGCCGGAAAAGTTCTGCGTCGTCGGCGTGGCCCGCAACGGCCAGTCCGATGACGAGCTGCGCGACAGCCTGCTGAAGGGCCTGAAGCAATTCGCGACGCGGCCCGTGGACGACGACATTGCCCGGAAGCTGCTGGAATGCGTGACCTTCGTCGAAGCCGATGCGAAGGACCCGCCGTCGTTCGACCGCCTGCGCGAACATCTGGATTCGCTGGAATGCGCGCAGGACACCGGCGGCAATCGCCTGTTCTACCTGGCGACCCCGCCCGCCGCTTTCGCGCCGACCGCGCGCGAGCTCGGCCGCACCGGTATGATGAAGGAGAACGGCGCCTGGCGGCGACTGGTGATCGAAAAACCGTTCGGTACCGACCTCGCATCGGCCAAGGCGCTGAATGCCGAGCTGCTGAAGATCATGGAAGAGCACCAGATCTACCGGATCGATCACTATCTCGGCAAGGAGACGGTGCAGAACATCCTGGTGCTGCGCTTCGCCAACGGCATGTTCGAGCCGATCTGGAATCGCAACCACATCGACCACATCCAGATCACGGTGGAGGAAAAGCTCGGCGTCGGCCATCGCGGCGGCTTCTACGACGCTACCGGCGCGCTGCGCGACATGGTGCCGAACCATCTGTTCCAGCTGATGTCGCTGGTCGCGATGGAGCCTCCGGCGCGCTTCGACGCAC
Organism: Bradyrhizobium rifense; assembly: GCF_008123425.1. Classification (GTDB taxonomy): domain Bacteria; phylum Pseudomonadota; class Alphaproteobacteria; order Rhizobiales; family Xanthobacteraceae; genus Bradyrhizobium; species Bradyrhizobium rifense. The sequence continues at coordinate 105,950 of NZ_VSSS01000024.1, forward strand.
ATTCCGTGCGCTCCGAGAAGGCCGAGGTGCTTTCCGCAATTCAACAGCCCACGGAAGAAGAAGCACTGAGGCGCTCGGTTCGCGGGCAGTATCTCGCCGGTCGGATCGGCGACGACGATATCATCGACTATCGCAAGACCGAGGAGGTCAAGCCCGGCAGCACCACCGAGACCTATGTCGCGCTGAAACTTCTGATCGACAATTGGCGTTGGGCCGGCGTGCCGTTCTATCTGCGGACCGGCAAGGCGCTCGGTCACAAGCGGACGGAAGTGGCGATCAAGTTCAAGCAGGCGCCACTGTCGATGTTCAACGGGACCACGGTCGACCGTCTCTCGCAGAACTTTCTCACCATCGGCATCGCGCCAACCGAGACCATCGAGCTTCAGTTCAACGCCAAGATTCCTGGGCCGAGCATCACCATCGACGGCGTCGAGATGAAGTTCAAGTACGGCGACTATTTCCGTGCCGATCCTTCGACCGGCTACGAGACGCTGATCTACGACTGCATGATCGGCGACAACATCCTGTTTCAGCGCGCCGACGGCGTCGAAGCCGGATGGGAAGCGGTACAGCCGTTCCTCGATGCCTGGAAGAGCGCAGGCACCAACGGCATCGAAACCTATGAGGCCGGCAGCGATGGCCCCGCCTGCGCCGACGAGCTGCTGCGGCGCGACGGCCGAAGCTGGCGGAAATTTTCGTGATGGCAGCGGCCGGAGAGCCGAAGCTGATCGTCGTCGCCGATCCTGAGGCCCTGGCGCAGGCCGCGGCCGAGCGGGTGATGGCTCTGATTTCGGCCAATCCCGGCCGTATCGCAATCTGCCTCACCGGCGGCTCGAGCCCGAAGAAGCTCTATCAGCTGCTCGGCAGCGACGCCTGGCGCGGCAAAATCCCCTGGGATCGTGTGCACTGGTTCATCGGCGACGAGCGTTTTGTCTCGGAGAGCGATCCCCTGAACAACATGGCGGTCGCGCGCGCGACCTTTCTCGACCGCAATGCGCCGGCCGGACACATCCATCCGATCCCGACCACGGCCGAAAACCCGGACGAGAGCGCCGAGGCCTATGCGCGCAAGCTAAAAGCCTTCTACGGCTCAGACCAGCTCGATCCGGCGCGGCCGCTGTTCGATCTGGTGCTGATGGGCGCCGGCCCTGATGGCCACACTGCATCGCTGTTTCCCGGCTATCCCGCCGTCGAGGAGACCGCGCGCTGGGTTGTCGGCGTGCCAAAAGCCAACGTCGCGCCCTTCGTGCCGCGGGTCTCGCTGACGCTGCCTGCGCTGGCCTCATGCCGCGAGATGCTGTTCGAGATTGCCGGGCATGACAAGCAGCCGATCTTGACGCGCCTCCTCAATGGCGAGACTCTGCCGGCTGTACGCGCGCGCTCGAATGGTGAGACCGTCTGGATGGTCGACCAGGCCGCGCTTCCGGAGGGAATTCGTGGCGGGCGCTAAAGCACCTTGTGCGTTGATCGTGATGGGCGTGTCGGGTTCGGGCAAGAGCACGGTGGCGGAATTGCTCGGCAAGCGGCTCGGCTGGCGATTCGAGGATGGCGACAGCTTTCACCCCGCGAGCAATGTCGCGAAGATGCGGGCCGGCCATCCCCTCACCGACGAGGACCGCTGGCCATGGCTCAGCGCCATCGCCGACGAGATCGCGCGGGTCTGCAACAAGGGCGAGCACGTCATCATCGCCTGCTCGGCGCTCAAGCACACCTACCGCGACGTGCTGCTGCGCGGACGCGACGACGTGCGCTTCGTGTTCCTGAAGGGCACGCAGGAGCTGATCGCCGACCGGCTCGCGCACCGCAAGGGCCATTTCATGCCGCCCGGGCTCCTCACCAGCCAGTTCAACACGCTGGAGCCGCCCGTGGCGAGCGAACATGTCATCACGGCGTCGATCGACGAATCGGTCGAGGCGATTGTGGACGGCATCGTGCGGCAATTGAAAATCGACGGCGGAAAAAGCAGGGCTCAGCCATGACCAAAATCTCACTCGTGGTTTCCGACGTCGACGGCACGCTGCTGACCAAGGACAAGACGCTGACGGACCGCGCACGGTCCGCGGTGCAGCGGCTGCACCAGGCCGGCATCGGCTTCACCATCACCTCCAGCCGCCCCGCGATCGGCATGCGCTTTCTGATCGAACCGCTGGCGCTATGGCTGCCGGTCGGCCCGTTCAACGGCTCCTCGATCGTCGACCCTGAGATGAATCCGGTCGAGCAGCATTTGATCCCGAAAAGCGCGGCCGAGCGCAGCTTGCAAATCCTCCGCGAGTTCGGCGCCGACATCTGGCTGTTCACCTACGACAAATGGCTGATCGACAACCCGGCCGGCAAATATGTCGCGCATGAGCAGCACACGATCCGCTCCGAGCCGACCATCGTGACGGATTTTTCGCCCTACCTCGCCAGCGCCTGCAAGATCGTCGGCGCCAGCGCCGATGCGGCAGGGCTCGAGGCTTGCGAGAAGGCGATGCAGCAGGCGCTCGGCAGCGAGGCCACTGCCGTCCGCTCGCAGACCTATTATCTCGACATCACCCCGCCCGGCTTCGACAAGGGCACCTTCGTGCAGGCCATAGCCAAGCGGCTGGGAATCTCCACCGACGCGGTCGCCACCATCGGCGACATGCAGAACGATCTCGCGATGTTCCGCGTCAGCGGCACCTCGATCGCCATGGGCAACGCCACCGACAGCGTCAAGGAGCAGGCGACCAACGTCACCGCGACCAACGAGCAGGATGGTTTTGCGGAAGCGATGGAGATGATCTTGACGCGGAACGGGGCTGGTTAGCTCACTGCTTCGACCGCTGCATCGCCGGCTTCTCGCTCGAGTGCCTCGCCGCCGAGAGATTATGCGCGGTGTTGATCAGCGCGATGTGGGTCAGCGCCTGCGGGAAGTTTCCGGTTTGGCGGCGCGCGACGGAATCATACTCTTCGGCCAGTAGCCCGACATCGTTCGCAAGTCCCGCGACGCGGTCGAACAGCTTTTGCGCCTTGTCGAGATCGCCCGCGAGCACATGAGCGTCGGCCAGCCACAGGCTGCAGGCCAGGAACGCGCCCTCGATCGGCTGGATCTCCTCGGAGATCTCGCGCGGATCGTGTCGGAGCACAAAGCCGTCGCGCATCATGTGCCTTTCGACCGCGGCGATGGTGCCACCGATGCGCGGGTCGTCCGCCGGCAGGAAGCCGACCGCCGGCAGCAGCAGCACGCTGGCATCGAGCAGTTTTGAGCCATAGGATTCGACGAAGGCGTTCTCCTCGGCGTCAAAACCGCTGTGGCAGACATCGCGGTGAATGGCCTCGCGCAGGGCGCGCCAGTGCAGCAGCGGCGCCTTGAAGCCAAAGGTCTCGGCGCTCTTGATGCCGCGGTCGAAGGCGACCCAGGTCATGACCTTGGAGAAAACGTAGTGCCGGGGCTCGCCGCGGCGCTCCCAGATGCCGTGGTCGGGCTGGTCCCAGACCTCGGCGAGATGCTGGAGCACGGCGCGTTCGAGTGCCCAGGTCGCTTCATCGTCGAGCTTGAGCTTGGCCATGCGCGACTGGTGGAAGGCGTCGATCAGCTCGCCGTAGACGTCGAGCTGGAGCTGGGCATGCGCGGCATTGCCGACGCGCACGGGCTGCGCACCCTCATAGCCGTCGAGCCAGCCCGCTTCCCATTCCAGCAGCCGGCGCTGGCCCCAGATGCCGTACATGATCTGCATATTTGCCGGCGAGCCGGCGGCGGCGCGCAGCAGCCAATTGTGCCAGGCCGAGGCTTCCTCGGTATAGCCCGAGTTCATCAGGGCCAGCAGCGTAAAGGTGGCATCGCGTAGCCAGCAAAAGCGGTAGTCCCAGTTTCTGGCGCCGCCGAGCTTTTCCGGCAGCGACGTGGTCGGCGCCGCGACGATGCCGCCGGTGGGGCCGAACGTCAGCGCCTTCAGCGTGATCAGCGAGCGCATGATGAGGTCACGATACTCGCCGTCATGCGTGGAGCGGCTGGACCACTCCTGCCAGAATTTCTCGGTCTCCTGCAGCGCGATCTCCGGATCGATCGGCTCCGGCGGATCAAGATGCGAGGGACCGTAGGTCAGCACGAACGGCACGGTCTCGCCGGCCTTGACCTCGAAATCCGAAACGGTGGTTAGATCCTCACCGCGTGTTTCGACCGGCGTACGCAGCACCGTCATGTCCTGGCCGGCAACCGCCAGCAGCGAATGGTCGATCCGGCGCACCCAGGGAATGTCGACGCCGAAGCCGAAGCGGATCACGAGCTCCATCCGCATCTTCACGGTGCCCGTGAGGCCGCGCACCAGCCGCACGATGTCGGAGGCCTTGCCGCGCGGCGGCATGAAATCGATCAGCGCGACGGTGCCGCTCTTGGTCTCGAAGCGCGTTTCGAGGATGAGGGTATCGCCGAGATAGCGGCGCGAAATCGCGGTCGCCTCGTCGCTCGGCGCGACCAGCCAGCGGCCATTCTTGTGCGTGCCAAGGATCGCGGTAAAGCAGGCGTCGGAATCGAAGGCCGGCCAGCACAGCCAGTCGATCGAGCCGTTGCGTCCGACCAGCGCTGCGGTTTCGCAGTCGCCGATCAACGCATAGTCCTCGATCTTCTCTGACAATGTTTTGCGAGCCTTGGAAAAACCTCGGCTGTTCAACTCCCGCCGGGCAGCGAACGTTCCCGCGTCGCGGCCTTCAAAGCCGCGAGATCGACCCTCGAGGCGATCTTGTCGAGCGTAACCGGCAGGCGCTGGCGCCAGTTTGGATGCTCGTCGATCGTGCCGGGAATATTGGGCTGGTCGATCACGCCGAGCAGGTCCTCCATCGACACCGCGAGCAGCCGCGACGGCGTGCGCGACAGGAAATTGAGCACCGAATAGAGATCGTTGGCGGCGATGCCGTTCTGGCGCAGGATCTGGTCGAGCCCGCCGAGCGCATTCCAGCGCGCCTGGTCGTCCTCGCCGGGATCGAGCCCGAGCGAGCGCTTCATCCTGAGATCGCTGAAGGAGCGCCAGCCCGCGTAGGTGCACAGATCATGCGTGTTCAGCGTGACCAGCGCGTTCGGCCGGTAGTGGTCGATGTTGCGGAACTGGCCGGCATCGTCGCGCTCGAACATCATGACGAGATAGGACCAGATGCCGAAATCCTGCATGGTCTCGCGAAAACCCTCCGGCACGGTGCCGAGGTCTTCGCCGATCACGATGCATTTATGGGTGACGCTCTCGCGCACGACCGCGGCCAGCAGCGCCTCGAGCGGCATCTGCACATAGGCGCCGTTGTCGGGCTTGAAGCCGCGCGGCACCAGATAGAGCCGCTTCAGTCCGAGCACGTGATCGAGCCGGATCGCGCCGGCATGCCGCATCGAGGCGGCCACCATGTTGGCGAACGGCACGAACGATTGCGCCTCGAGGCCGCCCGCGTTGAAGCCGGCCAGCCCCCAATCCTGCCCGACGGTGTTGAGCACGTCCGGCGGCGCGCCGACCGCAAGGTGGCGGGAAATCGCCGTCTGCTCGTTCCAGGCATCGAAGCCGTTGGACTGTACGCCGACGGCGACGTCGAGATAGAGCCCGACGCGCATGCCGAGATCGGCCGACAGCTCCTTGGCGGCACGCAGTTGTGCGTCAGCGGTCCATTGCACGAATTCGACGAACTCGACCTCATGCTTGTCCGGACCCTTGCGAAGCTTGGCGCATTTGGCATCGTCCGGTTGCTGCCATTCCACCGGCCATTCCCACCACGGCGTCGTGAAACGATGCCGCAGCACCTCGAAGCAGGCAAAACGCGACAGCAGCGGCCCCCGGTCGGCGCGGAAGGCATCGAACTGATTGCGGCGGACACCGCTCGCGGTTTTCACGAAACTGTCAAAGGCGGCGCGCAGGCCCAGCCATTTCAGCGCCGCCATATCGGCATAGGGCACACGATCACCTTCGCGCAGCCGCGCAGCGGTTGCGGTCGCGTCCGGGATCAGGTCTGCGGAAAATTCCGGGATGGCCTCGACGTCGATGTAAAGCGGATTGAGAAACAGCCGGCTGTTCGGCGAATAGGGGCTGCAATCGGCCGGATGATTATCAAACAGAACATGCAGCGGATTGAGCCCGACGCCGTCGGCGCCCAATTGCTTGGCGAGCCTGACCAGGCCCGCGAGATCGGTGAAATCGCCGATCCCCCAATTGCGGTCAGAGCGGACGCTGTAAAGCTGCACGGCGAGCAGCCAGCCGCGGTCGAAATCACCGCCGAAGGCGCGCTCGGGCGCCACGATCATCGGCACCTCTTCCGTCACACCTTTGACATCGGTCAGCGTCAGCCGGTGATAGCCAAGCGGCAGGCCGTCGGGCCAGGCGATCACCGGCTCGCGCGTCTCGCCTTGCGCGATCACATTGCCGTTGCCGGTGACTTTCCATTGCAGCGGCGGTGCGCCGATGGCCGTAAGCTCAGTGCGCGGATGACCCAGCGCGCGAACCACGACCGGTCCGCTGACGAAGCGATAGACCCGTTTCTCCGGCAGGGCATCCAGGATGGATTTGAGCGCCTCGGGCGCGGTGGTCCGCAGCTTTCCGAGGGCATCGACGAATTCGGATTGAACGCCCTTGATCCGGGCTTGAGCTAAAAGGTCCATTCGGCACGCAGCTTGCAAGCCATCAACTGGCCGGGGGAAACGATTTTAACGTGATCGCGGAAGAGGTTAGTCGGACTTAACTCACAAACCGCGCCTCCCGTTCCCAGGGGAACCAATGACACACAAGCGGCTTTCTATATAGGTACCAAGCGTAGGTTCCCGACAAGGGAAACGGGCCCCTGCACTCTTGTCAATGGCATCACCGTGAACAAGACAATTCAAACTGTCGAGAGTGCCGCTTCGGGCAGCGCTTTCCTCATCGAGGATATCTATCCGTTGATCGATGGCGGCCGCTTCGCCGTGAAGCGGATCGCGGGCGATCGGGTCGAGGTGTGGGCCGACATCTACCGCGACGGCGACGCCACAATCAGCGCCGCGCTGATCTGGCGCGGCGAGCAGGAGCGTGAATGGCGGCGCGAAATCATGATCCATCACGGCGATGACCGCTGGTCCGGCGCCTTCGTGCCGACCGAGCCCGGCCAATATGCCTATGCCATCGAAGCCTGGACCGACGAATTCGCCACCTGGCGCCATGGGCTCGAGCGCAAGCAGCTGTCCGGCGGCGACGTCACGCTCGATGCGATAGAGGGTGCTGGCCTGCTGACCAAGGCTCATGGCGCGCGACAGGACGCCGCGGCCGTGATCGTCAGGCAATGCGAAAACTATCTCGGCAGCGGCGATGTCGCACCGCTGCTTGCGACCGAATTGGGCGAGGCCATGGCCGAGAGCCAGGCGCGCCCCGACCTGACCCGCTCGCCGAACTTCCCGCTGATCATCGACCGCGACAGGGCGCGCTTTGGCGCCTGGTATCAGATGATGCCGCGCAGCCAGAGCCAGGTCTCCGGCCATCACGGCACACTCCGCGACTGCATCGCGCGCGTGCCCGATATCGCCGCCATGGGCTTTGACGTGCTGTATTTCACGCCGATCCACCCGATCGGCCACACCCGCCGCAAGGGCCGCAACAATGCTGCCGTGGCAACCGAGGCCGAGCCCGGCTCACCGTATGCGATCGGCACGACCGAGGGCGGGCACGACGCGCTGCATCCGGAGCTAGGCACCATCGAGGACTTTCGCGCGCTGGTCGCGACCTGCCTCGAATACGGCCTCGAGCTCGCGCTCGATTTCGCCGTGCAATGCTCGCCGGATCATCCCTGGCTGACGCAACACCCGGAATGGTTCAAATGGCGGCCGGACCGTTCGGTGCGCACGGCGGACGGCCCCTATTCGGATATCGTCATCCCCGACTTCGCCTCCGTCGACCGGATCGGACTGTGGAACGCATTCCGCGATGCCATGCTATTCTGGATCGACCATGGCGTGACGATCTTCGCCATCGACAATCACGACACCGCGCCGCTTCCGTTCTGGGAGTGGCTGATCCGCGACATTCGCCTGCGGCATCCCGAGGTGATCCTGTTCTCCAAGACGTTTGCGCGACCAAAGCTGATGAAGGGTCTCGCCAAGCTCGGCTTCGCGCAGTCCTTCAGCTATTTCCCCTGGCGCACGGCGAAGGGAGAACTGGAGCAATATCTCGGCGAACTGACGCGATATCCCGAGCGCGACTTCTATCGCCCAAATCTGTTCGTCAACACGCCGGACCTGCTGCCCTATCATCTCCAGAGCGGCGAGGCCTGGATGTTCAAGTCGCGCGCGGCACTGGCGGCAACGCTGTCGGGCAATTACGGCCTCTATAGCGGGTTCGAGCTGCTCGAGCACGAAGCCGTCCCCGGCCATGAAGAATATCAGGATTCCGAGAAGTATCAGATCAGACAGCGCGACTGGGACAAGGCCGGCAACATCAAGCCCTACATCACTGAACTCAATCGAATCCGCAACGACAACGCGGCGCTTCAGCAGACGACACATCTGCGCTTCCTCGGCATCGAGGACGGCGAGACCATCGCCTTTGTGAAAGAGGCGGCCGATCCGGCCAACACTGTCGTCGCGGCCATCGCCCTCTCGCGCCATGCGCGCGAATTCTGGTTGCCGCTCGGCGACCTCGCCATCGACGTCGGCGGCGAACGCCGCCACGTCACGACAATCGAAAATCTCATGACAGGCGAGCAGTCCCGCATCGAATGGGGCGGGATCAGGTTGCGTATCGATCCCGACCGCGATCCGGCACTCATGTTCCGCTGCCTGGCGTAAGGATCACGCCATGAATGTATTGTCTTCCGTAGACACCCAGAAGGCCGAGGCTGCCGAGACCGTGGATGACCTGTGGTACAAGGACGCCATCATCTACCAGCTCCACGTCAAGGCGTTTGCCGACAGCAACAATGACGGCATCGGCGATTTCGCGGGCCTGACCGAGAAACTGTCCTATCTGCAGGATCTCGGCGTCACCGCGCTGTGGCTGCTGCCGTTTTACCCCTCGCCCGGTCGCGACGACGGCTACGACATCGGCGACTACGGTTCGATCAATCCCGATTTCGGGACGATGAAGGACTTCAAGCGCTTCATCCAGGAAGCGCAGAAGCGCGGCCTGCGCGTCATCACCGAGCTAGTGGTCAACCACACCTCGGACCAGCACAATTGGTTCAAGCGCGCGCGCCGCAGCCCTGCCGGTTCGAGCGCGCGCGACTGGTATGTCTGGAGCGACACCGACCAGAAATACCAGGGCACGCGAATCATCTTCACGGATACCGAGAAATCCAACTGGACCTGGGATCCCGAGGCCGGCGCGTTCTACTGGCATCGTTTCTTCTCGCACCAGCCCGACCTCAATTTCGACAATCCCCGCGTCGTCAGCGCCATCATCCAGGTGATGAAGCGCTGGCTCGACGCCGGCGTCGACGGCTTCCGGCTGGACGCCATTCCCTATCTCTGTGAGCGCGAGGGCACCTCGAACGAGAACCTCCCCGAAACGCATGCGATCATCAAGCGCCTGCGCCAGGAGCTGGATTCCTACTCCAAGGGCAAGCTGCTGCTGGCCGAGGCCAATCAATGGCCGGAGGACGTACAGGAATATTTCGGCCGCGGCGACGAGTGCCAGATGGCCTACCACTTCCCGCTGATGCCGCGCATCTACATGGCGATCGCGCAGGAGGACCGCTTCCCGATCACCGACATTCTGCGGCAGACGCCGGACATTCCCGCGAGCTGTCAATGGGCGCTGTTCCTGCGCAACCATGACGAGCTGACGCTGGAGATGGTTACCGACGTCGAGCGCGACTATCTCTGGACCACCTACGCCAACGATCCCCGCGCCCGCATCAATGTCGGCATCCGCAGGCGTCTCGCGCCGCTGATGGACAATGACCGGCGCAAGATCGAGCTGATGAACTCGCTGCTGCTGTCCTTCCCCGGCACGCCGATCATCTATTACGGCGACGAGATCGGGATGGGCGACAACATCTATCTCGGCGACCGCAACGGCGTGCGCACGCCGATGCAGTGGAGCCCGGACCGCAACGGCGGCTTCTCTCGCGCCGATCCCGCCCGCCTCTACGCCCCGCCGATCATGGACCCCGTTTACGGCTACGATTCGGTCAACGTCGAGGCGCAGTCGCGCAGCCTGTCCTCGCAGCTCAACGCAACCAAGCGGCTGATCTCGGTGCGCAAGTCGACGCTGGCCTTCGGCCGCGGCACCATGACCTTCATCCGCCCGACCAACCGCGCCGTGCTCGCCTATGTGCGGCAATATCGCGACGAGGTCATCCTCTGCGTCGCCAATCTGTCGCGCGCCGCACAGGCGACCGAGCTGGATCTGTCGCCGTGGAAAGACCGCATCCCGCAGGAGATGCTCGGCCGCACGCGCTTCCCACCGGTCAGCGAGCTGCCCTACATGATCACGCTGGGGCCTTACGGCTTCTACTGGTTCCAGCTCAACGAGCGCGACAAGTCCGAGCCGGTGACGCCGAGCGCCGTGCCGGAATTCGAGACGCTGGTGGTGCCGGTCAATTCGAATTGGGTGTCGCTGGCGCGCGAGCGCGGCGTGTTCGAGCGCGACGTGCTGCCGGGTTTCCTGTCGCGGACACGCTGGTATCCCGAGCACAATCCCAAGCACATCCATGCCACGCTGACCTCGGCCGTGCCGTTCAGCGACATCGGCGACAACCGGCCCTGGATCGCGTTCTTCGAAACGTCACAGGACGACGTCACGACACGCTACGTGCTGCCGATGCAGATCGAGTGGGTGCGCTTCGACCGCGAGCGCTTCAACCCGAAGGCGCTCGCCGCCGTGCGCCAGGGTGCGCGTGAGGGCACGCTGCTCGACGTCGCGACCGACCAGATCTTCATCGGGCTTTTCCTGCGGGGCTTGTCGCAGAACCTGGTGGTGGACGAGAACAATCTTCGGCTGGAGTTCAAGGCGACCAGCCGGTTCGCCGATTACACCATCAAGGAGCCGCAGCGCATCCGCGCCGTCGAGCAATCGAACAGCACGGCGCTGGTCGACAACCAATATGTCGCCAAGATCCATCGCCAGCTCGAAAGCGGCATCAATCCCGAGATCGAGATCGGCTGTTACCTGACCGAGGTCGCCCGCTTTGCCAATGCGCCGGCGCTGCTTGGCAGCGTCGAGCTGATCGAGGGCAATAGTCGCAGCGCGGTCGGCGTTTTGCACGCCTATGTCGAAAACCAGGGCGACGGCTGGGCCGTGACCACGGGCTATCTCGACCGCTACATCGATGAGCAGCGATTGGGGCCGGTGGACGAGATGCCCCGGGTCACCCAGGAGCAGGCGCCCTATCTGCACTTCATGGCGCAGACCGGCCGGCGGCTCGCCGAGCTGCACGTGGCTCTGGCCGCTGCAAAGCCCACCGCTCTCGCGCCGGAGCCGATCAATCCTGCGCACATCAAGCGCTGGACCTCGGACCTCAAGGCGCGCGCGGAGCGCGTTTTCGAACGGCTGGCTGACAGCCGCGATGTCCTGCGCGAGGGCGACCGTCCGCTGATCGACCAACTAGCTGCGGTGCGTGCGACCCTGCCCGACCACCTCAATGCGCTCTTGCCATCCGACATCGGCGGGTTGAACATCCGTCATCATGGCGACTTCCGCCTGGGGCAAACTCTGATCGTGAAGGACGACATCTTCATCATCGATTTCGACGGCGATCCCCGCCTGCCGCTGGCCGACAAACGGCGCAAGCTGCCTGCCGCACGCGACGTTGCGGGCCTGGTCCGCTCGATTGATCTTTCGGTTAACGCCGCACTTAACCGGGCGTTCTCCGGGGGCAGCGACGAGCAGGGCCGACTCACGGCCGCACTCGGCGAATGGCGCGAACACGCCACCGCGACCTTCCTTTCCGCCTATCGCGAGGCCATGACCGATCGCCGGCTTTGGCCGCAAGAGAACCATTCCGCGGAAGGCATGTTAAGATTTTTCCTGCTTGATCAAGCGTTCGACGAGGTAGAGTACGAGCTGTCCCACCGGCCGGAGGGGCTCAATGCGCCGCTGACCGGCCTGCTTCGCATTCTGTCCAGTGCCGAGAGCGAAGCCCATGCCTAAACTGCCAGCTGAAGCCTACGCAATCATCGAGGGCCGCCACTCCGACCCCTTCCACTATCTCGGGCTGCACCCCGAGGGGGACAAGAGCGTGGTGCGCGCCTTCCTGCCCGAGGCCTCCAATGTCGAGGCCGTCGGCGAGCATGGCGAGGTGGCAAAACTCGATCGCGTCCACGATTCAGGCCTGTTCATCGGCGCCCTGCCCAACGGCTCCAAGCACTACCAGCTCCGCGCCAAATTTGGCGACCACGTCGTCGAGTTCGAGGATGCCTACCGCTTCCCGCCGATCCTGAGCGATTTCGACCTCTATCTGCTCGGTGAAGGTACCCATCAGCGCATCTACGACAAGCTCGGCGCGCATCCGATGCGGCTCGAAGGCATCGACGGCATCGGCTTCGTCGTGCTCGCACCGAATGCGCGACGTGTGTCCGTGGTCGGCGATTTCAATTTCTGGGATGGTCGGCGTCACCCGATGCGGGTGCGCGGCGCCGGCTATTGGGAATTGTTCATCCCGAACGCCAAGGCTGGCGACCATTACAAATTCGAGATCATCGGGCCACACGGCCATCTGCTGCCGCTGAAATCCGATCCCATGGCGTTTGCCAGCGAGGTGCGGCCGAAGACGGCCTCCATCGTGTTCGATGAAGCTCATCTGCCGCGGCCGCGCCCCGCGCCCGACGGCATCAACGCGCTGTCGGCGCCAATGTCGATCTACGAGGTCCATCTCGGCTCGTGGCGGCGCAAGAACGGCGACGAATGGTTGACCTATCGTGAGCTCGCCGAGCAATTGCCGGCCTATGCCCGCGACATGGGTTTTACCCATCTCGAATTCCTGCCCGTGAGCGAGCATCCGTTCGACGGCTCCTGGGGCTATCAGCCGACCGGCCTCTATGCGCCGACCAGCCGCTTCGGCACGCCGGAAGATTTTGCGGCGCTGGTCGATGCCTGCCATCGCGAAGGCGTCGGCGTGCTGCTCGACTGGGTGCCCGGTCACTTCCCGGACGACCCGCACGGGCTCGGCAGTTTTGACGGCACCTCGTTCTACGAGCACGCCAATCCGCTGCAGGGCCGCCATCTCGACTGGGGCACGCTGATCTACAATTACGGCCGCACCGAAGTGACGAACTTCCTGGTGTCGAACGCGCTGTTCTGGCTCGAGCGCTATGCGATCGACGGCCTGCGCGTCGATGCGGTGGCGTCCATGCTCTATCTCGACTACAGCCGCCCGCCCGGCGCCTGGATTCCGAACCAGTATGGCGGCCGCGAGAACATCGAGGCCATCGCCTTCCTGCGTCGCTTCAACACCGAATTGTTCGCGCGCTTCCCGCAGGCGACCACGGCGGCGGAAGAATCCACCGCCTGGCCGCAGGTCTCGCGCCCGGTCGAGTTCGGCGGGCTCGGCTTCGGCTACAAGTGGAATATGGGCTGGATGCACGACACGCTGAATTACATCAGCAAGGATCCGATCCACCGCAAGCATCATCACGGCGACATCCTGTTCGGCCTGCACTACGCGTTCTCTGAAAACTTCATCCTGCCGCTGTCGCATGACGAAGTGGTGCACGGAAAGCGCTCGCTGCTCGGCCGCATGCCCGGCGACGAGTGGCAGCGCTTTGCCAATTTGCGCGCCTATTACAGCTTCATGTTCGGTCATCCCGGCAAGAAGCTGTTGTTCATGGGCGCGGAGATCGCGCAGAGCCGCGAATGGAATCACGATCAGTCGCTCGACTGGCACCTGCTCGAGTACAAATATCATTCAGGCATCCAGGCGCTGATCCGCGATCTCAACCGACTCTATCGCGCAGTGCCGGCGCTGCACCAGATGGATTGCGACCAGGCCGGCTTCGAATGGCTGATCACCAATGATGCCAACCGCAACGTGTTCGCCTGGCTACGCAAGGGTTTTGACGAGCACGCGCGATGCCTGGTGATCGTGAACTTCTCACCCAACGTCTATCGCAACTATCGCGTCCCCGTGCCCTTTGCCGGCAAGTGGAAAGAGGTGTTCAATTCGGACTCCGCCCATTATGGCGGCACCAATGTCGGGAACATCGGCGAGGTTCAGACCGTTGACGGCAAGGCGCCGGAGCTTCGCCTCACCATCCCGCCGCTCGCCGCGATCTTCCTCGTTCCGGAAAGCTGACCGATGCGCCTGACTGCTGGATCGCACGCACGCCTCGGCGCAAGCTGGGACGGACGCGGCACCAATTTCGCGCTGTTCTCCGCCAACGCGCAGAAGGTCGAGCTCTGCCTGTTCGACCCCCAGGGCCGCCGCGAGCTGGAGCGCATCGAATTACCGGAGCGCACCGAGGACGTCTGGCACGGCTATCTCAACGACGTCTCGCCGGGCCAGCTCTACGGCTACCGCGTGCACGGCCCCTATGAGCCGGAGCACGGCCATCGCTTCAACGCCAACAAGCTGCTGCTCGACCCCTACGCCAAGCGGCTCTCGGGGCGGCTGGTCTGGAGCGATGCACATTTCGCCTATCGCACCGGCAGCGCGCGCGAGGATCTGTCCTTTGATCGCCGCGACAACGCCCGCGGCATGCCCAAGGGCGTCGTCGTCGACGAGACTTTTAATTGGGGCCGCCGCGAGATCCGCCCCAACATCCCCTGGGAAGACACCATCATCTACGAGGCCCACGTCAAGGGCCTGACGCAGAAGCGCGATGACGTGCCGCCGAATTTGCGCGGCACCTATGGCGGGCTATCGTCGCCGGCGATGATCGAGCATTTGAAGAAGCTCGGCGTCACCACGGTCGAGCTGTTGCCGGTCCACAGCTTCGTCGACGACCGCATGCTGGTGGAGAAGAAGCTCGCCAATTACTGGGGCTACAACACGCTGTCCTTCTTCGCGCCGGAGCAGCGCTACGCCCAGGACAACGCCCTCGACTCTTTTCGCACCGCGGTGGCACGCCTGCACGATGCCGGCATCGAGGTGATGCTCGACGTCGTCTACAACCATACTGCCGAGGGCAACCATCTCGGACCGACGCTGTGCTATCGCGGCATCGACAACGCCTCCTACTATTGGCTCAACCGCGAGAACCCGCGCTACTACGACGACTTCACCGGCTGCGGCTCGTCGGTGAACCTCACCCATCCCCGCGTGCTGCAGATGGTGATGGATTCACTGCGCTACTGGGTCGAGGTTTGCCATGTCGACGGCTTCCGCTTCGATCTCGCCACCACGCTCGCACGCGGACCCAACGGCTATGACCGCGGCATCTCGTTTCTCACGGCGATCCGGCAGGACCCGGTGCTCGCGACCGTCAAGCTCGTCGCCGAGCCGTGGGACCTCGGCCTCGGCGGCTATCAGGTCGGCGCATTCCCCTCGCAATGGTCGGAGTGGAACGACCGCTATCGCAGCGCCATGCGCCGCTACTGGAGCGGCGAAGGCAGCCTGATCGGCGACATCTCCAGCCGCATGACGGCGTCCTCCGATCTGTTCAACCATGACGGACGGCGGCCGCGCGCGAGCATCAACCACATCACGGTGCATGACGGTTTTACGCTGGCCGATCTCTTCAGCTACAACGAGAAGCACAACGAGGCCAATGGTGAGGACAATCGCGACGGCTCCAGCGACAACCACAGCAACAATTGCGGTGTCGAAGGCCCGACCGACGATCCCAATATCCTCGCGCTGCGCCGGCAGCTTCGCAAGAACGTGCTGGCCTGCCTGATGCTGGCACAGGGCATTCCGCTGATCCTCGCCGGCGATGAGGTCGGCAATACGCAATCCGGCAACAACAACGCCTATTGCCAGGACAACGAGGTGGGCTGGGTCGGCTGGGACAATCTCGGCAAGGACGGCGACGACATGGTCGATTTCGTCTCAGGTCTCGCCGATATCCGCCGCCGCTTCTCGCAGCTTCGCAGCCATCGTTGGCTCGACGGCCGGCCGAAGGACGGCATCTCCTACGGCGCGCTGTGGCTGACCCCCGCGGGCGACGAGATGACGGAGAGCGACTGGACATTTCCCGATGGGCGGTTCCTCTCTTATGTGATGGGTCCGATGGAACCGGGCAGCGCCGCAATCTTTATCGTATTGAACGCCGCCCCCGAAGAGATCGCATTCAAATTGCCAAAAATGCCCGAATACAAGAGCTGGCAGCAGATCCTGAACACGACGGATGCCAAGCTGAACAGCGTTGATTTCCTGCCCGGAAGCGACAGCAAGGCGCCGCCGCGTTCCGTGCTCGCCTTCGCGGGGGCGCTATGAGGCCATCGTTCGGGGCGAAGCCGGTCAAGGACGGCGTCTCGTTCCGTTTGTGGGCGCCCGGTGCGCGTCGCGTCGATCTCCTGCTCGACCGGCGACACGCGATGCAGCGCCGACAGGATGGCTGGTATGTCGCCGAGATCGCCGGCCTGCCCGTTGGCAGCACCTACAAGTTTCGGATCGACGATGAGATCGACGTGCCTGATCCCGCGTCGGCGTTTCAGCCCGAGGACGTGTTCGGCCCGAGCGAGGTGATCGACCACGATTCCTTCGCATGGCGCGCGAAGCAATGGCGCGGCCGCCGCTGGGAAGAGACGGTGCTGATCGAGACCCATGTCGGCACCTTCACGCGCGATGGCACCTACCGCGCCATGATCGACAAGCTCGATCATCTCGTCGCGACCGGCATCACCGCGCTGGAGCTGATGCCACTGGCCGATTTTGCCGGGCGCCGCGGCTGGGGCTATGACGGCGTGCTCTGGTATGCGCCGGACAGCGCCTATGGCCGCCCGGAAGAGTTGAAGACGCTGATCGACGAGGCCCATCTCCGCGGGCTGATGGTGTTTTTGGACGTCGTCTACAATCACTTCGGGCCTGAAGGAAACTATCTCGGCCGCTACGCGCCGACCTTCTTCACCGATGCGCACACCCCCTGGGGCAGCGCGATCGACTATCGCGTGCCGCAGGTGCGGGCGTTCGCGGTCGAGAATGCGTTGTCCTGGCTCACCGACTATCGCTTCGACGGCTTGCGGCTCGATGCCGCCAACCACATCATGGCAATTCCCGGCGAGCAGTCGATGCTGCAAGATCTCAGTGCCGCCACTGGTGAGCTCGCCAAGGCCACCGGCCGGCACATCCATCTCGTGCTGGAGAACGGCGACAACCGCGCCAGCCTGCTCGACGCCGCCCAGGAGCCGCCAAACGGCAAATATCGCGCGCAGTGGAACGATGACTATCACCACGCCTGGCACGTGATGCTGACCGGCGAGCTCGCCGGCTATTACGCGGACTATCAGACGCCACGCATGGACCTGGCGCGCGCACTTGCATCAGGCTTCGTCTACCAGGGCGAGATCTCGGAATTCTGGGGCAAGCAGCCGCGCGGCGAGGCGAGCGGCGAGTTGCCGCCGGCCACCTTCGTCAACTTCCTGCAAAACCACGATCAGATCGGCAACCGTCCGCTCGGCGACCGGCTCGAGAGCCTGGCACCGCCGCAACAGATCGAGGCTGCACTTGCGGTGACGCTGCTCGCGCCGATGGTGCCGATGCTGTTTCAGGGTGAGGAATGGGGCTCAAAAATCCCCTTCCCGTTCTTCTGCGATTTCCAGGGCGGACTTGCCGATGCCGTGCGCAAGGGGCGCAGGCAGGAATATGCCTGGGCCTACGAGAAGTATGGCGATGATGTACCGGACCCACTCGATCCGGCCACGCCACAATCGGCCTTGCTCGACTGGACCGACCGCGCGCCGGAGCAGGATGCGCGGCTCGCGCTGGTGCGCGAGCTGCTCACGCTTCGGGGCAAGGAGATCATGCCACGCCTGAAAGGCGCGAGCTTCGGCGATGCCGAGGCGGCCGACAGCGGCCTGCTCACCGCGCATTGGCGCATGGGTGACGGCGCGACGCTGCGCCTGACTGCCAATCTGTCGGACAAGGACATCACGTATTCCAGCGAAAATACGGGCGCGCTGCTCTGGGGCACCACAAGTGGCAATCGGCTCACGCCCTGGTCGGTGGTCTGGCATCTCGGAGGTTGATATGCCTTCCGCGATTCCGCTCGCGACTTACCGGCTTCAGCTCACTGCGGATTTCGACTTCGACAAGGCAGCCGCAGTGGTGCCTTATCTCAAGGCGCTCGGGATCACGCATCTCTACGCCTCGCCCGTGATGAAGGCGCGCAAGGGCTCGACCCACGGCTACGATACCGTCGATCACAGCCAGTTCAATCCCGAGCTCGGCGGCGAGGCCGGCTTTGCGCGGCTGAGCGACGCGCTTAGGCAGAACGATCTCGGCCTTATCATCGACTTCGTGCCGAACCATGTCGGCGTGCATTTTGCCGACAATCCCTGGTGGCTGGACGTGCTGGAATGGGGCCAGACCTCACCGCACGCGGTCGCCTTCGATATCGACTGGGATTTGCTGCCCCACCGCGCCCGCGGCGGCGTGCTGCTGCCGATTCTCGGCTCATCCTATGGCGAGGCGCTGGAGCGCGGCGAGATCGGGCTGCGCTATGATCCCGACGAGGGCAGCTTTTCCGCCTGGTATTTCGAGCATCGCCTGCCGATCGCGCCGGAGCGCTATGGCGAGCTGCTGCGAATGAGCGTGAAGGAAGCGGACGCTGCCGAGACGGAGGCCGGCAAACGCCTGCTCTCGCTCGCCGCGCGCTACACGGGATTGCGGCGTCCTAACCGCAAGGAAGCGCCCGGCTTCAAGGCCGAGCTCAAAGAGATCGCAGGCAGCGCAGATATCATCGCGCGCGGCCTTGATGCCTATCGCTCGGGAAAAGATCGCCCGGCGCAGACGCTGGCGCTGCATCATCTGCTGGAGCGGCAGAACTACAAGCTCGGCCACTGGCGACTTGCCTCCAGCGACATCAACTATCGCCGCTTCTTCGACGTCAACGGGCTCGCCGGCCTGCGCGTCGAGGACGCGAGCACATTTGCCGCCACGCACCGGCTGGTGAAGCAGCTCGTCGCAGACGGCAGGCTGCAGGGCATCCGCCTCGACCATATCGACGGCCTGCGCGATCCCGCGCAATATTGCCAGCGGCTGCGCCGCCTTGTGCGCGACGCGCAAGGCAACACAAAACCGTTCTACACGGTGATCGAAAAGATCCTGTGCGAGCACGAGAAACTGCCGCATTTCGCCGGCGTCCGGGGCACCACCGGTTACGAGTGGATGAACGTCATCACCCAGGTCCTGGTCGACGCCAAGGGGCTGGAGGCGCTGGACGAGACCTGGCGGCAGATCAGCAACCGGCCGCCGCGGCTCGCCCCTTACGTCAAGGACGCCAAGCGGCGCGTGCTGGAGACGCTGCTGACCAGCGAATTCACCGTGCTGACGCGCCTGCTCGCGCGTATCGCCAACGGGCATTACTCGACCCGCGATTTCTCCGCCGACAGCCTGCGGCAGGCGCTGGAATTGTACGTGCTGCATTTCCCGGTCTATCGCACCTATTTGACGCATAGCGGCCCGACCGCGCTCGACCGAAAACTGATCGACGACACCATCGCGCGGGCCCGCGCCGAATGGTTCGCTGCCGACGAAGGCATTTTCGACTTCCTGCGCGATGCGCTGACCATGGACCTGCTCAAGCCCGGCCGCCCGCCGCACAGCGCCCCGCGCGTGCGCCGTTTTGCGCTGAAAGTGCAGCAATTCACCGGGCCGATGATGGCGAAGTCGCTGGAGGACACGGCGTTCTACCAATTTCACCGGCTGCTCGCGCTCAACGAGGTCGGCGGCGATCCCGCGAGCAAAGGCCTCACCATTGCCGCCTTCCACGAGGCGATGCGGGCTCGCGCCAGGGAATGGCCGCAGGGGATGACGGCGACCGCCACCCACGACACCAAGCGCGGCGAGGATGCGCGGGCGCGGATCGCGGCGCTCAGCGAAATTCCCGGCGAATGGACCAGCGCGGTTTCGCGCTGGAAGGTTCTGAACGCGCCGCACCTCGCGCTCCACGGCAATCTGCGCGCGCCATCGGCGACGTTCGAATACATGCTCTACCAGACCCTGCTCGGCGCCTGGCCGCTTCAGGAGGCGGCCGATGCCGGCTTCGTCGAGCGCATCCAGGCCTATGCGCTCAAGGCTGCGCGCGAGGGCAAGGAAGAGACGAGCTGGCTCAATCCGCACGAGGCGTACGAGAACGGCGTAAAGAGCTTCATCGAGAAGATCCTGGATCGTGCGCTGTCAGGCGAATTCCTGCAGGCGCTGCAAACCCTCGCCCGCCGCGTCGCGCTGCTCGGCGCGCTGAACTCCCTGAGCCAGCTCACGCTCAAGGCGACGCTGCCGGGCGTTCCCGACTTCTACCAGGGCACCGAACACTGGGATCTGTCACTGGTCGATCCCGACAACCGCCGTCCGGTGGATTTTGCCGCCCGGCAGGCGGCGCTCGGTTCGCTGGAAGCGCCGGACTGGAGTGGACTGACCAAGAGCTGGCCGGACGGCCAGCTCAAGCTGGCCTGGACGCGACATCTCCTGAGGCTGCGCAACGAACTCGCCGACGTCTTCGCGCAGGGAGATTATCAGCCGCTCGACGTCCGTGGCGTACACGCGGACCATGTCATCGCCTTTTCGCGCCGGCATGGGCGTGCAACCGCGATCGTCGTGGTCGGACGCCAGTTCGCGCCATTCACGCAAGCGGGGCGGGAATGGCCCACGCTCGAAGGCCTTGACGCAACCGTCGACATCAGCGGCTACACCGCGCCGGGTCTTGCAGGCAACGAATTGCCGCTCGCGCAAGCTTTCCGTGATTTTCCTGCGGCCGTCATCGAGGCCCGCGCAGCAAGCGCCATCAGACATGCGCGGAAACCCGCGCGCGCCTGACCCCTATTTTCCCTCGTCCTTGGTCAGCAGCAATTGTCCGCGCTTGCGGATGGTCGCCTGCGCCATCTCGGCAAAGCGCTGCAATAACCACGGCAGTACCACCTGAACCTTGACGTGGTCGTCGGCGACGTCGACCTGCCCGGTCGCGACCTGCCCGAGCGCGCGGATGCGAAAGGCCATGGTGTCGCCGCTCCAGCGCTCCTCCTCGACCTGCATCACGGCAATGCTCGTCGCGGCGCGGCCCAGCCCGGTCTTGAGCCGGCGCACGGCTTCCTCGCGGCCGAGACGATGCGGAATGGAAACGACAAGCGGTGCTGACATGGCCCTGCCCTGTGCTGACTGATCCTCACATAGTCATGCCGGCGGGAGCGGCAAAGGTTCCATGCAAGTTGGGACCTGTCGACCCGTTTCAAATCCGGAACTTTAAAACCTGCGGCAAGTTGCCTCCGCACAACGGGACAGGTGCAAACGACCCTTTCAACAAAGGGCTGGAGGAGACTAGCATGTCTATCGGTACGATCATTCTGATCATCTTGGTCATCGCCTTGCTCGGCGGCTTCAGCGGCGTCGGCGGCGGTCCGTTTTACGGCACCGGCTATTACGGCGGCGGCGGCCTCGGGCTCGTCATCGTCATCCTGCTGATATTGCTGTTGCTGGGACGAATCTAGCCACGAGATCTCGTAGGGTGGGTTAGCCGCAAGGCGTTAACCCACCTCCTTTCTTTCCGCGTCAACAGAAGAGGTGGGTTACGCTTCGCTAACCCACCCTACTTCTTTTCCCTGCTAGCTTCTTCATCGCCGCCTTGATCGGCGCGGCCGCATCGTTATAACCTTCCCACGCCTTCGAGCGCGCCAGCAAACCCGGCACCGTCCGCACCGTGAATTTCTTTGGATCGAGATCACCCTTCACCTGCGCCCAGGTCACCGGCATCGATACGGTCGCGCCATCGCGTGCACGCGGCGATAGCGGCGCCACGGCGGTCGACAGGCGATCGTTGCGCAGATAGTCGAGAAAGATTTTTCCGTTGCGCAGCTTCTTCGACATGTTGAGCAGATAGCGATCGGGATCGTCATCGGCCATCCACTGGCAGACGCCTTGCGCGAACGCCTTGGCTTCCTTCCAGCTCACTCTGTCGCGCGCGCCGTAAAGCAGTGGCACCACCACGTGGAGCCCCTTGCCGCCAGTGGTCTTGCAAAAGCTCTCCATGCCGACATCGGCGAGCCTCTGGCGCATCTCCTTGGCGGCGTCGACGACATCGGCAAATTTGACGTCCGGCGCCGGGTCGAGGTCGAATACCAACCGGCCCGGGGTGTCATAGGCATCCGGCGCGCAATTCCAGGGATGCAGCTCGACGCCACCGATCTGCGCGACCGCGGCAAGCCCCTCGACGCGATCAATCTGCAAATACGGCTTGCGATCGCCGGACACCTTTGCGAGCTCGAGCAGGTTCGACGTGCCCTGCATGGCATGCCGCTGGAAGAATTTTTCGCCATTGATGCCGTCGGGCGCGCGCAGGATCGAACAAGGGCGGCCCTTAATGTGTTCGATCGTCCAGGGGCCGACGGCCTCGAAATAGCGCGCGAGATCGAGCTTTGTCACACCCTCGCCGTCGCCGCCGTCCGGCCATAGCTCCTTCTCCGGCTTCGAGATGACGACGCCCATCACCTCGGCGGTCCCCTTCGCTTTGGCAGGCTTTGCTACAACGCGCTTTCTGGCGGAGGGCTTGGCGAGCTCGGTATCCGCAGGCGTTTCCGCCTCGACCTCCTCGGCCGGCTTGTCCTGCCGCAGGCCTTTGAAGGCGGCCTGGCGGATGTTGCCGTCGGCGGTGAAGCCGGCGAACTCAATCTCGGCGACCAGCTCCGGTTTGACCCAGTGCACGTCGCGCGTCTTCCTCGGCGCGTTCTTGCCGCCGAAGGGGCTTTCGCTCGCTGCCGCCTCCTTCAGGAACGGCATGATGCGCTTGACCTTGTCGGCGCCAAAACCGGTGCCGACGATGCCGACATAAGCAAGATGATCGCCGCGATAGACGCCCGCCATCAGCGAGCGAAATTTCCCCGCCGTCGTCTTCCAGCCGCCGATCACGACCTCCTGGCCGGCGCGGGATTTTGTCTTGGTCCAGGCTTCCGTTCGCCCCGAGCGGTAAGGCGCATCGAGCTTCTTCGAGACGATGCCTTCAAGCTCGAGCTTCAGGGCCGATTGCAGCACCGTGTCGCCGTCGCTCTCGAAATGTGCGACATAGCGGATCAGGCTCGATTTCCGCTTGCGTGCCGCCAGAATCTCCTTGAGCCGCGCCTTGCGCTCGCCGAGCGGCAGGCGGCGATAGTCGAGGCCCTCGCCGAACAGGAGATCGAAAGCAAAGAAGATCAAATCCTCGGTCTTGCCGTCGGACAATGCGGCCTGCAGTGACGAAAAATTTGGTGCGCCGCTTTGATCCAGCGCGACGATCTCACCATCGATCATGGCGTCCGGCAGTGTGCTGGCCTCTTTCGCAATCGCGGCAAACTTGTCAGTCCAGTCGAGCCCCGTCCGCGTCTTCAGCGTCGCCTTGCCGCCATCGACCCGGAGCTGCACGCGATAACCGTCGAACTTGATCTCGTGGCACCAGCGATCGCCTGACGGAGGACGCTCGACCGGCGTGCAGAGCTGCGGCGCGACGAAGTCCGGCATCTCCGAGACCTGCTTGGCCGTGGTCGCGGTCGTCGCCTTCTCTTTCGTGGTCTTGATGCTCTTCAAGGCCACGCGAGGCGCCGGCTTGACGGTCCGCCCCCTCTTCTCCTCGGCGCGGTTAGACTGCCAGACCGCATCCGCCTTGCCCTTGCCCTTTGCCAGCATGAAGGGCTTTGGTGCGCGGCCCTTGCCTCCGGCGATCTGCGCCATCGCGCGGCCGGAGGCGACCGACTTGTCCTCTGCCAAAATATCCTCACCCTTGCTGGCGTATTCATCGCGGTGCTTGATCAGCAGCCAGTTGGTGCGCTTGCCGCCGGTGCGGTCGTTCCGCATCCGCACTAGCACCCAGCTTCCATGCAGCTTCTCGCCGTGGAGGATGAACTTGAGATCCCCCTTTTTGAAACCGGCTTCCGGGTCATCGGAGTCCCAGGTGCCGCGGTCCCATAGCATCACCGTGCCGCCGCCATACTGGCCTTCGGGGATAGTCCCTTCGAAATCGCCATAGTCGAGCGGATGGTCCTCGACCTCCACCGCCAGCCGCTTGTCGTGCGGATTGAGCGAAGGGCCCTTTGTCACCGCCCAGGACTTGAAGACGCCGTCGAATTCGAGCCGAAAATCGTAATGCAGCCGGGTCGCATCATGCTTCTGGATCACGAAGCGCCGCTGTTTTGACGGCGCCACTGCCGTCTTGCCGGACGGCTCCGGTGTCTTCTCGAAATCACGTTTCTCGCGGTAGGTGGAGAGTTTTCGCAGCACGACCGGTCCCGCATTTCTTTCGGCGTGGGAGCCTATCACGGCAAAAGTCCCAGCCGGAACCAAAACCCCGGAGCCCGGTTGGAGTTCCTGAAAAGCCTTGAAATCACTGGAGAATGGAATGGCTCCCCGCGCCTATTGGAAGGGAACGCTGAAGCTGTCGCTGGTCAGCTGCCCGGTCGTGCTCTACCCCGCGACCACGGCGGCGGAGAAGACCCGCTTTCACATGATCAACCGCGAGACCGGCAACCGGCTCAAGCAGCAGATGGTCGATGCCGAGACCGGCGATGTCGTCGAGAGCGACCAGAAGGGCCGCGGCTACGAGCTGCGCAAGGGCAAATATGTCGAGATCGAGCCGGAAGAGCTCGAGGCGGTGCAGATCGAGAGCAACCACACCATCGACATCGAAAGCTTCGTGCCGAGCGAAGAGATCGACCAGCGCTATCTCAGCCACCCCTATTACATCGCGCCCGAAGGCAAGGCCGCGGTTGACGCCTTTGCCGTGATCCGCGATGCCATGAAGGATCAGGACCGTGTCGCGCTCGCAAAAATCGTGCTCACCAATCGCGAGCACATCATCGCGATCGAGCCGCTCGGCAAGGGCCTGCTCGGCACCACGCTGCGCTTCCCTTACGAGCTGCGCGACGAAGACCAGTTCTTCGACGACATCAAGAGCCCGAAGATCACCAAGGACATGGTCGAGCTCGCCGGGCATATCCTCCACACCAAGGCTGCGCATTTCGATCCGAGCAAGTTCAAGGACGAATATGAAAACGCGCTGAAAGCGCTGGTGAAGCGCAAGGCCAGCGGCAAGAAGATCGAGCTGCCCGAACCCGAGGAGCGCCCGAGCAACGTCGTCAGCCTGATGGATGCACTGAAGCAGAGCCTGAAGGGACGTGGTGGGAAAAAGACGGCGTCGAAGTCGCATGCGCGGCGCGGGACCGGGCGGCAGCAAACTGTCAGGAAGACGCAGCGGTCGACGGGGCGGCAGAGGAAAGCGGGGTAACTCTCTCCCCTCAATCCCCCGCCTTCAGCCGGTACCCGATCCCCGTCTCCGTCAGCACATATTGCGGCCGCTCCGGATCAGCTTCGATCTTCTGGCGGAGCTGGCGGACGTAGACGCGCAGATATTGCGCGTCGGTCAGCTCGTCCCAGAGCTCCTTCAGCAGGAAGCGATGGGTCAGCACCTTGCCGGCGTGCTGGACCAGCACGCGCAGCAGGTCATACTCCTTCGGCGACAGCTTGATGTCGCGCTCGCCGATCTTGACGATGCGACGCACGAGATCGACCGAGAGATCGCCGGTGCGAAACACCGGGCGTTCGCCCTGGACCTGCAGCTGGTGCCGCAGCGCGGCGCGCAGGCGCGCCAATAGCTCGTCCATGCCGAACGGCTTTGTCAGATAATCATCGGCACCGAGATCGAGCGCCTGTACCTTGCCGGCCTCGTCGCCGCGGCTCGACAGCACCACGATCGGCACGGCTTCATTGCGGGCGCGGATGGTGCGCAACAGCTCATGGCCCTGGATGTCGGGCAGGCCGAGATCGAGAATGATCAGCGCGGGATCCTCGATGAGCTTCTCCAGCGCGATCTTGCCGTTCGACGCCTCCAAAATCTCGTAGCCCTGCGTCGAGAGCCCCATCCGCAGCAATTTGCGGATCGGCGGCTCGTCGTCGATCACCAAAACCTTGATCGGGGCAGCACTCATGCGGCGGTATCCAATGCTTTGGTCTGCGCCGGAACGGGCAGACGGATGGTGAGGATCGCGCCGCTGCGGTCGCCCCGGTTGGCGGCCGAGATCGTGCCGCGCATCGCCTCGACGAAGCCGCGCGAGATGGCAAGCCCAAGCCCGGTGCCGGGACGGACGTGATCGCCCTTCTGCACGCGATAGAACTTGTCGAAGATGCTTTCGAGCTCATCGGGCGGAATGCCGGCGCCTTCGTCAGCGATTTGCAGCATCACTTGATCCCGCTCGCGCTGGCTCTTGATTGAAACCGTGGTGTCGGCCGGCGAATATTTCGCGGCGTTGTCCAGCAGATTGAACAGCACCTGCTCGAACAGCACGGCATCGAGCTGGAGCATCGGCAGATCGGTGGCCAGCACCAGCTCCACCTTGTGCCCGGTCAGTATCTTGGCGGCCCGCCGCAGCGCGCTGCCGACAATCTCGCCGAGATCGTGCAGTGCCGTGTTGGGCACGATGGCGCCGGATTCGAGCTTGGTCATGTCGAGCAGATTGGCGATGAAGCGGTTGAGCCGCTCGGATTCGTCGATCACGGTGGCGAGCAGATCGCGTTTCTCGGTGTCCGACAACGCCCCGGCCAGATCGCGCATGGTCGAGGCGGCACCCAGCACGGAAGCGAGCGGCGTCTTAAGGTCGTGCGAGATCGATGTCAGCAGCGCCGAGCGCAACCGTTCGGACTCAACCGTGCGCTTGACCCTATCCATGTCCTCGACCAGCAGCACGCGCTCGATCGCGAGCGCGCCCTGATCCACCAGCGCATCCAGCAGCCGACGCTGGTCCGGCGTCAGCAGCGGGCCAGTGCGATCATTGTCGATGCCGATCACGCCGATCGGGCCGCGCCCGGTGCGCATCGGCAGGAACAGCCGCTTGGCGCCAGGCAGCGTATCCGCACCGCGGCCGGCGGAGCGATCGTTGCTCCAGGCCCAGTTGGCGGCCGCAAGGTCAGCCTGGTCGAGCTGGTCCTCCGGCGGATAGCCGGATTTCACCGTCAGAAGCCCGTCCTCCGGCAGCAGCAGCACCACGCGGACCTTCAGCATCAGTGCGATCTGATAGGCCGAGGCCCACAGCACGTCGTCGAGCGTGGCGGTGCCGGCGAGCTTGCGGCTGAAGGCATAGAGCTGCTCGGTGGTCCTGATGCGGCCGATCGCGGTGTCGGCCTGTGTGCGCACGCGCGCGGCGACATTCGAGACAAGGATCGCGATCAGCATGAAGAAAAAGAACGCCGCGACGTTGGTCGGATCCGTGATGGTGAAAGTGTAGACCGGCGGCAGGAAAAAGAAATTATAGGCGAGCGAGGCTGCAAGGCTCGCGAGCAACGACGGCCACAAGCCGTAGCGTACTGCGACAGCCACCACGGCGGTGAGCAATACGAGGTCGACGTTCTCGATGCCGAATCGCGGTTGCAGCAGCACTGCAGCACCGAGGCCGACCAGCACGATGCCGAGCGCCTTCAGATAGGGCAGCGGATTGAACGGCTCGGATCGCGCCGCAGTCTGCACCGTCGTCTTGGGCACCGCCTCGTCCGGCAGCTCGTCGCCGGGGATGACGTGAACGCTGATATTGCCGGCACGGCGCACCAGATCATGCACGACCGAGCCGCGCGCCATCTCGAACCAGCGCGAGCGCGTCGACTTGCCGATCACGATCTGGGTGACGTTGTTGCCTTGCGCGAAATTGATGACGTCGTCGGCGATGCGCCGGCCGACGGCCGGAATGGTCAGCGCCTCGCCGCCGAGCGACTCCGCGAGCCGCAGCGTATCGGCGAGCCGGTCGCGCTCCTGGTCCGAGAGCTGAAGCGAGCGCCGCGTCTCGATCGAGATCGCGGTAAAGGGAGCATGCAGCCGGTCGGCCAGCCGCTTGGTGTAGCGCACCAGCCCGGCCGCGCGCGGATCCTCGCTGACACAGACGAGGATGCGCTCGCCCGCGGCCCAGGGACCGGCGATGGCGTTCGCCTGCATGTGCGTGAGCAGCTGCTCGTCGACCCGCTCCGCCGTACGCCGCAGCGCGAGTTCGCGCAGCGCGGTCAGATTGCCCGGCGAGAAATAATGCTCCAGCGCCCGCTCGGCCTGCTTGGGGACGTAGACCTTGCCCTCACGCAGGCGCTGGATCAGATCGTCGGGCGTGAGGTCGATCAGCTCGATCGCATCGGCACGATCGAAGATCGAATCCGGCACGGTCTCGCGCACCCGCACATGGGTGATCTGCGCGACGACATCGTTCAGGCTCTCGATGTGCTGGATGTTGACGGCGGTGTAGACGTCGATGCCGTGGGAGAGCAGCTCCTCGACGTCGAGATAGCGCTTGGGGTGGCGGCTCCCGGCTGCGTTGGTGTGGGCAAGCTCGTCGACCAAGGCGATCTTCGGGTGCCGCGCGATCACGGCGTCGAGGTCCAGCTCCTCGACGATCTGGCCGCGGTAATCGAGCCGCTTGCGCGGGACCACTTCAAGCCCGCGCACCAGCGCTTCGGTCTCGGCGCGGCCGTGGGTTTCGACAAAGCCGACCACGACATCGATGCCGGCCTTGCGCCTGGCATGAGCGCTCTGCAGCATCTCGTAGGTCTTGCCGACGCCGGGGGCGGCGCCGACGAAGATCTTCAGCTTGCCGCTCGCGCCCTCCTCCCGGCGCGCGGCTTCCAGCAGCGCCTCGGGAGACGGACGTTGTTCGGGATCGCGGCGCTCTCGGACCATGTTGCGAATATAATCATCCGTGTGCCGCGAGCCTAGACCACTACTTCGCGGATGCACGATCCAGTGCGAGGTTCAGGGCTAGAACGTTAACCCGGGGTTCGCCGAGCAGGCCGAGCAGACGGCCCTGGGTGTTGGAGGTGACGATCTGCCTAAGCTGATCCTCCGATACATTCCGCGCCTTGGCCACACGCGGCACCTGGAATTGCGCGGCTTCCGGGGAAATGTCGGGATCGAGCCCGCTGGCCGAAGTCGTGACGAGATCAACCGGAACAGCGGCGTTGGGATTCTCGGCCTTCAGCTTGTCCACGTCCTCCTTCAGCCGGTCGGCCAACGCCTTGCTGGTCGGGCCGAGATTGGAGCCGCCCGAATTGGCGGCGTTGTAGGGCGCCGAGACCGTCTTGGTCGAATCATTCGGGTCCGGCGCCAGCGTCGCCGAAGGACGGCCGTGGAAGTATT
Organism: Bradyrhizobium rifense; assembly: GCF_008123425.1. Lineage (GTDB taxonomy): Bacteria > Pseudomonadota > Alphaproteobacteria > Rhizobiales > Xanthobacteraceae > Bradyrhizobium > Bradyrhizobium rifense. The sequence continues at coordinate 135,057 of NZ_VSSS01000024.1, forward strand.
TGTCGTCCTTGAACTCCTGGCCGATCAGGGCGGAGCCGACCACCTTGCCGTCCTTCTCGATCAGGCTGCCTTTCGCCTGTGCCGGAAAGATCGCGCCGGCAATGCCGGTCATGGCGAGGGGATAGGCCAGGCCCGTGATGGCGGTGAGCACCAGCAACAGGACGATGGCGGGGCGGATTTCTCTGAGCATGTTGGGTCTCCAATATCTTCGTCGCGGCCGGGGCGCGCCCTGGGACGCCGGTTAGGCCAGGTGCAAGGCAACAACGACGAGGTCGATCGCCTTGATGCCGATGAAGGGAATGATGATGCCGCCGAGGCCGTAGATCAGCAGGTTGCGGCGGAGCAGCGCGCCGGCCCCGACCGCGCGATAGGCGACGCCCTTCAATGCGAGCGGGATCAACCCGATGATGATCAGCGCATTGAAGATAATCGCCGACAGGATGGCGCTCTGCGGGCTCGACAGGTTCATGACGTTGAGCACGTTGAGCTGCGGGTAGAACGCCAGGAACATCGCCGGGATGATCGCAAAATACTTTGCGACGTCGTTGGCGATCGAGAAGGTCGTCAGCGCACCGCGCGTCATCAGCAGCTGCTTGCCGATCTCGACCACCTCGATCAGCTTGGTCGGGTTGGAGTCGAGATCGACCATGTTGCCGGCCTCGCGCGCGGCCTGCGTGCCGGTGTTCATGGCAACACCGACATCGGCCTGCGCCAGCGCCGGCGCGTCGTTGGTGCCGTCGCCGCACATGGCGACCAGCTTACTCTTGGCCTGCTCGTCGCGGATCAGCTTGAGCTTGTCCTCGGGCGTTGCCTGCGCCAGGAAATCGTCGACGCCGGCTTCCGCCGCGATCGCGGCCGCCGTCATCGGATTGTCGCCGGTGATCATGACGGTGCGGATGCCCATGCGGCGCAGCTCGGCAAAGCGCTCGCGGATACCGCCCTTGACGATGTCCTTGAGCTGGATGACGCCGAGCAGCCTGCCGTCCTTGGCCACCGCGAGCGGCGTACCGCCGGCCTTCGAGATCTCGTCCGCGATGGTCTGGACCTCACGGCCGATATCCGACAGCCCCGCAGGCTGAATGGCGCGCGCCGTATTGCCGGAGGCAACGGCCAGCGGCGTGCCGCCGCCGACATAGTTGAGCATCGCGTCGACCGCGCCCTTGCGCACCGACGACCCGCCGGCATCGACGCCGCTCATGCGGGTCTGCGCCGTGAACGGGATGAAGGTCGCGCCAAGCTCGGCCATATCGCGGCCGCGGATGCCATACTTCTCCTTGGCCAGCACCACGATGGAACGGCCTTCCGGCGTTTCATCGGCGAGCGAGGCGAGCTGGGCGGCGTCCGCCAGCTCCTGCTCGCTGACGCCCCGCACGGGTCGGAACGCCGTCGCCTGGCGGTTGCCGAGCGTGATGGTGCCGGTCTTGTCGAGCAGCAGCGTGTCGACGTCACCGGCGGCCTCGACCGCACGGCCAGACATCGCCAGCACGTTGAAGCGCACCAGGCGGTCCATGCCGGCGATGCCGATCGCCGACAGCAGCGCACCGATGGTGGTCGGGATCAGCGTCACGAACAGCGCGACCAGCACGACCACCGAGATCGAGCCGCCGGCATAGGCGGCATAGCTCGGAATGGTGACGGTGGCGAATACGAAGATGATGGTCAGACCGGCCAGCAGGATATTGAGCGCGATCTCGTTCGGCGTCTTGGCCCGCTCGGCGCCCTCGACCAGCTTGATCATGCGATCGATGAAGGTCGAGCCTTGCGCCGCCGTGATGCGGACGCGGATCCAGTCGGACAGCACTTGCGTGCCGCCGGTCACCGCAGAACGGTCACCACCGGACTCGCGGATCACGGGCGCGGATTCGCCGGTGATGGCAGCTTCGTTGACGGACGCGACGCCCTCAATCACCTCGCCGTCGGAGGGAATGGTATCACCCGCCTCGACCAGCACGATGTCGCCGACCTTCAGGCTCGTGCCTGGCACGAGCCTGAAATCCCGGCCTGCGCCGGCTAGGAGCTTGGCCTGGCTTTCGGTGCGGGTCTTGCGCAGCGAATCGGCCTGCGCCTTGCCGCGGCCTTCGGCCACGGCTTCGGCGAAATTCGCGAACAGCACCGTGAACCAGAGCCAGAGGATGATCTGGAAGGTGAAGCCGAGATTGGCGCCGCCTGTGAGGAGATCGCGCAGGAAGATCACGGTGGTGAGCGCGGCCACGATCTCGACCACGAACATCACGGGGTTCTTGATCATCAGCCGTGGATCGAGCTTGGCGAAGGATGCGCGGATCGCGGGCACGACGATCTTGGGATCGAGCATTGCCGAGACAGAAGCGCGTTTTTGCAGTTTCATGGTGTCCATGGAGGTCACTCCAGCAATCAGAAGACGTTACCGGCATTCATCGCGAGATGCTCGACGATCGGGCCGAGTGCGAGGGCCGGGAAGAAGGTGAGGCCGCCGATGATCAGGATCACGCCGACGACGAGACCGACGAACAGCCCGCCGGTGGTCGGGAACGTGCCCGCCGACGGCGGAATGGATTTTTTCGCGGCCAGTGAACCCGCGATCGCCATCGCCGGGATGATCATGAAGAAGCGACCGACGAACATCGCGCTGGCGAGCGTGAGGTTGTAGAACAAGGTGTTGCCGGTGAGACCTGCGAAGGCCGAGCCGTTGTTGCCGGTCGACGACGTATAGGCATAGAGCACTTCGGTGAAGCCGTGCGGACCGGCATTCGCCATGGAGGCGACCGCCGACGGATAGACCACGCCGACCGCGGTCCAGCCCAGATACATCAGCGGCAGCACCAGGATCGCGAGCATGGCCATCTTGACCTCGCGCGCCTCGATCTTCTTGCCGACATATTCCGGTGTGCGGCCGACCATGAGGCCTGCGACGAAGATCGCGAGCACGACGAACAGCAGCATGCCGTAAAGGCCGGCGCCGACGCCGCCGATGATGATTTCACCGAGCTGCATGTTGATCAACGGGATCATGCCGCCGAGCGCGGTGAAGCTGTCATGCATGGCGTTGACCGCACCGCAGGAGGCGGCGGTGGTAATCACGGCAAACAGCGAGGACGCGACGATGCCAAAGCGGACCTCCTTGCCTTCCATATTGCCACCAGTCAGGCCGAGCGCATGGAGCGTCGAAGTGCCGTTGGCCTCCGCCCAATAAGTAACGGCGACGCCGGCGATGAACAGCACGCCCATCACGGCGAGGATCGCCCAGCCCTGGCGCTGGTTGCCGACCATGCGGCCGAACACATTGGTCAGCGCGGCGCCCAGCGCGAAGATCGACAGCATCTGCACGAAGTTCGACAGCGCGGTCGGGTTTTCGAAGGGGTGCGCGGCGTTGGCATTGAAGAAGCCGCCGCCATTGGTGCCGAGCATCTTGATCGCGACCTGTGAGGCGACCGGGCCGACCGCGATGGTCTGCTTGGCACCTTCGAGCGTGGTGGCCTCGACATAGTCGCCGAGCGTCTGCGGCATGCCCTGCGAGATCAGGAACAGCGTGTAGACCACGCAGATCGGCAGCAGTACATAAAGCGTGGTGCGGGTAACGTCGACCCAGAAACTGCCGACGGTCCGCATCGACGCCCGCGAGAAGCCGCGGATCAACGCAACCGCGAGCGCGATGCCGGTGGCCGCCGACAGGAAATTCTGATGCGTCAGGCCGACCATCTGCACGAGATAGGAGATCGTGCTCTCGCCGCCGTAGTTCTGCCAGTTGGTGTTGGTGATGAAGGAGATCGCGGTGTTGAAGGAGAGGTCTTCAGCGACCGCACCCTGCCCCGCCGGATTGAAGGGCAGAACGGCCTGCAAGCGCATCAAGCCGTAGATGATGAGGAAACCGCCGACATGGAACAGCAGCATCGCGACCGTGTAGGTCAGCCAATGCTGCTCGCGCTTCTCGTCGACGCCGGAGATCCAGTAGATGCCGGCCTCGATCGGACGCAGCACCGGCGAGAGAAACGTCTTCTCACCGGTGAACACGCGCGTCATGTACCAGCCGAGCGGCTTTGTGAGCGCGACAATGATAACGCAGAAAAGAATGATCTGGAGCCAACCGATCACAGTCATGGCATTAACCCTTCAGGCTCGGCGTCCGGCGCAACAGCGGCAGGAGCACCACAAGCAGGCAGCCGACGAGCGCAATGTCCGCCAGCAGCAATTCGACAAGCAGCAGCACCGGTCAAAACCGCTCGGGCCGCAGCAGCGCGTAAGTGAGGTAGAACAGGAGGCCGAACGAGACGGCGCCGGCGAGTGCATAATCGAAGATCATGGTCCGCTCCCTCACAACCGTTCGCAGGCGTAGGTGTAGCCGATCGCAAGGGCAAAGAAGCCCAAGCCCAGCGCCAGCATCAGAATGTCCATCATGGGATTGCTCCTCGTTGCGTCCCTATATCGGGAGCAACACTTTCTCGGGGACCCGGCGGAGCTCGTGGAGAGAAGCGCAACGCATTTCCACGGCCCCAAAACGGGACTTTTGACCGTATTGAAGTGCCACCACGGGCATAGGTTTTCGAGACGAGGGCTATGGCGAAGTTATAGGAATCTCATAAAGGGCGGGGCGGCCGGTGGCGCATCGCGTTACTCATGCGTGAGCGCCCGCACTTATGGAATCTTTATATCTCCCGCCCTGTGCCCCTCTCGTTTTCAAATGCCCTTCTCGCCATCCTGAAGAGGCCGGCCGACTGACCGACGCCAATTCCAGGAGGCCTGAGATGACCGCTCTACGACTTTACGATTTGCCCTCGCTTGGCGACCGCCTGCGCAATGCGCAAGACATGACGCGGCCGCTGATGCTCGAGATCATCGACAAGGCCTGCCGCCGATTTCCCTCGCTCGGACAGACCGAGCGCACCGCTCGCGTGATGCGCTTGATCGATGCGGAGGCCTGGGCCGACGCCGCGCTCGCGTTGATGGAGCTCGAACTGCCGCTGTGGCAGGTCCGCCGGATCGCCTATGATGAAGGTGAATGGCATTGCGCACTCTCGCGTGAACGCGAGCTGCCGGATTGGCTCGACGCGGCTGTCGAGGGATGCCACGGCGACCTCGCGATCGCGCTGCTGTCGGCTTTCGTCGAAGTCCAGGCCTTGGCCGCGGAAGCGTCGCGACCGAGCGTGCCCACCGTGCGCCCCGCCCCTGACCCGTTCTACGAACCGGTCGGCTGCGAGAATTTCAGCTAAGCCAACCGGTCCGGTTCATGCCTTGCCGCAATCTTCGGACATATCGCGGGCCCTGAGCCCGGCGCGGATCATAGCGCGCTTTGCCGTGCGCGTAGCGCTTCTCGCTGCCTTCGCAGCGTTCGGCAGCATCGGATTCGGACGAAGCCTCAAAGCCCTGCTTTGGATGTCGATCATCCTGTGTGCTGCTGTTGCCCTTCTCAAACGCGAAACACCGTTCGGTGCCGCCCTCAATCATTGGGACGAATGCGCCGCTTTTGGCGCGCTTTTCGCCCTGGTTCATGTCGTCAATGAACTGACCTGAACGCCCGCCTTTATGATGCGCCTATGAGATCGCCGCGCAGCCTCACTCGAAATCATATCTGCTTGCTTCGATATTGATCGGACGGTTGCGGGGACATGCGCCCGCGACCTCGTTCAATCGGAAGGAATACGTCCGTGAAACTCGTCGAACCTCCCTCGTGCAGCTCCCTCTCAAGCATCGTCTTCATCGGCCGCAACCACAGGGGACAGTGGATTGCCCAGCAGCAGAACGGCCTCTATGGCGGCCTGTTCGTCAGCCGCGCCCAGGCCATCAAATATGCGCTGTTCGAGAACGGACAGCACCCCGAGACCATCGTCGAACTGCCGCGCGAGATCGAGCTCGACATGGGTAAACACCCCGACCTCTCGCAGCGCGCCGCCTGAGCAGGCCGCATTCGGCGAAACGCCATGTTCATCCCTCCCTCTGCCTGGTTCACAGGCTTTATTCCGGATCTGCCGACGCCGTTCGATGCGGCTGACGCGATCGACCTCAATGTGTTCGCCGCGTTGTGCGAACGCCAAATCGCAGCCGGTGTTCCCGCGCTCGTCGTCTGCGAGACGGCGGGCGAGGCGCCGACGCTCTCGCCCGCCGAGCAAGAGCTTGTCATTCGCACGGCGGTCGATGTCGTCCGCGGTCGCGTGCGGGTTATCGCCGGTGTGATGTCGAATGCGACCGGCCGCGCCATCGAGCTTGCGCAGCAGGCGGAGGCGGCCGGCGCCGATGCCATCATCGCGGTGGTGCCCGCCTACAACAAGCCGATGCAGGAGGGGATGCTTACGCATTTCCGCACCATTGCCGGCTCAACCGGACTGCCGGTGATCCTGCACGACGTTCCCTCCCGCACGCTGCGCCCACTCGCCGACGAGACGCTGCTGCGTCTGGTCGAATCCCGCCAATTCGTCGGCCTGCGCGATGGTAGCGGCGACGTCACCCGCCCGATGCGCTTGGGCCGGCTGCTGCCGGCCGGCTTTCGCCTGCTCTCTGGCGACGACACCACCGCCTTCGGCTACATCGCCGGCGGCGGCGACGGCTCGATTTCGGAGGTTTCCAACATCGCACCGGATCTCTGCCGGACGATCTTCTCGCAGGTCAGGCAGGGCCGCCTGCAATCGGCGCGCTATCTACACAAGCGCCTCGTCCCGCTGATTGCCTGCCTCTCCCGGGAAAGTCCAGCCGCGCTCAAATACGCCCTGAGTGTGCTTGGCCTGATGTCGGCGGCTACACGGCTGCCTATCGTGCTGCTGGACGCGGCCGCGCAGAGAGAGGTTGTGCGAGCATTCGCCGCGATCGCCGATGAGGAGCTGATCGATAGCGTCGGCGCGTAGGACGCGCCTTTATAGCGCTCCTATATGACGGCACAGCCTCCCGTCTCGCATTCCTATGCTGCCACGCTCATCATATCCGGCAGATCATACCGGCCAAGGCAGCCGCTGCAGAGAAGGACTATCGGACATGTCGATGCTGACACAGGGCCTTGAACGGCCTCTTGACTGGCTGGAGCGCCGGCCGCGGATGTCGACGTCGCGCAAGGCCCAACTCAAGCGCGTCGCTCTGCGCGCACTTGCGGTGCTCACCATGGGCGGCGTGTTCACTGCGCTCATCGCGCTGAAGACAGCGATCTTCGTCTGGCATCTCCACGCCTGAAGACAGCGGTGACCATCATGACGTTGCAGATGTGTGAGGAGGCCGCCATGGCCGCGATCGCCCTTCAAGCCACTCATCGCCAGCCGCGTCAGGTGCCGGCGGTAGAACTCAAGCCGCTCGATCCCGATGTGATCAGCGACGCCATTCCCGCCTTTTTTATCGGCCGCAACCAGGCCGGCCTCTGGGTCGCCCGCGAGGCGCACGGACGCATCGGCGGCCTGTTCCTGTTCAAGAGCTCGGCGGTCGATTTCGCCAACCGGCAGAGCAAGCCTGCGCGGTGTGCGCTGGTGTTTCCCACCGACACCTTCGAGCTCGACATCGAGAACCGCGGCAATCCGCTGATCGTGCTGGTTGCGCGTTTGCTGAGAGACTAGCGTGCATCTTCTCAAGGGACATCTCGAACACGCGGTCACCACGACCATCCTGACCATGACGCTGAGCCTGGTCTGGGGTGCAATCCTGACCATCGTGATCACGCTCGCAGCGCGCGGGCTCGGCGTCTAGACTTTACGGCGATCGACCGCGAATTGATCATGGCTGCCTACGAGGCAAGCAACCGGCTACGAACGGCGGTCGCGCAGCCCGGATAGGCCGCCCCTCCTTGCGGAAAACGCCCGGCCGATCTGGCGCAGTTTCGTGGAACCGTGTAGATCGGTTTCATGAGCACAAGCAGCGTCAACGTCGTCACCCACCCCCTGGTCCAGCACAAGCTATCCCTGATGCGGGAGAAGGACCGCTCGACCAAGAGCTTTCGCGAGATCCTGAACGAGATCGGGATGCTGCTGGGCTACGAGGTGACGCGCGACCTGCCGCTGGAGCTGGTCGAGATCGAGACGCCGATCTCACCGATGCTGGCGCCGAAGATCGCCGGCAAGAAGCTCACGCTGGCGCCGATCCTGCGCGCCGGCGTCGGCTTCCTCGACGGCATGCTGGCGCTGATGCCCTCGGCCCGCATCGCCCATATCGGGCTCTACCGCGACCCGGAGACATTGCAGGCCGTGGAATATTACTTCAAGGCGCCGCAGGACCTGTCCGACCGCACCGTGATCCTGATGGACCCGATGCTGGCGACGGGAAATTCGGCCTGTGCCGGCGCCTCCCTGCTCAAGGACCGCGGCGCCCGCGACATCCGCTTCGTTTGCCTGCTGGCAGCGCCCGAGGGCATCGCGCAGTTCCAGAGCGAGCATCCCGACGTGCCGATCTGGACCGCCGCGATCGATGAGCGTCTCAACGATCACGGCTACATCGTGCCGGGCCTGGGCGATGCCGGCGACCGGATGTTCGGCACCAAGTAGACAGGTTTGCGCGATCGGGCTACTTCGGTTGCCATGCACGCCGACGATGTCTCACTGCAATCGCTGATCGGATCGGAGACCGCCGCCGATCCCGCCTTCGTGTTCGATGGCACGCCCGTCTCGCGCGCGGAATTTTCAGGGATGGTCGAACAGACCACGGCCTGGCTCGCGGCGCAAGGCATCGGCAAGGGCGACGTGGTCGCTGTCTGGCTGGTCAACCGGGTCGAATGGGTCGCGCTGCTGTTCGCCGCCGCCCGGCTGGGTGCGGTGGTTGCCGCCGTCAATACGCGCTACCGCAGCGCCGAAGTTGCGCATCTCCTGAAATTGTCGGGCGCCAAGCTGCTGGTGGTCGAGGCGGCGTTCCGCTCGATCGATTTCGCTTCCGTTCTCGCTGACATTGCCAAGGACGAGGTGCCCGCGCTGCAAGAGCTTGCGGTCATCGGCGCGGATGCGATCCCCGCGCAATGGCCCTGCATTCGCTTTGATGCGTTCGACAAGCCATACCCGCCCGCCCCGATGCCGCAAGATAACGTCGATCTACCGGTGCTGCTCTACACGACTTCGGGCACGACCAAAGGACCAAAACTCGTCGCGCACTCGCAGCGAACGCTCGCGACCCACGCCAACTCCGTTGCCAAGGCGCTCCAGCTCTCGCCGCGGCGTCACTCGCTGCTGGCGATGCTGCCGTTCTGCGGCACCTTTGGCATGACGAGCCTGCTTGGCTTCATCGCGGCCGGCGCGACCGTTCACGTGCTCGACGCCTTCGAGGCGGCCCCGGCGCTGCAAATCCTCAGCGAGCACAAGATCACGCACGCCTTCGGCTCCGACGAGATGTTCCGCCGCATCCTTGCACTAACCGATGAGCAACGTCCGTTCCCGCATCTCCGAGTCTGCGGCTTCGCCGCGTTCCAGCCCGGCTGGCGCGAGCTGGCCGCAGAGGCCGAGGCGCGCGGCCTGCCGCTATTCGGCCTCTACGGCTCGAGCGAGGTGCAGGCGTTATTCTCGATCGCCCGTCCCAGCGACGCCTTCGCCGATCGCATCGAGGGCGGTGGCTGGCCAATGTCCCCCGAGGCGAAGGTCCGCGTGCGCGACACCGAGACCGGCGAGCTTGCAGCGCAAGACGTCTCCGGCGAGATCGAGATCAGCGCGCCATCATGCTTCCTCGGCTACTTCAACAACCCCGAGGCGACACGCGATGCGATCACCGCGGATGGCTTCTTCCGCACCGGCGACATCGGCCGGCTGCGCGACGGCGCTTTCGTCTATGAGACCCGCGCGGGGGATGCGATGCGGCTCGGCGGCTTCCTGGTCGCGCCCGGCGAGATCGAGGACGAGATCAAGTCCTGCGCCGACGTCGCTGATGCCCAGGTCGTCGCGGTCGATCTGAAGGGCCACGCCCGCTGCGTCGCCTTTGTCATCCCGGCCGGCACTTCGCCGCAACAGGAGGTGCTGACGGCACGCCTGCGCGAGCGGCTCGCCAGCTACAAGGTCCCGGCACGGATCTATGTCGTGGACGCCTTCCCTGTGACCGACAGCGCCAACGGCGTCAAGATCCAGCGCGCAAAACTTCGCACCATGGCGATGGAGCGGATCGCTGCCGAATAGGCCTCGCCTATTTCAGATAGCTCGCAAGATTCATGCTGAGGATCTTGGACATCGCCGAATAAGAGGCGGTGAGCTGCGCCTGGTAGGTCGAGAGCTGCGCGGTGATGGCGGCGACATCGACGCCGGTGAGGTCGTTCGACAGGCTTTCGGCGTAGCTCTTGTAGTCGGTCTGTTGCGTGCTCGCAGACTCGATCGAGGACGCCGAACTGGAGAGTTTTGCCTGCACCGCCGCGGTGTCGTCGAGCGCCGTGCTGGCGAGGTCGAGCGCGCTGGTAATGTCAGAGGACGACAACGAGGTGCTGTTGGCCACGAACTTCAGCACGCGCATCACCTCCTCGAACGCCGAATTGTCAGCGGTCACGCCATAGGACACCGTGTTGTCGGCGGCGACGCGCACCGAGGCAATCTCGTCATCACCCTTGTAGTAGCTGGTATCCGCCGTGGTTGTGGAGCCCGTGCCTGAGGAAAAGCTGGTGAGGTCGACCGGCGCCGTGTCCGTCTTGCCGCCGGCAAAGACATACTGGCCGTCATACTGCGTGTTCATCAGCGAGCCCATCTGTTCCAGCATCTGCTGGGCAGAGGAGATCACCGAGTTCGTCTCGGTCGTGCTGCCGGTCGAGGCCGCGCTGAGCTGGGAGCGGAGCTGCGTGACGATGTCCGTCATCGAGCCGACGGCCGAATACATCACCTGGACCTTGCTGTCGGCCAGCGTGGCCGCATCGATATAGGACTGCGCGCGCGTCACAGAGACCTGGAGATTGACGACATGCTGCGCGTTCGAGCCGTAACCGCCGAAATCGGTCGAGACGACGCCCGAAGATTCCTGGACCTGCTCGTTGGCCATGACCGACTCCACGCGCATCGCGTCGGCGATCATCTTGCCCGACTGGGCGAAGGTGGCAATCCGCATCGCGACCATGGAGCTGCTCCTGCGCGCTTTACGACGACTGCACGGCGGTGATAAGCGCCGAGTACATGCTGTTGATAGCCGAGATCAGCGCGGAAGCTGCCGAGTATTGGTTTTGCAGCGTGCTCAGATTGGCCGATTCCTCGTCGAGGTTGACGCCCGACTGCGACGACAGCGAGCTCGCATAGGTCGACTGCGCGGTCTCCTTGGCGGTGTAATTGGTGGACGCCTGAGAGGCCTTGCTCGCGACATCAGCCACAATGGTCGAGGCATAGTCGGCAAAGGAACCCGTGGTGGCGGCGAGCCCGCCGGTGGATGAAAACGTCCGTGAAGCCGTCAATGCGCTGTAGAACGCATTAACCACGGTCGCGGATCCCGACGTCAGCACACTGCTGCCGACCGTGAGGGTCGCCGAGGAGTCCAGCGTGGCGAGCTGCAGCTCGTTGGTGCCGGACAGGATGCTGCTGTTGACCGCGATATCCGACGCGCTCGTTCCGGTTACGAGGTCGTTGAGGCCGAAATAGTCCGAAAATCCCTCGCTCGAGCTACCGACCGAACTCGTCATCTCATTGATGGCGACGCCGTTGCCCGAGCCGGTGGCCGTGATCGAGAGATGCCCGTTCGCATCGACCGACGCCGACATCCCGGAAATGCCATTGATGGCGGTGACGAGATCGCCGACCGTCGAGTAGGACGACAGGTCGAGATCGCTGTAGGAAACCAGATTGCCGCTCTGGTCGGTCACGGCAAGACGCACCGTGCCGGTGGCGGACGGCGCCGTGCTGCTGGTGACGCTGGTCGTTCCTGTCAGACTGGTCGGTGCGGGCACCGAGGAGGCGCTGTTTGAGACGGTATTGACCGCAGAGGCAAGCTGGGTCGCGAGCTGGTCGAGCTGCGACTGTGCCGCCGGCAAGGTCTTGTCGCGGAGCGTGATGAGCGCGCCGATGTCACCGCCGGTGATCTGCGAGGTGATGTCGACGCCATTCACCGTGATCGCGCTGAACCCGCTCGACGAGGAGCCGGCGGTGTAGGTCGTCGACGACGACACATTGGCGGCGGCGGTATAGCTGATCTTGTGCGCGGAGCTGTCGACCAGCGCTTGCCCTGTCGTCGTATAGATCTGGAGATCGCCATTCGACGCCGTGTAGTAGCTGACGTTCATCTTGGAGGCGACGTCCTGCAGCGCGGTGTTGCGCTGGTCCTCCAGGTCGGCGGTCGACTGGCCGGTTGCCGCCGTCTGCTTGATCTCCGCGTTCAGATCCGCGATGTTCTGCAGGTCCGTATTGACGTCGTCGATCGAGGACGAGATGTCCTGGTCGGCGTTGGAGCGCAGCTTCTGGATTCCGCTCGAGGTCTCCCGCAACTGGCTCGTGACGTCGTCGAGCGCGCTGACGACGTTGGATTGCAACGAGGCGCTGCTGGGCGTGCTTGCCAGCGACGACAGCGCCGATTCCAGCGAGGCGATGCTGTTGGCGAGCGAGGTCCCGGTCGACGAGCTGTCGGTGCTGCTGGTCGAGCCGTAGAGCTTCTCCAGCGAGGTCAGATAGGTATTGGTCGTGTCGGCCGAACCGAGATCGGAATCCGCACTGACCAGCGACTTCAGCAGCAGCTTGTCGACCGTCGAGGTGATGCCCGTCACCGTGACGCCGGTACCGACGCCGTTGGTGACGCTGCTCGACTGGTTCGCGGTCTTCTTGGTATAGCCCGTCGTGTCGGCGTTCGAAATGTTCGACGACGTCACGCTGATCTGCACCGACGTGGACGACAGGCCGCTGAAGGCGATCGATCGTGCGATATCGAGCGACACGGCGGGCTCTCCTTGTCGTCAGGCGCTGCGGCTGGTGCCGCTGGAGACGGCGCGCGCGGCGACCCGGCCGGAGGCGCCATAGGGCGACACCGCGGCGATCTGCTCGCGGATCGCCTGCATGACCGCCTCGATCCGGCGGTTGCTGGCCTCGATCGCGGCACGCAGGCGCACCAGATTTTCGTCCATCGCCGCGCGCAGCTTCAGGATCCGATCCAACAGCTGCTCGCGCAGGATCCGGTCCCGCACGTTCAAGGTGGTCCCGCCCGCCGCACATTCCGCGACGGATCGTTCGAAGATCTCAGCGAGGCGATTTTTCTCGTCGACCTGCTTCAGGCGCGAGGCCGGCAGGCCTTTGGCGAGCTCGACATTCTCTTCCGCCACCAGCGCGGTCAGGACGTCGATCAGTCCGATCAGCGACTTAATCCGGGCGTCGCCACTTGCGGCGTTGGTCCGCGTGGCTTGGCTATTGGCTTGGGGGACACTCATGGTCATCGCCTTCTTCTAACTATGCCGTTTGCCGCGATGGACTTGCGAGTTGCGCAAGTAAACGCCGATCGCGGTCGTCCTGACGGTCGCCTGTCTCATCTCGCCCTCGACCTCCGCGCATTCCTTCAACAGGCCGCGGCGGGTCGTCTCGAGATCGTCGAGCAAGGCAAGCAGCTGCTTGTGGTCACTGTCCTTCACGGTTGCGGCCCGTGCCACCAGGCGTCGCAGCCGGCGCAACAGCGCCTCTCCGGCGGCCTTGGCCTCCTCGCTGCGCATCGCTCACCTCATCGCCGAGATCAGGGTGTCGTACATCTTGCTGACGGTGGAGATGACCTGGGAGGCGGCCGAATAGGCCTGCTGCGCGGAGATCATGCTCGAGAACTGGCTGGAGGTATCGGTGGTCGAGGATTCCAGCTCGCTGCCGTAGATCGTGCCCGCACCGTTCTCGCCGGACGCTTGCAATGCCGCATTCCCCGACGTCACCGTCGCGGAATAGAGGCCGTCGCTGGCGGCGGAAAGCCCGGTTGGATCGGCGAAGGTCGCAACCGCGATCTTGTAGATCGCGATGGTCTGGCCATTGGAATAGGTGGCGTCGACGATCCCGTTCTTGCCGATCGCGATGCTGGACAGTTTGCCGTAGGACAGGCCGTCCGAGTCGATGCTGGTGACGTTGACGGTCGGCGTCGTCTCGCCCGAGGCGTATTGTGTCAGACCGTCCGTGCCTCCGGCGGTGCCGAGGTTCATCGTAATCGTACTGTCGGCGGCACCGTCGGTCCAGCCGCTCACCGTGACGGTCGCAGGGCTCGGGCTGGTGCTCTTCAGCGAACCGTCGGTGTTGAAGACGATGTCGATCGTGCCGCTAGTGCCGGCCGTCGCGCTGGTCGCAGTCGCAGTCGTCGTGTCCGACGTCGAAGTCGGTTTGGCGACGCTCGCGCTCCATTCGTTGGTCCCGGTCTTGGTCCAGGTGATCTGCATCGAGTTCGCAGCACCGAGCGAATCGTAGACGGTCATCGAGCTGGTATAGGTATCGCCGGTCGCGGCATCCGACGGCAGGTTCGCCGCGATCGTGGTCTTGGTGGTGGCGCTGCCGCTGGTCGAGGCGACCTGGGTGTTGATGGCTGCGAGATTGCTTGCCGATTCATTGCCGACGACATTGCCGTCCGAATCGGTGCGCCATCCCTCCAGGTAGCTGCCGTTGTTCTCGAGATAGCCGGCGTTGTCGGTCGAAAAGGCTCCATTGCGCGTGTAGGACGTGGTGCCGCCCGACGTGGCGCTGCTCACCACGAAGAAGCCCGAGCCCTGGATCGCGACGTCGGTGGCGTTGGAGGTCGCGGCGAGCAGGCCCTGCTGGGTGATGTTGGCGCGGCCCGAGACGGTGACGCCGCCCGAGGCATAGGAGGTCGCGTTGCTCGATGCGGTCACGAGATCGTCGAACATCGCCGACGTCGTCTTGTACCCCGTCGTGCTGGTATTGGCGATGTTGTCGCTGATCATCGACAGGGACTGGCTCTGCGCGCTGAGCGCGGAGATCGCCGAGGAGAGTGCACCGGTGAGACTCATGAAGAAACTCCAGAGGGATCAGGACGTAGGATCAGGACGTGACGCCGATGATGTCGGCGGCGCTGACGGAGACGCCGTTCACGGTCAGCGAGGGCGTGGAAGTGGAGGTGTCGATGCCCGTCACCGTGCCGGAGATGGTGGTGTAGTTGAGCACCGAGTTGCCGGCGGAATCCGTTGCGGTCACCGAGATGGTGTACTGACCGCCGTCGGTGAGCTGGGTGCCGCTGGAGTTCTTGCCGTCCCAGGTGAAAGTGTTGGAGCCGGCGTTCCCGGTCCCGGTGCCGGTGTAGACCGTGTTACCCGAGGAGTCCTTGATGGTGACCGCGACGTCGGAAGCGGCCGAGGACAGTGAATAACCAAACGTCGCCGAGCCGTTGCTCAAAGTCGACGTGTCTGTCTTCGCCTCGACGGTGTGGCCGATATAGTTGACCGAGTTGAGCGTCACGAGGCTCGAGAAGGAGCTGGAGAGCGAAGTCAGGTTGGAGTTGATCGACTGCTGCTGACTGAAATTGGCGTAAGATGTGAGCTGATTGATGAAGTCGGTGGTCGAGGTCGCATTCAGCGGGTCCTGGTTCTGAAGCTCGCTGACCAGCAGGCTCAGGAAATCGCTCGAGGTCAGCGTCGAACTGGACGAGGTGCTCGACGATGACGACGTCGTCGTGGTCGCAGTCGTTGCAGAACTCGTTGCGGAAACTGTCATCAGAAACTCCGGCTTTCTCGCGCAGCCGGCGACAGGAAGGTCGGCCAGCGCGCTTGAAATCTGTGTGCTGATGAAACGCGTGGGCACGCGGATTCAGGCGCGGATTCACCCGCGCAAAAATCGCTTTCGCCACGGCAAAATCTGCCGCGTGCGCAGTGTCCGGGAATGCTGACAGTGCGCTTACGAAACAGCGCAGCCGCTCGCGCGTGTCGGCGCGAGCGCAAAAGTCATGTGGATCGGAATGTCAGGGAAAGAGCCGTTCAGCTCCCCGCCGTCTCGCCTTCAGTGCGCGGCTCGGCGGTGTCGCTCTTCATCTTCGCACCGGCGGCGGCGATACGGTCGGCGAGGCCTGCAGGCGCCCGCACTGGAGGCGCCGCGAGCGCCTGGCGCAGGGCGCGCATCTCTTCCAGCAGGGCCTGGGCAGAGGAGGAATGCTTCAGCAGCTCTTCGGCGGGCAAGCGCCGGTCGGCGGGCCAGAGGGAGAGATCCTCGCCCAGCCGGTCGATCAGTTCCTCAAACTCGGTGACGTCCATCGCCCGCCGATCCCGCCTCGGTCGAGCCCGTCATAAAGCATTGCAAGCGCGTCGAAAACCGGATTTCCGCGGTGTTCAGCACCAAAACTGCCCAGGAAACTGCCCAAGACACGACGGAAAGCGGCAGAAACGGCGCTCCGGGTGCTGCCGTCCCCTCTCGCGAGAGATCGGCCTGGCTTGGTTCAGCCCGTGCGGGCCGAATCGGCCGGCGCGATCTTGCCGCCTCGCGCCCTCGCGTCGACATGCTCCCAGGCCTCCCGCAGCTCGGTCACCGCCGCGATGATCCGCCGAAAGCTCTGCGGCGCATGCGGCCGGCCGAACGCCTTATGGCTCGCCACGATCAGGCTGTTGTAGGTCTGGAACAGGCGCTCGGCCACCGCCCCACCCTTGGTGAAATCGAGATTGTGGCTGAGCCCGCGCAGGATCGCGGTCGCCTTCAGCAGATATTCGTGGCCTTCCTCGAAGCGCCGCGCTTCCTGCGCGGCCAGCGACTTCTGGAAGAAGGTGATCGCGCCGCCAAGCAGCATCGAGATCGCCTTCAGCGGCGGCACGCTGGTGGCCGCGCCCCGATAGGCCTGATTGGCCATGTACGCCATCGGATTATGCATCATCAACTACTCGAGCTGGAGTTAAGCAAGGCCTTGAGATAGGTGAGCGTGTTGTTCGCGCTCGTGATCGCGGCCTGGTAATTCGCGTATTGGGTCTGGAGCTGGGTCTGGTAGGCGGAAGCGTTGCTCTCGATGTCGTCGACCTTCTGCTGGAGGTCGGTGTCGCGATCGGTCAGGTTGGTGATCAGCGTCTGCAGCGACCCCGAGCTCGACGAATAGGTCTTGGACAGCTGATAGAGCTGCGTGGCAATGCCGGAGGTCGAGGTCACCGTGATCGATTGCGACGTCGATCCCGAATAGGTGAAGGCCATGCCCGCATAGGCCGTTCCGGCAGCGCCAAGGATCGTCGTGCCGCTTATCGTGAACAGCGAGGAATCGCCGCCGACCGACGCAGAGCTGAGATTTCCGGACGAATCCACCGTCAGGTCGAGCGTGAAGGATTGCGGCGACGTTCCGGTGTTGACGACGCTGAGCTGGCTCGACGAGGTCTTGGTCTGTGCCGACAGCAGCGTGGTGACACCGCTCAGGTTCGTGCTGAGAACATTTGACAGCGTCGAGGTGTCGAGTTCGAGCTCGTTCTTCTCGTTGAAGGACAGGCCGAGGTCGGCCATGGTGAGGCCACCCACCGTGCTGTTGAGCGCGTTCTGGAGCGAATCCATGATGTCGCGCATGGTGCCGTCGCCGAACAGCACCGCGCTCGAATCCGCCGTACCGTCCGAGGCGGTCGCCTGCTGCGCGATCACCGCATCGCGGAACGTGTTGTAGTTGGTGACGAGGCTTTCGATCGCCGTCGTGATCTGGCTGGTGTCGGGCTCGATGCTGATGCTGAGCGATGTTCCGCTGGGCGTCGCCTGGAGCAGGTTGAAGGTCACGCCCGTCAGCACGTCGGTGATGTCGTTGGTATCCCGCGTCATCGAGATGCCATCGAGCGAAAATTCAGCCGCCTGCGACGTCTGCAGCACGTCGGCAAAGGCGCCGGTGCTGTCGGTGACGCCGAGCTTGTTCAGGATGTCGTCGCCGGACGTGCTGGAATAGCTGATGTCGGTGGCATCCTCGGTGCCCGACAGCACCATCTCGTACGACCCGCTCGACACCTGGACGATCGAGGCCTGCACGTTGGTGGTCGAGGTCTGGGCGTTGATGGCGTCGACGACATCCTGCATCGACATCGTGCTGGTGACGGTGATATCGGCCGTGCTGCCGCTGCCGAGACCAAGGGAGAACGTGCCGGAATAGCCGAGCGCCGAGGTCTGGCTCGACTGCGAGGTGCCGACCACCTTCTGCGCGGTCGCGACCTGGCTGATGGTCAGCGTATGGTCGCCGGTCGCAGCACCATTGCTGACGGACATCGAGAGCGCGGAGGACGCGCTGACGTCGCCGGACGAGCTGATGGTCGCCGCCCGGGTGGCGAAGGCGTTGGTCGCGAGCGAATTGACGACGGCCGTCGCGAGCGAGGAAAGGCCGCTGGAGAGCGTCGAAAGATCGGTCTGGAGCGTCTGGTAGGCGGAGATCTTGGCTTCGTTGTTGGTGATCGAGGTCGAGATCGTGGTCGCTGCCGTCAGCTTGGCGTTCACCGCCGCGGTGATGAGCGCACTCCAGTCCACGCTGGTCGACGTGGTGGTGCCGGTCGTGGTCACTGTGGAAGCGCTCGACGTGCTGGTGCTTGCAGTGCTGCTGGTGCTCGAACTGACTGACGTCACTGTGCTGCCCGATCCATCCCAGGGTGAACCGGGCCGGCATCAAGCCGGCCCGGAGGTCGTCAAGGCAAGCGCTTAGCCGAGCAGCTTGAGCAGGTACTGCGGCATCTGGTTGGCCGCGGATTCCGCCGAGACCGCGGCCTGGGTCTTCACCTCGGCCGAGGACAGCGTGGCCTGCTCGGCCGCGATATCGACGTCCTTGATCGCCGAGTTCGCCGACTGCAGGTTCTGGGTCTGGGTCGAGATCGAGTCCGACGAGAAGTTGAACCGCGATTCCTGCGCACCGATGCTGGCGCGGGCGGCCGAGACCGTGTCGATTGCGGTATCGAGCGTGTCGAGCGCCGAGGCCGCATCCGACAGGCTGCTGACGTCGAGCGACGTCACGCCGAGCGAGGACGACGTCAGGCTCGTGAGCGTGATGGTGATGGTGTCGGAACCAGACGAGCCGACCAGCACGGAGACGCCCGAGGAGAACACACTCGAGCCATCCAGAAGGCTTTGGCTGGAATAGCGCGTGCCGCTCGCGATCGAATCAATTTCGCTCGTGAGCTGCGTGAATTCCGAGTTGATGTAGGCGCGGCTGGAGTCGGTCGTGGTGCCCGAAGCCGACTCGGAGGCCAGCGACTTCATGCGCGCCAGGATGTCCGAGATGTTGGAGGCGCCACCATCAGCGGTCTGCAGGATCGCGGTCGCCTGCGAGGCGTTGGTCGCGGCCTGCTGCAGCGTGGTGACGTCCGACGAGATGCGGGTCGAGATCGCGAGGCCAGCGGCATCGTCGGAGGCCGAGGTGATGCGCGACCCGCTCGACAGCTTCGCGAGCGCACTGCTCTCCTGCGCGGAATTGATGTTGAGGTAGCGGACCGCAGAGTTCGCCGCGGTATTGGTGGAAATTGCGGGCATTGGAAACTCCTGTGCTGATGGGCATGGCGTGCCGCATCGTTGAAGACGATTGACGGCGCAGACCGCAGCCCCGTCCGTTCGCTCAAACGGTGGAGCGCACGGAGATCAGGCGCGAAAATTTTCGCAGAGGAAATTTTATGATTAGCAATCGGTAAACGCGGTGCGGATGTCGCATTCGTGCTTGCGCAGCAACTGACGCAGCTGCTGGCGTCCACGCTTGAGCAGGGACTCCACTGCCGCCACCGTGGTGTCCATCACCTGGGCGATCTCGCCGTTGCTCATGTTCTCGTGGTACGAGAAGATCACCGCAATGCGCTGCTGCTCGGGCAGGCGCTGCATCGCGAGCTCCAGCATGCCGTTCAGCTCGTTGCGCTCGATGATCTCGACGGCGCCAGGCTGGCCGTCGGCGACCTCCGGCACGGTCTCGACATTCTCGTTGCGCGGCTTGCGGCGCAGATCGATGCAGCGATTGGAGATGACGCGGTAGAGCCAGGTCGAGAACTTGGCGCGGCCGTGCTGCCAGCGCCCGCGATGGCTCCAGATCTTGAGCATGGTGTCCTGCACCACGTCCTCGGCGTCCGCGGCGTTGCCGACGATGCGCAGCGCGATCGCATAGGCGCGATCGATGTGACGCTCGACCAGCATGCGGAACGCGACCTCGTCGCCGGCGGCAAGCTTGTCGAGAAGTTCGCTGTCCTCGTCGAAGACGAAGTCGGTGGCGACCGGCGTGCTGTCGGGCGCCAGCGGCACCGACGGCATCATGGGCACGATCTCTTCAGCCGGCAGCGTCGTCGTGATCTCGGCCTCGGCGGGAGCCCAGACATCAGCAGCGTAACTCATCCCGCAATCTCCAACCCGCAATGCCGGCGACGCACATGCCACACGGCTTCCAGGCGTTGAACGCAGGGCCAAAACAATCCAGGCGGAGAATTTTTGTTATTTTTCAAGATGTTAGCCGGTATCTTTTGCCGAGTATCGGGCAAGAATTGCCGAGCGCGCGCTGCTCTCGCGCGTCAATCCCGCAATCATCACATCGTCTCGCGCCATGGCGGATCATCCATCCTGAACAGATGTCGTTGAGAGAAAACGCTGACATTACGCAGCACTAGGTGATCAAACGCGACACGCGCCTTGCGCATCAAGAAGCGATTGTTTCCGAGTATGAATGAACGCGAGACGACTTCCGCACTCGGCAATTTTTTCCGAATCACCTTTTTCGAACCTAGCGATTTTTTTGAATCTGTCAGTCGTGACGAATGCGTTTTTGAATCGCGCGTGAATTTTTTTCGCGCTTGTGGCGCCTGACATGGTGAACGTGCGCGTTAATTGATCTGATTGGCGGGGAATCTGCACATGACGATCGCAACGGCCGGTGCGAAGCGCCGCGCTCAAATTGTTTCTGCTTGGTCATTCGATGTTTTCGATACATTTCTGTTGCGCGCCTGCACGACGCCGGATGGCGTATTTGAAAGGAGTTACGAGCTTTCCGGTATTTCACAGACTTGTCCGAATGTTTCCGCGAGTTTCGTTCAGCATCGCATCCAGGCCGAAGCACGTGCGCGGAGGACCGCGAAAGAGAGGCGCGGCGGCAGCGAAGTTCGCATCGATGAAATCTATTCCTGTTTTCCATTCAAGCTGTTCGGCCTCACGCGCCACCACTTGAACGATCTCGTCGAATCAGAGTTCGCGGCCGAACTCGAGCTCTGTCGCGCCAACCCGGACATGCTTCGGCAATATCTCGACATGAAGCGTGCCGATCATCGCGTCGGGTTCATCTCCGATACCTACTGGGATTCCGACCGGCTGGCGCGATTGCTGCGCGCATGCCGCCCCGGGCTGACATGGGACTTCCTCTACGCCTCCTGCGACCACGGCAGCGGCAAGAGCGAGGCGCTTTTCGCAAAATACCTGTCCGAGCAGGGTATCGACGCGAACGCCTCCTTTCACGTCGGTGACAACGACAAGGCCGATATCAGGGGTGCGAAGCGCCACGGCATTCGCCCGCGCTATTATCCGCAGGCGACGCCGCAATTGGCCTCGAAATTCCAGCGCGAGACCGCGCTGCTCGAGCTGTTGTGCGCCGGCGCGCCGGCGCGGCTCGATCATGGCGCGCGGACCCTGCGGCGCATGGTCGCCGCGCGCAACGCCGAGAAATCTCCCGCCTTTCATCTCGGCATGACCGTACTCGGCCCGGTGATGACGGCCTTCGATGCCTTCATCGCCCGGCGCTGCCAGGAGGTTGCCGGCCCCGGCCGAAAAGTCGCCCTCGCCTTCCTCGGCCGCGACGGTTTTTTGCCGCACCGGATCTGGCAGGAGTTGCACGGCGCCACATCGGCCTATCTCGAGATCAACCGGCGCGTCAGCCTGATCGCCTCGGCCGATACCATGCAGCCGCTGATCGACCTTCTCAGCAAGGTGTTGAAGATCGACGCACCGACCTTCCGCGACATGATCAAGATCCAGCCGCCAGCGGTCGCCGCGTTCTTCGCGGTTTATCCTGACGGAATTGCTCCCGGCGAAGATCTCGCCGAAGCTCTGCCGGAATTGATGGACGCCAGTGAGATCGTCGATCTCGCCGCAGCCCTGCGCGCGCGATTGCTTGCCTATCTGCGCCACACGATCCCCGGCTTCGACGAATGTACCCATCTGGTGCTCGCCGATCTCGGTTATTCTGGGAGCGTGCAGAAGGCGCTGCGCCGCGTGTTCGACATGGAGGGCATCAAGATACGTCTTCACGGCGCCTATCTGATCTCGCTCGACGATGCCTTCGACGATATCGCCGACGAGGACAGCGCGGCAGGCTTCATTTCGGACCTTGTGGTAACGCCGCATATCAAGCGCATGCTGATCCGCAACATCGCACTGCTGGAGCAGATCTGCTGCTCCGCCGATGGCTCGGTCCGGGACTATGACGGCGAGCAGGTGCTGCGCGAGATCAATCCGCGCCCCGCCAGCCAGATCGCGCGCGCCGCGGAGATCCAGGCAGGCAGCGTCGCCTTTGCGGAGAGCGCCGAGGACGTCGCGCTCGACTTCTGTCTCGACCCTTATGCCGCGCCTGATGTCGCTGCGCGCTGGTGCACGGCGACACTGGCGCGGTTCCTGCTGTTGCCGGACGAGGACGAGCTGGCGCTGCTCGGCGGATTGAAGCACGACGTCAACCTCGGCACGCACGCGCTGGCACCGATGATCGACAGCGACTTCGTCCGCCGGCAGATCACCGCCCGCGGCTTTTCTGCCGCCTGCGCGTCGGCCGCCCCGCCGATGTGGCTCGCTGGCAGCTTTGCCCGACTGTCGCCGTCGAACGCCTATCTCTACGCGCTGTTCGGGGCCAACCGTCTGCCGGCCGACGTCTTCGAAGAGAGGCCTTGCGGACAGGTCCAGATCGGCCTGTTCGGCGCCAATGCCGCAGCCACGCTGGACACAGTGACCCTCTACCGCACTGGTCTCGGCGAGTTGCGCCTGCGCATTCCCCTTTCGCGCACCATGGCCATCACCATGATCGCGCTGCCGCTGCCGAAATTCGCCGCAGAAGGTGTCCTTCATGGCGTGACCGTCCAATCAGTCGACGACATTCGCGACGCCGCCGAGAGCCAGGATGTGGCCGGTATCGCCGCCGAAAGCCTCATTTCAGCCGGTGTGCAGCACAGCGGTGCCCATTATCGCACCGAGACCGACGATGCCTGCCTGCTGATCCCGGTCGCCCCGATGACGCACAACATCGCGATCTATTCGATTGCGATCACCCCGCTCGGCTCCAGCTCCAAATAGTTCGCCTGATCGTGCCGCCCCGGCCGTTCAAGTCCAAGGGCTGAGTGGCGATGCGAGGGGCACGAAATTGACGGACGGGACGCACGCAAACCTTGATGATCTCCTGCAATCCGGCGGCATTCGCCTCGGCCGGGCTCAGCGCGATCGCCTGGACTGGTTGACCGGCCAATATGGCGCGCCGACGCTGGACGACCTTGCCGGGGGCCGGCGCAGCGGCGTTCTCATCCTCAAGGAGCCGCCGAGCGGCGCTGCCGCGGAGCTGTTCTACCGCTCGCTCAATCCCGGCTGCGCCGTCGTCATTCCGACCAGCGAGAATCCCGGCTTCGACTTCCTGAAGTCCAAGCTGACCGAGTTCGGCACCGTCGGCCCCCGCGGCGCGGACGGCCCGCACGAGATGTGGTGGGGCGGCATCGGATGGTCGAAATTCCTCAGCGCCGCCGATGCAGCCACCGCCCGCCCGCGGATCGTCTCCTGTTACCCGCGCGGCGGCGACGCGACCTCCGCCTTCGCGCTCCGGCACTCGCTCGAACGATTCGATCTCGCCTGTCATATCGAGCCGATCGACACCCAGTTCAGCGACCGCCTGCTCTGCTTCGAGAAGGCCGAGTTCATGCTGCGGATGTGGAACAAATATCGCGAGCCGCTGCTGTTCGTCGAAGCCGGCGCCGTGCTCCGTGAGGCGCCGCTACTGCCGTCCTTCCTCGGCTGCGACGTCGCACTCCACAAATGGAATCGCTGGGAGATGTCGGCCCGCACGCTCTATCTCGGCCGCACCAGGGCTGCGGAGATGCTGCTGCGCACCTGGCAGCATCTCGCCGCGTCGTACCCTGCGATCTGGGAGGGCTATCTGCTCGACCAGGCCTGGAGCCTGACCTCGTCGCAGATGCCGCTCGACACGGTGTGGCTGCCGCGATCTTATCACGCGCTCGCGGGCGATCTCGGCGCGATGCGCGCCACTGTTCTGCATAACCAGCAGACGACGACGCTGGAGCTCGGGCCCGATTCCGCCTTCGCAGGCCTCGTGCGCACCGCCCGCCGCGCCGGCCGCACCGGTGCGCGCGATGCCTTCATGGTCATGACGTCGAAGGCCGAAGCCGGCAAGGGCATCGCCGTGATCCTGCGCGATATCTCGGCCAGCGACGCCGCCGCGGTTGCTGCCACCGTCGAAGCCGTGACTGGCGCCTATGCCGCCGATTGCGGTGGTTATGGCCGCCTCGAACTGTCGCTTTGCGCCTGGCAGGACGATGTCGGCGCGGCGCGCGATGCGGCGGCGCTGGCGCGTTACCGCATCCTGGAGATCGCGCCGGGACAGCGCATCGCCAACGATTTCTTTGCGCACTGCGCAGCCGACGACGCCGTCATGACCGCCCGCCATCTCTTCCCCTGAGGGACATCACGCGATGCTCAAGACCATCATCCTCCTCACCGACACCGTGCAACAGCAACAGCCGCTGGCCAACCTGCTGCGCGAACACAATCGCGAGCTCGCGTTCGTCTCCGCGCTGCGCGCCCAGGATCTCAGCGCCATCGATCCAGAGATTTTGAGCGAGGCACGTCTGGTGTCCTTTGCCGCTGACGTCGCGGTCCCCGAAAAATTTCTGCTGCAGCTCGGGTACGGCGCCTACAAATTCTACGCCGCGGCGACGCAATATCCTGGGTTGCCGCCGGCGCCCGACGAGACCGACGAGAATCCGAGCTGCTACTCCGTGATCGCACAGTCGATGATGATCTGGCCGGATTTCAAGAAGGTGGTGGGCCTGGAAACCGTGACAGTCCCGGACGGAACCGCCGCCGCCGAACGCGAGCGGCTGGTGTTCACCCGCCTGGCCCATTTGTTCTGGCGGATGTCGATCATGATCGCGGGCGAGGTGACGGATCTTCCCGGGATCATCGGATCTGTCGAGAGCCAGCGGCCGACGCTGACCATGATGAACTGAGCTAGCGCGGACGGCCGCGGAGCTGCTCCGCCAATACATCGCGGTGCTCCGGTGCCGCGATTGCGATCATCCGCCGCGCGCGCTCGGCCAGACCGCAGCCGCGTAACGCGGCGATGCCCCATTCGGTGACGATCGCATCGACATCGGCGCGGGGCGTCGTCACCGTCTCGACATGGGCCACGATCCGGCCGGTGCCATCCGATGCCGTCGCCGGCAGTGCGATGATCGCCCGTCCGCCGGGAGACGCATTGGCCCCACGCACGAAATCAAGCTGGCCGCCGATCGCCCCGATCGCAACGCCGTTCAGCGTCTCGGAATTCACGCTGCCGTCGAGCCCGACCTGAAGCGCCGAATTGATCGCGACCAGCCGGTTGATCCGCGCCAGCACGCCCTGACCGTGCGTGTAGGACGTCGGCCGCACTGCGACCGCCTTGTTCTCGTGCACGAAACGATAGAGCCGCTTCGTGCCGATCACCTGGTTGGTGACCGTGATCCCCGCATCGATCCCCTTCTCCGCATTCGTGACCGCGCCGCGCTCAATCAGGTCGACCACGGCATCGTTGATCAGGCCGGAATGGATGCCGAGATTGCGGGCATGCGAGAGTGAGGAAAGGATCGCGTCAGGAACACGGCCGACGCCAAACTGAAGCGTGCTGCCGTCGGCGATCAGGCCCGCGGCATGTGCGGCAATGCGCTGCGATACGTCATCTAGCGGGGGTGAAGGCAATTCAACCGGCGGACGTCGGGCCGCTACCCGGATGTGGATCGGCACGTCGCCCGGCCATTCCGCACCAAACGTGAAGGGCGCATCAGGATTGATTTCGGCGATGACGAGACGCGCGCCGCGCGCGGCATCGATGACGTAATCGTTTGAGAGACTGGCGCTGAGCCGCCCCCCGGACTCCGCGAGCTGCACCAGGACGACATCGGCCTGATGGCAGCGCGAGGCGAAGTCGGCACAGAAGGCGCTGTAGTTGCTCGGGATCATGTCGAGCCGTCCAGCCTTGGCGAGCCGCCGCGCATTGCCGATCACGCCATAGCTCTGGAACGAGACGTGGGGCGCGCAGGCCGCCGAGAACGTCTCCGAGAAGATCGGGCCGACCATCATGCGGAATGCCGGCAGATGCTCAGACTGGGCCATCAACGCTTCAGTCAGGGTGACCGGCTCCGCCGTCGCCTGGCCGCACACCACGAGATCGCCCTCGCGGATCAGGCCGGAGAAGTCGATTGGCGCAGTGTCTCCCGGCACTGCCGCCTCAATACGACTTCGCCAGTCCGAGCACCTTTTCCGCAATAAAACTGAGCGCAAGTTGCGGACTGACCGGGGCGATGCGCGGGATCAGGCTCTCGCGCATGTAACGCTCGACGTGGAACTCCTTGGCATAGCCGAAGCCGCCATGGGTCATCACCGACTGCTCGCAGGCGTGGTATCCGGCTTCGCCCGCGAGATATTTTGCCGCATTCGCAGCAGCGCCACAGGGCATGCCCTTATCGTACTGCCAGGCCGCCGACATCACCATCAGCCAGGCTGCCTCGAGCTCCACCCAGTTCACCGCGAGCGGGTGCTGGATGCCCTGGTTCTTGCCGATCGGGCGATTGAACACGACCCGCGTCTTGGCATATTCGCTGGCGCGCGCCAGCGCGACCTTGCCGAGGCCCACCGCTTCCGCCGCGATCAGGATCCGCTCGGGGTTCATGCCTTCGAGAATGTACTGAAATCCCTTGCCCTCTTCGCCGATGCGATCCTCCATCGGGATTTCAAAGTCCTCGAAGAACAATTCATTGGAATCGACGACCTTGCGGCCCATCTTCTCGATCTCGTGGACCTTGATCTTCTTGCGGTCGAAGTCCGTATAGAACAGGCTGAGCCCATGCGTCGGCGAACGCACTTCCTCCAGCGGCGTGGTGCGCGCCAGCAGCAGGATCTTGTGAGCGACCTGCGCGGTGGAGATCCACACCTTCTGGCCGTTGACGATGTAGCGGTCGTTCTTGGCCAACGCGCGGGTCTTGAGCTGCGTGGTGTTGAGGCCGGTGTTGGGCTCGGTGACAGCGAAGCACGCCTTCTCGCGGCCCTCGACCATCGGCGGCAGCATACGCTTGCGCTGCTCCTCGGTGCCGAACACGACCACGGGATTGAGCCCGAACACGTTGATATGCACCGCGGAGGCGCCGGACATGCCGGCGCCGGATTCCGAGATCGCGCGCATCATGATCGCGGCTTCGGTGATGCCGAGCCCCGAACCGCCATATTCCTCCGGCACGCAGATGCCGAGCCAGCCGGCATCGGCCATTGCCTTGTGGAAGTCGTGCGGGAAGCCGCCGTCGTGATCCTTCTTCAGCCAATAGGCATCGGGAAAGCCTTCGCAGACCTTTGCGATGGCATCGCGAATGGCTTCCTGCTGATCGGTGAGCGCGAAATCCATGATGGTCTCCTTTGTGGAGGCTCGTTGTGCCTAGCGCCCCATCTGCGAGGGCAGCCAGAGGATGATAGACGGAAACGCCACCAGAATCGCGATGGCAATCAGATGGGCGATGAAGTGCGGGAAGGTGCCGTGGAACACCTCCGCGACCGGCCGTTTGGCGTAGCGGGCGACGATAAAGCAGTTCAGCCCGACCGGCGGCGTGATCATGCCGACCTCGGCGGTGACAATCTTGATGACGCCGAACCAGATCGGATCGAAGCCGAGCGTCTTGATCAGTGGCAGCACGATCGGAACGGTCAGCACCAGGATCGCGATCTGGTCCATGAACGAGCCGAGCACGATGTAGCCGCACAGGATTAGCGTGATGATGACCCAGCGCGAG
Organism: Bradyrhizobium rifense; assembly: GCF_008123425.1. Classification (GTDB taxonomy): domain Bacteria; phylum Pseudomonadota; class Alphaproteobacteria; order Rhizobiales; family Xanthobacteraceae; genus Bradyrhizobium; species Bradyrhizobium rifense. The sequence continues at coordinate 162,796 of NZ_VSSS01000024.1, forward strand.
GCCGGAAGCGAGCCGACCCAGGCGACGAGGTCCTGCGTGACGTGCGTGAGCGTGAAGAAATAGCCGAAGATCGAGGCACCGACCAGGATCATGATGATCATGCAAGTGCCGTGGCTGGCGCGCAACAGCGTCTTGTAGAGCGAGGTCGGCGTGATCTTGCCCTTGACGATCGCAAGCAGGAAGGCGCCGAACGCGCCGAAGGCGGAAGCTTCCGTCGGCGTGGCAACGCCGAGATAGATCGTGCCTGTGACGATCGAGAACAGCACCACCATCGGCGAGACCTGCCATAGCAGCGCGAATTTTTCCCGCCACGGCACCGATTTCGCGGTCGGCGCGCGCGAGGGATCCTGCCAGACCAGGAAATAGATCGTGGCCATGATGGTGAACGTCACCAGGATCGCCGGGACGATGCCGCTGATCAGCAGCTTGCCTATGTTCACTTCAGCCAGCAGGCCGAAGATGACGAGCGCGACACTGGTCGGCAGCAGCATCGCCAGCGTGCCGGAGATCGCGACGACGCCCGCGGCCATCTTCGGCTCGTACCCCTGACGGATCATCGCCGGCAGGCTGGTCGAGGACAGCGTCGCGGCCGACGCCGTCGAGGTGCCGCAGATCGCGCCGAAGCCGGCGCCGGCCAACGCGGTGGCCATGCCGAGCCCACCGGGAACGCGCCCGACCCAGGCCGAGGCTGTCTTGAACAGATCATCCGCAACGCCCGAGAGCAGCACGAGGTCCGCCATCAGCAGGAACATCGGAATGGTGATCAGCTCGTAGGACGAGACGGTCGAGAGCGGCGCGGTCTCCAGGATGCCGAACAGGGTCGGGAAGCCGCCGACCATGACAAGACCGACCGAGCCGGAAAAGGCCATGGCAAAACCGACGGGCGTGCCGAGCGCAAGCAGGCCGAACAGCAAAGCGAGAACGATGAGAGGTGTCATGGATATCCGCCGTTACTCGAAGCCGCGCGCTTCGCCGACGCCGGTCACCGGCGGCAGCGGATAGAGGTCGCGGCCGCTGACGAGGCTCAGCACATTGCCGACCAGCTGGAGCGCCAGCCGCAGCACCAGCACGCCGCAGCCGAACGGCACCAGCGCCGCCGAAATCCAGGTCGGCCACGGAATGGCGCCTGAGAGGACGTCATGCTGCTCGTAATTCTCCAGCGCGCGCTCGAACCCGACCTTGCAGATCAGGACGAATACGAACAGGCCTGCGAGCGCGGTGACGATCTCGGACAGCCGCCGCCCCGCCGGCGAGAAGCGCGACAACAGGATGTCGACGCCGACATGGACGTGCTCGCGCAAGGCATCCGACAGCGTGAAGAAGAACACGCCTGCGAGCAGATAGAGCCCGATCAGGTCATAGGTGAAGGAGAATGGGCTGTTCAGCGCATAGCGCATGAACACGTCGGTCACGACCAGCACCATGATCACGAACATGAACGCTACCGCGATCATCGTCAGCGCGCGCTCCAGCGCGCCGAGCACATGCCCTGCCCGTTCGATCACTTCGCGCCTCCCTCTTCGATTTTCGGATTACTTGCTGGCGGCAGCCAGCAGATCTTCGAATTCCTTCAGCGCAGCAGAGGCCTGCTTGCCACGGCTGTCGAGGCCAGCCGCCCATTCATGACCGACACCCCTGAGCTTGTCCTTCATCTCGGCGCGCGTCGCCTCCGGCAGCGGATCGAAGGTGACGCCTTCGTCCTGCATGTGCTTCTTGGTCACTTCGCCTTCCTTGTCGACGTCGGCGCAAGCCTTCGGCGTGATCGCTTCGGAAGCCTCGTTCATCGCGGTCTTCACGTCGTCAGGCAGCTTGTCCCAGACCGACTGGTTGATGGAATAGGCGACGATGAAGCTGCCGAAGCTGACGCCTTCGGTGGCGTGCTTGACCAGCTTGTCGAGGCCATAGGCCACGACGCTGTCCAGCGGGAACAGCAGCCCGTCCATCGTGCCGCGCGACAGCGACTCATAAGCATCGGGCGCGGCCATGCGCACCGGCACGGCGTTGAGCGCGCGCAGCGTGAGATCCTGCGCGCCGCCGGTGGTACGCAGCTTCAGGCCCTGCATGTCCTTCGTCGTTTCGACCTTCGACTTGACCGTCCACACCTGGTAGGGCGGCAGCACCACGGCCATCAGCAGCTTGATCTTGTTGGGCGCGTATTCGCGGCTGGCCAGCACGCCTTCGCGCGCGGTCTTCCAATAGGCGAGCGTGCCCTGGCAGCTGGTCGCAAACGCACCCGGCAATTGCGCGACTTCCGACAGCGGCATCTTGTCGGAAACATAGGACGGTCCGATGTAGCCGATGTCGACCACGCCCGACTGCGTCAGCCGCAGCATGTCGGCGGCTTTGCCGATCTGCTGGTTTGGATAATAGGTGAAGGTCACCGCGCCGTTGGTGCGCTTGGTGACGTCGTCCATCCAGGGCTTGAGCATCAGGCGGACGAGATAGTGGCCGGCGGGGAAGCTGTCGGCGACCTTCAGCTCGAGCGCCTGCGCCGACAGTGTCGAGACCGGCAGCGACAAAGCGAGCACGGCTGCAGCCCGGACCAGATTCCTCTTCATTTCATTCTCCCTGACGCGTCCCAAGCCGAAGGCGGCAGCTGCTTGCTGCCAAGCCGTTCGGCCCCTCGCTCCATTTCTTTCTTGAGGAAAATGTACATATATGTGAATTTATCTGTCAAGTATATGAACTATGCATGGGGCTATGCGCCTATCGGCAGAGCGATCGAATTGACATCCCCACTTTCTGAATTCTTACTCCACGTATATGAATTCACTCGAGGCCCTATGGGACCGCTCGCCGGCTTCACCATTCTCGACCTGACTTCGGTGCTGATGGGCCCCTATGGCACCCAGGTGCTGGCGGACATGGGCGCTGACATCATCAAGGTCGAAAGCCCCGAGGGCGACATCGTTCGCCAGATCGGCCCCGGCCGCACGCCCGGCATGGGCGGGATGTTTCTCAATGCCAATCGCGGCAAGCGCAGCATCGTGCTCGACCTCAAGAAGAAGGAAGGCCGCGAGACGCTGTTGCGGCTGGCGAAGAGCGCCAACGCGCTGGTCTATAATGTGCGCCCGCAGGCGATGGCGCGGCTCGGCCTCGACTACGAGACGCTGGCCGCGGTCAATCCATCGCTGGTCTATGTCGGCGCGTTTGGCTACGGCCAGTCAGGCCCCTATGCCGCCAAGCCCGCCTATGACGATCTGATCCAGGGCGCCGCCACTATTCCCACACTGCTCGCGGCGGCCGGCGACGGCACGCCGCGCTACGTTCCTGTCACCATCGCCGACCGCATCGTCGGGCTCATGATGGTGAATGCGATCATGGGAGGCCTGATGCACCAGCAACGCACCGGCGTGGGCCAGCGTATCGACGTGCCGATGTTCGAGTCCATGACCGAATTCGTGCTGGTCGATCATCTCGGCGGCCTGACCTACGATCCGCCGCTCGACCATGGCGGCTACGCCCGTCTGCTCTCGCGCTATCGCCGGCCCTACAAGACCAGCGACGGCTATCTCTGCGTGCTCATCTACAACGACAAGCACTGGCGGAGCTTTTTCGAGGCGATCGGGCAGCCGCATTTCCTCGAGCAGCCGCGCTTTGCCAACCACGCCGCGCGCACCAAACACATCGACGATATCTACGAGGAGATCGGCCACATCTTCCTGACGCGGACGACCGTGGAGTGGCGTGAACTCTTGGAGCGTGCCGATATTCCGGTGATGCCGATGCACACGCTGGAGACGATCCTTGAGGATCCGCATCTCCAGGCGATCGACTTCTTCAAAACGGTGGATCACCCCGTGGAGGGCCGCATCCGCCAGATGCGCGTGCCCTCCACCTGGAGCGTGACCCAGCCGGAGCCCGCCGGCCCGGCGCCGACACTTGGCCAGCACGGCCGCGACATTTTGCGCGAGGCCGGCTTCTCCGCGGACGAGATCGAACGGCTCATGGAGCAGAAAGCAGTTCATCTGGCGGCGCCGCCCTAGAGGCAGGCGCTGGCCAAATCGCAGGACAATAGGGAGGAAACCGCGATGGCCGGACTTTATTTCGAGGACTTTTCCGTGGGCCAGGAGTTCAGGCATCCGCTGACCCGGACTGTCACGGAAATGGACAACACCATGTTCAGCCTGCTGACGCTCAACCCGCAGCCGCTGCACATCGACGCGCACTTCTCCGCAAAGACCGAGTTCGGCCAGCGCATTTTCAACAGCCTTTACACCCTTGGCATCATGATCGGCATGACGGTCTATGATACGACCATGGGCACCACCGTCGCCAATCTCGGCATGACCGACGTGACTTTTCCAAAACCGGTCTTCCATGGCGACACCTTGCGGGCGACGACGAAGGTGCTTTCGTTGCGGGAATCCAAATCGCGCCCCAAGGCGGGCATCGTCGAATTCGAGCACCACGCCTTGAACCAGAACGACGAGATCGTCGGCAAATGCCGACGCATGGCGATGATGCACAAGAGGCCGGTCTGATGCGTTCGATGCTGTTCGTGCCGGGCGATTCCCCGCGCAAATTCGGGAAGGCGAGCGAAGGCAAGGCCGACGCGCTGATCATCGATCTCGAGGATTCCGTCGTCACCGACAAGAAGCCGGAGGCACGCGGGCTGACGCTCGCCATGTTGAAGGGCCGGAGTGGCCCGCATCAGCTCTATGTCCGCGTCAATGCGCTCGACACCGGCATGACGCTTGCCGATCTCGCCGCGGTGATGCCGGGCAAGCCCGACGGCATCGTGCTGCCCAAATCACAAGGCGGCGACGACGTGCGGCAGGTCGCCACCTGGCTCGAAGCCCTGGAGGCGGCCGCCGGCATCGCGGTCGGCACGACGCGCATCGTTTGCGTCGCGACGGAGACCGCCAGTTCGATCTTCGGCCTCGGCAGCTACAAGGGCTGCTCCCCTCGCCTCGCCGGCTTGATGTGGGGCGCGGAAGATCTCTCGGCTTCGCTCGGCGCGACCGAGAAGGCGTCGGGCGGTGTGTTCCACAGTCCGTATCGCCTCGCGCGCGACCTCTGCCTGATGGCGGCGGCCGCAGCGGAAGTGGCACCGATCGATACGGTCTATACCGACATCGACAATCTCAACGGCCTCGAGCAGGAGACGCGCGCAGCGCGTCGCGACGGGTTTTCGGCGAAGGCGCTGATCCATCCAAAACATGTCGATGTCGTCAACGCGGCGTTCGCGCCGACGGAGGCTGAGCGCATCTGGGCGGAGAAGGTGATCGCGGCCTTCGCCAGCAATCCGAACTCCGGCACGCTGCGGCTCGACGGCCAGATGATCGACAAGCCGCATCTTCGCGCCGCGAAGAATATCCTCGGCCAGATCTAGATCGGAACGCCGACACCATGATCGTTCGCCAAGCCGCAAACGTCCTGGAGATCATGGAATTCTTCGCACAAACGAGGAAGCCGGCGACGCTTGCCGAAATCGCCGATCATTTCGGCTGGCCGCGCTCGTCGACCTTCAACCTGCTCGCGACGCTGTCGGAGAAGGGCTATCTCTACGAACCGCGGCCCCGCGCCGGGTTCTATCCAACGCCGCGGTGGCTGGCGATGGCGCGGATGATCTCCGAGGTCGAGCCGCTGCCGCCATGGACGCACACGCTGATTGCCGATCTCTCCGCCGAGACCGGCGAGACCGCGTCCATCGTAGCACCGGCCGGCGTCAGCGCGGTGTTTATCGACGTCGTCGAGTCGCAGGCGGCGATCCGCTATTTCGCCACCATCGGCCACCGCGTGCCGATCCATGCCACGGCCAGTGGCCGGGCGCTGCTGCTGCAATATTCACCCGAGGAGCGCGACTCCGTCTATCGCAAGATCGAGTTCAAGCAATACGGCCCATCGACCCCGATCAGCATCGAGGCAGTCGAGGCCGAGCTGCGCAATTCGATCTCGCGTGGCTATTGCCAGAGCTTTGCCGACTACAGCCGCGACCTCGCGGGAGCGGCGATCCCGCTGCCGATTGGTGACCGCAGGCTCTCCGTCGTCGTCGCAGGGCCGGAGTTTCGCATCGGGCCAAAGGTGGCGGAAGTTGCCGCGCTGATCGCGCGGACGGTCGACCGTCTGCGGCCGAAAACGGCGGCTTAGGATCGCTTCAGTCAAATCCCTGAACGGGTGGCGTCGTGGTCTCCGCCGGCGCCGCAGGCGCAGCTTGGGCCGGTGGCACCACGGGGGCGGCCTGGACCGGCGGATTGCTCGCAGCTCTCATCTGGCCGTTGGCCTCCATCGCCTGGCGCGTGCGCGACGGAGCGGTGGTCGCAGCGACAGGGGGCGCCTCACGACGTGACGGCTGCCGATGTCTCGCCGAATGCGAACCTCTCACGCCCCATGACCTGGCGATCGAAGGTCCGGCGGTATAGCCGATCACTGCACCCGCGACGGCACCGACCGGACCGAGCACGACGGCACCCGACACTGCGCCTAACGCCGCAGAGCCAGCGCGCTCCTGCGCAGCGGCGCTTGCCGGCACGCCAGCCAGCAGCACGATGGCCGTGATCAGAGCTTTGTTCATCGGAGCGCCTCCCTCTCGGGAGATCACTCTTACTCAAATATGGCCGCAGCGGGTTTGTTCGTGGCCCAACACGGGGCAATCGCGGATGGAACTCCGGCAATTCAAAGGCTTGCGCCGCGGCTTCCGCGCTACGGCGCGACCTTGTCACTGGTAAATCCATTACCGTCGAGCGCGCGACGGACCGTGCCGTCGGCCTTGGCGTCATCCAGGAAATGCGCAGCCCAGGCCTTCGCTGCAGCCTTGCCCTTGGGAACGACCACGACCACACCGGTCGACTGGATCACCTCGTCCAGCACCTTCGTTCCCGGCAGTTTTCGCGAAAGGTCGTCCAACGCGCCCATGCCCATCGCGAGCGCATCGAGCTCGCCCTTGCCGATCAGCGCGGCCGCCTCTTCCGGCCTCACAAATTTCGTGAGCTTCGCCTGCTTCAGCGACTTTTCGACCGTGCGCGACGTCGACGTTCCCTCGATGCAGCCGACCCGGATGCCCGCGCGATCGACATCTGCAAGTGAACGGATGTCCGAACCGGCGCGCACGAGATAGCCGCTCATATAGGCGACGTAAGCGGGGCCCTGGTCGACGAACGCCTCGCGCTTGACGTCGGCCGGCATGAAGGACAGATCCCAGGCGTCCTTACCGCTGACGGCGGCGATTTCGTCCGAGCTCTGGTACTCGACCAGCTGTAGCGGCACATGCAGCTTGTCGGCGGCCGCCTTCGCGAGCTCGACGGTGACGCCGCGCGGCTTTCCGGTTGCGGGATCGCGCGTCGTCCAGAACGCTGAGGCCGCCGGACCGACGGCCACCGCCACCCGCAACGTCTCGCTCGGCGCGACGTCGCTTGGCCCATCGGCCTTTGCTGCGGTGACGGCAAAGGCAAGGCTCAAAGTGGCGATCACTGCATGCCGCAACATGTACACCTCCACCCGCCCATTCGCGGGATCGTCAGACGATCTTGATCGACATGTCGGGCAGGCCCTCGAGCTTGCACAACAGCACGTCGCCCTTCACCACCGGCCCGACATTCTCCGGTGTGCCGGAATAGATGATGTCGCCGGCCTTGAGCTCGAACGCTTCCGAGAGCTTTGCGATCTGCTCGGCGACGCTCCAGATCATCTTGCTGAGATCCGAGCTCTGCTTCACGGTGCCATTGATCGCGAGCGATATCGCGCCCTTCTCGAAATGGCCGGTCTTGCTTGCAGGATGGATCGGGCCGATCACCGCGGCGTGGTCAAAGCTCTTGCCGATCTCCCACGGCTTTTTCTCCGCGGCCATGCCGTTCTGGAGATCGCGCCGGGTCATGTCGAGGCCGAGCGCGTAGCCATAGACGTGGTCGAGCGCCTTCTCGGCCGGGATGTTGGCGCCGCCGGATTTCAACGCGGCGACCAGCTCGACCTCGTGATGATAGTTCTTGGTCAGCGACGGATAGGGATGGTCGGCGACCTCGCCGACCGCGACGTTCTGGATCGCGTCGGTCGGCTTCTGGAAGAAAAACGGCGGCTCGCGGTTCGGATCCGAGCCGCGCTCGATCGCGTGCGCGGCGTAGTTGCGGCCGATGCAGTAGATACGCCGGACCTGGAACACCTGGGTCTCGCCGACGATCGGGATCGCAACCATCGGCACCGGAAAGATCGGCTTGGGTGTGGCCTGCGCTGCGGCCGACGCCGTGTCAGCGAGGCCCGCAGCGGTCATCGCTGCTGCGGCCGTGAGCACGTTGCGTCGGGTGGTTTCTGTCATGGCTTCACTCCCTGATCTCTTTTCTTCTCGGACCGCCAGTCATAGAGGCAAACAATGGGCGGGCCAATGCCCCGCCCTGTACGTCTTAAGTCGCGACGCGATCGAAGAAGGCGCGAACCTTCTGCGCGCAGACGTCAGGGTCGGTTGCCGCCACGTGATAGGAATCGCCGGGCAGCACGTCCAGCTTCGAGCCCGGGATCGTTTCCTGCCACGCCTTCACCGAAGCGACGTCGCCGAGACCCGACCCGGTCGTCGTGATCACGAGCGTCGGCCGCTCGATGGACGGAAGCTCGCCGGTGACGTCGACGGTCGGCACCATCTGCAGGAACGCCTCCAGCGTCGACGCCTTGGTCTTCGACATCAGGCTGATCCACCAGTCGAGCGCGGCCGGCGGCAGCGACGAGCCGAGCCGTCCAGCGGTGGTCTCGCGAACCCAGGCCTCGACGCCCTGCTCGCGGATCTGTTTGCGCCAGGTCGGCGCTCGCTCGTTGAACGAGGTGAGCGACGCCGGTGCCCCGACCGCGGCCGTCGCGACCACACGATCCGGGTGTTTGGCCGTGAGATGCATCGCCAGCGTGCCGCCGATCTTGCCGCCGACCAAGAACACGCGGTCGAGATTCAGCGCGTCCAGCATCCGGATGATGTCGTCGCCAAGGCCGGCGAAGCGATAGACATAGTCACCCTGCATCGGCGTCGAATCGCCGTAGCCGCGCAGATCAGGCCGCACCACGAGATGATGCGTGGCGAAATACGGCACCCAGCGCCGGAACGCCTCCCCGCTCTCGGCAAGCCCATGCAGCATCACGACCGGCGGCTTGGTGTCCCATGGCAGGAGATAATCGGCGATGCGAACTGCAAGCTCGCAATCGTCGCTGACACCGATCTTCCGCAGTTCGCTAGCCATCAGATACACCTCGTTCCACCGCCATCGATATTGATGCAGGTACCCGTAATGAAGGATGCGCGATCCGAACAGAGGAATGCAACAAGCCCGGACACTTCATGCGGCTGCCCAACGCGACCGAGCGGAACTGAAGCAATGGCAGCGGCATTCGTCGTGCCCTGATCCTGCCCCGAGATCGCGGCGCCCTGCGAAATGAGGCTGTCCCAGCGATCGGTCTGCACCGGACCGGGATTGACGCCGGTGACCAGCACATTGTCCGGCGCGCATTCCTCGGCGAGCGCCAGCGTGAAGTTGAGGAGCGCTGCGTTGACCGCCCCGCCCGCCATATAGGCGGCACGCGGCTGATGCCCGCTGCGGCCGATGATGTTGATGACACGGCCCCAGCGGCGGTCGCGCATCTCCGGCAGCACGTTGCGCGCGCAGCGCATGTAGCCGAGCAGTTTTAGCTCAATCGACTTGGCCCAAATCGCATCCGGCGTTTCCGCGATCCGGCCCATCGGCGAGGCGCCGGCATTGTTGACAAGGATGTCGACGCGGCCGAAAGCCTCGCGCGCAGTATCCATCGCGCGGACGATGTCGTCCGGCTTGGTCATGTCGCCGGCGCACGCGATTACACGCCGGCCGGTATCGCGCGACATGTCCTGCGCGGACGCGGCAAGACGTTCGGCGTCGCGCGCGACGATGACGACATGCGTCTGCTCGCGCGCAAGCTCGGCGGCGATGGCACGGCCGATGCCGATGCTGCCGCCGGTGACGACGGCAACCTTGCCGCCCAGATTCAGATCCATGACGCGCCCCTCAGTCCACAGTGGCGCCGGAGGCTTTGACAAGCTTGCCCCACTTTGCAGTCTCATCCGTCATGAATTGCCCGAACGCATCGGCGAACACCGTGCCGGGCTCGGCCCCGAGCTCGGCAAGCCGCTTCTTGACGTCAGGCATCTTCAAGATGGTTTCGAGCTCGCCGCTCAGCTTGGTGAGCGCCGGTGCAGGCGTTTTCGCCGGAGCCACCAAACCGAACCAGGACGAAGCCTCGAAGCCAGGAACAGTCTCGGCAACCGTCGGCGCGTCCGGCAGCGCTTCCGCGCGCTTGGCACCGGCGACCGCAATCGCGTTGATGGCTTTGCCCTGCACTTGCGGCAGCACCGCCGGCATGTTGTCGAACATGAACGGGATCTGACCCGCGAGCAGATCGTTCATCGCCGGCGCCGCGCCACGATAGGGCACATGGACGATGTCGATGCCGGCCATGCTCTTGAGCAACTCGCCCGCAAGGTGGTTGGTCGATCCGATACCGGACGAGCCAAAATTCAACGTCCCCGGCTTGGCCTTGGCAAGCGCGATCAGCTCGCCGACATTCTTCGCCTGCACCGACGGATTGACGACCAGCACGATCGGCACCGAGGCAATCAGCGCCACCGGAGCAAAGGCTTTAGCGGGATCGAACGGCAGCTTCTTGTAGAGGGAGCCGTTGATGGTCAGCGGCGGCGGCGCGGTCAGCAGCAGGGTATAACCGTCGGCCTCTGCGCTCGCGACCGCCTCGGCGCCGATATTGCCGCCGGCCCCGCCACGGTTCTCGACCAGGAAATTCTGGCCGTTCCGCTCGGTCAGCTTCTGCGCGACGATACGGGCGATGATGTCGTTGGAGCCGCCGGCCGGGAACGGCACGATAATCTTGACGGGCCGGGAGGGATAATCCTGCGCACCCGCAGCGCCGGAGAACAGAACGGCCGCACAAGCGGCCAGAAAGGTGCGTCGCATAACCCCGCGCATGGGCACTTCCTTGATGTTTGTCTTGTTGTTGATAGACTTGTCACGCCGTCAGCAAGGGCCTCAGCTTGCCTACGTCGTCCAGCCGCTCGAGATTGCCGATCTGCTCGATCAGCTTCTCGGCCCTGTCGCTGCCCAGCACCGGCGCAATCAGATCCCGCGTCTTCGCCGCGACGGCGTCGGTGCTCAGCGGATTCTCCTTGGTGCCCGGCGGATATTTCGTGAAGTGCTCGACCTTCTTGCCATCGGTCAATGTCACCTCGACGACGGCGCCGCGCGGCGCGGCCGGATCCATCAACGCCTTGTCGCCGGCGAGTGTCACCTTGGCGCGCTGCTCCAAAATCTTTGGATCGTGCATCAGCGCGACATCGTGGCTGTCGTTGAACGACACAGCGCCCTTGACCAGCGCGACCGCCACGAGGTGCTGGCAATTGACATCAGGCATCGCGCTTTCGCCTACAATCCCCATCGCATCGGTCGGCAACTTGACCAGGATGCTACGAACGTTATCTGGCGTGAGGCTGTGCTGTTTTCGCAGCGTCAGCATCGCATCCAGCGGCGACTGGATAGGATAGCCGACCGAAAAGGTCTTGATCGCGGTTTCCGTGACATAGAAGAGCTTGCCGAGATCCTTCACCATCTCCTCCGGCTTCGGATCGGTCGAGAGCGCGATGAAGAGATTATGGGTGCCGTCGAGCACGTCGTCGACGCCGGTCAGGCCGTTGAGAACCATGTCGACCGCCATGACGCCGTTGCGGGCGCCCATGCCGGCGAAGTCGAAAGCCTTCTCGATGTGATCGTGGTCCTTCACCCAGCTCCACAGGCCGGAGACCTGCTGCGAGGAGTAGGAAATCGCGTAGCGCATCCCCTTCTCATCAAGTCGCGCCAGCGAGGCGGCAGCGCCGAGCGCGCCGAAGGTCGATGACGTTCCCTCGGCGCTGCGGTGCGTGCCGCGCACGAGATCCGGGCCCAGCGCCATCAGTAAGCGGCAGGTCAAATCGTAGCCGAGCGCGACGGCACGAATGACATCCTGTCCGCTACGATGCTCCCGCTCGCCGAGAGCAAGCGCGGCCGGCACCACCGAGCATCCCGGATGTGCCTTGGTGACGGGTTCGAAATCATCGGTCTCGTCGGCATGGGCGCACATTGCGTTCGCCAGGGCCGCGTTGACCGCCGTGGTGCGGAAGTCGGAGCCGACCACGGAGGCCTGGGCGTCACCGCCGAGCGTACGCACATATTTCAGCGCCATCTCGCCCGGCTTCATACGCGAACCCGAGATCATCGCGCCGAGCGTATCGAGGATGCGGTGCTTGCATTCGCGCAGCACCTGCTCGGGCAGCTCCTGATCCCGCGCAGCGACCATGTAGCGGGCGAGCCGCTCCGTCACGCCCGGGCCGGCCGCGACAGCCGAACGGCCACCGGTGGCGGCCAGAGCGGCAACCGAGCCGGCGGATTGCAGGAAATGTCGGCGTGACGGCATGCTTCTCTCCCTCGCGATCAGACCGCGACCGACATCTTTGCGATCTCTGCCGCGCTCGGCAGGTTCTCGACATTCCAGCAGGCGTCCATCACGCGCCGGATGGTCGCGGCGGGAATGATGCCGTCGGCAAGATCGGAGAACTTGGTTTCGAGCTGCTTGTCGGTCATCGGCACCTCGACGCTGCCGATCGCGTGCTCGATGTAGCGGTTGAGCTTGCGGCCGTCCTTGAGCACGATGGTGAGATCGACCTGCTCCGGCTTGATGCCGGGGGTGATGATCGGATTGACCTTGCCGCGCAGCGCGACGATGGTCGGATCGGTCACCGCGCGGTCGCTGAACTGCTTCTCTCCGCCGGCGCCCTCGACGATGGCCACCGCCACCGCATGGTAGATGCTGAACTTGCCTTCGAGGCCCTGGCTCGGCGTCTTCTTGCCGGTCAGCTCCAGCACCAGCGGGTGGACCTTGAGATCGACCCGCTCGATCTGGTCGGCGGTCAGCTTGTTCTCGTTGCGGAGCTGGATCGCCGCATCGATCGCGGGATGAATGACGATGCCGCAGGCAAACGGCTTGTAGGTGTTGAGCGCCGCCTCATAGCGTTTGCCGAGGTCGCCGAGGATCTCGTTGTAGTCCTGCTTGGTGCTGATCGCGTTGGCCCAGCCGCGCTTGGCCTCGATCATCGCATCGGACGAGGTGAAGTTCTTCGAGGCCAGGATGGCCGCGAAGATGCCGCTGGAGGCGGCACGGCCCGGATTAAAGCTCTTGTTCATCGAGCCGAAGGATTCACGCAAGCCGACCGGCTGCGACGCGGCGAGGCCGAGCGCCCAGGTCATCTGCTGCTCGTTCAGCTTCAATAGCTTGCCGACGGCCGCGGCCGAGCCGAACACGCCGGCCGTGCCGGTGATGTGCCAGCCGACATCGTAATGGTTTGGGTAGACCGAGTTGCCAATCCGGCACTCGGTCTCGACGCCGAGCACCAGCGCGTTGAGGAATTCCTTGCCCGAGACCGGCTGCATTTCCGACAGCGCGAGGATCGCCGAGGCGACGGGACCGACCGGATGGATGATTGTCTTCAGATGCGTGTCGTCGTAGTCGAAGATGTGGCTCGACACGCCATTGATGAAGGCGGCGTTCATGATGTCGAACCGCTCGCGCCGCCCGAACAGCGAGGCCTGCTGCGGCCCGGAGAACGGACCGAGCGCGGACACCGCGATATCGACCGTCTCGTGATGCGAGCCGCCGATGGCGACGCCGACCCAGTTCAGCAGCGTGCGGACGCCTTCTTTCCGGACATTGGCCGGCAGGTCATCATAGCTCGCGGTGACGAGGTAGTGCGCCAATGCGCGCGTGACGTCTTTCGGCGGCGCCACGGCCGGCGTTTGCGCAAAGGTAGCGCCGGGGCCGACAGTAACGAGCGGCAGCGCGGCCGCCGCCTGGAGCAGGGTCCTGCGATCAGTGCGCATAAGCGGCCTCCTTGACCTTGATCGACACCAGCTTTGCGGCGAGACGCACCGCGCTCTCCAGCGCACCGGTATTGGCAACACCGGTTCCGACGATGTCGAACGCCGTGCCGTGCGACGGCGTGGTGAAGACGGTCTCGAGCCCGGCGGTGACGGTGACGCCGCGGTTGAAGCCGCGCAGCTTGGTCGCGATCTGGCCCTGGTCGTGATACATCGCGACCACGCTGTCGAACTCGCCGGCGAAGGCGCGGATATAGACGGTGTCGGCGGGATAAGGCCCAGTGCAGGCGATGCCGGTCTTGGCGGCGGCTTCGACGGTCGGGCGGATCATCTCGATCTCGTCGCGGCCGAACAGGCCGTTCTCGCCGGCATGCGGATTGAGCGCCGCGACCGCGATGCGCGGCTTGGCGACGCCGGCTCGCCGCATCATGCGGTCCACCAGATCGATCGCATCGGTGATGCTATCCGGATTGATGCCGTCGAGCGCCTCGCGCAGCGACTGGTGCCCGGTGACGCGCGACATCCACTGCCCGTCGAGCACGTTCATCTCGGAGAAATAGGTCTTGTGGCCGAGCAGGCTCGCGAACATCTTGTGCTCGTCGGGAAACTTCCAGCCGCCGTCGAACATCGCGCGCTTGTTGAGGGGCGCGAAGGTGATGGCATCAACCTCGCCAGCCTTTGAGAAGTCGATCGCGCGCGACAGCGTTTCGCCGGTCAGACGGCCGGATTCGGCACTGGCCTTGCCCAGCGGGATTTTGCCGGGATCGGTATTGCCGAGATCGACGAGCTGCACCGTGCCACGGCTCCAATTGGCGGCCTTGGGCGAGGCAATTCGCTCGACCTTCAGCTTCACGCCGGCATGTTCCATGCCCATGTCGAGCACGCGGGCATCGCCGACCACGACGAGGCGCGCGACGTCGGCGAGGCGGTCGTCGGAGAGGATGCGCGCGATCTGTTCGGGCCCGATGCCGGTGCAGTCACCGGGGGTCAGCGCGATGACGGGCAGTTCATTGGTGCTGGTAGCCATATTGGAGACCCTGGATCCTTACTTCGCTTGCTGGATTTGTGCGGCGGACTGAGCCCAGTCCTCGCGATTGAATTCGCCGTCCCACTTCGCGACAACGATCGAGGCGACCGCATTGCCGATGGTGTTGGTGACGGCGCGCCCCAGCGACATGAAACGGTCGATGCCGAGCAGCAGCGCCAGTCCTTCCGCCGGCAGCCCAGCGGCGACGACGGTCGCGGCGAGGGCTGCGAACGCGCCGCCGGTAACCCCGGCTGCGCCCTTGCTGGTGAACAGCATCACCACGAACAAGCTGAGCTGCTGCCCGGCCGACAGCTCGACGCCATAGACCTGGGCGACGAAGATGGTCGAGAGCGGCAGCGTCAGTGCAACGCCGTCGAGATTGAAGGAATAGCCGGAGGGAATGACGAGACCAGCGACAGCACGCCCCACGCCCGCCTTCGGCAGCTTTTCCATCATGCCGGGGATGGCGGTTTCAGACGACGACGTGCCGAGCACCACGAGCAGCTCGGTGCGCAGCAGGCGCAGGAGGTCCATCAGACGAATGCCCACCAGGCGGCAGATGGTGCCGAGGATGACGAAGATGAAGAACGCCATCATCGCCCAGGCGGTGCCGACCAACATCGCCAGCGCATAGAGCGTCGCGGCGCCGAACTTCGCGACCGTGAACGCCATGGCCCCGAACGCGCCGATCGGCGCCAGCGCCACCACGACATGGACGACGCTGAAGACGAGCTCGGTGATACGCTCCAGGCCCGTCCGCAGCGGGGCGGCCTTCTCGCCGAGCAGCAACAGGCCGATGCCACAGAGCAGCGCCAGCACGAGAACCTGAAGCACGTCGCCGGCCGCGAACGCGCCGACGAAGCTCTCCGGCACCATGTGCTGGATGTAGGCCGACAGCGAACCGACATGGGCTTGCTGAAAGCGCGCGACCGTCTCGGCCTGCTGCGCTGTTGCGTGTGCGACGCCCGCACCGGGCTGGACCCAGCGTACCACGACGAAGCTGATCAAGAGGCAGATCGTCGTCACCACCTCGAAGTAAGCAAAAGCCTTGAGCCCGATACGTCCGACCGCCTTCATGTCGCCGACCTGCGCGATGCCGGTGACCACGACCAGGAAGATCAGCGGCGCGATCGTCATCTTGATCAAGGAAATGAAGACATCGCCGAGCGGCTTGAGCTCCACCGCAAAGTTCGGAAACAGGGCGCCCAACAGTGCGCCAAGCGCCGCACCTGCGACCACCAGAACATATTGCTCGCGCCACAGCGGCTTGCGGCGGCGTTCGGACGTGGCGCTTGGAATAGGCTCAGACAGCGGCGCTGCGGCGATCTGCAATTTACGTTCCTCCAACGACATCGGCGCGCCATGCGTCGATGGCGCTTTGTTCTTATCTCTCGATGCGGTTTACATTGGACCAGCGGCCCTTCCGGCGCTAATGCCGTATCGGTATGATTTGAGGACAAAACGTCATCATGGACCTGGTCTGGCTGGAGGACTTCCTTGCCATCGCCGAGGAGGGCGGGTTCT
This sequence comes from Bradyrhizobium rifense, assembly GCF_008123425.1. Classification (GTDB taxonomy): domain Bacteria; phylum Pseudomonadota; class Alphaproteobacteria; order Rhizobiales; family Xanthobacteraceae; genus Bradyrhizobium; species Bradyrhizobium rifense. The sequence goes on from NZ_VSSS01000024.1 coordinate 179,206, forward strand.
CCCGCGCCGCCGAGCGACGGCATGTGACCCAGCCGGCGCTGAGCCGCCGTATCAAATCGCTCGAGGAGTGGCTGGGGACGCAGCTGTTCGAGCGCTCGACCCACACCATCACGCTCACGTCCGCCGGCGAGAGCTTTCGCCCCGTCGCCGAGGACGTGCTGCGCCGGGTGCTGGTCGGACGCGAGGAAGCGCTCGAAGTCGCGCGGCTGAAGGCCGAGACCATCACCTTCGTCGCCACGCATTCGCTGTCGCAGACCTTCTTCCCGGAATGGATCCGCAACTCCGACGGCGCGCGCGACGGCTCGGCCGTGCAGCTCGTCGCCTCGAATTTCGCCGGCTGCGAGAAGCTGCTGCTCGACGCGCAGGCGCATTTCATGCTGGCGCACTACCATCCGTCGCTGGTGAGCCGGCTCGACATGGACCGCTTCCAGCGCATCGATCTCGCCACCGACGTGCTGATCCCGATCAGCGCGCCGGCGGCTAAGCCCGGCCGCGGCGGACGGCGCAGCAAGAGCGCGCAACCGCGCTACGCCCTCCCCGGCGCATCCGGCGCGCCACTGCCCTATCTCGCCTATCACCCAGGCTCGGGCGTGGGACGGCTTGTCACATCGTTCCTGGCGGCAAAGGATCCGACGGCGTGGCTCGTTCCGGGCTTTGCCGCGCCGGTCATGCTGCTGATCGACATGGCCCGCGAGGGGCGCGGCGTGACATGGGCGCCGATGAGCCTCGTCCGCGCCGATCTCGACACTGGCCGCCTGCTGCGTGCGGGCGGCGGGGAATGGGACATTCCGATCAATGTCTCGCTGTTCCGCACCCGCGCCCGCATGACCCGGGCGGCCGAGACTTTCTGGAATTCAGTGCGCAAGGGCCGGCCGGGCGTGAAATCGGCCGCATCTGCGTCTCGGGCCAGGTGAACCTTAGCAAGTGAGCCCTAGCATGGAACTTGCATAAATTCTGGGCGACATGGACGCCGCATGAACCTCATCAGTCTCGACATCCGCATGCTCAGGTCGCTGATCTCGGTGGTCGAGACCGGCAGCATCACCGAGACCGCGCGACGGCTGGGCCGCACCCAGCCGGCGATCACGCTGCAATTGCAGCGGCTGGAGGAGCTGACCGGCAAGCAGCTGTTCGAGCATGGCGGCCGCAGGCTGATCCTGACCGACGACGGCACCACGGTCCTCACCTACGCCAAATCCATCCTGAGGTTGCATGACGAGCTGATCTCGCAGCTGGCGTCGCAGGAGATCGAGGGCCAGGTCGTGCTCGGCACGCCCGATCTCTATGCGGCATTCATGCTGCCGCAGATTCTCAGCGTGTTCCGAAAATCCTTTCCGCGCGTGCAGGTCGAGCTCAACTGCGCGCTGTCGACCCCGCTGGTCGGTCTCGTCAAGCGCGGCGATGTCGACATCGCGCTCGTCACCCGCATGAATGATTTCACCGGCGGCCAGGTGGTGCGGCGTGAGCAGCTGGTGTGGATGACCGGCGAGCAATCCGCCGCCCACCAGGAACGCCCGATCCCGCTCGCGCTCTTGCCGCCCGGCAACATCTATCGCGACTACGCCATCGATACGCTGGAGCGCGCGAATTTGCGCTGGCGCATCGCCTGCGTCAGCGAGAGCGTCGGCGGACTGCAAGCCGCGGCCTTTGCCGGCATGGCCGTCACCGTGCTCGGCCGCAGCGCGCTGGTGCCGGCGATGCGCGAGATCGGCCCGAACGAGGGACTGCCGCCGCTGCCGAAGATCGAGCTGCTGCTCTACAAATCGAGCGGCGCCACCTCGAAGGCGGCGACCGCGCTGCACGACTATCTCGCACACTATCTGCGGCTCGACGAAGAGCTCAGCGGCCGCGGCGCGCCGATCGAGCTGGGCTAGGCCCGCAAGAACGCGAAAACAACCCCATGCACAGTAGAATGGCCCTTGTTTGCAAAGGGGTTTTTCGCTCTCCCCTCCGACTAACGTAATGCCACCTGCGGCCAGAACTTGGCCCAGGGCTGCGCCTGCTCGAAGGCGGCTGCGATGCGGAAGATCGTGGGCTCATCGAGCCAGGGCGCGATGATCTGAAGTCCGATCGGCATGCCATCGCGATCAAAGCCACAGGGCAGCGTCGCAGCCGGCAGGCCCGCGAGATTGATCGGCCAGGTGAAGGGCGACCAGCCGAGATGCGGATCGACCTGGCTGCCGTCGATCTTGTCGACGCCGATCCGGCCGGCCTCGAATGCGGTCACCGCGACGGTGGGTGTCACCAGCGCATCGACGCGCTCGAACAATTTCAGGAACGCATTGCGGGCCTGGCCGCGCCGGTAGCTGGCTTCGATATAATCCGTGCCGCTGTAGTGTCGGCCGGCACTGACGACATCGCGATAGTCGGCCTCAGAACCGGCGAGATCAGCCGTGGTCTTGCTCGCCACCGCAGCCGCCTGCTCGGTGAAGGCGATCGGCTTCAGCGTGTGCTCGAGAATGCCGGGATCGAGGCCCGGACCATCCATGGTGACCTGCGCGCCGCAGGAATCAAGAACGGCGAGCGCCTTGCCAAATGCCGCGCAGACGTCGGGGCTGACGGCGGCGTAGCCGAGATCGGCGCTGGCGCCGATACGAATGCCATCGAGGCGCCCTGCGTTGGTGTCGAAGCGGCGGGACGGTACCGGCAGACTCGCGGCATCGCGCATGTCGTAGCCCGCAATGATCTCCAGCGTCAGCGCGGCATCCGCGACCGTGCGCGTGATCGGTCCGGTGTGCGCGAGCGAGGCCCAGGACGGCGGCGAGAAGCCGGGCGAGCGCGGCACGAGGCCAAAGGTCGGCTTCAGCCCGAACACGCCACAGAAGGACGACGGCACGCGGATCGAGCCGACGCCGTCAGTGCCGATCGCGATAGGGCCGCAACCGGCGGCGACGCCCGCCGCCGCACCGCCGCTCGACCCGCCGCTGGTGCGGCCGGGATTCCAGGGATTTCGCGTTGTGCCGGTGAGCGGGCTATCGGCCGTCAGCTTGTAGCCGGACTCGCAGGTCGTGGTCTTGCAGGTGATGATCGCACCGGACGCCTTCAGCGCCGACACCACGGCGGCATCGGCCTCGGGCACAAAGCTCTTGTTCATCGGCGAGCCGGCGTAAGCCGGCACACCCGCGACGAAGACGAGATCCTTGATCGTGACGGGCACGCCTGCGAGCGGCCCCTTGGCTTCGCCCGCACGCATCTCCCTGGTGACGCGGTCGGCCTCCGCCCTCGCCTGCTCGTACATCGGTGTCACCACCGCATTGCAGGCTTCATTCGTGGCTTCGAGCGCGGCAATGGTGTCATCGACGACGTCACGTGGCGTGAACGCCTTGCGGCGGTAGCCGGCCATGATCTCGTTAGCAGAAAGCGCGCCAAGGCCAGTCGGCGCCGGCGGGAAGGCCGCTCGGCCGGAACCATCAGTCATCATCAACCCTAAGAGCTAGCTGAGCGCCGCGTCGACGGCGCGCTTGGCCATCACCGTGACGAGATGCGCACGGTAATCGGCTTCAGCGTGGATATCGGAGGTGAGACCGTCGTTGTCGATCTTGATCGCCGCGATTGCGGACGGATCAAAATTCTCCGACAGCGCCACCTCCATCGGCGGCACGCGGAATACGCCGGGACCCGCGCCTGTTACGGCGACGCGGACGCCATCAGCGAATTTCGCGACGAACACGCCGACCAGCGCATAACGCGACGCAGGCGCCTTGAACTTTGAGTAGCCTGCCTTGAGCGGCACGGGAAAACGGATCGCGGTGATGATCTCGCCCGGTTCAAGCGCGGTCTCGAACAGGCCGAGGAAGAACTTGTCAGCCGCGATCTCGCGCGTGCTGGTGACGATGATCGCGCCGAGACCGAGCACGCCGGCCGGATAATCCGCCGCGGGATCGTTGTTGGCGACCGAGCCGCCAATGGTGCCGCGGCTGCGCACCGCGGGATCGCCGATCATCGAAGCCAATGCCGCGAGCCCGGGGATTTTGGTCTGCACAAGCTCGGAGGCAGCCACCACGGCATGCGGCGTCATCGCCCCGATGGTGATGGTGGCGCCGTCGTCGGTGATGCCCTTGAGAGATCCAAGCTTTGAAAGGTCGACCAATGCGACCGGGCTCGCCAGTCGTTGCTTCAGCGTCGGGATCAGCGTCATGCCGCCGGCGACGAGCTTGCTGTCCTCGATCGAGGTCAAAAGCTTGGCCGCATCCGGAATCTGGTCGGGCTGGTGATAGGCAAATGGTTTCATTGTTGTGCTCCTATTCCGCGGCGACCGGCAGCGACGCGTTCTGCAACAGGCGCCAGATCCGGTTCGGCGTCGCCGGCATGTCGACATGGGTGACGCCGAGATGCGACAGCGCATCGACCACGGCGTTGATGACGGCGGCCGGCGAGCCGATGGTGCCGACCTCGCCACAGCCCTTCACGCCCATCGGCGTATGCGTGCAGAGCGTGGAGTGGGTCGAGATCTTCATCATCGGCATGTGGTCGGCGCGCGGCATGCAGTAGTCCATCAGCGAACCCGAGAGCAGCTGGCCCGAGCCTTCGTCGTAAACCGCGTTCTCGAACAGCGCCTGGCCGACGCCCTGGACGATGCCGCCGTGCAGCTGGCCCTCCACGATCATCGGGTTGATGACCGTGCCGACGTCGTCCACTGCTGTGTAATTGACCAGCGTCACCGTGCCCGTCTCGGGATCGACCTCGACCTCGGCGATGTGGCAGCCGCCGGGATAGGTGAAGTTGACGGGATCATAATAGGCCTGCTCTTCCAGTCCCGGCTCCAGCACCTCGAGCGGATAGTTGTGAGGCACGTAAGCGGCGCCCGCGATATCCTCGAACGACTTGATGCGGTCCGTACCCGCGACCGAGAAGTTTCCGGCCTCGAACTGGATATCGACTTCGGCGGCCTCGAGCAGATGCGCCGCGATCTTCTTGCCCTTGGCGATCACTTTGTCGGTCGCCTTCGACAGCGCAGCACCGCCCACCACCAGCGAGCGGGAGCCATAGGTGCCCATGCCGAACTGCACGCGGTCGGTATCGCCGAACACGATGTCGACATTCTCAAAGGAGACACCAAGCTTCTCCGACACGATCTGCGCAAAGGTCGTCTCGTGGCCCTGGCCATGGTTGTGGGTACCGATCATGACCGTGACCTGGCCGGTCGGATGCACGCGCACCGTGGCGCTCTCGTAGAGACCGCCGCGCGCGCCCAGCCTTCCTGCGAAGCGCGACGGTGCAAGACCGCAGGCCTCGACATAGGTGGAATAGCCGAGCCCGCGGAATTTGCCTTTGCTCGCGGAGGCCGCCTTGCGGATGCCAAAACCCTTCACGTCGGCAGCAACCAGCGCGCCGTCGAGGCATCCCATCGGATCGCCGGAATCGTACTGCACCAGCACCGGCGTCTGGTAGGGATAGGCCTCCTTCGGGATCATGTTGCGGCGGCGGATCTCGACGCGGTCGATGCCCATCTCGCTGGCGGCGACATCGACGATGCGCTCCAGCACGAAGGTCGCTTCGGGACGGCCAGCGCCGCGATAGGCGTCGACCGGCACGGTGTTGGTGAAGACGACCTTCACATTGCAGTAGATCGCGGGCGTGGTGTAGACGCCGCCGAGCAAGGGACCGTAGAGATTGGTCGGGATGTTCGGCCCGAAGGTCGAGAGATAGCCGCCCATATTGGCGAGCGTATTGACGCGAAACGCCAGGAACTTTCCGTGTTCATCCAGCGCAAGCTCGGCTTCGGTGACGTGATCGCGGCCGTGGCGATCGGAGACGTAGCCTTCCGAGCGGCTCGCGACCCATTTGATCGGCCGCTTCACCCGCTTGGCGGCCCAGGTGATCACGGCTTCTTCGCCGTAGTGAAACTGCTTGACGCCGAAGCCGCCGCCGACGTCGGGCGCAACCACGCGGAGCTTGTGCTGCGGGATGTTCAGCACCAGCGCGCCCATCAGGAAGCGCACGACATGCGGGAACTGGCTGGTGGTCCACAGCGTGAAGCGGTCCGTGCCCGGCTCGTATTCGGCGATCGCCGCGCGCGGCTCCATCGGATTGCCGATCAGGCGGTTGTTGACCAGGCTGAGCTTTGCGACATGCGCGGCCTTGCGGAACGCGGTCTCCACCGCGGCCTTGTCACCGAGCTCCCAGTCGCAGCAGATGTTGTTCGGGACGTCGTCGAAGAGTTGCGGCGCGCCGGGCCTGACGGCTTCCAGCACGCCGACCACGGAGGGCAGCACCTCGTAGTCGATGGTCAACAGCTCGGCCGCAGCATCGGCCTGCTCCGGCGTCTCGGCGATGACGAAGGCGACCATGTCGCCGACGAAGCGCACTTTACCCTGCGCCAGCATCGGGAATGGCGGCTCCTTCATCGGCACGCCCTTGGCGTCCGAGATGCCCCAGCCACAGGGCAACGAGCCCAGCTTGTCGGCCGCGACATCCTCGCCGGTCAGGACCGCGATGATTCCGGGCGATGCCAGCGCCGCAGCCTTGTCGATGCCGCGCAGGATCGCATGTCCGTGCGGCGAGCGCACGAACACGCCCGCGGTCATGCCCGGGCGCTTGATGTCGGAGACGTAGTTGCCGCGGCCGGTGAGGAAGCGCTGGTCTTCCTTCCGCTTCGGTGAGGCGCCGATGCCGATCACATTGCCCATGGTCACTCTCCCTTGGCGGCGTTCATGGCGGCGGCGCCGGCCATCACGGAAACCACGATGTTCTGGTAGCCGGTGCAGCGGCAGATATTGCCTTCGAGGCCATGACGAACCTCGGCCTCGGTCAGATCTGGTTTCCCCGTGGCGAGCGCGACCGCGGTCATCAGCATGCCGGGCGTGCAGAAGCCGCATTGCAGGCCGTGATGCTCGCGAAACGCCTCCTGCATCGGATGCATCTGGTTCGAGCCGGGCGCTCCTTGCAGACCTTCGATGGTGAGCAAGGTCGCGCCATCGAGCGCGGGCGCCAGCAGCGTGCAGCTCTTCACCGGCAGACCGTTGAGATGCACCACGCAGGCGCCGCACTGGCTGGTGTCGCAGCCGATATGGGTGCCCGTGAGATTGAGCTGCTCGCGCAGCAGCTCGGTGACGAGCGTCGCGGGTTCGACATCCACGGTGGTGGGCCGGCCGTTGAGTGTGAAGGATATCTGCAAGGTCATACTCCTGCGCGACGGGGCTTTAGGCGAGTGGAAGCGCGCTGCCGGTGGCCCATGTGGCCATGACGACATCGCCGACGGTGAAGGGATCTGCGAAGAAGGTCTTTTCCGGCACGTAGGCCACGAACTCGTCGTCCGGCACGGTGTCGAGCATGACCTTGACGAAATAGCCCTGGTATTCGATCGCCAGCACGCGGCTCGGCAGCGACGTGGTATAGCCGGGCGGCAAGTCCCGGCCCGGCCTGACCAGCGCAACGTCGTCGCGGCGCACGGCGATATCGACCTTGTCGCCCACGCTGACGGTCGGGCGCGCCTGAAGCGGCACTTCTATGCCATCCGGCGCGACCTGCGCGAGCGTGAAGCTGGCGCCGTTGACCTTCTCGACCCGACCGGAGAGCACGTTCTGGCCGCCCATGAACTCGGCGACATAGCGATCGTGTGGATGGGCGTAGACATCGCGCGCCGCGCCCGCCTGCTTGATCTTGCCCTGCTCCATCACCACCACGAGATCCGCCAGCGCGATCGCCTCGAGCTGGGTGTGGGTGACGTGAATGAAGGTGATGCCGAGCTCCTGCTGCATCCGTCGCAGCTCCTGGCGCATCTGCACCCGGAGCTGCTCGTCGAGCGCGGACAGCGGCTCGTCGAGCAGCAACACGCGCGGCTCGGTGATCGCGGCGCGCGCCAGCGCGACCCGCTGCTGCTGGCCGCCGGAGAGCTGCGCCGGCAGGCGGTCGGCGAATTGCGTCAGCCGCACCTTCTCGATCATGGCATCCGCAGCGCGCAGGCGGTCGGTCTTGGACATGCCGCGCACGCGCAGCGCAAAGGCGATGTTCTCACGGACCGTCAGATGCGGGAACAGCGCGTAGGACTGGAACATCATCGCGGTGCGCCGCTGCACCGGGGCGAGGCCAACGACGTTCTGGCCGCCGATCACGATCTCACCCGCGGTCGGGTCTTCATGGCCCGCGATCATGCGCAAAATCGTGGTCTTGCCGCAGCCGGAGGGACCGATGAAGCAGCAATAGGCACCGTCTGCGATCCTGAGATTGACGCCGTCGACCACATAGGTCGCGCCGTCAAAGCTCTTGCAGACGCCTGCCAGTTCGATATCGCCGCGATCGTTCTTCATTCCCAAATCAACCCTTGCTCAACCCTTGGCCTGGCTGCCGCGCTTCTTCTGGATCAGCACGATGCTGCCGAGACTCGCGCCGATGACGATGAAGGAAACGATGGTGGTGACCGTGCCGAGCGCATAAAGCGAGGGCGAGGTGACGTTCAGCGTCATGCTCCAGATCTCCAGCGGCAGTGTATTCAGCGAGCCGGCCGTCTGGAGGCTGCGGGCGAACTCGTCGTAGGACAGCGTGAACCCGAACAGCGCGACCGCGACGAGGCCGGGTGCGAGCACCGGGATCATCACCAGCCGGATCGACTGCCAGCGGCTGGCGCCGAGGTCGTAGGCCGCCTCCTCCCAGACATGGTCGAAGCGCGACATCACCGCGAACATCACGAGCACGCCGAACGGCAGCGTCCAGGACAGCTGCGCGCCAAGCGCCGAGCTGTACCAGCTCGCATTCAGGCCGAGCGCCTGGAACAGGAGACCCGTGCCGAGGCCGAGCACGAGGCCGGGCGCGACCAGGCTGCCGATCATCATGTAGAAAACAAAAGTGTCGCCGCGAAACCGCTTGCGGAATCCGAGGCCGGCGAGGAACGACACCACCACCGTGATGACAGTGACGATGACCGCAAGCTTGATCGAGCGGTCGAACGAACCTTTGACGTCGCCGGTCCGTACCTGGGTGAAGAGATCGACGAACCAGTGCAGCGAGTGGCCCTTCATCGGAAACACCAGGCCGCCGCGGATATCCTGGAACGACAGGATGTAGATGCAGAACATCGGGCCGTAGAGCGCGATCACGTAGAGGCCAAAGAGTGTGGCCAGCACGTAGAACGTCCAGGGACGCCCGCCTTTGCTCGGCGCGATCGCCTTGGACGTCGCGGGCGCAACCGTTTCGGGCATGTCGGCGAGAACCGCGCTCATCGCGTGATCTCCTGCCGGATATCGACCGTGCGCAGGATCAGCGAGACGATCGCGACCAGCACCAGCGTCAGCAGCACGGCGCTTGCCGCCGCGGTCGGATATTGCAGCACGCCGACGTCTTCGTAGAAGGCGCTGACCACGGAGGCCGAGCCGCCGCCGGACATCACCTTGACCACGAAGAAATCGCCCATCACGATCGAGACGACAAAGATGGTGCCGAGCGCGATGCCGCTCTTGGACATCGGCACCACGATCAGGCGCATGATGTCGAAGCGGCTGGCGCCGGCGTCGATCGCGGCCTCGATCAGCTTCTTGTCGATCCGCGCCATGGAATTGAAGATCGGCACGATCATGAAGATCGTGAGCTGGTGGACATAGGCAATGACGACGGCGAGGTCGGAAAACAGCAATACTTCCAGCGGTTGATGGATGACGCCCATCGCCAGCAGCGCCTGATTAATCAGGCCTTCCTTGCCGAGCAGCGGGATCCAGGAAATCATCCGGATGATGTTCGAGGTCCAGAACGGCACCGTGCACAGCAGGAACAGGCCGATCGCCAGCAACTGGTTGCGCACGTGGAACACCAGGAAATAGGCGACGAAGAAGCCGATGATCAGCGTGAAGACCCAGGTCAACACGGTGAACTTGATGGTCGCCAGATACAGTTTCAGCGTCAGCGCCGAATGCAGCACCTCGACATAGCTTGCCAGCGTGAAGCCCGGCGTCAGCCCGCCAAAGCCGTCGGTGGCGAAGAAGCTCGCTGCGAGCACGACCAGGATCGGCGCCACGAAGAACGGCACGAGCACCAGAACCAGCGGCGACACATAAAGCCAGCCGGCGAGATTGGAACGCGATGGAGCTTGAGCTGAGCTCGAACTTGGCTGCATATCAGCAAATGCCTCGAAGTCGATCTTGCCGCACCGGCGCGTGACGGCGCCGGTGCATCGCTTGGGTCAGGGAAAGCAGGTTTCAGGCCACTTTGAAGTCGTTCCAGCGCTTGTTCATGTAGGCCGCTTCATCCATCAGCGTGTTCCAGCACGAGATGTTCTTGACGCGGTCGAGGAACGAGCCGCCGTCGCGCTTGGTGCCGGCTTTCTCCATCGCAACGCCGTAGGGATCGTTGATGACTTCCGGCGCCGGCTTGCCGTCGTACCAAAAATCCCATTCGGCAGCGGTCAGGAACTTCTTCGCCGTCGACGGCACAGGACTGTAGTAGCCGTAGCGGCCGACGAAGCCGCCCTGCCAGCCCGAGAGATACCAGTTGAGATATTCGTAGGCGGCGTCGAGCTTCTTGCCGGAGAGATGCTTCATCAGGCCCATGCCGTTGCACCAGCCGCGATAGCCTTCCTTGCCGTTCTTGACGTTCACGGGCGCGTAGACGCAGGGGATTTCCTTCACGCGCACCGCGGCAACCGCCGGCGACCACATCGACTGGATCACCACTTCGCCTGCGGCCATCAGCTGCACCGACTGGTCGAAAGTGGTCCAGGTCGCGCGGAACTGGCCCTGCTTCTTCAGCTCGATCAGCTTGTTGCAGGTGAAGTCGATCTCCTCCTTGGTCATGTTGCCCTTGTTGCCGTACTTGATCAGCCCGGCACTTTCGAAGCAGAGCGCGGCATCCATGATGCCGATCGCGGGCACATCGAGGATCGCGGCCTTGCCCTTGAACTTCGGATCGATCAGGTCCTTCCACTCGGTCACCTCGTGGCCGACGAGGTCGGGGCGATAGCCGATGGAGTCGGCGTTGTAGACCTGCGGCAGGAAGGTCGCCCATTCGGTGACGCCGTCGTGGAGGTCGGTCGAGTCCGGCTTGGAGATGTACATGGCTTCATAGGGCGAGATGCCCTGGCGCGGGATCTTGTGGCCGTCGATCTCACCCTTGGTGAAGATCGGCAGGATGTTGTCGAACTCCTTGATCTTCTTGACCTCGATGCCCTGAATCACGCTGCGCTTGGCGGCGAGCTTGGCCTGCCAGCCCTCGAGATCGGCGATATCGACCGTATTAGGCTGGCTTATGAAGCGGTTGATGGCGGCGGAGGTGTCGAGGTTCTGCATCGTCACCTTGAAGCCGAGATCCTTGGCGGCCTGGTCGCCGATCGCCTTCACCACCGAATAGGACACGCCGACATGGCGCAGCTCGATGTCCTTGATCTCCTGCGCCCAGATGGTCGGGAATCCGCGGATTGCATCCGATCCAACGGCTGCGCCCGCAACGGCGGCCGCACCCTTCAACAGCGTGCGCCGGCTCAGCTTTTTCGTCGACTTGACGCCTGTTTTGGCCTCCGTTCCCGCCGGATCGGAAGTGAACGTCCCCTTGGTCTCATCAGACATGGCAACCCTCATTGGTTACGATGAACGCTCGCACCGATCGCCATTGATCGGCTGCTTATGTGATCATTGCGCCTGAGGCTAGGGGCGGGATTTCGCGAAGTAAAATTGGAAGTAAAAATTCGCCGTATAAACGCGGCTAATGGATCAGGCCGTTGCATTTGGTTTCGGCAGTGGCGCATAAGAAGGCATCAGGGCGTGTATGCAAGGCGCGGACTTCGATCGCACTGGCTCGTTCGCGCAGCAGGTGCGACAACAATTGCGCTGCTCGCTGCCGCAAGGTTGTGCGCGGCACACGCCGACGATGTGTCTATTGCGCCGGAAAAGCTCAAGGCGATCGGCACGATCGATGCGCGCTTTCAATCCTACAATATCGAGATGGTGGAGGTGACCGGCGGGCGGTTCTGGAAGCCCTATCCGCGAACGATGCGCGCGTTCGATGAGCGAGATCGTTACAGCGCGAGATCACCAATCGATCTTGCCAATGCACGGCTGCGCAAGCTCGCCGCCGCGCTGGCGCCCGCCTATCTGCGCGTGAGCGGCACCTGGGCCAATGCGACATTCTTTGCCGACACGGACGATGCGCCGGGCAAGCCGCCATCGGGATTCGACTCCGTGCTGAGCCACCAACAGTGGCGTGGCGTGATCGATTTCGCGCGCGCGGTCGACGCGGAGATCGTCACCTCCTTCGCGATCAGTCCGGGCAGCCGCGATGCCGATGGCATTTGGAAGACCGATCAGGCGCAGCGCCTAATCGACGCGACGCGTTCGCTGGATGGCCACATCGCGGCGGTGGAATTCATGAACGAGCCGACACTCGCCGCGGCGAACGGTGCACCGCCTGGATATGATGCGAAGGCCTATGGCCGCGACTTCAGGATTTTTCGCGAATGGATGCAACGCGCGGCACCTGACACGTTGATCGTCGGGCCGGGTTCAATCGGCGACGCGCCCTCGCCATCCGAGTCGGGCATCACCACGCGCGATCTGCTCGCCGCATCCGGCCACGGTATCGACCGTTTCTCCTATCATCACTACAACACGCTCTCGCCGCGCTGCGGCGGTCGCGACGATCCGGCGCAGGCGCTTTCCGGGCAATGGCTGGCGCGCACCGAGGCGACTCTCGCGATCTACCGGGCCCTGCGCGACGCATTCGAGCCGGGCAAACCGATCTGGCTGACGGAGACAGCGGACGCGGCCTGCGGCGGCAACCGCTGGGACAAGACGTTTCTCGACACCTTCCGCTATCTCGACCAGCACGGTCGGCTGGCGCGAGCCGGCGTTCAGGTGGTGATGCATAACACGCTGGCCGCCAGCGATTACGGCTTGCTCGAAGAGACAACTTTCCATCCGCGTCCCAGCTATTGGGGCGCGCTGCTCTGGCATCGGCTGATGGGAAAGACCGTGCTCGATGCGAACTCGGTCGCCACGCCGGATCTCCATATCTACGCGCATTGCCATCCGGGCATGCGGGGCGTCGTGACCGTGCTCGCAATCAACGCGTCACGGCACGCATCATCTACCCTGACGCTGTCATACCCCGGCGAGCGTTACACGTTGCATGCGACGCGGCTGCGGAGCGCGACCTTGCAGCTGAACGGCAGGACGCTCGCTCAGAGTGCCGATGACGAGCTGCCCCCGCTTGTGCCAAGCGCCGCAGCCGCGGGCCCGATCCGGCTGGCGCCGGCGAGCATCACCTTTCTGGTATTTCCAGCAGCCGCGAATCCTGCCTGCCGTTAGCCGCTCTCAGGATTTTAGCGTGTCGCGCGCGGTCTCCGGCGCCATCAGCGTCGCAACAATCGTGATGATCGACAGCGCGATGATGTAGAGCGACACCGGCCAGTACGAGCCGGCCCAGGCGAGCAGCGCGGTCGCGATCAGCGGCGAGAAGCCGCCGCTCAACGCGGCTGCGACATTTGCGCCGAGCGAGGCGCCGCTGTAGCGCACCTGGGTGCGGAACAGCTCCGGCATGAACGCCGCCTTGGGTCCGAACAGCAGCGCATGCGTCAGCGTCATCGTGACCACGAGCGCGAGCGTGATCAGCACCGGCTCTCTGGTGTCGAGGAACCAGAACAGCGGAAACGCCAGCGCCACCGAGAACACGCCGCCGGCGAGATAGAGCGCCTTGCGGCCGAAGATATCGGACAGCCAGCCCGCCAGCGGCAGCGTCGCGAATTCGACGATCGCGGCATAGACCACCGCATTCAGGATCACCTGACGCGGCAGGCCGAGCTTGGTCGTGGCATAGACCACGGTGAAGACGGTGAGGAGATAAGCGAGCCCGACTTCCGACACCGTGATGCCGATCGCCAGCAGGAAGCTGCGCCAGTCACGGCGGATCACCTCCCACACCGGCTGCGCCAGCACCTCCTTGCGCTCGACCACCTCCTTGAAGTGCGGCGTCTCCGCGAGCTTGAGCCGCACGACGAAGCCGATGCCGACCAGCAGAATGCTGATCAGGAACGGCACGCGCCAGCCCCAGCTCAAAAAGTCCGCTTCGGGCAATTGCGTCATCAGCCCGAAGATGCCGGTGGAGGCGGCGACACCGACGGGAAAACCGATCTGCACCAGGCTGCCATAGAAGCCGCGCCGATTGCCCGCGTGCTCGGCCACCATGACTACCGCGCCGCTCCATTCGCCGCCGAGGCCGATGCCCTGGATGAAACGGAGGATGACGAGCAGGACCGGCGCCCAGAGGCCGATCTGGCTATAGGTCGGCAGGCAGCCGATCAGGAAGGTGCCGAGCCCCATCGCGATCATGGTCGCGACCAGCATTGTCTTGCGACCGAGCCGATCGCCGTAATGCCCGATGATGGCGCCGCCAATCGGCCGCGCCACGAAGCCGACCGCATAGGTCGAGAACGCCGCCAGCGTGCCGACGAACGGGTCAAAACTCGGGAAGAACAGCTTGTTGAGCACGAGGGCTGCGGCCGTGCCGTAGATGAGAAAGTCGTACCACTCGATCGCGGTGCCGAGCGCACTTGCCCACACCACATGCGCCGTCGTCGATCGCTCCGCCGCAGCGGAGACCCCCGTTGCTGCCGTCATTGCCATGCGCCCCAAGAATTCCAGACGGCATCATGGCCAATCGGAAAGACCGTTGCAACTTACCCGCGTGCGGTCTCTGCCCAAGATCACAATGCGGGATTTTCACGCGGCGGCCTCAACACGTCCGCGCTCTTATTCGCCATTGACAAACTTATTCGCTAATATCTAATTTGCCGCCAGAACAACCGGCCGCGCCAAGTGGCCCATAAAAGAGAGGGAACGACGATGAGAGGGCTTTTGGCCTGCGCCATGCTCGCGGCCATGACTTCGACGATCATGACGTCTGCTGCGAGCGCGCAAGTCTCCGACGACGTGGTGCGGATCGGCGTGCTGACGGATCTGTCGAGCTGGGGCCGCGACAACAGCGGGCCGGGCTCGGTCGAGGCCGCCAAGATGGCGGTGGAAGAGTTCGGGCCGACCGTGCTCGGCAAGCCGATCGAGATCATCAGCGCCGACCACCAGATGAAGACCGACGTCGGCGTGCAGATCGTGCGCGGCTGGTTCGACAACGGCAAGGTCGACGCCGTCGTCGACATCCCCAATTCCGGCATCGCGATCGCCGTGCACAACATGGTGCGCGAGCGCAACAAGATCGCGCTGCTCTCCGGCCCCGGCGCGAGCTCGCTCACCGACGAGCTGTGCAGCCCGAACACCGTACACTTCACCTACGACACCTACGCGCTGTCCAAGGTGACGGCCTCGGCCGTGATCAAGGAAGGCGGCAAGTCCTGGTACTTCATCACCGCGGACTATGCCTTCGGCCAGCAGCTCGAGAAGGACGCCACTCGTTTCATCAACGAGATGGGCGGCAAGGTGCTGGGCGGCGTCAAGCATCCGACCAACACGGCAGACTTCTCCTCGTTCGCGCTGCAGGCGCAAAGCTCCAAGGCTGATGTGGTCGCCTTCGCCAATGCCGGCCAGGACACCGATAACGCCATCAAGCAGTCCGGCGAGTTCGGCCTGGTCCAGGGCGGTCAGAAACTGGTTGGCCTGTTGATGTTCGACACCGACGTGCACGCGATCGGGCTTAAATCCGCGCAGGGCACCTACATGACGACGGCGTCGTACTGGAACATGGACGAGGCGACCCGCGCCTGGTCGAAGAAGTTCTTCGCCCGCACCAATGTGATGCCGACCATGATCCAGACCGGCGTCTACGGCTCGGTGCTGCATTATCTCAAAGGCATCAAGGCCGCCGGTACCGACGATCCGGCCAAGGTGATGGCCAAGATGCGCGAGCTGCCGATCGAGGACACGTTCGTTCACGGCGGCAAGTTGCGCGAGGACGGCCGCGTCATCCGCGACATGTATCTGGCCCGGGTGAAGACGCCCGAGCAGTCCAAGGAGCCCTGGGACTATCTGGAGATCGTGAAGACCGTGAAGGGCGAGGACGCCTATCGCCCGGTCTCCGAATCCAAATGTCCGCTGTTGAAGAAGTGAGGCCCAGATGACTGGCAACGAGCGCAACGCAATTGAGACTTACGAGTGCGATGTGCTCGTGGCCGGATCGGGCTGCTCCGGCATGTCGGCCGCGATCACCGCGCGCTATCGCGGTCTCGACGTGCTGATCGTGGAGAAGGAGCCGCGCTTCGGCGGCACCACCGCCCGCTCCGGCGGCTGGCTCTGGATTCCCGGCACGTCGCTGGCGAAGGCCTACGGCATCGAGGAGACGCCGGAGCAGGCACGCACCTATCTGCGGTACGAGGCCGGCAACAATTTTGACGCCGCGCGGGTTGATGCATTCCTCAGCGCCGGCCCTGAAGCAGTCGATTTCTTCACCACCAAGACGTCCTTGCGCTTCGACATGCCGCTGGTGTTTCCGGACTATCATGCCGAAGCGCCCGGCGGCACGCAGGGCGGCCGCTCGATGGTGACGCGGCCATTCGACGGCCGCGAGCTTGGCGAGCAGATCGAGACGCTCGGCATGCCGCTGCCTGAGCTCACGGTGTTCGGCATGATGCTCGGATCCGGCAAGGAGATCATCCATTTCATGCGGGTGACGCAGTCGCTGACGTCGGCGGTCTACGTCGCAAAACGCCTGTCGCGGCATTTGATGGACGTGCTGCGCTACGGCCGCGGCATGACCTTGACCAACGGCAATGCGCTGGCCGGGCGCCTGGCAAAATCCGCGCAGGATTTGAAGATTCCGATGTGGCTGTCATCGCCGGTGCGCGAGCTGACGGTCGAGAACGGCACCGTCACCGGCGCGATCGTTTCGCGCGAGGGACGCGACGTGCGCGTTCGCGCGCGCCAGGGCGTCGTGCTCGCCTGCGGCGGCTTTCCGCACGATGTCGAACGGCGCAAGAAGATGTTTCCGCACGCGCCGACCGGCAACGAGCATTATTCGCCCGGCCCCACCGGCAACACCGGCGACGGCCTGCGTCTCGCGGAAAGCGCCGGCGGGCATGTCGAGGATCGCCTGCCGAATGCGGCAGCCTGGGTGCCGGTATCGCTGACCACACGCAAGGACGGCTCGAAGGGCGTGATGCCGCATTTCATCGACCGCGCCAAGCCCGGCGTGATCGCGGTGATGCGCGACGGAAGGCGTTTTGCCAATGAAGGCAATTCCTATCACGACTTCGTCCAGGCCATGATCAAGGCGGCCAAGCCCGGGGAGGAGATTGCGGCCTATCTCGTCTGCGATCACCCGACGCTACGCAAATACGGACTCGGCTGCGTGCCGCCGTTCCCGATGCCGCTCGGTCATCATCTCAACACCGGCTATCTCATGCGCGGCGAGACGCTCGAAGCGCTCGCAGCGAAGGCCGGGATCGACGCGAAGACGTTCACCGACACCGTCAAGCAGTTCAATGTGACCGCGCCGCAAGGGCACGATGCCGCCTTCGGCAAGGGTTCAAAAGCCTATAACCGCTACCAGGGCGACGCCATGCACGGCCCCAATCCCTGCATCGCACCGATCGAGAACGGCCCGTTCTACGCCATCAAGATGGTGATCGGCGATCTCGGCACCTATGCCGGCATCGTCACCGACGAGAACGCACGCGCGCTCGACGCCGAGGGTCGGGTGATTCCCGGGCTCTATGCCGCCGGCAACGACATGGCGAGCATCATGGGCGGCAATTATCCCGGCGCCGGCATCACGCTTGGGCCGGCGCTGACCTTCGGCTACATTGCCGGCCGTCATCTCGCCGACAGCGCCGCCAAGCGCGACGCGGCGTAACCATACGCCAGGAGGCGCATGAAGAGAGAAAGCCGCGGCATCCAGTCGATCGAGGTCGGCGGAGAATTGCTCCGTGCGCTCGCCAAAAGCGGTGAGCCGATGATGCTGCGCGATCTCGCGCGCGAGGCCGGCATGACGCCTGCCAAGGCGCATCC
This sequence comes from Bradyrhizobium rifense, assembly GCF_008123425.1. Lineage (GTDB taxonomy): Bacteria > Pseudomonadota > Alphaproteobacteria > Rhizobiales > Xanthobacteraceae > Bradyrhizobium > Bradyrhizobium rifense. Next base: position 197,076 of record NZ_VSSS01000024.1, read on the forward strand.
TTATCTCGCCAGCTTCTCGCGCATTGGCTTGATCGAGCAGGACGAGACCACCGGCCGCTACGAGATCGGCGCGCTGGCGCTCGAGCTCGGCCTCATCAGCCTGCGACGTCTGTCCGGTGTGAGGATCGCGCAGCCGAAAATCGCAGGCCTCGCAAGCCAGATCGGGCACGCGGTCTCGCTCGCGGTCTGGGGCACACATGGCCCGACCGTGGTGCAGCTGGAGGAGCCCGGCCAGCCCGTGCACATCGTGATGCGCGCCGGCTCGGTGATGGCGCTGCTGGAAACCGCGACCGGCCGCGCCTTCGCAGCCTTCCTGCCGGAGAAGACGATCAACGCTGCGCTCGAAAGCGGGCTTGATCGTCACGGCGTCGGCTACAATCCGAAGCGCGCAGTGAAAGGCGCCAAGGTCGCCGAGATGCTCGCTGAAGTCCGCAAGCACGGCCTCGCCCGCGCGCTTGGCGATCCCCTCCCCGGCGTCAACGCGTTCTCCGCGCCGGTGTTCGACCATGCCGGCCATGTCGCGCTGGTGATCACCGCGATGGGACCGGAAGGCACTTTTGATGCGCGCTGGGACAGCCCCATCGCCCATGCCTTGCGCGACTGCGCCGGCCACATCTCGAAGCGGCTCGGCTACGGCATGACGATCGCCGCGGGGTGACCACCGCTAGAGCCAACTCCGCGGTGCGCCCCCTCTCCCGCTTGCGGGAGAGGGTTGGAGAGAGGGTATATCCGCAACGGGGCAATCCCCTAGAGGAGAAAACCCTCACCCGCGCCTTCGGCGCGACCTCTCCCGCAAGCGGGAGAGGTAAGAAAACCCACCGCCGCTAGAGCGCCGCCACGCTCACCTCTTCTGCCGAGATCGATCCGCTGTCGACCACCAACGCGACCGCGCCGCCGGTCAACGGCAGGTCGCCGGTGTCCTGCACGCTGAACAGCGTCCTGCCGTCGACATGGGCTTCGATCTCGCCGCCGACCACGCGCAGCTCGACCTTGTATTTGCGATCGAGCTCCCAGGCGAAACGTTCGCTCGCCAGCACGACCTCGTCATGCACGCGCTTGACCAGGCGCACACGGCCACCCTCAGTGCGATCGAACATCAGCGCATAATAGCGCTCGCGTCCCTGCACGCGCGCGGCAAGCCCCCAGGCATTTGCCAACAGCGGCGTGATCTCCGAGGTCACGCGATAGTCCTTCCAGTCGCGCGAGCCCTGCGCGATGAAGCCGACGCCATCGCCATTGGTGACGCGCAGGCCTTCCCAGCGGGTCTGGAACTGGGTGACATTGTTGACCCAGGCGTGCTTCCACATCGTGCTGACATTGTTGTCCGGCCGCTTCAGCACGGTATTGGCCGCGCCGCCCCAGGTCAGGTAGTCCAGATAAAGCGTGCCGTCGACACCGAGCGAGTCGCGCGTCTCGATCTCGACACCGATCTCGAAGATCGGATAGGCGTGCGTCTCCGGCACCTGCCAGCTCAGCAGGGCCTCGCAGCCACCGGTGAGCTCCTGCGCATCGCCATGGATCTGCACCAACTCGTCGTGCTCGTCGTAGACGCTGGCGAACAAGCGCACCGCGACCGTGCCGCTGTCTGTTTCCGACTCCAGCCGGCACTCGACGCGCTGGCCCGAATACAGCGTCGGACACGACACCAGCTGATAGGTCGGCATCGTAAACACCTCCTTGTCGAAGAAGGTGGGGCTGGCGATGCGCGCCACACGCCCGGGCGCGAGGCGGCGGAAGTCGATCGCGAGGCTGCGCTCGCCATTGCGGCTATGGCCTGCGACGTTGCTGAGCTCGACCCCGTGCAGCCGCGCCGGCGAGCCGCCCTTGTTGTGGAAGCCTTGCAAGCTGCCCGGAAAATTGAAGTTGAAGCGCGCGCCATCCTTGGCCACCGCAAGTGCCGGCGCCCCCGCCAGCGCAAGCCCCGCCGCGACCAGCGATTGCGTTTCGATCACAGCATCGGTGATCGCGGCGCCGCCGTCGGCGGTCGAGATATACATGCGGTCGGCGATCGGCGTGCGGAAGTCCGGCCCGGCGTCGAGGCCGGCCAATCCAGTGCGGATGCCGAACAGGCAGCCGACATTGCCGGAATTGCAGTCGGTGTCCCAGCCGGCCGTGTTGGCGATGCGCATCGCGTCCTGAAAACTGTTCTCGCCGTAAAGCGTCGCCAGGATGATCAGCGCGTGGTTGGGCACGACGTGGCAATTGCCGTAGAATTTGTCGTAGCCGTAACGCCCGGCGATCAGCGCGCGGGTGCGCTCCCAATCGTTGCTGTTGTCGCCGGCGTGCCACTCACGCACGTCGTTGACCACGCGACGGATCAGCGCGTCCTTCGGCACGAAGGCAAGGCCTGTGTCGATCAGCTTCTGCACGTCGCGCTCGACGAAGGCCTGCGCCTCCATGGCGGCGAGCAGCTTTGCAGCGTGCACGGATTCACCGTCATGACTGACGCGTCCGGCCTGGTCGGCGAGATAGGCGGCCTGCTCGGGATTGCCGGGGCTCACCATCGCCCAGCCGTCGATGAAGATCTGCGCGCCGATCTGTTCGGCCACGGTCGCGCCGTTCAGCTCGATCGAACCGCTCTGCGGCGCCGGGATGCCGGACTTCAGGCGGAGATAGGCGGTGTGCTCGGTGGAATTGCCGATGCCGCCCCACCACAGCACGGCGCGTTCCTCGACGATGTAGTTGAGCCAGGCCTGGCCGACCTGCTTCGCGGTCAGGCGTTTTGGATAGCCGTTGTCCGCGAGCGCACGCGGAAACGCAAAGGTGCCGGAAACGTCGTCGTCGGTGACGACGAGATGATGCGAGCGCAGCGCGACGTCGCGGCGCTCGTTAACGTAATAATTGATCGGCCCGAGCTCCTTCATGATGCGCTCATAGGTCCATCCCTCGAAGGGCCGGCCGAGATAGACGCCGATGAGCTTGCCGAGCACGCCGGCATAGACGCGCTCCGCGTAGTCATGAGGAATTGCCGTCACTTGTTCACTCCCACGTTCAATCGTCTAGCCCGGTCAGACCGACGAGCGTTTCATGATCTCGAATTTCAGCTCATGGCTCTTGCCGGGCGATCCGAACCCGCCCGGCTGCAATCGTCTCACCAGCGTCTCCGCCGCAAGCGCGCCAAGGTCGAACTCCGGCTGCCGCACCGTTGTGAGGCCGAGCAGCTTGGCGACCGGAATGTCGTCGAAGCCTGCGATCGCGATATCGCCGGGAATCGAGAGCCCGGCATTGCGCGCCGCCTCCATCGCGCCGAGCGCCAGCACGTCGCTGGCGCCGAACACCGCGGTCGGCCGCTCGCCCTTGCGTTGGAGCAGCCGCGTCATCGCGCGCGCGCCGGATTCCTCCGAATAGGCGCTGTCCGTGACGAAGTCGGGCGCGAGCCCCGCCTCCCGCATCACCGCGCTGTAACCCTGCGCCCGACGCTGGCTCGGACCGAACTCGGCCTGGATCATGGCGATGCGGCGATGCCCGCGCGCGATCAGCAGCCGCGTCATCGCGGCGGCGGCTTCCGCATTGTCGATATAGACGCTGTCGATCGCGAGCGGGCCGTCCGGCTTGTGCTGGCTTTCCAGCCGCACCAGCGGAATGCCTTTTCGCGCGAGCACCGCGAGTTGCGGCACGCGCAGATGAAAGAACGTGGCGACCACGCCGTCGGCGCGCCCCTGCAGCAGCCAGTCGATCGCGCGGGCCTCGCGCTCCGGCCGTCCGTCGGTGTCGAAGATCAGCACGTCGTAACCGGCAGGCGCCGCGACCGTCTGCAAGCCGCGAACGAGACCCGGATAGAACGGGTTGGTGATGTCAGGGATGACGCAGGCAAACGTCATGGTGCGCGCGCTGCGCAGCATCCGCGCCAGATGGTTCGGCCGATAGCCGAGCCCTTCGGCGACTTCGAGGATGCGCGTCCGCGTCGCCGGCGGAACGGACGGCGTCTCCGCCTTGTTCAGGACGAGCGACACCGCGGCCTGCGAAACGCCGGCCGCGAGTGCAATATCCTTCTGCGTGGGGCGGGCCGGCGCCGCTTTGTCGCGCCCCTTCCCCCGCGTCGTCCTCGTTGTTGACGTCGTCATTCCGCTTAGTTATACGTATTACTAAAGCAAAATCAACAATCGCTATTTGCGCCCGAGGAAACCGAGGTTCATCGCCATGACCATGACCCGACGCCAGCTTGTCGCCGCCATTCCTGCCGCCGCGCTTGCAGCCAATCTGCCGCGTAGCGCCCGCGCCGAGGACGCGCGCAAGGTCGTGACCTTCTGGTTCGGTCAGGCGAACTCAGACGGCCAAGCCGCGCTGCGCAACGATCTGGTCGAGGCCTTCAATGCCTCGCAGGACAAATATCTGCTGCAGATGGAAGTGAAGGGCGCGGCGGTCAACAACCTGCTGAAGGTCGCCCTCGTCGCCGGCAATGGCCCTGACATCGTGCAGACCGCAGGACCCGCCTATCTCACCGCGATCGCCAATGCCGGCCAGGTGCTGCCGCTCGACGATTTCGCCGAGAGGTACAAGTGGAAGGACCGCTTCCTTGCGCCGCTGCTCAACACCAGCGTTTATGGCGGAAAACTCTACGCGCTGCCGCGCGACTATGAATCGATGCACCTGTTCTACAACAAGGAGCTGTTCAAGCAGAACGGTTGGAAACTGCCGACCAACCGGCAGGAGATGGAAGAAGTCGCCGACGCCGCGCTCGCCAAGGGCATCATCCCCTTCGGCGCCGGCAATGCCGACTGGAAGGGCGTCAACGAGTGGCTGATGACGGTGTTCTTCAACAACGTCGCCGGCCCCGACATCGTCCGCAAGGCACTCGCGGGTGAGCTGCCCTGGACCGCGCCGCCCTTTGTCGAGGCCGTCGAGCTATCAAAGGCCTGGTACAACAAGGGTTATTTCGGCAAGAACTACTTCTCGCTCACGATTGAGCAGAGTTTCTTGCAGGTCGTGAACGGCAAGTCCGCGATGGCGCTGGGCGGCACCTGGTCGTTCGGCACCAAGTCCTACGGCATGTCGAAGCCCGACACCGTGATGGACGTGATGCCGACGCCGAGCCTCGGCTCGGCCTTCACGGGACCGCTGGTGCATCTTGCCTGCGGCGCAACGCTGTCGATCGCCAAGACCTCGCAGAACGCCGAGGGCGCGGCCGCCGTGTTCGAGTTCATGCTGACACGCAAATTCTACGAGACCATGAACCGCGACTGGCCCGGAAAATGGGCGCTGCCGGTCAAGGACCTGCCGCCGGACATGCTGAGCGGCATCGGCTATCCCCTGTTCGAGAAGACCGTCGCGAATCTGCACGAGGCCTTCAGCAAGGGCCAGTACGGCTTCACCACCTGGACATTCTGGCCGGGTGCCACCAATTCCTATCTGATCGAGGGCATCGAGCAGGTCTGGCTCAACAAGATCACAGCGGATGCTTACCTGACGCGGATGCAGACGCTGTTCAGCCAGGAAGCGAAGGAAGGCAAGGTACCGCCGCTGCCGCCGCGGACGGCCTGATCTCAAGATGTGGCTGTTCGCGCTACCGGCGCTGCTGATCAATATCTGCATCATCCTGGTGCCCGCCGTGCTGACATTCACGGCGGCGTTCTTCATGTGGGACGGTGTCGGCACGCCGGTATGGGCGGGCCTCGCCAATTTCCAGAATATGGTCGCCGACCCCGTGTTCTGGTCGGCGCTGACCAACAATTTCATCTGGACCGCGATCTTCCTCACCGTGCCGGTCTGCCTTGCGCTGGTGATGGCTGCAGCGCTGCTGATGGCGCCGAAGGCGCGCATCGTGGTGCAGTCCATCATCTTCCTGCCGCGCATCATCGCGGTCGCGGTCACCGGGCGCATCTTCCAGGGCATGATCTTCAGCCCGGCGACCGGCATCGTAGCCTGGCTGAACGAGCACGGCTTTTCGATCTCCGATCCCCTCGCCGATCCCGACCGCTCGCTCTATGCGGTCGCGGCCGTCGACATCTGGCACTGGTGGGGCTTTCTTGCAGTCGTCTTCCTGTCGGCGATGCGGCAGATCAGCGTCGAGCAGATCGAGGCAGCACGGCTCGATGGTGCCGGCTTCCTCCAGCTGTTCCGCTACGTGCTGATCCCGGGCATCCGCCCGACGCTGACGCTCATGCTGATCCTCACTGTGATCTGGTCGTTCCAGGTGTTCGAGTTCATCTTCATCGTCACCCGCGGCGGGCCTGCCTATGGCAGCGAAGTGCTGGCGACGTTTGCCTATCGCCACGCCTTCTTCGAGGGCGATGTCGGGCAGGCTGCGGCTGCGGCTTGCGTCATGAGCCTGTTCGGTCTGTGCGCCACGGCGGTCTATCTCTGGCTCCAGATCACCGACGACGCGCAATCGACATGATCGGAGATCGCTGGAGCAGGACATTCAGCCTCGGGCTGATCGGCGTCGCATCGTTCAGCTCGCTGCTGCCGATCGTGCTCGCCGTGATGAACGCGCTGAAGACGACGGTCGAGATCGGCAGCAATCCGCTCGCGCTGCCGACCCAGTTGCACTGGGAGAATTTCTCGTCCGCCTGGCGCAACGCCCAGCTCGGCCCCAGCCTGCTGCACAGCGCCGAGGTGGCGGCGCTCACCATCCTGATGGTCTGCATCACCGCGACGCCCTGCGCCTATGTGCTGGCGCGGCAGAAGGGCAAATTCTGGCGCTTCATCACCTTCTACTTCATGGCCACGATCACCGTGCCCGTGCAGCTCTACCTCTATCCGCTCTATTTCATCTTCGCGAAGCTTGGGCTTGTGAATTCGATCCCGGCCGTCGCGCTGATCTACACCGCGATGTTCTCGCCGTTCGCGATCTTCCTGTTGCGCACCTATGCGCTCGCGATCCCCGTCGCGCTCGAAGAAGCGGCCCAGGTCGACGGCGCCAGGCCGTGGCAGACCTTCTGGTACGTGATCCTGCCGATGATGCGGCCGGGGCTGCTCACGGTCGCCATCATCGTCGGGCTGAACGCCTGGAACGAGTTCGTCATCGCCGTGACGTTCCTGCAGAACGACAGCAATGTCACGGCGATCGTGCGCTTCTACAACCTCACCGGCCAGTATTCGACCGACTGGGGCGAGATGCTCGCCGCTGCCGTGACGATCGTGCTGCCGGTCGTCGCGATCTTCGTGCTGCTGCAGCGCCAGTTCATCGACGGCATGACCTCGGGCGCGGTGAAGTCGTAAGCGCTACTTGTCCTTCACCGGCACCGTGTAGTTCAGGATCAGCCGGCCGCCATCCGGATAGATGGTCTGTCCTGTGATGTAGGACGCATCGTCGCTGGCGAGGAACGCGACGACCGAGGCGACCTCGCTCGGCTCGCCGCCCCGGCCGGCCGGCGTGCGTGACATCACGGTCTTGCGGGCATCCTCGGAGGTGTAGATGGAGGACGCGACCATGTCGGTCAAAATCGTGCCCGGCCCGACCGCGACGACGCGGATATTGTGCGGGGCAAGCGCAACAGCGGCGACCGAGGTCAGCTGCTTCATGCCACCCTTGGACATGGCGTAGGTCGCAAGCGCGGGGATCGCCAGCAGCGCGTTCACCGAGGACATGTTGATGATGACGCCGCCGCTGCCTTGCGCGATCATCTGCTTCGCCGCGGCCTGCACGCCGAAGAACGCGCCCTTCAGATTGATGCCGATGATTTCGTCGAATTCTTCCTCGGTAATCTCCAGGATGTCCCGGTTGCGGGCGACGCCGGCATTGTTGACCATGATGTCGAGCCGGCCGAACTCACGGACCGCAGTCGCGACCGCACGATCGACGTCCGCGCGCCGCGCGACGTGGCAGGGCACGGCGTAGAGCTCCTTGGGCTTGCCTAGCTCGTTGACGGTCTTCTTGAGCTCATCGGTGTCGACGTCAGAGATGACCACCTTGACGCCGTCATCGAGGAACCGCTTTGCGCAGGCCTTGCCGATGCCGCGCGCTGCGCCGGTGATGACGGCAACCTTGCCGGATAGTTTCATGGGTCTCACTCCAGGATAGCTGCTTTTGCAGCGAGCTATCCCGGAGAGGGCACCCGTTCAAGCCGCCGCGAAGCCGAGATGAGCACGGAACCGGTTCTTGATAAAGACGGCATCGCGCGAGGGCAGCGAGCGCGGCGGATTTTCGGCCACAACCTTGATGACAAAAAGCCGCGGACCATCGGCCGGCTCGGCGATTTGCGCGGCGAGGCTTTGCACCTCCTCGAGCGTCCGCAACGTGGCGGTTGCGGCAAAGCCGCAGGCTGCGGCGATCGCGGTGAGATCGACACCGCGACCGGTATGGCTCGCCTGCATCCCGGTCTCGCCAAAATGCTGGTTGTCGATCACGACGATGTCGAGATTGCGCGGGCACGCGACGCCGATGGTGGCGAGACCGCCGATCCCCATCAATTGCTCACCGTCGCCGGTCAAGGCGAGGACGCGCTTGCCCGGCTGGGCCTGCGCCAATCCAAGCCCGATGAGCGCGGCGCCGCCCATGGCGCCCCAGAGATAGAAATTGCCGTCGTGGTCGCCGACGGAATGAAGGTCGTAGGTGGGAGAGCCGAGGCCGGAAACGACCAGCGTGTCCTTGCGGTTCTTCAGGAGTGCCGCGACGGCAGCACGGCGATCGAGCTGAGAGGGAACGGACATCGACATCACCACTTCTTCTTGCCGATCAGGCGTTGCCCGATCAGGACGGCGATCTGCTGGTCGGACTCATAGGCGAGCGAAGCGGCCGACTCGACCGTCTCGACCAGATCCTCCGCCGTCTCCGCCCGCATCACCTTCAGCCCGATCGCTTCCAGCGAAGGCTGCGTCGCCCGGCTCATCGGCACCTGCCAGGGGTTGAACTCGGCCCATTCGCCGCGCATCGTCACCAGGATCAGCAGCGGAAAGCGGCCGATCGCCGACAGCGACAGCATGTTGATGCAATTGCCGACGCCGCTCGACTGCATCAGCAGCACGCTGCGCTGGCCGCCGAGCCAGGCGCCCGCGGCAATGGCGATGCCCTCCTCTTCCGTGGTCAGCACATTGGTGGCGACGTCGCGGTCGGCCGAGAACATGCGGATCAGCTGGCTGTGGCCGGCATCCGGCACATAGGACATCTGCTGGACGTCGGCGGCCTTGAGGATGCGATAGAGCTCGGACGGCCAGTCGTCACTGCTCCGCGTTTCGGGATTGGGCTTTGGGCTATGCACCGCGTGTCTCCGTGAATTTCGGGCGGCACGCTAGCGATGTTTGCGTGCGAAGGCTCTGACCGTCTGGCATGAGCTGGTATTGAAGGATTGTATAGCTGGGTCTTTCTCTGCCGCCTGAGACAGGCCGATCGCATGGCCGGAAGCGTTTTCCGCGCGGCCCAACCTTCGAGACGCCCGCCTTTGGCGGGCCCTCAGGATGAGGGCGGAGTACGCGGTAGCAGCTTCAACGGGCACCGATGCAGCTGAGCCTCATCCTGAGGAGACCGCGAAGCGGTCATCTCGAAGGACGAGGCGCTCGCTCAGGTCCTGCCGAGCAGTCAAAGACCTCAATTCCCCGCGGACCTCGCCGCCGCCGGCATATAGATCTGCGCGTAGCCTTCTTTGATCGCGGAAGTGATGCGATCGAGGCGGCGATCGATGTGCTTCTCCAGCACCGAGACGCAGGCTTCTTCGTTACGCGCCTTCAACCCTTCGACGACCGAGCGGTGCTCGGCCTGGGTGTTGGAGCGGTTGATGCTGTCCATGTCGATCCAGCGCACGAAGCGGATGCGGGCGTTGACGTTGCGCAGAACGCGCAGCATCTCGGCGTTGTTCGACATCGCCATGAGCCGTTCGTGAAAGGTCTCGTCCAATTCGACGAGCTCGACCGATGTACGCTCGCCGGGATCGGGGCCGGTGGCTTCGAGGAATCTCAGCAGCGCGTCGATGTCATCGTCCTTGGCGCGCTTGATGGCGAGGCGGACCGAGGCGACCTCGATCGACTTGCGCAACTCGTAGAGATCGAAGATTTCGTGCGCATCGAGCTCGCGGCAGAAGAAGCCTTTGCCCGGCGTGAAACGCAGGAAGCCCTCGGTGTTGAGACGGTTGAGCGCTTCGCGCAGCGGCGTACGGCTGACGCCAAGCCGCTTGGCCAGCTCGCCTTCGTTGAGACGTTCGCCCGGCTTGAACTCATAGCTCACGGCCATCGCCTTGAGCTGTTCATAGACGCGATCGACGATACTATCGGAAGCCAGTTCCACGTTGCTCATCATCAGCTGCATTCATGCCCGCACACAGCCCAATATACCGGGGCTGCGGAGGCGATTGCAATGTAAACAACAGCAGAGGTTGTGACAGACGGAATCAGGCGAACGCGCGCGGGCGCAGTCCAGCATGAAACCAGGTGATCATGGAATAGATGTCATAGACCGGCAACCCGACCTCGGCCTGCAGCGCGGCGGCATAAGGTGGCATGTTGGTGCATTCGAGCACGATGGCGCCGACGTCCGGATTCTTGGCGACAAGCTCCTTGCCCGCCTCGACCACGTCGCGCTCGGCCAAACCGACGTCCATGTCGTCCTTCTCGGCCTTGATCAGAACACGGAAGAATTCCTTGCCGTGCTCGGTGCCGACCAGCGGCGTATCGAGCGGCACGCCGGCGCCTTCGAGATGGGCCGGCGTCAGGGTCGAGCCCGACACCGTGACGAGGCCGACGCGCCTGCCCGGCGGCAAGGTCGCCTGCACCCACGGCACCTGCATCAGCGACGAGGTCGCGACGGGAACGCCGACGGCGGCCGCGATCTCCTTCTGGAACAGCGAGAGAAAGCCGCAATTGGTGGTGATGGCCTCGGCTCCGAGCCGCACCAGATCCTTGGCCGCATCGATGAAGTCAGGCAGCAGCCCCGCCGCACCCTTCAGCACCACCTTCTCCGGCGAGGCGCCGCTCACCACGCGATACAGCACGGGGAATGGCCAGGTCGTGCCGTTGCCCATGTCGCCGGGAATGCGGGGGAAGCGCGCCTCCAGCATCAGGATGCCGAGCGGCGCGCCGTAGATGGCCTTGCCGCCGCGGGCAACACGGGAAGACGAGCTGGCTGCGATGGTCATGGTGCGATCTCAGAGGAAGCGAATGGGCGAAAACGGTGCGAGCGGAATTTCCGGCTGCTTGCCGCTCAGAAGCTGCGCGACGAGGCGGCCGGTGCGGGCCGAGCTGACCAGACCGATATGGCCGTGGCCGAAGGCATAGACGATGTCGCGCGAGGCGCGTGAATAGCCGATGCAGGGAATCCCGTCCGGCATGCTCGGCCGATGCCCAAACCAGGTTTTGATGCGCGACGACGGAATATCCCGCGGCAGTTTCGGGAACATGCTGAGAAGGTGGTTGCGCAAAATCTCGGCGCGCTTCCAGTTCGGCGCGGCTTCAAGACCTGCGATCTCGACAGTGCCGGCGGCGCGCAGGCCCTTGTCGATCCAGTTCACCACCATTTTTGCGTCGGACGCCATCATCGAGCTGCGCGGACCTGATTCCGGATGCTCGATCATGACGTGATAGCCGCGCTCGGTCTCGAGCGGCAAGGGATCGCCAACGGAAGCGGTCAGCCGTTTCGAATGCGCGCCCGCAGCGACCACTGCGGCATCGCAAGCGACCTCGCCGGTCTCTGTGAGGACGGCGACAAGCTTGTTGCCATTCAGCTTGAGACCCGTCGCCCTGGCGCGCACGAGTTTTGCACCGCTCGCCAGTGCATGCTGAGCAAGGGCTGCAACGTACGCGCCGGGATCGCGGCAGCGGCCGGCCTCTTCCACCACCACGCCAAAAGTGTAGCGCGGATGCAGGTCCGGCTCGCGCTGACGCATCTCGTCGGCGTTCAGCTCCAGCCATTCGACGCCGACCTTTTTGCGCAGGCGCCAGCCGAGATCGTTGTCAAAATTGCCGCGCGACGGGAAGACGTGCATCACGCCGTTGCGCTCGACCAGTTCGGGCACGCCAGCTTCTTCCGCGAGCGCCCTGTGCAGCAGCGGCGCGTCCTTCAGGAGGTCGCGCAACGCAAACGCGGTCTTCTCGACGCGCGCCTCGGTCCAGCCCGACAGCAGGTACTTGATCAGCCAGGGCAGCGCCTTCGGCAAGTAAGACCAGCGGATCGCGAGCGGGCCGAGCGGGTCCATCAAATAGCCCGGCACCTTCTTCCACACGCCCGGCTCCGCCGGTGGGATCACCGAATGCGATGAGAGCCAGCCGGCATTGCCGTAGCTCGCCGCCTGTTCGCCACCGGGCTCGCCCGGATCGATCAGCGTGACGCGATGCCCCTCGCGCAGCGCCTCGATCGCGCTGATCACGCCGACCGCGCCGGCTCCGATGATGGCGACGTGGCGGCCTTCCGACATCGCTTACGCCTTCACCGCGGGCGCAAAATCCTTGCCGACCGAGATCGCGCGGGGATCGATGATGCAGTGGAGGATCGACGGCTTGCCCGAGGCGAGCGCACGCTCGAACGCCGGCGCGAATTCTTCGGTGCGCTCGACGCGTTCGCCATGGCCGCCGAAGGCCTTCGCGTACATCGCGAAATCCGGGTTCTTGAGCTGGGTGCCGACGACGCGACCGGGATAGTCGCGCTCCTGGTGCATGCGGATGGTGCCGTATTGCGAATTGTCGACGACGATGACGACCAGCGGCGCGTCGTATTGCACGGCGGTCGCGAATTCCTGCCCGTTCATCAGGAAGCAGCCGTCGCCGGCGAAGGCGACGACGACGCGATCCGGAAATTGGCGTTTGGCGAGAACCGCCGCCGGCACACCATAGCCCATCGAGCCCGAGGTCGGCGCGAGCTGCGAGGCGAAGCTGTGGAAGCGGTGATGGCGATGGATCCAGCCGGCATAATTTCCGGCGCCGTTGCAGACGATCGCGTCCTTCGGCAGGCGGTCGCGCAGCCAGGTCATGACCTGGCCGTACTGGAACGTGCCCGGCAGCTCGCGCGCCTTGTCGGTCCAGGCGAGGTAATCGGCATGCGCCTTGGCGGCTTCGCCCTTCCAGGCAACTGGGCCTGCGGGCTTCAACGTCTCGACGGCAGCGGCGAACGCGGCGGGTGTCGCCTGGATCGCAAGCTCCGGCTGATAGATGCGGCCGAGCTCTTCGGAGCCCGGATGCACGTGGATCAGCTTCTGCTTCGGCGTTGGAATGTCGAACAGCGTGTAGGACGAGGACGGCATCTCCGACATGCGGCCGCCGATCAGCAGAATGACATCGGCGTTGTCGATGCGCGCCTTCAGGCGCGGGCTCGGCCCGATGCCGAGATCGCCGGCATAATGCGAATGATCGGCATCGATCAGCGATGCGCGGCGGAACGAGGTCGCGACCGGCAGGTCGAACCGCTCGGCAAAGCGCGCGATGCTCTTGGTGGCTTCATCGCTCCAGCGCGAGCCGCCGAGGATGACGAGCGGCGCCTTGGCGCTCGCGAGCATCGCACTGACCTGCTCGATGTCAGCGGGCGCGGGCCAGCTCACCGCAGGCTCAATGCGCATGGCGTCCGCAACGGCTGCGGTCTCGGTCAGCATGTTCTCCGGCAGCGCGATCACGACGGGACCCGGACGGCCCTGCATCGCGATGCGGAAGGCACGCGCGACCAGTTCCGGAATACGATCGGGGCGGTCGATCTCGACCGCCCATTTCGCCATGGTGCCGAACACCGCCTTGTAATCGAGCTCCTGGAACGCCTCGCGCTCGCGCATGCCTGTGTCGACCTGGCCGACGAACAGGATCATCGGCGTCGAATCCTGCATCGCGATGTGGACGCCGTGGCTGGCATTGGTCGCGCCGGGGCCGCGGGTGACGAAGCAGATGCCCGGGCGTCCCGTGAGCTTGCCATAGGCTTCCGCCATCATCGCAGCACCACCTTCGGCGCGGCAGATCACGACGTCGATCGGGCTGTCATGCAGCGCGTCGAGTGCCGCGAGGTAGCTCTCGCCCGGCACGCAGGTGACGCGATCGACGCCCTGGGCGACCAGCTGATCGATCAGGATCTGGCCCCCGGTGCGGGTGTTGCGAATGGTCATGACAGCTCCCTGCAGGCTTTGGCGATGCGCTTTAAGGCTTCTCGCAGATTTTGTTCCGAGGTGGCGTAGGACAGGCGGAAATAAGGTGCAAGGCCGAAACAGCCCGTGCAAGGGGCATCGATGTGCATGTCAGCCGCGCGCGGCGATCGCGATCACTTCGATGCGGAAGGCAGGATCAGCGAGCTCGACCTTGCCGCAGGCGCGGCTCGGCGTATTGCCCGGCACGACCCAGGCATCATAGACCGCGTTCATCGCGTCGAAATCGTCCATGGTCTTGAGCCAGACCTGCACGCTGAGGAGCCGCGACTTGTCGGTGCCTGCGCGCGCCAGCATGTCGTCAACCTTGGCCAGCGCCTCTTTGGTCTGCTGGGTGATGTCGGCGGTCTTGGTATCAGCCACTTGCCCAGCGAGGAAAACGAGATCGCCGAACACGGAGGCGCGGCTGCGGCGGGCGTTCTGGTCGATGCGGGTGATATCCGACATGGGATGTCTTTCTGTCTTTACTTGCCGGTGGCGATGATGCGGCGGCAGTGATCGAGCGCCGCGCCGATGAGATTGTCGCTCGCCTCGGGCGTACGGAACGCCGAATGCGCCGACAGCGTCACGTTCGGCAGTTTTGTCAGGGCATGACCGGCCGGTAGCGGCTCGACAGTGAAGACGTCGAGGCCGGCATGCGCAATGTGGCCCGAGCGCAGCGCCTCAAACATCGCGTCCTCGTCGACGACAGCGCCGCGCGCGGTGTTGATCAGAATGCTGCCGGGCCGCATCTGCGCGATGCGCTCGCGCGACAGGAAACCCTTGGTCTCATCGTTCAGCAACAGATGCAGCGAGATCACGTGGCTCTCGGCCAGCAGCTTCTCCAGCGACACGAACTCGACACCGGGATGCGTCTTCGGCGTCCTGTTCCAGGCGATCACCTTCATGCCGCAGCCCGCCGCCATGCGCGCGGCTTCCGCCGCGATGCCGCCGAAGCCGATCAGGCCGAGCGTCTTGCCGGTGAGCTGCACCGCGTCGCGACGCAGCCAGTTGCCTTCGCGCATGCCGCGATCCATCTCGCCAAAGCTCTTGGCAGATGCCCACATCAGCGCGATCGCGCATTCGGCCACGGCGGTGTCGCCATAACCCTTGATCGTGTGCACGGAGATGTCGCGCTCAGCGAGCTCCTCCGGATTCATGTAGCTGCGCGCGCCGGTGCCAAGGAAGACGACATGCTTCAGCGCCTTGCACGTCTCGGCGATCGCACTCGGCACCGCGGTGTGATCGACGATCATGATCTCGGCATCGCCGAGCAGACCAGGCAAATCGTCCGGCTTGATCGAGGGATTGCGGTTGATGCTGACCGGCAGCTTCTGCGAGGCCAGCAGCTTGTCGGTCACCGCCGCCAGGGTGTCGTTCGCATCGACGAAAACAGCACGCACAGACTTTCTCCTCTCAATCCCGGCACCCGCGGACCGGCGCTCATCCAGCCCGGCACCACGGAGTTTTCTCTCGCTTTGCCAACGGACTAGGCTCAAATCTGCCTCATCGCTCAAATCGTCGGCAGAGCTGCAATACCATATTGCATTATGCCCTGAATACAGAAATAGTCTACGGGCCGGAGTTGATGATCCCCATTCCCCAGGAGCACTGTCCATGAACCGCAGGGACGCACTCACCACCGTCGCGCTGGCGGGCGCCGCAATGGCCGCGACCGCCTCGGCCAAGGCCGACACCGCGCCGACGTCCACGCTCGATCGCATCAAGAAGAGCGGCGTGCTGCGCATCGCGGTCATCGCCGGCCAGGACCCCTATTTCCACAAGGACCTCGCGACCAATCAGTGGTCGGGCGCCTGCATCGACATGGCGAACGACATCGCGAGCAAGCTCGGCGCCAAGGTCGAGACACTGGAATCAACCTGGGGCAACCAGATCCTCGATCTCCAGGCCGACAAGGTCGACCTCGCTTTCGCCGTGAACCCGACGCCCGAGCGTTCGCTCGTCATCGATTTCTCGAGCCCGATCCTGGTGCACTCCTTCACCGTCATCACCAAGAAGGGCTTTGCCAAGCCCCAGACCTGGTCCGAGCTGAACAAGCCCGAGGTCAAGATCGCCGTCGACATCGGCTCGACCCACGAGACGATCGCGCGCCGTTACTGCCCGAAGGCGACCATCCTCGGCTTCAAGACGCGCGACGAGGCGATCCTTGCGGTGTCGACCGGCCGCGCCGATTGCAACGTCTCGCTGGCGGTGCTGTCGATCTTCACGCTGAAGAAGAATCCGACGCTCGGCGAGCTCGCGATCCCGCGGCCGATCCTGACACTGCCGACCAATCTCGGCATCCGCTCCGAAACCGATCGCCGCTACAAGGATTTCCTCAGCGCCTGGGCCGACTACAACCGTTCGCTGGGTCAGACGCGCGAATGGCTGCTGAAGGCCTATGAGACCGTCGGCCTCAGCGCCGACGACATTCCGGGCGAAGTGCAGTTCTGATCGATCATGTATGTCAGGGACGTCGCCAGCCGCGCAGCGAGCGGCTGAAGGCGTTCTTGAGCCGGTTTCACGAGACACATTGACGCGGATGCCCCGAGCAAACCGGGACGCTGATATGCGCTCTGCCTTACGTGGTGCTTCCGGTGTTGACGCGGACTCAAGCTGGTTTAAGTAGAGCAGACAAAAGCTGCAGGGATGGCGACGTTTGCTGGGCTGGTTCCCGTTGCCGCCACCAATGCAGGACACATGACGCCCTCGCTTCACGCGACCTCGCCAAGCCCAAAATCGAATTCGGCTTCAACGCCCCCGCATCTCGCCATCGTCCTGTTCTCGCTCGCGATGGGCGGCTTTGCGATCGGGACCACCGAATTCGCGTCAATGAGCCTGCTGCCGTTCTTCGCGGCCGACCTTCATATCGACGAGCCGACGGCCGGGCACGCTATCAGTGCCTACGCCCTCGGCGTGGTGCTGGGCGCGCCGCTGATTGCCGTGCTCGGCGCCCGGTTCGCCCGGCGCACGCAGCTTCTGGTGCTGATGGCCGTGTTCGCGCTCGGCAACGCCCTCACCGCGCTTGCTCCGGGCTTTGGCGCGATGATCGCCGCCCGCTTTCTCTCAGGCCTGCCCCACGGCGCCTATTTCGGCATCGCGGCGCTGGTTGCGGCCTCGCTCGTTCCCCAACATCGCCGCTCGCAGGCGATCGGCCAGGTGATGCTCGGCCTGACCGTCGCCACCATCATCGGCGTTCCTCTGGCCAATCTGATCGGCCAGGCGGTCGGCTGGCGCGCGAGTTTTGGCCTCGTCTCGGTGCTGGCGCTGCTCACGATGCTGCTGTGCGCCCTGTTCGCACCGCGCGACCGGGCCGGCCGGTCGGATCCGCTGCGCGAGCTCGGCGCGCTCAGGAGTCGCCGTGTCTGGATGACGCTCGCGATCGGCGCCATCGGCTTCGGTGGCATGTTTGCCGTCTACACTTACCTGGCGACGACCTTGATCGAGGTCACCAAGGTCAGCACCGAGGTCATTCCGTTCTTCCTGGCGATCTTCGGCATCGGCGCCACGCTCGGCAATCTGTTCGTGCCGCGCTTCGCCGATCGCGCGCTGATGCCCACCGCGGGCGTCATCCTGGTGTTCGCCGCCGTGGCGCTGCTGGCGTTTCCGCTTGCCGCCGGCAATCCCTGGCTGCTTGCGATCGACATTTTCGCGATCGGCGCCAGCGTCGCTCTCGGGGCCGTGCTGCAGACGCGGCTGATGGACGTCGCGGGAGACGCACAGGCGCTCGCGGCCGCGCTCAACCATTCGGCGTTCAACACCGCCAATGCGCTCGGCCCGTTCCTCGGCGGCCTCGCCATTCGTCAGGGACTCGGCTGGACCTCCACCGGTCCCGTCGGCGCTGGGCTGGCGGTTCTGGGCTTTCTGATCTGGATCGTCGCCTATCGCGACACCGGCGCCGCGCCGGTCGAACAAGTCTCAGGCAGTGACACAGCACCCCGAGAGGACGCTCCCCTCAAGCGCTCACCGCCGCTGGCGCCACGTGAGCGGAGCCGTTCGGAGGATCCGGTGGCCTGACGGATTGCAACGCGCTCAGAACAGAGCGGCGTTGAAAGCCTGTCCGTAGATCATCGCGGCCACCAGCGAGACCAGCAGGCCCGCGCCCGAGAAGATCACCAGGATCTTCAGAGTTTCGACGTCGACATTGGTTCCCGTCGCGCGGGATATTGCTCTTGCCAGTGCAGCAATTATCGCCAGCTCCGAAACCGGCCACGCGGAAGCGGGGCCTGACTTCATCTAGCGCAGATCGGCGCGACTGCCTGTGAAGCAGATTACAGGTGCGGCCCGGCGCGCCACAGCGGGGATAGGCCAACGTCCACATCAGACTGCACGTCGGGGGGCGGCGGCCGCTGGGAGCAACGGCCACGCCGTCATTGCAAGTTCTACAACGCGGCGAAGCTCGCCAACGGTCGCGCCAGCTTGCGGCAAATTCATTATGGCCTGCAACACACCGAGATAGTGCCACGCCAATCCCTCGATGTCGGTTGCCGCCACCAATTCTCCGCTTTCGACCGCCTCGCGCAAAATCTCGCCGATGATCGCGCGCTGCCGCGCAAGTCCCTGCCGCGCGACCGACTGGCCTGCCGGGGGGAGATCGACCATCTCGGCGCAAGATCGGGCCAGCATGCACCCGGCGGGTCGCACCGTCTTGCCTCCTCTCGGCAAGAATTCGTGCATCAGCGCTTCGAGCTGTTGGCGCTTCGTGTCGCCGCGAACGGCGCTCATCCGCCGCACGACGCGCTCTACGTAAGTCGAGAGAACTTCCTGGAATAGCCCGTCCTTGTCTTGAAATCGCTTGTACATGCTGGACCGCGACAAACCCATCGCCGTCGTCAATTGATCGATCGACGAGGCCGCATAGCCGTGACGCCAGAACACATCCATCGCGGAATTGATCACGGCATCGTCATCGAATTGGGGTTTTCCGCTCATCCTATTCCCGCTTGACATCCTGGAACGATCGTTCCAAGTATCATGAACTGATCGTTCCAAGATACGAAAGGTTGTCCAGATGTTCAATCCCTCCGAACCCAGCGCTGCCCGTGCGCGCATTGCGGTCGCAGGAGCCACCGGACGCGTGGGCTCCGCCTTGATCTCGAAACTGGCCGCCGAACCGATTGAGCTTGTGGCGTTGACCCGCAGATCCGACGCTGAACGCCTGCCGTCCGGGGTCGCGCTTGCGACCGTGGACTTCGATGCGCGGTCAACTCTGGAGAACGCGCTGCGCGGCGCAAACCGTCTGTTCCTCGCCCACGGAACGTCTCCCCGGCAGGTCGCCAATGAAATCGCGCTCATCGACGCAGCCGTTGCCGTCGGCGTCAGCCACATCGTCAAATTGTCAGTGTTGGGACCGCCATCTCGGCTGCATCCGTTCGACTGGCACATGCAAATTGAAGCGCATCTTGCGACCTGCGACATAGGCTTTACGGTTTTGCGACCTTCGAGTTTCGTCGACATCCTGGCGCGGGCTGGCGCTCCAATTGCCAATGACACATGGGGCGGAGCGGCCGGCGATGGATTAGTCAACTTGATCGACACACGCGATGTCGCGGATTCGGCTTTCGCTGCTCTTCTCGACGATGCGCACGTGACATCCCAGCGCGCCTATCACCTGACCGGGCCAACCGCGGTGAGCATGCCTGGGATAGCAGATGAACTATCAAGATTGCTTGGCCGCACTGTCACATATCAGCACCGAAGTCCCGCGGAGCAGCGCGAGAAGTTGCTCGCTTCGGGACTCACCGAATTTGTCGCCGACCTGCTGCTCGGTCTCGATCGTGCTTTCTACGAATCGACGCTCGCTGAAACAACAACAACCGTTCGCGAGTTGACGGGCCACGCTCCGCGCCCGGTAACCGATTGGCTGGGTGACAACATCTCGCTGTTTCGAAAATA
This sequence comes from Bradyrhizobium rifense, assembly GCF_008123425.1. Classification (GTDB taxonomy): domain Bacteria; phylum Pseudomonadota; class Alphaproteobacteria; order Rhizobiales; family Xanthobacteraceae; genus Bradyrhizobium; species Bradyrhizobium rifense. The sequence goes on from NZ_VSSS01000024.1 coordinate 216,932, forward strand.
GCCCAAGCTCAGGCAGTGCATCATGGACTTCATTCGAAGTACGGTGAAACCCGCACGATTTCAGAACAAGGCGGCGTTAAAGGCCTGTCCGTAGATCATTGCGACCACAAGTGAGAGCAGCAGGCCCGCTCCCGAGAAAATCAACAGCACTTTCAAAGTTTCGACGTCAACGTTGATTCTCGTCGCGCGGGATATTGCCTTTACCAATGCAACCATCATCGCCAGCTCCGAGTCTGACCGCGCGGTCGCGCGACCTGACTTCATCTAGCGTTGTTTGGCGCATTTGCGTGTGAGGCAGATTACAGGTGATCCTGCAAAGCGCCTTCTTAAGTCAGCCCTGCGCTAGTCCCGCGACACACGCGGAGTCGAGGGCGTCACGTTCGCAGGCGTGTGGAAATCGAGCCGCGCCCGGCTCTCCTCGCGCACGCCGCTATCGTCGCCGAACTCGACATATGTCTGCGCGTCCTGCTTCCATTGCGGCCACGGCGTTGCCGGCGTGCCGGGATCGCCGGTTCGCGCGAAGGCTATGAGCGTGTCCATCATGCGTTCGGACAGCGCGCGGTCGAACTCGGTCCAGACGCGCGTGGTGCGGAACTTGTTGAAGGTGTCCTGGGTTCCGAACCAGTAAGGCACGTCGGAGGTGTGATAGGCGCCGATCTTCTGCGGGCTGTCGAAGAACTCGACCCCGGGTGCGAACGGATGCACGCGCGAGAACATGTACATGTAGAACGGCGCGTTGCCGGTCTTCGCTTGCGCAACGGCCCAGTTGCGCGTGCCGATCTCGACCAAGCCCTCGCGCGCGGCGAGCAGGCCCATGGCTTTCGCCTCACCGTCGGTCTTCGCGGGATAGAGCGCGAGGAAGCGATCGGCCTGGTCGCCATAGAGTTTTCGCGCGGCGGCGACATAGGCCTCTAGCGTTCCGGCGGTGCGCAGATCATTCGAGCTCTCGTCGCTCGTGAATCCGGCCACGGTCGCGACATCGTTCTGCTTACCGGCGGCAAAGATGTTCGGCACGGTGTCGGGCAGCACGTAGCCGTCGATATCAGGCGTGACGGAGATCGTGCCGGCACAGCCGAGCTGGCAGTCCTTCTGGATCGCCAAAATCTTGTCGGCCTGGATCAGCCGCATCTCGGCGAGCGATGCTGCACCGAGCGCGGACTGCACCTCGAGGCCGGTCTTCTCGGCGGCCGGCAGCGCCGGGAATTTGAAGCGGTTGTCGAACATGCTCAGGCTCATCGCGAAACCGCGATTGAACAGGCCTTTCGCCAACGGACTCGCTTCGATCGCGGACACCGACATGGCGCCGGCCGACTGCCCGGTGATGGTGACGTTATCAGGATCGCCACCGAATTGCGCGATGTTGCGCTTGATCCATTGCAAGGCCGCGACCTGGTCCATCAGGCCGTAACTGCCGGAGGCATGGTGCGGCGATTCCGCGGTCAACTCGGGATGGGCGAGATTGCCCAAAATGCCGACGCGATAGTTGAAGCTGACGAAGAGCGTGCCTTTCTTCGCGACATTCTCGCCGTCATACATCGCCATGCCGCTGGAGCCGAGCGTGAAACCGCCGCCATAGATCCAGACCACGACCGGCAGCTTCGCACCCGATTTGGCATCAGCGCTTGCCCAGATGTTCAGATAAAGGCAGTTCTCGCTGGTCGCCTCCTCGCCGAAATAATGATTGAGATTGTGCCGGCGCAGCACCTGGATGCATTCCGGTGCAAGCCGGTCGGCGTGATAAACGCCATTCCAAGCCTCGGCTTTCTGCGGTTCGCGCCAGCGGAGATCGCCAAGCGGCGGCGCGGCAAAGGGGATGCCGAAATAGGCCTTCACACCCGACGGCAAAACCTTGCCGGAGACGGCGCCGGTGTCGATGCTGACGGGATCTCCGGGAACAGGCGCCGCGACGATCTGGGCCAGCGCTGGCGACGCAGCCAGCATCGCGATCGTACCGAGGAGCGCCGCAACCGAAACGGCGGACCGTGGCCGGGCGCGCCCGGCATTCGTGATCGATTGGCTCATCCGGCCTCCCTCATTTTTTCTTGTCGTTGAGGTTCGCACTCAGCTCTGCCCACAAGCGGAACCGCACACCCTCGTTGAGAGGCACAATATGGAACGGCTGAGCGAAGATTGCGAGCGGCTCCTCAGCCAGCTCAAACCGCGGCCAGGCTTCCGCGACATCGGGCGCGCCTGCTGTCACGAAGCACAGCAGGCTCGTCTGAAACCGCGCCGCGACGTCGATATCGGCCGGGGTCATCGGGCCGCCCTTGCGCTTGAGGATCGGGCGATCGATGAAGTCGGGCAGATGCGCCCAGAGGCAGGCATTGTCGGCACCGTGGGTCGGCCCTTGCGACAGGAACGGTTGCAGCGCCGGGCGATGGTCGAACCGGCTCAGCCACACCGCACCACCCGCGGCTGCGTGACTTCGCGCGAGATCGGCCATCGGGCGATGCCAAAACGCATCGGACAGCAGCGCTTCGTAGGGATCCTCGTCGATACGCGCCGAGCCTCGATAGCAGGCCAGCAGGCGCTCCCAGCCGGCATCACCGAAAGCGGCCCGCACATTGCGCTCGGTGGTGCGGATCATCGCGGCCGGCGGCGTGCTCTTCAAAAACATCACCATCTCGTCGCGGCAGGAGCCGAGCCAGAGCGGAATATCGCGCAAGCTTCCCTCGGCAAAGACATCGCGCGGCTCGCGCGGGATCACGCTGCCGTCGAGCACCGGGCCGAACACGGTACCTGAAGCGGTTTCATCAGCAATCCTGCGGCCGACGCGTTCGACCGCGGCGAAGAGCTTTGGCAGGGGCACGGATGCGATCGCAGCAGGGTCGCTCGCAAGTTCGAGCTCTTCGATGACGCGACGCGCAACAGTGTCGGCATGGTCGGCGCTCATGATGTTGCGCCCCGGCGCGCTCAGCGCGAGCGCGCGCGTGAACTTGCCCTTCGCCTGCGGCAGCGTTGCGAGCGCGATCACCATCGACGCGCCGGCCGATTGACCCGACAGCGTCACCTGGTCCGGATCGCCGCCGAAATTGGCGATATTGGCATGAACCCAGTCGAGCGCGGCGAGTGAATCCGAGATGGCCAGATTGTTGGCCTCGCCCAATCCGTGGCGATGCAGCTGCAGGAAGCCGAGCGGGCCGAGCCGATAGTTGATGGCGACGACGACGGCCGGGCCGTGCGCAGCGAGGAATGCGCCGTCGTAATCGGCGCCGCCGCCGGTGACGAAGGCGCCGCCATGGATGAAGAACAGCGCCGGCAGCGGGCGATCGACCCCTATCGGCGTCCAGATGTTCAGGCTGAGACAGGATTCTTCTGCCTGATCGAGATGCCCCGGCTGAGGCGCGTAGGCGCCGTAGTCCGTGCATTGGCGCGGCTCCGTCCACGCTAACGGCGGCGTCGCCTTCGTGAAGCGGCGCGCGGTCGCGAACGGCACGCCCTTGAAGGCGCGGACGGCGTCCTGCTCGGCCCCGATGATCGGGCCGAGCGTGGTCGGAACTGCGTTGGTCAACATGCGATCGTGTCCCTGTCCGTCGCTCACGCGCGCCGCTTGCCGAGATCGGCGATATCGACCTTGTGGGTTTCGCGCGCGGTCGAGGCGGCCGCGGCCGAGGCGACGCAGCAACCGGCGACGAAGATCGCGACCGGGATCCAGCCGTTCGGTCCCTCGCCGACCAGGCTCGCGCTCACCAGCGGCGTGAAGCCGGCGGCAAGGAAGCCGAGCTGGGTGCCGATCGCGGTGCCGGAATAGCGCACGCGCGCCTCGAACATCTCCGCATAGAACGACGGCCAGATCGCGTTCGGTGCGGAGTAGATGATGTACAGGAGTGCCGAGGCGGCAAAGATCGCGGGCGTGCTGCCCGAGGTCACCAGCATGAAATAGGGGAACAGCAGCACGGCACAGCCGAGCACCCCGCCGATGAACACCGGCTTGCGGCCGATCCTGTCGGCGAGCAGGGCCCACAACGGTTGGACGAACAGCGCCACGACATTGCCGAGCACGCCGGCCCACAGCATGGTCGGACGCGCGACGCCGAACTTGCTGGTGGCATAGCCGAGCGCAAACACCGCGGTCATGGTGCTGACGGTTGCGATCAGCGCGCAGACGATGACGCGCAGCACGTCCGGCCAGTAGTCGCGCAGCAGCGCAACGACGGGGAAACGCGCCACCTGCGCCTTGTCCTTGATGTCTTCGAACACGGGCGTTTCCGGCATGGTCCGCCGCACCAGATAAGCGACCAGCAGCACCAGCGCGGAGAGCAGGAACGGAATGCGCCAGCCCCAGCTCAACAGCTGATCTTCCGGCATGCTGGACACCGGAATGAACACCAGCGTCGCCAGGATCGCGCCGGCCTGGGTGCCGCTCAGGGTCCAGCTCGTGAAGAAGGCGCGGTTGGAATTGGCGGAATGCTCCAGCGTCAACGAATTCGCCCCGCTCTGCTCGCCGGCGGCCGAGAGGCCCTGCAACAGGCGCAGCAGCGTCAGGATGATGGGCGCGGCGCTGCCGATCGTTTTGGCATCCGGCAACAGGCCGATCGCGAGCGTCGAGGCGCCCATCACCACCAGGGTGAACAGCAGCACCGTCTTGCGGCCGATGCGGTCACCGAAATGGCCGAGAATGACGGCGCCGACGGGACGCGCGATATAGCCGATGCCGAACGACAACAGCGCGAGCAATGTGCCGGTCGCGGGATCGACATTGGCGAAGAACACTTTTGGAAAGATCAGCGCCGCCGCGGTGCCGTAGATGAAGAAATCGTAGTATTCGAGCATGCTGCCGACGAAGCTGACGAGCGCGGCGCGCTTCGGCAGCCTGCCTTGCGAAACTTCCGCGCTGGATTGCGCGTGCAGCGATGCGATTGAGGTCGAGCTCATCAAAATTCCTCCCCGTGTGCGATGGCGGTCGCAGCTCGCGTCATGCCCGTCCGGCCGTGCGCGAGTTTTTTGCTTTTGGTTGCCGCAACCTTGGTTTCAATCCATAATGTACGAACTAGTACGTTTATGCAAGTCGGCAGCGAAAGACGTCGGATTGGGCGAAATTTGCCTTCACCTTCAAGGTGATCCATAGAAACGGGCGGGAGAAACAGTGATGCTCGAGCGCATGCCAGCCCCATCGAAGCGCACCAACGACCCCGAGCGCACAAAGCGCGACATCCTCGAAGTGGCGATGGCCGAATTCGCCTCGGAGGGCTATTCCGGCGCCCGCGTCGATGCGATCGCAGCGCGGACCCGCACCTCGAAGCGGATGATCTATTATTATTTCGGCGGCAAGGAGCAGCTCTACCTCGCGGTGCTGGAGGAGGCCTATCGCAGCATCCGCGCGCTGGAGGACCAGCTCGACATCGCCAGCTGCGATGCGCGCGAGGGCCTGCGCCGGCTGATCGAGGCGACCTTCGACCACGACGAGCGCAATCCGAACTTCATCCGCCTCGTCTCAATCGAGAACATCCACCACGGCAAGCACCTGAAGCAGAATCTGCAACTGCGCCAGCTCAACGCCAGCGTGATCGCAACGCTCGACGGCATTTTGAAGCGCGGCCGCGCTGAGGGCGCCTTCCGCGACGACGTCGACGCCATCGACCTGCATCTGGCCATCTCCTCCTATTGCTTCTTCCGCGTCGCCAATCGCCACACTTTTGGGGCGCTGTTCGACCTCGACCTCAGCGAGCCCAGGGTGCTGGCGAGGAGCAGGAGCCAGATTGTGGAGATGATTTTGGCGTGGCTTGGGGCGAGGGCCTAGCGACCGCCCTCACCCCGCCTTCTTCTGCCGCGCGCTCGCTGCTAGCACCAGCATGAACGACGCCGCGGTCATCAGCGTCGAGATCGCCGCAATGGTCGGGTCGATCTCGTCGCGGAGCGCGGTGAACATACGCTTGGTCAGCGGCTGATACTGGCCGCCGGAGATGAACAGCGCGACGATGGTCTCGTCCATCGCCGAGATGAAGGCGAAGATACCGCCCGCGACCACGCTGGATTTGATCTGCGGCAGCGTCACTTCAAAGAAGCTGCGCAGGCGGTTCATGCCGAGGCTGCGGGCCACCATCTCCTGCGCGGGGTCGAAGCTTTGCATACCGGCGAGCACCGAGATGACGACGTAAGGCAAGCCCAGCATCACATTCGCCAGCACGAGGCCCGGCAGGGTCGCAACCAGGCCGACTTTTGCATAGACGAAGAAGATGCCGACCGCGGTGATGATGATCGGCACCACCAGCGGCAGCAGCAGCATCATATGGATCAGCCGCATGATGCGCAGCTTGGACTGGCTGATGGCATAGGCGGCGGCGACGCCACACGGTGTTGCGATCACCACCGTGAACAGCGCGACCGTCAGCGTCACCCGCGTCGCCTGCATCCAGGCCGGATTGGCGAAATATTGCTGATACCAGCGCAGCGAGAACGAGGGCGGCGGGAAGGTCAGGAAGCGCGCGCTGGAGAACGAGATCGGCGCGATGATCAGCACCGGCAGGATCAGATAGACCAGCACCAGCGTGCTGATGACGTAGAGGGCGATCCGTGCGGGCGAAATGCGCGTCATTTCTGCCCCAATATGCGATCGAGCGAAATGAAGCGGCTGACGATTGCGAAGATCAGGAGCACGCCCAGCAGCAGCACCACCGCGACTGCGCTGGCCGCGCCGAACTGGTTGTAGAGCTCGACATTGCGGCTCACCAGCATCGACACCATCACCGTGCGCCCGCCGCCGAGCAGCTCCGGCGTGATGTAGAAGCCGAGGCAGAGCACGAACACCATGGTGCAGCCGGCGAGAACGCCCGGTAGCGACAGCGGCAGGAACACGCGGGCAAACGTCAGCGACGGGCTCGCACCGAGGCTGGCGCCGGCCTGCATGAGATCGCCGGGGATTTTTTGCATGGTGGCGTAGAGCGGCAACACCATGAAGGGGAGCAGGATGTGCACGGTGGCGACCACCGTGCCGAAGGTGTTGTGCACCAGCGCGAGCGGCTCGGAGATCACATCGAGATAACGCAAAAACTGATTGATCACGCCGGTGCGCTGGAGCAGTGCCAGCCAAGCATAGGCACGCACTAGCACGCTGGTCCAGAACGGCAGCACCACCAGCGACAGGATCAGGATGCTCCATCCCTTCGGCACGGAATTGGCGAGATAGGCCACGGGATAGCCGAGCAGCAGCGCAATAAGGGTGACCGCGAGGCTGATCTCGAAGGTCAGCGCAAAGCTGCGCCAGTAGATGTCCTCGGTGAAGACGCGGCGATAGTTCTCCAGCGTAAAGCCGTCATGGTAGATCGACTGCCAGGCCAGCCAGCCGACCGGCAGCACGATCAGCAGCAGAATCACGAGCAGCGCCGGCGACACCAGTGCCAGCATCAGGCCGTGCTCGCGGCGCTGATGCTTTTGCGATGGATCTGGCACGGATGTCACCAAGGCTGCCTCACTTCTGCATGAACGAAGCCCAGCGCTTCTCGGCGGCTTCGCCCGCGGGCGAGGACCACCAGGCATAGGACATCAGCGCCTGCTTGGCCGCATTGGCCGGCTCGCTCGGCAATTGCGCCGCGCGCTCCGGCTTGATCACGCTGGTCTCGAACGCCTTGGGATTGCCCGGGCCGTAATCGATGTTGAGCGGCAGGTTGGCCTGGTGCACGGGATCGACGGCCTCGTTGAGGAATTTCACGGCGGTGTCGAGGTTCGGCGCGCCCTTGAGAATGCAGAGCGAGGTGCTCTGCAGGATGCCCTGGTTGTAGGTGAAGGTGACCTTGGCGCCTTCCTTGGCGACCGCGCTGACGCGGCCGTTCCAGGCCATCTCCATGTCGACCTCGCCGTCATTGAGAAGCTGCGCCGACTGCGCGCCGGAGGTCCACCACACCGTAATGTTCGGCTTGATCTCCTCCAGCTTCTTGAAGGCGCGATCGACGTCGAGCGGGTAGAGCTTATCCGGCGCGACACCGTCGGCCATCAGCGCGGCCTCCAGCGTCGCGATCGGATGGTTGCGCAGCGCGCGCCGGCCGGGGAATTTCTTTACGTCCCAGAAATCGGCCCAGCTGTTCGGCGCATCCTTCGGGAAGGTTTTTTGGCTAAAGGCCAGCACGCTGGAATAGAATTCGTAGGACACCGAATAGGGACTGCGATAGGCCTCCGGCATTGCCGCCGCGTTCGGAATCTTCGAGAAGTCGAGTTTTTCGATCAGCCCCTGCTCGCCGCCGCGCAGGCAATAGCCGGTGGGGGTATCGACGACGTCCCAGATCGGCTTGCCGCTGCCGACTTGCGTCTTGATCGCGGGCCAGGCGTCGGGGATCGAATCCTGGTTGATGGTGATGCCGAGCTTCTTGGCGGAGGGATCGAGGATCGCCACCGTCTGCGCCTGCTGATAGGCGCCGCCTTGCGAGACAAAGGTGATCTGCTCGGCGGCATCAGCCGCGGTGGTCAATCCGATTGCGCCCAGCAGCGCGCAGCCCAATCCCAAATTCTGCTTCATCGTCATCCTCACCTCCTCCAAAGAGATCTCACTGACCAATCGCATCGAGAAACTGGTACCAGCCGGCGACCATGCGCACGGCGGGCTCGCGCAGCGGATAGAACGGAATGGCCTTCATGCGGCTGACGTCGAGCAGCCCGACCTCGGGCGTCTCGCCGCGCACGAAGGCGGCGAGATAGCGGCCCATCAGGCTCGACATCGCGACGCCCGCACCGTTGTAGCCCATCGAGACCAGCGTGCGGTCGTCAATCCGGCCGATATGCGGCACCGAGTCCAGGGTCATGCCAACAAGGCCCGACCATTTGTAGGCGAGCGGGACGTCGGCGAGATCGGGGAAGATGCCGACCATCGCCTTGCGCAGCGCATCGAACGCGGCCTGCGAGTCCTGCTTGCCGAAGGCGCCGCGGCCGCCAAAAATGACGCGGTTGTCGACCATGCGGAACCAGCGCATCATGCGCTTGGTCTCGGTGTAGGTGCGTCCCGTCGGCATCAGCTTGCCGGCGAGATTGCGCGGCAGCTGTTCGGTCGCGATCAGCGCGCTGCGGAACGGGATCAGCGTGCGCTGCAGATGCGCGGTCGCACCGGTCAGGTCGGAATAGCTGTTGGTAGCGATGATCGCCTGTTTTGCGCGCACCGCACCTTGCGGCGTCTCCGCGACGATGCCGTCCTTGTCACGCCGGAGTTTTATGACAGGCGACTCCTGAAAAATGGGAACGCCGCGGCGCGCCACGCCATCGGCGAGGCCGCGCAGATAGTTCAGCGGATGAATGCCGCCCGAGCCGGGATTAAGCACGCCACCAACAAAAATGTCCGAGCCGGTCTCGTCGCGCACGCCGTGCTTGTCGAGGATGCGAACCTCGGCCGAGCCCATCTCGCGCGTCATCCAATTGGCCTCGTCGATCGCGGCTTTCAGCGTCGTCGCGTTATGCGCGGCCTTTACCTGGCCGGTTCGCGTGAGGTTTGCGCTGGTGATGCCGAACTCGGAAACCAGCTCCTCGACCATGTCGGTCGATTCATGCGCGATCTCGTACATCCGCTTGGCCATGGCGCGGCCATGGGTGGCGTCGATCTCGCGGAACGACAGCCGAAACTTTGCGGTGATCACGCCGCCATTGCGCCCGCTCGCGCCCCAGCCGGGCCGGTTCGCTTCCAGCACGACCGGCGCGAGCCCGCCCTTGGCGATGTGGTGCGCGGCGGACAGGCCGGTATAGCCGGCACCGATGATCACCACATCTGCCTGATGCTCGCCGGACAGCACAGGAAACGCGCGCGCCGGCTCCGCCGTGGCTTCCCACAGCGAATTGGCCGATGGCAGCGCGTTCCAGTCCCGTGTCATGCCGGCGCTCACGGATTACGCCGCGGGCCCGACGGCCGCGTCGGCCAGCGCCTTCAGCGTCGGGAAGTGGAAGTCCGGCTTGGTCAGCGTTTCCACGGCCGGCGTGCCGCCAAAACCGGCCATGCCCTGGCGGCGCTCGATCCAGCACACCTTGTAGCCGAGCTTGCGCGCGATCCCGATATCGTGGTGCTGGCTCTGCGCGACATGCAAGATGTCGGACTGCTTGTAGCCGAAGGCGGACTGGCGGCCCCTGTTGTAGGCGAAGAATTCCGGATTGGGTTTTGCAACGCCGGTGTCGTCGGCGCAGACGGTATCGTCGAAGGGGTTGCCGAGCGCATGCGCATAGCAGGACAGCGCAACGCGGTCAGCATTGGTCATCGCGACCAGGCGGAATTTCGTGCGCAGGCGCTTCAGAGCCTCGACCGAGTCCGGGAAGGGGCTCCAGCGCAGCACCGAAAGCTGGAACATGTCGCAGGAGGCGTCGTCAGACGGCAGCCCGAGCTCCTTGGCGAGATAGCGATAGACGTGGAACATGACCTCGCTCGAGCGCTCGTAGTGCTGATCGCGGCCGCGCTTGTAGGATTCGAAGATCTTGTCGTCGCTGAGCTCGGCCGGCGTCTTGCCCGAGATCTTGCGCACCGCGGAGAGCACGCCGGTTTCGAAATCGATCAAGGTGCCGACGACGTCGAAGGTGAGAACCTTGAAATTGCTGAACGCGGCTTGGGTCGACATATCAGTTTCTTCTCTCAGGTTGGACAAGGCTGAAGTTCAGTCCACCCGGGGCACCACAATGGTGTCCTCGGGGTGAAGGGTGACAGTGAGACTGCCGCCGAGCGGCGGGATGCGGCCATAGGCCTGGTGATAGGCCGGCTGGCGCAGGCTGAGCGCGATGCCGTCAGTCAGCGCCAGAAAAATGCGCAAGCTCTCGCCCTGGTAGACGATGTCGGTAACCGTCCCGGTCAGGCGGTTGCAGGCAGAATCCTGCGCACCGTCGTCGATCAGGAGCTTTTCGCTGTGTATGGCGAGCATCAGCGCGTCGCCGTCGGGAATGGCGCGGGCGCTGCGCAGCAGCGCATTGCCGAGCGACACGCTGGAAGCGTCGACGCGGCGCACGGGCAGCATCGTCGCCTCGCCGATGAAGCTTGCGACAAAGGAATCGGCAGGATGATCGTGCAGCCGCTCGGGCTTATCAATTTGGATCAGCCGGCCGTCCTTCATCACGGCGACGCGGTCGCTCATGGTCAGTGCCTCGCGCTGGTCGTGCGTGACATAGATGATGGTGGCACCGATGCGCCGGTGCAGCGCGCGCAACTCGATCTGCATGGATTCGCGGAGCTGCTTGTCGAGCGCGGAGAGCGGCTCGTCCATCAGGATCAGCTGCGGCTCGAAGATCATGGCGCGCGCGAGAGCCACGCGCTGGCGCTGGCCGCCGGAGAGCTGCGCGATGCCGCGTTCCTCGTAGCCGGCGAGCCCGACCATCGCGAGCGCCGCGCGCACCTTGTCCGGCCAGCTCGCTTTCGGCAGGCGCCGCGCCCGCAGGGGAAAGGCGACGTTCTCGCCGACGCTCATATGCGGGAACAGCGCGTAGTTCTGGAACACGACGCCGATGTCGCGCTTGTGCGGCGGCATGTAGGTGACGTCGCGGCCGCCGAAGAGAATTGTACCTGAGGTCGGCAGGATGAAGCCGCCGAGAATGCCGAGCAGCGTGGTCTTGCCGGAGCCGGAGGGACCGAGCAGCGAGACGAACTCGCCGGCGCCGACATTGAGGGAAACGTCGTCGAGAGCGCGAACGGCGCCATACGCCTTGCTGGCGGACCTGATCTCGACGCTTTCCGCTCGTTTGTCCAACGATCGACCTCGTCCATGAACGGCGTGCCTCACTGCGCGCCATAAGCCTGCTTTATAGACAGGGATTTGGAGCACTCACGCTCGACGCGTGCGCCGCACCAAATCTTCTCTCGAAGGCCCTGTGTTTAGGCTGTCATGCCAATGACACCAGACTTGGCAAAACTCGGCAATTGCCAAATTCTCACCGCGCTCATAACATGACGTTATGCCCGAGCTGCGCCGGATGCTGCCCTCCAGTAACGCCCTGTTCGTCTTCGACGCAGCAGCGCGCAATGGCAGCTTCACGGCGGCCGCCGCCGAATTGAATGTCACGCAGCCCGCGGTGAGCCGCATGCTCGGCCAGTTCGAGGATCATCTCGGCGTCCGCCTGTTCGACCGCAGAGCGGGGCGCGCGGTGCTCACCGAGGAAGGCGAGCTGTTGTATCGCCGCGTGCTCGAAGGCTTTCGCAGCATCGAGACCGGCCTCACCGAGATCGAGCGGCGTCGCAAGGGCACCGAGACGGTGACGCTGTCGGTCTCCTCCGCCTTCACCACGCATTGGCTGATGCCGCGCATCGACAAGCTGCAGCGGCAGTTTCCCCAGGTCGATCTGCGCTTCCAGCTGATCTCCGGCGCGCTGCGCGGGGCGGTCGAGAATGTCGACCTCGGCATGCGCTTTCGCGATCGCGAAGAGCCGTCCTCCGGTGGGACGCTGGTGATGAAGGAAGTGATGCTGCCGATGTGCAGCCCCGGCTATCTCGGCGAGACCGATCCCTCAGAGAGCAACACCATCATCCGCCTGGCCGAGACGCCGGGCGACTGGGCCGCGGATTATTCATCGCTGCTCACCGGCCGCCGCGGCGCCGCCAAGGCGTTGAGCTTCACCGATTATGCCGTCGTGGTGCAGGCGGCGCTGCTCGGCCAGGGCATCGCGCTTGGCTGGCTGACGGTCGCCTCGCACTGGTTGTTGACCGGCGCGCTGGTGCCGGCCTCCGACAGGCTTACCACCACGCGCCGCATCTGCGAATTCCTGCCGCCGCGCAACCGGCCGATGCGCCCCATCGCCGCGGAGATCCGCGACTGGATCCTCGCCCAGATGCACAGCGAGATCGCTGCGATCGACCGACTCTATCCAAAGCTCGGCGCGATGGCCGCCTGCTATTGATCGGACGAGATTGCGAAGCGCTAAGTCAGGGCGTCGTAATATCGATCCGGCAGATGATCACTGATGCCGGGCAGCAATAGCTCGGAGAGCCGGCCGATCACATCCATGCGCTGGCTCGGGGAAAACCCGACGACAAGATTTGCGAGCTGCTGGGCTATTCCGGCAAAGCCCCCGGTCGTCGGCAAAGGCTCGTCGGAGTTGCTGTTGAGTGCAAGTTGGCCGGCGACGAATTTCGCACCCGGGCCGCATGCCAAATAGCGCCCAACATGATGGAATCCGAGCTGCGGTGGCGGGACGGTCGGGACGATATCGTTGCCGTGGACCAGGCGATAGGTCGTGGGCCCGAGCGCTGCGTTGTAAGTAGCCGCAGCATCGACGCCACAGACGCGCGGGCAGCCGTAGAGATAGACTTGAGGGCGCGCAATCCCAGGCTCACTACGCGCGCGATCGGCCGTGACAACGGCAAGTGCCGCTCCGAGGCTGTGTCCGGTGATGAATATGGGCGAGCCCGCGGCAGACGCCGCAATCAGCGCCGTTCGGACGTCGTCCCAAACGGCCGCGGCGGCATCTTCGAAACCTTGGTGGACATCGCCCTTCGGGCGGCCAAGATAGAAATCACTGACCCAATTCTTGAGAATGAGCGGATCGGTCCCGGCAAACGCGATGATGGTCGCGCCGTTGCGCTGGGCGATGACGCCGCGGGTGTCCGATACCGGGAGCGTCGATTTCGCCGGCTGGATCAGCGGCTTGACGTTGGACAGCGTCCAGAGGCCAGACACCGCAGTGATCGTTTTCGGGACGTGGGTTTCGTAGGCAAGCTGAGACATCCACATCATCGCGCGCGCAACGTCGATATCGAAATCGCCAGACGCGCTGTTGAAGTTCGCGAACGCGTTCGGATTGTACTGCGCGGGAGGAAGTTCGACCAGGAAGCTCATGTTCAGCTCCTACAAATGGCCCGTGGCTGCAATGCGTCAGTCAAAATGCAATGCAGCCACTCTTGCACACACCGGAACTGAAGACAATCTCCGCGAGTATTCGACCAAAACCCTCGCAAACTTTAGGGAGACCCTCCTGCCCTATCGATGCAGGGCGATCGAGGCGCGCTACCCGGGCCGGAAGCGCAGATTGGCGCGCGACAGCTGGCTGATCGAATTGCACCCCATCAGCTTCATGCCGCGCTCGAGCTCGGCGCGCAGCTGGCCGAGGGCGCGTTCGACGCCGGGCTGGCCGGCGGCGGCAAGCGGATAGAGATAATATCGTCCAAGCCCGACCGCCTTGGCTCCGAGCGACAACGCTTTCAGGATGTGGGTTCCGCGCTGGATGCCGCCATCCATCATCACGTCGATGCGGTCACCCACGGCGTCGACGATTTCGGCGAGTTGATCGAAGGCTGAGCGAGAGCCGTCGAGCTGCCGGCCGCCATGGTTGGACAGCACGATCCCGGCACAGCCGATATCAACCGCGCGACGCGCGTCTTCCACCGACATGATCCCTTTCAGGCAGAACGGCCCGTTCCAGGTCCGCACCATCTCCGCGACATCATCCCAGTTCATTGCGGGATCCAACATCTCGGTGAAATAGCGGCCGATCGACATGGCGCCGCCACTCATGTCAACGTGCTCGTCCAGTTGCGGCAGCTTGAATTTCTCGTGGGTGAGATACTGAATGCCCCAATTCGGCTTGATCGCGAACTGCAGCATGCCGGCCAAAGTCAGGCGGAAGGGAATGCTGAAACCGGTGCGCAGATCGCGCTCGCGATTGCCTCCGGTGATGCTGTCGACCGTCAGCATCATCACCTCGACGCCTGCCTCCTTGGCGCGCTGCATCATGGCGCGGTTGAGACCGCGATCCCTGTGGAAATAGAACTGATAGACCTGCGGCGTGTCGTAGGCCTTGCGCAATTCCTCGAGGCTCACCGTGCCCAGCGAGGAGACACCGAACATGGTGCCATATTTCGCAGCCGCCGCGGCGACGGCACGCTCGCCGTCATAATGGAACAGCCGCTGCAAGGCGGTCGGCGAGCAGTAGAACGGCTGCGCGAGCTTCTGGCCCATGACAGTGACCGAGAGATCGACCTGCTGCACGCCGCGCAGCACGTTGGGCAGCAAATCGCAATGCTCGAAGCTGGCGCTGTTGCGTCGAAGGGTCGTCTCATCGTCGGCCCCGCCGTCGATATAGTTGAAGATCGGGCCGGGCAGCCGGTGACGCGCCAGGCGCCGGAAGTCGTGGAAATTATGACATTGTGCCAGGCGCATTGCTTACCTTCGCTCACACACCGCCGCAGATCTCCTAGTGATGCTCGATCGCGCGGATCGCGCCGCGGAGCTCGGCGAGGCCGCGGAGGCGGCCGATTGCAGTATAGCCGGGATTGGTGCGCTTGGTAGCGGCGAGATCATCGAGCATGCGGTGGCCGTGATCCGGACGGAATACGATTTGCTTGTCGGGCGAACGCCGCGCGCTCTCCTTCGAAAGCACCTTCAGCACCGCGACCATGTCGACGTCGCCGTCCAGATGATCGGACTCGTAGAACGTCAGGCCATCAGCCTCGCGCTTGGTCGCGCGCAGATGCGCAAAGGCGATGCGCGGGCCGAAGCGTTCGGCTATCGCAGGCAGATTGTTCTCGGCGCGCACGCCGAGCGAGCCGGTGCACAGGCAGATGCCGTTGGCCTTCGACGGCACCGCATCCAACAGCGCCTGATAGTCGTCGGCGGTGGAGGCAACACGCGGAAGACCGAACAGCGGACGCGGCGGGTCGTCAGGATGCAGGGTCAGTGAGAGGCCGAGGTGCTCGGCGACCGGCGCGACGCGCGCAAGGAATTCGGCGAGATGCTGCCGCAGGATTTTTGGCGTGATGTCGCGATAGGTCTCCAGCCGGTCGCGGAATTGCGGGATGGTCATCGGCTCGGTGGTCGAACCCGGCAGCGCGCTGGCGATAGCCATGATGAGATAGTCGATGTCGGCCTGGCTCATCTTGTCGAACAGCGCTTTCGCACGCGCCTGCTGCTCCGGCGTATACTCCTGCACGGCGGCCGGGCGCTTGAGGATATGCAGCTCGAACGCCGCAAAACGGTCCTGGTCGAAGCGCATGGCGCGGGCGCCGTTCGGCAGCTCCCATTCCAGATCAGTGCGGCACCAATCGACCACAGGCATGAAATTGTAGCAGATGATCTTGATGCCGGACGCCGCGACCGCCTCCAGGCTCGCGATCCACGCATCGATCGACTTCGTCGCCTTGGCCCCGAGGCGCTTGACGTCGTCGGGGATCGGAATCGATTCCACGACCGACCATGTCAATTGCGACCGGCCGGGCTGGCCGTTCTCGATGAAGTTCTTGCGCTCCTCGACCGCCTTGCGGGTCCACGCCTCGCCGATCGGCACCTGATGCAGCGCCGAGACGATATCGCTCGCCCCGGCCTGCCTGACATCGTCCAGGGACACGGGATCATTAGGCCCGTACCAGCGCCATCCCTCGAGCATCATGTGCGTTCTCCTAAAGCAACGCGTCAAAAACAAGAATCAGTTCGCGGTCAGCACGACCTTGACGCTCTGCGAGCGATCGAGCGCCAGCCGCAACGCGTCCGGCGCGGTCGACAGCGGCCGCTCGGCGGTGACCAGCGATAGCACGTCGACACTGCCCGCGCCGATCAGTTCCACCGCGGTCATGAATTCGAGCCCGAAGCGGAACGAGCCGCGCAGGTCGATTTCCTTCGCCATCACCGCATTCGAAGGTGTCGGAATCTGGCCGCCCGGCAAATTGCCGATCTGCACCACCACGCCGCCGCGCCGGACAATGCCGATCGCGCTGGCAAGACCGGCGGCCGTGCCCGAGACTTCGAACGCGACGTCGTAGGGACGCGACGCGGCCTGCGCCTTCAGGCCATCTTCACCGCTTGCGACGTTCTCGACATGCGATGCGCCGAGCCGGGTCGCGAAGGCGAGCGGGGCCGGCGCGATGTCGGCCACCGTGATATCGGCCATGCCCGCGCGGTGCGCGGCCAACATTGTGAGAAGCCCGATCGGGCCGGCACCAAAAATGATGCCGCGCTTGCCCTGGATGTTGCCGGCGCGCGCAACGGCGTGCAGGCAGACCGCGAGCGGCTCGGCCAGCGCCGCAGCCTGATAGGACACATGGTCCGGGATCTTCACGCACTGCGCCGGGATCGCATCGAAATAATTCGCAAAGCCGCCCTGCATGTGCGGCGTCTTCGACGCAGAGCCCATGAAGTAGATATTTTCGCAGAGGTTCTGCCGTCCCTCGCGGCAGGCGCCGCAATGGCCGCACCAGCGCGACGGGTTGACGGCGACGCGGTCGCCGACCTTCAGGTTTGCAGCCGAGCCTGCGATCTCCACGACCTGGCCCGAGATCTCGTGACCGAGCACGAGCGGCGACTTCACCACGAAGTCGCCGGTCCGGGCATGGCGGAAGTAATGCATGTCCGAGCCGCAGATGCCGCCGGCACCGAAGCGGATGCGCACCATGCCGGAGGCCAACTTGTCGAGCGGATGCTCGATCATGCGCAGATCTTCGGGGCCGAACAGGGTTGCGGCGAGAGAGGTCGAGGTCATTTGGAGAGTCCCATATATTTCGGCAGCCAGAGGGTGAGTTCAGGAATGTAGGTGATCGCGATCAGCGCGATCAGCAGCGGCACCAGCCAGGGCAGGATCGCGACCGTCGTGCGCTCGACCGAGAGCTTTGCCACACGCGCGAGCACGAACAGCACCATGCCGAGCGGCGGATGTAACAGGCCGATCATCAGGTTCAGCGTCATGATCAGGCCGAAATGGATCGGATCGATGCCGAGCTTGAGCACGATCGGCAGCAGGATCGGCACCAGAATGGTGATCGCCGCCGTGGTGTCGATGAAGCAGCCGACGAACAGGATCAGGACGTTGGCGAGCGCCAAAAACACCCATTTGTTGTGAGTGATGCTGAGCATCCAGTCCGAAAGCAGCTGGGCCGCCTGCGACACCGTCAGCAGCCAGGCGAAGATCGAGGCGGCCGTGACGATAAACAGCACCGAGGCCGTGGTCTCGATGGTATCGAAGGTCGCCTTCGCCACGGTCTTCAAGGTCATGGTGCGGTAGCGCACGAGGCCGAGGAACAGCGACCAGATCACCGCGGCCACGGCAGCCTCGGTCGGCGTGAACCAGCCGAGCGTCATGCCGCCGATCAGGATGACAGGCGCCATCAACGCCATCACCGCCGAGAAGTCGAAATACCAGTCGATCGCGAGCAGCGTGCCGAGCCCGATCACGACGGCCATGTTGGTCGACATGCCCGCGAGCGTCATCAGCCAGATCGCGAGCGGGAACGCGAGCACGATGGTGATCTCGAGGCCGGCCGAGCCGAGCTGCGGCCAGGAGAACGGCGTGTCGCTGCCCCAATTGTTCCGATGGGCGAAATAGGTGACGGTGGCCATCATCAGCAAGGTCATGACGATGCCAGGAATGACGCCGCCCAGAAACAGCGCGCCGATCGAGACGTTGGCCATCATGCCGTAGATCACGAAGGGCAGCGACGGCGGGATGATCGGGCCGAGCGTCGCCGAGGCCGCGGTGACGCCGACCGAGAACTCGGTGGTGTAGCCGTGGTCCTTCATCGCCTTGATCTCGATGGTGCCGAGGCCGGCTGCATCCGCGATCGCGGTGCCGGACATGCCGGAGAAGATCACCGAGCCGATGATGTTGACGTGGCCGAGGCCGCCGCGCATCCAGCCGACCAGCGCGACCGCGAATTTGTAGATGCGCCCCGTGACGCCGGCGATGTTCATGAGATTGCCGGCCAGAATGAAGAAGGGAACGGCGAGCAGCGGAAAGCTCTCGACGCCGGCGATCATGCGCTGGGCCAGCGTGACATCAGGCGTCACGCCGCTGACCAGGATGTAGAGCAGCGACGACGACGCCATGGCAATCGCCACGGGAACGCCGAGCAGCATCAGGACGAGAAAGCCTCCAAGCAACAGCAGCATGACCTTACCCTTCAAAACCGTCGTAGGCGCCGGGACGTTCGAGGATCGAATAGCCCTGTCGCAGATGCTGCACGGCCACCTGCACGGAGCGTACGAACATCAGCACGAAGCCGAGCAGCACGGCGTAGTAGACGTAATTCTTCGGAAAGTTGATCGTGGTCATGGTCTCGTCGCCGATGATCTGGATGTAGACCCAGACCAGCTTGACGGCGTAGCCGAAGAAGGCGATCCGGATCACGTCGATCACCGTCGACAGTGCACGCGCGACGCGGTGCGGCAAATAGCGATAGATCAGGTCGATCTGGATGTGGCGCGACAACCGCACACACATCGAGGCGCCGATGAAGACCACGCCGATCAGGCAGTAGGTCGCGATCTCCTCGGTCCAGGCGTAGCTGTCGTTGAGGACGTAGCGGGTGAAGAACTGCAGGAAGACGGCGAGCGCCATGACCCAGAAGATCACCAGCGCGATCCAATCCTCGAAAGCGTAGATGCCGAGATCGACCTTCGGCACCGCCTCCTCCTCGAAGGTATGGGCGATCTCGTCCCCGGTGATCTGCCGGTGCACTTCGGCGGTCGACATGTGGTTACTCCCTATACGACTTGAACGTCATTTCCGGGACGACGCATGCGTGTCGAGCCCGGAATGACCGCTATTGCGCTACTTGACCGCCTGGATCCGCTCCCAATCGGCCTTGCGATAGCCAAAGGTCTCGAACGGAACGTTCTTCAGCACGATGTCGCGGAACTCGTTCTTGTCGACTTCGGTCACGGTCAGGCCCTTCTCCTTGAAGAAGGTGACGAGCTTGGCCTCGTTCTGCTTGATCTCCTCGGTGGCCTTGGCGGCGGCTTCCTGCGCCACGTCGGTGAAGATCTTCTTGTCCTCGTCTGAGAGCTTCTTCCAGAGCGCGCCGGCCACCACGGTGTTGAGGTGGTCGACGATGTGGCCGGTCAGCACGATGTGCTTCTGCACCTCGTAGAACTTCTTGGCCTCGATCGTGGTCAGCGGATTCTCCTGCGCCTCGACGGTGCCGTTCTGGAGCGCGAGATAGACTTCGGCGAACGCGATCGGCGCGGTGTTGGCGCCGCAGGCGCGCGGCATGGCGAGATAGGCCGGCACGTCGGGCACGCGCATCTTCAGGCCCTTGAGATCGGCGCAGGTCTTGATCGGCTTGTTCGACGAGGTCTGGCGCACGCCATAATAGGTCACCGCGATGATGTGGTGACCGCTCTTGTCCTCATAGCCCTTGGCGAGCTCCTTGAAGATGTCGCTCTTGGTGTAGGCGAGCAGATGATCGGCGTCGCGGAAGGTGTAGGGGTAATAGGTCACGCCGATCGGCGGAAAGCTCTTGGCCGCGAAGCTCGAGCCGGAGATGATGATGTCGACCGAGCCGAGCGAGAGGCCCTGGTTGATGTCGGCTTCCTTGCCGAGCTGGGAGGCCGGATAGACGTCGATCTGGTAGCGCCCGTTGGTGCGCTTGCCGATCTCCTGTGCGGCCCAGACCGAAGCGGTGTGAAACGGCTCCGAGGTCTCGTAGACATGGGCCCATTTCAGTTTGGTCTGCGCCAGGCTGGCCTCGGTCGTCGCCAACATTGCGGCGATCGACGTCGCCAGCACCATCGTGATTTTCTTCAACACTGAATATCCTCCACTAACTCAAGTCTGTTTCTTGTTTGCCCGCCCCGAAACGAGTCGAGCCGCCCAATCTCATCGCCGCCGCGCGCTGCCGCCTTTTGCCTGCTTCTTCGGCGGTCGTTTTGGTTTCGCGGGAGCTGTGCCAGATCGCACGGTCCGTTTCCGCGTTGCCGGCGATCCGGTTGCGGTCTCGGCGCCAAAGTTCTGCGCAAAGCGCTCCTGCGAATGCGCGAGGTGATCGCGCATCGCGTCGCGGGCCGCGGTTGGCTGACGCGCCGCAATGGCATCGCGCACGACCCGGTGCTCGCTAAGCGCGGTGCGCCACGTGCCGGGGTTCTCGAAATAGTGCGCAAGCTGCGCGAAGTAGGGATTGAGGCGCTGGTCGAACAGCTCGCCGACCACGCGCACCAGCACGGCGTTGCCGAGGCATCCGGCGATCGCGATGTGGAAGGCGCGGTCATGGACCATCGACGCTTCGCCGGGGTGCGCGACGTTCTCCATCGCGACCAGGGCTGCGTCGATGCGTGCGATATCGTCCTTGGTCGCCACGCGTGCGGCCTGCTCGGCGATGGCGCTTTCGAGGAATTCGCGGGCGCGCAACAGCTCGAATGGCCCCTCGATGACGGCGGACGGCGCCGGCGTCGCGTCCGAAGGGTCGATCACATAGATGCCGGAGCCGACGCGAATGCGGACGCGTCCTTCCACTTCGAGCGCGATCAGGGCTTCGCGCACCGTCGGCCGCGACACTTTGAGCTGATCGGCGAGGTCGCGCTCGGTCGGCAAGCGGCTGCCGACGGCGTACTCGCCGCTGTCGATCAGGCTTCGCAATTGATCGGCGATTTGGCGATAGAGCCGTCTCGCCTCCACAGCTTCCAGCGGCACGCTGGCCTCCCCTAAGGGGTCTCGCCGGGATGGCTTCCAGCCCGGCGGCCCGCCAATTTTGGATAATTGGCCTTACCAATTGACCGGAGCATTGACCGAGGACGGCCGCCATGTCAAGCAGCCGCCAAACACAGGGAGAGACGACCATGCGGCTTGGCGGCGCCAATCTCGATCAACTGGCACCCGGCATTCGTCGCCCGGCCTATGACCGTTCGCGCGTCACGCCCGGCATCGTGCATCTCGGCTTAGGGGCGTTTCATCGCGCCCATCAGGCCGTCGTCATCGACGATTGCCTTGCAATCGGCGCTAGCGCCTGGGGCATCATCGGCGCGAGCCTGCGTAGTCCGGAGACCCGCGACGCCCTCGCCCCGCAGGATCATCTCTACACGGTCGCCGTGCGCGCCGCCGAAGGCACCCAGCATCGCGTCATCGGCGCGCTGCTCGACAGCGTCGTCGCGCGCGAGAAGCCGGCTGTGCTGGTCGAGCGGATGGCCGATCCCGCCATTCGCATCGTCTCGCTCACGGTCACCGAGAAGGGCTATTGCCACACGCAGCAGACCGGCGATCTCGACGAGCGGCATCCCGATGTCGTGCACGATCTCAACAATTTTGACGCACCGCGCTCGGCGCCCGGCTTCATCGTGGCTGCACTGGCGCGGCGACGGGCGCAGGGGCTTTCGCCGTTCACCGTACTGTGCTGCGACAACCTCGCCGCCAATGGCCACACCGTGCAGCGGATCGTCACGCAGTTCGCGGCCCTTCGGTCGAAGGACCTCGGCAAATGGATCGCGGACAACGTTGCCTTCCCCTGCACCATGGTCGATCGCATCGTGCCGGAAACGACGAATGCCGACCGTGATGCGGTCGCCGCGGCACTCGGGATGCGTGACACCTGGCCGGTGATGACCGAGCCGTTCACGCAATGGGTGGTCGAGGATCGCTTTGCCGCGGGCAGGCCCGATCTCGCCTCGGCGGGCGTCGAACTCGTCGCCGACGTCAAGCCATTCGAGCTGATGAAGCTGCGGCTGCTCAATGCCAGCCATTCCGCGCTCGCCTATCTCGGCTATCTCGGCGGCTACGAGACCATCGCCGATACCATGCAGGATCCGCATTTCGCGCGGCTCGCAGCACAAGTGATGGAAGAGGCCGCGGTGACGCTGACGATGCCGGCGGGCACCGATCTCGCCGCTTATCGCGCCTCGCTGCTCACGCGTTTCGCCAATCCGGCGCTGCATCACCGCACCTGGCAGATCGCGATGGACGGCTCGCAGAAGCTGCCACAGCGCCTGCTCGGCGCGATGCAGGATCGCCTCGCCAAAAACCTGCCGATCGCGACGCACGCGCTCGCGGTCGCCGGCTGGATGCGCTACGTCACCGCGCGCGACGAACAGGGCCGCGCCATCGACGTGCGCGATCCCCTCGCCGCCGAGCTCGCGGGCCTGGCGCGCGAGGCCGGCCCCGTCGCGGAAAGGCTGGCCCCCGCCTTGCTCGGCGTCACACAAGTGTTCGGACCGCTCGGCGCCGAGCCACGGCTGCGCGAGGCCGTGACAGCGGCGCTCGGCCGTCTCTACAAGGAAGGTGCGCGGCGCACGGTGGAGACGCTCGTTTCGGCGTGACCACAAAGTGGGCAATGCTGCACTGCGGTCAAATTCGGACGGAAGTCGCGCTTGATTTTTGCGTGCCGTTGCCGCACCCGAGAGGCATGGCAAAGGACAGCAAGGTCATCGCCGCGAACGCGGCTTTTTACGCCGCCTTTTCGACCGGCGATTTTGACGAAATGAAGCGGATGTGGGCGGATGACGACGCCATTTCCTGCATTCATCCCGGCTGGCCCGCGATCGTCGGCCACGCCACCGTGATCGGAAGCTGGCGCGACATCCTGCAAAATCCGGAACGGCCGCAGATCGTCTGCGCCGAGCCGCAGGCGATCGTCGACGGCGACAGTGCGCGCGTGCTCTGCATCGAGATCGTCGACGGCACCGCCTTGGCCGCCGCCAACCATTTTCGGCGCGTTGGCGACGGCTGGCGGCTGGTGCATCACCAGTCGAGCCCAATCGCGCAGATTGTCGAGCAGGCTGAGGACGATAGAGCAAGTCACCGGGTGCACTGACCGCGACGGCGTTCTACTGTGCATGGGGTTGTTTTGCGGTTTTTGGTTCGGCGGCGAGTTCCGACAGATCGTCCAGCACCACCCGCGCCGCGCTGAAATCGTCATCCCGGAAGTACAGGCTGCGGGTGATGAGCACGGGAATGTCGGCCCGCGAGGCCGCGATCAGCCCATTGGCGGAATCCTCGATCGCGACGCAGTCGGATGGCGCCAGCTTCAGCCGCGCCAGGACCTCGAGATAGACATCCGGCGCAGGCTTCTTGTGCCTCACATCGTCGCCGGCAACGATCGCATCGAAATCCGCGGCCCAGCGCGTCCCCAGCGCCCGCGACAGCAACGCACCGATGTTGCCGTGCGAGGTCGTGGTCGCGATCGCGAGCCGCTGGCCGCGCGCCTTGGCCGCAATGAGCAGCTCCGTCACACCGGGCCGCAAGGCGCAGCAGCCGGTCTCGACCAGCTCGGCATAATGCGCAGTCTTGATGCGATGGAGCACGGCAATATCCGCATCCGACAGGGGCGGCGCGATCCACTGCCTGGTGTGGAAGGCGCGGATGCGTTCCTTGCCGCCGGTCACGCGCAGCAGATCCTTGTAGGCGACCCGGTCCCAATGCCAATCGAGACCGTGACGGGCAAAGGCGTGGTTGAAGGCCCGCCGATGCAGCTCCTCCGTCTCAGCGAGGGTCCCGTCGACATCGAAGATCAGCGCGACCGCGTTCCGGATCAGCTCCGCCGCGCCGGATGGCGCCATGGTGGCCAGTTCCGCCTGCATGGTCGAGCCTCCCTGTCACGAGCGACCATCGCCCGAGGCAGCAGGCGAGTACAATCGCAATATCTTTTGCCGGACCCAAAAATCTCTTATGAGCGGGGACGCGCCGGGTGGCGCGAACAGGAACTCACGGGAGACGCATGCGGCTCTTCATCCTCGGCCTCGGCTACAGCGCCCGGCATTTCGTCCGCAAATTCGGCGGCAGCTTCTCGCATGTCGCCGGCACGGTCCGCGACCCCACCGCGCGGGACGACCTTGCAGGGATCGAGGTGCATGGCTTTTCCGGCAGCCGTCCGGCTGACGCGACGGTCGGCCGTATCAGCGATGCCGATGTCCTCCTCGTATCGATCCCACCGGGCAGCACCGGCGACCCCGCAATCGCCGCGCTCGGCGATGTGCTGGCGGCGAGGCGCCGCAAGGTCGTCTATCTCTCCACCATCGGCGTCTACGGCGATCACGCCGGCGGATGGGTCGACGAGAGCACGCCGCCGCAGTCTACCCTCGACCGCGCGCGGATGCGGGTCGCGGCGGAGCAGGCCTGGGCGGAAATGGCACAAGGCGACGTCGCGATCCTGCGGCTTGCCGGCATTTACGGTCCGGGCCGCAACGCGCTGGTGACGCTGCGCAGCGGCACGGCGCGCCGCATCATCAAGCCCGGCCAGGTCTTCAACCGCATCCATGTCGACGATATCGCCAGCGCCATCGTGGCCGCGATCAGCCACAACAGCGGCGGCATCTGGAATGTCTGCGACGACGAGCCCGCGCCGCCCCAGGACGTGATCGCCTACGCCGCGCAGTTGATGGGCATTGCGCCACCGGACGAAGAACCGTTCGCGACCGCCGAGATGTCGGCGATGGCGCGCAGCTTCTATGCCAGCAGCGCCCGCGTCGCCAACGCAAAACTGAAGCACGAGCTCGGCGTCGCGCTGGCCTATCCGACCTATCGGCACGGCCTCGATGCGCTGTGGCGCGAAGGCGACGGACGATAAGGTTCCGGGCGCGTCCCAGACATGCCCTGCCCACGCTTGACTTCGCATCTGCGCGGTCGTGATCTAGGCGTGGAGCGAGCCACCGCATAACGAGCTCGCCTTTGGGAGGATACAATGAACAAGACGATCGCCATGATCGCGGCGGCTGCCGTCATCACGCTCGGAGCAGCGCGCGCCGCGCCGCTGCCCGAGGCCAATCCCGACGACGCCGGTTTCTCGAAGCAGGGCCTTGCAAGGCTCGACAGCTTCTTCGCGCGCGAGATCGCTGCCAAGCGCGTGCCGGGCGCGGTCGTCGCGATCGCGCGGGACGGCAAGCTCGTGCACTACAAGGCCTATGGCATGCTCGATCCGGAAAAGGGCACGCCGATGCCCATTGACGCGATGTTCGCGCTGGCCTCGATGACGAAACCGATGGCTGCGGTTGCCGGCCTGACGCTGATGGAGCAAGGCAAGCTGCCGCTCCAGGCAAAACTGTCCGATTACTTTCCCGCCTTTGCCGACATGCAAGTCGGCGTTCAGCAGGCCGACGGCTCCCTGAAGCTCGAGCCGCAGGCGTCACCGATCTTCATCCACGATTTGTATCGGCACACGTCCGGCCTGATGTATGGCGGCCGCCCGGACAGCTCCAGCGTGTTGGCGCGTCAATACCCCGAGGGCACGGCGCCAGCGATCGAAGGCGACACGCAGGCCTTCATCGAGCGCATCACAAAGCTGCCGCTGGTGCATCAGCCCTCGACTGAATTCGAGTACGGCTTTTCGATCGACGTGCTTGGCGCGGTGGTCGAGAAGGTCAGCGAGCAGCATCTCGGCGACTATCTCGCCGCCAATGTCTGGCAGCCGCTCGGCATGAAGGACGCGACCTTCCATCCCACCGACGCACAGCGCCCTCGCCTCGCTCGTCCCTTTGCCAACGACCCGCTGACCGGAAGACCGCAGGCCATCAAGCTGCTGGATACCCCGACCAAGTTCGATTGCGGCGGCGCCTGCTCGTTTGCGACGGTCGGCGACTACATTCGCTTCGGCCAGATGCTGCTCAATGGCGGCGAGCTCGAGGGCCAGCGTATCCTCTCGCCCAAGACCGTCCATCACATGACGAGCAACCATCTCGGCCCCGAGATCAAGAACAACGTGGCCAATATCGAGCCGCATCGTGCCGGCTTCGGCTTTGGTCTCGCGGTCGCGGTCCGCACCAGCGAAGGGCTTTCGTCGGTTCCCGGCAATCCCGGCGAGTTCACCTGGAACGGCGCCTACGGGACGCAGTTCTTCTGCGATCCGAAGGAGCGGCTTGTCGTGGTGGTGGGAACGGCCGCGCCCGGCGAGCTCAGGAAATATTATCGCGAGCAGGTGCAGGACATCGTCTATGGCGCGATGACGAAGTGAGACCGGCCCGCACTCAAGTAGAAAGGGCGGCCGATCGGCCGCCCTTTGATATTCAGCGTCAGCTCAACACGCCGTATTTCTTGAACCAGGCCTGCGCCTGCTTCCAGGCGTCCTCCGCGGCATCCTTGCGGTAGCTGCCGCGGTAATCGGCATGGAAGCCGTGCGGCGCTTCCGGATAGATCTTGAATTCGGCCGTCTTCTTGTTCTCCGCGAGCGCCGCCTTGAGCTGCTCGACCTGGGCCACGGGAATGCCGGTGTCGGCGCCGCCATAGAGGCCGAGCACCGGCGCCTTCATCTCGGGCGCGAGCTGCAGCGGGCTCTTCGGCCACAGCGGATTGGGCGCATCGACCGGCGGACCGTAGAAGGCGACGCCGGCCTTGAGCGTGCCGCTATGAGCGGCATATTCCCAGACCGTGCGGCCGCCGCGGCAGAAGCCGATGATGCCGAGCTTGGCGGTGTCGCCACCCTGCGATCCCGCCCAGACCACCGTCGCGTCGAGATCGGACAGCAGCTCGGCGTCCGGCTTGGAATTGACGACCGGCAAGAGGTCCTTGATGTCGGTGATCTTGGTGAGGTCGGTGCCCTTGCGGAAATAATAGTCGGGCGCGACCGCGAAGGCGCCGAGCTTGGCGAGGCGCCGCGTCACGTCCTTGATGTATTCGTGCAGGCCAAAAATCTCCATCGCGACGATGATCACCGGCGCCTTGGTGCTGCTGGCGGGACGGACGAAATAGGCCGGCATCTCCTCGGAACCGACCTTGATCTTGGCATCTCCGGCCTGGAGGCCGCTGGTGTCGGTCGTGATCACCTCGGCGCGGACGGGACCTGTCGCAAGCGTGTAGCCCGCAGCAACGGCGGCGGTGGCGCTCATGAAGCCGCGGCGCGAGACCGGGGGCGGCTTGATCAGCCCTACGACGTCAGACGTAATGGTAGTCTCAATGCTCATCGGCGATCCTTCCTGATGCCTTGCGCTAGTGTCTTGCCCTGATCCTTCAGGCGACGCATTCGCCAATAATTGCCGGCGAAACGCAAATCACCAGCCTGCGAGCGCCAGACCTTTCAGATCTAGCGATCGCGCTGCTTCACCGGCGCAGTCTCCGGCATCAGGCTCATCGCGACAAGTCCGACGATCGCCGCAAGCAGCAGGTACCAGGCCGGCGCCAGCGGATCGCCGGTGACATGGAGCAGCCAGGTGACCACGAGCTGCGCCGTGCCGCCGAAGCTCGCGATCGCGACTGCGTAGACGGTGGCGAACACGCCGCCGCGGATGTTCTGGGGCAGCGCCTCGGTGAAGGTCGCATAAAACGCTGTGAAAGGCAGCGAGCCGATGACGGAGAGCAGGCCAAACCCGACCAGCAGCGACAGCGTACCGGGCGCATGGACGATCCATAGGAAGACCGGATAGGTCAGCAACAGTGTTGCGAGCTGCGGCCAGATCATGATGGGCTTGCGGCCGAGACGATCGGCGAGCCAGCCGCCGACCAGCGCGCCGGCGAACTGAATGGCGTTGCTGACCAGCGACACGCCAAACGCCAAAGTCGACGAGACATGCAGCGTGTTCTGCGCATAGGTCGTCATGTATTGCGTGACATAGGTCGAGATCGTGCCGCTGGCCAGAACCATCAGCGCCAGCACGATCAGGCGAGAGTGGCGGCGGGCCTGCGAGAAATGGCCTGTGCTTTCTTTCGCGGCGGCACCGGCTTCGGCCTGCGGGATCGTCTCCGGCAGGGTCCGGCGCATCCAGACGCCGAACGGCAGGCAGACCGCGCCGATCAGAAACGCGAGCCGCCAGCCATAGGCGTCCAGCATCTCCGGCGCCATGGTCTTGCTGAGGATGACGCCGACGAGCGCCCCGGCCGTCGCCGCGATCTCCTGGCTCGCCGGCTGCCACGCCACCACCAGCGCCCGATGCTCGATTGGCGCGATCTCGATCAGATAGGCGGTCGTCGGCCCGACCTCGCCGCCGAGCGCAAAGCCTTGCACCATGCGGGCCGCGATCACGATGATCGGCGCTGCAATGCCGATCGTATTGTAGGACGGCGTGAACGTGATGGTCAGGATCGCCGCCCCCATCAGCGCGAAGCTCAGCAGCATGGCCGGCCGCCTGCCGATCCGGTCGGAATAGATGCCGAGCACGATGCCGCCGAGCGGCCGCGTCACAAAGCCGGCGCCGAAGGTCGCAAGCGACAGCATCAGACTGCCGTACTCGCTTCCGGTCGGGAAGAAGGTGTGGCCGATCTGGATCGCGAAGAAGCTGTAGGTGATGAAGTCGTAGAACTCGAGCATGTTGCCGACGGTGGCGGCCAGTGCTGCGCGTTTGACATTGAACGGCTCTGCCTGGCGAGGCTGAACTTGAAAAGGCTTGGCTTGCTCGTTTCCCAGCGACACGCTTGAATTCCCCGATCTGTTCGCCCGATTTAACCGCGTGACCGCATTGCATCGCAACATCCATTAACCGAAAAGAGGGGTTCTCCCGCTGCCCGCGGCGCCATCACGCGTTGCAGGTTGTGTGCGGCTTCGCGCAATTCGAAACGTTTCGCCGCAACATTCGGCTCGATCGTGGTCGCAATGACACATCATGTTGCCCATGCACAGCACACAGTCCGATATTTGAGCGCGCGCCCGCGTCATTTGACTGAAATTTTCAGATCAGTTGAGCCGTCATATTTACTCGAACTTTCTTCGTGACGCTCTAGTTCCACTCCCGAATGTTCCATCTCCAGAACGGAGAAGCGTCTTCCAAGCGCGGCAATTGTTTCCGCTTCGAGCGAAGCTCGACAGCTTCATTCTGACCCGCAGCGATTGCGCACCCAACGCATCAATTGAATAAAGCTTTATCCGATCTGGCATCGAAATGAATTTGGCTCGCGAAGCAATTGAATTATTGGGACAGGTGGCGCGAATCCTGTGGTTCGAAGGCACCAAGCACGGCATGCGCGATCGCGAGTGGATGGCGCTGCGCTTTCTCTCCCGTGCCAACCGGTTCTCAAGGACGCCATCGGCGCTGGCAAGCTATGTCGGCACCACGCGCGGCACCGCCTCGTTCATCATCGGCGAGCTCGAGCGTCTCGGCTATGTCGAGCGAAAGCGCTCCACCAAGGACAAGCGTTCGGTGACGCTGAGCGTGACGCAGCAGGGCAAGAAGTTTCTGGCGCGCGACCCCGTCAATGGCCTCGTCGAGGCCATTGCCGTCCTCGATGACGACGGCAAGATCCGCTTTCGCGACACCTTGCGACACGTGCTCGATCAGGCGGATGCCGCCGAACAGCGGCACCACACCGACGTCTGCAAGCGATGCATCTTCCTGCGGGAGGATCGCACTGCGTCCGAGAACAAGACGACGGTCGAATTCACCTGCCGGCTGTTTCGCGCGCCGATCGCCGAAGCCGAGATCGACCTGCTATGCACCAGCTTCGAGCATCACCGCCAATAGAACGGTCCGCCGCTCATTTGCGCGCTGAGTAGACGACGCCGCCGCTGGTTTCCACCACCAGACGGCCGTTCTCGTTCCGGATCTCCTCGATGCGACCGAGATTCGGGACCTGCTGGCGGAGCACGGCCTCGATGACACCGCTCGGCCCCTGCAGGATCGCAATGCCTTCATAAGCCTGGCGGACCGACCAGCCCTTGACCGCCTTTCGCGGTGCCGAGCTGCGTTCGGCCGGAGACACCGACCCCGTGGTCTCGGGTGCCGCGACCGAGGCCATCATCGGCATCGCCGGCGACGGCTGCACGGCAACCGGAGTCGGCGGCTGGACCTGGGCCTGGGCGAGCCTGTCGAGCTTCGCGGTCGAGGACGAGCTCACACGCTCGATACGATCCAGATTCTCGGCGAACCGGCCAAAGCGATCGCTGGTCGCCTTGCTCGACTGATCGACCGCGGTTCGCAGACCGTCGAGATTCTCGGACACGCCGGACAATTGCTTGCGCAGCTGCGCGACCGTATCGCGCAGATTCCTGATCTCGGCGTTGGCCGCAACATTGGTCTGGCTCGGCTGCGTGGTGAGATAGGCAATGAAGCCGGTGCAGGCACACACCACCAGGACGGCGGCAACCGCCAATGTCGCGAGCGGTGCGACCCATGTCGGACGCGGCGGCGGCGGTTTGGCCACGATCACCGCCGGCTTGATCACCACCGGCGCAGGCTTTGGTATCGCCATCTTATCAAGGCGCGCCTTGGCGCGAATGCGCTTCAATCCCTCGAGCGCTGCCTTGGCCGCAACTTCGTCGCTCGCGGCCGACACGGGCTTCGCTGCTGTCGCGGGCTTGGCCGCGCGCGGCGCATTATTGGTCTTCGTGTCGCGCGCTTCCGGAGCCGGCTTCGCCGCTGCGGTTAAATCCGCAGTTTCGGCGGGGCGCGTTTTTCCATCGGACAACATTTGAAAATGCTCCGTTCGTTTTCGATCTGTTGAACGAAGCTAGTTGGTGAAGCTTGCCTGAAACGTGCGCATCAAAAAATCTGTTCGTCACAAACAATGCGACGTCGAATGAGTCCAACGCGTCATGCACGCGGCGAAAGTGCGACTCGAAAGACACACACTCGCCAAGATTTCGCCAAGCTGGAGTCTCACTGCCATACATGAGTCGAATTGTCGCAGGCGGGTGCGCGGCCAGGAGAGTCAATCCCGGGTTGAAAACTCCTCCCTGCGACGGTGCTGCGGCACTACCCAAAATAGCTGTATTTGTACGGGCATACGGAACCTTATAACCGTCACGGTGCAAAAGTAGTTTGGCTATCAAACCAATTGATGAGTCTAGACATACAAAGAAACAACCAGAAACAAACCAACAGCATCAAGCACACGTAGCAAACGCTTTGTTTCGCACGCTTGATCGGAAATCGGCAATTGTTACGGTCCTACTCAAGTGATTCTCGCCAGTTGGCGAGGAGATCGACTGAGTTCAGTAGCGTTCGGACGCACAGCAACGTGGCGCAACTGTTCTAGGTCGCTGTCTCACCGCTCCGCGCGGGGTGATCCGTAAGACACCCGCCGGGCCTCACGCAGTAAGCGTTCAGTATCGAGTCGAAGTAGCAGGCCTGCTCACGCAGGCACTGAATGCGTAGGGCTGCCCGCGAATATCGAAACCATAACAACGGTTCGCGGGAGGGAAATATCGTCAAACAGCATGGCGTCGAGCCGGGGCATCACAACAAATTCCCGGCCGCTGCAAGTGCGAAACAGGGGCGACTGACTGATGTACATAATCGTTGATGATCGCGAGAGCGTCACGAACAGCTACGTAGGAGGGCTCGTTCGCGAGGGCGTATCGTCGATCGGATTCTCCTCCGGAGAATTCTGGGACTGGCTGCAATCCGCGAACGAATCGGACCTGGCAGCGGTCGATGCCTTCCTTCTGGGGGACTGCGATGCCCGCGGAAGCCTGCCACGGGCGATGCGGAAGCGGTCCACGGCTCCGATCATCGCCATGAGCGGCCAGAAGATGCTCAAGAACACGCTGGAGCTGTTTGAATCCGGCGTGGACGACGTGGTTCACGTGCCGATTCACCTGCGTGAGATCCTCGCCCGAACGGCTGCGATCGCCCGCCGCCGGGTGGGCGAGCTGCCGAGGCCCTGCGAGACCAGGATCCAGGTCTTCTTCAACGGACGTGACCCCGAGATCGCGGGCCACGCCCTCACCCTGCCCCGCCGCGAGCTGCGCATTCTCGAGTATATGGTCAGCAATCACGGCAAGTGGATCACCAAGACGCAGATCTTCAACGCGGTCTACGGCATCTTCGAATCCACGTTCGATGAGAGCGTGATCGAAAGCCACGTCAGCAAGCTGCGCAAGAAACTGCGTGACCGACTCGGTTTCGACGCGATCGTGGCACGGCGCTACGTCGGATACCGGCTCAACATCCCAGCCAATGAGGCCGTCGACGAGCCGCTGCAGGAGCTCGACGAGGTCGGCATCCTCCTGAACCGGGCACATGCCGCCCCGGCGGCATATCCGGCCGGCAACTGAGGCGCCAAAGCGCGATGAGAATGAATCCTCATCGCGCTTTGGACTGTTGTTTGAGCATGATCTATTGGGAAAACCGCCGCACACTTTTCCGGATCATGCTTTAAGCCACGGCTCGCAAACGAAAACCGGCCTCTGCGGGGACATCCGCAGAGGCCGGTTTGTTTCCAGCAGCAAGAAACGTCGTTACGCCGGCGAAGCCACGCGGCCCGGCGCGTTACGGCTTCTGCTGGAATTCTTCCTTGGAGACGTAGTTGAAGTCCTCGACCAGAACGTCCTGGACGATGTCGGCCTGCATCCGCTCGTTGACGCGCTGCTTGATTCCTGCGGTGAGGACGGCGAGGTCGTAGCGGGCGAGCTTCCTGAAATCGAGCTTGTCGTCAGCATAGATCCTGCGGAAGGCCTCGTCGACGACGAACGGCTCGGGCGGAACGGTGAGCTGGTGCATGGTTCGCGCCTCCACCGTGTAGACGAAGCGCGCGACGATGTAGCCCTGCACGGCGCCGCTCTCGACCATGGGTATGCTCAGCGCCCGGGTCTTCTGGTATTGCAGCCCATCGAGATATTCGTCCTTCGCGGGCAGCAAGGTGCCGTTTTCCTTCCAATAGGCCACGCCATAGCTCGTGCCCGCGGTGAGGATGCATACCCAGAGCCCGGCCAGCACCAGTTTGATCATTTTCCGTCCCGCGCTACGCGACCGGTATAGGTGCCGTCCGACTCGGCCTCCTTGATCGCCCTGACGATGATGGTCGCGACCTCACGCACGGCGTCGTA
The DNA here is from genome assembly GCF_008123425.1 of Bradyrhizobium rifense. Classification (GTDB taxonomy): domain Bacteria; phylum Pseudomonadota; class Alphaproteobacteria; order Rhizobiales; family Xanthobacteraceae; genus Bradyrhizobium; species Bradyrhizobium rifense. Next base: position 250,179 of record NZ_VSSS01000024.1, read on the forward strand.
ATGCATTTCGAGGAGCGAACGGTTTCGCTCGAGCTTCTCGCGCAGCTGCCGGATCTCCTCGGTGATCTCGGTCTCGCCGCCGAGATGCATCCGCGCCCGCATCAGGCGGACGAATTCCAGCATGCTCCGGCTCTTGCGCATGCTGAAATCGTCGAAATCGACCTTCTGTCCGGTCGCGAGCGCGACGGTTTCTTCCTCGACGATGTTCTCGAGCCGGCGGATCGCGGACAGCAGGCCACTAACCTCCTCGGCCCGCGTCGCCTCCAATCTTGCCGCTTCAGCCTCGTCGAACGGCATCTCGCCACCGACATTCGACAGGAGCACGGGCAACAGAGCATCGCCCGACGCGGCCCCCGTCATCACCTCGGATTCCAAGACCTGGGAGTCCAAGACCTGGGAGTCCAAGACCTGCGAGTTCAAGACCTGCCGTTCAACGACCGGCTGCTCCATCACCGGAAGTGTCGCGCCTTGTTCTACCTGCATAGCAAATTCACCCTTCAACTTTCGTCACCCATGTCCCAGAACCATCAGCCCGACTTGCCCGTCACATCCGGACCAGGCGGATGCGCGGACGCGAGCTGCTTGGCAATTCCGATCCCCTTGCCCTTCGCGAGCTGGGCGCCGAGCTGCTCGGCCAGCATCGATTTCCAGACGCCGCCGGCGGTGCCCTTGCCAAACACCTCCTCCGACTCCTTCGGCAACATCGTCTCGACGAAGGTCTGGAGAATGAAGGCTTCGAACTTGCGATAGACCTCGTCCGGGCCGGGCTTCTTGATCACCTGCACCGGCGGCCCGTTCACCACGCCAGACTGCGCTTCCACCACCTTTGCGGCGGATTGATCGGCCGCGGCCGCCTTGGTGGCCTCGGCGTCCATCGTCGCGGCGAAATCGGCGTCCGACGATTTCAGCGCGTCGAGCTTCGCGGTCGCGGCGCGCTGCGTCACCGGATCGGCGGCGTCGAGGACGTCGAGGACGACGTCGGATGTCGGTGTCACGATCATGTCTTGTTCCGGCTGGCTGGCCGCGGCGTCAAATCACGCACGGCGGCATGTGTCTCCGTCATTTCCGCGAGCGAGCGCTTCTCGGCGTCGCGCAGCTTTTCGGCCAGCGCCACCTTGGCGACCTCCTCGAGCTGTTTCACGCGCCGGTTCTCCGAGCGGACCTTGTCGAGCTGCATCGCGGCACGTTCCTGCACGGCACGCGCGCCGACGGTCGTCCTGTTGAGGCGCCTCGCAAGCGAATCGCTCGACGATCCGGCCGGCGGTTTTCCCTCGTTCAGAGTCCCGACCAGCCACACCTGCTCATCCTGCATGGTCTGCTCCTGCTGCCGCAAGTGCGCCAGCTGCCATTCGGACAGACGGAGCTGAAGCTTCACCAGCGAGACGATCCGACCGAGCTTGTCCGCGCGCGAGGTCATGGCCCGTCATCCCAGCCACGACGACATGCCGAGCATGAATTGCGTCAGCAACTCGTCGCTGGTGAGGTAGAGCAGCAGAAGGCCGCCAACCAGGACGAACGGCACCGAGACGAAATAGACCGCAATCGACGGCGCCAGCTTGTTGATGAGGCCGACCGAAAAATTGACGATGACGGAATAGACGATGAAAGGGCTGGTGATCCGCAGCGTCAGCACGAACGCGTCGGTCAGGCGGCTGGCGAGCTGGTTCAACGCCATCTCGCCGCTCAGCTTCTCACCGGGATGCCAGACGTCGTAGGAGCTCATCAACCCGCGCAGGACCTGCCAATGCTGATCGGTCAGGAAGAACAGGGTGGTGACCGCTGCCATGATCAGCGGCACCGACGCCGGCGTCGGATCGTTGTCGCCGATCGGCACGCCTGGAATGTTGCTGAGCCCGATCGCGCTCGCCATGACGGTGGACATGGTCTGGAGCGCGAGGAAGAACACGCGCCCGCCGAGACCGATGACGCTGCCGACCAGGACTTCGGTGCCGATCAGAAACGCGAGCGTTAGCGGTGTTGCATCGTCCACGAGCGGCTTCAGGACCGAGACCAGAATCGGCGACAGCGCGAACGTCGTGACGAGCGCGACGAACAGGCGGATCTGCGGCGGAATGTTCGTGCTGGAATAACCGGGCACGAGCATCAGGCAGGAGCCGATACGGCAGAACACGATGAACGTCGCGAGCACGTTGTCGGCGAGGCCGCTGATCACGAGATGGCTCCGAGCGCCCGGATCTCGGCGCTGCGAGCGACCTCGACATGCGACAGGATCGGCAATGTCGGGAACACCCGTTCCAGGATCATGCGGACATAGGGTCGGGCTTCCGGGGTCACCGCCAGCACCACGCTGGTGCCGTCCTCGGTGAATTTCCGGATCGAGGCGCTGGCTTCGGTCGCGAACTGCTCGATCAGCCGCGGATCGGCGTCGAACTCGACGACGTCGCCCTTGCCATCGCGCTTCAGGCTCTGGTGGAAGGCCAGATCCCAGCGGTTGCCGAGGCGAAGGACGTTGAGCACGCCATTGTCGGAGAGATCGCCGCAGATCTGCTGGGCCAGGCGCATGCGCACGTGCTCGGCCACCTGCTCAGACCGCCGCACATGAGGCGCGATCTCGGCGACCGCCTCGAGGATCAGATGAAGATTCCGGATCGACACCCGCTCGCCCAGCAGGATCTTCAGGATCGCCAGCAGGCCAGAATAGGAGATCTGCGACGGACAGAGATCGTCGACCAGGCGCTTGTACTCCGGCTCGAGCCGGTCAAGCAGTCCGCGCATGTCCTTGTAGGACAGCAGCTGGGAGAGGTTCGCCCTGAGCACCTCACTCAGATGCGTGAGCAGCACCGACAGATTGTCGACCGGCTTGCAGCCCTGCCGCCTGACCTCATCGGTGAAGGCTTCGGTGACCCACAGGGCCTTCATGCCGAATGCGGGCTCGATCACCTCGTCGCCGGGCACGTCGGGCTTGCCATCCTTGTCCACCAGCACCATCACCTCGCCGATCCTGAGCTCGCCATGGGCGACGCGGGTATCGTGGATTCGGATCTGGTAGCTCTTGGGATCGATCGACAGATTGTCCGACAGCTTGATCTCGGGAATGACGAAGCCGTACTGCTTGGCGAACTTCTTGCGGATCTTGCTGACGCGGTGGGCAAGCTCGTTGCGCGAGCTGAGCAGATGGACCGACAGATGGCTGCCGAGCGACAGCTCGATCTCGGCGGTCTTGAGCGACTCCTTGACGGATTCCTTGGCATCGCTCTGCGCACGCTCTTCCGCCTTGCGCGCCGCTTCCTTCTGCTGCGCGGCCGCCTGCCGCCTCGGCAGCGAGTAGCCGACGAAGGCCATGACGCCGCCCAGGAGCACGAATGGCGCCATCGGCAATCCCGGCATCAAGCCGAGCACGAACATCATCAACGACGCCGCCGACACCGCGCGCGGGTAGCCGCCGAGTTGCCGCAGCACGGCCTGCTCCGCCGAACCTCTAGTGCCGCCCTTGGAGACCAGAAGGCCCGCCGAAAGCGACACGATCAGTGCCGGCATCTGCGTGACCAGACCGTCGCCGACGGAGAGTTTTGTGTAGACGTCGGCAGCGCGCGACAGCGTCAGACCGTGATGGGTGACGCCGATGATGATGCCGCCGAAGATGTTGATCGCGGTGATGATCAGGCCGGCGATGGCATCGCCGCGGACGAATTTCGAGGCACCGTCCATCGCGCCGAAGAAGGAGCTTTCCTCTTCGAGCTCGCGGCGCCGGCGCTGAGCTTCCTTGTCGTCGATCAGGCCCGCCGACAGGTCGGCGTCGATCGCCATCTGCTTGCCCGGGATGGCGTCCAGGGTGAAGCGGGCACCGACTTCGGCGATACGCGTCGCGCCCTTGGTGATCACGACGAAGTTCACCGTGACCAGGATCGCGAAGATGATCAGGCCGATGACGAAGTCGCCGCCCATGACGAACTTCGAGAAACCGGCGACGACATGGCCCGCAGCCTCCTCGCCCTCGCCGCCGCGCGACAGGATCAGACGGGTCGTTGCAACGTTCAGCGCCAGCCGCAGGATCGTCGCGATCAGCAGCACCGTCGGGAAGGCGGAGAAGTCGAGCGGACGCTGGATCCACAGCGCGACCATCAGGATCAGGGCCGACAGCGCGATCGAGAAGGCAAGGCCAAGGTCGATCAGGATCGGAGGTATCGGCAGGAACAGGATCGTGAGCATAGCCACGATACCGCCCGCAAAGAAGGCGTCCGCGCCCAAGCGTCGCGCGTTCGGCAGGCTAGCAGCTAAAGTATCGGCCATGGGTCACCGGCAGCAGGGTCGGCCTGCAATTTGCCCCGCAAAGCTTACGCGGGGGTGGTGGCCGGAGCGCTCCGCGGATCAGAAGCCGTGCTCGATCCGCGAATAGACCATCTCGGTGAAGGTGGAGATATGCGCGCCGATGAAGGAGCCGGAGACGGCCACGACCACAAGGATGACGACGATCTTCGGAACGAAGGTCAGCGTCGCCTCCTGGATCTGGGTCAGAGCCTGGACCAGCGCGATACCGATGCCGACCAGCATCCCCGCGCCGACCGCGGGTCCGCAGGCAACAAGGATGGTCCAGATCGCCGCCTGGACGATGTCGAGGGCGTCCCGCTCGTTCATGGCTAGCTGATCGTCAGCCCGGGGCCGACCGCGACCTTGGTGCCGTCTTCGAGGGTCGCGACGGAGCCGTTGCTGTTGATGGAGATCGACGCGACCTTGCCGGTGAAGGTCGCTCCGGTCGAGTCGGTGAAGCTGACGTTCTTCCCGATCAGCCCGTCCGCCTGCGACAGCGCCTGCGAGGACAGCAGCGAGTCCAGCTTCGTATTGGTCTGCATTGCCTGCTCGACCGACGACAGCTGGGCGAACTGGCTCATATATTGCGACGTATCCATCGGATTGGTCGGATCCTGATTCTTCATCTCGGCGATGAGGAGCTGCAGGAACGTGTTGTAGTCGACGGTGTTGTTCGACGTCGACGTGGTGGACGAGGTCGAGCTGGTCGAATTGGTGCTTGTGGTATCGGTCGCGCTGGGGACGTTCATGTGCCTCTCCGCTGTCAGGCAGCCTGGACTGGGGACTCGGTGGTGGCGCCGGCGAGGATCGCCTGCTCCAGGGGAAACAGCGCCCGGATCCGCTTGAGCGCCTCGAAATAGCGGGTCCCGCCGACCATCTCGTCGATCGCGGCGAGCCCGTCCAGCATCTCAGGGTTTTCGCACACCGCGAGCAGGGCCGCGTGGTGCTGCCCATAGAGCGAGGCGGCGGCACCGACATCGGTCGGGTTCATCAGCATGAGCTGGACCATGAAATAGAGCTGGCGCATCGCCGTGGTGGCGTCGGAGGCTTGCATGACCTGCCCTTCGAGCAGGAACATCACGTCGTTGACGAGCTCGAGCGAGACCTTGCGGTCCACGCGCAGCACCGCGCCGTTGATGTAGACCCGTTCGCCCGCCCGCAAGGAAATCTTCATTAAAGCGCGTCTCGGATCATGCGGTTGATTTCGACGAGCTGCATCACGTCGTTCGATCGTTCCTCGCGAAGGCGATCGGCTTCCTTGACGACCCACAGGCCGATCGAGATGATGTCGGCGCGCAGCTGTTCGGGCAGCCCGTTCTCCGGATGCGTGAGATCCTCGATGAAGATGGTCCACAGCCGACGGACGTAGAGCAGGCTCTGGACCTGATCCTCCCTGCTGTAGTCCTCCCTCTGGAGCCGCTCCAGCCGGTCGATGCCGAGGCTGAGCGCCTGGCGCTCGCGCCCCCGCGCCTCGTAGCCGCTGTCTTCAACGACCGTTTCGTAGGCTTCAAAAGTCATCCGGACAACTCTGCGCAGAAAATTGCAAGAAACGAAAAGCGAACGCGAACCCCGCTCAGGCTCAGAGATAGTTGATCAGGCTGATCTTCTGGAGCTGCGAGGTGAGCGCGAGCGCCGTCTGGATCTGGGTCTGCAGCGCATTGACGCGCACCGACGCTTCCGTCGGATCGACCTGCTCCATGCCGACGATCTGATTGTTCAGAATGTCTTTCTGGGTCTTGAGCTTGTCGGTCGCGGTGGTGATCCGCTGCTGAACCGTGCCGACGCTGCCGCCGAGCGCAGCAAGGTCGGTGATGGCGCTGCCGACGAGGCCGATGGCCTTGTCCACGACGACCTGGAACGTCGACTGGTTCAGATTCGCGTTCCCGAGATCGGCCATCATCGTATAGGCCTCGGCGAGCTTGCGGAAACCGGTTTGGTTGGCGCTGACGGAGGTGTCGGCGATCTCGGTCGTGGAGATGCGGCTTTGCATGACCTGGTCGGTGGCCGACGACCAGTTGGTGTTCCAGGCCGGGCTTGCGAACTCGGCATCGAAACTGGTGTTGAGGAAGCTCTGCATTTGAGCAGGCGTAATGCTGCTCACGCTGGCCGACGACTGTGAGAAGCCGAAGGTCGAAAGAAAATCGCTATCGACCTGGTTCTTGCTGGCCGAGCCGGCGGCATAAGCCGTGACCGGCTGGTTCTGCGTGTTGATGCCCGAGAACAGATACGAGCCGTTATAGGAGATGTTCAGCGCGCCGATCAGGTCCTGAAGGTTGGAGGACGCAGGCGGCAGGATGATCCGCCCGCCGCCGTCGGTGCTGCGGGCCGCGATCAGGTCCTTGAGGAAGTCCGTGGCGGTCGAGCTGAGCTGGGTGATGCGGTCCTGGGTCACGTCCAGGCGTCCCGCGACGAGCCCGTTGGTATCGACGAGCTGGTCGGCGAAGCTCATGTCCGCCCTTAAGGTGACGTCGCCTCCCGTCGTGGCACCGAGCTCGAGGCCGACATCGGCGAAGCGGCCGGTGGTCGCCTCCGTCGACGCCTTGCTCAGCGCAGCCTGGTTGCTCGTGATCGAATACCTCAATGACGAGGACAGCATCAGGGTGGAAATGTAGTTGGCGCTCATCATGACTAAGTCCCCACGGCGGCTAGCAAGGCTTGCAACATTTGGTCGACGGTCGAAATGATCTTAGACGACGCCGAATAGGTGCGCTCGACCTGAAGCATCAACGACATCTCGTCGTCCATGTTGACGCCGTTGACGTTTGACAGCGCCGTCGTGCTGCGGTCGAGCAGCGTGCTCTGGTACTGGGAGTTGTCGTTGGCGGTCTTGCGCTGGTTTTCGATCCAGCTCGTCGACGACGACGCGTAGTCGATCAGGCTGCCGTTCGGCTTGCCTTGCGTGGTCGCATCGAACGGCTGCGACGCATCCATATTGGTGATGAGCTGCTGAAGCCGGGTCGAATAGCCACCACTGCCGGCGGTGTTGTATTGGTAGGCGACGTTGCCGCTGATCGCGCCGTCGCGCAGCAGATTCGGGTTGCCGCCCTGGGCCGGATCGACCGATGCAGCAACCGAGATCGTGCCGGCGAGGCCCACCGAGACGGTGGCGCTCGCGGGCATCGCCGGCGAGCCTGGATAGGTGAAGAGACCGGGGACGTCGGGCAGAGCCGCGCCCGATTGATCGCTTTCCTTGAAAGTATTGATCAGGCCGCGGGCGACTTCGTCGAGCTGGCTCTGATAGGTGACCGTGTCGTTGTCGCGCAATTGGGCGAGACCGGCGAGCTTGCCGGATTTGATCGGCATCACCGAATTGGCGCCGGTCACGGGCACGCCGTCGATAAAGACCGCGTTTCCCGTGATGTTCGCCGAATAGGAGGTGGTCGGCGCGAAGCTCACCGCCCGCGCCGTCTTGTCGAACAGCACCACGCCGCTGTCGGTGTAGAGCGCAGCATCGCCATTGGTGCGGATCGACATCGTGACGCCGACCTCCTGGGACAGCTTCGAGACGATGCTGTCGCGCTGGTCGAGATAATCGGTCACGTCGTCGCCGGCGATCGTCCCTTTCACGACCGCCGTATTGACGGTCTGGAACTGGGAGAGCAGCTGGTTGATGTTCTGGACCGAAATGTTCATGTCGGCATCCGCGCCCTCGCGGACCGACTGTACGGTCTGGGTTGCCTGGTTGAGCGCGGTCGCCATGTCCTTGGCGGACGTCACGGCGGCCTGGGCCAGCGTGGTATTGTCCGGGGCGTTGGCATATTGCTGAAGCGCCTGCTTCAGCGCATTGAGCTGCGCCGTCGGCGACTGGTCGAGCTGCGGGTCGTCCACCGTGGCAGAAGCGATCTTCTGGAGACCGTCATAGATCGCGCTCTGCGTGGCGGCCGCGGAGGTCGCGGTCAGGACGTTGCTGTACAGGCCGGAGGAGGCGGCGCGCTGGATCGCCGCCACGTAGACGCCGGCACCGGGAAGATTGTCCAGCACCGTGATCTTGCGCGAATAGCCGGTCGAACTGGCGCCGGCGATGTTGCGCGAGACGGTCGACGACTGGATGCCCGACGCCATGAGCGAATTGCGGGCGGAGTCGAGGGCTGACGTAATGGACATGGCGTGCTCTTGAACGTTCTCTTGCCCGGGAAAGGCGCTGAAGAATTCAGCGCTTCAGGTTGACGACGACGTCGAGCAGATCAGCGCCGGTCTGGAACGACTTGGAGTTCGCGGTGAAACCGCGCTGCGCCGAGATCATGTCGGTCAGCTCGCTGGCAAGATCGACGTTGGAGTCTTCGAGCGCGCCGGACTGGATGGTTCCGAGACCGCCCTGGCCGGCCAGGCCGACCTGTACGTTTCCGGAGTCCAGGTTCGGCGAATAGACGTTGCCGACCTCGGGCGTCAGATGGTCCGGGCTCGGCACGGTGGCGAGCGCGATCTGGAAGCTCGGCAATTCGGTGCCGTTCTTGAGCACCGCGGTGACCACGCCCTTACTGTCGATATTGACCTTGTCCACGGCGGACGGCGCGTTGCCGTCGACGGTCGCCTTGAAGTCGAAGCTCGATGCGACCTGGGTCATGGCCGACATGTCGATCTTGAAAGTGCCCGAGCCGCCTGGGATTGCGACCGTGAGCGACGTCGCGCTCGGCGGCGGACCCACCAGGTCAAGCTTGCCTTTTCCGGTCGAGCTCACGTCGAACTTGAACGTGGTCGCGGCAGAGGGACCGCTCGTCAGCGCGGCTCCGGACGGATCGTAGACCTCGACGTCCCACGTATTCGCGCTGGTCTTGGCCGCGTAGACACTGAGCGTCACGGGATTTCCGATATTGTCGTAGGTCACCATCGACGTCTTCGACGTGTAATTGCCCGGGCCAGCGGCAGCGGCCGGTGTGCCGACAACCGCCGCGCTCGGATCCAGATTGGCAGCCACGGTCGCCAGCGTCGACGGCGAGGCCTGCAGCGCCATCTGATTGACGTTGACGACCTGCAAGCCGCCGAAGCCGTTGGCGGCGACGTTGGGCGCAGCACCATTCTGGATGTTGTAGCCCATCAGCTGGAAGCCGGCTGTGTTGACGAGGTTGCCCGTGCTGTCGGGCACGAACGAGCCGGCGCGGGTGAGGAAGTTGTTTCCGTTGGTGTCCTGCACGACGAAGAAGCCGTTGCCCTGGACCGCGAGGTCCGTCGTCGAAGTCGTGAACTGGAGGTTGCCGGGATCGGTGATGGCGTAGCGGACCGTGGTCTCGACCGCGCCGGAATCGTAATTACCGGAGCCGCTCTTCAGGATCAGCGAGGAGAATTCCGTCGAAGCCCGCTTGTAGCCGACCGTATTGACGTTCGCGATGTTGTCCGAGACCGTCGACAGCTTGTTGGACTGCGCGTTCATACCGGAAACGCCGGTGCGCATAACACCATACAGGCTCATAGATTGGGCTCCTTTGACAGATTGTCGTTACAATGGGGGATCTTGCTTGCGCGGGGCTGATGATTGGAGACGATGCACAACTTCATGCGATGCATCGTCATTTCACGTCGTTGATTCACGTTGTCTTGGGTTGGCAGAATGAGCGCGCCTTGTCGGTCCACGCGCCGAAGCCGCTGGAGACGAGATGCGCGACGATGTGGCAAACGTAGCGTTTCTGCGCCGGTTGATTGTTGGGGCCGGCATTGTAGCGGGCGACCGCCATGGTCCAGCTTCCCTCGCGTTGCTTCAGCTCCTTGAGGAAGCGCGCGGCGTAGTCGACGTTCCTGGCCGGATCGAACATCGCCCGCACCGACGTGAACTTGTCGCCGTGAAAATAATGGTTGATCTGCATGCAGCCGAGATCGATCAGCTTGATGCCCTTGGCTCGCATCGCTTCGAAATTCGCCATCGCATCATTCATGTCCCTGGCGAACACGGTCTGCCCTTCCGCACCGAGCGCGTAGGGATAGAGTGCGCCACGCCGGCCGGTCTCGGTGAGGCCGACGGCATAGAGAATGCCGAGCGGAATCCCGTGCTGCTGCGATGCGCGCGCCATCTCGCGCTCGCAGGGGCGCGCAGTGTCGGTCGCCGCCGCCTCGGCGGCGCTACAGATAAACAGGGCCGCGACGAGTGTGCGGCGCCACGTCCTGGTCATGGCGTGCCTCCTGGTTGGGCTGCTGATCCTGCCGGGCTTGCTTGGCTCCGCCGTCCGATTGACCGGACGACGTGCCCGCGCCGCTGAACGCGCCTTGCGACTGGGATGATTGCTGTTGCTGGCTCGCGAGTTGCGACTGCGACTGGCCGGATCCGGCCTGGAATCCGTCGAGCGAGCCGTGCTGTACGGGCGCGACGTCGGCCACGTAGCCCGCCGACTGCATCAGGTCACGGATTTGGTCGCGCTGCTGATCCAGCATCGTGCTGGTGTCCTTGCGTTGCGCGGCAAGCTGAACCGACACCTCGGTGCCGACGAGACGAAGGCGCACGGTGACATTGCCGAGATCCGGCGGCTCGAGATTGACGGTGAGGATCTTGACCGGCTGATCCGGTGCATTGCCCTGGGCGCCCACGAGATCGGCACCGGCGGATGCGGCCGGCGCGGCCGAGCTCTTCAGATCCGACACCACCGCGTTCGCGACCTGCTGGCTCGCGCTGAACTGCGCAACGGGAGGCAGATGGGTCTCCTGCTGAACCACCGTGACCTTGGTCGTTTCCGGCAAGGCGTCGCGGCTCGCGGACTTGGCGGCGCGCTCGACATTCGCCGTGACGGCTTCGAACCCGGATGTGGCGCCCGGCATCGCTTTCGGTTGAACGTCGCTTTCCTCCGGAAACGCCTGCAGCGTCGCAGCGGCCGGCTGCGCGCGCGGCCCGGAAGCATCGGCCGTGGAACGCGCGGCAGTCGACGGCGCGACGGTCGATGAGGTTGCGGAGGACCGCGCGACATTTTCCGTCGCCACCTTCGCGTCGGTCACGCTCTGAACTTCGCGCTTCGCAGTCGAGGTTCGTTCGTCGCGGGTCGAGGTGTCGTTCTTGTCGCTCGACGGCTGCGGCGTCTGCATCGTCACGGCCTGAGCTGCTGCGAGTTCCTGCCCCACGACCGTCGGAGCGCTCAATCTGGCCGGGACGTCCGCCTTCGCCGTTTGATCGACCGGCTCTTTCTTGGTCGACGATTTAGGCTCCTCGGTGCGCTCGTGCACCGGCTCGTCCTTCGACGTGTCGGGCTCGGTCAGCTGGGCCAGGCGCGGGCGTACCGAAGCAGTTTTTGCAGTCGTGTCACCGCCCTGATCGTTCAGCGCCCGCTTGGCCATGTTCGAGACCGTGTGGAGCAGATCGTGAAACGATGAATCGTCCGCGGTTTTCGCACCCGTCGTCGCCGTGCCCTTCGCCGAGCGGGACACCCCGCGCGTAAGAGTTTCGGCGAGGCCTGCGAAAAGCTGTCCGGAAGTTCCGCTAAGCTTGGTCATGGACGGCGATCCTTGGTGAGAAGCTCCAGTTCGCCGAGCTGCGTCTGGGCACGCGCGAGCATTGCGTTCGACGACGCCAGATCGATCCGCGCCGGCGTGGGCGGCGGCTTGTCCGCCGAGATGACAGCGGTCGGACCTGCAATCGGCTTACGGACGTCGAGCGCGAGCTGGAGGGTTGCATTGAGAAGAAGGACGTCGCGCTCCACCAGCTTCGTCCGGTCGAGCGCCTTCAGCTCGGCAAAGCCGCCGTCATATTCGTCAGTGAGCGCGCGGGATGCGCCGCGGTAGAAATGGGCGCGCTCGCGATCGGGCGTGGCATCGGCGCTGAGCGTCAGCGCCCGCTCGCCTGCGAGCCGGGTCACGGTGAGCTTGCCGCGAACCAGCGCGCCGCGCGCGATCACCAGATAGAGCTTGAGGCGGCTGGCGCGGTCGACCTGCTCCAGCAGCGCCGCGACCCGCGCAAAGCGGCGATCATCCAGCGCGAGACCAGATTGCGTCAGGCCCGTGGAAAAGCGCTGCCAGAAATCGCCGGCGTAGACCGAGTTGCGGTAGTGGCGGATATAGGCCAGCGTCAGGAACTCGAACTTGTCGAAATCCTCCGCCTGCCCGACCAGCAGGATCTCGCGCCGCAACGCCGCCTCTTCGACCAGCGTGCCGGGCAGCAGAAGGCGCGCGTCATCGAGACGCTCGATCGCCAGCGAGGCCTCGGAACGTGCGAACAGCGCGCCCTGGACCAGCGCCACCTGCCCGCCCATGCCGGACGGGATCGTGCGCGGCTTGACGTCCTTGAGCAGGTCCCTCGCCTCGTCCTGCCGGCCTTCGACGTAAGCGAGCGCGCCGTCGAACAGCCGCGAATCCACATTGATCTTGTCGCGCGGCAGCTTGCGGACGATCTGCGGGGCGCCGCCGCTGAGCAGATAGATCACGACCGCCTGGCCGTTCTGCGGATTGCTCCACACGCTCGCGTCGGCAGCGAGAAATTTTTCGCCGATCTGCCGGATCAGCGCGATGTGGCTGGCATGCGCCGCGGTGTCGCCATTGGCGATGCCGTCCTGCACCGCCTGCAGCGCGCGGACGAGCTCAAACGGCTCTCCGGACGGCGCTGTCGGTTCGGCAGATGCGCGCGTCGCCACAAGCGACAGCACCATCAGCATCACGGCGCGGAGCAGCGGCCTGGTCAAGGGCGCTTCTCCCGGATCAGGATTTCGATACGACGGTTTTGCGCGGCGGCCGGATCGTTCTGAAGCTTTGGCCGGCGGTCGGCATAGCCTTCGACATGCTCGATCCGCTGCGCATCGACGCCGGAGCGAACCAGCATGTAGTAGGCCATCTGCGCGCGCGCCGTGGACAGCCGCCAATTGTCATAGTTATCCGACTTGTAGGGCCGATTGTCGGTATGACCGCGGACGATGATCATGCCGCGGCGCTTGGCGATCAGCGGGCCGATCTTGTCGATGACGCGCACGAGTTCCGGCCTCGGCTCGGCCGAGCCGACCGCGAACATGCCGAAGGTCGCATCGTCGGTCAGGCTGACCAGCAGACCGTCCTCGACCTGACGGACCTCGGCCACCGGCCCGGCGCCGGCCTTGATATCCGACAGGGCATCGGCGATCGCAGACTGAAGCTGCTTGACGGTCGGCTGCTGGGTCTGGGCCGCGTCACGTGGCTCGGATTCCTTCGGAGCATCGGTGGGACGGGCCTGCGGCCCGACGTTGGCCTGGAGGTTGGCCTGCGCATTCGGTTGAACGGTGCCGTCGCGCGCAGACGATGATGGCGCCGGTCCCGGCGGCAGCAATGGCGACTGGCTCGTGGACGACGCTTGCGCGTCGGGGGCCAAGCTGCCGCCGGCATCATCGGTCCTGCCGCGACGCGGCTCGCCCTGATTTGTGCCGGCCGGATTGTCGCGCGCGGAAGCATTCGGCTTCGGCTCGCCGTCCATGATCCTGTCAGCTTCCTTCGAAGCCTCGGGCGCGAGCTTCCAATAGCCGGGATCGAACGGGTCGCGATAGGCGTCGCCGCCCTTGAGGCCATCCTCTTCGGCCGACGTCAGCGCACCGGCACGCCGCTGGCCCGAGGCCTGGTTCGAGCTCGCCGCGATTTCGGCAAGCGTTGCGTAGGGATCGCGGAACAGGACCTTCTCTTCGTAGAAGGGCGGCTTCTCGGCCGTCGGCGAGTCGCCGCGGCGCTCCTCGTTCGGCCCGGACGGCTGGCGCTTGCCATCCTGTCCCTCGAACGTCGTCGGCTCCTTCTTGGTGAGGTCCTTCAGGCCCTTCGGCGCGGGCGCGTTCTCCGCGAGCTTGATCGGATTGAAGTAGCTCGCAACCACCTGTTTCTGGTCCTGGTTGAGCGCATTGAGCAGCCACATCACCAGGAAGAACGCCATCATCGCGGTCATGAAGTCCGCGTAGGCAATCTTCCAAACGCCACCGTGCGGCTTCTCGTCTTCGAAAGCGCTCCGCCGACGGATAATGACGAGCTCGTGCTTGACCTCCTCCATGGTGAAACTACCGGCGCGCCTCTTTCAGCCGATCCATCCACGTCGAGATCTGCGTCTCGATCGTGGTCTGATCGGCGAGGACACGAACCTCGACGGTGTCGGCGGACTGATATTCGACGCCAGAGCGGCCGGCCAGATTGAGTTGCGCCCTGACGAGGTCGATGAGCTCGCTGGGGCCGGTGACGCGGAACGCCGGCACCGGGGATTTCGACGTCAGCGCCGAGATCTGCTCGACCAGGGATCCGATCGCCTTGTCGCGGACCGCATCGGCGAGGAACGGCAGCAATATCCGGGCGACCGAGCTTGCAATGTTGCTCTCGATCTCGCGGCAGGCAGAGTCGAATCCGTTGACGATCGCGACCGCCTGCTGGTCGGACCATTTGGCCCGCTCCTCGCCGAGCCGGATCGCGCTGCGGACGCGCTCTTCGGCGAGCTTGGATTCGCCTTCCGCTAGGCCTGCGGTATGGCCGCGTCGATAGGCATCTTCGAGCAGATTGACCGGCGCGGCTTCGGGCGTGGGCGCCGGAGGCGGCTGAAGTTGCGGCTGGGCCTGCGCCTGGCGTTGCGCTTGAGGCTGCGATTGAGGCTCGCGCCGAATCTCCTTTCTCGTCAGGACGTCCTGGATCTTGGGCGGCGGAGGCGGCGGCGGCGACTTGGCCCGGCCGTTCGCGTCGAATTGGGTCAGGAGCTTTCCGATTGCCGCGTTCATGCCGGCTCCTCGCGTCGCATCCAGTCTTTAAGGATTGCTGCCGCCTGCATCTGATCGAGGCGGACGATCTGCTCCAGCCGCTTCTGCGGCGTACGCTGCATCTTGCCTTCGAGGTCCTCGACGAGGTTGAGCTCGGGATCCTGGCTATCGGCCAATGCAAGGGCCGTAGCAGCCTCGAGCTCGGCGGCCTCGGCAGCCTCGGTCTGCTCCTGCGCGGCGCGATGGGCCAGGATGCCGTTGACCGCGGGCCGAAGCCCGAACCAGACCAGCATCGAAGCGACGGCCAGGATCGTCACCGCATTGATGACGCTGCCGAGCTGCTTGTTCATCATCTCGACGAAGCTGATCGGCGGTACCGGCGCGAGCTCGCGCGAGCCCTCCACGAAGTCGACCGCAGTCACCTGGATCTGGTCGCCGCGCGCCTTGTCCAGTCCGCCGGCGGTCGCTGCGAGCTGGCTGATTTCGGCGAGCTTGCTGTCGACGATGGCCTGATTGGTCTTGTCGCCGAGGTCGGCGACGAGCCGCGCGCGATTGACCAGGACCGCGATGAAGAGTTTCTTGACCAAGTAACCGTCGCTGACCGTCGTCGTGGTCTTGGACGAGACCTCGAAATTGGTAACGTCCTCGCGGCGCGTCTTGTCCTCGCTGGAGTTCTTGGTGCCGCCGGCGTTGACCTGCTGATCCGGAAGGTTCTGCTGGACCGTCGTCGGCGTCGATCGGTCGGCGTTCGACGACTTTTCGTTTTCGCGGACGTTGCGGACCGAACGCTCGGCGCGGGTCTCGGGATCGTAGACCGTCTCGTTGACCTGGCGCTTGTCGGTGGAGAGCTGCGGCGCGACGCTGACCTCGAAATTGTCCAGGCCGAGATAGGGCGTCAGCGCCTTGCGGATGTTTTCCTGCACCATTCCGCCGACGGTCTTCTGGAGGCTCGCCATCTTGGTCGGCGCGGCGCTGGCCTCGTCCTCTTCGGCCAGCAGCATCGAGCCGTCGGCGTCGAGCACGGTGACCTTGTCGCGCGTCATGCCGGGAATGGCAGCCGCGACGAGGTGGCGGATCGATTGCGCCGTGCGCGCCTCGATCGCGCCGTCGGTGCGCAGCACGACCGATGCGGACGGCGGCTGCTGCGTCGCGCGGAACGAGCCGCGCACCGGCATCACGATGTGCACCCGCGCCGCCTTGACGCCCTTCATCAGCTGAACGGTGCGCGCAATCTCACCCTCGAGCGCGCGAAGCTTCGTGACTTCCTGCATGAAGGAGGTCAGTCCGAGCGATCCGATCTTGTCGAACAGCTCGTAACCGGCATTGGCGCTGGTCGGCAGCCCCTTCTCGGCCAGCAGCATTCGCGCCTGCGCGGTCTGACTCGGCCGCACCGAGACGGCATCGCCGGCTGCGCTGATATCGAAGGTAATGTTCTGCTCGCGCAGGGCGGCGCCGATACGCGTCACGTCTTCGCGGGACAGGCCGGTATAGAGGGATTCGAATTCCGGCCGGCTCAAGTAATAAGCACCCCCGACCACGGTGACGAGGACGGCGAAGCCGATCAGTCCCAAGGCCATCAGACGTCGCGGCCCAAGTTCCAGCAGATTGTTGAGCAGCTGCTGTAGCTGCGCGCGACTGAGCATATGACCTCGTACCATGCGATTGGTAAGGACACTCCGCTGTCAACCTTGTCTGAAG
This sequence comes from Bradyrhizobium rifense, assembly GCF_008123425.1. Lineage (GTDB taxonomy): Bacteria > Pseudomonadota > Alphaproteobacteria > Rhizobiales > Xanthobacteraceae > Bradyrhizobium > Bradyrhizobium rifense. Next base: position 266,738 of record NZ_VSSS01000024.1, read on the forward strand.
GTTGCGCGCAAACGCGAATGTGTCGCTTCGCAGGCGAGGCGTTGCAATTTTACAAGAAGTTTGAGCGACGCAGGCAGGTCGACGGCAACGGGCCGACGATCGAACGCGTTACCGCGCGATCGGCTGCAGCGTGTTGCATCAGGTCTGGCGTCGGGAGGTCGACTACGGGCACATCATGTGCCGTCACTTCCGCCGGTCACGGCGGGGACCGTGCTCCCGAGGGAGCACGGTCGTCTTGGAAGCTAGTGCTTACTTGAACAGCGAGAGGATGCTCTGGCTGTTCTGGTTGGCGATCGAGAGCGCCTGAACGCCGAGCTGCTGCTGGGTCTGGAGCGCCTGCAGGCGGGTGGATTCCGCGTTCATGTCGGCGTCGACGAGCTGACCGACACCGCGCGTCACCGAGTCCATCAAGGTCTTGACGAAGTCCGTGTTGGTCGCGATGCGGTTCTTGACGGCGCCAAGGTCGGCAGCGGCCGAAGCCACCGAGTTGAGCGCAGCAGTCACCTGCGTGATGTAGGTGCTGAGCGTGGCCTGGTCAGTCGCCGCGTCAGTCAGCGAGGTGATGTCGATCGTGTTGACCGACGCACCGCCGCTCACCGTGTCCAGGATGCCGGTGGTGGACGTGCTATAGAGCGAGTAGTTGGAGATCGTCAGGGTGATCGAGCCGATCGTCGGCGTGCCACCAACGCGAGAGAACGACGACACGAGGTCGAAGGTCGCTGGCGTTGCCGTCGTCACGCTCAGCCAGTTCACGCCGTTGAAGGTCGCCGCATCGGCGGTACCCTTCATCTGCTGCTGGATCTGGGTGATGTCAGCCTGGATCTTGGTGCGGTCGATGCCGGCGGTCTTGGCTTCGACCAGCAGCGCCTGGAGCTTGGTCAGGCCGCCGGTGCTGTCACCGACAACCGCGGTCAGAGCGGTATACTCGGTGTCGACGGTCGCGGCCGACAGACCGAGCGAGTCGGAGACGGCGGAGAGCGCGGCGTTGTCGGCGCGCATCGAGGTCGCGATCGACCAATAGGCGGCGTTGTCCGAAGCCGTGGCCACGCGCTGACCGGTGGAGATCCGGTTTTCGGTAGTCTGGAGGCTGGAGCTGACGTTGCGCAGCGTCTGCAGCGCGGTCATTGCTGCGGAGTTGGTGAGCAGGCTAGAACTCATTTTTGACGTCCCCTTGAAAACGATTTGAAATTTTTGGGACATACCGGGCTTGCACCGGTACGAGAGGGCGGCATCATGCCTTTGAGCTGCGAAAAAGCGCGCTCAACCTGTCGTAATGGCGGCGATAGCACGCGAAGTTTGCGCGAGGCTTGTGGCTCTGTGACCGGACCGCAATTCGAGACACGAAATCGCGCCTCTGACACCCGAACAGCGCACGCCAAAATGAAAAGGGCCGCGCTTCTCACGAAGCGCGGCCCCCTTAGATGGTTTTCAGGCTTAGCGGAACAGCGAGAGGATGCTCTGGCTGTTCTGGTTGGCGATCGAGAGCGCCTGAACGCCGAGTTGCTGCTGGGTCTGGAGCGCCTGAAGGCGGGTGGATTCCGCGTTCATGTCGGCGTCGACAAGCTGACCGACACCACGATTCACCGAGTCCATCAAGGTCTTGACGAAGTCCGTGTTGGTCGCAATGCGGTTCTTGACGGCACCGAGGTCGGCGGCGGCCGAAGCCACCGAGTTGATCGCAGCAGTCACCTGCGTGATGTAGGTGCTGAGCGTGGCCTGGTCGGTCGCCGCGTCGGTCAGCGAGGTGATGTCGATCGTGTCGACCGACGCGCCGCCGCTCACCGTGTCCAGGATGCCGGTGGTGGACGTGCTGTAGAGCGAGTAGTTGGAGATCGTCAGGGTGATCGAGCCGATGGTCGGCGTGCCACCAACGCGGGAGAACGACGACACGAGGTCGAAGGTCGCTGGCGTTGCCGTCGTCACGCTCAGCCAGTTCACGCCGTTGAAGGTTGCCGCATTGGCGGTGCCCTTCATCTGCTGCTGGATCTGGGTGATGTCAGCCTGGATCTTGGTGCGGTCGATGCCGGCGGTCTTGGCTTCGACCAGCAGCGCCTGGAGCTTGGTCAGGCCGCCGGTGCTGTCGCCGACAACCGCGGTCAGAGCGGTATACTCGGTGTCGACGGTCGCAGCCGACAGACCGAGCGAGTCGGAGACCGCGGAGAGCGCGGCGTTGTCGGCGCGCATCGAGGTCGCGATCGACCAATAGGCGGCGTTGTCCGAAGCCGTGGCCACCCGCTGACCGGTGGAGATCCGGTTCTCGGTGGTCTGGAGGCTGGAGCTGACGTTGCGGAGGGTCTGCAGCGCGGTCATTGCTGCGGAGTTGGTGAGAAGGCTAGAACCCATTTTGATGTCCCTTTGAAGATTGAGTTGATTTGGGGACATACCGGACTTGCACCGGTACGACAGGGCGGCGTCATGCCTTTGGGCTGCGGAAAAGCGGTTAGGCCCAACCCGTCGTAGCGGTGACCGTAGCGCGCGAAGCTTGTGCGGGGCTTGTGGGTCTGTGTCCCGGCCGCAACAGCGCAGCCGAAATCGCGGCGTGAGCGGGACGTCACGTCAAACGAAAGGGCCGCGCTTCGCGAGAAGCGCGGCCCTCCCCCAGATGGTTTTTCAGGCTTAGCGGAACAGCGAGAGGATGCTCTGGCTGCTGCTGTTGGCGATCGAGAGCGCCTGAACACCGAGCTGCTGCTGGACCTGGAGAGCCGACAGACGGGTGGACTCCTGGTTCATGTCGGCGTCGACGAGCTGGCCGATACCGCGAGACACCGAGTCCATCAGCGACTTCACGAAGTCCGTATTGGTCGAGATACGGTTCTTGACGGCGCCGAGGTTGGCGGCGGCCGAAGCCACCGAGTTGATCGCAGCAGTGACCTGCGAGATGTAGGTATCGAGCGTGGCCTGGTCGGTTGCCGCGTCAGTCAGCGTGGAGATGTCGATCGTGTTGACCGACACGCCGCTGCTCACCGTGTCCAGGATGCCGTTGGTGGACGAGCTGTAGAGCGCATAGTTGGCAGTGGTCAGCTGGATGGAGCCGGTGGTCGGCGTGCTGCCGACGCGGGAGTACGACGACACCAGATCAACCGTCGCCGGCGTGGCCGTCGTCGTGCTCAGCCAGTTGACGCCGTTGAAGGTCGCCGCATCCGCGGTGCTCTTCATCTGTTGCTGGATCTGGGTGACGTCCGCCTGGATCTTGGTGCGGTCGATACCCGCCGTCTTGGCTTCGACCAGCAACGACTGCAGCTTGGTCAGGCCGCCGGTGCTGTCGCCGACAACCGAGGTCAGAGCGGTATATTCGGTGTCGACGGTCGCGGCCGACAGACCGAGCGAGTCGGAGACGGCGGAGAGCGCGGCGTTGTCGGCGCGCATCGAGGTCGCGATCGACCAGTAGGCAGCGTTGTCCGAAGCAGTCGAGACGCGCTGGCCGGTGGAGATGCGGGTCTGCGTGGTGGCGAGTTGGGAGCTCACAGACCGCAGGGTCTGGAGGGCGGTCATAGCGGTCGAGTTCGTAAGCAGGCTTGACATTGCGAATGTCCCTTTGATGTACGCGTTACATTTTCACGAGGGGACATACCGGGCTTTCACCGGTACGGAGGGGCGGCATCATGCCTTTGGACTGTGGGTGGGGTCCAACCCGCCGTGCCGCATAGCTAGCACGCCGAATCTTGCTTCCGAATTAAGACGGGCCTGAATTCTTCAGCAAAATCATATGATTAATGTTACTCTTCGCTAACCTTAACCAACCGTTAGGTCGAGGCCGCTGTTACGAGAACGACCGCACCAGTCCGGAGGCGAGCAGGTTCCAGCCGTCGATCAGCACGAAGAACAGCACCTTGAACGGCAGCGCGAGGATCGACGGCGGCATCATCATCATGCCCATCGACATCGTCAGCGTCGCCACGATCATGTCGATGACGAGGAATGGCAGAATGATGAGGAAGCCGATCTCGAACGAACGCCGGAGCTCGGAGATCATGAAGGCCGGGATGATGACGCGCATGTCGATGCGCTTGTCGTCGAACTTCCTGCGAAAGCTTTCCGCGGCGAGCGACTCGAACGTCTGCAGGTCCTTGTCGCGGACATGGGCCAGCATGAATTCACGGAACGGATCGCTGATCTTCAGATAGGCCTCCTCCTCCGAGATCTCGTTCTTCATCAGCGGCTGCACGCCGGTTTCCCAGGCGCGATCGAAGGTCGGCGCCATGACGTAGAAGGTCATGAACATGGCGAGGCTGATCAGCACGAGATTCGGAGGCGTCGTCTGAAGGCCGAGGCCGGCGCGCAGGAACGAGAGCGCGACGGCGAAGCGCGTGAAGCTCGTCACCATGATGAGCAGCCCCGGTGCGACGGACAGCACCGTCAGCAGCGCCATGAGCTGGATGATCCGGCCGCTGGTCGAGCCGTTGCCGGGCGGCAGCAGCGAATTGAGGTCCGGGATCTGGGCGAACGCTACCTCGGGCAGCACGACCAGCAGCAACGCAAGCGGCAAGACTCTCAATTTCACTGGATCACCAACGTCTCAATGATCAATTCGCGGACTTTGCCGGACGAGCGGATGCTGGCGCGTTCGGACAGGTCGTCACGCAGATGCTGGAGCCCGCGCGTGCCTTCGAACTGCGTGACCGACGCGGACCGCAAATAAGTGACGATGTCTTCGCTGATATGAGCGGCCAGGATGCCGGCATCCTCGTCGCTCATGCTGTCGGTCACCATGGAGGCTTCGACCCGGGCCCAGTTGTTGGCCGGCGCCGCGAGGTTGGTCACGATCGGAGACAGCTTCCTGAGCCGCGCGCTGCCGGCGTAGCTCGACGCGATCGGCGGCGGGGTGGCACCCTTCTTGGCGTCGGCGACGCGTTCGGCTGCGGCGAACAGGTGCAAGCCCGCCAGCGCGCCCGCGCCGATCGCGACCAGGGTCAGCACGAGGATGGCTGCAATCAGGCGCATGACGCCCCCTGCTCCCACGACGCGCGAGCCTCAGAACGGTGCGACGGCGTCATAGATCCGGTGCCCCCATCCAGGTTGCTGCACGTCAGACAGATTTCCGCGACCGCCATAGGACACGCGCGCCTCGGCGATCTTCTCGTAGGAGATCGTGTTGGTTCGCGAAATATCGCGTGGACGCACGATGCCGCCGACGTTGAGCACGCGCATCTCCGTGTTGATACCGAACTCCTGCGACCCGCTGATCATCATATTTCCGTTCGGCAACACGTCGGTGACGACGGCCGCAATGGAAAGCTTGATGTCCTCGGAGCGGTCGATCTGGCCGTTGCCCTTGATCTGGGTATTGGTGTTGAGGTTGGCGTTGGTCTGGCCCTTGTCCTGCCATCCAGCGACGTCCATCAGCCAGTTCAGCCCGAACTGGATCTGCGAATCGCGCGAACGGTCGGTCTTGTTGTCGAGCTTGGCCTTGTCCTGCATCGAGATGATCACCGTCACGACATCGCCAATGCGCCGGGCACGGGGATCGCGGTAGAGATCGGTGCCGTCATCCCAGGTCGAGCGATAGCTGACGGGCGTGCGCATGCGGGGCGTCACCGGGATCGGATCGGCCGGCGCCCTCAGACCGCTGCCGACGGGCGACAGTTTCGGGCCGGTCAGGAGTTCCGCCGGATCATGGGAGCATCCGGCGAGAAGCACGAGCGACAGGATGAGGATCAGCGTCTTCATTTACTTGGTCTTCCCGTCATCCACGCGACGCATTCCACCGAGCAGGTCGGCGAGATGTGCTGCGCGCCCGGTCTCCATCTCGTTGAAAATTGCGCTCGAGCTCCTCGGGCTGAGCTTTGCGAGCACCGCGGCGGCCGTCTCGTCCGCCATGCCGGCGATCTGGGTGGCGGCGGCGTCCGGCTTCATGCGCGAATAGATCTCGACGACGCTCGCTTCCGCCTTCTTCAGGAAGTCGTCGCGCAGCGCCATCCACTTCTCGTATTCTGCGCGCTTGGCCTCGACTTCGGCGATCCGCTCCCGCAGCAGGCTCTCGGCCTTCTCCAGCTCTTTCAGCTGCCAGGCGAGCCTGGCGTCGACGGCGGGATCGGCCACGTTGCTGCAGAACAGCGCAACTTCATTGTCCCCAGGCGCGGCAGCTTGAGCCGGCGCCGGCTTCGGCGGCGCCGTGACACTGCCGGACTTCGCCGGACGGGGCACGGGTGCGGGGGCCGGCGCCGGCGGAGGAGCCTCCGTCGGAACCGCCCCCGTGATTGCGGGACCCGAATCTTCGGCCGCCCAGGCTGTTGCCCGTGAATTATCGCTCGGGGCCGGCGCGTGCGGCTTCTGCGGCCCGGGCGCGCGAGCGCGTGCGAAGGAGAGCAGATTGAGCGGCTTCGACGACTTCGGCTCGTCCAGCGCCAGCGCGGGCGACGCGCCCGCGAGCGCCAACATCGCGGCCAGGAGAAGAAGTTGCGCTATGTGATCCAGCTTCAGCATCGGGTCGCGTGCGATTCTCGGTCGAGACCAGAGCATTGAGCGACCAAGCTTGCACGACGCTTATGCATCATTGCACGATGACTTCGGCCTGCAGCGCACCGGCCGTCTTGATCGCCTGGAGGATCGCGATGATGCCGGACGGCTTCAGTCCGATCTGGTTCAGCCCGCGCACGAGGCGCTGGAGGTCGACACCGCTCAGGATCGCCACCTGCGATCCGGCCTCGTTGGCCTCGACGATGGTCTGTGGCACCACGACCGTCTGGCCTTGCGAGAACGGCGCCGGCTGCGACACCACGGGCATCTCGGTGACACGGACCGTCAAATTGCCATGGGTGACGGCGACGGTGGAGATTCGCACGTCGCGTCCGATCACCACCGTGCCGGTGCGCTCGTTGATCACCACCCGCGCCGGCGTGTCGGGCTCGACGGTGAGCTCACCGATCTCGGCGAGAAAGCGGACCGGGCCGACGTAGCGTGGCTTGGACAGCACGATGGTCCGGTAGTCGCGCTCGAAGGCGATCTGGGCGCGATAGCGGCCGCCGGCATAGCGATTGACGGCGTCGAGGATTCGCGTCGCGGTGACGAAGTCGGGGTTCTTCAGCTCCAGCACCAGGTATTCCATCTCGTGAAGGCTACCCTGCACCTCCCGCTCGACCAGCGCGCCGTTCGGAATACGGCCCGACGTCGGCGTGCCCTGGCTGACGTTCTGGGCCTGGCCTCCGACGCTGTAACCGGCGACCATGACCGCACCTTGCGCCACCGCGTAGACCGCACCGTCGGCCGCGCGCAGCGACGTCATCACCAGCGTGCCGCCGAGCAGCGACGTCGCATCCCCCAGCGACGACACCGTTACGTCCATCCGTTCGCCTGGGCCGATCGACGGCATCAGATCCGCGGTCACCATCACGGCGGCGACGTTGCGCGTGCGTAGCGTCGTCGGCCGCGCCGAGTTGTTCGTGCTGGTCGTCTCGTTCCGGACGTTGATGCCCATGTTTTCGAGCATCGACTGCAGCGACTGTTCCGTGAATGGCGCGTTGCGCAGGGTGTCGCCGGTGCCGTTGAGGCCGATGACGAGGCCATAGCCGACGATCTGGTTTTCGCGCAGACCCTTGATGTCCGCGATGTCCTTGATGCGGACGGCGGCCTGGGCGCTGGCGGCGGAAACGATAAGGAGAAGCGCGATCAGGAATCTGGTCATGACCCGTCCGCAACCCTGACGGTGCCGTCCGGCTGAACGATGGCCCTGATCATCACGCCCGTGTCGGTGTTCCGCACGGTAATGAGCGAGCCCGGTGCACCGGATTGCATAGCCGCACCGTAGGTCACGATCGACAGACCGGAGTCTTCGACCACGACCTTGACCATGGCGCCACGGGCGATGGTCCAGGGATCCTCGACCGAATTGGTGGGAATCGGCTGGCCCGGCAGCAACGCCCGCCGCGCCATGCGGCCGACGAGGACCTGACGCCCTTCGATGAACATGGCGACACCGAGCACGTTCGGCGCAAAGGTGCGCTCGGTGATCATGTCGTCCCTGATCAGCTCTCCGGCGCGGATCGCTACAGCCGGCACCGGAAGCCGCTTCTCGTCTGCGGCGGCGAGCCGCGCGGAGACGAGAACCAGCAGCGCGGCGGCCAACCCGCGCGCGATCAGGCCCACCCTGTTCAACATGGACACACCGGAACTAGCGACTGAGATTCTTCGATACCGTCTGCGCCATCTCATCCGACGCCTGGATGACCTTGGCATTCATCTCGTAAGCGCGCTGCGCCGAGATCAACTCGGTGATTTCCTTGACGGGATCGACGTTCGAGGCTTCGAGATATTGCTGGTTGATCTTGCCGTAGCCGGCATCGCCGGGGAGACCAACGACCGGGGCGCCCGACGCCGTGGTCTCGCGATAGAGATTGCTGCCCAGCGGCTCGAGGCCCGCTTCGTTGGCGAAATTGGCAAGGTTGAGCTGGCCGATCTGCTGCGGGTTCACTACCGTGTCCAGCTTGGCGAACACCTGCCCGGTCTGGTTGACGGTGACCTGCACCGTTCCCTGCGGCACCGTGATGTTGGGATCCAGCAGGTATCCGTCCATCGTCACCAGCTGGCCGGTGGCGTTGGTGTTGAACGAGCCCGCGCGGGTGTACTGCACCTCGTTGTTCGGGCCGAGCACCTGAAACCAGCCGCGACCGTTGATCGCGAGGTCATAAGGGTTGCCGGTCTGCGTCAGCGCGCCCTGGATGTGCAGCTTGCGGATCGCGGCCGACTTGACGCCGAGGCCGAGATTGGCGCCTTCCGGGATCGGCGAGGCGCCGTTGACGTTCGCAACACCCTGCATGCGGTCCATCTGGTAGAACAGATCGGTGAATTCCGCACGTGCACGCTTGAACGACGTCGTGTTGATGTTGGCGATGTTGTTCGCGATGACTTCGATATTGGTCTGCTGGGCATTCATGCCCGTGGCCGCGATGGCAAGCGATTTCACAGCGTCATTCCTTCAGATCAAATCGACATACGAACGACTTCTTGGTAGGCTTGCACGACCTTGTCGCGGACGGCGACCGCGGTCTGCAAGGCCTGCTCGGCCGACATCAGCGCTTCGACGACTTTCCGCGTCGATTCCTTGCCCTGCATCGCCGAGATCGACGCGCTCTCGCCGGCCTTCAGCGTACCGATCGCGTCCGTGGTCACCTGCTTCATCACCGAATCGAAGCCAACGTCGTCGCCGGCCTGAACCGGGGACGTCGCGCTGGGCGCAATGGTCTGCGTTTCGGTGATGCGGGACGCCGCCGCCTGCCCTGCGGTGATCGCAGTGGATGAAATCGCTTCTAGCATTTTCAGCTCCTCAAAAGATCGATGGTCATGCCGAGCATCGATCTCACCTGCTTCACCACCTGGAGATTGGCTTCATAGGACCGGTTGACTTCCCGCATATCCGCCATCTCGATCATCATGTTGACGTTGGGCATCTTGACGTAGCCGGCCTTGTCGGCCGCGGGATGTCCTGGATCGTACTCGACACGATAGGGCGTGGTGTCGACCCCGATCTCCTTGACCTTCGCCAGCTGCGAGCCCGAGGCACGATCCATCGCGGCATCGAAAGTGATGGTCTTGCGCTGATATGGGTCTGCGCCGGCGGTGCGCCCGGTCGAGCTCGCATTCGCGAGGTTTTCCGAGACGACGCGCATGCGGGTCGACTGCGCTTCGAGCCCGGAGCTCGCGACCGTCAATGAAGCCGATAGAGCGTCAAGCATGTCGGTTCGCCTCAGGTCTTCGCGCTGGTCAGGATCATGCGATTGAACGAACGCACGATCGCAGAGTTCATCGAATAGTCGCGATTGACGTCACTGCCCTTGATCATTTCCTGTTCAAGGCTGACCGAGTTGCCGGAGTGGACGACATCCCAGCTATCCTTCTTCGCGGTTGCCCGCGTATCGGTCTCGGCCGGGGAAAGCTGCATATGCGTGGGCGACGTCGTCGCAAGCCTGACCGGCATTCCGTCGAGCACCTTGTTGAACGGCTCGACGTCGCGCGCCTTGAAACCCGGCGTATTGGCGTTGGCGACGTTGGTGGCGATGGTCGACTGACGAAGCTCGAGCCAGCGTGCCTGCGACGATGCGAGTTCGAAGAGATAAAGCGGTCCCACGACGGCCCCATTATGATTCATTGGAGAGAACCCTAGGGCGTTAAGCTTTCGTCAAGCTGTTGGGCGACGCACCATCCTCGTAAATCTACTGAACCTTCTCGGGTCGCGGCGTTTGCTTCGACTGCAAGAAGTAGATGATCTCGGCAACCGGGCGGAAAAATTCGGCAGGGATGACCTGATCAACCTGCACCGCCTCGTAGAGCGCGCGCGCGAGAGCCTTGTTCTCGATCACCGGGATCTTGTTCTGCTCGGCGGCCTCGCGGATCTTCAGCGCGATCACGTCCATGCCCTTCGCGACCACCAGCGGCGCCGGGTTTTCGTCGCGGTTGTAGCGCAATGCGATCGCAAAGTGCGTCGGGTTCGCGATCACCAGCGTCGCGCGCGGCACCGAGGCGATCATGCGCTGGCGCGAGCGGTCGCGCGCGAGCGAACGCAGGCGCGCCTTGATCAGCGGATCGCCCTCGGACTGCTTGTGCTCGTCCTTGATCTCCTGCTTGGTCATGCGCAGCTCACGCCGCCAGCGGAAGCGCGCCCAGGCGAGATCGATCGCGACCAGAACGATCGTCGCAATGCAGATCGCCGACACGATCCGCATCGCGATGGTGAGGATCATCTCCGGCAACGCGACAGGATCGGTGTACATCGCCTCGAACGCTCTCGCCTCCGACGATCGCAGCACGAAGCAGACGACGATGCTCACCGAGGCGAGCTTGAACATCGACTTGGCGAACTCGACGAGGCCCTGCGCTCCGAAAATGCGGCTCCAACCGCTGGTCGGCGAGATTCGGGAGACGTCGGGCAGGATGCGCTGCAGCGCCAGCCGCGGCGCGTTTTGCAGCAGCGACGCGGCAAGCCCGAACACCGCAATGATCACGACCAGCGGCACCAGGAATCGCAGTGCCTCGAGACCCACCACGGTGAGAAGATTCTGTGCGTCCGCCGAGGTGCTGAGCGGGAAGCCGTCGGGTTCGTCGATAAAGCTCTTCAAGGTCGGCGTCAGTCGCTGCACGCCCTGGCCGATCAGGAACGCCTGGATCACCATCAGCGCCGCCATGGTCGCGAGCATGGATGCCTCCCGAGAGACCGGAATATTGCCCTGCTCGAGCGCATCGCGGACTTTCTTCTCGGTCGGCTCTTCTGTTTTGCTCTCCTGATCGGATGACTCTGCCATGCCTGCTCAGCGGTCAGCGGAAGACCAGCTCATCCTCCTGGTCGGGATTGAGCTCGATTTCGCCCTTCTCGGCGAGGTCGAGGGCGAGGTCGGTAATGACGCGGCGCGCCTCCAGCACGTCGCGCTGGTTCGACGGCTCGCCGATCGCGAGTTCGTGCTCGACGACGCGGCGGACGCGCGAGGCGACCGCGGACAGGATCAGCTCGCGGAAGTGCTTGTCGGTGCCCTTCAGCGCGACGACGATACGATCGGTCGGCACCTGGTCGAAGATCATGGTGCGCGCCTTCGGTGCCAGGTTGATGACGTCGTCGAAGGTGAACAGCAGCTCCTTCAACACTTCGGCGGATTTCGGTCGCTTCTCGGACAAGCTCTTGAGCATGTCCTCGATATGGCCGCGCTCCATCTTGTTGATGATGTCGGCGACGCGGGCGTAGGTGTCGGCGCCGAGGTTGCGGGCGAAATTGAGCGTCAGATCTTCGTGCAGCGTCTTCTCGAGGACCTTCAGCGCGTCGTCGACGATCGGCTTGAGGCTGAGCACGCGCCGCATCAGCTCGTTGCGCAGGCTCGACGGCAATTGGCTCATCACCTTGGCCGCGCAGGACGGCTTGACCTTGGACAGGATCAACGCCGCGGTCTGCGGATGCTCCTTGGAGAGGTAGGTCGCCAGCGAGTTTTCCGAGACCGACGAGACGCGGTCCCACACCGACCGGCTCGAATTGCCGAGCAGGTCCGACATGATCGCTGAGACCTGGTCGGCGGGAAGCACGTCGCCGAGCACCGCTTCGAGGCCGCCGAGGGTGCCGAGAATGTTCGCGCCCATCGAGAACTGCTGGGCGAACTCCTCGACGATCTGCTCGAGTTCCTGCGCCGTGATCGGCCGCAGCTCAGCCGCGGCCTTGGTGACGATGCGGATGTCCTGCGGCTCGAACTGCGCAAGCACGCTCGCGGCCGCCTGCCGGCCCATGGCCAGCAGGAGCGCCGCGACCTTTTCCGTTCCACCCAGCGTGGCAACGCCTCGCTGCTTGATGGGAGCGATGCCGACCTGTGCCGCCATGGTCAGGAATCACCCTGCCCCAGAGGTCCGACGATCTCGGTCAGCGAGACACCGAAGCGCGAATTGTCCTCCTCGACGACGACCACCTCGCCGCGGGCAACGACGCGGCCGTTGACTACGACGTCGACGGGCTCGCCGACGCGGTGATCCAGCGGAACCACGGCACCGCGGCCGAGCTTCATCAGGTTCGCCACCGGGATGGTCGCCGATCCCAGCACCACCTGCATGGTGACGGGAATGCGCAGGATGGCGTCGACATTGGCGAACTTGCCGGTCTCCTCCGCGGTGCGCGCGGCGATCTCCGCGAGCCGCTCCAGCGGAGACGTCTCGGCATCATCGGATGCGGTTGCTGACTCGTAGTCGAAGGATTGCGCCATTTGGTATCGCCTCTTGGTATTTCCGCTCCCGGAGCGCCGCGACGTTCCGATCTATCCGTTCAGCCGGTCCCGGCCTCAATGCTTGTTGGCCTCAGCGCCGCTCGCGGTCGCCGCGGGCTCGAGCCCGATCCGCGCATCGAGCGCCGCGATCGCGTCGTGGGCCTGGTCGATCTTCGTGCTCAGCACGTTGGCCAGCCGGCCGAGATTTGCCGTGGAATCATGCGCCGCGGTGATCACCGTATCGAAGGCGCCCGCGGTCTCGTGGACGATGGTCGAGAACTCACCCTGGTAGCTGCGCAGCCGTGCCAGTTCGCGGTGCATCCGGGTCACCCGCATGCTGGTGAAGGCCAGCGCAATCAGCAGCACGGCATCAACGAGATAGGATATCATCGACGAACTCCCGCTTCTGATCGACGGGATCTGCCACCTGCATGGCGTAGTAGCCATCAAGCTGGCCGATCTGGCACCAGAACAGCACCTGGTTGTTGCTCTCGAGCCGCGCCAGCGTGCGCGGCGTGGCTTCGAGCTCGAGCACCTGTCCGACCTTGAACTTCACGACGTCGTCGAGGATTATCATCTTCTCGTCGAGCACTGCGCTCAGCGTCACCTCGGTGCGGTGAACCTCGCTCTCCATCTGCTCGCGCCAGCGCGGATCGGCCGCGCGACCGTCGCTGACGACGACGTGAGCGAGCTTCTGCCGCAGCGGATTGAGCGCGGAGTGCGGAATGATCAAGAACATCTGGCCGCCGCGATAGAGTGCCTGCACCATGATGTTCGCGCAGATCGACATGTTGCTGCTGCGCCCGATCGCCAGCGACGCCATGGCGGTCTCGACCCGCTCGACGCGGAAGGTGACGTTGGACGTGCCAGCGAAGGCGGCCTGTAGCGCTTTGGCGAACCGTTCGAACAGCGCCTGGACCAGGCGGATCTCGATGTTCGAGAACGAACGCTCGACGTCGAGCGGCGGCTCGGCGCCGTCGGAGCCGAACATCGCCTCCACCATGGTGAAAACGAAGTCGCGGTCGAGCACGATAATGACGCGGGAGTCCCACTGTTCCGCATAGAGCACGGCGGCGACCGCGTTGCCCTCGTAGTCCTTGATGATGTCGCCGAGAGGATCGCTGGTGATGCCGTTGACCGAGAAGTAGCAGGGTGTACCCGCCATCGGCTGCAGGCTGTCCGTGCACGATGCCGCCATGCGATCGAAGATCACATTGAGCATCGGCATGCGTTCGATCGAGATGCCGGCCGCGTCCAGCAGGTAGTTCGGCAGCTGCTTCCGCTGATCGATCTCGACGTCTTCCATCGTCATGCGCGTGCAGCCTTGGGTTCAGCCTCGGTCACGACGGCCTTGGGACCTGCGATCGTCTCGTTCTCGACGACGTCGATCGACGGCCGCTCACCGCTCGCGATCATCTTGCGGCCGTGCTCGACGGCGATCTGCGGCATGGCGCCGTTCATGAACGCCAGCAGCGTCTGCTTGACGATAATGTAGGGCCGGCACTTCTTCTCGCGCGTCATCTTGATCTTCAACGCGAAGGGCGAAATGATGCCGTAGGACAGGAAGATGCCGGCGAAGGTGCCGACCAGCGCGGCGCCGATGAAGCCGCCGAGCAGCTTCGGCGACTGATCGAGCGCGCCCATGGCCTTGATGACGCCGAGCACGGCGGCGACGATACCGAGTGCCGGCAGCGCCTCTGACACCGTCACCAGCGCATGATAGGGCGTCAGCTTGCTCTTCACGATGGTGTGGATCTCCTCATCCATGAGCGCTTCGATCTCGTGCGTGCGCGCATTGCCCATGATGATGAGGCGGACATAATCGCAGATGAACTGGAGCAGCGCCGGGTCCCCGAGCACGCTCGGAAACGCCTTGAAAATCTCCGAGGACGAGGGATCGTCGATATGCGCCTCGACCTCGTTGCGGCCCTTCCCGCGCAGTTCGCGCATCAGGGCATGAAGCGCTCCGAGCAGATCGAGATAATAGCGCTCACCCGGCACCGCGCCGGTGATGGCCTGCATGCAGGCAACCCCGGAGTCCACGACCGTCTTCCACGGGTTGGCCACGAGGAAGGTGCCGACCGCGGTGCCGATGATGATCACGAATTCCCACGGCTGCATGAGCACGGCCAAATGCCCGCCCATGGCGGCAAATCCGCCGAGCAGTGCCGCCACCGTGATGAAAATCCCCACGAAACTGAGCAACCCGCCACTCCATCGCCGATCCCATCGGGAATATCTAGTCGGCGACGCTTGCGCGAAGCTGGCTTCCGCATGGCCAGCCCCGCGCAAGCAATTCACGGCAGCCTGAGACGACGTCGCAATAGCGGCCAAAGGGGCGCGTGCCATGCTATCCACGATCGCGGATTACACCAGACTGACCACCGACATGAGCAAGTCGCTGACTCAGGTTGAGCAGCAACCTGATGTCAGCCGCGATACCGCCTACTACCTGGCCAACATCGGCAACGTGAAGAGCATCGACGATTTCCTGAACAACTATAAGCTCTACTCCTATGCCATGAAGGCCTTCGGCCTCGACGACATGATCTACGCCAAGGCGTTCATGCGGAAGGTGCTGACCGAGGGCATCGCGACCTCTGACACCTTCGCCAACAAGCTGAGCGACAGCCGCTACCGGGACTTCGCCGCCACTTTCAATTTCGCCGCCAACGGCGCCAATGCGACCCAGAGCACCGCGGCCACGACCGGCACGACCAGCCAATATGCCACCCAGACCTTGGAGCAGGATGCCGGCGACCAGAACGAGGGCCTGCGGCTTGCGCTCTACTTCACGCGCAAGGCCTCCTCCGTCACGAGCCCCTACCAGATCCTTGCCGACAAGGCGCTGACCCAGGTGGTACAGACCGCGGAAGGCTGGTCGTCGATGATCTCTTCGTCCGACATCGACATGCAGGCCAAGATGATCACGGACAAGATCAATCTCACCGATTTCCAGGACCCGACCAAGGTCACCAAATTCGTGCAGCGTTTCGCCGCGATGTGGGACGCGACCCAAGCCCAGAGCGACACCTCGACCAACCCCGCGCTGGTCCTGATCACCGGCGCGTCGGCGTCGTCGACCAGCATGGACACCGACTTGCTCACGACACTTCAGAACATCAAGTTCAACAGGTAACCCATGCAATCGGCTCTTTATGTGGGATTGTCGGCGCAGGTCGCGCTCGAAAAGCGCCTCCAGACGATCGCCAACAACGTCGCCAACGTCAACACCTCCGGCTTTCGCACCGACGTGGTGAAATTCGAGACGGTGTTGTCCAAGGCCGCCGCGAACCCGGTCGCGTTCTCCTCGCCCGGCGAGAACATCATCTCGCGCGAGGCCGGCAGCATCACCGAGACCGGCAATCCGCTCGACGTCGCCGTGGTCGGACAGGGCTGGATCGCCTTCGCCGGCCCCAACGGCACGGTCTATACCCGCGACGGCCGGCTCCAGATCGCCGCCAACGGCGACCTTCAGACGGTGTCGGGCTTCCCCGTCATCGATTCCGGCGGTGCGCAGATCTCGCTCGACCCGAACGGCGGGCCGGTCTCGATCTCGCGCAGCGGCGCGATCACCCAGGACAACAACGAGATCGGCACCATCGGCCTGTTCAACATTCCGGCCGATGCCGATCTCGACCGCTACGGCAATTCCGGCGTCACGCCCGACCGTCCCGCGACCGCCATCGGCGATTTCAGCCGGGACGGCTTCAAGCAGGGCTATGTCGAAGGCTCCAGCGCCAATCCGATGATGGAATTGACCAAGCTGATGTCGGCCTCGCGCGCCTTCGACAGCACCAATTCGCTGATCGAGGGCACCGAGAGCACGCTCAGCAATGCAATCCGGACGCTGGGCGATCCGAGCAAGTAGGCTGCGCGTCGCGCGTAATTGGGGTGGACGGTTTCCTTGAACGCTCTTCGTCAACTTGAGTGGGCGCTGCTCGAACTCCAGCAGAGTACGCCGCTGGCAAGCATCAGCGGCGCGATCTCCGAGATCGCGCCGACGCATTTCCGCGTCTCCGGCCTGTCGCGCGCCGTCAAGCTCGGCGAGCTGATCGGTGTCAATTCCGGCGGTAAGCCCCAGATCGGCGAGGTGGTGCGGATCGACAGCGACGGCATCGTCGCAAAGCCGTTCGACCGGCAATTCGCCGGCGGACTCGGCTCGGTCGCCTACCGCATGCCGGCATTGTCGTTCGCGCCGGATCCGAGCTGGAAGGGCCGCGTCATCAACGCGCTCGGCGCCCCGCTGGACGGAATGGGCCCGCTCACCCCGGGATCGCGTGCGGTCTCGGCAGAGACGGACGCGCCGCCCGCGATGAAGCGGGCGCGCGTCCACAAGCCGTTGCGCACCGGCGTCCGCGTCATCGACCTGTTTGCGCCGATCTGCGCCGGCCAGCGCGTCGGCATCTTTGCCGGCTCCGGCGTCGGCAAATCGACGCTGCTCGCGATGCTCGCCCGCAGCCAGGGTTTTGACACCGTCGTGCTGGCGCTGGTCGGCGAGCGCGGCCGCGAGGTGCGCGAATTCATCGAGGACGTGCTCGGCAACGACCGCAACCGCTCCGTCACCATCGTATCGACCGGTGATGAAAGCCCGATGATGCGGCGGCTGGCGCCGAAGACGGCAATGGCCGTGGCCGAATATTTCCGCGACCGCGGCGAATCGGTGCTGCTCGTGGTCGATTCGATCACCCGATTCGCCCATGCTTCCCGCGAAGTCGCGCTTGCGGCCGGCGAGCCCGCGGTGGCCCGCGGCTATGCCCCGACGGTCTTCACCGACCTGCCGCGCCTGCTCGAGCGCGCCGGACCCGGCGAGGAGGGCTCCGGAACCATCACCGGCATCTTTTCCGTGCTGGTCGACGGCGACGACCATAACGAGCCTATCGCAGACACCATCCGCAGCACATTAGACGGGCACATCGTGCTCTCCAGGCACATTGCCGACCAGGCGCGCTATCCCGCAGTCGACGTGCTGGCCTCGGTTTCCCGCCTCGCCCACAACGTCTGGGACCCCGAGGAGCGCGAATTGGTGAGCAAATTGCGCACCCTGATCGCCAAATACGAGGACACCCGCGACCTTCGCCTGATGGGCGGATACCAATCGGGACGTGATTCGGGGCTCGACCAGGCGGTCGACATGGTTCCGCGAATCTACGACGCCATGCGACAAGACGTCTCTGCTGCGCCGAGCGCCGATCCGTTCCGCGAGCTCAGGGACATGCTCAAGGGCGACTAGCGGCGCAGGCCGTTAGCCGGCCGCGCGACCCGCGCCCTCGCATCTTGCCCTCGATACGCGCATGTCGTGGCACAAACTGCATAGGCGCTTGTTCGCCAGCAATGTTCGCCGCGCGAATCTCAACCATTTGGATGAGACCATCAGCATGGTCGTGGAAAACGACACGCGGATGATACTCCAGGTAGAACATCATAACAACCGCCACGTGTAATCCCAACGAGTTCCCCTGATGCCGTCATGGCGATTCCAGAAGCAGATCGCGGAAGTTGTGGATGATTTTCGTGGCGCACAGTGCCTGTCGTGCACAAGCATCGATCATCTTGCATCAACGACGGACAGCAATATCCGTGCAATCAAACGGGCGTAGAACTATGTGCATCTAGCCGGCTAGACTGCGCATGCGTTCACCATCATGTGTCCTGAAGAGCGAGATTGTCTTGAACGTTACATTCGTCTGCAACGACATCCGATCTCCACGAGTGTCTCTACTTGATTTTGTTGAGAAGCTCATTCATCGTTTCGGTCGAACATAAGAAACGTCTGCGTGTGACTTGAACTCAGGGGCTTCGGTTGTACAACTCCGATCCATCGTCCGGCAGTGACGGCAGCTCGGGCTTGCGTTCGACGAATCTGCGGTTGGCATGCCATCGGCAGCAGCGTTTCTCGCGCAGTATCTTGCGACGCTCATCAGTCCAAGTCATGTGCCGTGCAGTCCAGGGCTTCGCGCTGAAGCCCGGCACGACGCACGTATCGGACATTGGCGGGCATCAGGATTCCCGCGAGACATTCGTGCGCCATGGTGGAAAGTGGCTTCGGGGCGCCGCACACGCGATTCCCGGGGCGAGGTAGGAATTTTATGCCGTTGGCACGCGAAGCAGTCGAGCTGCTGGTTCAGGCGGCCAGAGCCTGGTATTTCGAAGGCAATCAACACGGGTTACGCGATCGGGAATGGATGGCGCTGCGCTTTCTCGGCCGCGCCAATCGCTTCTCGCGCACACCATCCGCGCTCGCCGGCTTCATCGGCGCGACCAGGGCGACCGCATCGCAGATCGTGAAGACGCTGGAGAGCAAATCCTTCCTGGTGCGAAAACCGTCGCAGGAAGACAAGCGTTCTGTCGTGCTCCACGTCACTGCGCAGGGCGAGAAATGCCTGAGCCAGCACGATCCGATCAATCACGTCGTCAATGCCGTCAGGGCACTCGAGACCGACGAGCGTCTCCGGCTGCGCGACTCGCTGCGCGAGGTTCTCAATCATCTCGACGCCGCCCATCAGCGGCTCGATGCCAGCGTCTGCCGCGATTGCATGTTCCTGGCCGAGCGCAGCCCCGGCACGGGCAAGGGGCGCGCCACCGCCGAGTTCATGTGCCGGCTGTATCGCGCGCCCGTCTCGCTCGAGGAGACGGAGCTGCTCTGCACCAGCTTCGAGCGCACCCGTGACCGCCCCAAGATCGAGGAGCATCTCGATCGCGCGCGCGTAGCAAACCAGAGTTGAGGCAGCCGCGCGCCGCGTGAGCGGCCGGCGAGAGGTTACGAGGCGCAGTGCCCACCATTCCGATCACGGTACGCATTGTGGTGGGCACGCTTCCGCCTTCGCTCTTCGAGCTACGGCGGACAAGTCGCTTTGCCCACCCTGCGATGTCCGAGATCTTGGCTCGCTCCCTCCCCGTCGTCATTGCGAGCGCAGCGAAGCAATCCAGAATCCCTCTGCGGAAAGACTCTGGATTGCTTCGCTGCGCTCGCAATGACGGAGTATGAGTCGGTATCGCGTTTGCCCGCACCTCGGCGCCGTTACTGCGCGCCCGATCCGCCCTGCACGATCTTTTCGTTCAGCTTCTGATCGACGGTATCGACCGTGCGATCGATCTCGGCATTGGGCGCGCCGATCTGATGCGAGATCAGCTTCACCAGAAGATCGACGCGCTCGATGAACGGCGCGCCGCTGGCCACGGCCCGCGCCGCTGACGAGGGCTTGAGCAGGCTTTCGGCGGCCTTGGCATATTTCGCAAACGGCACCTGATCCTGCGGATCGGCGCCGAGGCGGCGGGCGATGGCGTCGACATGGTCGTAGATCGTCTGCGAGCGCGCGAGGTCGCCGTGCACGGCGTCGCGGATCGACTGCGGCTCATGCGGCGTGATGCAACGGTAATTGCCGGTGAGCAACATCGACCATTTCGCCAGCGGCACGAACAACGAGTCGAACACTTTCAGCTTCACCGGCACGTCCTGGCCCGCCAGCGTCACCGCGTCGATATCGGCCTCGAGCTCGCGCAGCACCCTGTTGTGCTTCTCGTCGGCGAAGGCCGAGGCCTTGAAATTCGTGGGCAGGCCGACATGCAGCACGTTCGCCGCCTCTTCCGGCGGACGGAAGGCCTGCGGATCGGGCGAACACAGCGTCACCAGCCCCGGCTCGAACCGCTCCCACACCTGCGCATTGGTGTAGGCCTCCTCGAGGTCCATGTCGGCGAGCGCCGGAATGCGCTTGAGATAAGGCAGCGGCGGCATGTTCATGATCGAGAGGCACGGCAGCTTCGCCGCGGCGATCTTGATCATGAGCATGCGGACCGTATGGTTGGTGTATTGCGGCTCCTGCATCGCAAGGCCGACCAGATCGTAGCGGGAGACGTCGACATTCTGCGGCGTTATCGCGTCGAGCTTGCCGGGCAGGTCGCGCGAGAAGATCGCGCGGTGCACCGCCTCGTCGCGCAGCTTGATGCGCACCTCGGTACCGTCGCGGTTGATCAGCTCCGCGGTCTTGGACCGGCAGACCAGGGTCACGTTGTGCCCGGCCATCAGCAGCTTCGTGCCCAGCAGGGAGCCGTAAGAAGCTCCCAGAATCAGAACGTTACGCGCCATGTTCGTCCCCTCGACAATGTGTGTGATTTTTGAGCCCCGGGGCGTTATCCGCGGGTGCGTTGGCGGCATCTAAGGCAAACCTGCCGGGGATGGCAACTGGGATAATGCATACAAGGCGCCACCGGATATTCCACGGTGCGGGCGAAACCGACAGCGGGGTTCCCTCGAAGTAGTTGCGATTTTACCGAATCCTGGCTTCGTCGGGTCATCCGCCTCTCATCCCGGCCCGCACTTTCTACGGCTTTCGAATCTCGACTGAAATCCGCCGTGGGCAACGCGGCGTGATTCGTCCTGTTTCGCTCGACGCATCCCGCTTCGATTGATAAGCCCCTGTCCGCGAATGGAAGGGCCTGAGTCGGGATGACGGTTGCAATCGAGATGGGGTTGACCACGGCGGGCGCCGCGGCGGCCATGGACCTCGAGGAACTCCTGGCGACCCGCCTCCTGGTGCAGGGCAATTCCGGCTCCGGCAAGTCGCATCTGTTGCGGCGCCTCTTGGAGCAGAGCGCGCCCTGGGTGCAGCAGGCCATCATCGACCCCGAGGGCGATTTCGTCACGCTGGCCGAGCGCTTCGGCCATCTCGTGATCGAGGCCGAGGATCACACCGAGCGCGGCCTTCAGGTCGCCGGTGAACGCGCGCGGCTGCACCGGGTCTCCACCGTGCTCAATCTCGAAGGGCTGGATGCCGAGAACCAGATGCGGCGCGCGGCCGCCTTCCTCGGCGGCCTGTTCGACGTGGAGCGCGACCATTGGTACCCGATGCTGGTGGTCGTCGACGAGGCGCAGCTGTTTGCGCCCGCGGTCGCCGGCGAAGTGTCCGACGAGGCACGAAAACTCTCGCTCAGCGCCATGACCAACCTGATGTGCCGCGGCCGCAAGCGCGGGCTCGCCGGCATCATCGCGACGCAGCGGCTGGCAAAGCTCGCCAAGAACGTCGCCGCCGAAGCCTCGAACTTCCTGATGGGCCGGACATTCCTCGACATCGACATGGCGCGCGCCGCCGATTTGCTCGGCATGGAGCGGCGGCAGGCGGAAGCCTTTCGCGATCTCGAACGCGGGCAATTCATGGCGCTTGGACCTGCGCTGTCGCGTCGTCCGCTGCGGCTGAACATCGGCCCCACCGACACCAGTCCGCGCAATTCCACGCCACGGTTGATGCCGATGCCGGGAGCGGCGCTGGAGGACGCGCGCGCCGTGATCCTGGCCGCGCCGCCGCCGGATGCCAGCCGGCCGCAGCGTCGCCCTGCGCCTGACCTGCTCGAGCAGCTCCGTGCGGCCAAGGCGGCAACGCCCGAGGTCAGCCCCGAAGTGGTCGAGACCCCCGTCAGTGCCGAAGAACTCGCGGAACGGCGCGAGCGCGTGGATCGGACGTTGCACGCCGTGATGGCCGCGCCCGATGCCGGCTTCCGCGCCATCGGCGTGCTCTATCAGGAATTCGTGGTCCGCTGCCGCATCGAAGGCCTTGGCGCGGCCGTACCTGACCTCGGCGAATTCCGCCGCATGTTGACGCATGCGCGTGCCGGGCTCGGCACTGATATCGCCGAGGACGATGCCTGGCAGGAGGTGACGCTGCGCGCCTCGATCCTGCCCGACGACATGCAGGGCGTGTTCATGATGATCGCGCGCGCTGCCAAGGAAGGCTGGCCTTGCCCCGGCGATGCCGCGATCGCCCGCGCCTACGGCTCGCACTCGCTGCGCCGGGCGCAACGGCTGCTCGGCTATATGGAGGAGCAGGGCCTGATCGTCGTCCAGCTCGACGGCGGCGGACGCAGGTTCGTGACGCTGGTGGAGCTCGCGTGGGCAACCGCTCCGGGCGACCCCAATGGCGACGACCAGCCGACCGAGCCGATGCCGAGCGCAGCTTCGGCCTGATTGCTACCACGAAGATGGTGCGCGCCCTCTCCCCCTTGCGGGAGAGGGTTGGGGAGAGGGTCTCTCGACACTGGGATTCCCCAAGAGGAGAAAACCCTCACCCGCGCCTGCGGCGCGACCTCTCCCGCTTGCGGGAGAGGTTATGGAGCCCGCGGCACTAGAATGCCCCAGCCAAAGTAACGCGAAACGTCAGCGGCTCGACCGGGTGCAGCACGTAGTCCATCACGCCGTTCTGGCAGACCGCGGTCGGCGCGACGCCGCCGGTGCAGAGATTATAGAGCGTGTCGGTCTTGAGCAGCGAACCATAGGCATAGGTGATCTGGTTTGCCCGTGTGTCGAACAGATTGAGCACGTCGAGCTGGATGCGCCAGCCATTGTCCGCGCGATAGCCGAGGCGGCCGTTGAAGATACTGGTCGCTGACGAGCGGAACGCATTGTCCTCCGTCAGCGGGCTCGCCGCCAGACAGCGCCAGCGCGCGCCGCCGAACCAGCCGGTCTTCTCGCCGAGCGTGATGCCGGCCGAGGCCACCATCGGCGGCGCATTCGGAATATAATTGCCGGGCGCGTTGCCGATCTGCGCCTCCGGATAGCCGGCCAGCGAAGCGTAGACCGCCGCCTGCTCTCTGTCGGTGCCGCGAAAGCGCGCATGCGTCATCGCGAGATCGGCGTCGATGTCGATCCAGGAGCGCGGGCGGTAGTGGTTAGTCCACTCGAAACCGTAGCGGCGGCTGGCGCGCGTCGCCTCGGTGTCGCCGGCATCGCCCGAGAACAGGATCTCGGAATCCTGGTCGAGGATGAAAACGCTGAATGACGAATCGAGACCGGGAATGATTTTGCTGCGAACGCCGACCTCGGCGCCGCGCGTGCGCACCAGCAGCGGCGACGGCGAGAGTTTTGTGGCGGGATCGCTGGGGTCCTCCGTCGTGGTCGCACCACGGGCGTCGTTCGAATGCATGCCATAACCGGCGCCGAGGAAGAATTCAGTCTGGTTGAACGGGCCGAGCACCATCCTGAATTTGGGGCTGCCGAGCGAGGCATCGACGTGCCCGGAATTACTCGCGTTGAACAGCGAAGTGACGTCGGCAGCATAATAATCGCCGCGCCAGCCGACCGTGGTCCGGAGCCAGTTGGTCCAGCGCACGGTGTTTTCGGCAAAGATTCCGACGCTGCCCTCGCCGACCTTGTCGCTGCGGACGCTGGAGAGGAAGCTGCGCTGGAAAGTGTTGGAGAGCGCCAGATCGATCGCATCATAGCGCGATTGCAGGCCGAAATTGGTCTGCATCGGCAGACCCGCGAACGAGCCGTTCAGCGTGCGCGAGATATTCGCGCCGGCCATCAGGCGATCGTCGTGCTGGTGAAACTGGTCGCCGAGCACGGGATCGTTCAGGAAGTAAGTGAAGTTGTTGAAGAGATCGAGCTGGCTCTTCACGACATAGGCGTTGGCTTTCCAAGAGCCGAGATCGTCGCTCTGCGCCACGCGGCCCGATAGCGCGAAGCGATTGGTGTTGCCGCCGTCGCTCGGATCCTCCGAGCCGAAGCGGTCGAGAAATCCGCTGGTGATCGCGCGCTGCGGCACCTGGTCGGTCGAATTCCACTTGTTCGTATAGGCCATCCCGGTGACGGAGACGCCGTCGGTCGCGGTGCCCTGGCTGTAGCGCAGGAGGCCGTTGAGCTTGCGCACAATGTCAGGATTATCCCACGGGCCGTTATAGGTGCCGAGCTCGCCGGCCACGAGCAGCGAACCGTCGTCTACCTTCGCCGAGTCCATGCCGAGCAGGCGGCGATAGCCAAAACTGCCGGCGGTGATTTGCGCGAGGCCCTTTTCGGTGCGGTCGATCAGGCCGGTATGGACGCTGCCGACGGAGGCGAAATCGCCTTCGTCGGCGAAATACGGACCCTTGCGCACATCCATCGTGCCGATGGTCTCGGGGATCAGCCAATTCAGGTCCGCATAACCCTGGCCATGCGCGTGAGTGCGCATATTGACGGGAACGTCGTCGACGGTGATGGCGAGATCGGTGCCGTGGTCGAGATTGTAGCCGCGCAGAAAATACTGGTTGGCTTTGCCTTCGCCGGAATGCTGGGTGACGATCAACCCCGGCACGGCCTCAAGCGCCTCACCCAGCCGCGTGAAGGTGCGCGCATTGAGCGCCTCGCCGGAGATGGTGAGCTCGCTCGCCATGCTCGGTGGGCTGTGCACGCCGGAGGCGGCGCCTGACGGAGCAGGCGTCGGCTGGGCGACATGACGCGGCGCCGCGGCCGGTCTAGCAGTACGCCGTGGCGTGGGCGGCTTCTTGCGATGCGGCGCCTCGCCGCCGGTGATTTGTATCGGCGGCAGTTCGCTCTGCGCAAACGCCTTGCCGTCATCTGCGACAAGGACGAAAGCCGGAAGCGCCGCGAGAACGATGCAACGAGGGCCGGGCTCAGGCCGTCTCGGTCGCATCGAGACCATCCGGCGCATCGCCGCGCGCGTCTGTGAACATGCGGCGGTAGAACAGGCTTGAGACGAGCCAGGCGATCATGAACAGCGCGATCACGGCGAAGCCGACATTGGCGAGCGAGTCGTTGAGGGCATCGACCAGCGTCCACACGCCGCCGGAAAGCCCTAGCCGGTCGGCGATCAGGCCAAGCGCCTCGATGCCGCCGATGAACAGCGCAACCGCAACGGACGCACCGGTGATGGTCAGGTTGTACCAGAGCTTTCGCATGGGATCGACGAATGCCCAGCGATAGGCACTCACCATCAGTGCGGAGTCGGCGGTGTCGACCAGCGCCATGCCCGATGCGAACAAAGCGGGGAAGACCGGGATATCGGCTAACGACGCGCCGCGCGCGGCTTCGGTGGCGGAGAGGCTGAGCAGGCCGATCTCGGTTGCGGTGTCGAAGCCAAGACCGAACAAGAGGCCGAGCGGAAACATGTGCCAGGACTTTGTCACCAGGCGGAACATCGGGCCGAGCAGGCGTGCGAGAAAGCCGCGATGGGCGAGCAGTGCGTCGAGCCCGGCGGCGTCTTGAACACCCTGCTCACGCGCCACGCGAAACGTCCGCCACAGGCCTGCGAAGATGGCGAGGTTGATTACCGCGATCGCCAGCAGGAACAACGCCGACACCGAGGTACCGATCAGGCCACCAATGTCCCTCAGAAAACTGTCGCCGCCAAGGCTGACCACGCCGAGCGCGAGCAGCATGGTTGCGACTACGACCACGCTGGAATGGCCGAGCGCGAAATAGAGGCCGACGCTGCGCGGCGTATCGCCCGCCTGCATCAGCTTGCGCACGACATTGTCGATGGCGGCGATGTGGTCGGCGTCGACCGCGTGACGCAGGCCGAACACCCAGGCGAGCAGCGCGGTTGCCATCACTGCGGGCCGGTCGCCGAACGCCGCAAAAGCCCAGGCCCATGCGGCGACATTGGCGGCGACGAGCCCGCCGAACAGCAGCACCATTCCGGGCTCGGCCGCCCGCAAAGACCTCGTCACGAAACTCATCACGCCGCGCGCCTCGTTGCGTCAACGGTATGATCTTTTCATAGAATGATCATACGGGCCAGTGCAATCCCGCGCGACCGGGACGATTTTCGTGCATGCCCGCCTTACGCCGCCTCGGAGCCACCGAGATAGGCGTCGCGCACGCGGGGATCGTCCTTCAGCGTGCGCGCGGAGCCGGAGAGCACGATCTTGCCGGTCTGGAGCACATAGGCCTCGTGTGCGATCTCGAGCGCGAGGCTGGCGTTCTGCTCGACCATGAAGACCGAGACGCCTTCCTGGTTGATGGTGCGGATCAGCTCCAGCACGCGGTCGACATAGAGCGGCGACAGGCCCATGGTCGGCTCGTCCATCACGATCATCCTGGGCCGGCTCATCAGCGCGCGCGCCATCGCGACCATCTGCTGCTCGCCTCCGGACAGCGAGCCCGCGCGCTGCGACAGGCGCTGGCCGAGCTTTGGAAACAGCGTCAGCATCTTGTCGAGATCCCGCGCGATCGCCTCGCGGTCGTTGCGCACGAAGGCGCCCATCAGAATGTTCTCGCGAACGCTCATGTCCGCGAACAGACGGCGCGCCTCCGGCACCGAAGCGATGCCGCGACGAACGATCTGCGGCGTGGTGAGCCCGATCAGCGAGGCGCCGTCAAACGTCACCTCGCCGGAGCGCGGCTTCACCAGGCCCAATATGATCTTCATCGTCGTCGATTTGCCACTGGCATTGCCGCCGAGCAGGCAGACGATGTGGCCGCGGCCGACGGTGATCGACAGGTCAAAATGCACCTGGGCCTGGCCGTAGAACGTGTTGACGTTCGTCAGCGCCAGCAACGGTTCGGGGGCGCCCGTGGTCATGCCGCGCTCTCCTGCTCCGCCGTCCCCGACAGGCCGTGACCGAGATAGGCCTCGATCACCTTGGGATCGTTGCGCACCTGTTCGCCCGGCCCTTCCGCGATCTTCTGGCCCTCGTCCATGACGATGACGCGGTCGGAGAGACGCATCACCATCTCCAGCTTGTGCTCGATCAGAAGGATGGTCAGCCCCTCCGCCTTCAGCTCGGCGACGAGGCCCTGCATCTCCGCGGTCTCACTCGGATTCATGCCGGCCGTGGGCTCATCGAGCAGCAAGAGGCGCGGCTTCAACGCGAGCGCGCGGGCAATCTCGACGCGGCGGCGATTGGCGTAGGACAGGCTGTAGGCGGGCTGGTCGATCCGCGGCAGCAGCCGCTCGCCGAAACGGGCGAGAATGGTTTTGACCTCCTCGCGCAGCCGTTCTTCCTCAGCCTTGACGCTGGAAGGGCGCAGCAGCGCGAGCCCCAATTCCAGGAGCGGGCCGATGATCGGCACCGCCGGCTTCACGGCGCGTAACCGCGTGTGAGCGCCGATCAGAACGTTGTCCATCACGCTGAGATTGCCGAAGACGCGGCCCAGCTGGAACGTGCGCGCGATGGCTTGGGCGGCGAGCCGCTCCGGCGAGAGCCCGGTGATGTCCTGCCCCTCGAAGCGAACCTCGCCCGCATCCGGCCGGTCGAGCCCGGTGACGAGATTGAACAGCGTGGTCTTGCCGGCGCCGTTCGGGCCGATGATGCTGACGAGCCCGCCCTTGGCGAGATCGAGATCGATGCTGTCGACGGCCGTCAGCCCGCCGAAGCGGCGGGTCAAGCCGCGCAGGGACAACAGCGGTGCATGCGCCTCCGCCATCAGATCGTCCCCAACAGGCCCTGC
The DNA here is from genome assembly GCF_008123425.1 of Bradyrhizobium rifense. GTDB lineage: Bacteria > Pseudomonadota > Alphaproteobacteria > Rhizobiales > Xanthobacteraceae > Bradyrhizobium > Bradyrhizobium rifense. The sequence goes on from NZ_VSSS01000024.1 coordinate 294,560, forward strand.
GGCCTGAACCGCACGAGCAGCAGCAGCACGATGCCGTAGATCAGGATGCGGTATTCGGCGGCGATCCGGAACACTTCCGGCAGACCGACCAGCGCCACCGCCCCGACGACCGCGCCGACGACGTTGCCGAGACCGCCGAGGATGACGACGGTCAGCGCCAGGATGGATTGCTGCGTGTTGAAGGTCTCGTGGTTGATGTAGGAATAGAGATGCGCCGCGATGCCGCCGCTGACGCCAGCGGCGAATCCGCCGAAGATGAAGGCGAGCGACTTGTAGCGGTTTAGGCTGAGGCCATAGGCGCGCGCGGCGATATCGTCGTCGCGGATGGCGCGGAAGCTGCGGCCGAGATGCGATGAGAGCAGGCGCGCCTGGAGCAGCGCAAGCACGACCATCACGGTGAAGCTGAACCAGTACACCGATTTCGGGTCGATCAGATCGTAGCCGAACAGCGACAGCGGCGGGATACCGGAGATACCGATCGGACCACGCGTGACGCTTTCCCAGTTCAAAATCACCAGCGACACGATCTCGCCGATCGCGAGCGTCGCGATCGAGACGTAATGCCCGCGCAGGCGGAACGACGGCGAGATCAGGATCGTGCCGAGCGCGGCACTCATCAAGCCGCCGGCGATGATGGCGAGACCGACCGGAACGGAGAGCGTCAGCGACAGCAGCGCGGACGTATAAGCGCCGATCGCGAGCAGCGCGGCGTGCCCGAGCGAGACCTGGCCGATCGTGCCGGCAACCAGCGTGAGGCTCAGCGCAAGCATGCCAAGCAGCCAGGCGTTGATCAGGGTCTGGAGCACGTAGAACGACACCGGCAACAGCGGCAGGATCGCGAATACGGCGACCGCGACCAGCAAGGCCCAGCGCGGAATGCGCACCGGCCGGCTCGGCGCAATAAAAGTGCCGGTGAGCGGTTCGGGCGGCGCCTGCCGGGCGCTTGCGAACAGGCCGTTCGGCCGCAGCACCAGCACGACCACCAGCAGCAGGAAGGCGAACAGATTGCGATAGCTGGTGCCGAATACGGCAACGCCGTAGCTCTCGACCAATCCGAGCAGCAGACTGCCGACCACGGCGCCGGGCACATTGCCGGCGCCGCCGACGACTTCCGCGACGACGCCCTTGAGCGTCGCCTGCAGGCTCATCGCGGTGTCGATCTGGTTGTAATACATGCCGACCAGCAGGCCGGAGACGCCGCCGAGCGCAGCCGCAATGCCGAACACCGCTTGATTGACGCGGTTGACGTCGACGCCCATCTGCATCGCGGCGTCGCGGTCCTGCGAGGCTGCGCGCACCGCCCAGCCGAGCTTGCTGTAGCGCAGGAACACGAACAGCAGCAGCGCGCTGGAGATGCCGACACCGGCGATCAGGAGATCAAGCGGCCCGATCGTGCCGCCGCCGACCTGGAAGCGCACGTCCGGCAACTGGCTCGGCAGCGCGCGCGGATTCGGTGAGAACGTCAGCATCACCAGCTGGTCGAGCACGAAGCTGATGCCGATCGTCGCCAGCAAGGGCGCGATGCGCACCGAGTTCTGCAGCGGCCGCAGGCCAAACCGCTCGATGATCAGCCCGACCAGCGCCGCAACCACCGCGACAAAGATGATGGTGAGTGGCAACGGCGTGTGCAGCTGCACCACCGCGACCCAGCCGATATAGGCGCCGACGAGATAGATCGACCCCTGCGCAAAGTTGATCAGCCGGCTGACGCCGAAGATCAGCGCGAGCCCGACTGCAACGAGGGCGTAGACATTGCCGACGATCAGCCCGTTGATGGTGTAGTCGAGCCAGGAAGACACGCGATGGTCCCAATCAGAGAAAAGCGGCCGAGGCTGGCGCCCCGGCCATCATGTCAGGTCGGCTTGCCGTCCCAAAGCGCGAACTGGCCCTTGCGCACGACGAGCTCGGCATTCATCGCGCCTTTGACGCGGCGGCTGGCAACGTCGAACGTCGCGGTGCCGAAGATGACGCTGGGGACGTCCTTGACCTTGGTGAAGGCGTCGCGGATCGCCTTGCGGTCGGTGCCGCCGATCCTCACCACGGCGGCCGCCATGTTCATCGCGTCATAGGCGTAGGCGTTGAAGGCATCAGGCTCGAGCCCATTGTACTTCTTCTTGAAGCCGGCGATGAATTTCTGCACCTCGGGACGCGGATCCTCCGGGAAGTAGCGCGTACCGACATGAACGTCCTCGACAGCGTCGCCGCCAAGTTCGAGGAATTTCGGCGAATAGACCGAGCTCGCGGCGCAGATCACCTGCTTCAGCCCGACCTGCCGCGCCTGGCGCGCGATCAGCGCACCGTCGGAATAATAGGAGATCAGGACCAGCCCGTCGGGATTGGCGTCGCGCACGCGCACCAGCGTCGAGCGGAAGTCGCGCTCTTCGGCGATATAGCCTTCGGTGATGGCGATCTCCGCGCCATATTCCTTGGCGGCATTGTTGAAGTAGTCGCGGCTGGTGCGGCCCCAATCGGTGTTGAGGTGCAGCACCGCAAGCTTCTTCAGGCCAAGCTTCTTCACGGCATAGGCCGCCAGCAGCGGCTGCTCGTCGGCCTGGCTCACCGAGGTGCTCCACATGAAGTCACCGCCCTTGGTGAAGTCAGGGTGCGAATTGGTGAAGCCGAACTGCACGAGGCCGCCGCGCTGATAGATCGGCGAGGCCGCCATCGAGGCGGGGCTCGAGAAATCGCCGAGCTCCAGGACAATCTTGGGATCAGAGACGAACTTCTGCGCGATCGCGACCGATTGCCGCGGATCGCTCTGGCTATCCTCGAATTGATAGGCGAGCTTGCGGCCGTTGATCCCGCCGCCGGCCAGGATATCGTCGAGCGCGAGATCGAAGCCCTGCTTCCATTGCGTGCCATATTGCGCGTTCGGTCCTGTGAGGGGACCGCTGACGCCGAGCAGGATCGGCTCTGCGGTATCAGCGAACGCAGCACGCGAGAGCGCTGTTCCGGCGATTGCGGCGGCGAGCGAGCCCTTGACTAGGGTTCTACGATTGATGTTGCTCATGCACGGCTCCATCCAGTCAGGTGTTACAAACAAAGCAGCAATTCTTGTGCCGGTGAGATTACCTATTTCGAGGGCTCGCCAAGCGACAGCATCAGCCGGTTCGCCCAGTTGAAGAACGAGGCGCCGTTGATGACGTCGACGATCTCCGCGTCGTCGAGGCCCGCACTGCGCAGCTCCGCTATATTGTCGGGACCGAACGCGATCGGCGTCGATGCCAGCGCCACCGAGGCCTTGACCACGGCGTTCCAGCGCTCGCCGAGATCGGCGCTGACGCCTTCGTCGAGCAGCCTCTGCACGTCCTCACGGCGCTTGGAATAGGTGCTGGCGAAGCGCGCATGCACCGAGGCGCAATAGATGCAGCCGTTGTAGCGCGAGGTTGCCGCCGCTGCGAGCTCACGCTCGGCGCGCGGCAGACCGTCGGCAACGTTGTAGAAGATGTCCTTGTCGGTCTTGGTGCGGGCTTCCAGCACCTCGGGATCGCGCACCAGCAGCCGGAAATATTCCGACTTGGCGCGGGCGCGATCGACGAGACCAGCGTAATGCCGCTCGGTCAGCTCGGCCTCAGGCAGCGGCTCGATCCAGGAGACCCAACCGAGCTCATCCTGGGTGAAGACGACGGGCGGATTGACGGTGGCGCTCATGATGCAGCCTCCTCTTATGCGTTCGCCGCGGCGAGCGTGCGCAAGCCGCTGACGACCCGCACCTGAAACGACAGGAACGCGACGAGTTGGGAGAAGGTGACAATGCCGGTGTTCGACCAGCCGGCGGCAAGCAACGCCTTCATATCGGTGGACGCCGCGTCGCGCGGCCGGAACACCAGGAGATGCGCATGCTCGAGCGCCGCAATGAGCCTGGTGCCGAGTGCCGGCTTGCTCGCCGCGCTCACGCGATAGATCAAGCCGGCAGTGTTCTCGATCGACAGCGGGCCGGCCGGAAAGGAGCCATACGGACCCGACGTCTTGCCCCGCGCGATCTCGGCCTCGATCACCTCGACCAGGCGCGCGCCATCCGCGCTCGCGGCAAGCTTCTCGCGGTAGAAGGTGGCAACGGGAGACTCGCCATGGAGCCCGGTCACGAAGGCCGCAACCGCGGCGCGTTCGAGCAGCAAGAAATCGCCGGCGTCAATCGGCTGGAACAGGCTGAGGTAGCTCTTCTGCGCATTGTCGCGCGCCTGCACGCGCTTCGCGCGGATGGCGTCCAGCTCCGATCCTGGCTTGATCCCGGCGAGCGTATCGATGATATCCGGCGTACTCATCATAGGGCCTCTTGCAATCCATAAATCCGACTAGCCCGCCAGGGCCACTTCGGGTGCCGTCCTGGTCCAACCCAGTGCCGGTGCGACCTTCTCGGCCACCAGCTCGATCGAGCGCAGAACGTGGGGGTGCGGCGCATCGACCGAGTGAACCTGGAACACCAGATCGGTCACCCGCTCCAGCGTCGCATCCGTGCGCAGCGAGGCAATGACCTCGTCGGCGCCGCCGACATGGGTGTCGAACGCCGTGATCATCTCCTCCAGCGTCTCGCCCGGGGGAAGGTGGCCGCTCTTCATGAACTGCGGCAATGCACGCCGCAACCCAATATCTGCCAGCCGCAGCGCCTCGCGATGATCGTCGGCGACGAACACGCTGCGCGACGCCATGATCCGCGGCTCCACGCCCGGCGGCAGTACCGCAAGATAGGCATCGATGATCGGGTTCTGGATCTCGGCGAGCGTCGCCTTTGGCGCGTCCTTGGCCCGCGGCTGGGTGCGCGAGAGCAGCAGGCCGTCGCCAGCCTTGCCGGCGCGCGCGCCGCCCGCCACCGAGAATGTCGCCTGCCAGATGCGCTTGTCCAATTGCGGCCGCTGCGGATAGAGCGTGTCGCCGCCGTCGAGCTGCTTGCCGGTCAGCGCCTTGCGGACCACCTCGAGATTGCGCGCGAATATCTCATTGCGCTGGGTGCCGTCGAGGCCAAAGGCGGCGAAGGCGGACGGGTTGCCACCGGTGCCGACGCCGAGCTCGAACCTGCCGTTGCAGAGCAGATCGAGCACCGCGGCGTCCTCCGCCACCCGCACCGCGCTCTCCAGCGGCAGGGTGACGATGCCGGTGCCGAGGCGAATGCGCGAGGTCTGGGCTGCGGCATAGCCGAGAAAGGTGAAGGGTGACGGCAGTCCGCCCTCGCGCTCGTGAAAATGATGCTGGGCGATCCACGCGGAATCGAGACCGGCCTTCTCGGCCCGCACGATCTGCTCGGCGGCGAAGCGATACCGCTCCGCCGGCGGCGCCTCATCGAGCAGCCGCGTGAAGAAGCCCAGGCGTTTCAGGTTTGCAAAGCGTTTCATACGACCCCTGTCGGGCGAGGATAGCCACAGCCCCGATGATGTCGGTTGCCGCGGCCCGAGACAAGCGGGCAATGTGCAAGGCTGCCCGCCGGGATCGGCCCTCGCGCTGGACCTAGGCAGACTGCCTACCAGCTCGGCAGCACCGCGCCCTTGAACTTGGTGAGGACGAACTCCTTCACCTCAGGCGTGTGATAGCTGTCGACCAGAATCTTGACCCAGGGCTTGTCCTTGTCGGCCGTGCGCACCGCGATCAGGTTGACATAGGGACCCTTGGGGTCCTCGCGCAGGATCGGATCCTTGACCGGATCGAGGCCCGCCTGGGTTGCATAATTGGTGTTGATCGCGGCGGCGTCGACGTCGTCGAGCGCGCGCAGCGCCTGGGCCGCATCGACCTCGATAAACTTCAGCTTCTTGGGATTCTCGGTGACGTCGAGCACGGTCGGCTTGAAGCCTGTACCGTCCTTCAGCTTGATCACGCCCTTGTCGCGCAACAGCAGCAACACGCGGCCGCCATTGGTCGGATCGTTGGGGATCGAGATCTTGCCGCCGTCGGGAATGTCGGCGAAAGCCTTGTGCTTCTTCGAATAGACGCCGATCGGGAAATTCACGGTGAGGCCGACCGACTCGATCTTGTAGCCACGGTCGGCCTTCTGGTTGTCGAGATAAGGCTGGTTCTGGAACGAATTGGCCTGGATGTCGCCGGCATCGAGCGCCGCGTTCGGCACCACATAGTCGGAGAACTCGATGAGCTGGATGTCAAGCCCCTGCTTGGCGGCGACCGGCTTCACCGCCTCGAAGATCTGTGCATGCGGGCCCGGCGTCACGCCGATCTTGATGGTCTCGGCTCCAGCTGCCGCCGACCACGCTGCGAGCACGGTTGCGAGGATCAGGGCGGGACGAAACGACATTGATGGTCTCCAGAACTCAGCGACAATGATTGGAGCCGTATTCGCTTCTCCGCCAGGCGAAATCAATGAAATGGAAATCCATATTTCCCGCCTGCGGCGGACAACGCTTCTCCATTTCGGCGGCAAATAGAAACGAACGGCCGCGGCGACAAGCGTGAGGTGTATCACGGCGGGCTCACGCCGAGAACGCGAGATTAGCGGCACGATAGCTAGGGAATCCAGCCATGACCGCCCCGCCACCCCGAAGCTCACCAACCGGAACCACCTCGAATGTTTTGCGCTCTATGCCTTGCTCCAAGGCGTGCCGTTTGATTCCGCCGTCGCATTGACGATGAGGCTGATCAACGGGTCCGAGTTCATCGGCGAGCCCTTTGGCGCCGCGAATTTCATTGCGATGGCGTCAACCCTTCACGCGCTGGCGACGCCGTGGCTCGGCCCGAAGTTTCCGCATTTCTTCAGACACTGTTTTGAGCCGTTGTTCGCCGATCCGGCGCTGTCGTTCTCCGACAAGGTCACGCGCTGGCTGGCGCAGCCAAACACGCCGCTCAAGTTGCTGAGCAATTTGCTGCTGCTGTCGGCGCTGGCCGTCGGCGTTGCCGGCATGCAGTGAGCCTGCTTACTCGGCACGCCAGGTCGATGGCGACAGCATGATCAGCACGCAGATCACGGCATAGGCGGCGAGCGATACCGTGACCATGGCGGCGAGCCCGGTCATTCCCGCGCCGAAATACGCAACCGCAATCCAGCCGCCGCCGGCCGCAATCAGGATGCGCGCGACAGCGGACAGCAGAGGGCCCATCGCCCGCCCCGTGCCTTGCGCGGCGAACGACGTGACGAAGCCGAAGCCCAGCGCGGCATAGGCGGGAGCCACGATGCGTAAATAGGTCATGCCCTCGCTCACCACGTCTGCGTCGTGGCTGAAAAGATGCAGCCACGCCGTCGGAAAGACCGCAACCAGCAGTCCGATCGAGCCGGTCATGATCAGGCCGGCGGCGCCGCTGACCCAGCCGATCCTTTGCGCCCGCGCGGTCTGGCCTGCGCCCATGTTGACGCCGACCATGGTCAGCGTCGCCGTGCTGATGCCGAACAGCAGCGGGATCATGATGTAGTCGAGCCGCGAAGCGATGCCGTAGCCGGCCAGCGCCGATGTTCCGAACAGGCCGACCGCTCCGGTGACGAGGATGACGGTGAGATTGGTCAGCACGGCATTGAACGCGGTCGGGATGCCGACCTTCAACATGTCGCCGAAAATCTTTGCACGGAGCGGTACGATGTGCAGCCTCAGGCCGGATGCGCCCGAGGACATGTAGCGCAGCAGGAACAGCATGGCCGCGCCGTAATAGAGGCCGAAGGCAATGCCGGCGCCGCCGATGCCGAGGCTTGGGACGGGCCCGAAGCCGAAGATCAGCAGCGGCGACACCGGGATCGTCACGATCGCGCCGATCAGCGTCACCAGCGCCGGCACCTTGACGTTGCCGGAGCCGCGTAGCGCGGCCGCCTGGAGGTTAACGATCCACACGGGAATCGCGCCCGCGAACAGATAACTCGAATAGGTGATGGCCGCGTCGAGCGCGCCGTCGCGGCCGCCAAGGGCGCGGAACAACGCCGGGCCGCCGAAGTGCACCCCCAGCGTGAACAGCGCGCCCGCGATGATGGCAAGCACGATGGCGTGGAACAGTGCCGCATCCGCATCGTCGCGGCGGCCGGCGCCGACCGCGCGCGCCACCGACGAGGCCACGCCGGAGCCGAACCCGCCGTTCGACATCATGGTCATCAGCATGAAGATCGGGAACACCAGCGCAGCACCGGCCAGCGCATCGGTACCGAGATAGCCGACATAATAGGCCTCCGCGATGTTGACCGCGGTCTGCGCCACCAGAACGGTCACGGTCGGCAGCGCGAGCTTGAGCAAGGTCGGCAGGATCGGTGCCGTCAGAAGCGCGGCGCGCCGCTGATCGGCCGAAGTCGGCGCGGTGCGAGGCGCGCTGCGAGCCGGCGCCTCCATTGCTGACAAGGGCGGTGCGGCGACGTCCTCGACTGACATTCCTGAGGTCCTGTTGCTCTTCGGGCTGTCGCCGGTGCGTCAACCATTGCATTACGTCCATAATGCTTTATTATGATCGTAATGCAATAGAAAATCGCTCACGATCCTGTGGCCAGCACTTCCAGGGCGGACGACAGGAGGGAGTTAGGGCCCATGCGCTACGACAAGGGACACAAGGACGAAACCCGCCGGCATATCCTCGATGTCGCCTCCGCGCAGTTCCGCGAGAGCGGCATCGCCGCGGTTGGCCTTGCCGGCATCATGTCGGAGGCGGGCCTCACCAACGGCGCCTTCTACTCGCACTTCGCCTCCAAGGAGGATCTGGTCCGGGAGGTGCTCACCGATGCACTCACCCGGCGCGAGGAGCGGCACAAAGCCAATCTGGAAAACGGCGTCGCGCTCGAGACCACAATCCGCGACTATCTTTCGACGCGGCATCGCGACCGCGCCGGGACAGGCTGCCCGACCGCCGCGCTCGTCGCCGAGATCGCGCGGCATCCGAAAGCGACGCGTGACGCTTTCACCGGCAAGGTCTCCGACATCCTCACGCTGGTGGCGGAGCAGATCCGGCAGGGCTCCGCGGACGACCGGCGGCGCAAGGCGATCACGATCTACGCGACCATGGTCGGCGCATTGCAATTGTCACGCGCGGTCAATGACAAGCCATTGTCCGATGAGATCCTGGAGAATGCGGTGGAAGCGGCGGTCGCCATGGCGAACGAGCAATAGTTCGGACTGATTCCTAGGGCTTTTCCGACGATTGTTTCTTGCTCGACAGCCGCTTTATGGCTTCTCGCCAGTTCTGGAATGTCACGTAGAGCATCGGCACCAGAAAAATGCCGATCGAACTCGCCGCGAGCATGCCCCCGAACACCGCCGTGCCGACGGCCCTGCGGCTAATCTCGGCGGCGCCGGTCGCGACCACCAACGGCACCAGACCGAGGATGAAGGCGATCGAAGTCATCATGACGGCACGAAAGCGCATCTGCGATCCCAAGACCGCCGCGTCCACCACCGACTGACCCGCTTCGCGCTGCTCCTTGGCGAACTCGACGATCAGGATGCCGTTCTTGGCCGCGAGCGCGATCAGCACCACGAGGCCGATCTGGCCGTAGAGATCGAGATTGAGGCCGGCAATCTTGATGGCGAGATAGGAGCCGAGCACGCCGACCGTAACCGCCAGCAGCACCGGCACCGGAATGGTCCAACTCTCGTACAGCGCAACCAGGAAGAGATAGGCGAACAGCACCGCGAGACCGAGGATGATCCCGGTCTGCCCGGAGGCAGCCTGCTCCTGATAGGCCGTCCCGGTCCATTCATAGGAGTAGCCGGCCGGTAGGGTCGATTTCGACAACTCCTCCATGGCCGCAATCGCCGTTCCTGAGGAGACGCCGGCCGCTGGCCCGCCATTGATCGTCACCGAGCGGTAGTTATTGTAGCGGGTGATGACCTGCGGTCCGGTAACGATCCTCAGGCTCGCGATCGAACGGATCGGCACCATCTCGCCGGTCGCATTGCGCACATAGATCTGCCAGATATCAGGAATGTCGCCGCGATTGGCGGCCTCGCCCTGCACGTTGACCTGCCAGGTGCGGCCAAACAAATTGAAGTTGTTGACGTAGATGCCGCCGAGCGTGGCCTGAAGCGCTGTGAAAACGTCGCTCATGTTGAGGCCGAGGGCCTGGGCCTTGGCCCGATCGATGTCGAGATAGATCGACGGATTGGTCGCGGTGAAAGTCGAGAACACACGGGTCAGCCGCGGATCGCGGTTGGCGGCGCCGACCAGCCCGCCCATCACACTGCCGAGCGCGGCCGGATCCTGACCTTCGAGCGCGTCGAGCTGATACTCGAATCCGCCCGAGGTCGACAGCCCGATGATCGGAGGCAGGTTGAACGGCAGGATGTTGGCCTGACGAATTTGCGCGCCCTCACCGAATGTCCGCCGGATCGTTGCCTGCACCGTATCGGTTGCCGCCTGACGATCCGCGAACGGCTTCATACGCGCGACGATGAAGGCTGCGTTCGGCTCGTTGCCGCCGTCGAGCAACGAGAAGCCGATGATCGCGAGCACGTGGTCGATCTGGGGCATCTTCTTCAGCAGGGCCTCGACCTGCTTGGCGACCTGGCTGGTGCGTGCCACCGAGGCGCCGTCGGGCAATTGCACGGCGATGAAGAACGCTCCCTGATCTTCCTCGGGCAGGAATCCCGTCGGCGTGATCTTCGCTACGCCGAAAATGCCGCCGGCGAACACCAGCACCGCAACCAGTGACAACACGGACACCCGCAGCAGCCGGCCCACGACGCCGGCATAGCGGTCGCGAACCCAGTCGATGCCGCCAAGCACGCGGCCCATGATGCCGTGGCGTGGCCCGGTATGGCGCAGGAACACCGCGCACAGCGCCGGCGACAAGGTCAATGCGTTCAGGGCGGAGATGACCATGGCCGCGCTGATCGTCACCGCGAACTGCCGGAACAGCGTTCCGGAGATGCCGGGAATGAAGGCGATCGGGACGAACACCGACAGCAGCACCAGCGAGATCGCGATGATCGGAGCCGTGATCTGGCTCATCGCCTTCTTGGTTGCGTCCGCGGGAGAGAGATCGGGCTCTTCCTCCATCACCCGTTCGACGTTCTCGACCACGACGATGGCATCGTCGACCACGATGCCGATCGCAAGCACCATCGCGAGCAGAGATACGGTATTGGCGGAGTAACCGAGCGCAAGCAGCACGGCAAAGGCGCCAATCAGGCTGACGGGCACGGCAACCGCCGGAATGATCGTCGCGCGCAAATTCCCGAGAAACAGGAACACGACGATCACAACGAGAACGAAGGCCTCGCCGAGCGTCTTCAGCACCTCCTTGATCGTGTCGGACACGAAGGTCGTGGAATCGTACTGGACGAGATAGCTCAGGCCCGGCGGAAAGCGGGCCGACGCCTTGGTCAAGGTATCCTGCACCGCTTTCGCCGTCGTCACCGCGTTGGCGCCCGGCGCCAGATAAATACCGATTGGCACGCCGGGATTGCCGTCGATGCGGGACTCGCTGTCCATGTTCTGGGCGCCGATCTCGACCCGGGCAACATCCTTGATGCGCAGCACCGATCCGTCCGTGTTGGCCCGCAGCACGATGTTGCCGAACTGGGTCGAGGTCGTGAGGCGCCCCTGCGTCTGAACGTTGAACTGGAATTGCTGCTCGTCGCTGATCGGGCGCGCGCCAATGCGGCCGACTGGAGCCTGGACGCTCTGCGCGCGGATTGCCGCAATGACGTCGGAGGGTGCGAGATTGAGGCTGGTCAAGCGCTGCGTATCGAACCAGATCCGCATCGAATAGTTCAGCTTGGCAAACAGCGTCGCCTGGCCGACGCCGGGCGTCCGGGAGATCGCGTCCAGAACGTTGATGATGGCATAATTGGTGATGAACAGCGGATCCTGCGCACCGTTGTTGCTGTAGAGCACGATGAACTGCAGCACGGCGGAGGATTTTTTCTGCACGGTCAGGCCTTGTGCCTGGACCTCCGTCGGAAGCTGTGCAAGCGCGCTCTGCACCCGGTTGTTGACGTTGACCGTATTGATGTCGGGATTGCTGCCGAGCGCAAACGACACGGTCAGCGTATAGCTGCCGTCGTTGCCGCTGGTCGACTTCATATAGAGCATCTTGTCGACGCCGACGACTTGCGCCTCGAGCGGCTGCGCGACACTGGACTCCACGACCTCGGCCGACGCGCCGGGGAAATTGGCGCTGACGGTCACCTGCGGCGGCACGATATCGGGGAATTGCGCCACTGGAATCTGCAACAGCGCGAGCGCGCCCGCAATCGTGATGACGAACGCGATGACGATCGCAAGCCGCGGGCGGTCGACGAAGACGGACGAGATCATGGGGCGTTGCCCACCGGCTTCGGCCCGATGCCGTTGCTGGCCTTTTGGCCGCCGGCATCGTCCGCAGTCGCCTTCATGCTGGATTGCAACAATGCGCTCGCCGGGCCGGGCGATACAGGCTGTCCCACCCGCACCCGCTGGAGACCTTCGACGATGACTTTTTCGCCAAGCTTGAGACCAGACGTAATCGAGGCGACGGTTGAGGTGGACTGCCCAAGCTGAATACGCCGCTGCTCGGCCTTGTTGTCGTCACCTACCACGTAGACGTAATCACCCTGCTGGTCCGAGAGCACCGCCGCGCGGGGAATCGCCAAAACCTCGACCGGCTCTACGCCTTCCAGAAGGACCGTAACAAACTCGTTATCGGTCAGCTCGCGCACGGATCCCTGGGTCGCAGACCGCTCATAGAGTGGAGGATTTGGAATCGTGCCACGCAGCGTGATTGTATCGGTATTCTGGGCGATGGTGTTGTTGACGAAATTGAGCTGGCCGGCCTGCTCGTAAAGGCGACCGTCCGACAATCGGATTCGGATCACGACCGCCTTGAACCCGCCGCGCGTCACATAGCGCTCGCGCAAGATCAAAGCCTCGCGCACAGACACTGGGAAGACCACGTACATCGGGTCCTGGCTGACGATTGTGGTCAGCACGCCCGAACTCGGCGAAACGACGTTGCCCTGCGTCACCGCCGTGCGACCGATCATGCCGTCAACCGGCGAACGGATCTGGGTGTAATCGAGGTTGATTTGCGACAGGTCGACCTGCGCCTGAGCACCCTGGACCTGGGCTTCGAGGCTTTGCTGATTGGCGACCGCGGCATCGTAAGTTGACTGCTGGCCGGCCGGACCGCCCAGCAACGTCCTTGCACGGTCCGTCGTCAGCTTGGCGTTGGCGAGCGTCGCCTGCAACTGGGCGACTTGGGCCTTCTTGGCGGCAAGGTCCGCCTCGAAGGGGCCACGCTCAAGTTCGTAGAGCAAATCGCCGGTCTTCACCTCGGCGCCCTCGACAAAATTGCGCTTCTCCAGGAAGGCGGTCACGCGGGCAACCACGCTGACACGGTCTGGAGATTCGATGCGCCCCAAAAACTCGTTCGATTGGGTAACGGGCCGATTGACCGTTTCCATCACGCCCACCGCCGGCGGGGCGGCTTGGCCCGTCTGCGCCTTCGCGGGGCTGAGCACACCGAGCGAGGCCATTCCCATCACGACAGCACCGGCAACCCGATTGATCGTCATCTTCGTGCTCATGCCGCCGTGACTCCCGGTCCAACCGGGAGACATGCTCGCAAACCACCGGCAGAGACGCAATAGTCGGAAACGGGCTCGCGTAGGCTCTCATTTCAAGGGTCAATTCACTTTATCGGGAACCAATCCGGCGCGGCCCAATTCACGGTTGGCGCGCATCCGCGCGCCTCGGCCGATGAGGCTTTCCCGCGAGATAACAATTTGTCAGATTTCGTTGACTTCATTAGTCGCAGAAGCGCGGCGAAGCACCTGAATCTCAGGCAGCATTTTGCACAGGAGCTTCGTGACCGCAGCAATGAATCTCTGGCCGTTGCAACACAGCGAAGTCCGGCGAACTCCTGGAGAATGCGGTGGAAGCGGCGGTTGCCATTGCCAACGAACGCTGATGCGTTCGAATTACCCGGCCGCCATCTGTGGCGGTTTGGAGGCAGCAGTAATGAATCTCTGGCCGTTGCAACACAGCGAAACTTGAAGTGCCCTCGGCGGCCGGGTTAGCGTCTGCACGCGGCCTTACAACTTCCCCAAGTTCGCTGAGTTCGCACTGGACCCGTCGCCTGAACCTGTTGTCAGGCGACGGTCCAGTTTCCTTCAAGACGGTCTAATCAAGCCCCTCGACCGCCACCATGTGGCGCTCGGACGTGCCAATGGTGTATTTGAGCGCCTCCGAATATTCGGGCGAGTTGTAGCATTTCACTGCGGCATCGAGGCTCGGGAAGCGCGCAACGATGCTGCGTTCGTAATTGCCGCCCTCGAGGATCACCTGCTTGCCGCCGCGCGCGAGAAACACGCCGCCATGCTTCTCGATGGCAGGCCCGGCGAGAGCGGCGTACTTCCCGTAGGTCTCGGGATCGATCACGTGAACGCGTGCGCACCAATAGGTAGACATGGGTTTTCCTTCATGATTGGGAGGACGAAACGGGTGACGCGCCTGCGCCGCTGTGACGGTCGAAACCGTTCATGTGCTCCAGCACCGCGCAGACCGACGCGGTATCGCGCGCCGCAAAGCCGAGCGCCTCGCCGGCGTGATAGAGCTGCTCGGCCGCTGAGTAGACCGGCAGTGCGCAGCCAAGCTCGGCGGCGAAGGCCGAGATGATCGAGAGATCCTTCAGATGCGTCCGGATGGTCGCGGTCGGATTGTCGTAATTTGCGTCACGCATCAGCGGCCCGCGCATCTGGAACATGCGCGATGTCCCTGCGCTGTCGGCAAGGGTATCGTAAACGAGGCCAGGATCGATCCCCGCTTTCATACCGAGCAGCATCGCTTCGGCTGCTGCGGCGTTGTGGATCGTCACCAGATGATTGGCGATGTATTTCATGATGCTGCCGGTGCCGAACCGGCCGAGATAGACCTGCCGCCGCGACATCCCGGCGAAGGCCGGCCCGCAACGCTTGAACGCCTGCTCGTCGCCGCTGCCGAGGATCACGAGATCACCGGTTGCGGCCTGCGCACCGGTGCCGCTGACGGGGCAATCGAGCAAGATCTTGCCGGCGCTCTCCATCACGGCGAACGCCTCACGCTTGGCGGAGAGCGGCAGCGTCGAGCACTCGATCAGAATCTGTCCGGAGCCACTCGCGCCGGCAACGCTGGCTGCGGCCTCCGCGAGCGCGGCGCTACCAGGCAGCGAGGCAAAGCTGATCGCGGCGGCCTCGGCGACATCCTTCGGCGACGACAGCGCCTTGCCGCCCATATCGGAAAGACGATCCCGTGCCGCCGGCACGGGATCGTAGCCAACCACGGCAAAGCCGGCCTTGATCAAATTCCCCGCCATGGCGGAGCCCATGATCCCGATGCCGAGCATGCCGATCGTTTCAGTCATGACGTCTCGTTTCTTCTTTTTGAACGGTCTGGTCAGTTCTGCGCGGCCTTCTGGGCGCTGGCGAAGGGATAGACCAGGTCGCCGGACTTGTACTTCGGCGGGAAGATGATCACTTCCTTGCCGGCCTGGGTGAACTGCTGGATGTCGTTGCCCTTGATGTTGCGGAATTGCACCGCAAACATCCGTGGCTCGACCCACTCGCCATCGGGACCGAAGGTGATGTCGCCCACCACGGTCTGGAACGTGTTGCCATGGATGTAATTGATCAGCTTCTGCTGATCGACGCCGCCGGTCTTGGTCACCGCTTCGCCGAGAACCTGGAGCGCCGAGTAGACGAACGCTGGCACGTAATAGCCGAGCGCGTCGACACCGACCTCCGCCGCCTTGGCCTGGTACTTCTTCAGCATGTCCTCGATACCGGGGAATTTGACGGTCGGCTCGGGGATGTACTGCTCGAAGGAGACGACGCCATTCAGCGCCTCGCCGAGCTGCTGCTTGATCGCGGCATATTGGGTGCCGACCATGGCACCGCCGAACACCTTCGGCTCGAGATTGATCTCGTGCGCGGTCCGGATGATGCCAACCGTGTCCGACGGATAGGAGGCGACGAACACCAGGTCCGGCGACGTCGCCTGGAGGGCCTTCAGCACCGGCGTGAAGTTCACCGTCGTCGGCGGATAGACCTTGTCATAGACGATGGTGAGACCGAGCCGCTTGGCCTGCGCGCGGGCGCCTTCGAGCGCATTCTTGGCGAATTCCGCATCCGCGCCGACCAGCGCCACAGTGGTCGGCTTCGGGTCCATCGCGATCGCGTTGTCGAAGAAACCGCGGGTCAGCGAATCCTTGCCGTTCGGTCCATAGGGCTGGATCTGGAAATAGCCGGGATATTTGAACTGCTCGTTGATGGCGAGCGCGAACATGCCCATGATCAGCCGCTTGTGCTGGATGATCGTCGGCATCGCCGGCGCGGTCTGGTTGGTGTTGTTCGACAGCAGCAGATCGACCTTGTCGACGTCAAGCAGCTTGGAATAGATGCCGGGCACGAGACCGGGATTGCTCTGGTCGTCATAGGGCACGAGCTCGACCTGCCGGCCGATCAGGCCGCCGGCCTTGTTGACCTCGTCGGCCCAGATCTGCGCACCGAGCAGCGCCGCCTTGCCGTTGCCGGCGAGCGGCCCGGTCAATTGGATGCCGAAGCCAATCTTGATCGGATCCGCCGCGCGCGCCGCGCCCGTGAACACATAGAGCGCGGCAATCATTGTCGAGAGCGCCAGTGCGACGCCCCTCAAGCCAGTCAGCCGAAACATCCTCACGTCGTCCTCCCTGTTTTCTATTTTGAGTTCTACATGCCGAGATAATGCTGTCGTATCAGGTCGCTCCGCCGCATCTCCCCCGGGCTCTCGCCGCGGAATGCGATCTCGCCGTGGACGATCACATAGCCCTTGTCGGCGATCCGCATCGCTTGCGTGAAATTCTGCTCCGCCATCAGCACGGTCAGATGATAACGCTCCTTCAGCTGCGCGATCATGTCGATGGTGCGGCTGACGAACAGCGGCGCCAGCCCGACCGACGGCTCGTCGACGATCAAAATGCTCGGCGCCGACATCAGCGCGCGCGCCAGCGCCAGCATCTGCTGCTCGCCGCCGCTCATGGTGCCGGCAAGCTGGGCGCGGCGTTCCGCAAGCCGCGGAAATGCCTCGTAGCAGTAAGCCATGTTGTCCTTCAGCCGCGCCCGCGCCGTCGGACGATAGGCGCCGAGCAGAAGGTTCTCTTCGACCGTCAGGCGCGGAAACAGCCGCCGTCCTTCGGGCACCAGCGCGACGCCGAGGTCGACAATCTCCTCGGTCTCCTTGCCGATGAGATCGTGGTCCCTGCCGTCGATGGTCGCGACGATGCGTCCCGAGCTCGGCCGCACCACGCCCATGATGGTCTTGATCAGCGTGCTTTTGCCGTTGCCGTTGGTGCCGAGCAGCGTCACCGTCTCGCGGGCGCCGACGTTCAATGACACGTTGTGGAGAACGCGGACCGCCCCGTAGCCGGCATTGATGTTGTCGATGCGGATGCTACTGGCCAAGATACGCCCCTATCACCCGCTCGTCGGCGATCACGTCCTTCGGCGCACCGTCCGCGATCTTTTCGCCGGCGACGAGCACCACGAGCCGCTCCGAAAACGCCATCACCGCGCGCATGATGTGCTCGATGAAGATCACGGCAACGCCGCGCTTATTGAGCGCGAGCAGCAGCGCCAGGATCTCGTTCACCTCGGAATGCGACAGGCCGGCGAGCGCCTCGTCCGAGACCAGCAACGTCGGGTCCGTCGCCATGGCGCGCGCGAGCTCGAGCTTGCGCATCTCGACCTGGGTCAGATCGCCCGGCAGGCGATGCAGCTTGCCGCCGAGGCCGAACTCGCCGAGCAGCTCCGTGCTGCGCGCCCGGATCTGCTGCTCGGTCAGATGCGTGCCGCCCCGCGCATTGACGGCATAGACCAGCGGGATGCGAAGATTGTCGAGCAGCGACAGGCTGTGAAACGGCCGCGGCAGCTGGAAGCTGCGGCCAAGCCCGAGCCGCGCGCGCTGATAGGACGAGAGATTGTCGATCGCCCTGCCCGCGAACGAAATCGAGCCGCCGTCCGTCTTGAGCGCCCCGCACAGGCAGTTGGTCAGCGTGCTCTTGCCCGAGCCGTTGGGGCCGATCAGGCCAAGCCGCTCGCCTGGCCGCACCGCGAGGTCGACATTGTTCAACGCGACAAAGCCACCGAAACGCTTGGTGATACCACGGGCATCGAGGATCAGATCGCTTCCCGTCGCAGCGCTCGCCTCGATCGTCATTGGCTGCTCCGCTTCTCGGTCACGAGCATCGCGGCGAGCGGGTTGGTCTCGGGGTCTGGCTTCTTGCCGCCCATGGAGCGGATCAATCCCAAAATTCCGTTCGGCGCGGCGATCACGAAGATCACGAGCAGCACGCCGACCACGAGCAGATTGACCGACGACGAAATCAAGACCGTCATGGCCTGCTGCATGGTGCCGAGCAGGACAGCGCCGATCACCGGCCCGAGCCAGCTCGTGGTGCCCCCGACCAGCGGCATCGCGACGCTGTTAACGGTGTAGGCCAGGCTAAACGAGGAGGTCGGCTCGACATAGGTCAAATAGAACGGCAGCGGCGCGCCGGCCATTCCCATCAAGGCGCCGCTGATGGCCGCGGCGACCAGCTTCAACCGCAGTACCGGAACGCCGGATGCGGCGGCCGCCGTCTCGTCGTCGCGGATGGCGGCAAGGCCGAAGCCAAAGGTCGAACGCTCGATGACGCGCGCGATGACAACGGAAGCAACCGCAAGCACCGTCATCAGGAAGAAGAGATAGGCGACATAACTGCCGAACACCGGAACATCGGTCGGCCGCATGATGTAGATGCCGCGCGAGCCGCCGACATAATCCCAGTTGGTGATGAAGGTCTGGACGACGACGGAGAGCGCCAGCGTTGCGATGGTAAAGTAGACACCGCGCAGGCGGATCGTCAGGTAGCCCATGGCGAGGCCCACGGCGCCGCAGAGCACACCAGCGATGGGGATGAGTACCGGAATCGGCAGATCAAGCCATTTGTTCAAAGCGGCTGCGCTGTAGAGCCCGATGGCGAGAAACGCGGTCGTTCCGAAATTGACGTAACCGACATAGCCGCCGAGAATGTTCCAGGCTGTGGCCAGCACGACGTATTGAAGAACGAAATACGCCGCGAACACATAATATTCGTTGGTCACGAACAGGCTGGCCGCGACCAGCGCGACGCCGACCAGGCAGGCGAGCAAGATGAAGCGCCCGTTCGACATCAAGCTCTCCCGAACAGGCCGGCGGGCCTGACCACCAGTGCGATCAGCAGGAAGCCGAATGCTATCGCAGGCGACCATGACGGACCGTAGAAGGTTGCCGTGATGCTTTCCGCGACGCCCACGATCACGGCCGCGATGAAGGTGCCCGGCAGCGAGCCGATGCCGCCGAGCACGCAGATCGCAAATATTCTGCCGATATAGTCGCGGCCCATCGAAGGCTCGACCGGCTGGAGAATGATCAGGAACGCGCCGGCCAGCGACGCGGTCGCAGTGGACAAACCGAAGGCGATTCGCTTGATGCGAACGGGTGCCGCGCCCATCAGTTGAAGCGCGAACTTGTCCTGTGCCACCGCCATGATGGCACGCCCGGTGAAGGTGCGCGTGAAGAACAGTTGCAGGCCGATCAGGAGCAGGACGGAGGCCAGGAACGGAATCAGCATCCGGACCGGCAGCGAGACCGGTCCGAAATTGTAGGACGGCCCGATATAGGGCGCCTCGACCAGGCGGTAGTCGACGCCGAAGATCAGTTGAAGCCCCACCTCGGTGATGAAGAGCAGGCCGAAGAAGAACGCGAGCCCGCGGATCAGCTGCGTGCCGCGCCGCTCGAAGGCGAATTCATAGGCGGTGTAGAGCAGCGTCCCGAGAAAGTAGAACGGGACGGTCGCGAGCACGCCGACCAGGATCGGATCCAGTCCAAACTGGGCGTTCAGCACATAGGCAATGAACGAGCCGAGCAGAATGAGCGCGGGATGGGCGATATTGCTGATGCCGAGCATGCCGAACGCGATCGAGATACCGACCGCCATGGCGGCGTAGAAGCCTCCGACGAGAATGCCTGAGACGATGGCATCGAGCAATAATCCTGCGACTTGACCCATCCGCTGCCGGCCTCCTCCTGTTCACGCACGCAACCGAGATTCTTGTTGTCGTTTTTTCGCGGGTCGCATGGAGGCGGCAGCTGTCCGCCTCCATCAGAAAAGTCAGGGTATCAGCAGCGACGATCCCCGGGTCGATCCGGCCTCGAGATCACGGTGCGCGGCCGCTGCCTCGGACAGTGCGTAGCGATGCCCGATCATCGGCTTGATGACGCCCTTGCCGACCAGGTCGAACACGGCGGCAGCCGATGCTACCAGATCGTCGCGCGCCGCGATGTAGGTCGCAAGCGTCGGCCGCGTATAATAGAGAGATCCGTTCTTCTGGAGCAATGCCGCCTCGAGCGGCGGCGGCGCGCCGGTGGTCGCGCCGAAGGTGACGAAGTAGCCGCGCGGAGCAAGCGAGGCGAGCGTGGCCTCAAAACTGTCCTTGCCGACGGAATCATAGGCAATCGCGACACCCTTGCCGCCGGTCAGCGCCTTCACGCGCTCAGGGATGCGTTCCGTCTTGCGGTCGATCACGGCATCGTAGCCGTGCGCGAGCGCGAGCTCAGCCTTCTTCCCACCGCTGGTGACGCCGATCATGCGGGCGCCGAGATGCTTGCCCCATTGGCCGGCGATCAGGCCGACGCCGCCCGAGGCAGCGTAAAACAGCACCTGCTGCCCCGGCTTGACCGCAACGCAGCGGTTCAAGAGGTACTCCGCCGTCATACCTTTCATCAGCACGGCCGCTGCGGCTTCGTCACTCACGGATTGCGGAACGGGAACGAGGCGTGCGGCCGGCATCAGCCGATGCGTCGCATAGGCGCCCGGCGCCGAGCCGCCATAGGCGACGCGGTCACCCACCTTGAAATCGGTCACGCCCTCGCCGACGGCCTCGACCACACCAGCGGCTTCCGCGCCGAGGCCGGCCGGCAGATCCAGCGCATAGGAGCCGTCGCGGAAATAGACATCGATGAAATTGAGGCCGATCGCGGTCTGCCGCATCAGCACCTCGCCCTTGCCGGGCGCGGCCAGCTCGACCGTCTCCAGCTTCAGGACATCAGGGCCGCCCTGCGCGGCCATGCGAATTGCCTTGGCTTTCGTACCCATACCGAAATTCCCGTCTGCCGATCCTGCCCGGCTATGATGCCATCTTGATGTCAGCGCCCTGCGGAATTTTCAGCCGCACATGGTCGGGCACCGCGAGAGGTTTGTTGGCGCTGTCGAGGAACTCGACCGTCGTGAACAGCAGATCCGTGGTGCCGATGTTTTCGACCGCATGCACCATGTACTCGCCGGCACCGAAGGCGAGATGCCTGGTCTCGCCCTTGTAGTGCTCGACATCGACGATGCGGCCATCCTCGAAATAGCCGCGCGCCTTGCCCGGATTATGCGCGGTCCAGAAATAAGTCAGCACGTGGCGATGGAAGCCGCAGCGCTTGCCCGGCGCAATCGACAGGTGCCAGACGCGCACGCTATCGGTCTCCGACACCAGCACGCTGCCGACGCAGCCGCTGTTGCGCCCCTCTTCGTATTCGCGCTGCACTTCGACGGGCCAATGAGCGCGGGGATTCGAGTCCGACATGAGCCGTTTCCTTCCAGATGCTAGCAATTGTCGAGGGGCGGCGTCCTCACGCCACTTCCTTCCTGGTCTGGGTGACCACGCCGCGGGTCTTGATCACGACCTTGATGGCGTCGTCGATGCGATTGCGCGCGTAGTGCAGCGCCATGGGCAGATCCGCGAGCGGGAATGTGTGGGTGTGGATCAGCGTGGCGTCGAAACGCTTCTCCGCCATCAGCGCCATGGCGCGGTGCGTCGCGCTCTTGCCTTCGCCGCGAATGCCGTAGACGTAGATGTTGTTCTTCACGAGCGCGCCGATGTCGGCGAGCACCGGCTCGTGCGGAAACGCGGCGAGGCAAATCTTGCCGCCGCGATTGACCATCTTGGCGGCTTCGTTGATCGCCGTGTCGGTGCCGGCGCATTCGACGACATAATCAGCGCCGCGGCCGGTCATCTCCTTGACGACCGTGACGAGATCCTCGTTGCGCACGTTGACGACGCGATCGGCACCGAGCTTGGTGCCGATGGCAAGGCGGGCGTCACGGGTACCCGACAGGATCACCGGGCTCGCGCCGAGCGCTTTCGCAACCGCCACCGCGAGAAGGCCGATCGGACCTGGGCCGGTGACGACCACGCTCTCGCCGGCAACGAGGCCGCCGAGCTCAGTGAGGCCGTACATCGAGGTGCCGGCGGTGACGACCAGCGTCGCCTCCTCGTCGCTCATGTCGTCGGGCACGCGCGACAGCGTGTTGATGTGGTTGACGGCATATTCGGCGAAGCCGCCATCGGTGGTGAACCCGTTGGCGCGATGGCCCTTGTCGACATCGCCGTAGTTCAGGCCGTAGTTGTGGCAGGACGTATACATGCCCTGCCGGCAGCGCTTGCACTGTCCGCAGCCCGCATGAATCTCGACCGTGACGCGCTCGCCGATCCTGTATTCGTCGACGCCGGGACCAAGCGCTGCGACCGTGCCCATATATTCGTGGCCGGGCGTAAAATTCTTGTTGAAGGGCGGGCCGCCCTGGATCAGTGCCGGCGTTCCTTGTTCGATGATCTCCAGATCCGTTGCGCAGATCGCAACTGCATCGATGCGTACGAGCACCTCCGCGCGCTTCGGCATCTGCACCGGCTTTTCGCTGAGACGCAGCTGGCCGGGGTCGCCCAGCACCCAGGCCTTCATCGTGTCAGGAATCGGCATGTCGGTTGACGTGCGAACGCCAGCAACCTCGACCATCACAACGATCCTCACCTATTGGTCAACCAATTTTACAATTGGCTTTTTGATTGGTTGAAGCCTCGCTTTCAAATCCGCCGAAGTCAACGCCTAACTTTCATGCCCATCGTTTTGGTCTTGCATTTGTGAACGCCGCGCGCGTTAAATACGGATTGGTTGATATTGGTTGCGAGGATTGGACCGGTGTTCGATTTGTTGGCCCGATTGACTGAGAGCGGTCCCGGCACGCGCCTTCCTCCCGAGCGACAACTCGCGGCGCAGTTCGGCGTTTCGCGCAACGAGATCCGCAAGGCGCTCGCACGCCTCGAACTCGACGGCCGCCTCTCGCGCGAGGTCGGCCGCGGCACATTCATTCGCGCGCCCGCGGACAACGGCAGCGCCAATCTCGCCGCGCTACGCGACAGCACCAGCCCGCGCAATGCGATGGAGGCAAGGCTCGTGCTGGAGCCGGAGATCGCCAGCCTCGCCGCGGTCAACGCCACCTTCAAGCAGATCGAAGGCATGCGTGTGCTGGCGCAGCAGATGCGCGAGGCCGAAACGTGGAAGGACTACGAGACGCTGGACGGGCGGCTGCACCGCCTGATCGCGGAGGCGACCGGAAATCCGCTGCTGTCGGCGATCCATCAGACGGTCGACGACGTCCGGCGCGCGGTGGTGTGGCGATGGCTCGATACCAGGCCGGAGCGTCCGCCGGAAGACTACTCCTCCTTTGCCGAGCACGACGCGCTGATCGATGCGATCGAGCAGCGCGATCGCATGCGCGCAATGGAGGCGATGCGCCGGCATTTGCGAACCACCGTCGACAAGCTGATGGGAACGCAGGCCTGACGTCCCACATAAAAACAACAAGGTGCCGGCCATGAAACTGGGTTTCTTCACGATGCCGATCCATCCGCTGGAGAAGGACTGGCGACAGTCCCTGCAGGAGGATCGCGAGGCGTTCCTGCTGGCCGACGAGCTCGGCTTCAGCGAGGCCTATGTCGGCGAGCACGTCACCGACCGCGCCGAGAACATCACCTCATGCATCGCCTTCCTGGCCTGGATCGCGGCTGCCACAAAGCAGATCAAGCTCGGCACCGGCACTGTCAACATGCCGAACGTTCACCCGGCCACCGTCGCCGCCACCGTCGCGATGCTGGACCACATGCTCGACGGTCGCCTGATCTTCGGGATCAGCCCGGGCGGCCTGCTCTCGGATGCCGAGCTGTTCGGCACGCTCGAACGCGATCGCAACGCCATGTTCCTCGAGGCGATCAACCAGGTGCTGCAAATCTGGGCGAGCGAGCCGCCCTACAATATCAAGGGCCAGTTCTGGAACATCACGACGGAGAAGACGCTGATGGCCGACATCGGCCAGGGTTTTATCGCGCAGCCCTTGCAGCGGCCGCATCCGCCGATCGTCGTCACCGCCGTCGCGCCATTCTCCAAAGGCGTCACCGAGGCCGCCGCGCGCGGCTGGGACCCGATCTCCGCCAACTTCCTGATGCCGATGTGGGTCAAGAGCCACTGGCCGAAATATGTCGAGGGCTGCGAGCGCGTCGGCAGGACGGTCGATTCCGGCAACTGGCGCGTGGCCAAGAGCGTGTTCGTCGCCGAGGACATGGCGACCGCCAAGGCCTACGCCACCGATCCGGATAGTCCTTACGTTTATTACTACCGCTCCCTCTTCACCAAGCTGAAGCGCAACGGGCGCATCGAGCTGTTCAAGACCCGCCGCGACCAGCCGGATGACGAGGTCACACTCGAATCCGTCTGCGAGAAGCTGATCATCTATGGCACGCCCGACAGCGTCGCCGACCGGATCCTGGCGCTTCAGGAGGAGGTCGGCGAGTTCGGCACTCTGCTCTATGCCGGCAAGGATTGGCGCGATCGCGAGCTCGGGCGCCGCTCGATGATCCTGATGGCCGAGCAGGTGATGCCGCGCGTCACCGCCGGCAGAAAATAGTTCCAGCTTTTGAGGCAGGAGGCTCACGATGGCCCTCAGTGATCGCATTCCCTATCAGGCCCTGATCGACCGGCCGAAGCTGAAGCTGCCGAACGGCAAGCGGCTCGCGGTCTGGGTGATCCTCAATGTCGAGGAGTGGCGGATCGAGAACGCAATGCCGCGCGTCGTGCTGAGCCCGCCGATGGGACAGCCGCTGCTGCCTGACGTGCCGAACTGGTCGTGGCACGAATACGGCATGCGTGCGGGTTTTTGGCGGCAATTCAAGGCGCTAACAGATCGCAACATGAAGGTGACGCTGGCCGCGAATGCCGATGTCTGCAACGCCTATCCGCGCGTTGCCTCCGCCGCGCGCGAGGCCGGCTTCGAATTCATGGGCCACGGCTTCATGCAGGGCCCGATGCATAGGCTTCCCGACCAGGCCGATGCAATCAAGCGCTCAGTCGAGACCATTGCAAACTTCACCGGGCGCGCGCCGCGCTCATGGGAGTCTCCGGGCCTGACCGAGACCGAGGAGACGCTCGACCTGCTGCGCCTCCACGGCATCGAATATGTCGCGGACTGGGTGATCGACGATCTGCCGCAGGACATCGCGACGCCGCACGGCACCATCACGACCATCCCCTATACGGTCGAGACCAACGACATCGTCGTCCACGCGCTCCAGCATCTGCCGTCCGACCAGTTTTTGAAGCGCGGCATCGACCAGTTCGACCGGCTGTATCTCGAAGGCGCAGACAACGCGCGGGTGATGGCGATCTCGATCCATCCCTACATCACCGGCGTGCCGCACCGGATCAAATATCTCGAACAGCTGCTCGACTACGTCATCGGCCACGACGGCGTCGCGCTGATGACGGCGAGCGAGATCGGCGACTGGTATCGCGCGGAGATGGCGCGGGTCTGACGCAATCGGACCGCGCCTGCCGGCAGCAGGCTCCTCCTTTGCGCGTTCGCGGCCTATTTCCGGCGCATCTCGCCGGATCGCGCATCGAATCGGGCGACCGGCCGATCCATCTGCCAAAGCTCGATATCGTGGCCGTCGACGAGCTTTTGGGCACGGGTGATAGCGGCGTCATCATCGCTGCAATCCAGTTGGATCACGCCGATCGCTCGGTCGTGTCGCCCGACGATCAATGCACGGTAAGCGGACATTTTGACCTCCAGGTCATGTGTCAAAGCCAGCGTTCGTCCCGGAAGATGACGCTGACGGCATTTGAATTCGATGGGGATCGCACCCTTCAATTTTAGGCGCGGCATAAGTTTTTGCCTGTCGGCGAGATCGCATCCTATGCCGCGCCTATACGGCGAGGGCCGGCGCAATCTCGAAATCATACTGCATCCGGCACCATATCGGCGGCGTCACGCACATTCGCGTGACGCCTGGCGGGATCTCTCCTGCCGGGCAGCAACGAACGTTCCGGTGAACTCATGTCTACCCCTCTTGTCGGCGACAGGATCCTCGATCCGATGATCGCGATCACGGGCTGCACGGCGCGCCAGCGCATCGTCGTGATCGGCACGAAAAGCATGGAATTGATGATGGCGCTGCACCGCCGTGGGTACCTGCAGGCGGCTGCGGCAGGCAATTGCGGCGTTCCGGCCGGCCAGTATGAGGTCGCGCTGGTCGATTGGCGACGGCGCACGCTGAATGCGCTGGATACGACGATGGACTGGCTCGACAATTTCCTCAGCCCGCGTGCCGTGCTCGCGATCTGGGTCAATGCACAGAAGCCGGCCGCGAAGGACAATCTCCGCGCCGCCGTGAGCAGGCACGGCTTTGTCGTCCTGCAAGGCGCCGAGCATCCGTGTGGCAGCATGCTGTTGGCGCGACGTTCGCAGGCCTATCCCATGCAGAAGGCGGCGTAAACGGGAGACCAGCAGATGTTGAGATCCAGGATACGACGCGCCGTCATTCGCGAGTGGATGGCCCTTCCGCCGGCTCAGCGACGCTCCGGCGAGCAGGCCACAGCCTTTGCAAACGGCGCAATCGTACGACACGCGCTGCCCCGCAGCCGGCTGACGCCGCAGAGCATGGTCATGGCCTGGCTGAGGCCACGCACCGGGCGCGCGTAGCAAGCGCTCTTACACCGGATCGAACGCCCGGATCGGCGGCAGATTGCCGGTGAACTTCTCCACCTCCACCGTGGTGAGCTGGCCGGTGCAGCCTTGCGCGAAGGATGAGGTGCCGATGTCGCGCGTCAGCACGTTCGGATTGCCGTGCACGCAGAGCGGCGCCTCGTCTTCCGGGTCCATCGGATCATACCAGGCGCCGGTCGGCAGTTGCACGACACCGGGCGCGATGCCATCGGTGACGTTCACCGCGGCGAGGCAGGCGCCGCGTTCGTTGAAGAGGCGGATGATGTCGCCATCAACGATACCGCGCGCATTCGCATCACGCGGATTCATGCGCGCTACCTCGCGGCCGCGATGTTTTGCGGCAAGCGAATGCCCGCCGAAATCGAGCTGGCTATGCAGCCGCGTTACCGGCTGGTTGGCGACGAGGAAGCAGGGCGCGCCAGGCTTCGGCATGTCGCTCTTCTCGAGCCAGACCGGATGTCCCGGACAATCCGCATCGTTATGCGCAGCGATCTTCGCGGAATAGATCTCGATGCGTCCGCTCGGTGTCGGCAGGGGATGAGCGACGGGGTCATCGCGGAAGGAACGCAGCCGGCCGCCATCGTCCGGCTGCTGCGGCACGACCAGACTACCGCGCTGCCAGAATTCGTCGAAGCTCGGGGCTTCGAGGCCACGCTTGGCGAGTGAGGCGCGGGTCGGCTCGTAGAGATGTTCCAGCCACTCTCGCGACGTGCGCCCCTCGGTGAAGGGCTCGCGTGCGCCGAGGCGATCGGCGATATCGGCAAAGATATCGTAGTCGTCGCGCGCGAGGCCAAACGGCTCGGCGATGCGGTGCATCGCGACCATCAGCGGATCGTTGGTGGAATAGCCGATGTCTTCGCGCTCAAGCGTCATGGTCGAGGGCAGCACGATGTCGGCGTGGCGCGCGGTCGCGGTCCAGGCGAGCTCGTGCACGACCAGCGTGTCGACTTTCGCAAACGCCTTGCGCAGGCGGTTGATGTCCTGGTGATGATGGAACGGATTGCCGCCGGCCCAATAGACCATGCGAATATCCGGATAGGTGCGCGTCTCGCCATTGTAGCGATAGGTGCTGCCGGGATTGAGCAGCATGTCGGCAATGCGCGCCACCGGAATGAAATCCCTAACGCCGTTGCGGCCCTGCCCGAGCGTCGGCCCCGGCACGTCGTTGACGCGGCGGCCGTAATAGCCGATCGCGCCCAGCGAATAGGCGTAGCCGCCGCCGGGAAGACCGATCTGGCCGAGAGCGGCCGCCAGCACCATGCCCATCCACACCGGCTGCTCGCCATGTTCGGCGCGCTGCAGTGAGTGCGAGACGGTGATGAGCGCGCGCTTGCCGGCCAGACGACGCGCCAGCGTCCGAATCGTATTCGCATCGACGCCACAGATCGCGGCAGCCCAGGCAGCATCCTTGGCCTGCCCGTCGCTCTCGCCGGTGAGATAGCGCAGGAAGACCGGCCAGCCTTCGGTGTAGCGATCGAGGAAGGCCTGGTCGTGCAGGCCCCCCTCGACCAATGTGTGGACGATACCGAGCATCAGCGCGGTATCGGTGCCGGGGATGCATGTCATCCATTCCGCGCCGGCCTCGACCGGCAGATCCTCGCGCAGCGGGCTCATCAGGATGAACTCGCAGCCGCGCTCGCGCGCCGCTTCCATCGCACCGCGCTCGACATGCTTGCTGATCGAGCCGCCGGCGACCATCGAGTTCTTCAGCGCCATGCCGCCAAACGCGAGCACGATCTCCGTTTCGGTTGCGATCTGCTCCCAGGTAACGTTGCGCTTGGTGATGTCTTCGTAGCCGGCGAGAATCTGCGGCAGCAGCACCGAGGACGCGCCCGACGAATAGGAATTCACCGAGCGCACATAGCCGCCCATCGCGATGTTGAGGAAGCGGTGCACCTGGCTCTGGGCGTGGTGGAGACGGCCCGCGCTCGACCAGCCATAGGAGCCGCCAAACACGGCGCCGGGCCCGCGCGTATCGCGGATGCGCGCCAGCTCGTCGCCGAGCAAATCGAGCGCCTTCTCCCAGCTGACCGAGACGAATTCATCGCGGCCGCGCCGGTCGTCGGGGCCGGGCCCACGCTCGAGCCAGCCGCGGCGGATCGCCGGCTGTGCAATGCGCGCCTGGTGACGCAAGGCGCCGGGGAAATTGTCGATGATACCGTTCGGATCGGGGTCGCCCGCATAAGCCCTCACCTCCAGCCCGGCTGCGCTGTTGCGTGCGGAAAACACGCCCCAATGCGAGGTGTGCGGCTTGAATCCGTCCGACAAATCCAGGCCGGGGTCGGGGAAACCAATCGTATCGTCCATCGCGTGGCCCTCATCGCGGAGCGCCGTGCAGGCGGCTCCGGCAGCAATTATGGAGCCAATATAATGAGGCGCGAGCGTGAAGGGCAACGGATTACCGATGCCCGGAACCGCGCGCATGGCCGCATCCCGCAGATCACACGGCGGCCTGCGGCGCGTCGAGCAGAGCCCTGCTCAGCTCTGGGCGTCGACCCGGCTCGTACGATCGGATGACGCGGCCTGCTGCGCGGCATAGGCGGACGTGGCTTGCGACACCGGCGAATATTGCGCGAAGGACTCGGTGAGCTCCTCCGCCGCATGGGTGAGCTCCTTCATCACGGCAGCGCTGTCCGATGCCTGATTGCCGGAAGAATGAATCACCTCGAACGAGAATCCGTTCGGGAGATCGACATGGATCTTGTCGATCCCGACGGTGTCAGGGGCATCATCATTCTGCGATTGGCCGGTCGCGGAGGACGAACTTCCCGATATCTGCTGGCTCGCGAAATGCTGCACGAAATCCTCGATGGATTTGAGCGCATTGCTGTCGAAGCCGCCACCGCCGAAGTGGACGATGCCGACCGACATGCCGTTCGGCAAATTGACCTTGACCTCGTCATAAGGCGTGCCGTCATGCATCAGCGAGGCGAAGGTCGAGCCGTCTCCCTGCGAACCGTCTGTCGATTTCGAGGGGCTGGAGGGGCTGGTGGATGAGGACGAACTCGTCGCGTTTCCACCACTGATGCTGCTCATGCTGCCGACGCTCATACGCGAACTCCACTGTCATTGCGAACGCACGTACCGCGTGCAACGGGCATGCCAGACGAGAGCGTCATTGCCATCAAGGACTTATCGCGAACGCCAGTCGGCAGATCCATCGCGACGGCAAATCTGTCCCGGCAGAAGCTGCCGACCTGCTGCCATATCGCATTGCCGAACGCGCGCTCGCCATTTCGCCGCAGGGCTTTCCGACGTTGTCGGCATTGCCGCCTCGTCCCTGATGCAACATGATGGGGCGCCGGTGACGACTGTTCTTTGACGGTTGGAGGTCATCTGATGAACGAAAACGACATCCGCGGCTTCATCGCCGAGGTGAAGCAAGGCACGCTCTCGCGGCGCTCGTTCATCCAGACCATGGCTGCGGTCGGGATCGCAGCGCCAGTCGCGAGCCAGATCCTGCTCTGGAACGACGTGGCGATGGCGGACGCCACGCTGGCCTACAAGCCGACCAAGGCCGGCGGCGGCGGTCCGCTCAAGCTCCTGCTCTGGCAGGCCCCGACGCTGCTCAATCCGCATTTTGCGCTCGGCACCAAGGACCAGGTCGCCTCGCGCGTCTTTTTCGAGCCGCTTGCGGGCTGGGACAAGGAAGGCAACCTCATCCCTTGCCTCGCCGCCGAGGTCCCGACCAAGGCGAATGGCGGCCTCTCCGCCGACGGCACCACCGTGATCTGGAAGCTGAAGCAGGGCGTGCGATGGCATGACGGCAAGCCCTTCACCGCCGACGATGTCGTCTTCACCTGGCAATACGCCGCGGATCTCGCCACCGCCGCCTACACCACGGGATCCTATCAGAACATCACTGTCGAGAAGATCGACGACTACACCGTCAAGGTGACCTTCAAGGCGCCGACCCCGTTCTGGGCCGATCCCTTCGTGGGCTCGGTCGGTCAGATCCTGCCGAGGCATCATTTTGGCGACTATGTCGGCGCGAAGTCGCGCGACGCGCCGGGCAATCTGAAGCCGGTCGGCACCGGTCCCTACAAATTCGTCGAGTTCAAGCCGGGCGATCTGGTTCGGGCCGAACGCAACCCCGATTATCACGTCAAAAACCAGCCCTATTTCGACACGTTCGAGATCAAGGGTGGCGGCGACGCGGTCTCCGCGGCGCGCGCCGTGCTGCAGACCGGCGAATACGACTATGCCTGGAACCTGCTGGTGGAGGACGAGATCCTCAAGCGCATGGAGGCCGGCGGCAAAGGCAAGGTAGAGTTCACAATCTCCGGCGGCGTCGAGTTCATCATCCTCAACACGACCGACCCGTGGACCGAGGTCGACAGCGAACGCTCCAGCGCCAAGACCACGCATCCGACGCTGTCCGACCCGGCTGTGCGCCGGGCGCTCAACCTGCTGATCGACCGCGACGGGATCCAGAAATTCATCTACGGCCGCGGCGCCGTCGCAACCGCAAGCTTCGTCAACCAGCCCGGCCAGTTCAAGTCGAGAAAGCTGAGCTTCGAGTTCAATGTCGACAAGGCGAACAAGATTCTCGACGAGGCCGGCTGGAAGATGGGCGCGGACGGCATCCGTGAGAAGGACGGCAAGAAGCTCAAATATGTGTTCCAGACGTCGATCAACGCGCCACGCCAGAAGACGCAGGCCATCATCAAGCAGGCTTGCCAGAAGGCCGGCATCGAGATCGAGCTCAAATCGGTCACCGCATCGGTGTTCTTCTCCTCCGACGTCGGCAACCCCGACACCTATTCGAAATTCTATTGCGACATCGAGATGTACAACACGACGATGCCGCAGCCCGATCCGGAGCGGTTCCTGAACCAGTGCGTCTCCTGGGAGATCGCCAACAAGGACAACAAATGGCTCGGCCGCAACGTCTCGCGCTGGTCCGATCCCGAGGCGGACAAGGCCTACAAGGCCGCGCAACAGGAGCTCGACCCGGTCAAGCGCGCCGCGCTGCTGATCAAGGTCAATGAGATCTTCTGCGAAGCCAACATCTTCCTGCCGCTGCTGTCGCGCTACATCACCGGCGGCGCCGTCAACAACCTCATGACCGACATCTCGGGGTGGGACGTCACGACGTGGAATGTGGCGAGCTGGTATCGGAGCTGACCGTCGCCGCCCGAGCACCCGGCTCCGCCATCAGCGCGCAACGAAGGTACGAGTGAGCGCGTCAACGCTCACTCCTTCTAACACAACCTAACAAGCAATCGTCGCGGCATGCGGTAAGTGTCGTGACATGAATGCGATCGGGTTTTCCAAAACACACGATTATCAGCGGGAGATCGTATAAGCATCTTCGCGCTGGTTGCAGCGACATGTTCATGGGAGACGCAGGCAATGGCCACGAACGGACTCATCACCATCAAGAGCAATTTTGGACCTGCGGACACGATGAAGCGGCTCGAGGCCGAGGTGAAGACCAGGGGCCTCACCGTCTTCGCCCATGTCGATCACGCCGCGGGGCGGCCGCCGTCGACCTGAAGCTGCGACCGACTGACCTTCTCATCTTCGGCAATGCCAAGGGCGGCACGCCGTTGATGCAACAGGCGCAGACTGTCGGCATCGACCTGCCGCTGAAGGCGCTGGTCTGGCAGGACGTGCAAGGCGCGACCTGGCTGTCCTACAATGATCCGGCCTATCTCGCCGGCCGTCACGGCATTGGCGAACCGGCCAATGCTGCGGTTGCCGCAATGACGGGAGCGCTGCATGCAATCGCGACCAAGGCCACCGCGCCATAGCGCGACGGCCGCACAATATAGGCGCAAGAGGAGAGGCCCATGACCAACACCGACAATCAGTCGCTCGCGCCATCCAGCCCCGGAGGCGGCAAGGTCGCCAGATGGGTCGTCATCGCGGTGCTGTCCGTTCTGCTCGTTGCTGCCTGTAGTCTCGGCTATCTCGGCTGGACCAGCACGGACACCAAGGTGCCGGAAGCCGGCTATGTCGCGTTGGTGCTCGGCGTCGTGTTCTCGCTGCTCGTCGGCGCCGGGCTGATGGCGCTGGTGTTCTACAGCAGCCGCAAAGGCTACGACGAACCGGTCGTGCTGATCCCCGAACCGGAGAGCGATCCGGACGATGGACGCGGCCCGCGCTGACGACACATGATCGCCGCGCGGAACTGGGCTGCGCTGCCGTCTCTTGGACTTCAGTCAATTGACGGGCTAGTTCTGGCTTGATCCGGAATGCTGAAAGGGCCTCGGTGTCGACCGAGGCCCTTTTTCGTGCCCGAACGTGTCCCCATTGCAATTGTCTGAAATGAAGCCATACGACAACAGAGCCTGGTTCCTGGTGCTTCCTGCCCTGGTCATCGTGACCTTCGTCGGAATCCTCCCTCTGGTCGCCGTCACCAACTACTCCTTCCAGGACCTGTTCAGCCTGAACAACCCCTATTGGGTCGGCGTCGACTGGTACCGGAACATCGTCACGTCGGAACGCTTCTACGCGAGCTTGGGGCGCAGTTTTCTGTTCTCGGCGATCGTCTTGTCGATCCAGCTGCCGCTCGGCATTTGGATCGCGCTGC
Source organism: Bradyrhizobium rifense (assembly GCF_008123425.1). GTDB lineage: Bacteria > Pseudomonadota > Alphaproteobacteria > Rhizobiales > Xanthobacteraceae > Bradyrhizobium > Bradyrhizobium rifense. Next base: position 327,835 of record NZ_VSSS01000024.1, read on the forward strand.
TGCTGCAAGGATCGCATCGCTTTGTCGTCAGCACCGTTCTCGTCCTGATCACCGTGCCGCTCGTGGTGCCCTGGAACATGATCCCGGTGATCTGGCTCAACTTCATCAATCCCAACATCGGTCTTGCCGGCCGGACGCTGGCCTGGTTGGGTGTCGCCTTCGACTACAAGTTCGATGCCCTGCACACCTGGATCGTGCTGGTCGTGATGGACACCTGGCATTGGCTGGGTCTTGTCGTCGTGTTGGCTTACGCCGGCATCTCCAGCATTCCGCCCGCCTACTATCAGGCCGCCGCCATCGACGCGGCGTCGCCATGGCAGGTGTTCCGCTTCGTTCAGCTGCCGAAAATGAAGACCGTGCTGTCGATGGCCGTGCTGCTTCGTTTCATGGACAGCTTCATGATTTATATCGAGGCCTTCCGCATCAATGCCGGTGGCCCTGATGGCGCCACCGCATTCCTCAGCCTCGACCTCGGCGAGGAGATTCAGTCCTTCAACTATGGACCGTCCGCCGCCCGCTCGATCGTCTACTTCCTGATCGTCCTGACGGTCGCCTGGATCTTCAAGGCGGCAACGAGCACACGGGCGCCGGTCGCCATGGAGCCGGCCAAGGAACTCACCACGTGAAGTCGCTGTCATCCGTTGGGCGGATCGCGTTGTTCGCCTTGGTCGGCGCCTTCGTCCTGGTGCCACTGGCCCAGACGATCATCACGAGCTTTGTGTCGACACTGCCGAGAGCCGGGATCACGGAAGGGCATTTCAGCCTCGTCAACTACCTGAACATCCTTTATTCGCCGGTTCTGAAGGAAGCGATTCTCAACTCCATCATTTACGTCGTGCTCAACGTCGCGCTCTGCCTCGGCGTCGGATTGCCGGCCGCCTATGCCTTCGCGCGCTACAGCTTCGTTGGTGACCGGCAACTGTTCTTCCTGCTGCTGGTGTTTCGCATCACCCCGACTGTCGTGCTGTCGCTGCCGATCTTCGTGTTGTTCGCACAAGTAGGCCTGGAGAACACACCGGTCGGCATCGCGCTGGTTCACTGCGTCTTCAACATCCCGATTTCGATCTGGATCCTGGAGGGCTTTATCGCCTCGGTGCCACGCGAGTTCGACGAGACGGCTTTCCTCGACGGCCATTCGCTTCCCAGCTTCTTCTTCCGCCACCTCATTCCAGCCATTGCGCCGGGCATCGGCGTCACCGCGTTCTTCTGCTTCATCTTCTCCTGGGTGGAGGTGGTGCTGGCACGCATCCTGACGACGACCGGCGGCAAGCCGATCACCATGGCGATCAACGCGCTGTTCGGCTTCCGAACCGATTTCGGCCTCGTCATGGCGATGACCGTGCTCGCGCTCGTGCCGGGGGTAGCGATGATCTATTTCGTGCGGAATCATCTCGCCAAGGGTTTTGTGATCCGGACGTGAGCCGAATAGGTTAGGTGCCCCATCGAAGCGCCGCGGTATGAACGGGAGCGTCCCACAATTCCTTTGACTGGCTGTCGAGCACGGAGACGGTGATCGACGCACCGGCCATGTCGAGGGACGTCACATAGGACCCGGTCAAGAAGCGCGTCGCCGTGATCCCGGCGCCATCCAGAATGCGCTTGGCGCTGTTGGCCATCAGATAGAGCTCGATCAACGGCGTTGCGCCGAAGCCGTTAACCAGAAGCAGGACTTCGCTGCCCTTGCCCGGTGCGAGATCGTCCAGGATCGCGTTCAGCATCTCGGCGGCAATCGCATCGGCAGATGCCAACGGCACCCTGCGGCGACCCGGTTCGCCGTGAATGCCGACACCCATTTCCATTTCGTTGTCAGCCAGGGTGAAATTCGGCCGGCCCGCCGCCGGAACGGTGCACGGCAGCAGCGCCACGCCCATCGAGCGGGTGCGCCGATTGACGTCATCGCCGAGCGTCTTGAGCGCGGCGAGCGGCATGCCCTTTTCGGCCGCGGCGCCGACCATCTTTTCCACGATCAGCGTGCCGGCGACGCCGCGACGGCCGGTCGTGTAGGTCGATTTCTCGACCGCGACGTCGTCATTGGTCACGACGCTGACGATCTCGCGCCCTGCCATCTCGGCGGCCATCGTGAAATTCATCACGTCGCCTTCGTAGTTCTTGACGATGAAGAGCACGCCTGCCCCGGTGTCGACGGCCTCGGCCGCCTCGATCATCTGATCCGGCGTCGGCGACGTGAAGACCTGGCCCGGACACGCGGCATCGAGCATGCCGACACCGACGAACCCCGCATGGAGCGGTTCATGGCCGGAGCCGCCGCCCGAGATGAGCGCAACCTTGCCAGGCTTCAGGGTGCGGCGGCGCACGAACTTCCGCTCGGCGCCAAGCAGCAGGATATCGGCATGTGCAGCCGCCAACCCATCGAGACTCTCTTCGAGCACCGTGTCGGCGCTGTTGATCAGCTTTTTCATGGCGTCCTCCCGGTTATCTTTTTTGCAGTCCGAATTCGTCAGCCGATGCTTTCGGCGTAGCGCGCGAGCTGAGCAGCAAAGTCGACGATGAGCTGCTCGAGCGCGCGATTCTTCTTGTCGTCACCGAGATCGGGCACCGTCACCGTAACGACGCGTGTGCGCGCCTCGCGGTGGGCGCCGCGCAGCCGCCCCGGGTGCGCACGGCCATAGGCTTTGAGGAAAGCCGCGCGCTCGGCACCTGCGAGATGGCAGACCTCGAAGATAATCGGGACATGCTTTGCCGGGATCGGCACCAGATAAGCCGGATTGGTGATCTGGCTGACGAAGGAACGGTTCTTGCCGAGCGCCGCCGCGAGCTTCAACCGCGTACCCGATGGCCGGTTGTCGAGCGCCCGCCGCAGGATGAGCTTGTAGTCCGCGACATTGCTGTCGCCCGGCCGGCTTGTGTCTTCGCCTGCATCGTCGGTCATGCGGTCACCCCGGCGATGGCGGCCTTGAGCCGCGCCACCGCAATCGGCGAGACCGAGAGCGTCGTCAGCCCGGTTGCCAGCAGCGCCTTCGTCAAGCGCGTGTCGGCCGCCGCATCGCCACAGAGCGAGACTTCGACGCCGCGCTTGCGCCCGGCCTCAACGGTGCGCGCGATCAGCGCGAGCACGGCCGGATGACCGGCATCGTTGAGGTCGGCGACAGCGCCGATATCGCGCGCCGCAGCCATCGTATATTGGGTGAGGTCGTTCGACCCGATGGAATAGAATGCCGCGCCGAAATCTTCCGCGCATAGCGCTGCCGCCGGGACCTCGACCATGATGCCGAGCGGCGGCCGGGCACAGGCGATGCCCTCTGCCCTGAGCGCCGCAAACTCCACATCCAGCATGACGTTGGCACGATCTACCTCCGCGGGGACCGCGATCATCGGCAACATCACCTTCAGCGTCCCATGGACGGCCGCACGGCACAGCGCCCGCAACTGCACGCGAAACACCTCCGGCCGCGCAAGCGAGAGCCGGATCCCGCGCAGGCCCAGGAATGGATTGCGCTCGCCATCGACCGTCAGGCCGGCAATTGGCTTGTCGCCGCCAGCATCGAGGGTGCGAATCGTCACCGGCCGTTCCGCAGCCCATTCGAGAATGCGCCGATAGACCGCGTATTGCGCATCCTCGCCGGGCAGGCCCCTCGATCCCTCGAACAGAAACTCCGTCCGCACGAGGCCGATGCCGTCGCAGATGGCGGGATCGAGGCCCGCAAGATCTTCGGGCGCGGCAACATTGAGCAGGACGGTGATGCGCCGGCCATCGGCCGTCAGCGCCGGTTTGAGGCGACCGGCATCAGCAGCAAGCTGCGCAGCATTCGCGGCCGCCATGCGATGCTCGAACAGGCGGCGCGTTTCGGGCTTGGGATCAAAGATCACGGTGCCGGTGTCACCGTCGACCAGCGCCAATGACGGCGGTTGCCCGTTCCATGGCAATGGACCCAATCCGACCACCATCGGGGCGCCGCGCGATCGCGCGAGCATCGCGACATGCGACGACGGCGATCCGGCTGCAAGCGCAATAGCGCCGCCACGGGTCCAGTCGACGGCAAGGAACGTCGACGGCGAAATGTCATCACCCATGACGACAGAATCGCCGGAGATCTTTGCGACCGCATCCGCGCCATTCAGACCCGCGAGCACGCGGTCACGAATGTCGACCAGATCGGCGGCACGGGCCCGGAAATATTCCTCATCCGCCGCGCGATAGCCGGCGATCTCCGCGTCGAGTGCCGCGCGCCAGGCATCATCGGCCGCCGTACCAGCCGCAATAGCTTCGTAGGCCCCCTCCGCAAGCGCATCGTCGCCGAGCATCGCGACCTGGAATTCCAGGATCTCCGCGGCCTCGCCATGAACCGTTGCGATCAGGTCGGCAAGCTCCACTGCTGCTCCCTCGATCGCCACTTTCAGCGCTGCGGCCTCCTGAGCGGGATCGCCCTTCGCCGCTCTGCTCGCCGCGGCACTCGTCAGCACGGCGACCGGGCCGATGGCGAGACCTGGCGAGGCGGGATGGCCGGTGAGATGGATCTCGCCCACGATTCTAGGCCTCGCCGAAACCGTCATGCACCAGCGCCAGCATCGCCGCGAGCGCTGCCTCGCCGTCAGGGCCAGCGATGCGGAAATGCAGCGTTGCACCCTGCGGCGCCTTCACACGCATCACCTTCACCGGGCTCTTGGCGTCCGTCCAGGGTCCATCGGTGGCGAGCGCAATCTCGATCTTTGCGGTAAAGCCTTTCGCCAATTGCGTGAGCTTCACCGATGGCCGCGCGTGCAGGCCGACCGGATTGACGAGGACCGCGGAGGCGGTCAGCGTCGCAAACGTCTGGGCCGCCCGGTTGGCGTTGGCATCATGCATAGAATTCCTCCGCGCTGCGCTTGACGGCGGCCAGCGGCGAGCCGCCCGAAGACTCGGTCGCAGCGATCACAGCGCCCTCGACCACCGGGGCATTGCAAACCAGGACGCGCGCGCGTCGATCTTCAGGGAGCATCTCCACCGCCATCTCCGAATTGGTCTCGGCACCACCGAGATCGACAAGGATCGCGACGCCTGCCGGTGACCAGGCCGTCTCGATTGCTTCGAGGATTCCTGCAACGTTCGTACCGAGTCCGCCATCGACATCGCCACCGGTCCAGGCCAGCGGGACAGCGTCCCCAACCATCTGGCGCACCATATCGGCCGCGCCTTCCGCGATCTTCGGCGAATGCGACACGATGACAATTCCGACATTGCCGGGACGTAAACTGCTCATGTATTGACCTCGAACTTCAGTGTCTCAACTGCTGCGCCGATCAGGAGGGACGCCGAGCGCGAGCCCGGGTCCATATGACCGATGGAGCGTTCGCCCAGAAACGACGCGCGGCCGCGAATCGCCTGCATCGGCGTGGTGCGATCGGCCGCTTGCACCGCCTCCGCCGCGATCGCCTTGGCGTCGCCACCTTCCGCCAACACGGCGTGAACCGGCACCAGGACATCCAGCAGCGTCTTCTGTCCTGCCTCCGAACGCCCGCGCGCCTTGACGGCCTCGATCGCCTTCTCCGTCGCTGTGACGAGATCGGGCCGGCTTGGCTGCTCCGGAAGTGCCTTGCCCAGCTCCATGAAGAATGTCCCGACCAGCGGCCCTGAAGCGCCGCCGACCTTCATGACCAAGGTCATTCCGATCGCCTTCAGCATTTCGGGGAGCGACTTGTCGGCAAGGCCCGGCAATGTCGCGAGCACAGCCTCGAAACCGCGCTTCATGTTCAGCCCGTGATCCCCATCGCCAATCGCCTGGTCGAGGCTCGTCAATTCGTCCGCGTGTTCGATCACCGCTCCTGCCAGCGCTCGCACCAGTCTTTCTCTGGCTACCCGATCAAGGCTCATGCCGCTACCCTCCAGCCCCTCGCATCGAAAAACAGCGGCTTGTTCAGACGGAGCGAAACAACATCACCGGCGCCGAAGCCCGTCTCGGGATCCGCCAGGGTCACAACCGGTCGCCCGGCGACGTCGAGATGGAGATGGCTCTGGTCGCCGAGATGTTCGACCCGCTTGACGGTCGCCGACACGTCGCCACCTCCGCGCGCAATCGTCAGGTGCTCGGTCCGCGCGCCGATCGTCTCGGCGCCGGCCGGCGCGCCGCCGAACAGGGCTGCCGGCAGCAGGTTGATCGTCGGCTGGCCCAGCCGTGCCGCGACATGCGCGTTGATCGGGTTCTCGTAGATCTCGCGCGGCGAGCCGATCTGCATCAGCCGCCCGCCTTCGAGCACGCCGATGCGCGAGGCCATGGTCATCGCCTCGGTCTGGTCGTGGGTGACATAGAGGATCGTCGCGCCGAGATCGACCTGGATCCGCTTGAGCTCGAGGCGCAGTTCGCCGCGCAGCTTGGCATCCAGCGAGGAGAGCGGTTCGTCCATCAGATAGATCGAGGGCGAACGGACCAGGGCCCGACCGATCGCGACGCGCTGCATCTGCCCGCCCGACAGCTGCGTCGCCTTGTTGTCCAGCTTGGTCTCGATATGAAGCAGACGCGCCACCTCCTGCACCTTCACGCGAATATCGGCTTCGGGCACGCGGCGGGTCGGCGCGCGCAACGCGAAGGCCATGTTCTCGAACACGGTCAGATGCGGATACAGCGAATATTGCTGGAAGACAAAGGCGACGTCGCGGTCCGCCGGTGCATCGCCGGTCACGTCGCGCCCGTCGATGCGGATCGAACCGCTGTCCGGCTGCTCCAATCCGGCAATCAAGCGCAAGGCCGTGGTTTTGCCCGCGCCAGTCGGCCCGAGCAATGCGACGAACTCGCCATCGCCGATGGTCAGCGACAGGTCGCTCAAGGCTTGCGTCTTGCCGAAGGCCTTGGAGACGGCGTTGATCTCGACCTCAGCCATGCGCACCTCCCTCATGCAGCGCGGTGCGAATGGCCCGACCCGACGCCTTGTCGAAGATCGACAGCGTATCAGGCCGGAAGTCGAGCCCGACCGTCTCTCCGGTCCGGAACGATCTGCTGCTCGGTGAGCGGGCCTTGAGTGCGCCGTAGTGCGTCGTCACGGTCACGATCTGCGTCGTGCCCAGATATTCCGTGCCATAGACCTCGCCGCGGACCATGCCGCGGTCGGTGAAGCGCACATGCTCCGGCCGCACCCCGAGCACGAGCTCGCTTTCCACCATGGCCTCGCGCGCGGCCGGAATTGCAACGTCACGCTCGCCCAGCCGGATCGCCTCTGCGCCGGTCTGCAGACCACTCCGGAACGGCAGAAAGTTCATGGGCGGCGAACCGATGAAGTCCGCGACGAACAGCGAGGCCGGTCGATCATAGATGTCACGCGGGCTTGCGACCTGCTCGACGACGCCATTATTCATCACCGCGATCCTGTCGGCCATCGCCATGGCCTCGAGCTGGTCATGCGTAACGTAGACGGTCGTCGCGCCCAGCCGGTCATGGAGAGAACGCAGTTCATGAATCATGGCCTCCCGCATCTCGGTATCGAGCGCGCCGAGCGGTTCGTCCATCAGAAAACACTTCGGCTTGCGCACGATCGCCCGCCCCAGCGCGACGCGCTGACGGTCGCCGCCGGCAAGGCCCGACACCGAGCGGTCGAGGAGATGGGAGATCCGCAGGATGCGCGCGGCCTCGACGACCCGCCGGTCGCGCTCGGCCGCACTGATGCCCTCGCATTTCAGCGGAAAGCCGATGTTGCGCCGGACATTCATATGCGGATAGAGCGCGAAGAGCTGGAACACGAACGCGATGTCGCGCGCCGATGCGCGGTTCATCGTCACGTCTTCGCCATCGAGCCGGATGGTGCCTGATGTCGGCAGCTCCAGGCCGGCGATCATGCGGAGCGTCGTGGTCTTGCCGCAGCCGGAAGGTCCGAGCAGGCAGAGGAACTGGCCGTCCTCCACCGTGAAGCTGGCCGACTTGACCGCATGAAACGCACCGAAAGACTTGTCGAGCGCCTCGACCTTGATCTGTGCCATCGCGCCTACTCCCGAACCTTCGACACGATGGTGAACATCACCGTGCCGAACAGGGTCGTCGCAAACGACCAGGAATACAGCGTCAGGGAGAGTGGCTGCATCAGCATGACGACACCGGCCGCGATGATCGTGGTCGCCGCGGCCTCCAGCGGACCACGGCGCAGGACACGATCCGCAAGACCGCGACGCGCAATGGATGGGGTGGCATCGATACTCATTTGCGGACGGCTCCAAAGGTGATGCCGCGCAGCAGATGCTTGCGCAGAAGCACCGTGAACACCACGATCGGCACCAGGAACAGCGTCGTGCCGGCGGCCACCGCGGGCCAGTCCTGTCCGCCCTCGCCGATGATGATCGGAATGAAAGGCGGCGCCGTCTGCGCGTTGCCCGAGGTGAGAAGCACCGCGAAGGCGTATTCGTTCCAGGCGAAGATCAGGCAGAAGATCGCGGTTGCCGCGATTCCCGTGGTGGCCTGCGGCAGCACCACCTTCACGAAGGCCTGGAAGCGCGTGTATCCGTCGATCATTGCCGCCTCCTCGTACTCGCGCGGGATTTCGTCGATGAAACCCTTGAGCAGCCAGACCGCGAGCGAGACGTTGACCGAGGTGTAGAGCAGGATCATTCCGAGCCGCGTATCCGACAAACCGATGGTGCGGTACATCAGATAGATCGGGATCGCGACCGCGATCGGCGGCATCATCCTGGTCGACAGGATGAAGAACAGCAGATCGTCCTTCAGGGGCACGCGGAAGCGCGAGAAGCCATAGGCCGACAAGGTGCCGAGCGCGACGGCGAGCACGGTCGAACCGAACGCGATGATCAGCGAATTGATGAAGCGCGGCACGTAGTTCGAGGGACCGGCGACCACCATGTTGCGGCTGCGCGCGATGCTGTCGCAAAGCCCCTGCGGCGGTCCGAGCGAACGGATGAACTCCGGGGTCTGGCGCGAGCGGGTCGTGAACAGGTTGCAGAAGCCTTCGAGCGACGGCTTGAACATCACCTTGGGCGGATAGGAGATCGCGTCGTCGGGCGACTTGAACGCGGTCAGCATGATCCAGACCAGCGGGATCATGGTGATGACGGCATAGAGCACGACGAGCGAGCCGGCAAAGCGCCGCGTCGTAATCGACGGCTCGACGACGGAATGGGCTGTGGTGGCTGAGGTCATCGGCTTTTCACCTTGTTCAGCGCCTTCACATAAATGTTGGCGAGGCCGAACACCGTCACGAACAGGATGATCGCGAAGGCCGAGGAATAGCCGGTGCGCCAGCTCTCGAACGCCGCACGCTTGAGCGTGATCGAGGCAACTTCCGTGGTCGATCCCGGCCCGCCGCCGGTGAGCAGATTGACCATGTCGAACATCTTGAAATTCTCGATGCCGCGGAACAGCACCGCCAGCATGATGAACGGCAGCGCCATCGGCAGCGTGATCGACCAGAACTGCCGCCATTTCGACGCGCGGTCGACCTCAGCCGCCTCATAGATGTAGTCCGGGATCGAGCGCAGGCCTGCCAGACAAATCAGCATAACATAAGGCGTCCACATCCAGGCATCGACGATGACGATGGCCCAGGGGCTTAGCGTGACATCGCCCAGCATCTGGAATGACGAGGCCGCGCGGCCGGTGAAGAAGGCGACCACGTAATTGAACAAGCCGATCTGCGGCTGGTAGAGGAACGTCCAGAAATTGCCGACGACGGCGGGCGACAGCATCATCGGCAGCAGGATGATCGTGGTCCACATCCCGTGGCCGCGGAACTTCTTGTCGATGAGGTAGGCAAGGCCAAATCCGAGGACGGTCTCGATCACCACGGTCCAGATCACGAAATGCGCGGTGACCTGCATTGCCGCCCAGATGTCCGGATCGGTCAGGATCGACTGGTACCAGTCGGCCCCCAGCCAGATCGTCGGCACGTTGGCGCGATTGGCGCGGTAGTTCGTGAACGAGAGATAGATCGTCCACAGCAGCGGGAAGATGTTGATCGCCAGCAGCAGCACGATCGTCGGCGTGATGAAGAGCCAGGCGAGCGTCTTGTCCGACAGGCCCCGGATACGACGCGCCATGCCTGGCCGGACCATGACGGCCCGATAGGTGATCCGCGAAGAGGCACTCAATTCATTCATTGCGTCGACCGATCCTGGTACCGGGCGTCGACGATGCGACAGTTCCGGTCATCGCGAAGGAAAGCCCGGAGCGCGAGCGCACGCGCTCCGGGCAAGCTACTTCAGAACTTCTTGCCTTCTTCCTTGAAGATCGCCTTCCAGTCCTTCACCAGACCGTCGAGCGCTTCCTGTGCAGTGCCCTTGTCGGCCACCACATAATCATGCACGCGCTTCTGCTCGGCCTGCAGCAGCTGGGCGTAGGAAGGCTCGGCCCAGAAGTCGACGACCATGCCCATCGACTGCAGGAACTCCTTGGCGAACGGCGCGCTGTCCGGGAAGCTCGGGTCGTTCAGCACGGATTTGGCGCAGGAATAGCCGCCGAGCGCCCACCACTTCTTCTGGACGTCGCCGCCGGAGAACCACTTGATGTATTGCAGCGCCTCGGGCTGGTTCTTGGAGTAGGAGACGACCGAGATGCCCTGGCCGCCGAGCTGCGTCGCCTGCCCGGCAGGACCGGCCGGATTGACGAAGAAGCCGATCTTGTCGCCGCCGACATTCGGGTCCTTGTAGAGGCCCGGGAAGAAGGCGAAGAAGTTCATCTGCAGCGCGACCTGGCCGGACTTGAAGGCATCGAGCCCTTCCGACATGTAGGAGTTGGAGGCACCGGGCGGCGTGCAGCACTTGTAGAGCTCCTTGTAGGCTTCGAGCCCCTTCACGGCACCGGCTGAGTTCACGAACCCGTCCATCGCATAGGGCTTCTTCGGATCGTCATATTTGAAGCCGTAATCGTAGAGGTAGTTCGAGACGCCCATGGTGATGCCTTCCGAGCCACGCTCGGTGTAGATCGAGGCGCCATAGACCTTCTTGCCGTCGATGTCGCGGCCCTGGAAGAATTGCGCGATGTCTTTGAGCTCATCGAGCGTCTTCGGCACGCCGATGTCGCGGCCGTATTTGGCCTTGAAGTCCTTCTGCACGTCCGGCCGTGCGAACCAGTCCTTGCGATAGGTCCAGCCCACCGCATCGCCCATCGCCGGCAGCGCCCAATAGTTCGGCGAGTTCTTCGGCCACTCGGAATAGCCGACCACGGTGGCCGGCATGTAGTCGTCCATGCTGATTCCTTCCTTCTTGAAGAAATCGTTGAGCTTGACGTACTGGCCGTTCTCCGCGGCGCCGCCGATCCATTGGGAATCGCCGATGATGAGATCGCACAGCGAGCCGTGCGAATTGAGTTCGTTCAGGAATCGATCTGCGTAGTTGGTCCACGGCACGAATTCGAACTTCATGCCGATGCCCGACTTGGCGGTGAAGTCCTTCGAGAGTTCGACCAGCGCGTTGGCGGGATCCCATGCGGCCCAGCACAGCGTGATGGTCTTGCCTTGCGCCTGTGCGGGCGTGGTCCCCGCTCCGACGCCGAATGCGGCGGCGACAGCCCCGCATGCCACAACAAGCGTCTTCATCGTCCGTTTCATGATGCGTTCCCTCCGAGTGGGGCCGGCCATCGACATGGCGCGGCTTTCCTGTCCGCCCGAATGCTTCGAGCAGAGCGACACAGTCCGTGACGAGCTGAGTAACTAAACTAGCGTTTCCTCGCGCCACCCGGATTCTAGAGGCCCGGCAGGCTCGATTTGTTTAGTGAACCACCAATTACTAAACATTGCAAGCGGAGTCGGCGGCGCGTTTCGACGCGGGCGTGCGGTGTCGGCGTGGGATGGGTCTGTGGGGATGTTATGGGGGGCTCGCGCGCAACGCGCTGTTGGGCTCAGAGATGGCGGCTGGGTAGTCGCGACTCTCGCTCCGGAGTATGAGGCGGCATCGCCGATGACACGCCTTCGCGCTCTCGCGGCTCATTTCGCCCGAGCTTTGCTCGATCTCTCCGCCCTCTTGTCCAAGAGGGCGCAGGGAAGGCCGGGTGCTGACCTCGCACCCGCGGTCTGCTGCGCGAAAATGTAGCGCAAAAAGACCGCACAGCAGCATACAGGTGAAGCCAAACACACGGCCTTCCCTGCGCGATGGGTTGACGGCTTATGCCGTGCTCTCCCGGGAGCCGAGTTCCTTCTGGCCTCCCTCACTTCGCGGATTGACGATGTGGTTGACCCGGTTGGGCGCTCCACACCTCCGCAAAAGCTTGACCGTAGCAACGACGGTCAGGACCACACGGTTTTGCCGTACGCACGGCTCGCTGGTTCGCCGCAATATTCCCCGGCCTTGTCGACGTTGCCGAAAAATTGCTGGCGAGACGAACCTGACGGCGCCGCTCGTCGACGCGCGGTTTCGGGCTCACAGGGACTACCCGCCCTGCCCGCTACCCTCACGCCCAACGCTGCCCGCGTCCACCGCAAGCCCGGCTCGCAATCAAGACGACACGAGATCGCCCCTCAAGGATGAGCCGGGATGAGCGACACATACGCCATTTCCGAATTTCGGTAAAGCGGAATATTTTTACAAGCAGGGATTGACGTGGTGGCGAAACAGGGCGGTTTTGCCCCGACGGGCGAGCAGCTGACCGCGCCTCTGGTGGCTTGGCAGCTGGGCCAAGCAAGGGACTTAAGCTACGAGGAAGGCATTCTGAAAAGGAAGGCCTGCTGAGAAGGAACGCATGCCGGGCCGTCGCCGCAATTCACGGCTCATTTGATGAGCCATCGCCCTTTATGGATATCGAACTTCACCGAGCCTTCGTCTCGCATTTTCAACAGGAGGGACTGGCAAGCTTCCTCGTTCGCGACATTGGCGCGTTTCATGACCTCGTAGACTTTGAGCGGCTTCTCGCGAAGCGCCGTCAGGATATTTTCTCGATCATTCAGCACGACGAAACTCCTCCTGCCAACAAGCGCGCCAATTCACTGAAAGTACGACAGCTGATCTTCCGTGACGACTCGCTCGACATTCCCCGACTTGCTCTTGATACGGTATCGAAGACGTCCATCTGCCTCGATGGGCATACATTGAACGACGGTGTAAACCATTGCCGGATCAGTTGCTGCGCGTCCCTGTGGACCTTGGGGCTGGTGGCGAACGTCTTCATTCAGCTTATAGGCATACGACATGTGCTTACCTCCAAGGTCATCTACGCTTGCTCTAGCGTAGAGCATGCTGTGACGCAATGTAACCAAGCGTTTGTGTGGCAGCTTCGCCGGTGCGCTGGGACCGTTGGGGGGACGCCCTGCACTTTTGAGGTCGCCGCCTGCGCGACAAGCGTCTATTGTTCCCGGGACTCATTTGAATAGTTCCGGACAAATCGCTGCTGCAGGGATCGAACAATGACCAAACAGAAGCGCTTCGCCGAGCAACAGCTCGCGGATCAAGCGGACCGAAAGGCGCAAAACCCAATCGGAGCGCGGCAAACGATAGCGGACAGCCACGCCGATCCGGAGTTCCAGGAGAACCACAAGCGTCTCAGGGCGGAGCGCCTGGCGCGAGATGCCGGGCCGACAGGCAAGAATTGACCCGACTTTCGCGAAGCGTTTGGATCGAGAAACGATGACAAAGACATTTGGTGAGCACCAACCGCCGAAGCCAATCAGCAAAGCGGAGCGTGAGGCACGCAAGGCCTTCCGCCAGGTCGATGCGGTGAAGGCCATGTCCGAGCACGCGCTCGCCGAGGAGGCCTTCGCTCAGAATCGAGAACGGCTGAAGGCAGAGCGGCTGGCGCGGGAAGCCGCGGCGGGCCCGGTCCCAAAAAAGCAACCCAAGGCGAAGAGCAAGTGACCCTGCACGAACAGCTGCACGACTTGAGCTTGCAGGGGCGGCTCTAAAGCACCGCCAAGCTTCCTCCCAGCCGGAGCGGTGAGCCACTCGGCCCGCCTCATCATCACGCGCGGAACATATTCGCGGCAGCAGTTAAGTGCACTGACATCTCAATAACCGGCGTCGTCATTCGACGACCTCCACCGGCCAGCCGAAGTAGGAATAGAGAAACTCCCCGCCCCCTTCGCGATCGGTCAGCTTTACGCGAAGGCGGAAGCGTGTCCCGACCGGATAAATCTTTGGGTTCATCAGATCCTTGCTGCACTCAACGCGAAGATGCGCCGGGAAGTCTTCGCCGGGAACGGGGCGAATGTGCACCGGTCCGTGCAGGCCCGCGGTGCTTTCGGGGTAATAGCTCTCGACGATGCAGTAACGGTAGTGCTCGTTGCACTTCGCCATGGCTGCTCTTCTACCGCTTCGTCTTCTTGGCCGGCTTCGGCTCGGTCGGCACGAAGTAGCCGGCCTTTAGCCAGTCGCGCCCGACCTTGTCCACCTTGCAGCCGATCTTCTCGAGCCGATTTGCGAGGTCATTTCGACTCTCCGTCGATTCCGACAACTTCACGATGTGTCGGCCGGCGACGTCTGAGAACGGCTTGATCTTACCGACCTGAACGAGGACAGTCTTCTCGGCGTGGCGCCCCATTGCGAGGCCCGCTTCGAATAATCTTACTGAGTCATTCGGCCGCGCCCGCGAGGGCGGAGAATCAAATATTTGAAGAGATTCAATATTTGGCACACGGAGGGCCAGATGGATCTCAACCAGGTTGAAGACAGCGAGGCACGGTTTACGGCGTATGTAGCTGGGCTTGGAAGTGTGATCGGTCAGGCCGTGCGGATGAGGCCGCTGCGTGACTATTGCACCGGTTTGATGCTGCCGGGTGAACGCAAGAGCGTTGAGCCGATGGCGGCACGAACGGCGCCGGCGCGGACGGCAGCCCAGCACCAATCACTGCTGCATTTTGTTGGTAACGCGAGTTGGTCGGACGCGGACGTGCTGGCCAAGATTCGCCAGATGGTGCTGCCCGCGATCGAGAAGAACGAGCCGATCGAGGCGTGGATCATCGACGACACGTCATTCCCCAAACAAGGTAAGCATTCGGTCGGCGTTCACCACCAATATTGCGGTCAGCTCGGCAAGCAGGCCAATTGCCAGGTGGCGGTGTCCCTG
>NZ_VSSS01000025.1:0-40028 GCF_008123425.1 Bradyrhizobium rifense
CTCCTTGGCCGAATGCCGAAACAAACGAATTGGCTCACAGGCTCTACGGACCATCAGCCTTCACTTCCCCGTCTGGTCGAGAAACACGTAGAGCGCAGCGATCCTGCCATCCTCCACGATGATGACGTCCCACCCGGTGTAATCAGGTGCTTCGCCCCGCGGACCTGATGTCCAGGCCAGTCGTCCGGCGTTGTGAAGCGCTTGGGGCTCGCCGGTCGGTGTGTAGACGAAGTGGGGATGCGTGGCCCGCAGATCGCCGGCGAACTTGTCGATCGCGTCGCGGCCGACAACGACGCCTGGCGGGACGTACAGGGTGGCGTTCTCCGTCCAGAGCTCGTCGATTGCGGCGCGGCGGCGCTTTGCGTCGCCCTCGCCGAAAACCTCCTGAAGGTTGCGGTGAAGCAGTTCGTGGATGCGATCTGCCGATTCATTGGTCCGGGTCATCGGTTGTCTCCAATTTCGATAAGTTGTGCCGGAGTCAGGCGCGCTTCAGATTTGAGCCTGGCCGCCGTCGACGAAGAGCTCGACGCCATTGACGAAGCTTGCTTCGTCGGAAGCCAGGAACAGCACGGCCTTGGCGATCTCCTCGGGCTGGCCGACGCGGCCGGCCGGAATGAGTCCCGCGAGATAGGTCTTCGTGCCTGCCGCCTGCTCACCGCCACCGAACAGATGGTTCAGCGCAGGCGTGTCGGTGACGCCGGGGCTGACCGCGTTGACGCGGATGTGTCGGTCCTTCAGGTCGAGGATCCAATTACGCGCGAAGTTGCGCACCGCCGCCTTGGTTGCCGAATAGACGCTGAAGGCCGGCGTACCGGAGATGCTGGTGGTCGACGCGTTCAGCACGATGGAGGCGCCTTCGCGGAGCAAGGGTAGCGCCTTCTGAACCGTGAAGAGGACGCCCTTCACGTTGGTGTCGAACGTGCGCTGATAGTGCTCCTCGGTGATCGCGCCGAGCGGCGCGAACTCGCCGCCGCCGGCATTGGCGAAGATCACGTCGATCTGCTGGTGCTTCTTTTGGACGGCGTCGTAGAGGCGGTCGATGTCGGCGAGATTGGCCATGTCGCCCTGCACGCCGGTCACGCGGCCACCGATCGATTTCACCGCAGCGTCGAGCGCGTCCTGGCGGCGGCCGGTGATGAACACCGAGGCGCCCTCAGCCGCAAAAGCCTTCGCGGTCGCAAGGCCGATGCCGCTCGTGCCGCCGGTCACCACCACGACCTTGTTGTTGAACCTGTTCGTCATCGTCCGTCTCCTTCGAAAGCACGTGGCGAAATCGCCGTTGCCCGTCGTAAATGCCAATGGAACGATGGTGCGAACAGACGGGAAATATGGTACTCAGCGTTCTATGAGAGGAACGATGAAGGCCGATTTGAACGACTTTGCCTATTTTGCCGAGGTGGTTGGGCACGGCGGATTCACCGCCGCCGGACGTGCCTTGCGCGAGCCCAAGTCAAAGCTCAGCCGGCGGATTGCAGGTCTTGAGGAGCGCCTGGGGCTGCGCCTCATCGAGCGATCAAGCCGACGCTTTCGCGTCACCGAGGTGGGGCAAGCCTTCTACGAGCGCTGTCGGGCGATCCTGACTGAAGCCGAGCAGGCCGAGGCGCTGGTGACGCAAGCGCAGGCCGAGCCTCACGGCCGCATTCGCTTCAGTTGCCCGACCGGCATGGTCGCGGAAATGTCTGGGCTCATCGCAAGCTTCCTGACGCGCTATCCCAAGGTGCGCCTGCAACTCGTCGCCATCGACCGGCCGGTCGACCTGATCGACGAGCGGATCGACGTGGCCTTGCGCATTCGGTCCGAACTCACGGGTGATGCAGCGCTGACGATGCGATCGCTCGGCACCTCCACGCGCATTCTTGTTGCAAGCCCCCAGCTTGCAGGCCGGCTGCGAACGCTGGATGACCTGACCGCGCTTCCTATCCTGGCGACATCAGATAACGACGCGCTGGTCGAATGGCATCTGCAGACCGACGATGGACAGGCGCGCGTTCTCAAGCTCGAACCGCGCATGGGATGCGGCGACTTTGGCGCGGTGCGTGATGCGGCGGTCGCCGGTCTCGGTGTTGGGTTGCTGCCCAATCACCTCTGTCGGGATGCGCTTGACCAGGGCAAGCTTGTCCATGTGCTCAGGGAGTGGCGCGGTCACCGCGGCATGGTGCATCTCGTGTTCACAACGCGACGCGGCCTGCCGCGGGCCGTTCGCGCGCTGATCGATCATCTCGCGGCGGGGTTTTCCAAGACGTTGGTGTAGGGCGCTCTCTTGGGCAGCGGTCTCGTAGGGTGAGCAAAGCGAAGCGTGCCCACCGTTGCTTCCGACGAAACTCAGACAGAAGTGGTGGGCACGGCGCTGTGCGCCTTTGCCCACCGAGAGAGACCGTCATCCGCGCCCGCGCTGCACCTCGCGCTCGACTGCAGTCCATGTCGTGCGGGCCACGGCCAGCAATTTTCCACCTTCATCATGCGGCGGGACGAAACCGTAAGCCTCTTTTTTTGGCACGTTTCGTGCCTCCCAAAACGGCACGTCCGTCACATTAGCCTGGCCAAGGGAGACCCCGACATGAAACGCGAAGACCTCACCGAGAAGCTGCTCGACATCAAGCGCGAGAAGGGCTGGAGCTGGAAACATATCTGCGAGAAAATCGGCGGCTACTCGGAAGTGCTGATCGTCGGCGCGATCATGGGACAGATGAAGCTGACGAAGCCGCAGGCGGCCAATGCCGGCGAGCTGTTCGGCCTGTCGAAGAGCGAGACCACGATGCTCAACGAGGTGCCGATGCGCGGCACCGGCACGCCGATGCCGCCGACCGATCCGCTGATCTACCGCTTCTACGAGATGGTGATGGTGAACGGCCCGGCCTGGAAGGCGCTGATCGAGGAAGAGTTCGGCGACGGCATCATGTCGGCGATCGACTTCGATATGGGCATCGAGCGCGTCGCCAACCCGAAGGGCGACCGCGTCAAGATCACGATGTCAGGCAAATTCCTGCCGTACAAATATTATGGCGCCAGCGGCAACGTGCCGGAGTACGGCTTCAAGGAAGAGTAAGAGAGCGCGAATGGCGAGGTGCGAATGGATAGTTCCACTCGCTATTCGCTACTCACACTTCGCTACAAGATCGCTCCCGGCGTGTACTTGGCCGCTTCAGGCTTCGCCTTTGCCAGCGCGTCGACCTGCTCGGCGAAATAGTCGACCTGAGCGCCGGCATCGCCTGAATTGGCACGTCCGTGATCGAGTACGCGCTGCAGTTCGGCTTCGCTGAGGCCGAGGCGCTGGTCGGCGGCGAGACGCTTGAGCAGGTCGTTCTGCACGATCTTGCCGGTGCGGAGGTCGCGGATGGCCGCGACCGCGTGCTCCTTGATCGCCTCATGCGCGCCTTCACGGCCGGCCCCCTTCTTCACCGCTTCCATCATCACCGTGGTGGTGAGCAGGAAGGGCAGGTAACGGTTCAGCTCGGTCGCGACGACGGCGTCGAACACTTCCATCTGGTCGAGCACGGAAAGCAACGTCTCGAGCAGGCCATCCATGGCGAGGAAGGCGTCGGGCAGCATGACGCGGCGGACGACCGAACAGGAGACGTCGCCTTCGTTCCATTGATCGCCGGCGAGGCCTGCGGCCATCGCGAGATAGCCCTTCAGCACGACATGCAGGCCGTTGATGCGCTCGCAGGAGCGGCTGTTCATCTTGTGCGGCATCGCGGAGGAGCCGACCTGGCCCTTGGCAAAACCTTCGCTGGCGAGCTCGTGGCCCGCCATCAGTCGAATGGTCTTGGCGAAATTGCCGGGACCGCTGGCGAGCTCGGTGAGGACGCTGACCGCGCGGAAGTCGAGGCTGCGCGGATAGACCTGGCCGACCGCATCGAAGCTCTTGGGCAGACCGAGGTGCTTGAGGATTTGCTGTTCGAGCGCGCGCGCCTTGCCGGCGTCGCCGTTGAACAGCGTGATCTGGTCGAGCCGGGTGCCGACCGCGCCCTTCAGGCCGCGCGCGGGATAGGTGTCGAGCACGTTGACCAGGCTCTGATGCCCAACCAGCATCTCCTCGCCGAACATGGCGATGCGCTTGCCGAGTGTCGTGACCTGCGCGGCCACATTGTGCGTGCGCGCCGTGAACGGCATGTCGCGCAATTGCTTGGCGTGCTTGGCAAAGCGAATGAGCGCGGCGATGCTCTTGGTCTCGATCAGCTGCAGCCCGCGGTAGACCTGCAGCTGCTCCACATTCTCGGTGAGGTCGCGGCTGGTCATGCCCTTGTGCAGGTGCTCATGACCGGCCAGTTCGCAGAACTCCTCGATCCGCGCCTTCACGTCGTGGCGGGTGATGCGCTCGCGCCGCATGATGGAGTCCAGGTCGACCTGGTCCTTGACGCGCTCGTAAGCCTCGATCACGCCATCGGGCACGGGAATACCGAGATCGCGCTGGCCTTTCAGCACGGCGATCCAGTAGTCGCGTTCGAGGCGAACCTTGCCTTCGCCGCTCCAGATGGAGCGCATGGCGGGCGTGGCGTAGCGTTGGGCGAGAACGTTGGAAATGTGATCTTGGGACATGCCGCCCATTTGGCATTGCCCGGGGCTGGCTGCAAGCCCGAGAGGGCGAGCGGCGGAGGCCTTCCAAGGCCATCCGCCGTCTGCTGTTAAGCTTACTTCCCGGCCTTCACCTCGGCGGCCGCGACGGCGATCAGCTCGCCCATCTTGCCGCGAATCGCCTGTTCGGTGACGGCGACGTTCTTGGCGGCGAAATCGGCCATGACCTTGCGCAGGACGTCGCCATCGCCGGCCTCCTCGAAATCGGCCGCGACGACCTCCTTGGCATAGGCGGTGGCGGCTTCGCCTGATATTCCGAGCTTTTCGGCCGCGCACAGCCCCAGCAGCCGGTTGCGGCGGGCCTCCGCCCTGAATTTCTGCTCCTCGTCGAGGGCAAATTTCTTCTCAAAGCCTTCCTCGCGCTTGTTGAACTCGCTCATGCGTCTTCCAATTCCCTGGGCTGCAGGACGTGGCGGCCCTCGTTGCGAGGGCCCGTGCGCATGCCTAGATAGGGGGCACGAATCGGCGAAACAACGAGCCGTAAAGCCGCAGGCAAGGTGGTATAAGTCAGCGTCGGATGGGCCGGATCGATTGTGCTGGGACAGCCAATCGGATAGGTTGCCTAAAGGCTTGGTTCCCGTTCTGTTTCCAAGGATTCGGATGGGGGTCCAGGCCGTTCACGGCAGCTCCGCTGTGGGTCGTAACCTGGTAACCGGAGCACACCAAATACATGGATTTCAACAAAACACGGTACATCCCAATGAGCCGTCGGCGTCGCATTTATGAAGGCAAGGCAAAGGTTCTCTATGAAGGTCCTGAGCCCGGTACCCTGATCCAGCACTTCAAGGATGACGCCACAGCGTTCAATGCGAAGAAGCATCAGGTCATCGAGGGCAAGGGTGTCCTCAACAACCGGATCTCGGAGTACCTGTTTCAGCACCTCAACGACATCGGGGTGCCGACCCATTTCATCCGCCGCCTCAACATGCGCGAGCAGTTGATTCGCGAGGTCGAGATCGTGCCGCTCGAGGTGGTCGTGCGGAACGTTGCCGCCGGATCGCTGTCGCAGCGCCTGGGCATCGAGGAGGGCACCCAGCTGCCCCGTTCGATCATCGAATTCTATTACAAGAACGACCAGCTCAACGACCCCATGGTGTCGGAAGAGCACATCACCGCCTTCGGCTGGGCCACGCCGCAGGAGATCGACGACATCATGGCGCTCGCCATCCGCGTCAACGACTTCCTCACCGGCCTTTTCCTCGGCATCGGTATCCGCCTCGTCGACTTCAAGATGGAGTGCGGCCGGCTGTTCGAGAACGAGATGATGCGCATCATCGTCGCCGACGAGATCTCGCCGGACAGCTGCCGTCTGTGGGACATCAAGTCGAACGAGAAGCTCGACAAGGATCGTTTCCGCAGGGATCTCGGCGGCCTGCTCGAGGCCTACACCGAAGTTGCAAAACGCCTCGGCATCCTGATGGAGAACGAGCGTCCGCAGGGCTCCGGCCCGGTGCTGGTGAAAAGCTAAGGGGATTTAACGTGAAGGCACGTGTTACCGTTACCCTGAAGACCGGCATCCTCGATCCGCAGGGCAAGGCCATCGAAGGCGCGCTGAAGTCGCTCGGCGTCGACGGCGTCGCCAGCGTCCGCCAGGGCAAGGTGTTCGACATCGAGCTCGCCGGCGCCGACAAGGCCAAGGCGGAAGCCGCGCTGAAGGACGCCGCCGACAAGCTGCTGGCGAATACCGTGATCGAGAACTATCGGGTCGAGATCGTCTGACGTCGGCGCGTCAGCGCTGGCGTCACAGCCACCCGACGCGGCGGAAGCGCCAGTACAATCCGAGGCAGGCGAGCGCCATCATCCCCATGACGACGAAATAGCTGTACTCCCATTGCAGCTCGGGGATGTATTTGAAGTTCATCCCGTAGATGCCTGCGACTGCGGTGGGCACGGCGAGGATCGCCAGCCACGAGGCGAGCTTCTTCGACACCGCCGTCTCCTGCGCCTGGCCAACCAGCAGGCTCGCCTCGAAGGCGAAGGCCAGCACCTCGCGCATGGAATCGATGCGCTCCTGGATGTTGCGGACGTGGTCGGTGACGTCGCGGAACAGTGTCTGCATCGCCGGGCGCACCATCGACAGCTCGTCATGCTCCAGCCGGCGGCAGACCTCGACCAGGGGGCCGATGGCATTGCGGAGGCGCAAGAGGTCGCGGCGCAACATGTAGAGCCGCTCGATCTGCGCCTTGGTGATCGCGTTCGACAGCACGTAGTCCTCGATTTCCTCGACCTCCTCGTGAATGCTCTCGAGCACGGGGGAGTAGTTGTCGACGATGAAATCGA
Source organism: Bradyrhizobium rifense (assembly GCF_008123425.1). Taxonomy (GTDB): domain Bacteria; phylum Pseudomonadota; class Alphaproteobacteria; order Rhizobiales; family Xanthobacteraceae; genus Bradyrhizobium; species Bradyrhizobium rifense. Next base: position 6,856 of record NZ_VSSS01000025.1, read on the forward strand.
GGATCGCATAGAGGATGTAGTCCTCGCCGCGCGCCAGCGCCCGCGGACAGCTCTCGCAGCGTTCGCGCACCGCCGTGTAGGAGGTCGAGGCGCCGTGACGGACCGTCACGAGATAGCCGTCGCCGATGAAGATGTGGGTCTCGCCGAAGGCGATGCGGCCCTCGGTCAATTGCGCCGTGCGCGCGACGATGAAGAGGGCCTCACCATATTGCTCGATCTTGGGCCGCTGATGGGCGTTGTTGGCGTCCTCGATGGCGAGCTCGTGCAGGTCGAACTGCTTCTGCACCGCGCCGAGCAGCGCCATGTCGGGCTCGTGCAGCCCGATCCAGACCACATGGCCGGGCTTGGCCCGCCAGCTCGACGCCTCGCTGATGGCGATGTTGGCGACGCGCCGGCCGTCGACATAGGCGCCGGCGGCGACGACGCCCTCGGCGGACACCGGTTCGGACTGCGATGCGGGCAGAGACGGGACATTCATGGCTTCAATCCCGGGCAAAATCGTTGGGCAGGAGTGCCGTGGCCATGGCCTGTGTACAAGGCCGCCCGGCGAGGCTAGCACTGGTAAAATTCCCGTCAAATGGCTATGTCTCTTCACGATTTGGCCCGCGGGCCAACCCGATTCCCACCCTCGTTGGAACCTGAATCATGAAAGCCGCCATCCTCGTCTTTCCCGGAATCAACCGCGAACGCGACATGGCGCGCGCGCTGAGGCTGATCTCGGGCCACGAGCCTGCGATGGTGTGGCACGCCGAGACGTCGCTGCCTGCGGGCACCGATCTCGTGGTCGTGCCCGGCGGCTTTTCTTATGGCGATTATCTGCGTTGCGGCGCAATTGCCGCGCGGGCGCCGGTGATGGACGCGGTGCGCGACTATTCCGCCAAGGGCGGCCTCGTGCTTGGCGTCTGCAACGGTTTCCAGATCCTCTGCGAATCCGGCCTGCTGCCGGGCGTGCTGATGCGCAATGCGCGGCTGAAATTCATCTGCAAGGACGTGCATCTGCGCGTCGAGCGCTCGGATACGCCGTTCACCCGCGGCTACAATGCCGGCCAGGTGATCCGCGTGCCGGTCGCGCACGGCGAGGGCAATTACGAAGCGGACGAAGAGACCATCAAGCGCATCGAGGGCGAGGGGCGCGTGCTCTATCGCTACTGCTCGGCCGACGGCGCGGTCGACGAGAGCCACAACATCAATGGTGCTGCGCATTCGATCGCCGGCCTCGTCAACGACAAGGGCAACGTGCTCGGCATGATGCCGCACCCGGAAAACCACGTCGAAGACATCATGGGCTGCACCGATGGTCGCGGTCTGTTCGCAGGCCTCACCGCGCATCTGGAAAAGGCCGCGTGATCTCCTTCGTGGTGAAGCGTGCGCTCGCCGCGTTCGTGGCGTCCTTGTTCGCGACTGCTGCGTTCGCGCAGGACTTTCCAAAACATCCGATCACCATGATCGTGCCGTTCGCGGCCGGCGGCACGTCGGACGTGATCGCGCGGACGGTGGCCGAGCAGATGGGCGTGGCGCTCGGACAGTCCATCGTGATCGAGAACGTTGCCGGCGCCGGCGGCTCGACCGCGCTGGCGCGCGCCTCCCGCGCTGAGCCGGATGGCTACACCATCGCCATCGGCAATGCCGGCACCAATGCGGCGACCTACACGATCTATCCCAAGCTGCCGTTCACGCCGGACTCGTTTGCGCCGATCGGCATGGTGGCCAAGACCTTCGGCATCATCGCGCTGCGCAAGGATTTTCCGGCGAAGGATTTGAAGGAGTTCATCGCCTACGCCAAGGCCAATCCGGGCAAGATCAATCTCGGCCATGCCGGCGTCGGCTCGTCGAACTACCTCATCTGCAAGAGTTTCGTGACGGCCGCGGGGATCGACGCCACGCTGGTCGGCTATCGCGGCGCATCGCCTGCGCTGACGGATGCGATCGGCGGCCAGATCGACGGCGTCTGCGATGCGGCGGCTTCCGTCTCGCAGTCGATCAACGAAAAGCTGGTGAGGGGGCTCGTGGTCGGCTCGACGGTGCGGCTCGCCACGCTGCCCGATCTGCCGACATCAGCTGAAGCGGGCCTGCCGGAATTCGAGGCGCAGGGCTGGAACGGCCTGTTCGCGCCGAAGGGCACGCCGCCGGGCATCATCGCCAGGCTGAATGCCGCCGCGCGCACCGCGGTGGAAACCGACGCGGTGAAGAAGCGTTTTGCTGAGCTCTCGACCGTCGCGCCCGATCCCGACGAGCACACGCCCGAGGTTCTGCAAAAACTCGTGACGCGCGACGTCGAAAAATACCGGAAGATGCTGGCGGACGACGCCAAGTAGTAGCGCCCAAGCAATAGTCGCGTTGGGCTGCGGCCTCGTGAACCTCCATCGCGTCTGACGCGACTGACTCCTCGTCGCCATCAAGGCGCATGCGTCCGACGTCGCGGATTTTTCGCGGGGAGGGGCAACTCAAAGTTGTTCCGTCGCGCCGATTGCGATATCAGGAAGCCTGCGCTGTCGTTGTGCTGTTCGGATGTCACATGCCCGTCGCTTTGGTCGTTCTGCTGCTCGATATCACGCCGATTTACCACGCCTCGCGCACCGGGCGATTGCGGCCCTGGGCTTTCATCATTCTGCTGGTGCCGATGATGGGTGCGATCGCGTATATCGCGGTCGAGCTCATTCCCGAATGGTTCTCGAGCCCCGGCGCGCGGCAGGCGCGCCAGCGCGTCGCCAACCGGCTCGATCCGGAGAAGCGCTATCGCGAATTGTCCGACCGGCTGGCCGGCACCGACACCATCGCCAATCGCGCGGCGCTTGCCGAAGAGTGTACGAAGGTCGGTCGGTTCAGTGAGGCCGAGCAGCACTATGACCAAATCCTGTCGCTGCCGATGGGCCACGACCCCATCTATGCCCTGGGGAAGGCGCGAGCGGAATTTTCCGCCAGGCGTCCGGCCGATGCGCTCGCGACGCTGGACGATCTCCAGAAGCAATGGCCGGAGTTCGACTCCGCCGACGCGCACCTGTTGTATGCCCGCGCACTCGCCGAGGTCGGTCGGCTCGACGAGGCGCTCGAGGAATATCACGCCGTCGCCGGCTATTTTCCGGGCGCCGAAGCGCGGGTGCGCTACGGCATGCTGTTGCAAATGGTCGGCCGCACCGCCGAGGCGCGCCTGGTCTTCAACGAGCTGCTGATCCAGATGCGCCGCGCACCAAAATATCTGCGCGACGCGCAGGCCGAATGGCTCTCGATCGCGGAGAAGCAGATTTCGGCGTGAAGGGGCGCTACGGCTTCCGCTTCACCCGCTTGATCGTGCCTGAGAAGGTGAACAGGCGGCGCTCGCCGGCCATCATCTCGCCCCGCAGAAAGATCAGCGAGCCGCCGGCGCGGGTGACCTCGCCGGTGCACTCGATCAGCTCGCCCTCGTGCCCCGCATCGAGGAATTCGCAGGCGAAATTGACGGTGACGCCCTTGCTGTTCAGGGCATTTCGGCCGATCGCGAACAGGCAATAGTCGGCAAACGCCATGAAGCAGCCGCCATGAACGTTCCCGGACCCGTTCAGGTGCTTCTTTTCGACCCGAAAGGCGCAACGGACGCTGCCATCGGCCTCCAGGCGGTGCCAGAAGGGACCTATATGGTTCTCAAAGCTGTCGCGGATCCAGGTCTGCCAACCCGTGAATTCCCCCTCGGTGGCGATGTGCAGGTCGGGGCGCTGGGGCGAGGCCGTTTTGGTCAATTCATGCAAGGAAATGGGCCCTTCAATTGCGGGTCTTCAGCCCTTAAATCCGATCCGTCCGTCCCGTGCAATTCCTGTTCCCGCACCCCCCGGCCGCAAAACGTGGGACAGCGGGAAAATGCGCCATAAAGGGCTTTTCGTCAGCCCCCGATATTCCTAAGAACGGCCAAACGCCCGCCGAAAGCTCCGAATCCATGAAGAACGAACCCAAGATCACCCCCGAGCTGGTTGCCGCCCACGGGCTCAAGCCCGACGAGTATGAGCGCATCCTGAAGCTGATCGGGCGGGAGCCGACCTTCACCGAGCTCGGCATCTTCTCGGCGATGTGGAACGAGCACTGCTCGTACAAATCCTCGCGCATCCATCTGAAGGGCCTGCCGACCAAGGCGCCCTGGGTAATCCAGGGCCCCGGCGAGAACGCCGGCGTGATCGACATCGGCGACGGCCAGGCCGTGGTCTTCAAGATGGAGAGCCACAACCACCCGAGCTACATCGAGCCCTATCAGGGCGCGACCACCGGCGTCGGCGGCATCTTGCGCGACGTCTTCACCATGGGCGCGCGCCCGATCGCCTGCCTGAACGCGCTGAGCTTCGGCGCGCCCGAGCACGCCAGGACCCGGCATCTCGTGTCCGGCGTCGTCGCCGGCGTTGGCGGCTACGGAAATTCCTTCGGCGTGCCGACGGTCGGCGGCCAGGTCCGCTTCCACACCCGCTATGACGGCAACATCCTCGTCAATGCTATGGCCGTGGGCCTCGCCGATGCCGACAAGATCTTCTATGCGGCGGCCTCCGGCGTGAACATGCCGATCGTCTATCTCGGCTCCAAGACGGGCCGTGACGGCATCCACGGCGCCTCGATGGCGTCGGCTGAGTTCGACGACAAGTCCGAGGAGAAGCGCCCGACCGTGCAGGTCGGCGATCCCTTCGCCGAAAAACTGCTGCTCGAGGCCTGCCTCGAGATCATGGAAGCCGATTGCGTCATCGCGATCCAGGACATGGGCGCGGCGGGCCTGACCTGCTCGGCGGTCGAGATGGGCGCCAAGGGCGACCTCGGTGTCGACCTCGATCTCGATGCGGTGCCGACCCGCGAGACCGGCATGAGCGCCTACGAGATGATGCTCTCGGAGAGCCAGGAGCGCATGCTCATGGTGCTCAAGCCCGAGAAGGAAAAGGAAGCCGAGGCGATCTTCAAGAAATGGGGCCTCGATTTCGCCGTGGTCGGCTACACCACGCCGAGCAAGCGCTTCGTGGTCAAGCATGGCGGCGACGTCATGGTCGATTTGCCGATCAAGGAGCTCGGCGACGAGGCGCCGCTCTATGACCGTCCGCATGTTCCCTCCGCCGCGCTGCCGACCGTGCATGCGCGCGAAGTGCCGGCGCCGATGGCGCTCGGTGCGGCGCTGGAGAAGCTGATCGGCACGCCCGATATGTGCAGCAAGCGCTGGGTCTGGGAGCAGTACGACCACGTCATCCTCGGCAACACCATGCAGCGTCCCGGCGGCGACGCCGCGGTCGTGCGCGTGCAGGACGGGCCGAAGGGCCTGGCGCTGACCGTCGACGTCACGCCGCGCTATTGCGAGGCCGATCCCTATCAGGGCGGCATGCAGGCGGTGGCGGAAGCCTGGCGCAACATCACCGCGGTGGGCGGCAAGCCGCTCGCGATCACCGACAATCTCAATTTCGGCAATCCGGAGCGCCCCGAGATCATGGGCCAGTTCGTCGGCTGCCTGAAGGGCATCTCGGAAGCCTGTCGCACGCTCGACTTCCCGGTCGTCTCCGGCAACGTCTCGCTCTACAACGAGACCAACGGCCGCGCGATCCTGCCGACGCCCTCGATCGGCGGCGTCGGCCTGCTCGACGATTTCACCAAGTCCGCCTCGCTCGCCTTCAAGGCCGAGGGCGAGGCGATCCTCCTGATCGGCGACACCCATGGCTGGCTCGGTCAGTCCGTTTATCTGCGCGACATCTGCGGTCGCGAGGAGGGCGCGCCGCCGCCGGTCGACCTCGCGGCCGAGAAGCGCAACGGCGACTGCGTGCGCGGCATGATTCATGCGGGCACCGCGAGCGCCGTGCACGATCTCTCCGACGGTGGCCTCCTGATCGCGCTCGCCGAAATGGCGATGGCGAGCGGCATCGGTGCAAAGCTGCTGGCGGCGCCGAGTTCGCTTGTTTCGCAGGCCTATTGGTTCGGTGAGGACCAGGCGCGCTATCTCGTCACCGTGCCGGAAACGGAAGCCGGCCGGGTGCTCGCCAAGATGCGCGGCTGCGAGGTGCCCTGCGTGCGCATCGGCACCACCGGTGGCGATGCGATCGCGATTGCGGGAGAGGCGCCGGTGTCGATCGAGAGCTTGCGGACCTCGCATGAGCGCTGGTTGCCGGATTATATGGGCGGGAAGGCGGCGTAAGCCGCCTTCACAAACTCACAGCACCCTCGTTGCCCCGGGGATTTGGCGCAAGGCGCGCGTCAGCGCCCAACTGAACGAGACTGTCAGCACGAATCCCACTGTCACCTTGACGATCGCTGGCAGGTCATAGTCGAACAGCCAGTATTGCAGCCAAAGCGCGATCGGGTAGTGCACCAAAAACATGCCGAAGGCGTCCGCCCGCATCGGATCGAGCAGCTTGGCCGAACCCGATTGTTTGAACCTCTGGAAGAAGGCCAGGATAAGAAACATGATGGCCACGCTGAAGACAGCGAAGCAGATGGCATAGAGCCCCTCATACCAGTTCGGCAGCGGCGACGGGTTTCCCAGTATTTCGCGCTTGATGAAGATCAGTACCCAGAGCAGGCAATACGGAACGATCGCCAAGACCATCCAGTCCCAACTGACCTTTGCCATCCGGCCGTCAGCCGCGAGCAGTCCACGGTCCATATTCGCGACGCCGATGCCGGCACCGAAAAAGAAGTAGCTCGCATAGAGCATCACGCGCCCGTGCTGCACCGAGAAGGGCCCGAACTCGAGCCAGCTGCTTGGCCCAAAATACATCAGCCCGGGAACATAGAACGCTGCGGTGACGGCAAGCATGACCGCGAAGAACACCGCCGGCCGGCGGCGGCCGTGCAGCGACAGGCGATTGATCGGATCGAGCAGGTTGGGTGACAGTCGATGCAGGACGCAGGCAACCACGTCGAAGGCGAACAGGACCCAGAGGAACCAGATCGGCCCGCTCGGCCACGGGCCCTTCGTGACCATATTCCACCAGTACTCCGAGAAGCCGATCTCGGGATTGTGCCGGAGCGAGATCGCGTAATAGGCGAGCGGAATGATCGTGAATGCGCAAATCACGAACGGCAGCCCAAGCCGCAGCAGGCGATCTGCCAAATAGCTCCGCGCTCCCTTGCGGGCGATGCCTGACCACGCAAACAAGCCCGACAGGAAAAAGAACATCGCCATGAAGAAGCTGTCGGTGGCGAGCACGATCATGTCGAAGCCGAAGAAGAACTTCGGGTCGGTATGACCGAAATAGGTATAGGGGATGACAGCATGGTGCAGCAGCACCACCAGCGTCAGGAAGGTGCGGGCGCGATCGAGCGACATGTTGCGCGTCTTGCTTTTTGGCGCAGCATGCGCTTCGGCGCCAATCGTCGCTGACTGTGAGATCGTGCTCATGGCCGCCCCGGTCTAGTTTCCATCCCGGCCGGACTCTGCCGCCGGGAACCCGATTCAGCAAGGGTAGTTTGTGCCGCGACAACCTTCCGTCGTGCGTTTAGGAACCAGTTCCGCGCGATGCGGTTAGCGTTTCCGAAACGGGTGAGGGCCACCGATAGCGGTGGCCGCTGTCGCGGAGCTGGCGATGACAATCTTGAAATGGGCACTGATATTCCTGCTGATTTCGATCGTGGCGGGTGTGCTCGGTTTCACCGGCATCTCCGCCGCCTCCGCCGATATCGCCCGCTTCCTGTTCTATATCTTCGTTGTGATCTTCCTGGTGCTGCTGGTGCTCGGGCTCACGATATTCCGGGCGTAGTGGGCCGCAACGCTGCGCTCAATTGCGCGTGAACGGGATGACGCGGGCCACCAGCTCCGCCAGGAATTCGTCGGGACGATCGAACGGAATGAAATGATCGCCGCCGCGAATCCAGACAAATTCCTTATGCGGGGCCGTGATCTGATTGAAGAGCTGTTCGGCCGGCCCACCCGGTGTGTTGTAGTCCGCATCGCCCTCGATGAAGATCACCGGGATCGGAAACGCGAGCCCCAGCGCGGCGACGTCGCGCTTGAACATGGGGCCTTCTCGTCCGCGCAGATATTTTGCGGAGAAGGCCATGCCTTTACGCCAGTTGTACCAGTCCAGCAGCGAAAAATCCGGCATGAAAGGGGGTGGGACGGGACCCGCCAACTGGAGGCTCTCGATGGAAGGTAGCCCCAGCGCCTTGCTCCACTTGTCCGCAACCGATCGATTTTGTGGATTGATCAGAGGGCGGGCGACGATTGGTGCCAATTCCGCTTGGGCCTCGCTGTTGCCGGCGGACTGCGCCAACGCTTGCAGATGCGCGATCGTGATCTCGAATTGCTTCTCGAACGTCACCCTGCCGACCACCTGTCCAGTGCCGACATAAGCATAAAACAGATCGGGGCGTTGCTTCACGATGTGAATTCCCAGAAACGAGCCCCAGGAATGCCCGACCAGGACTATTTTGTCCTTGTGCAGATGTGCCCGCAGGTATTCGACCAGCTCGAGGCCATCCTGAATCATTCGTTCCAGCGTCATGGTTGGCGCGAGCGCGTCTCCGGCGGCGCCATAGGTGCGGCCGGCGCCGCGCTGGTCCCACTGCACCACGGTGAAATGCTTTTCCCAGGGACGCCAGCCCGACGAAATTGCCAAGGTTGAGCCTCCGGGCCCACCGTGGACGAACAGGAGAACCGGATTATCCCGATCCTCGCCGCGGATTTGAATCCATTGCTTGATGCCGCCGATATCGACGAACGCCCCCTCCTGCACGCCGTTGGGGGAGCGGATCGCGAGAGTTTCGGCGGCAACATGCTGGCGATAGGCGCGAAAACCCAGCCCGGCAGCCGCCACGACAATCAACAGGCCGGCCAATCCCAGCAACGAGACCCCAATCAGTCGTGCGGCCCTGCGCGGCATCTCGTGCCTTGTGTCGACTGGGAGGAGGCGACCTGATGATCGCCCCGGCGTCACAGCGCCAGTGAGCTTAGCCCACTTCCTCGATCTTCACCTTGTCGGGATAGAAGGCGAGATGGCCTGATATCTCCGTCATCGCGGGGAACGGCGTCTCGTAGGTCCAGATGGCGTTGTCGAGCGTCTTGCCGTCGGCCTTGATGCTGTAATAGCTGGCGTCCCCCTTGTAGGGGCAGTGGGTGGTGCGCTCGGTGCGCTCCAGCAGCGCCATGTTGGCATCCGCCCGCGGCACATATTGCACTGCCGGGTATTTGGCCTCTTTCAGCGTCAGCGCCTTGGTGCTCTCGGCAATCACGATATCACCCGCCGTGACGCGGACGCGCCGGGGGTTTTGGGTGATGGTGATGGGGTGGTCCGGCCCGGGAAGTTTCATGATTTCACGCCTTTTCGTTCGATCTGCCGCGCGCGGCACTTTGTCGTGCCTTTATCCTGATGGGATCAGGGATATAGTGCCTGAAGGCGTGACGTAGAAGGCCGTTCACGCTAAGTTTGGCCCTGCCGGTGAGGGGACCCCGGCAAAGCGATTCGACGCCGAGGCTGTAAGCCGACATAAGGAGCAAGACCAGAATGCCCATGGACGCCCACGATATCGAGGCGATGATCAAGGCAGCGATCCCCGATGCCGAGGTGACCATCCGTGACCTCGCCGGCGATGGCGACCACTATGCCGCGACCGTGATCTCGGAATCCTTCCGCGGCAAGTCCCGCGTCCAGCAGCACCAGATCGTCTACCGGTCCCTGCAGGGCCAGATGGGCGGCGTGCTGCATGCGCTGGCGCTGCAAACCGGCGTGCCAGGCACTTGATAAGTTGCGCCTGACCTGATCACGCGACGGGGACGATGATGGCGGCCGACAATCCGCGCGGCGCGATGTTTCGCGTGATCGTGCCGAACCAGCCCAGCCGCGTCACCAATGCCGAGCTGTTCTTCGACCTCGTCTTCGTTTTCGCGGTCACCCAGATTTCGCACGCGCTGTTGCACCACTTCACGCCGCTTGGCGCGGTCGAGGTCACGCTGCTGTTCCTGGCGGTGTGGTGGGTGTGGGTCTACACCGCCTGGGTCACCAACTGGCTCAACCCCGAGCTGACGCCGGTCCGCATCCTGATCTTCCTGATGATGCTCGGCGGCCTCGTGCTGTCGACGACCATCCCGGGCGCGTTCGACGGCCGCGGCCTCTGGTTTGCGGTCGCCTACGCAACGATGCAGGTCGGACGGACCGCGTTCTGGCTGTTTGCGACCCCGCGCCATCGCACCGCCGTGCGGCACAATGCGATCCGCATCCTGGTCTGGCTTTGCGGCTCCGCGATCTTCTGGATCCTCGGCGGTCTGGCCCATGGCGAGGAGAGGCTGTGGTTCTGGATCGCGGCGCTGACCATCGAATACGTCTCGCCCGCGGTGCGCTTTTGGGTGCCGAAGCTGGGCTTCTCGTCGGTGGAGGCCTGGGCGGTCGAGGGCAACCACATGGCCGAGCGCTGCGCCGGCTTCATCATCATCGCGCTCGGTGAAGCCGTCGTCGTCAACGGCGCGACCTTCGCAGAATTAGACTGGACCGCGGACAACATCCTGGCCTTCGTCTCGTGCCTTGTCGGCAGCATCGCGATGTGGTGGGTCTATTTCCACAAGGGTGCCGAGGCTGGCTCCGAGTGGATTTCGAAGAGCGCCGAATCCGGCCGGCTGGCGCGGCTCGCCTACACCTATCTGCATATGCCGATCGTCGCCGGCATCATCCTGACCGCGGTCTCGGACGAGCTGGTGCTGAAGCACCCGACCGGCCATTCCGATGTCCGCACCATCGTCAGCACGATCGGCGGGCCGCTGGTGTTTCTGGTCGGCACCGTCCTGTTCAAGCACGCGATTCGCGGCTTCCTCCAGCTCTCCCACGGCATCGGCATCATCCTGCTGCTGGCGCTGTGGTGGTTCGCCGCCGATCTCTCGCCTTTATGGCTGTCGGTCGCGACGAGCGTGATCATGATCGTCGTCGCGGTGTGGGAGTCGGTGTCGCTGGGATCGAAGCCGGAAGAGGCTGAGGAACGCTGAAGCGCCGGAGTGATTACTCCGCCGCCTCCAGCGCGTGCACCGAGAACATCTTTGCCGCGTCCGTCCAGCTTTCGCGCACGCGCCAGCCGGCGCCTTGCGCCAGCGCGGCAAAGCGCTCGAGGCTGTATTTGTAGCTGTTCTCGGTGTGGATGCTCTCGCCCGGCTTGAACGAGAAGCTGGTGCCGAGCAGGCGCACAGTCTGGCTCTTCCGGCTGATCAGGTGCATCTCGATCCGATGGCGCGCGTGATTGTAGATCGCGCCATGGGTGAAGGCGGAGAGGTCGAAATTGCCGCCGAGCTCGCGGTTGATCCGCACGAGAACATTGAGGTTGAAGCGCGCGGTGACGCCGGCCGCGTCGTTATAGGCGGCGTGGAGCAGGCGCTCCTCTTTCTCCAGATCGGCGCCGATGATCATCTGCGCGCCCCGGCCCAGAATAGCTCGCGCGCTTTTCAGGAAGGCCTGCGCCTCATGCGGCTCGAAATTGCCGATGGTCGAGCCCGGGAAGAAGCCGACCTTGGGCATGGACGCAACCGCCTTCGGCAGCTCGAACGGCGTGGTGAAGTCGGCGGCCACCGGATAGATGCCAAGCGCGGGGAAATCGCGCTTCAGCCCGTTGGCCTGTGCCTTCAGGAAATCGCCGGAGATATCGACGGGCACATAGGCCGCGAACTTGCAGTGATTGAGCAGCAGGCGAACCTTCGTCGTCGCGCCGGCACCGAACTCGACCAACGCCGCATGCTCTGGAATGATCTTTGCGATCTCGCTGCCGCGCTCCTTCAGGATCGCAAGCTCGGTGCGCGTCGGATAATATTCCGGCAGGCGCGTGATCGCCTCGAACAGCTCCGATCCGGTCGCGTCATAGAAATATTTCGGCGACAGTTTTTTCGGCTGCTGCGAGAGGTCCTCGATGGCCTCGCGGGCGAAGGCGGTCGTCTGCTCGTCGGGGAGATGGGCTTCGGCCAAAGCGCTGGCGTGCACATTCATGATACTCTCCTGAACGCGCTGTCCGGCGCGCATTAGTCGTCGGATGAAACTTCAGACGTAGTCGGCGAGCCGCAACCCGGTGAATTGCCAGCGGTGGTGCGGATAGAAGAAGTTGCGGTATGTGACACGGCTGTGACCGTCCGGCGTCGCGAGCGAGGAGCCGCGCAGCACCAGCTGGTTGACCATGAACTTGCCGTTGTACTCGCCGAGCGCGCCCTCGATGGCGCGGTAGCCGGGGTAGGGTGAATACGATGAACGCGTCCACTGCCAGACGATGCCGAAGGCGTCGTTGAGTTGACCGGCGCGCGCGGCGACCTCCCATTCCATCTCGGTCGGCAGGTGTTTTCCGGCCCAGCGCGCGAATGCATCGGCCTCGTAATAGCTGATGTGGCAGACGGGCGCGTCGGGATCGACCGGCTTGAGGCCGGCGAGCGTCATCACCTGCCATCCGCCATCGACCTCGCGCCAATGGCCCGGAGCTTGCCAGTCTTCCTTGCTGGCCGCGGCAAAGCCGTCCATCAACCACAGCGTTGCGGTCCGGTAGCCGCCGTCGCGCATGAAGGCGAGCCATTCGCCATTGGTGACGAGATTGCGGGCGACCCTCACGGGGCCGACGAGCGCGCGATGCGCAGGCTTCTCGTTGTCGAAATGAAAGCTGTCCTCGACATGGCCGACGGTGTGGATGCCCTCGTTGAGCGTCAGCCAGTCATCGCCGGTGCGCGTCGCGGACGTGAAGCGCCAGTCGGAATCGTAGGCCGGATAGATCGGATTCTGCGCGAAGGCGTGCAGGATGTCGGTGAACATCAATTCCTGATGCTGCTGCTCGTGGTTCAGCCCGACCTCGACCAGTGGCGCCAGAGCGCGGAGCTTGCCTTCGTCAGCCTCACGGAAGAATTTGACCACCGCCGCATCGACATGGCTGCGATAGGCGCCGACCTCGCTGGCGCTGGGCCGGGTGATGTCGCCCCGATGATTGCGGGCATGGCGGGGCCCGGCGCTGACGTAATAGGAATTGAACAGGAAGGCGAAGTCAGGATGGAAGGGCCGGTAGCCGGGGGCGTGCTCGCCGAGCAAGAACTGCTCCCAGAACCAGGTGGTATGCGCCCGGTGCCATTTGGCCGGGCTCGCGTCCGGCATGGACTGGATCTGCTGGTCCTCGGGCGAGAGCGGTGCGGCCCGGCGCTCGGTCTCGTTGCGGACGCCGATAAAGGCGGCCTCGAGCCGTTGGGCGAGGCTGCCCTGGTCGGAAGAGGGTGACGAAAGCGGCGGACTGGCCGTTGCTGAGGCTTGTTTCGTCACGTTTTTCTCCAGACAGGACAAGAGAACGTTGTTGGCGATACCCGGTTCCAAAACCAAGGTTCGTCCTAGATAGGGGCTCCGTTACGGTATGAAAGTCCTCCCCGGTGATGATATTCGTGCCATCATGCAATGGGGCCGGGGCCTCCCGGACCGCCCGCCCGGGGCCTGTTCGCCGCCATTTTACTTTGGATGCACAACGGTTTGGGCTACATATATAGGCAGGTATCGGGTTAGATCGGCTGAGCCGGCCCGGAATGATAGGTGAGGGCTCTGCCCCAGAAGGACACGGATATGAACATCGCGGAATTCATCGCCAACGAAGTGAAGTCGAACGACGTGGTTCTGTTCATGAAGGGTACGCCGCAATTTCCGCAGTGCGGATTCTCAGGCCAAGTCGTGCAGATACTCGACCACATCGGCGTCGGCTATAAGGGCCTCAACGTCCTCGAATCCGCCGAGCTCCGCAACGGCATCAAGGAATTCTCGAACTGGCCGACCATCCCCCAGCTCTATGTGAAGGGCGAGTTCATCGGCGGCTGCGATATCGTCCGCGAGATGTTCCAGGCTGGCGAATTGCAGCAGCTCCTCTCCGAGAAGGGCGTCGCGGTCGCGGCCTGATCCGTGACGGTGCTGACGCGCCGGATCGGCGGCGTGCAGCTCGACATCATCGTTGCTGACATCGCGACCCTCGGCGTTGACGCCATCGTCAACGCCGCCAATACGTCGCTCCTTGGCGGGGGCGGCGTGGATGGCGCGATCCATCGCGCCGCCGGGCCCGAGCTCGTCGCCGAGTGCCGCATGCTCCATGGCTGCAAGACCGGCGATGCCAAGATCACCAAAGGCTATCGGCTCAGGGCCGCGCATGTGATCCATACCGTCGGACCGGTCTGGAACGGCGGCACAATCGGCGAGGACGACCGGCTCGCTTCCTGCTATCGCCGCGCGATGGAGCTGTGCGGACAGCACAAGCTGACCTCGGTGGCGTTTCCAGCGATTTCGACCGGCATCTATCGTTTTCCAGCCGATCGGGCGGCCGAGATCGCCGTCCGCACGACGGTCGAGATGTTGCCGGCCGCGCCATCCGTTGATCGCGTCGTTTTCTGCTGCTTCTCCGAGCCAAGCGCCGAACTCCATGCCGAGGCGCTCGCGCGACACAGCGGCCCTTGTGCCTGATGGCGCCGTCAGTACACTCCGGCCGGCCATGTTCCGGGGAGGGGATATGATTTTACGTTTTGGGCGATTTGCCTTGGTCTGCTGCGCGCTTGTTTCGCTTGGCACAATGTCGCTTGCGCGCGCGGAAGGCACCTACGAGATTCCGGCCGGCGCGCATTTCAATCAGGACAAGCTCGCGAAGATCAGCGAGTTCTTCGAGAACGAGGTCGCGACCGGCAAGATCGCGGGTGCAACCGTGCTGATCAAGCAGCAGGGCAAGCCGGTCTACCACGAAGCGTTCGGCGTGCAGGACGTGGTCAGCAAGGCGCCGATCACCGACAAGACGATCTTCCGCCTGTTCTCAATGAGCAAGGCCATCACCGCCGTGGCCGCGATGAAAATGCTCGAGGACGGCAAGATCAAGCTCGACGACCCCGTCTCGAAATACATCCCGTCCTTCGCCAATGTGAAGGTCGGCGTCGAGAAGAAGGCCGACGACGGCACCAAGTCGCTTGAGCTGGTGCCGCCAAACCGGCCGATGACGGTGAAGGATCTGATGACGCACACCTCGGGCGTCACCTACGGCTTTTATGGCGACACCCTGGTCCGCAAGGCCTATCGCGACGCCAATATCTATGCCGGCGATTTCGACCTCGCCGAGTTCGCCGAGCGCATCGCAAAGCTGCCGCTGCACAATCAGCCGGGCGCGCTGTGGCAATACGGCCATTCCACCGACATTCTGGCGCGCGTGATGGAAGTCGCGGCGGGCAAGCCGCTGCTCGATATCGAGCGGGAGACGCTGCTCGGTCCGCTCGGCATGGTCGACACCGGCTTCCTCGTCACGGACCCAGAGAAACAAAAGCTTCTCGCGCAACCGGTGCCGAACGATAGCGATTTCCGGGTTGGCCGGATCAACGATCCGACGGTCGTCAAGAAGATCCAGTTCGCCAGCGGCGGCATGGTGACGACCATGGCCGATTACGAGCGCTTCGCGCAGATGCTGCTCAACGGCGGCACGTTCGACGGCAAGACCATTCTCAAGCCCGAGACGTTCAAGCTGATGACGACCGACCAGGTCGGCGCGAATTCCGGCGTCAGTCGTGACTATTTCTACTTCCCCGGCGACGGTTTCGGCTTCGGACTCGGTCTTGCCGTCCGCACCGATCCCGGCAACGCAAAACCGCCGCCGCCCGGCGATCTCGGGGAATTGAAGTGGGACGGCGCCTCCGGCTGCTATTTCGTGATCGACCCCAAGCAGGACATGTTCTTTGTGCTGCTGGAACAGACCCCGACCGAACGCCAGCGCATCCAACGGACATTGAAGCAACTGGTCTATGAAGCCATGGAGAATTGACATGTTCGGGCGCCGCGCACTGATTGCGGCGCTCGTCCTTTTGTTCGGCGTTGTCGGTGCGCAAGCGGGCCCCGAGAACCGCGCGCACAACTTCTCGCCCGAGGGCCTGGCAAAAGTCTCCGATTACATCAGGAACGAGATCGCAACCGGCAAGTTTCCGGGCGCGATCCTGCTGCTCCAGCAGCACGGCAAGCCGGTCTATTACGAGAATTTCGGCGTACGCGATGTCGCGACCGAGATCTCGATGAGCGCGGACACGATCTTCCGGCTCTATTCGATGTCGAAGCCGATCACCTGTGTCCTTGCCATGATGCTGGTCGAGGAGGGCAAGCTCGCGATCGACGATCCCGTCTCGAAATATATTCCGGCCTTTGCCGGCATGAAGGTCGGCGTCGAGAAGAAGGCCGAGGACAACAAGATCTCGCTGGAGCTGGAGCCGCTCAATCGTCCGGTGACGATCGAGGATTTGATGCGCCACACCGCAGGGATTCCTTACGGCTATTACGGCGGGGGCCTGGTGAACAAGGTCTATGCCGACGCCGGTCTGTTCGACAACAAGGATTCGACCAACGCCGAGCTCGTCGCGAAGATCACTGCGCTGCCACTCGCCGAACAGCCCGGCACGATCTGGGATTACGGACACTCCACGGACGTGCTCGGCCGTGTCATCGAGGTGATATCGGGGAAATCGCTGTTCCAGTTTGCGAAGGAGCGGCTGCTTGATCCGCTCGGCATGAAGGACACCGCGTTCTATGTTGCTGATCCCGCCAACTGGCCGCGCATCGCCGAGCCGATGCCGGAGGATCGCGCGATCAGTCCAATGACGCAGGTCCGCGATCCCCGGAAACCACTGAGGTGGGAGTCGGGCGGCGGCGGCCTCGTCGGCACCGTCGGCGACTATGCGCGCTTCTCACAGATGCTGCTCAACGGCGGCACTCTCGACGGCCGACGCTATCTCAAGCCGGAAACCATCGGCTTGATGGCGTCGGATCACGTCGGTCCCGAAACCCACATCGAGCGCGACAGGAACTTTTACCCGGGCGAGAACTCCGGCTACGGCCTCGGCCTCGCCGTGCGAACCTCGGTGCCGGCAGGGACGTCGTGGCCGCTCGGCGAATATCGCTGGGACGGCGTCGGCGGCACCTTCTTCTTCATCGATCCCGAAGACGATCTGTTCGGGATCTTTATGGTGCAGACCCCGTCGCAGCGCGGCCGGATTCAGCTCTCGCTGAAGACGCTGATCTATCAGGCGATGGGGCGGTGATTACGCCCCGCGCACGATCTCTCTGATATAGCCGACCGTTTCCTCGATCTGGCTCGCATTGACGTCGAGATGGGTGCAGGCGCGGATGCGGCCGTCCATCATCGCGAGCGTCACGCCGCGCTGGCGCAGTGCGGCGACCATCTTGTCGCCGGGCACGCCGGCGCCATCAGGTCTGAAGAACACGAGATTGGTCTCGGGCTCTTGCACCTCGACGCCCGATATCTGCGACAGGCCGCGGGCGAGAGCCCGTGCATTGGCGTGATCGTCGGCGAGGCGTTCGACGTGATGGTCGAGCGCGTAGATGCAGGCCGCCGCGCAGACGCCGGCCTGCCGCATCGAGCCGCCGAGGCGCTGCTTCCACTGCCACACTGCGTCGATGAAGGCGCGGGAGCCCGCGAGCACGCCGCCGATCGGCGCGCCCAGGCCCTTGGAGAAATCGATCCAGGCCGAATCCCAGCCTGCGGTCATGTCGCGCGGAGAGATGCCGCTCGCGACAGTAGCGTTCAGCAGTCGCGCGCCATCCATGTGGGTGACGAGGCCGTGTTGTTTCGCGATCGCGACGATCTCGTCGAGCGCGGCCTTCTTCCAGATCGTGCCGCCGCCGATGTTGGCGGTCTGCTCGACGCTGACGACCGTCTGGGTCGGCTGGTAGCGCGTGCGTGGATGCAAGGCCTTGCGGAACGTCTCCGGCGTGAACTGGCCGTCGGCGCCCTTGAGCTGCGTCACCTGGAAGCCGCCGATCGCAGCATGCGCGCCGCCTTCGCGGGCGATGATGTGGGCGGTCTCATGTGCCAGGATCTCGTCGCCGGGGCGGCAATGCACCAGCATCGCGGTGACGTTGCACATCGTGCCCGAGGGCATGTAGACAGCCGCCTCCTTGCCCATCAGCTCGGCGACGCGCTCGCACAGCGCATTCACGGTCGGATCGTCGCCGACCTGCTCGTCGCCAACTTCGGCCCGCGCCATGGCCTCGCGCATCGCAGCCGTCGGCTTGGTCTGCGTGTCCGAGAGCAGATTGATGCGCACCGGCGGCGCCTTGGGATCGATCGGAGGAGGGGTGTAGAGCATGCGACGGCTCCTGAAAGCATTGCGGCCACTGAAGTGTGGCTCTTAAGCAAAAAGGCCCCGGCGAACCGGGGCCTTTCGATATTCAGATCTTAGCGCGAATAGAATTCGACGACCAGATGGGGCTCCATCTGCACCGGGAACGGCACGTCGGAGAGGGCGGGGATGCGCACATATTTCGCGGTCATCTTGCCGTGGTCGACTTCGAGATAGTCGGGCGTATCGCGCTCGGGGAGCTGGCTGGCTTCGAGAACATGGGCGAGCTGCTTGGAGGCTTCCTTGACCTCGATCACGTCGCCGACCTTGATCTGGTAGCTCGAGATGTTGACCTTGCGGCCGTTCACCCTGATGTGGCCGTGGTTGATGAACTGGCGGGCGGCGAAGATCGTCGAGACGAACTTGGCGCGGTACACGACCGCGTCGAGACGACGCTCGAGCAGGCCGATCAGGTTCTCGCCGGTGTCACCCTTGAGGCGGCTCGCCTCGACATAGATGCCGTGGAACTGACGCTCGGAAATGTTGGCGTAGTAGCCCTTCAGCTTCTGCTTGGCGCGCAGCTGCACGCCGAAGTCGGAGAGCTTGCCCTTGCGGCGCTGGCCGTGCTGGCCGGGGCCGTATTCGCGGCGGTTGACGGGGCTCTTCGGGCGGCCCCAGATGTTCTGGCCCATACGGCGATCGAGTTTGTACTTCGCCTCACTGCGCTTAGTCATCGCGTCCTCTTCGGTTGCATGGTTTGAGGAAACGCGCCCTCCTGGGTGACGGGCTAGCCCGGCACTGACAGGTCCGATCCCCAAAGCTTAAGGGAGAGGACCACGGGTCGCGAAACGCTTCGCGGGCCGAAATCGGCCCGCGAGCAGGGGGCTTTTAGGAGAGTTTGGGTCGATTTGTCAATGCGAATGGTCCCGGAATCAGGTCCCGACCGCCCGGATCGGCTTAGCGCCGGCCGAGCGTAATTCGGCAGCAATTTCAGTGTTCAGCACCTGTTCCAGCCGGGTCAGGACCCGAGCTATGGGGGCCGCGTCGGTGACCCGGTGATCCCAGCGGATCACGACATGGATGGTATGGTCGGGCTCGACCACCCCATAGCTGACGATGAAGGGGCCGGGCGTGATGGGGTGGAGCTCGCCGCCGCCATAGGCGGCCACCGAGCTCACCTGGAAACTGCCGAACCAATTGCCCCGCTGCCGGCCGAAATTTAAGCCCACCGCCCAGGACAGCCGCCGCAACGGCAGCGGCAGGCGGGTCGCCCGCATAATCTTGCGGAACATCGGGACCTCGTCGATCGGCGCGGTCTTGGCAAGCCGGATTTCGGCGTCGACCGCAGCAAGCGCCATGGTCTCCGGGGCCGCGATTCGCTGCGGCATCACGCATTCCTCGCCGTCCTCCACCCGCGCGATGGCGATCAGCGCCACGCTCTTCGGCAGCTCGTAGAGCGACGGCCAGGGCCATTTGGCATAGACGGTGCGCAGGACCGGCTCGTCCCTGGCGACCAGGGCGAACGCCTTGACGAACATCGCGGCCCAGCCGGCCGGTGCCATCGCGCCCGCACGGGCCTCCAGCAGGGGCCGGATATTGAGCGAGCGGGACAGCGAGACGAACGGCACGCCCATCGAGGCGCGCATGAGGTCGATAATCAGGCGGCGCGGCAGCGAAATGTTCTTAGGTTGACCGCGCATCGTTCTCCGGTTCCCGCGGATTGACTTGGGGGACTGATATTGGGGGACGGCGAGGGGCGCCCGCTCGCCGACTGCTCTAGCACGAACCAACCCGCTTCGGTGCGGATCGGTTCGGCCCTTAATCAGGGTGCCGGCGAGGCCAGCGGCTTGGCCTTGTCGACGACGTAAATTCCAAGCACTTTCATAACCTTATCGCCGTGAGCCTTGGCGTCATGCACGACGCCTGCCGGGATTTGATAGGAATCGCCGGCCTTCAGGGTCTTGTCCGGTTGCCCCTCGACGAGAAGATTGAGTTCGCCTTCGAGCACGTAGCCCGTCTCAATTCCAGGATGGGTGTGGCGACCGGCCGCGCCACCTGCAGGGACTTCCGCGATGGCCGTGATGGTGTTGTAGCCGTCCGGGAATTCGGCCTTCTGGAGCGGGGTGCGCTTGATGCCGGTCTGCTGGGCGACGGCGGCGACGGCGAGGCTGGTGAAAGCAAGAACGAGCAGGCTCTTCTTGAGCATTGATTGTTTCCTCCCTGGAATGGCCGACCCTAGCAGCGCCGCCGTTCTCGACAAGGTGGCAATCGGCCTGTTCAGCGCTTGATACCGTCGAAGGCCGCCATGATGCCGCGCTGGAACAGCGACCAGTCGAAGCCGAGCGCGATCGCGCGGTAGCCGCGGTCGATCAGGGCGTTGGCCTGGTCCGCGGTGCGCGCCACGCCGCCGATCGGCACGCCGCTTCTGAGGATGCCGGCTTCCGCGCGGGCGACCAGTTCGAGGAGCTCGGGATCGTCCATCTGTCCGCGCTTGTTGATGGACGTGGCGAGGTCGCCGGGACCGATGACGGCGACGTCGATGCCCGGCGTTGCCATGATCTCGTCGATGCGGTTGACCGCATCGACATGCTCGATGGTGATCATGCAGATCATCTCGTCGTCGGCTGACGCCATGTAGTCCGGCATCGACTGGCCCCAGCGGAACGGCGCGTGGAACGGACCCCACAGTCGATCGCCACGCGGTGGATAGCGTACGCTGCGCGCGGCCTTCTCCGCCTCGCTGCGGTTCGTGATCATCGGGAAATTGATGCCGAAGGCGCCGATGTCCATCGGCGCCTTCGCAAGCCACGGCTCGTTCGCCGCGATCCGCACCAGCGGCGTGCACGGCGTGCCCGCCGTCGCGGCAATCATCGCATGCGCTTCGGTCAACCCAATCGGGCCGTGCTCGAGATCGACGATGATCCAGTCGAGCGAGCGCGCCATGATCTGCACCATCTGCACACTCGGGATCGTTGCGATCGCGCCGAAGGCAGGGCGGCCTTCGCTCCACAATTGGCGGAGGCGATTGAGCGGCGTGGCGGGGACCGGCATGTGATGACCTTGCGCGAGATGACGACGGCCAAGCCTAGCAGCGCGCCGTGTCCGCGAAAAGTCAGGCCAGCGCGCGGCCGCCGAAGAACGGCATCAGGGTCGCCCCGAGCCCATGTGCGCGGTTCGATGTAAAGATCATCTCGGCGCCGGATTGTACGATGTCGCCACTGTGTGGGCCGAGCAGATCGGAGACGCGGCGGGCGATGGCGGGTGCCGGGTCGATCCACTCGACCGGCCATGGCGCGAGCTTCTTCATCCGGTCGAGCAGCAGCGGATAATGCGTGCAGGCGAGCACCACCGTGTCGGTACGCGCGCCCGCGTCTGCAGCATCGCCGACGAAGCAGGGGGTGATCTCGGCAAGGATCTCGCCGTCGCTGATCGGGTGGCCGCTGAGCTCGCGCTCCGCAAGCGAGGCCAACTCGGGCGAGCCGACCAGCGTGACCTCGCAGCCTAGCGCGAAATCGCGGATCAGCGCCTTGGTGTATTCGCGCCTCACCGTGCCCTTGGTGCCGAGCACCGAGACGCGGCGGGTTTTCGAGCGGGCGCAGGCCGGCTTGATCGCCGGCACCGTGCCGACGAAGGGCGCGGAATAAGCGGCACGCAGATGCGATAGGACCAGGGTGGAGGCGGTGTTGCAGGCGATGACGACGAGGTCAGGATCATGGGTGCCGATCAGCTCCCCCATCAGCGGCACGACGCGGGCGATGATCTCGTCCTCGCTGTGATGGCCATAGGGGAAGAAGGCATCGTCGGCGACGTAGACGTAATGCGCATCCGGACGCGCGGCCACAACCTCACGCAGCACGGTGAGGCCGCCAAGGCCGGAGTCGAATACGAGGATCGTCGGAGAATTGGTCACGTCATAACTCTAGCCCGCCATGGTTACCATTCGGTTTTTGGGCGGTTTTGCGGCGGGGATGGCCGGCGCCCAGTTTGGAACGATTCAATTTCACCTTTGCCGCATGTTCCCGCTATTTGCAGCCGTGCTGCGCTGCGGTTGGGACATCCGCAAATTTTCGGGAGCCGACATGATCAGAAACACGAGGACCGGCTGGGGGAGCGTCGCCCGGTGGTTTCACTGGGGCTTGGCGCTGGCGATCATCGGCACGATCGGCCTCGGATAGTGGATGAACCACATCCCGGCGCGCGCCGACAAGTTCTTCTACCGGTCGATCCACGCCGACATCGGCTATGTGATCCTGCTGCTGACGGTGCTGCGGATCGTTTGGCGCGCCATCAACCCGACGCCGGCACTTCCGGCCGAGACCTCGCGCTGGCAGAAGGTCGCGGCCCATGTCAGCCATGGTGCGCTCTATCTCGTCGTGATCCTGGTCGCGATGCTGGGCTGGGCGCATTCCGGCGCGCGCACGCCCAACTATTCGGACTTCTTCGGCCTGTTCAACGTGCCGCAATTCACCTCTCCGGACAAAGCGGCGGCGGGTGCCTATGAGGACCGCCACATCTTCTTTGCCTATGTGCTGCTGGCCCTGATCGCGGTTCACGTGATTGCAGCCCTCTGGCACCACTTCATCCGCCGCGACCGGGTCGTAGCGCGCATGGTGACGGACGAGGCGGCGTAGGGGCGCGATAGCGAGCGCGGTGCGGGAGTAAGGCGGCATCTCATCGAACGCATGATCCGAGGCTGGTGGCGAGCGCAGCCAGGTGGCAGATTGCGGAACGAACCACTCATGGTGTCGCAGGCGTGGACAGTGGACGGCAGATTGAAGTGACAGCGAAGCCCGTCGTGCTGGTCGTCGAGGACGATCCGCTCCAGATGATGATTGCCGGCGACTCGTCGAGGATGCCGGATTGACGCCGATTTTCGCAGAGAATGCGGACGAGGCGATCGTCATGCTGGAAAGCCGTGACGATATCCGGATCGTGTTGACCGACGTCGATATGCCGGGCTCGATGGACGGCTTGCGGTTGGCCGCAATCGTGCGCAATCGCTGGCCACCCATTCAGCTCGTCGTCGTCTCCGGGCACATGCTGGTCGAGCACGCCGAGCTGCCGGAGCGGAGCCGCTTCTTCAACAAGCCCTATGCGCCTGACAAGATGATCGGGGCGCTGCGCAGCCTGGTCGCCTGAACGATCTTCAAGGTGACACTTGGCTACACACTTGGCTACGCTATGCTGACCGCGGGCGAAGCTCTGCCCGCAGGAGGCCTTATGCTCACCGTTCATCACCTCGGCAAATCGCAATCCGAACGTATCGTCTGGCTTTGCGAGGAGCTTGGGATTCCCTATGAGCTGAAGCGCTACGCGCGCGATTCCGTCACCATGCTGGCGCCGCCCGACTACAAGGCGCTGCATCCGATCGGGGCGGCGCCCGTCATCGTCGACGGCGATCTCGTACTCGCCGAATCCGGCGCCATCGTCGATTACATCATGGCCAAATACGGCAAGGGCCGCCTCGTGCTTGGCCCGGACGCGCCCGACTTCGCGCAATTCCTGTACTGGTTTCACTTCGCCAACGGCACGCTGCAAGCCGGCATGGGCCGGCTGATGCTGCTGAACCGGCTCAAGCTCGCCGAGGACAATCCGATGCTGCCCGCGACCAAGGCGCGGGTCGATCGCGCATTCGACCTGGTCGATACGCGCGTGCGCGACGCCGAGTATCTGGCCGGCAGCACCTTCACCACGGCCGACATCATGATGGGCTTCTCGCTCACCACGATGCGTTATTTCCAGCCCTACGATCTCGCGCGCTGCCCGAACGTGGTCAAATATCTCGGCCGCATCGGCGCGCGTCCAGCCTACCGGCGCGCGATGGAGAAGGGCGATCCCGGGATGGCGCTGCTCTTGAGCTGAGCCGTGTTCACGCGGTCCTGTTCGTGGTCGGCGCCCGCGCCGCGGTCAGCTGCTTCTGCAGGCGATCGATGTTTTGCAGCAGGCGTTGGCTGGTCAGCACCAGGAAATAATAGCCGAACTGCGGGTCCTGGAAGTAGATCTCCAGCAGCCGGTCATAGGTGATTGTCAGCACCTGGCCGTCTTCGATGCATTCGATCGTTCCGGTGCGCCGGTTGTCCGGTGTCAGGAAGCCGAGCTCGCCCATCAGCGCGCCGGGCCCGATCTCGACATTGATTTCCTTGACCAGGAACTTGCCGGTGACGGTCAGGAGCATCTCCTTGGCCGGATCGCCGAGCTTGAAGAGCGTGTCGCCGTGGCGATATTTGCGTTCGGTCATGAACGGCTTGAGCCATTCGATCGACATGTCGCCTTCGGCCGCATGCCGCGCCTTCTTGACCAGCTTGAGCATCTGTCGCAGGCGGATGGCGTTGATCGGCAACAGCAGCAGATATAGGACGAACGTCGAGACATTTGCGGAGAGCGCACCGAAAATGGCGAAGAACGCACAGCCGATCATGTTGGCGACGCGCAGCGGAACCATCGTCCGCATCAGCAAGGTTGCGACGAAGAAGCCGGCGCCGACTGTAGCGAACATGTTGGCCAGTGTGATGTTATGGACGAAGATCTCCAGCAACCGGTTGAAGATCGCGTCGTAGGTGACGTTGTTGGGGTCGAGGCCCATCTGGACCAGGATCTTCGCGATCCTGAGGTTATCCGTGGCCGCGTCCAGAATGCGGTCGAGGATCGAGGAAATGTCTGCGCTGCCGGACGGCATGGTCCTATCCCTGCGTAAGGCTTTCAGTCCTGCTCGGTATTCGTATAGCCGAAATCGAATGACGACCGCTTGAATGAAGCCTTCGGCCGTCATGCTGCAAGAGGCAAATTTTAGCCTGATCGGGCATTTCGGCAATTGCCCGTTGGTTGCGCGTGTGGCCTCGGTGCGGCCCGTGATTCGGGGCCGCCGGGGCGCGGGCCTGGGCGTCGTGAACGGATTTTGGACGGACTTTGGACGAACCTGGGCGCCCCCGGCACGGCGGGGCGGGGGTATCTCCGCCTCAGGGCTTGGCGCTGGGCTGGATGACCTGCTGCTCGACGAGGGTCAGGTGTCCGGGCAGCGCGCCGGCGCGCAGCAGCATGGCGACGCTGTTGGCCTCCTCGAGGGTGAAATTGCCGGAGATCTGGACCGAGCCGCCGGTGATGGGCTCGCGGATCACGGGGGCGGCGATCACCTTGTCGTCGAGCGCGATGGCGAAGGATCTGCCAACGTTCTCTTCCGTGACGTGGGCGAGGCGCCGCGTGCCGCGTCCGTTGAAGCGGAACGAGGCGACCGGGTCCTTGGTGCCGGCTGCAAAGCCGGGCGCCGCATAGTTGATGTCGTCGCCGTCGAGCACGCTGTCCTTGGCGACCAGATAGGGGCGCTTGTCCTTGAAGCCGAGCAGGACTTCGGAGCCTTCGGGCGGCGTGCCGGATTGCGCCTGCTCCGGCGACATCGAAGCGTCGATCAGGCGGAAGCTGACCTTGACCTTCCGTGCGAAGGTCGCGGTGATGCGCTCGGGGTCGGTCACACCAGGCAGGAAGATGCGGATACGGTCGGTCCCGTCAGGGACGACGCTGACAAGCTTGACGCCGGAATCCTTGAGGCGCTGCTCGATCATGGCGATGGAATCTTCGACGAGCTCATTCAGCCGTGCCGCGGATGCGGCATCGGTCGGCGCGAGCCTGACCGCTCCGTCGCCGCCGTCGGTCACGGCGAGCGCATGGGAGGGCAGTCCGTCCGTGGTCGAGGCGAGCTTGCGCGCGAGCTGATCGCGGCCTTTGGCGTCCGCGATCTTGACATCGACGCCGCCGTCGCGGATCGCAAGATTGGAGAAGGCGATATGGCCATCGTGCAAATTCTTGTAGACGTCGTCGCGCAGATCCGTGGCGACGCTCTCGCGCAGGCCATCGCCGTCCACCTTGTAGATGATGCGTGACCCACCCAGTGTCTGCATCTTGTCGCCGATGAAGGCCGTGATCTTGGCGCGCATCTTGTCGAGCGGGCCCTCGGCGAGCGCGGCGCGCGGCTGGGCGATCACCGTTGCCATGGTGAGTGCGACGATCAGCCGTGTGGCGCGGTCCCGCAGGGGCGTGGTCATGATCACCTCAAGTCTTGCGGCAGGACGCTGGCAGGCGAATCCGACGCATGTTCTTGGTCCCCGGATCGGGCGAGGAGGTTCAAAGGCCTCGAATACCGGTGCTACGACCGTAGTCGTTAGGCCATGGACGAACGCCAAATCATCCATCATTCTGTCCGCGCTCGACCGGTTACCGGTCGGGGCCTCGCCGAACCACAATGTCAAAAGACAGGCGGCGAGGGAATGCATCTGAGGGAGGACGGAATTCCATGGCGGGCATCCACGCGCTCGATCGGCTCATCGGCAACGACTATCCGAAGCTCTTGACGGACGAGGAGGTCCGGGCCTTCGAGCAGGTCCCTTACGCGGACCGTGTCGCGGCAGACAGCACCTATGATGCCATCAAGCTCGGGGCTGCGCGCAACCCCGACGGGGCGGCGATCCAGTTTCTGCAAAATGCCGATCCGGCCGATACGCCGCTCGTGGTCACCTACCACGACTTCATCGCGCGCGTGACGCAGGCCGCCAACATGTTTCACGCGCTCGGCGCGGAAAAGGGCGACGTCATCTCCTTTATGCTGCCGCTGCTGCCCGATGCCTTCGTGACGCTGTTCGGTGCGGAGGCCGCCGGCATCGCCAATCCCGTCAACCCGCTGCTCGAGCCGCACCAGATCGCGGAAATTCTGGAAGCGGCGAACACGAAAATCCTGGTGGCGCTCGGGCCGATGCCGGGCACCGACATCTGGCAAAAGGTCGAGCAGATCCGACCGCAACTCAAGCACCTCAAGACGATCGTGCAGGTGGCTGGCGGTGGCGATCCCGCCAATGGAATTTTCGCGTTCAGCGATCTGATCAAGCAGCAGCCGTCCGACCGGCTTATCAGCGGGCGCAAGATTTTGGGCAGCGACATCGCGGCCTATTTCCACACCGGCGGCACCACCGGCACGCCGAAGCTGGTACGGCACACCCACGCCAACCAAGTCTATCAGGCCTGGGCGCTCAATCTGCTGCTGAAGACAAAGCCGGGCGCCAACATGCTGTTCGGCATGCCGCTGTTTCACGTCGGCGGATCGTTGACCCAGGTGTTGCTGACTCTGTCCGCAGGCGGCTCGCTGGTCGTGCTGTCGCCGAGTGGCTGGCGCAACCCGAACGCGGTGAAGAACATTTGGGGGCTGGTCGAGCGCTTCAAGCCGGAGGCGCTGTCGAGTGTGCCGACGGTGCTCGCCGCAACGCTCGCGGTGCCGCCTGGCAATGCCGACATCTCCAGCCTGAAATATGCAGCCGGCGGCGGCTCGGCGATTCCGGTCGCTGTGGGATCTGCGATCCAGAAGAAGCTCAAGCTGCCGGTGGTCGAGGTCTACGGCATGACCGAGACCTCGAGCGTGCACACGCTCGCTTATCCCAGCCGGCCGATCCGGCTCGGCTCGGTCGGCCTGCCCATGCCTTACGCGCGTGTCCGCATCGTGCAGCTCGATGCCGATGGCCGCCTGATCCGCGACTGCAAGCCGGACGAGATCGGCGTCGTCATCATGGCCGGGCCCGGCGTGTTCGGCGGCTATCTCAACGACGCCCACAACAAGGGGGCCTTTGTCGATGAGGTTTGGGTCAATTCCGGCGATCTCGGCCGGCTCGATGCCGACGGCTATCTCTGGATCACCGGCCGCGCCAAGGACCTCGTGATCCGCGGCGGTCACAATATCGATCCGGCGCCGATCGAGGAGATCATGTTCCGCCATCCCGCCGTCGGTTTCGCCGCGGTGGTCGGCCAGCCCGACGCTTATGCTGGCGAGCTGCCGGTGGGCTACGTGCAGTTGAAGCCCGGCGCGTCCGTCGAGCCGGGCGAATTGGAGACATGGGTGCGCGAGCGCACGCCGGAGCGCGCCGCCGTGCCCGTGCAGATTATCCCGATCGATCCGATGCCGGTCACGGGCGTCGGCAAGGTGTTCAAGCCGCAGCTGCGCTGGGACGCCGCGCAGCGCGTGTTCACGAAGGTGCTTGCGCCACTCGCCGAGCGCAGCATCGACTGCAAGGTCAAGGTCGGCGCCCATGGCAGTCATGGCTCGATTGCGACCGTGACGGTTGTGGGCGCGCCGGAGGACAAGCAGGGCGCGGTCGCCGGCGAGGTGCACAAGCTGCTCGACCCGTTCGTGATGCGGCATGAGGTGGTTTTCGGCTAGTCGGGGGTAAGCCCGATGGGGCCGCACGCGGCATGGCCCCATTTCTTCCGATTGCATTGCGCATCGCCGTTACCCGCGGATCGCCGCGTTGGCCCTGTCGGCTGCTCCCGTCATCGCATCCTTCGCCGATTTCGCACCGCTGACCACTTCATTCACGCCGATCATGAAGGCGTCCAGGATCGGTCTCGATTGCGGATGGAAAAGGATCGCCTTGGCGCGGTCGACATCGGCATTCTGCAAGTTGGTCAGCGCCGCCTCTGCTGCCTCCGAGCCGAACGCCGTCTTGAAGCCTTCGCTCGACCAGGCCGACACGCGTGTCGTCGCCAGCCCCGCAGCAGCAGTCCGCAACGAGGTCGCCTTGCTCGTCGCCCAGAGCAGGAACAGGAAAGCCGCCCGCTTGTTTCGGGATTTGGAATTGATGCACGCCTGCCAGTGCGACATGAAGGGGACGGGTCCTCGACCGGCGAGATGCGGAAAGGTTGCAAACCCGGCCTGCTTGGCGACACGGCTTTTCGCTGGATTGGAGATGTCGGTAGCGAAGTTGCTGCTGTCGATTGCCATCGCCGTCCGCCCCTGGAGGAAGTCGTCCAGCACGTTGTACCATTCATAGCTGCCGACGCCGGCAGGCCCGGCTTGGCTGAGCAGCTGTCCGTACATCTCGACGGCCGCGATCGCCTCCGGGCTCGCGAAAGCGACCCTGTTGTGCTCGACCATGGCCCCGCCGTAGGAGAACACGAAGCCCATGGCCGGTGGGGAGGAATTGCCGCCGGCCTGAGCCCGCATGGTGATCCCCGACATCCCGTTGGTCTTCACCGCCCTGGCGGCGGCAAGCAGCTCTTCGAAAGTCTGGGGAAGCGGCTGGTCCTTGGCTGCCAGCGCCTCCTTGTTGATGAAAAGCGTCATCGCCTCGGAGGTAATCGGGACGGCGTACCGTTCGCCGTCCGACCACAGCGGGAAAGCTCGAGCCGTCTTGAGCAGGTCGCTCTCGTCATACCACGCGGGATCGGTCAGCGACCTGTTGGAAAAATAGCCGTTGAGCGGCTCCAGCCATCCATTCGAGATGCCCTGGCCATAGGTCGTGAACATGAAGACGTCGGGCGTGCTGCTGCCGCGGGCGAGCCTGATCGGCAGCGCACCGAGATAGGTGGTTTCCAGTTGGAAATCGATGTTGACGCTGATGCCGGTGAGTATGGTGAACTCCGGCAACAGCGGCGCGATCGCATTCGACCAGGGATGGATCGCGCCCGAAAGCGCGATCGTCTGTCCTGCAAATTGCTTCCAGTCGATCGCGGCGGCATCGGCCGGGGGGGCATCCTCCGCCAGGCCTCGCCCTGGCAACAGCCCGACTGCCGGCAAGACGGCTCCCGCCGCTCCCAATCCCTTGACGAAGCTCCGACGGCTGGTTGACACCCCACCGCTCCCTGAGTTTCCGCCTGGCACCATGTTGGCGCTCCTAATTGCGGGCAGTCAATTGCAACAAAGGAGACGTCACCCGTGACATTGTGCCCCGCCAACTGGCGGAGTTCGGCGCCGGTGTAGCGTGCGTCGAGAATGGCTGGTTCCCCGCTCACCTGCGCGGACCCGCCCATGCTATCGTTCCGGCAACGCTCCGGTCCGACGCGCGTCGAAGTCCACGGCCAATGTCAGTCCTTGCTCCTGGCTATTATCTGCGGTGGTTTGCTCGTCCGCTGATCCTTGCGGTCGCAGTGCTTGTGGCCTTGTTTGCCGCGACTAGCCTCCTCGGTCTGCAATATTGGGAGGAGCGGCAAGCAGCTCATCAGTTCACCGAGCATAGCCGCCAGGTGCTCGAAACGCTCGATCGGCTGCGGGCAATCGTCGCGGAACTGGAGACCGAAAGGCGCGGGTATCTCATGACCCTCGACCCCGCCTATCTCAAGGCCTACGGCGTCTCTGACGAAAGTGTACGACGGGAGGCTCAGGCGCTACAGACGCTGGTCGCGGACGATCCCTTGCAGGGCCTTCGGGCCGGACATCTGGCACTGACCGTTGCAGCAACGCTCCGCGAAATCGACGAGTTGCTGAAGACGGCCGGCACGTCCGGGCTGGCCGCGCTGGCAATGATCCGCAGCATGGACGAGATCCGCTCGCAAATCGACCAGATGGTGGATCACGAGCGCTTTCGGCTCGCCGACCGGGAGGCGCGCGCTGAAGCATTCGAGCGACGCTGGACCTGGCTGATCGCCGGCGCCGTTGTCCTCGTCGTCGCGCTGGCCGGAGCGGCGCTGGCGCTCGCGCGGCTCGAAGCGAAGCGGCGAAGAAAGGCGACCGAGGAGAACATCCAGCTCCAGAGTGATCTTGCAGCACGAGATATCAAGATCAGGCGCCTGTTCGATGCCAACATCATCGGCATCATCATCTGGGAAGTCGAGGGACGCATTCTGGAGGCCAACGATGCATTCCTGCGCATCGTGGGATACGACCGGGAGGATCTTGCCTCGGGGCGTCTGCATCGGACCGACCTCACACCGCCGGAATGGCGCGACCGCGATTTGCATACCGTGGCGGAATTGAAGCGGGTCGGGTCGGCCCAACCATTCGAGAAGGAGTATGTGCGGAAGGACGGAAGCCGTGTGCCGGTGCTGATCGGCGGGACCATGTTTGGGGAAGGTACGGATAATGGCGTCGGCTTCGTCCTTGATCTGACGCCGCTCAAGCGGGCGGAAGCCGAAAGCCGCGAACACGAGCGGCGCTACCGTGAAGCCCTGATGGAACTCGCGCACGCAAATCGCGTCACCACGATGGGGCAACTCACCGCTTCGATTGCCCATGAAGTCAACCAGCCTATCGCCGCGATGGTGGCGAACGCCGAGGCCGGGTTGAACTGGCTGGAGGCCCAACCGCCAAATTTGGAGCGGGTTCGACAGACGTTCGGCTGGATTACCAGTGACGGCATGCGAGCCGGCGACATCATCGGCCGGATTCGGGCGCTCATCAGGAATGCTCCCCCGCAAAAAGAGAATCTGGAGATCAACTCGGCGGTGCTTGAGGTCATCGCACTGACCCGCAGCGAAGCGTTCAAGAACGGCGTCTCGGTGCGAACGCAATTCGCCGAGGGCTTGCCGGACGTTCAGGCGGATCGGGTTCAACTTCAGCAAGTGGTGCTCAACCTGATCGTCAACGCGATCGAGGCGATGGCCGCGGTCGGCGAAGGGGAACGCGAGTTGCTGATCAGCACCGGTCGGGATGCATCGGACGGCGTGCACGTCACTTTGCGGGATTCCGGTCCGGGGCTGGATCCGAAGAACATGGAGCGCCTGTTCGAAGCCTTCTACACCACCAAGCCCACAGGGATGGGGATGGGCCTCGCCATTTGCCGCTCGATCATCGAGGCGCATGGCGGACGGATGTGGGCTGGTGCAAACGAGCCTCGGGGCGCCGTCTTCCAGTTCACCTTGCCTCTCGCGTCAGACCAGACCGCATCTCGCCCGATGAGGGCGGATGAGCCAATAGGTCTACGCTCTGCGGCCCGATGACGGGCGCCACGTAGCGCGTCTTCACCAACGTGCTGACGCCGCTCGTCGATCGCGACCGTGACGCTTGCGCGGCGGTCGACACAAGGCTTGCATGCCTCGCCGCAAGCGAGCATCATTCCCCAAAAAAATGGGGGAAACCGATGCCTGAACTCACTCGCCGCAGCCATCTTCGGCAATTGTCGGCCGTGCTCGGATCCGCCGCGCTGCCTGGGTGGTCGGGGTCGACATGGGCTTCAGAGTCGGACATTCCGCCTGAAGGCATCGGCAAGGGCATCCAGCACATCTCCTACAGCGATATCGGCGGGCGGCCCGACAGCGTGCAGGTGATGTTCAACCGGCAGCACATCTATGTCGGGCACATGTTCAGCGACGGCGTGACGATTTTGGACGCCTCCGATCCGCGTGTGCTGAAGCCGGTCAATTTCTTCACCGCGGGACAATATACCCGCACCCACCATCTCCAGGTGGCGGAAGACATGCTGCTGCTTGCGAACGGCGCCAACATCGTCGCGATGCAGTCGTATGACAACATGCGCGGCTATTTCGAGAACACGCTGGTCGACAGCATCACCAAGGCGAAGAAATTCCGCTCGGGCCTCTCCATCCACGACATCTCCAAACCCGGCGAGATGCGCGAGATCGCATTCCTCGAAATGCCCGGATTCGGCATCAACCGTCTGTGGTGGCCGGGCGGCCGCTATGCCTATGTGTCGGCGCATTTCGACGGGTTCACCGACCATATCCTCTGCGTGGTCGATCTCAAGACCATCACGAAGCCGGAGATCGTCGCGAAATGGTGGCTGCCGGGCATGAACCGCGCGGCCGGCGAGCCGGCGACGCCGAAGGGCAAGCGCTACGCGCTCCATCACATGATCACGGCGGGCGATCGCGGCTATGCCGCCTGGCGCGACGGCGGCTTCACCATCCACGACATCAGCGATCCCACCAATCCAAAACTGCTGTCGCACATCAACTGGTCGCCACCCTTCGCCGGCGGCACGCATACGCCGCTGCCGCTGCCGAAGCGTCAGCTTGCGGTGGTCGCGGATGAAGCGAATGCGGATCAATGCGCCAAGGGCCTGTTCCACACCTTCGTGCTCGACGTGCGCGCGCCGGAAAATCCGGTGCCGATCGCAACCCTGCCGACGCCGCGCGACCGCGATTTCTGCACCAACGGCACCTTCGGCCCGCATAATCTCCACGAGAACCGCCCCGGCTCGTTCCAGAGCGAGGAGACGATTTTCGCGACCTACAACAATGCCGGCGTACGGGTGTTCGACGTCAGAGACGCCTTTGCGCCGAAGGAGCTCGCCTACTGGGTGCCGCCGACGCCGAAGAAGCTCGTCGATCCCCGCCCGAACGTCGCGCTCGCGGCGAAGACTTGTGACGCCTATGTCCGGCCTGACGGCATGATGTTCGTCAGCGACTGGAACGCCGGCATGCACGTGCTGCAATATCAGGGGTGAGAAGTACGCAGTCGTAGGGTGGGTTAGCGACG
>NZ_VSSS01000025.1:40043-152866 GCF_008123425.1 Bradyrhizobium rifense
CGTCGCTAACCCACCCTACGAAGCTACGAGACCGAGACAGACGTTAGTCCACCGGCATCGCGGTTTCGATCAGGCGCACCCAGAACGAGGCGCCGTGGCCGAGGATGTTGTCGTTGAAGACGTAAGCCGGGTGATGGCACGCCGGGCTGTCGCCCATGCCGACGAGAATCATTGCGCCGGGGCGCGCTTCCAGCATGAACGAGAAATCTTCGGCGCCCATCATCGGGATGAGTTTGTCGTTGACACGGTCGGCACCGACGATGTCGCGGGCCACGTCGGCGGCGACGCCGGCTTCGCGCGCATGATTCAAGGTCACCGGATACATCCGCGTGTATTTCGTCTCCGCCGAGCCGCCATAGGCGCGGGCGACGCTCTCGGCGACTTCGCCGATGCGGCGCTCGACGAGGTCGCGCACGTCAGGATCGAGCGTGCGTACGGTGCCGCCGAGCTCGGCGGTCTCGGGGATGATATTGAAGGCGGTGCCGGCGTGGAATTGCGTGATCGAGATCACCGCCGACTGCAGCGGATTGACGTTGCGCGCGACGATAGATTGCAGCGCGTTGACGATCTGCGAGCCGATCAGGACGCTGTCGATCGCCTGGTGCGGGGTGGCGCCGGCATGGCCGCCCTTGCCGCGGACAGTGATCTGGATGTTGTCGGAGGAGGCGAGCAGCGGACCCGGCGTGGTCGCGAAATGACCTTCGGCGAGGCCCGGCATGTTGTGCATGCCGTAGACCTGGTCGATGTTCCAGCGCGTCATCAGCCCGTCTTCGACCATCGCCTTGCCGCCGCCACCACCTTCCTCGGCGGGCTGGAAGATAACGACCGCCGTACCGTCGAAATTGCGCGTCTCGGCGAGGTATTTTGCGGCGCCCAGCAGCATTGCGGTGTGGCCATCATGGCCGCAGGCGTGCATCTTGCCGGGGATCTTCGAAGCGTAGGGCACATCGGCGGTTTCCACGATTGGCAGCGCGTCCATGTCGGCGCGGAGCCCAATCGCCTTGCCGGAGGCGGACTTGCGGCCGCGGATCACGCCGACCACGCCGGTGCGGCCGATGCCCGTCACCACCTCGTCGCAGCCGAACTCGCGAAGCTTGTCGGCGACGATGCCGGCGGTGCGATGGACTTCGTAGAGCAGCTCCGGATTCTCGTGGAAGTCATGGCGCCAAGCGGCCATTTCATCGGAGAGGGCGGCGATGCGGTTGACGATGGGCATGGAGAGGATCCGTTTCTTCTTCGTAGGGCGGGTGGACGCAGAGTACCCCCGCTGAGGAGGCGGGCCGCGACCCAAGGGGGGCGCGCCAGCCAAAATGCTTTTTACGCCGTGATTTGTCAGAGGGGGAGGGTGAAACAAGCGGCGCGGCAAAGGTGGCGGGGGATGACGGGCTAGAAGGTATCATTGTCCGCGAGTGGCCTGGTGGGCGATGGGCCGGCGACCCAGGCAGGGGTATCCACAAATATTGGCTGTCAATCACGGATCATTGACTGACAGATATTGAAATCTGTTAGCTAGACGTGTATATCCCTTTTTGGACGCTCCAATTGGGCGTCTGGCGGCATCCCGGAACCCCGACATCCCAACAAATGGGGATCGAGGGTTGAAATTGAACAACGGGGACCGCCAATGATTGGAGACTTACGACAATGACGACCGAAATCATCAATCTCACCGGGACGATTGGGCATTGGCTCAATTTGCTGGTGGCGCGCCAGATCGCGGCGCAGGCTGCAAAACTGCCTCATTAGGGCGAGAGCTTTCCGAGACGGCCGGCAAGGGCGCTTCGGAAGCAGCTCCATCGCCGGGTAACTGAGCCCTTAAAGGGAACATGGTGCTGGCATGAACGAAGCCGTTGTCTTGACGCCGGAGCGGATCCTCGAAGTCACCGAGGACGTTTTGAGGCGCTACGGACTCGCCAAGGCCACAGTGGTCGATGTTGCCCGTGCGCTCGATGTGAGCCACGGCAGTGTCTATCGCCATTTCCCGAGCAAGGCTTCGCTTCGCGAGGCCGTCGCCAAGCGCTGGCTTGACCGCATCGACGCGCCGTTGCTGGCGATCGCCCAGGAGCAGGGACCTGCGCCTGTGCGGCTGGACCGCTGGCTGCGCACGCTGTTCGCGGCGAAGCGTTCGCGTGTGCTCGACGACCCCGAGATGTTCGAGACCTATCTGACGCTGGCGCGCGAGGCCTGCGCGGCGGTCAAGTGCCACAAGGACACCATGATCGACCAGATCGCGGCGATCCTGACCGACGGCGTGAAGCAGGGCGTGTTCGCTGTGGACGATGTCAAGACGAACGCGCGCGCGATCTTCGATGCGACCGTCCGCTTCCACCATCCGGCCCATGCCGACGAGTGGAAGGATGCCGATCTGCCTGCGCGCGTCGATGCGACACTCGCGCTGGTGCTGCGCGGGTTGAAGGCTTAGACCGACACGCTCCTTCCAAAGCGCGTAGCCGCCGATTCAGCCTTTCGCCTTGCGAAGAAGGGCCTCCTCACGAAGGGAAGGCGAGGGGGACGATTGCCTCCGCGGGTGAAAAGTGGCGTCGGAGGATGCGACAACCGGCGGGCTCTCTGGATATGTATTCACCGCGATTTCGACAGCGTCCTTTGACCGCCTCCGAAGCCGGTAGAATGTGAGCTCCTGATCGAGTGCAGGGCAGCGGAAGTGGATGACGGCCGTATCTGGCAAGCGGCAAAGTTGGTCGATGAGTTCGCCCACGGTGAGGAGCGGAGGATCGACGAGGGGTCGGTGCATAGCCTTACTCATGGCGCAACTCCTTCACTGTGTTGCTAACCAAAGCGCGACGGTGTCGGTTCCATTCCGCCCGCCTCAAGCGTTGGATAAAGGTGCGAACTGCGCGCCGCCGCGCTAGAGCGCGGATCCCGACCGCAACCCGCGTGACCGCAATATGCCGAACGGGTCTTCGCGCGCGGCCAGTTGCCGATATGTCGCAAGGTCGTCAA
Source organism: Bradyrhizobium rifense (assembly GCF_008123425.1). GTDB lineage: Bacteria > Pseudomonadota > Alphaproteobacteria > Rhizobiales > Xanthobacteraceae > Bradyrhizobium > Bradyrhizobium rifense. Next base: position 43,005 of record NZ_VSSS01000025.1, read on the forward strand.
GCGTCGGACCTTCCCCGCGTCTGGTATTCCCACTCGTTCCAACCGAATTCGACGTGCCGAGGCCGGCATAGAGATAGCTGTCGCCGAACGCCGTCTTGAGCGCGGCAAACGTGGGCTCACCGGTGCAATGCCCCGGTGCTACGGCGTCGACCTTGAACCTGTCCTTCAGAGCGGTAACGACTTTCGCGATTGCCTCGTCAGGCGCGACGACCAGATGAAATCCGCCGGCGATGAGACGAATCCTGGGATTGATACCGGTCGCCGCTTCGACAATGCGCTCGATCCCGGGGTGCGAACAACCGACCAGAAGGACTACGCCTTCTGCGGTGTTGACGGCCAAAGACAGCTCCTTGAGTTCTCTTGTTCCGGGCGCGTCGGAGATCAGCGAAATAAGCGTGATACCAGGAGCAATCTCGGTCGTTTGATCGATTAGTTCGAAATTTGCGTTGGCCCATGCCGAGCCGGACTTCATCACCGCTGGGGGCTTGCCTCCATAGTACCGCATCTCCGGCGGCAAGGCCTCGTCTTTCCGGTAGAAGCTGGACGGCAGCGAAGAGCCGTAGATGCCAAATCCTTCCTTCGGCGCGTAGATCTTGACGGTCGGATTGACGCTCAGGACGTAGGACAGACCCGCCATATGATCGGAGTGGCGGTGCGAAAGAACGACAAAGTCGAGCTCCGAGAGGTTGACACCCTTGGCCTTCACGTTTGCCGCGAAGATTTCGGGGTCGTTACCCGTGTCGAACAAGATGCGTTTTCCCGCGACTTCGACAAGGGCGGAAAAGCCCCAGTCCTTTGTCATCGCGTCATTTGTGCCGAAGGCGTCATAAAGAATTGTGATCTGGTCTTTCGTCTCGACTGCTGCGCTTTTAGTGGTTCCGATCGCGAAAACGTTGAAGGCGATCAGTGCTGCAAGAAGACTGTTCCTGATGTTCATGGAAGCGTCTCCTGTTGTCGTGCCAAACATACAACGGGAACGAGGGCGGCTTCGAAAGAGCAGGGCCAAAAGGCTCGCGTCAAGATCGGAGCCCAGCAGACATCCGCCGGATGCCGTGCCTGCGATCGAGCCTAGCACAATCTGAGAGAGACTGGAGACGTTCGTTGGGGCGGCCGGCCGGAACCAGATATTCTCAGGCTTGGGTATTTCAGACCTGGGCGCTTCAGACTTGGGCGCTTCAACGTCCAGCCGACAAACTCTAGATCTTCGTCAGCCCGCAAGCCGCCGCCAGCCGAACGAGCTGTGCATCCGTGCGCGCGCCGGTCTTGGTCTTGATCAGATAGTGATAGTTCTGGACGGTCTTGACGCTGAGATTGAGATGCGTCGCGATCTCTTCGGTGGTGGCGCCGCCGGCGAACTGGCGCAAAATCTCGATCTCGCGCTCGCCCAGTTGATCCAGCGCTGAGCCTGTCGACAGGCTGTCCTCGGCCAGCACATGTGCGATGTCGTCGCTCATGGCCCGCTCGCCGCGGGCGACGCTGCGGATGGCGTTGACGACAGCGGAGGGGGCGCTGCTCTTGGTGACGAAGCCGGAAGCGCCGGCACTGAAGGCGGCTTTCACCAGCACGGCCTCGTTGTGCATGGTGAAGACGAGGATCCGCGCCCGCGGATTGCGTGCACGGATGTTGCGGATGGCCTCGAGCCCGCTGGCGCCGGGCATCGAGATGTCCATCAGCACGACGTCGGGGTCATGCGTCTTGAAGGCGCCGTAGGCATCCGCAGCGTTGTCGGCCTCCGCCACGACGTGGAGATCGCCCTGGCTCTCCAGCACGCGCCGGTAGCCCTGGCGGACGATCGGATGGTCGTCGACCAACAGAACCGAGATGCCTGTTGCTGCGACCTCGCTCATGGCGGCCTCATGCAGCAAGCGGGATTGTCGCGGCGACACTGAGCCCGCGGCTTGCGGGCAGGATCGACAATGATCCGCCGGCAGCTGCGACGCGCTCGCGGATGCCGGTGAGGCCGAAGCCGGCGGAGCGCGCCACGCGCGCCGCATCGCCGCCGCCGTCGTCCACGACGCGGATCAGCAGCGTATCGTCCTCGCCCGCGCACCGCTCGACGTGTAACGAGATCTCGCGGGCCGCACCGTGGCGCAGTGCGTTGGTCAGGCATTCCTGGGCGACGCGATAGGCGGTCGTGGCGGCCGGACCGCTGATGTCGGTGAGGTCGCCCTTGAGGTCGAGCTGGATCGTCGGCTGCGTCGCGCTCTGCGAGCGCCAGCTGTCGACGAGGTTGACGAGGCTTGCCTCGAGCCCGAGTTCCTCGGGCAGGGGATTGCGCAGCCGCTTCAGCGCATCGCGCAGCGAGGCCATCAAATGGTGCGTGGCCTGCGAGATCATGCGCGAGTCCTGCGCGATGCCATGATCCTTGTCTTTCACACTCGCCGTCTCAATCGTGTTGGCGAAAGCCAGGATGGCGGAGAGATTTTGCCCGAACTCGTCATGCAGCTCGCGGGCGAGCGCGCGCCGCTCGTCGTCTCGGATCTCGATCAGGCGCCGCGTCAGCGCCGCGCGTTGTTCGACGGATTCTTCCAGCCGGCTGCCGAGTTTCTCGACGGCGCCGCCGATCATCCCAAGCTCCATGGAGCGGAAGCGCGGCAGTTTGGTGCGATACTGTCCGCGCGCCATGCGTTGCAGGGCAAGCACAATAGCCCGCGCCGGCGCCAGCGTGTGCGCGATCGCCAGCGAGGCGAGCAGGGCGATCGCCGCCGCCATCAGCAGCGCGACGTCGATCACGTTGAGAATGTACTCCCACGCGAGCGAGATTGCGGCGGCTTCATCCGGTGTCGCGACCACCGTTCCGGCGGCCGCAGCGCGGGGGCTGACGGGCCGCACCACCTCGGCGTGGCTGCCGAGGAAGGTCGGAACGATGGCAGCGAACCAGCGCGGCGGCGTCCTGCCGATCCCCTGGCTCTGGCCGCAAAGCGGCTTTTCGAATGAGGTCGCCGGCTGGAACTCGACGCAGACACCGGGCGAGATCAGCTTCATCGTCTCCAGCGTCCGCCACTCCGGAACCGGCACGAGATGCTCGCGCATCCTGCTGCTGCGCAGCAAGAGCTCGTGCCAATACAATGCCTGGAGCGCCTGTGCGACCCGCTGCGCGGAGGCCGCAGTCGCCCGGTCGACGCTGCGATAGGCATCGAACGTGGCCCATATGGTCGCGGCTCCCAGGCAGAGCGCAACGATGAGAAGCAGACGGGCGACAAGCTGAAGCACGAGGCGCATGCGATCACCCCAAAGTTTGGTAAGCTCAGCCTAACAACGCAGCCCGACCTTGCCAATTGCGAGGCGCGGCAAGATTGCAGCTCGGGCAATTTTCCCAAGCCGGATTGGGCATGGGTCTTTAGACCGGGCGCGGCGGCTTTGATCTAATCGGGGCGGAATCGCAGGTCAGGAGCAGTGCAGCATGAGTTCGATGACGATTGGACCGATCGCGAACACCGCGACCGACCCATCCGAGCGCAGCGCGCTGCTGTTCTGGATGATTTTTACCGGGCTATCGATCTTCGCCGTCGTGCTGCTGTGGCGGTTCGGCCTGATCCATCTGATGCTGACCTCGGACCGGACCTACATTTCGAGCGTGATCGCGGTGCTCTATATCCTGACCTGCGGTCATTGCTTCCTGCGCACACGGGCGATCGCGCGTGAAGGAGCGGCGGCACGGCGCTGCCGCGCGGTGCTGGCGTCGCCCGACGGCAGTAAGGTGCTCGATGCGAGCGCGACCGCGCTGCCGCGCGGGCTGGTGCGCGATCATATCGACAGCCTTGTGACGAAAGCCGCGGCGCAGGATTATCGCCCGGTCGATCAGACGCTGCTGCTGCGGACGCTTGCCGACCGCCTGCGCGGCTCCAACGGCTTCGGCGCTTTCGTCTCCGACACGCTGATGAAGCTCGGGCTGCTCGGCACTATCATCGGCTTCATCATCATGCTGGCGCCAATTGCCGGGCTGGATGCCGCCGACAAGGTCGCGATGCGCTCTTCGATGGGGCTGATGAGCGACGGCATGGCGGTTGCGATGTACACGACGCTGGCTGGTCTCGTCGGTTCCATCCTGGTCCGCATCCAGTATTACATGCTGGATTCCGCAACCCAGCGGGTGTTCTCCGACGCCGTGGTCCTGACCGAGACCTATGTGACGCCGGTTCTGGAGCGCAAAGGCGCCGGAACGCCGTCATGATGGATGATTTCGGTCTCTATCCGCGCGAGGAGCCGTTCGATCCGCTGGGCGTGATGCTGTTCAAGGCGCTCCAGGTGGTCGCCTTCCTGTTCTTCCTCGCGCTGCTCGCGGTCTCTCCCGATGCCAAGGAGGGCAAGATCGACTCCAAGGCCGAGTTCATGATCACGCTGGACTGGCCGGACAATCACCCTGACGATCTCGACCTGTTCGTGCAGGATCCCGCCGGCAACATCGCATGGTATCGCCACCGCGAGGCCGGCTTCCTCACGCTCGATCGCGACGATCGCGGCGGGGCCAACGACTTCATCATGGTCAACGGCAAGAAGATCGCTTCACCCATCCGCGAGGAGATCGTGACGGTACGCGGTATCGTCGCCGGCGAATACACCGTCAACGTCTCGCATTTCGTCGCCACGACCGGCGAGCCTGTCACAGCCAATGTGAAGGTGCAGAAACTCAATCCGACCGCGCAGGTGGTCTTCGACAACAAGTTCACGCTCGACCACACCGGTGACGAGAAGACCGCGGTGCGGTTCCGGCTCGACGCCGAAGGCAAGGTGGTCAATGTGGACCAGCGGCCGAAATCGCTTCTCGAGACGTTTCGCAGCACTTGGCGCAACGGGGCCGATCTCGACCCGAGGACCGGTGTGAGCAAGAACGCCGCGAGGGTGCGCCGTGATTAATCTGCCGACGGTCATCCTCACTTTGTCGGTCGCCTATGCCGTCATCGGCGCGCTGCTGCTGGTCGTTCTGGTCTATGCGCGGCTGCACTGGTCGCTGAAGGCGGTCGCGGTGGTCGTGACCAGCGCCTTCTATGTCGTCAGCTTCACGGAAATGCGCGGGCTGCTCGGCTGGGCCAGCACGGACCGGCTGCCCACCGCGTTCAAGCTGCTCAAGGCGCGGATCGTCGAGCCGCATTCGCTGGAGGGCGATCCCGGCTCGATCTATCTGTGGGTCGAGGAACTCGACGAGGATCATCGTCCGAGCGGCATCCCGCGCGCCTTCCGCGTCCCCTACAACGACACCCTGGCCGATAAGACCCATGCCGCCGAGAACGAGATCGCTGCGGGCCACCCGCAAGGCGGACGCGCGGCGGATTTCGGCGGCGGCGAGGGCAGCCTGATCGACATGGTCCGGGAATATGTGACGCCCAAGGTCATCCTCGAGACCAGCGGCGGCGATTCCTCGACCGGAGAGTTCAATGCCCCGCCGGCCGGCGCGCAAGGCGCCGTCTTCACGCCGCTGCCACCACCCCGGATGCCGCCCAAGGACGAGCAATAGGCTCTTCACCATTGCGGAAGCGCAGCGCTGGTCAACCGCCCCGCCCTGGCGCATCTTGCCCGCCTCCCTCAAATTGGCTTTATCGGCGTCAATTAAGAATTTGAGGGTGGAGGGTGCGTGCTTCTCGCTGTCTTCTCGGATATCCACGGCAACCGGCAGGCGTTCGAGGCGTGCCTGAAGGCGGCCCGCGCGAAGGGCGCGGAGCGGTTCGTCATGCTCGGCGATTTCGTCGGCTATGGCGCCGATCCGGAATGGGTCGTGGATACCGCGATGGAGCTGGTCACCCAGGGCGCCGTCGCCGTCCGCGGCAATCACGACCAGGCGGTGAACTCCTCGTCCGAGACCATGAACAATGAGGCCCAGATTGCGATCGAATGGACGCGCGGACGGCTCGACGTCGCGCAGCGCCGGTTTCTTGCCGAGCTGCCGATGCTCGTCGAGGACGGCGACCGCCTGTTCGTGCACTCGGAAGCGTCTCAACCCCAGCGCTGGCACTACATTCGCTCGACGGCGGACGCTGCCAAGAGCCTGATATCGACCCCCGCCCACGTGACCTTCTGCGGCCACATTCACCGTCCCGCGCTTTATTCGATGTCGGTGACGGCGAAGATGACGGGCCTCGTGCCCAAGACCGATGTTTCAGTGCCACTCCTGCGCGGGCGGCAATGGCTGGCTGTGCTCGGTGCGGTCGGCCAGCCGCGCGACGGCGATCCATCGGCGGCTTTCGTGCTGTTCGATACGGTCTCATGCCAGGTCACCTATTGCCGAGCGCCCTATGACGTCGCGACCGCGGCGAACCGGATCCGTGAGAACGGCCTGCCGCACTGGCTCGCCGACCGGCTGTCGGAGGGGCGCTAGACGCCGATGCCGAAACCCCTGGTCAAACCCGGCGCCGTCATCGACGGCTACACGATCGGCGAATGCGTGCATGCCGGCGGCATGGCAACGCTCTGGACCGTCACCCATGTCGGCATAGACGCGCCGCTGCTGATGAAGATTCCGAGGGCGTCCGAGGGCGAGGACCCGGCGGCGATCGTCTCCTTCGAGATGGAGATGATGATCCTGCCCCGGCTGACAGGGCCCCATGTGCCGCACTGCTACGGCACCGGCGATTTCGCGCATCAGGCCTACGCCGTGATCGAGCGCATTTCAGGGACAACCCTCTACAAGCGGCTGCCCGACCTGCCGCTGCCTTACGACGAGGTTCGGCTGCTCGTCGCGAAGATCGCGACCGCGCTCGCCGATTTGCACCGGCAGAACGTGATCCATCACGACATCAAGCCGAGCAGCATCATGTTCCGCGACAATGGTGAAGCGGTGCTGATCGACTTCGGCCTGTCGCATCATGACCATCTGCCCGATCTGTTGCAGGCGGAGTTCCGCCTGCCTTACGGCACCGCGCCCTATATGGCGCCGGAACGCATTCTGGGGGTGCGCGACGATCCGCGCAGCGATCTGTTTTCGCTCGGGGTGCTGCTCTATTTCTTCACCACCGGCGAACGTCCCTTCGGCGAGGGTGAGACGCTGCGCGCGATACGGCGCCGGCTGTGGCGCGATCCTTATCCGCCGCGTGCGCTCCGCAGCGACTATCCGCCCTGGCTCCAGGAGGTGGTGCTGCGGTGCCTCGAGATTGAGCCGGACTGGCGTTATCCGACAGCGGCCCAGCTCGCCTTCGATCTGACCCATCCGGACCAGGTCAAGCTCACGGCGCGTGCGGAGCGGATGAAGCGCGATCCCCTCAGCGTCGCCTGGCGACGCCGTTTCAACCCCGACGTCAAGCCGTCGGGTGCGAGATCGGATCTCGCGACGCAGATCGCGATGAGCCCGATCGTGACAGTCGCGCTCGATACGGCGGAAGGTGCGCCGGAACTGAACGAGTCGCTGCGGGTCACCACGGAGCGCATCCTGGCGACGCTGCCGTCAGCCCGGCTCGCCTGCGTCAATGTGTTGAAGCTCAATCGCATCGCCGTCGACAAGACGCTGGACGAGCAGGGCTCCAACAAGCACATCGACCGCCTCGTCGCGCTCCGGCATTGGGCCACGCCGTTGAAGCTGGACGAGAACCGGCTGTCGGTTCATGTGCTGGAGGCGGTCGATCCTGCCACGGCGCTGCTGGAATTCGCCGAGATGAACTCGGTCGACCATCTCATCATCGGGGCGCGGCAAAATTCGTTCAGGCGTACCTGGCTCGGCAGTGTCTCGGCCAAGGTGGCTGCAGAGGCGACCTGCACTGTCACCGTGGTGCGGCCGCCGCGGATGGCTGCTGCGAAACCAGACGCCGGCGTGGTGTGGGGCTAGGAAAGTTCAGGCCGCGTGGGCGGTGTGGACCGAACGCTTGCGGCGGATCGGCCAGGAGAACTGGGGCCCCGGCTCGCCGTGATCCGCACTGCCGCCGAAATACTGAATTATCTCTCGGCAGGGTTCGCAGTTGAAGAGGTTACGCGACACTGACGCCTTGGTCATTTCCTTGAGGCAGTTCGGGCAATGCGGTTTCATCAGTCTTGGTCCAGAAAAGATTTCAATGCCGGCGCGGTGACCGGAATGGGTGGTCCAGGTCCGCCGTCTCGGCGCCGGGATCATCGCGCATCTCGCCTTCGGTGCGTTCGAGCCGGCCGAAGAAATAGTCCAGGTTCGGATGCGGACGACGCGGGATGCGGCACCTGCGTTTCGGCTGACGCTTTACGAGGGCGATCTGCATGGCATCAGGCCCGATAGCGGTGGCCGATGATGCGGGTCGAACGCGCCGTGACCCTTACCGGTCCGGCCGACGGGCCGAACACAACGAACGCACAAAAACCGATCCACAACGCCACGCCAGTCCAAACCAGGGTCGTCGTCATGATGTGCTCCTGTCCAATCAGGCAGGAATCACTAGCGGTGATTTGCACGAATCAGGGAAGCCCGGAGGAGTACGGGTCGTGGTTGCAATTGTAGGCATTGCGCGTCGCAACACCCGTAAGTACCGCAGGTTTGCGGGCGCGTGGCGGTGCTTCAGATCGCTTCGCCGCGGGTCCCGAGCGCCGCGTTGCGGATCGCTGCGATGTTGGTCTTGTAGGCTTCCTGCGTGCCGCCTTTGAACACGGAGGTGCCGGCGACGAAGGCATTGGCGCCGGCGGCTGCCAGTGCGCCCGCATTGTCGGGGCCGACGCCGCCGTCGACTTCGATGTCGATCGGCCGGCCCGCCGTCATCGCGCGGATGTCGCGGATCTTGCCGATCGCAGAGTGGATGAAAGCCTGGCCGCCGAAGCCTGGATTGACCGACATCACCAGCACGAGGTCGACCAGGTCGAGCACATATTCGAGCACGCTGATCGGCGTACCCGGATTGAGCGAGACGCCGGCCTTCTTGCCGAGCGCGCGGATCGCCTGCAGCGAGCGGTGCAAATGCGGACCCGCCTCAGCATGCACGGTGATGTGGTCGCAGCCGGCCTTGGCAAAGGCCTCGAGATAGGGATCACAGGGCGAGATCATCAGATGGGCGTCGAACACCTTCTTGGTGTGCGGGCGCATCGCCTTGATGACGTCGGGGCCGTAGGAAATGTTGGGAACGAAGTGCCCGTCCATCACGTCGAGATGGATCCAGTCGGCGCCTGCGGCGTCCACCGCACGAACCTCCTCGCCGAGCTTGGAGAAGTCCGAGGCCAGGATCGAGGGCGCGATTGCCAGGGGGCGGGGGGCGAAGGCTTGGGTCATGGCGCTGTTTCCCGTGGCGGCCGAAGGGACGAATGGCCTCGCCTAACATGGGCCTCCCGGCCGGGCAATGCAGGGAGGGCGAGCTTCCTGTGGGCGGAAAATTCTGCCGTCGGCGGCATGAATTGCCGATGTTCCCCGGTCCTGAAAAGCGCGGCGGATACGGATTTCATTGAGCTTTTCGCGCTGGCACGTCGCTTGCTGACCTTACGGCCAGAACATTGGCCGCGGCATGCCGCATGGGTTGGAGTTGTGCAATGTTGTTTGCGCTTGGCGCCGTCTCGGGTGCGCTCGATGCCATTCAATCGCTGACGAACTCGAAGTCCTCGTCGTCGACACAGAAGACCGGATCGTCGCAAGGTGCGACCGATCCGTTCGCGATCGACACCAGCAGCAACAGCACGAGCGGCGGCGCGACCTCATCGGTCAATTCCGGCAATTGCGCGCAGATCTCGCCGGAGACGATGAGCGCGCTGATCGCCGCGCAAAGCCAGTCGTCGGACAGCACGAGCGCCACGAGCAGCTCGACCACCTCCACGTCATCGAGCTCGACATCCTCGACTTCGACGAGCCAGGACGACGCGCTGAAGGACCTGTTCTCGCAGATCGACGCCAATGGCGACGGCCAGATCACCAAGTCCGAGTTCGAGAAAGCGCTTGGCGCCGGCGGCACCAATCTGGCGCAGGCCGACGACGTGTTCTCCAAGCTCGATAGCAATTCCGACGGCAGCGTCAGCCTCGACGAGATGTCGAAGGCGCTGAAGGGCGCCGGTGGCCATCACGGCGGCCACCACCATGCGCAGGCTGCGAGCAGTTCGGACGATGCGTCCGGCAGCGGCTCGGACTCCTCGTCGTCATCCTCGAGCGGCGGGTCGACCTCGACCACGTCGACCGGCGCCGATGGTTCGACCACCACCACCGTCACCTATGCCGACGGCTTCAAGATGACGACGACGGTGCCGGGCGCTTCCAGCTCTTCAAATGGCTCGGGCGCGGGCAATTCGCCCTATGACTGGTTTGCGCAGATGATGCAGCGCCAAGGGCAGGGATCGTCCGCTACCTCGGCCTCTTCATCGATGTCGATGAGCGTGTAAACGCGCTCTGAAGCCTAGCCAAACCGATCCTTCCACGCTGGCAGCGCGCCCGGGAACGGCAGCGCGGTCGCGCTGTAGATGCCGCGGGCGATCGCACGTGCGACGACGTTGGCGGCGACCATGCCGAGCTCGGTGAGGCCTGCGATCGGATCGATCGGCTTCACGCATGTGGCGGCGGCGAACAGAACGTCACCATCGGTCGGGGCATGCACTGGATAGATCGCGCGCGCGAAGCCGGTATGCGCGATCATCGCCAGCCGCTTGGCCTGGGGCTTGGTCAGCACCGCGTCTGTGACCACGACGCCGATCGTGGTGTTTTCGCGCTCGGTTACGGCGGGGCCACCCTTGATGCGCATCCTGAGCATGTCGTTGGTAAATTTGTCAGGCAGTCCACGGCCGCCGAACTCGCCGTCGACCTCGAACGGCGCCGCCCAGAACCACGGTCCGTCGCCGACGGTGGCGCTGCCGACCGCATTGACGGCGATGAGCGCCGCGACTGTGATGCCGCTGCTGGTGACGGCGGACGCCGAGCCGAGGCCGCCCTTGAAAGTTGCTGTGGTGGCACCCAATCCGGCACCAATGCTGCCGAGCGCGAACTCGGTGCCGGCGGAGACAGCAGCTGCGTAGCCGAGATCGCGATAGGGCGCGAAGCGGCCCCACGCCTTGTCGCCGCCGTTGAGCAGGTCGAACAGGATCGCGCCCGGCACAAGTGGGATCAACGCGCCGCGGATATTGAGACCGCGGCCTTGTTCGGCGAGCCAGGCTTGCACGCCGCCGCCGGCCTCGATCCCGAAGGCGGAGCCGCCGGATAGCGCGATCGCATCGACGCGATCCTGTGTGCTGGCAAGGTCGAGCAACGTGTCCTCGCGCGTGCCGGGACCGCCGCCGCGGACATCGATCGCCGCGACCGCCGGCTGGTCGAACACGATCGCCGTCGTGCCCGAGGCGAGTTTTGCATCATGGGCGTGGCCGACGCGGACGCCGGCGATATCGGTGAGGAGGTTCTTCAAGGACGGCACTCCGCTGCATCGCCTCAGCGATAGCGCAGGCGAGCGGTACGCTCAACTCGCCAGCGCCGTCCTGAGCATCTTGGCGAGCTCCGACTTGCGGTAGGGCTTTGCCAGCAGCAGCACGCCGGAATCGAGCCGGCCGTGATGGACGATGGCGTTTTCGGTGTAGCCTGAGGTGAACAGCGTCTTCAGCTCGGGGCGCCGCCGCGCCGCCTCGTCGGCGAGCTGGCGGCCGTTCATGTTGCCGGGCATGATGACGTCGGTGAAGAGCAGGTCGATGTCCTTGTCGGTATCGATGATGACGAGGGCTTCGGCCGCGTTGGCGGCTTCGAGCGCGGTATAGCCGAGGCTCTTGACCTGGGTCATGACATACTGCCGCACCAGCGCGTCGTCCTCGACGACGAGGATTCTCTCGTCGCCGCCGGTGATGGGCACGTTCTGGAGCGCCTCGTACTCGGTCTCCTGCACGCCGGTGGAGCGCGGCAGGTAGATCTTCACGCTCGTGCCGTGGCCTTCCTCGCTGTAGATCTTGATGTGGCCGCCGGATTGCTTGACGAAGCCGAACACCATGCTGAGGCCGAGGCCGGTGCCCTTGCCGACTTCCTTGGTGGTGAAGAAGGGATCGAACACCCGCTCGATCAGGGCCGCCGGAATGCCCGAACCGGTGTCGCTCACCGCGATCATCACGTAATTGCCGGCGACGACGTCGGGATTCATGCTGGCATAGCCGTCGTCGAGGAAGATGTTGCGGGTCTCCAGCACCAGCGTGCCGCCGTCGGGCATGGCATCGCGCGCGTTCAGCGCGAGATTGAGGATCGCGGTGGAAAGCTGGCCCGGATCGACCAGAGCGGGCCAGGCATCCTCGGTGAGCTGCGGCAGGATGGAGATCTGCTCGCCGAGTGTCGGGTGCAGCAGCTTGGCCGCCTCGAGCGTCAGCGCATTGACATCGATCTCGCGCGGCTGAAGCGGCTGCTTGCGGGCGAAGGCGAGCAGATGCTTGGTCAGCTGCGCGCCGCGCTCGGCGGCATCGTCGATCAGCTTGGTGATGGCGGCGAGCTCTGGCCGGTCGGCGACCGCATCCGCCAAGATGCCGATCGTGCCGGTGATGACGGTGAGCACATTGTTGAAATCGTGGGCGACGCCGCCGGTCAGCTGGCCGATCGAATCCATCTTCTGGACCTGTCGGAACTGGGCCTCCGCAGCCTGCTTCTCGGTGAGGTCGCGGCCTATGAAGAAATGGCGCTTCACCGGCTCCGACCAGGTGCCCATCCAGTTCAGCGTGACCTCGTGGCCGTCAAAATGGTAGTAGCGCGCCTCGAAGCTGCGCTTGGTCTGGCCGCGGCGCGCCGCGCGCATCTCGCTGCGCGTATTCTCGAGGTCGTCGGGATGGATGAAGTCGGTCGCGCTGTGTCCGATCATGTCCTCCGGGCTCAAGCCGAGGATGTCCTTCACGCTCGGGCTGACCTGGATGAAATTGCCAAAACCGTCGGTGACAAGGATCAGGTCGCGCGACGTCTCGAAGATGCGCTGGCGCTCCTCGGTCTCGCGGCGCAGCTTCTCGCGCGATTGCTTTTCCTCGGTGATGTCATGGGCGATCTTGGATGCGCCGATGATTTGCCCACCGTCCGATCGCAGCGGCGAGACGTTCAGGACGACGTCGAGTTGACGGCCATCCTTGCGGATGCGCACCGTCTCGTACTGGGCAATCGACTCGTTGCCGCTGATGCGGTTGAGCATGCCCCTGGCTTCGGCTCTCTGGTCCTCCGGCACCACGAGGTAGATCGACTGGCCAATGGCCTCGGCGGCAGAATAACCGAACAGGTGCTCGGCAGCCTTGTTCCAGCCGGTGATGATGCCGTCGAGCGACTCGGTGATGATCGCATCGTTGGAGGATTCGACAACGGCGCCATACAGCGCGAGGCGTTTTGAGTAGAAGTCGCGATCCGAGGCCGACTGTTCGCGCAGCCGGCCGACGAGGCCCACCGTGTGCGCCTGGAGGCGGACATTCTCGATCAGGAGCACGGCGAGCACGAAGCTCGCGGCGCAGAGGCCGTAGAGACGGCCGACATAGAATCCGAGATCGTAGCGGGCCATGTTGACGATCGCCGACAGCGCGATGTCGAACAGCCAGGCGCACATCGTAACCATGAGCCAGACGTCGATCACCGAATGCGGCTTGCGGAACCATAGCGTGATCAACGCCGCGAAGCTCAGCGACCAGACGAACGACACCACGCCGATCATGGTGGTGGTGTAGCGGCCGTCCCTGAGCAGGACCGGCAGCAGATCGTGCTGTGCCGTGACGATCCAGGCGATGACGACCATCGCGGCGATCACGCCGAGGACGGCGAGCACGATGGGACGCGCGGTCGGCCCCTCGATCTTGCTGCCGCCGTTGTCGTCCTTGAGCCAGCCATAGGCCAGCACGAACAGCGGGAATCCCCCGTGCCAGATCATGTAGAGCCAGACCGTGGTTTGCGTGCTCGCGCCCAACAGCCCGGTCGGTGCGAACAGCCCCGGGAAGGTGAGGGCGTGAGTCACCGCCGCTGCTGCGGTGAACAGATACCCGGTCGATAGCAGCAGCAGCGCGCGGCTGCGCAACACTGCGAATTGCGACAGCAGCAGAACCGCGGTGATGATGTCACTGACGGCGAGCGCCGATTGGTAGCTGGCCACGAAGGCCGGCACCTGGATCAGCGGTTTGCCCGCGAAGGGGACCGCCAGCGCGAACAGGATCGCTGAGACGCCGACGATCGCCAATGCTGCAGTGCGATCGCTCTGCGCGGCCGGCAAGGTCGAAAGAAATGTGCTTCGGTCGTTCTTTGCGTGCACGTTGACCTCTCGCTGGGTCGGCATGGGTAGTCCACATGACTGCGTTGGCCGGCTGCCTTGGTCTTCTGCCTTGGCCTCCATGGTAGCCGGCTCCGGGCGCATGTCCTGAGGGAACGCGCCCGCGACTCAACCGAGGGTTACAGCTTACTTAACGCGGACAGGGAATCGGAATAGGGAATCGGTAAGGTTGGCTTTACTGGACCGACCCATACTGCCTTGGCGGACGTCGCCGTTGAATTGAACCAATTAATGATATGAATCTGGGAGTTGTTCCCATGCCCCGTGTCCTTGTTGTCGACGACCAGAAGGACGTCCGCGCCATGGTCTCGATCGTCCTTCGGGTCAACCGTTATGACGTAGTTGAAGCGGAGAGCGGCGCGGCCGGACTGAAGGCCTTCGGCGAGGACGTTTTCGACGCTGCGATTGTCGACATTTTTCTGACTGACACCAGCGGTATCGAGGTTATGGCCGCTATTCGCGAGCGGGTTCCGGGATTTCCGATCGTGGCGGTATCAGGCATGACTGCGCTGGAATTCATCGGCGAGGCGCCCGGCCTTGACGGCGTGGTCTGCCTGCAAAAGCCGTTTCGGCCGAACGATCTGCTGCAAGCGCTCCGGAAGGCGCAAGAGGCTGCGGGCGGAGAATTGTCCGCAGCCGTCTGATCGGACTGCAAGAGAAAACGCCCCGGCGAACCGGGGCGTTGACGTCGGTCTGATTAAAGGGTCAGCCGTCCTGTCTCAGGTGCCGTTGCCCTTGATCTCGGCGTAGTTGCCCTTGGCGTCCCACTTGTAGACGACGTAGTCGAGCTGCTTGATGTCGCCCTTGGCGTCATACTCGATCGGGCCGATCACGGTGTCCCACTTGCCGGCCTTCATCGCTTCCATGACCTTCTTGGCGTCGGTGGTGCCGGCCTTCTTGGCCGCCTGCGACCAGACCTGCATCGCCGCGTAGGTGTAGAGCGTGTAGCCTTCGGGATCGATGTTCTTGGCCTTGAAGGCGTCGACGATCTTCTTCGCGGTCGGCTTCTCGCGCGGATCGGGGCCGAAGGTGAACAGCGTGCCCTCGCCGGCGGGGCCGGTGATGGAGGCGTATTCCTTGTCGGCAAGCGCGTCGCCGGCCATCAGGATCGTCTTGAGGCCCTGGTCGCGCATCTGGCGCAGGATCAAGCCGCTTTCCTGGTGGTAGCCGCCGACATAGACGAGATCGATGTTGTCGCGCTTCAGGCGAGAGACGATCGCGTTAAAGTCCTTGTCGCCCTTGTTGTAGGACTCGTACATCTTCTCGGTGATGCCGGCCTTGTTGAGCGCCTTCTTGGTCTCGTCCGCCAGACCCTTGCCGTAGGTGGTCTTGTCGTTGAGGATCGCGATGTTCTTGCCCTTGAAGTTCTTGGCGATGTACTGCGCTGCGATCAGGCCCTGCTGATCGTCACGGCCGCAGACGCGCGCCACGTTCCAGAGCTTGCGCTCGGTGAAAAGCGGGTTGGTCGACGCAGGTGTAATTTCAAGCACGTTACCGTCGGCATAGGCCTCCGACGCCGGGATCGACGACGACGAGCAGTAATGCCCGGTGACGAAGGGGATCTTGGCACCGGCGATCTTTTCCGCAATCGAGCGCGCCTGCTTGGGATCGCAGGCATCGTCCTCGACATTGAGCGCAAGCTTCTTGCCGTTGACGCCGCCGGCGGCGTTGATATCAGCCACGGCCATCTCGGCGCCGTTCTTCATCTGCCGGCCGAATGCGGACTCCGTGCCTGTCATCGGGCCTGCGACTGCGATGGTGACATCCTGCGCGAATGCCGCGCTCGACAGCGCGATCGAAGCGCCGAATGCCAGACCGATGAGCTTCAGTGATTTCATGAGATACCTCGTGGGTGATCGCCTGTGGAAGTTGCCGGGTTGGCCCGGTTCAAACCGGCGCCATTCTTGATTGAATCCCGGGAGAAGTCACCGGCAAAATACGGGCACAAGCGCAGATATTTCGGCGCATTCCGCCGCACTGAACCCGGGCTCAGCCCCGACCTGGGCGGCTCAGCCGTGCCGGCCGCCTTCCAGATAGGCGGCGCGAATCTCGGGGCGCTGCAGCAACTCGGCGCCGGTTCCGGCGAGCGTGATCAGGCCATTGACCATGACGTAGCCGCGGTGGGCGAGCTTGAGCGCATGGTTGGCGTTCTGCTCGACGATCAGGACGGTCAGGCCGTCCTGCCGGTTCAGGGTCCGGATCGCGTCAAAAATCTGGCGGGCGATCAGCGGTGCGAGCCCGAGCGAGGGTTCGTCGAGCAGGAGCAGGCGCGGGCGGCTCATCAGGGCGCGCCCGATCGCCAGCATCTGCTGCTCGCCGCCGGACAGCGTGCCGCCGCGCTGGACGTAGCGCTCCTTCAGCCGCGGAAACAGCGTGAACACGCGCTCCAGCGTCGCCTCCCGCTCCGCATCGGTGCATTCGGTGGCGTCCGCGCCCATCTGGAGGTTTTCCGCCACGCTCATACGCGGAAAGATGCGGCGGCCTTCCGGCGACTGCGCGATACGCAGATGCGCGATCTCGTGGGTGGGTACGTCGGTGATGTCGCGGCCTTCGTACAGGATCTGGCCGGCACGGGCGCGCGGCTTGCCGAAGATGGTCATCATCAGCGTCGATTTGCCCGCGCCGTTGGCGCCGATCATTGCCACGATCTCGCCGGCATTGATCTCGACGTCGACGCCCTTCAGCGCCTCGATCTTGCCGTAGGCGGCGCGCAAGCCGCGAATCGCGAGCAGGGGGGCGGGGGCAGACGTCACGACCCGCTCTCCATCACGGCCACAGCCTCGTCCTCGTCGGTGCCGAGATAGGCGGCGATCACCTTGGGATCGTCGCGGACCTCTCGCGGCGTGCCCTGCGCGATCTTCACGCCATGGTCCATCACCACGATGTGGTCGGAGATCTCCATGACCACGGACATGTCGTGCTCGATCAGGAGGATTGAGGTGCCGAGCTCGTTGCGGATCGACAGCAACAGCTCGCTCAGCGCGGCGCTCTCGCGCGCATTGAGCCCGGCGGCCGGCTCGTCCAGGCAGAGAAGCGCGGGCTCGGTGCACATCGCGCGCGCGATCTCGAGCCGGCGCTGGTCGCCATAGGCGAGATTGCCGGCGGCGTCATCGGCGCGGTCGAGCAGGTTGATCCGCTTGAGCCAGTCGGTAGCAAGCGCGATCGCCCGCTTTTCGGCGTCGCGATAGGTGGGGACGCCGATCAGGCCGAGAAACGTAAAGCCAGAGGCAAGCATCAGCGCGTTGTGCTGCGCCACCATCAGGTTCTCGAGCGCGGTCATGCCGGGAAACAGCCGGATGTTCTGGAAGGTGCGGGCGACCTTGGCCTGCTTGGCGATGCGGAAATCGTTGAGCCGTTCCAGCGCGATTTGCCGGCCATCGTCATGGGTGAGGCGGATGGCGCCGCCGCTCGGCTTGTAGAAGCCGGTGATGCAGTTGAAGACGGTGGTCTTGCCGGCGCCGTTCGGTCCGATCAGCGCGGTGATCTTCTTCCGTTCGGCCGCAAATGACAATTCCTGTACGGCAACGATGCCGCCGAAGCGCATGGTGAGCTGCTCGACGCTGAGAATTGGTTCGCCGCTCATCCGTGCCCCTCCTTGACGAGGTCGGAGGAGATGGCTTGCGCCTTGGTCAGGTACACGGTCGGTGCACGATGGCCGATGATGCCGCGCGGCCGCCAGATCATGATCAGCACCATCGCCATGCCGAACACCAGCATGCGGTAGTTCTCGAGGCTGCGGAACAGCTCGAAGCCGCCGATCATTGTGAGTGCCGCAAGCGCGACGCCGAGCTGGGAGCCCATGCCGCCGAGCACGACGATAGCGAGCACCAGCGCCGATTCCTGGAAGGTGAAGGATTCCGGGCTGATGAAGCCCTGGCGGGTGGCGAAGAACGCGCCGGCAAAGCCGCCGAACATGGCGCCTGTTGCGAATGCCGTGAGCTTGGTCGTCGTGGTGTTGATGCCGAGCGCGCGACAGGCGACCTCGTCCTCGCGCAGCGCCTCCCAGGCGCGGCCGATCGGCAGGCGGCGCAGGCGGATCGTGACCCAGTTGGTCAGCAGCGCCAGCGCCAGGATCAGATAGAACAGGAAGACGATGCGATGGGTCGGCGAGTATTCGATGCCGAGTTTCGCAGCCAACCCGTCGTCGCTGTTGTCGAGCGGAATGCCGAAGAAGGAGGGGCGGGGAATGCCGGAGACGCCGTTCGGACCACCGGTCAGCTCCTGCCAGTTGATGATCACGAGACGGATGATCTCGCCGAAGGCGAGCGTCACGATCGCGAGATAGTCGCCGCGCAGGCGCAGCACGGGAAAGCCGAGCAACACGCCCCAGAACGCGGCAAGGATGCCGGCGAGCGGCAGGCAGACCCAGAACGACCAGCCGAAACTGGTGGCGAGCAGCCCGTAGGAATAGGCGCCGACCGCGTAGAAGGCGACGTAGCCGAGATCGAGCAGGCCGGCGAGCCCGACCACGACGTTGAGGCCCCAGCCCAGCATCACATAGGTGAGCACGAGGATCGCGAGGTCGAGGATGTAGCGCTGGTTATAGAAGATCACGGGCACCAGCAGCGTGAAGATCAGAAGCGCTGGCGCGAGGTAGCGGCCGATGAACGATATCCCGCTCTGCACGGCTGGCGGTACCAGCTTCTCGGCGCCGGTCGGGCCGATCCATTGCCTGAGCAGCTCGATCACGATCGAGCCGCCGAACACTGCGCCGACGAGCGCGGCGAGGTCGCCGAAGCGCGTCCAATAGGTGAGCTGGCCGTCGGAGCCCGCCTCGGTACGGATGCCGACCATCAGCGAGAACAGGACCAGCGCGATCGCTGCGTTGATGAAAGCGGTCTTCAGAAGGAAGGGGATGCCGGCGGTGCGACTTGCGTTGCTGGTCTTGTGCGGGGTGGCTGTCACGCGGGGCGGTCCGTCAGACTTTTTCGACTTCGGGACGGCCGAGCAGGCCGGTCGGCATGAAGATCAGCACGACAATCAGGATCGAGAACGCGGCGACGTCCTTGTACTCGACCGAGAAATAGGCCGACCAGAACGTCTCGATCAGGCCGATCGCGAGGCCGCCGAGCATGGCGCCGGGCAGCGAGCCGATGCCCCCGAGCACGGCGGCCGTGAAGGCCTTGATGCCGGCGACAAAGCCCATGAAGAAATCGACCAGGCCGTAATAGAGCAGGTACATCAGGCCGGCGACCGCGGCGAGCGCAGCGCCGATCACAAAGGTCATGGAGATGGTGCGGTCGACGTCGACGCCGAGCAGCGCAGCCATGGTCTGGTCCTGCTCGCAGGCGCGCATGTCGCGCCCGAGCCGCGTGCGCGAGACCAGCCAGGTGAAGATCGCCAGCAACACGATGGTGGTGATGACCACCAGGATCTGGACGTTGGATAGCCGGATCACGAAGCCGTCCGCGCTCTCATGCAGCGTGTAGCCGCCGGTGATAAGGGGCGGGATCGGCTTGACGCGCGCGCCTTGCGCGATCTGAGAGTAGTTGGTCAGCACGAAGGACATGCCGATCGCCGACAGCATCGGTGCGAGGCGGAAGGAATGGCGCAGCGGCCGGTAGGCGATGCGTTCGATGGTCCAGCCATAGAGCGCCGTGATCGCCATCGAGACCAGCAGCACCACCAGCAGGATCACCGGGATCGCGGTCAGGCCGAGCGAGATCAGGATCAGGAAGGTGATCAGCGCGATGAAGCCGCCAATCATGAAGATGTCGCCATGGGCGAAATTGATCATGCCGACGATGCCGTAGACCATCGTGTAGCCGATCGCGATCAGGCCGTAGATGGAGCCGAGCACGAGGCCGTTGATGAGCTGCTGGGTGAAATAATCCATAGGCTGCCGTTACCCAAACCTGACGCGACTCAAAGGGAGGTCTTCGAGAGAGTGCTTAAGTTTCTTCTCGGGCCCCGGCAGCCCTTGAGCGTTCTTCCCGTTTTGTAACAGGAGGGAACTGGCGGCTGCAACTGGTCATGTCTCGGCATAAAGGCTTGTACAGAGGTCATTTCGGTTTCGGGTGTCATATCGCAGTTCCCGCAACTGCGAGGAACCGGGTTCGCGGAGCAACCAAAGTCGATGCTGACGGTTAGTCCGCACTGACGTCCAACAAGGGAGTTCCCCCAATGACGAACCAGCAGAACCAGAAGCCGGGCCAGCAGAGCCAGAATCCCGGCCAGCAGGGCGGCGGCCAAAAGCCCGGCCAGCAGCAGCAGGATCCGCAGCGCCAGGGCGACAAGCCCGGTCAGCAGCAGGGCGGACAGCACCGTCAGGATGACAAGTAGAGTTGGAACCAGATCTGGGAGCCCAGGAGTGAAGGAGGCCTCGCCGCAAGGCGGGGCCTTTTTCTTGGGCGGGGCGGCGCCGCCTACCGGCCGGTTAAGGTAAACAAAAGGTTTAAATTGCCGCCACAGTCCGATGCGAGTTAGCTCCCGGCAAAGCCTTCCCTCGAAGGCGGGTAGCAGGCGAAGCGGGAAGCGGCATGTTCAGGAATTGGCGGATCGGCTCGGTCAACGGCGCGCTGGTGGCGGCTTATTTCATTCCGGCCTGGACGATGGTCGCCTTCAACATCATGGTGGCGCCGGTGCACGGCCTCTATGAGCGGCCGAGCGTTGCCGTGGCGCTGTTCCTCAGCGACCAGCTTCAGATGTCCGGCCTGAGCACGGTGCGCGCGGCCTGGCTGCTGGCACTCGGGCGGCTGACCGTGGTGGCGTTCTTCGCGATCTATCTCGCGCTGCTCGCCATTCCGCGCACCCGCAAGAGCGGGGCCAGCGATGAGGCGCTCGGCATTGCGCTCGCGATCGGCAGCCTGATCTCGTTTGTGAGCATGGTGATGGCCTCGAAGGTCGGCGAGATGGCCGCGCTTCGGCTGCACGCCACCGAGCTTCTGCTGCTGCTCGGTGCCGCGGTCGTGCTGGTGATCGAGCGGCCGGCGGCTGCGCCGAAGACCGTCGACGTCGCAGACACTGCGCCGCTAGGTCTTGAGCAGGCCGAGCTCCTGCACAATCGCTGAGGCTTCCTTGACGGCGTGGTTCGCCGCCGGTACGCCGCAATAGATCGCCTGCTGCAGCAAGATTTCCTTGATATCGTCGGGGGTGAAGCCGCCCTCGGCAAGTGCCGCGCGCACGTGCAGGCGGAATTCGTCCCATTGCCCAAGCGCGACCATGGTGCCGATCACCAGAACCCGCCGCGTGCGCTCGTCGAAATGCGGCCGCGTCCAGATCTCGCCCCAGGCGTAGCGGGTGATCATGTCCTGGAAGTCGGTGTTGAAGGCGTTACGGTTGGCGATCGACTTGTCGACCCAGGCATTGCCCAGCACTTTTCGGCGCACGTTCATGCCGGCATCGCGGCGCTTCTGATCGTCCATATTGTTTCCTCCTTCGTCATTGCGAGCGTAGCGAAGCAATCCAGTCTGTCACCGCGGATGGATTTCTGGATTGCTTCGCCGCGCTCGCAATGACGGTCGTTGCTAGCGTTGCGTCAGGAATCCCACCACCGCGTCGGTGAACGCGTGCGGCTGCTCGACATTGGAAATGTGCGCGGCGTCGATGATGGTCATGCTCGCGCCGGGAATATTCGAGCGGATCAGCTCGCCCGCGGAGATCGGGGTTGCCTGGTCGTGGCGGCCGGCGATCACCAGCGTCGGGCTCTTGATGTCAGGCAGCAGCGCGCGCTGGTCGAGGGTCGACAGCGCCTCGCAGCAGGCCAGGTAGCCCTCGACCGGGGTCGCGAGCAGCATCGCCTTCATCCTGGCGGTGATGTCAGGCTCGCGCTCGCGGAAATCCTGGGTGAGCCAGCCGGCGATCACGCCGTCGGCGACCGCGGCGATGCCGCCCTTCTTCACGGCGTCGATGCGCTCCAGCCATTTGGTCGGCTCGGCGTAATAGCAGGAGGTGTTGGCGAGGATGAGCTTGCCGAAGCGCTCCGGCGCGTTGGCGCCAAGCCATTGCCCGACCATGCCGCCCATCGACAGGCCGCACCAATGCACCTTCTCGATGTTGAGATCGTCGAGGATCGCAAGCACGTCGCGGCCGAAACGTTCCATCGTATAGGGCGCGGGGGCTACGCTTGACTTACCGTGGCCGCGGCGGTCGTAGCGGATGACGCGGAATACCTGCGTCAGCGCCTTCATCTGCGGCTCCCACATCTGCAGCGTACAGCCGAGCGAGTTGGAGAGCATCAAGGTCGGTCCGCCGTCGCGGCCCTCGACGGAGACGTTGATCAGGCAACCGTCGGCATCGATCATGGGCATGCGGCGTCTCCGTTTTATTTCCGCTCAGGGCTGCTCTATTCGCGGTCGAGGCTGTCGAGCAGCCGGTCAATCAAGGCCTGCGATGCCCCTTGATAGGCCATCGGCTCAAATAGTGCCGTTATTTTCTCGGGCGTCAGATGCGCAGTGACCTGCGAATCGGCGGCGAGAATTTCGCGCAGATGTTTCCTTTCGGCAACCGCGCGCTTGCTCGCGGCCTCGATCAGATGATGGGNNTGTCAGCGAGCGCAAAGGTGACGGCTTCCGCCATGATTAGCCCGTGCGTCGCATCGAGATTGCTGCGCATGCGCGCCGCATCGACGTCCAGCCCTTCGGCAATGTCCACGATGGCCGCAAGCGCGCCCGAGGTGACCAGCATCAATTGCGGCAGCGTCGGCCATTCCGCGTGCCAGGGCCCGGCGCTGCGCTCGTGGTCCTGCACCTGGGCCGCAAAAATCGTCGCGGCGAGTTGCGGCGCCATGGTCGCGCAGCCAAGCGCGCTTGCGGCCGCGACCGGGTTGCGCTTGTGCGGCATGGTCGACGAGCCGCCGCGGCCCTCGCCAGCGGGCTCGAACGCTTCTCCGACATCGGTCTGCATCATCAGCGAGACGTCGCGCGCAATCTTGCCGCAGCTTCCGGCGAGAATCGCGAAGCTTGAAGCGGCCTCCGCGATGCGGTCGCGATGGGTGTGCCAGGGCGCTTCGGGCAGCGGCAGGTTCAGCTCCTGCGCCAGCCGTTCGGCCACCGCGAGCCCGTTGTTGCCGAGGGCTGCGAGCGTGCCGGCGGCGCCGCCGAATTGTAGCGCAAGGCCCTCGCGGCGGAGCCGCCGCAGGCGGCAGCGGGCGCGGGCGAGGCTCGAGGCGTATTCGGCAGCCTTCAGCCCGAATGGCATCGGCAGCGCGTGCTGAAGCCAGGTCCGTGCCACCATCGCGGTATTGCGATGGGCGCGGGCAAGTGTCGCAAAGCCCTTGATGGCGCGGCTGAGATCGGCGTCCAGCGCATCGATTGCTGCGCGAAGCGTGAGCATGGTCGCGGTGTCGATGACGTCCTGGCTGGTGGCACCCCAATGCACATAGCGCGCAGCCTCGCTGTCGGCCTTGCCGACATTCGCGGTCAGCACCTTGACCAGGGGGATCGCGAGATTGCCCGACCGGGTCGCGGCCTCGGCCAGCGCGGCCATGTCGAAGGTGTCAGCCTTGCAGGCGGCTTCGATCGGGCCCACTGCGGATGCGGGAATCACACCCGCGGCGGCCTCGGCCCGGGCCAGGGCTGCCTCGAAATCGAGCATGTTTTGCAGGGTGGACCGGTCATCGCAGACGGCGCGCATGGCTGCACTCGACAGCATCGGCGCAAGCAGGGGGGAGAGGGCTGTGCTCATGTTGCGCTGGACCTAATCACCATGCTTCGGCTCTGCCAATCCCTGACCGACCGCACAAGGCATTTTGCAGGTGCGAATATGCATTGCACGTGACCGGGGGCTGCCCTTTCCTTTGCGGCCTCCGTGCGTTACTTGAGCAATGTTATTCTGATGCGATCCAAGTTCGATATCCCCGGAGGCACCCCATGGCCATGACAATGAACGGCGAAGTCCAGCTTGCGGCGCCGCGCGAGGCCGTGTGGGAAAAGCTCAACGACCCCGCGGTGCTGAAGGCCTGCATCCCCGGCTGCGAGGAGCTGGAGAGGACCGACGACGGCGGTTTTCGCGCAACGGCGAAGATGAAGGTCGGCCCGGTCTCGGCGCGCTTCAAAGGCAAGGTCACGCTGAGCGATCTCGACCCGCCGAACGGCTACAAGATATCGGGCGAAGGCGAGGGCGGTGTGGCCGGCTTTGCCAAGGGCGGCGCGGTGGTCAAGCTCGCGGAGAAGGACGGCGGCACGCTGCTGTCCTACGAGGTCGAGGCGCAGATCGGCGGCAAGTTGGCGCAGCTCGGGCAGCGCCTGATCAACGGCACCGCCAAGAAGCTGGCCGATGAGTTTTTCGCGAATTTCGCCAAGGCGGTACAGGGCTGAACGTCCTCGCTTTCGTCATGGCACGTTGCGCCCGGGGCAATGTTGCCCCCGGCCATAATGGCCCATATGATGGGTTGGAATAATTATAAAAAAGAACCGCTTCGACGGGACCCGTCGGGGCGCTGATAGAGAGTGCTTATGGCAAAAATCTCCCTTATCGTGAACGGCAATCCTGTTACCGGCAATGTCGACCCGCGTACGCTTCTCGTGCAGTTCCTGCGCGAGAATCTGCGGCTGACCGGCACCCATGTCGGCTGCGACACCTCGCAGTGCGGCGCCTGCGTCGTGCATCTTGACGGCAAGGCCGTGAAATCCTGCACCACGCTGGCCGTGATGGCTGATGGCCATGAGGTGAAGACCATCGAGGGACTGGCGGCCGATGGCGCGCCGCTGCATCCGATGCAGGAGGCCTTTCGTGAGCACCATGGCCTGCAGTGCGGCTTCTGCACGCCCGGCATGATCATGACCGCGATCGACATCGTGCATCGCAAGGGCCACGAACTCGACGACCACACCATTCGCGAGGAGCTTGAAGGCAATCTCTGCCGTTGCACCGGCTACCAGAACATCGTCGCCTCGATCGCCGCCGGCGCGAAGGCGATGGCGAAATCCGATCTCGCGTAACCCGCGCACGCATCCCGCGATCAGGACACCCCCATGTACGAATTCAAATACCATCGCCCCGGGACCGTGCGGCAGGCTGCCAACCTCCTGGTGAAGAACGAAGACGCCAAGCTGGTCGCCGGCGGTCACACGCTGATTCCCGTCATGAAGCAGCGGCTCGCAAGCCCCCCGCATCTGGTCGACCTCTCCCATATCGAGGGGCTCAACACGATCGAGATGAAGGGCCGTTCGCTGGTGATCGGCGCCACCGCCAAGCACGCCGAGGTCGCGACCTCCGCCATCGTCGGCGAGGCGATTCCGGCACTGGCCAATCTCGCCAGCCAAATCGGCGATCCCGCCGTGCGCCACAAGGGCACGATCGGCGGCTCGCTCGCCAACAACGATCCGACCGCGGATTATCCGGCCGCAGTCCTCGCACTCGGCGCGACCATCGTCACCAACAAGCGCCGCCTCAAGGCCGAGGAGTATTTCCAGGGCCTGTTCACGACTGCGCTCGAAGCCGACGAGATCATCACCAAGGTGATGTTCCCGCTGCCGAAGAAGGCGGCCTACATCAAGTTCCGCAACCAGGCCTCGCGCTATGCGCTGGTCGGCGTGTTCGTGGCGCGGCGTCCGTCGGACGTCCGCGTTGCCGTGACCGGTGCGGGCTCGGACGGCGTGTTCCGCGTCGAGGCCTTCGAGGAAGCGCTGAAGAAGCGGTTCGCGTCGAAGGTGCTCGATGGCATCGAGGTGCCGGCGGAAGGGCTGAACAGCGACATTCACGGCAGCGCCGAATACCGCGCGCATCTTATCGGCGTGCTGACGCGGCGCGCCCTCGATGCCGCCAATGCCAAGGAATGATGGGCCTCATCAACTGGCCCAATACTTGCCCCGTTGAGGGCGCAAACGAGACTGGCCTTTCATGACTTCAGCGACCTTGCCGGCATCGGTCGATGCGATGCTCGAACTTTTGACCTCGCGCGGCTATCTCGCCGAGCGGTCGCTGGCGACGGTGACGTATCTCTCGCTGCGTATGGGGCGGCCGCTGTTTCTCGAAGGCGAGGCCGGCGTCGGCAAGACCGAGATCGCAAAGGTGCTGTCGGCGGCGCTGGGGCGGAAGCTGATCCGCCTGCAGTGCTACGAAGGCCTCGACGTCTCCTCCGCGGTCTATGAGTGGAATAGCGCCGCGCAGATGATCGCGATCCGGATGGCGGAAGCCGCCGGCGACACCGACCGCGACCAGCTCTCGAGCGACATCTTTGCCGACCGCTACATGATCAAGCGGCCGCTGCTGCAGGCGCTGGAGCCCGACGTCGCCGGTCCGCCGGTGCTGCTGATCGACGAGCTCGACCGCGCCGACGAAGCGTTCGAAGCGTATCTCCTGGAAATCCTCAGCGACTTCCAGGTGACGATCCCCGAATTCGGCACCGTGAAGGCGCCGCATCCGCCGATCGTCATCATCACCTCCAACCGCACCCGCGAGATTCACGACGCGCTGAAGCGGCGCTGTCTCTATCACTGGGTCGATTATCCCGCCGCCGATCGCGAGCTCGCGATCGTCAAGTCGCGCGTGCCCGGCATCTCGGCTAAGCTGTCGCAGCAGGTCGTGCGCTTCGTGCAGGCGCTGCGCAACCAGGACTTCTACAAGTCGCCCGGTGTCGCCGAGACCATCGACTGGGCCACCGCTCTGTCCGAGCTCGACGCCCGCTCGCTGACCCCGCAAGTGGTCGGTGACACGCTGGGCGCGCTGCTCAAGTACCAGGACGACATCACCCGGATGCAGGGCGACACCTTGCAGAAGGTGCTGAAGGAAGCGACGAGCGAGAATTGATCTCGCGTCACGACTGAGCTCGTCATCGGCGCGTCGCGACGGGACGAGTGAGAGTGCTGAACGATGGCCATCAACCACCTTGCGCCTGAGCAGACCGAGCAGTTCGCCGACAATATCGTCGGCTTTGCGCGTGCGCTGCGTGCGACCGGCATGCCGGTCGGGCCGGGCGCGGTGATCGATGCCATGAACGCGCTTCAGGTGATCGACATCGGCAGCCGCGCCGACGTCTTCACGACGCTCGAGTCGATCTTCGTCATGCGCCACGAGCATGCGCTGATATTCAAGCAGGCCTTCAACCTGTTCTTCCGCGCCTCCGAAGAGTGGAAGCACATGCTCGATTCGGTGCCGTTGCCGGATGGCGCCAAGAAGAAGCCGCCGGCCGCCTCGCGTCGCGTTCAGGAAGCGATGTCGCAGCCGCGGATGACGGAGACGCCGCAGCACCAGGAGCAGGATCTGCGCCTGTCGGTCTCCGACAAGGAAATCCTTCAGAAGAAGGATTTTGCGCAGATGAGCGCAGCCGAGATCGCCGAGGCGCTTCGTGCCATCGAGATGATGCGGCTGCCGCAGGCGGAACTGTTGACGCGCCGGCACCAGCCCACTCCGCGCGGCCTGCGGCTCGACATGCGCCGCACACTGCGCGCGTCGTTGCGCACCGGCGGAGACATCATCGACATCCATCGCCTGGGACGGATCGAGAAGCCGGCCCCGATCGTGGCGCTCCTCGACATCTCCGGCTCGATGAGCGAGTACACCCGCCTGTTCCTGCATTTCCTTCACGCTGTCGGCGACGCGCGTAAACGCGTCTCGGTGTTCCTGTTCGGCACGCGCCTGACCAATGTGACACGCGCGCTGCGCCAGCGCGATCCCGACGAGGCGCTGGCAAGCTGCTCGGCGGCTGTCGAGGACTGGGCCGGCGGCACGCGGATCTCGGCCTCGCTGCACAACTTCAACAAATTGTGGGCGCGGCGGGTGCTGAGCCAGGGCGCCATCGTGCTCCTGATCTCCGACGGGCTGGAGCGGGAGGCCGATTCCAAGCTCGCCTTCGAGATGGACCGGCTGCACCGATCCTGCCGGCGGCTGATCTGGCTGAACCCGCTTCTGCGGTTCGGCGGCTTCGAAGCCAAGGCCCAGGGCATCAAAATGATGCTCCCACACGTTGACGAATTCCGCCCGGTACATAATTTGAGTTCGATCCAGGAGCTGATCAAAACGCTCTCCGGGCCGCTGCCGCCGCATCACCGCAGCCTGATCCGCTCCGTAGCTTGAGAGGCCAACCATGCTCGATCGCGACGAGGATATCCTGAAGGCGGCGGAGGACTGGCAGAAGGCCGGCCGTGGCGTCGCGCTGGCAACCGTGGTGGAGACCTGGGGCTCGGCGCCGCGCCCGGCGGGATCGAGCCTCGTGATCAACGACGAAGGCACATTCCTGGGCTCAGTCTCGGGCGGCTGTGTCGAGGGCGCTGTGGTCACCGAGGCCATGGACGTGATCGAGAGCGGCAAGCCGAAGATGCTCGAGTTCGGCGTCGCCGACGAGACCGCCTGGAATGTCGGTCTGTCCTGCGGCGGCACCATCCGCGTCTTCGTCGAGAAGGTCGGCTAGCCGTGAAGCTCGCAATCCTGCACGAACTCAATGCCGAGCGCGCCGCACGCCGGCCGGTCATTCTGGTGACCGACACCGAGAGCGGCGAGCAGCGCCTGGTGAAGGCCGGGGACTTCGCCAAGGATCCGCTGCGCGCCGAGCTGGACAAGCAGCTTCGCATGGGCAAGAGCGCCAATGTCGAAGCCGGCGGCAAAAAGCTGTTCTTCAACGTCTACGCGCCGACCGCAAAGCTCGTCATCATCGGCGCGGTCCATATCAGCCAGGCCCTCGCGCCGCTGGCACGCTCGCTCGGCTATGACGTCACCGTGGTTGACCCGCGCACGGCGTTTGCGAGCGCCGAGCGCTTCCCCGATATTCCCCTGGTCGCGGAGTGGCCGGACACGGCGCTGCCGCCGCTCAATGTCGACGCCTACACCGCCTTCGTCGCGGTGACGCACGATCCGAAGATCGACGATCCCGCGCTGCTGCACGCCTTCGAGCGCAACTGCTTCTATATCGGTGCACTCGGCTCGCGGAAGACGCACGCCAAGCGTGGCGACCGGCTGCGGGCGCAGGGCGCCAGGGACACCGACATCGCGCGCATCCACGCGCCCATCGGGCTTGCGATCGGCGCGGTCTCGCCGTCTGAAATTGCGGTGTCGATCATGGCCGAGATCACGGCGGTGCTTCGGCTACCGCCAAAAGAAAAAGAAGAAGCGGCATGAAATTCGGCCCGGCGAGCCCCAAGGATGCGATCGGCGGGGTGACCGTCCACACCCTGCGCCAGGGTCCGCTGGTGCTGAAGAAAGGTACGACGATCGGGCCTGCCGAGGTCGAGGCGCTGACGCGCGCCGGCATCAAGGACGTCGTCGTGGTGCGGATGGAGGCGGGCGACGTCTCCGAGGACGTCGCGGCTGCCAGCATCGCGCTTGCGATCGGCGGCGAGGGCATTCACGTCGAGCGCGCCTTCACCGGCCGCGCCAATCTGTTCGCCGCGCGCCCCGGTCTGCTGGTGATCGACCGCGCCGCGGTCGACCGCATCAACAACATCGACGAGGCCATCACCTTCGCCACGCTCGCCGCCTACAAGCCGGTGGTCGAAGGCGAGATGGTCGGCACCGTCAAGATCATCCCGTTCGGCGTCGAAGGCAATTTGCGCGATGCCGCGGTGAAGGCTGCAGGCAAGGATGTGCTCAGAATCGCGCCTTACGTGATCAAGCGCGTCGGCGTGGTCTCGACACTGCTGCCGGGGCTCTCATCGAAGGTGGTCGACAAGACGCTGCGCGTCACCGCCGAGCGCCTCGCGCCGGCCG
The DNA here is from genome assembly GCF_008123425.1 of Bradyrhizobium rifense. GTDB lineage: Bacteria > Pseudomonadota > Alphaproteobacteria > Rhizobiales > Xanthobacteraceae > Bradyrhizobium > Bradyrhizobium rifense. The sequence goes on from NZ_VSSS01000025.1 coordinate 72,686, forward strand.
GCGCCAGCATCATCGCCGAGCGTCGCGTGCAGCACGACGAGCGCGCGCTGTCGGCGGCGATCAAGGAATTGCTCGCGCTCGGCGCCGAGCTCGTGATCGTGTTCGGGGCGTCCGCGATTGCCGATCGCCGCGACGTGATCCCGGCGGCCGTCACCGAGATCGGCGGCGAGATCGAGCATTTCGGCATGCCGGTCGATCCCGGCAATCTGCTTCTGATCGCGCGCGCCGGCAGCGTGCCGGTGCTGGGTGCGCCGGGCTGTGCGCGCTCGCCGGTCGAGAACGGTTTTGACTGGGTGCTGATGCGGCTGCTCGCCGGCATCGAGGTGACGCGCTCCGAGCTGATGGGCATGGGCGTCGGCGGCCTCCTGATGGAGATCGTGACGCGGCCGCAGCCGCGCGCCAAGCCGGAGATCGAGGGCAACAGCCAGGTCGCCGCCATCGTGCTCGCGGCCGGACGCTCGACCCGCATGGGCGGACCGAACAAGCTGCTCGCCGAGCTCGACGGCAAGAAGCTGGTGCGGATCGCGACCGAGCAGGCGCTGGCCTCCAAGGCCTCCGAGGTGATCGTCGTCACCGGCCATCAGACCGAGCTGGTCGAGCAGGCGCTCAAGGGTCTGAAGGTGCGTTTCGTCAAGAATCCGGATTTCGCGGGCGGCATCGCGAGCTCGGTCAAGGCCGGCATCGCGGCCGTCTCCGAAGCGAGCGACGGCGCGGTGGTCTGCCTCGGCGATATGCCGTTGATCGACGCCGGCCTGATCGATCGTCTCATCGACGGTTTTGCGCCGGACCGCGGCAATCTCATCGTCGTGCCCGTCAGCGACGGCCGCCGCGGCAATCCCGTGCTGTGGTCGCGCCGCTTCTTCAAGGAGCTGATGACGCTCGACGGCGACATCGGCGCACGGCATTTGATCGCCAGGCACACGGAAGCGGTTGCCGAAGTGCCGGTGGACGGCGAGGGCGCCTTCCTCGACATCGACACGCCGCAGGCGCTGGAAGCGGCAAGACGCGGATGACGGTGTCGTCTCTGCGGTGGCACATTTGGTAGATTACGCTTCGCTAATCCGCCCTACGGCACCACCTAATCGTCCCGATTTCAACCCCTCGTTCACCATCTGGAAACGGTCCCGCGCTTAGAGTCCTCTCCACCTGCCTTGGGGGGAGGGGCTTTTCCATGGTTTCGAACGTCGTCGCGCGCCGCTGCGCGATGTTTTTCTTTGCGCTGTCGGTTTGTGTCGCCGGCGCCCGTCATATGACCGAAGCCCATGCGGCCGGCGCGTTTGCCGTCGGCAAGTGCGGCGCCTACGGCCAGGCCTATGATTATGGTGCCGAGCACGAAGCGCGCGCCGCTGCACAGAGGCAGTGCAAGGGCGATTGCGCGACCGTGACGATGAAGCGCGCCTGTGCGGCGATGTCGGTCGACATGGCCAACCCCTGCGGCGCCTATGGCTATGCCGTGAAGCCGAAGATCTCGGCCACGCTTAATGCCGCGACGCGCGAATGCTACAAATTTGGCGGCAAGGAATGCGTGATCCGCGCCTGGGCCTGCGACGCCAAAGGCTAAGCGCAGCCATCAAGGGCTAGCGTAGCCATCCCGCATTGGTTTGCACCAGTTTTGCCGGTTGCTCCGACGCATCCACCGACCAGGGCACCTTGGCGCCGCTGAATTCCGACCAGGCTTTCAGCAGGCGCGCTTCGATGCCCACCATGGCGTGGGCCTGCCAGCCGGCGATCGCCGCCGCCGCCATGCCGCTGCCGGTCGAGCCCGCATCGACGTCCGCAAGCAATGACGTCGTCGTCGCCATGTCGTTGTAGACACCAAGCTCCTGCTGGAGGTCGGCGAGCCTGCGCGAGAAGCGCCGCACCGATTTGCGCTGCCCGCAGAGCGGGAGCAGGAAGTCGGCGACGTAGCGCAGCTTCTTCGCGGCGAGACGGACCCGGTGCCGCTCCTCCGTCGGCAGCGATTTGAAGCGACGGCCGCGCTTCAGCACCTTCGCATGCTGCACCGACAGGATGTTTCGTGCAAAATGGATCGCCGGCTCCGCCAGTTGCGCCAGACCTTCGGGAGCAACCTCGCTGCGCCAGCCGCGCGCTTCGATCCAGGCGCCAAGCCCGATCACGAAATACTGGCAGCGCCGGTCGGCGAGGGCGAGGCGGGCCTTGTCGTAGCAGGTCGCGCGACGTTCGTCGGCGAGATCACCCAGTGTGTCGAAGCCGGCAACCGACGGACAGCCATCGGCGACAGTCCGCAACGTCTCCTGCCGAAACACGTCCCAGTCACGTGCGCCGGAGAGACTTGCCGCAAGCCACTTCGCCTCGGCGCGCATCAGCTCGAGCTTGTTCAACGACACCACCGACCGCATCAGGTCGAGTGCGGATCGCAGGCGCCGTAGCGCAACACGAAGCTGATGCATCCCCTCGGGATCGCGGCCGTCCTCGGCCGCCGGCAACGACTGCAGCAGATGCAACAGACAAGAGCGTAGGATCTCGGAAAAGGCCTCGTCGAGTGACGTGGAGGAATCGAGACGAAGCTTTGGCGGCTTCGGTGCCCGCGGCGGCGTATCGGCCGCGAGGTCAAAGCCGCGCGCCGATTTGGTCCGGATCGAAGGTTTCACCGAACCATGCTCGGCGAGCCGCAGCGCCAGCTCCCAGATGGCGGACGGGCTGCCGCTCTTGAGTTCCAGCTCGATCTCGCTCACCGGCAGCGAGCGATTGCCGGATGTCAGATGTCCCTGATCGAAGGCGACCTCGATGGTGCCGGACGGCAAGTCGACGAGGCGCTGATGCCGGTGAATGTCGCTGCTGAACACGGCTTCGATCGCGTGACGTTCGAGATCGGCGCGCAGCTTGTCTGAAACCAGCGGCAGGGCCAGCGCCATGTCCGGCGTCATCGACGGGACGGCTGCCTCCCACTCGCCACGGCGCAGCGGATCGTTGCCGGATTCAGCCTTCACCGTCTGCGTGAATCGCGCGCCGCTCTGGCGAACCCTGAAGCTGAACCCGTCGCGCCGGAGCGCGCGCTTGGGCGTGTCGTAATACACGGCCTTGAGATGCTTGCGCGTCCCCTTGTTGCGCGCATTCGTCGCGATGATCGGCGCATCGTTGAAAGCCGCCAGACGATCGGAAGCCACGAGCAGCTTGAGTTCGATTTCGGTCGCGCGCGGCACCGCATCGCGAGAAGGCGGGGTTTCCGGCGCAGTCGCCTCTGCACGAGCTTCATCGGCGGAGAGGCCAGCTTGCAAAGACTCGTCGTGCGAAGGTGCGTTGTCAGGGAACGCGGAACCGGGCGCCTCACCAGCGGCGGGAACAACGAAGCCGCTAGATTTCTTCCCGTCCTCGGGGATCGGATGTCCGTTGGCCTTCGCAAGCCGTTGTACGGGTTCGAGGGCTCGCTTGATGGCGCCGGTTTCGGACATGCACGCTTTATGACAGTTCGGTGACAGAGCGCCGACATATACCCGAGTTGACTCGCGAGGAGAAGCGCAGCCCGTCGCATCTCCATTGAAAATTTGCGAGCTGTGATCGATGGGTCAATCCGGGTTACGTTCATGTCCGCCGCCATCTGCGCGGGGAATCTTCTTTCTTTCCCGACGCTTGGATGTGTGTTGGGAGAATTCATGCAGTTCGACACCAAGATCGCCGTTGTCATTCGCAACGATCTTCAGGCTTGGCAAAAGCTTAATGTCGCATCGTTCCTGACGAGCGGCGTCGCTGCCGCCTTTCCGGAGTGCATCGGCGATGCCTATGAGGATGCCTCAAGCACGAAATATCTTGCGCTGATCGGCCAGCCGATCCTGATCTATGGAGCCGATGGTCCGGCCTTGTCACGCGCACTCGATCGCGCACTCACGCGCAATGTCACGCCGGCGGTCTACACCGAGGACATGTTCAAGACCACGCATGATGCCGCCAATCGCGAGGTGGTGAAGGCGGTTGCGCGCACTGACCTCAATCTCGTCGGCATCGCGATGCGCGCCGATCGCAAGGTGATCGACAAGATCGTTGATGGGCTGAAGTTTCATAGTTGAGATAGCGAAGGTGCTGGCTGTTCACCTCTCCCGCGAGCGGGAGCGCACCAAGTATCCTAACTGGGCGGCATTGTCTCGAATTTGGTCAGGCTGGAATCGAGATGATCCCAGTCATAGGCGCGCGCCGCGTAAGTGACCACTTGCGGCTTGTAGCGGGCGGGCTCGTCCAGGCTCGCGGCGCGGATGGTGAAGATGTCGGGCATGGCTTTGAAGGTCATGTAGACGGCGACGCCGCACTCGGGGCAGAAGGCGCGCGTCTTCACATTGCCGCTGTCGCCGACCATGTCCCATGTCTTGGCCCGGCCGGTCACGTTGACGCCGGCGCGCGCGAAGGTGGCGTAGGAGCCGTGGCCGGTGCCGCTTTCACGCTGGCAGTCCCGGCACTGGCAATGGTTGGCGAACAGAGGCTCGCCGGCGATCGAATAGCGGATCGCGCCGCAGGCGCAGCCGCCGGTAAAGGGCTTGTCCATTGTGATGACTCCTAACTCTCTTCGCCGCTGATCTCGTCGAGCTGCCGGACGACCTTCTTCCAGCCGCCGCTCATGATGGTGTAGGCACTCTCGTTCCTGGGCAGCACGAAGCCCGCATGAATCAGCTGGATCCGCGTGCCGGCTTCGACCGGGGTGAGGGACCATGTGACGACAGTATCGAGCGGCGCGCCGTAACCAATGTTGCGCTCATCGCCGCCCTTCCAGGCGTAGACGAGGCGCCGGTTCGGTATGACCTCCAGAACGCGGCAATGGATGACGCCGTCCCAGTTGCCACCCGGCTTGGTCTGGTACGTGAAAGTATTGCCGACGACGGCCTCGAAACCGGTCGGTGGCATCAGCCAGCGCGCAATCAATTGGGCGCTGGTCAGCGCTTTCCAGATCGTCTCGGGCGCGTGAGGGAAGACATCGTCCAGCACGATGTCTTGGGTCTCGGCTTTCAACGCGGCTGCACTCACGGGTCGATCTCCTTCAAGAGGTCACGCAGGTTCTCGAAGCGCTCGCGCCAGAAGACGCCGTAATGATCCATCCAGGTGACCAGCGGTTCGAGGCCTTGGGGCGCGGCGCGGTAATAGACGTTGCGGCCCTCGGCGCGCTCGGCGACGAGGCCCGCCAGCTTCAACGATTTCAGGTGCTGCGAGATTGCGCCCTGCGTCACGCCGCTGCCGCGCGTCAGCTCGGCGACGCTGATCTCCTTGCTCTCGAACACGCGCTCGAACACCGCACGGCGGGTCGGATCGGCGAGGGCGCGCATCACGGCGGTGACGGGATTGGGGGCGGCTTCGATCATGTCGTTTAATTAGCAATGGCTAATTCATTAGTCAATGCTAATTCGTATCCACGAGGCGATCTAAGCCGCAATTGACTATGACTGACTAGTCAGTCATAAATTGAGAATGACAAAAACGCCCACCAAAGCGGCTACGGCCAAAGCAGCCACTCACAAGCCCGAAACCAGAGGGGAAGCCGCTGCTCCGGCATCAAGCCGTGCCACACGCGCGGCCGAGCGGCGCGCGGCGATCGTGGAGGCGGCAATGGAGGAGTTCATTGCGCGCGGCTTTGCCGCGACGCGGCTCGACGACATTGCCAAGCGCGCAGGCGTCGCGAAGGGGACGATCTACCTGCACTTCAAGGACAAGGAATCGATGTTCGAGGAGCTGGTGCGCACCGTGATCGTGCCGGTGGTGGCGCGGCTCAATGCATTGCCGCCGCTGACGGGCTCGGTGCGCGATCTGATCGAAGCCTTTGCGAACAATTTTCTGAAAGAGGTGATCGGTACAAGGCGCGGAGACCTGGTGCGCCTGATCGTGGCCGAGGGGCCACGCTTTCCGTCGGTCGCCGATTTCTACTACCGCGAAGTCGTCTCGCGCGGGATGGCCGGCATGCGCGCGCTGATCGAGCTCGCCATCGCCCGCGGTGAGATCCGCGAGAGGGACCTCGCGCGCTATCCGCAGATCCTGATTGCGCCGGCGATGATCGCGGTGATCTGGCAGAGCCTGTTTGCACGGCACGCGCCGCTCGACGCGCAGGACATGCTGCGCGTCCATCTCGATTTGATTTTTGGCGAACGGAGGACGACATGAGGTCGTCGCACGCGTTTTTTTCATTCGCATTGGCCGCCGTGCTCGCAACCGGTCTTGCCGGATGCAACGAGAAGCGCGATCCCGGCTTCCAGGGCTGGGTCGAGGCCGACATGATCTATGTCAGCCCGGACGAGGCGGGGCGGGTGACGAAGCTCGATATCCGCGAGGGTGATGCAGTGAAGGTCGGCGACGCCCTTTATGACGTCGACGACGATCTTCAGCTCGCCGATCTCAACCAGAACAAGGCGACGCTGGCCAATGCGCAGCAGGTCTTCGATCGTGCGGATTCCCTGCGCAAGACCGGCTCCGGCACGCAGGCGGCGCTCGATTCCGCGGTCTCGGATTTGCGGGTTGCGCAGGCGCGGGTGGTGACCTCGCAAACGCGTCTGGCGCGACGCAAGGGTTTTGCGCCGGTCGCCGGCACCATCCAGCAGATCTATTTCCGCGAGGGCGAGATGGTGGCGGCGCAGCGGCCGGTGCTCTCGATCATGCCGCCCGGCAACTTGAAGCTGCGCTTTTTCGTGCCGGAAACGCAGTTGCCGAAACTTTCAATCGGTGACGAGGTGCGGATCTCTTGCGATAATTGTGCCGCCGATCTCACCGCAAAGATCTACTTCATCGCGACCAACGCCGAATACACTCCGCCGGTGATCTACAGCCTCGATGAGCGCAACAAGCTCGTCTACCTGATCCAGGCGCGGCCGTCGCGGCCGGATGCCTTGCGCGTCGGACAGCCGATCAGTGTCTATCTCAACCCCAAAACCCCGGTGGCGGACAAGCGATGAACGCCGGCAATGACATCGCGATCGACGTCAAGGGCCTCACAAAATCGTTCGGCGGTCGTGAGGTCGTGCACGATCTGTCGATGCAAGTGAAGCGCGGCTCGATCTATGGTTTTCTCGGGCCGAACGGCTCAGGCAAAACCACGACCATCCGCATCCTCTGCGGCCTGCTGACGCCCGACAGCGGCGAGGGCACCTGCCTCGGCTATGACATCCTGAAGGATGCGGAAAAAATCAAGCGCCAGGTCGGCTACATGACCCAACGCTTCAGTCTCTATCAGGACCTGTCCGTGCGCGAGAATCTCGAATTCGTCGCGAGGCTCTATGGCATGCGCGATGCGCGGGGTGCTGCGCGCGACATGATCAAGCGGCTCGGGCTCTCGGGCCGCGAGGAGCAGCTCGCCGGCGAGCTCTCCGGCGGCTGGAAGCAACGGCTTGCGTTAGGCGCCTGCACGCTGCCCAGTCCAAAGCTGTTGCTGCTCGACGAGCCGACGGCCGGCGTCGATCCCAAGGCGCGGCGCGATTTCTGGAACGAGATCCATGCGCTCGCGGCCGAAGGGCTCACCGTGCTGGTTTCGACGCATTACATGGACGAGGCCGAGCGCTGCCACGAGATCGCTTACATCGCCTACGGCCATTTGCTGACGCACGGCACGGTGGAGGAGGTGATCGCGGGATCTGCGCTCACGACCTACACCGTAACGGGCGACGATTTGAACGACCTCACGGCCGCGCTCACCGGCAAACCCGGAATCGACATGGTCGCACCGTTTGGCACATCGCTGCATGTTTCGGGGCGCGACGTTGCCGCGTTAGAGGCCAGCATCGCGCCGTGGCGCGACAAGAGTGATCTGCACTGGAACAAATCCGCGCCCTCGCTGGAAGACGTCTTCATCGAGCTGATGGGCCGCTCCAAGGACAATTTCCAATGAGCACCGTCGATCATCCGGCTCCCGCGCACGAAATCCGCGAGCGTTTCGGCTTCTGGAAGCGTTCCTATGCGATGCTGATCAAGGAGTTCATCCAGCTCAAGCGCGACCGGGTGTCGTTCGCGATGATCGTGATGCTGCCGGTGATGCAGCTGTTGCTGTTCGGCTATGCCATCAACACCACGCCGCACAATTTACCGAGCGCGGTGCTGCTCCAGGAGGATTCCGATCTCGCCCGCTCGGTGCTGAAGGCGCTGGAGAACACCGCCTATTACCGCTTCATCTACGAGGTTCACGACGTCGACGAATTCGACAATCTCCTGAAATCAGGCAAGGTGCTGTTCGGCGTCGAGATCCCGCGCGGCTTCGAGCGCGCGGTGCGGCGCGGCGACAAGCCGGCGCTGCTGGTCGCGGCCGATGCCACCGATCCGGTCGCGGCGAGCGCCGCACTCGGCTCGCTCGGCATGATCGTGCAGACTGCGCTGGCGCACGATCTCTATATCGGCAATCCCCCGGAAATGCCGTTCGAGATCCGCGCGCACGCCCGCTACAATCCGGCTGCGAACTCCAGTCTCAATATCGTTCCGGGCCTGGTCGGTACCATCCTCACCATGACCATGCTGATCTTCACCGCGCTCTCGGTGACGCGAGAGGTCGAGCGCGGCACTATGGAGAGCCTGCTGTCGATGCCGATCAAGCCGGTCGAGGTGATGTTCGGCAAGATCATTCCTTACGTGCTGGTCGGCTTCGTCCAGGCCTTCCTGATCATCGGCATCGGCGTGTTCCTGTTCGGCGTGCCCGTGCTCGGCAATCTGTTCCTGCTGGCGCTGCTCTCGACGCTGTTCATCACCACCAATCTGTCGATCGGCTATACGATCTCGACGCTGGTGCAGAACCAGCTCCAGGCCATGCAGATGTCGATGATGTTCTTCCTGCCGAGCATCCTGCTGTCCGGCTTCATGTTCCCGTTCGCTGGCATGCCGGCCTGGGCGCAATATGTCGGCGAAGGCCTGCCGCTGACGCATTACATCCGCATCGTCCGCGCCATCATGCTGAAGGGCGCCTCCATGCCGAATCTGCGTTTCGACGCCGCCGCGCTCGCTGTCCTGATGCTGGTCGCCATGACCATCGCCGTGACGCGCTTCCGCCGCACGCTGGATTGAGGCAGACTGCCCCGGAATCGAGGGGTGGAGTGGTCAGCTTGGTCAGCGGAAAAGCCCGGCAGAAAGCCGTCTTGTCGGAGGAGTTCGAGCGTGAGCTGACGCGCGAAGTGCTGCGCACCGAGCTGCTCCGTGTGCGGGCACTGATCATCACCGGCTGCGTGATGATCTTGTTCCTCACCTCAACCTACCTGATCGACCCTGCCATCGTGAACCGGATCTGGCGCGGGACGGGAGGCCTCGTCCGCGAATACACCCTCTTGGCGGGCTTCATCCTTTTCGAGGTCTGGGTCCACAGCCAGATTAGGCGAAACCTCGAACTCGATCGCGACCTACCGGTGATCCGGCGCTATATCGGCGCACTCATCGAAACATCGCTGCCGACGATCATCCTGATCCTGCAAATTCGCAGCATGGGCGCTAGCCAGGCGCTCGGTTTCGTGTTGCCGCTGGCCTATTTCATCTTCATTATTCTTTCGACGCTCCGGCTCGATTTCTGGCTGTCGACCTTCACCGGATTTGTGGCCGCGGCCGAACTCCTGGCCGTCGCGCTGTATTACAATTCGGCGAACGACGCCGGCGAACCGCTGATCTACTTTCACGCGGTACGCAGCACTATCATCCTGATCTGCGGCGTGCTCGCGGGCGCTGTCGGCGCGCGGTTGCGGCGGCAATTTGCTGCGAGCATTGCGGCCACCACCGCGCGCGATCGGGTGACCAATTTGTTCGGCCAGCACGTCTCGCCGCAGGTGGTGGAGCGGCTGATGGCGGAGGGGACCAGTGCGGCCGGCGACCTCCGCCGCGTCGCCGTGATGTTCGTCGATTTCCGCGGCTTCACCGCCGGCGCGCAGTCGCGCACGCCGCAGGAGGTCGTCGACCGGCTCGACGGCGCCTTCGCCGTACTGGTCGACATTCTCGATCGCCAGGGTGGCATTGTGAACAAGTTTTTGGGTGACGGCTTTCTCGCGCTGTTCGGTGCGCCACTGGAGGCCTCCGATGCCGCGCATCGCGCGGTCGCCGCCGGCCGCGAGATGCTGACCGCGATGGACCACATCAATGCGCAGACGAGCTGGCCGCTGCGTATCGGCATCGGCATCCATTTCGGCGAGGTCGTGGCCGGCAATATCGGCTCGCCCCGGCGCAAGGAATACACGGTGATCGGCGACACCGTGAACTTCGCCTCGCGGCTGGAGGCGCTGAACAAGGAGTTCGGCTCGCAGCTCCTGATCTCCGCCTCCGTGCGCGAGGCGCTCGGCGAAGACGGCGAGGATGCGGTGGCGCTCGGCGAGGTCACGGTGCGCGGTTACGAGCAGCCGGTCGCGGTGTTTCAATTGGGGTGAGGGGCGCTGCTCGCGTTTGTTTGAACGTGCGGCCGAAATATCTCACGGGGCATTCCGCTCTTGCACTCAGGACGTCGAAAAACCTTCGCCGTCCGTTTGTCACGCGGAGAAAATCCATGACCCGACTGACCTTCGTCTCGGCCGCCCTGATCGCCGCTTCCGTCTATCAAACCCAGGCTGCAGCCGCACGCGACAGCGCTCCCGTGCGCCGCGCCGCAACCCATGCGACGGCCGATTGCGTCAGGGCTCCCGCAGTGGGCGCCTATGCCACGGCGCCCTACAAGGAGCCGCCCTGCATGCCCAAGACCATGAACTGACGATTGCGAAGGCGAGGCCGGGTTGGCGAAGTCTGCGATCCGGCCTCGCGCTCGCTGCGGCTTGCCGGCTGTGCGGTACCTCAGTAGTGCTTGACTCCCTTCTCATCTAGTCATCTATATGACTATATGAATTCAACTCCGCGCGACGACCGCCTGCCACGCTACCAGCGCCTGCGCGACGACCTCGCCGCGCGGATCAACCGCAATGAATGGCGGCCGGGCGAGCCGATTCCGTCGGAGGCCGAGCTTGGCGCCCATTACGGCGTCGCCATCGGCACCGTGCGCAAGGCAATCGACCAGCTCGTCGCCGACACCGTGCTGGAGCGCCAGCAGGGCCGCGGCACCTTCGTGCGCCGCGCGCGCTTCAACTCCTCGCTGTTCCGCTTCTTCCGCTTCCAGTCCGAAAGCGGCGAGCGGCGCGTGCCGAAGAGCCGCATCATCCGGCGCAAGAGCGTGCCCGCGACGACGGCCGTGGCATCGGCGTTGCGTATTCCGGTCAGCGAGCCCGTGATCAGCCTGTCGCGCCTGCGTTTGATCGACGACGTGCCGCTGCTCGCCGAAGAGATCTGGCTCCAGCAATCGCGTTTCGCTGAAATTCTCGAGATCGATACGGCCGAGTTCGGCGACTTGCTGTATCCGCTCTACGAGGAGCGCTGCGGCGAGGTCGTCGTCTCCGCCGAGGAAATCTTGACGGTCGAGACCGCCAACGAGATGCAGGCGCGATTATTGCGGCTCGAAGCGCACGCGCCGCTGATCGTGATCGAGCGCCTTGCGCTCGATCTGGAGCGACAGCCGATCGAATGGCGCCGCTCGCGGGGGCCGGCGGACCGCTTCCGCTATCACGCCGAGATCCGGTGACCGCGGCCTTCAACGACATCAAGCAATAAACAATTCAAGGGGGAAACAATGTCAAACTGGTACAGCGAATGCTCGCCGCTTGAGAAGCGGACGTTCTGGGCAAGCTTTGGCGGCTGGGCGCTGGATGCGCTCGACGTCCAGATGTTCGGCCTCGCCATCCCCGCACTGATCGCGGCCTTCGGCATCAGCAAGGCCGATGCCGGCCTGCTCGGCTCGGTCACGCTGTTCTTCGGCGCGTTCGGCGGTTGGCTCGGCGGCGCGCTCGGCGACCGTTTCGGTCGCGTCAAGGCGCTCCAGATTACGGTGCTGACCTTTGCGCTCGCGACCTTCGCCTGCGCATTCGCAATGAGCTACACCCAGCTCGTGGTGCTCAAGGCCATCCAGGGCCTCGGCTTCGGCGCAGAGTGGGCCGTCGGCGCGGTGCTGATGGCCGAGATCATCCGCCCCGAGCATCGCGGCAAGGCGCTTGGCTCGGTGCAGAGCGCCTGGGCGATCGGATAGGGTGCGGCGGTGCTGTTGTCGGCGCTGGTGTTCACCTATGCGCCGGCGGACATCGCCTGGCGCATCCTGTTTGCGATCGGGCTGTTGCCGGCGCTGCTCATCATCTACATCCGGCGGGGACTGAAAGAACCGGTGCGTGCCGTGGCAGCCGACGCCAAGGCGCCGTTCTTCTCCACGCTCTCCGGCATCTTCCACCGCGACGTGCTGCGCTCGACCCTGGTCGGCGGCCTGTTCGGCATCGGCGCCCATGGCGGCTATGCCGCGCTGACGACGTTCCTGCCGACTTATCTGCGCGAGGTGCGCCACCTGTCGGTGCTCGGCTCCAGCTTCTATCTCGCGGTCATCATCGTCGCGTTCTTCTGCGGCTGCGTCGCGAGCGGGATAATCAGCGACCGCATCGGCCGCCGGGCCAATGTCGCGTTCTTCGCGAGCGCCTGCATCGCCACCGTGCTGGTCTACATCTTTGCGCCGCTGACCGATGGCGAGATGCTGGTGCTCGGCTTTCCGCTCGGCTTCTTCTCGGCCGGTATTCCCGCCAGCATGGCGGCGCTGTTCAGTGAGCTCTATCCGGCGGGCGTGCGCGGCACCGGCGTCGGCTTCTGCTACAATTTCGGCCGCGTCGTCTCTGCTGCGTTTCCCTTCCTGGTCGGCTTCCTCAGTGATCACATCGGTCTCGGGCCCGCGATCGGCATCGATGCGGCCTTCGCCTATTCGCTGGTGCTGATCGCGGTGCTGCTCCTGCCCGAGACCCGCGGCAAGGTGTTCGAGCAGGCCGCGGCAACGCACGCCTGACGAAGTATGAGGAGTAACGACCATGACATTACCTCAGCGCGGCCTGACGCGCCGCCAGTTTGGTGCGGGCCTCGCGTCGCTCGTCACAGTGGTCGCGACCACAGCCAGAAGTGAGGCGGCCTTGCCGACCATCGACACCCACGCCCATGTCTTTCATCGCGAGCTCAAGCTCGCGCCGGGCCGGCGTTATGCGCCGGATTACGACGCGCCGCTGTCGCTCTATCTCGAGCAGCTCGACCACAACGGCATGACCAATGGCGTGCTGGTGCAGCCGAGCTTCCTCGGCACCGATAATTCTTATCTCGTCAACTGCCTGAAGCAGACCAACGGCCGCCTGCGCGGCATTGCCGTCGTCGACCCCACGGTCTCTGCAGACGAGCTGCGCGAGCTCGATCACGCCGGCATCGTCGGCATTCGCCTCAATCTCGTTGGTCAGCCCTTGCCCGATCTCGCGGCGAGCGAATGGAAGGGATTGCTCGCAAACGTGAGGGCGATGGGCTGGCAGGTCGAGATCCAGCGAAACGCCTCCGACCTCGCTGTGCTCGCGCCGCAGCTGCTCGATCTCGGCGTCACCGTCGTGCTCGATCATTACGCGCTGCCTGATCCGAAACTTGGTGTCGCCGATCCCGGCTTTCAGTCTGTGCTGAAGTTAGGGGCGACGAAGAACGTCTGGGTCAAGATCTCCGCGCCGTATCGCAACGGTGCTGCGGGTGAAAGCTTTGCGAAAGAGGCTTATCCGCCGTTGCGCAGTGCCTATGGCCTCGATCGCCTTCTGTGGGGCAGCGACTGGCCGCACACGCAGTTCGAGGTGACGCAGGTTTACGCCAAGAACCGGCAATTCCTCGACACGCTCATCGTCGACAAGAGCGAGCGGGCACAAGTTCTGGCATCGCCGCGGCCACTCTTCCGCTTCTGACACCCGTGCGCGATTGCTCCGATTGCTCCGAATTTTGGGGCATGACGGACGATGTTGCGGGCTTGTAGAGTGCTGCACGAGGCGGCCGGTTGCAGTCGCCATTTGCGTGAGGATTTTACATGCAGCGCCGCTACATCACCGTCGACGTGTTCACCGACCGCGCCTTCGGCGGCAACCAGCTTGCCGTGGTGCTCGACGCGGGCGGACTCTCCACGCAACAGATGCAGGCGATTGCGACCGAGTTCAACTATTCCGAGACGACCTTCGTGCTGCCGCCGCGCGACAAGGCCAACGACGCCGAGGTGCGCATCTTCACGCCGGTGAGGGAGATGCCGTTCGCCGGCCATCCGAATGTCGGGACTTCCTTCGTGCTGGCGAGCCTTGCGAAAGAGCCGAAGCCGCGATTGCTGTTCGAGGAGATAGCCGGGTTGGTTCCGGTCGATATCGTGCGGGAGCAAGGAAGGGTGATCAGCACCGAGCTCACCGCGCCGCGGCCGCTCTCGCGACTGGCGGAGGTTTCCGCCGCCGACGTTGCGGCCTGCATCTCGTTGGCTGCTGATGACATCAAGGTCGATTGCCACGCTCCGCAGGTTGTCGGCGTCGGAACGCCGTTCCTTGTGGCGGAAGTGCATTCGCGCGATGCGCTCAAGCGGGCGCGGCCCGACGCGGCTGCGTTCGGCAGGGTCTTGCCGCGCGACGACGCCCGCTCGGTGTGGTTCTACACGCGCGACGTACCCGCGTCGGAGGCGCCCTGCGAGCGGCAGGCGCGGATGTTCATGCGCGGCGCCGGCGGTCTGGCCGAAGACCCCGCCACTGGCAGCGCGACGGTCGCTGCCGCCGCGTTGTTCGCCGATCTCGATCCCATGCGCGACGGTGAATTGAAGCTCACGGTCGGCCAGGGTTTTGACATGGGCCGGCCGAGCTTGTTGCTGACACGTGTGCGCAAGCAGGACGGCAAAATCGTCTCCGCCCATGTCGGCGGCAGCTGCGTGCAGATGATGGAGGGGACGTTCAGGCTGGCGGGGGAGGGGTGAGTTTGTAGCCCGGATGGAGCGAAGCGCAATCCGGGGCGATCCCTGCGAGGGACACGGGTCCCGGATTACGCTTCGCTCCATCCGGGCTACAGAACGGGGCAGCTACACCTGCCGCCCCGCAAGATTCTTCACCGCCACCCCATCGCGCTCCTCGATGATCTCCGCGATCATCTGGCGGTGGCAATGGGTGTGATCACGCTCGTAGCAGAGCAGGCAGACGGGGCCGGCCTTCTTCACCAGCGCGGAGAGTTCGTCCATCGCTTCCCTGGCCTCAGGCGCCTTCAAGTGCTTTGAGAAGATCTTTTCCAGTACATCGTATTGCCCGCTGCGCGCGGCGAGGCGGCCTTCCTTGGGCGTGCCCAGCGCTGCGAGATGGACATAGGCGATGCCGCGCTCATCCAAGCCTGCGGCAAGCTGCTTCTTGGAAAAGCCCGGCCGCCGCGACGACGTCACCGCGCGCACGTCGACCACGAGCTTGACGCCGGCCTGCTCCAGCTCGTCCAGCACGGCCTTGGGCGGCGTCTGCTCATAGCCGATGGTGAAGAGCTTTTTCGCCCTCGCCATGAAATGATCCTCAGCTCACCCGCGCGATCAGTTCCATGGCGCCGTGCGGCGCGCGCACCTTGCCCTCGTGAATGACATAGGCGAACACGTCGCGCGGCTCTTTCTTGGGCTTCGCCTTGTCGACCTTCGGAAGGTCGTCGGGTTCATCGCCGTCGGCCCAGGCCTGGAAGCGCTCAGCCCAGGCATCGAGCTGCTTCGGCGGATAGCAGGTCTTGATCTCGTCATTGCCCTTCTGCAGCCGGGCATAGACGAAATCGCCGGCGACATCGGCGATCGCCGGATATTTGCCGTGCTCGGCGAACACCACCGGCGTCTCGAATTCGCGGATCAGCGCGATGAAGTCCGGCGCGCAGAAGCTGTCGTGGCGCACCTCCACCACGTGCCGCAACGCGCGGCCATCGAGCTTGCGCGGCAACAGCTCCAGAAACTTGCCGAAATCGGCGCCGTCGAATTTCTTGGTCGGCGCGAATTGCCAGAGCACGGGCCCGAGATGGTCGCCGAGTTCCAGTACGCCGGAATCATAAAACCGCTTGATGGAATCGCCGGCCTCGGCGAGTACGCGGCGGTTGGTGGCAAAGCGCGGGCCCTTCACCGAGAACACAAAACCCTCGGGCACTTCGCTTGCCCATTTGCGAAAGCTCTCCGGCTTCTGCGAGCCGTAATAGGTGCCGTTGATCTCGATCGAGGTCAGCTTCGAGGCCGCGTAGGCCAGCTCCTTCGCCTGCGTCAGCTTCTCCGGATAGAACACGCCGCGCCAGGGCTCGAAGGTCCAGCCGCCGATGCCGATGAAGATGTTGCCGGATTTTTTGGTCGCGGTTTTTGCTTTTGCCACGGGGGATCTCGCATCGACGGGAAGGGGAGCTCTGCATCCTAGTCAAACCAGAAGTGATTGGCCAGTTGCGGTGTCCCGTCTAAGCTGACAACGAAATCTGCGCAAAAAGGAGAACAAGATGCGGATGCTGATGCTGGGAGCGGCGCTCGTCATGATGACATCTGCTGCCACGACATTTGCGGCCATGGCGGATGACGACGACGCGAAGGGTGCGCAGAAGCTCGCCATGCAGGGCCGCGACGATTACTGGCATTGTCTGGCGCGGGAGTATTCGCGCGACAGCAATCAGGGCATGTCGGAACAGGATTTTGGAAAGTCGGTTTCGGGGGCCTGTCCGTCGGAACGGCAGTATTACCGGGTGGCGCTGCTCGACTATCTCACCTCCCAATATCCGACCATCGAATCCGGCGCCCATCTCGCGACCGCGAACAGGGCAGTGGAGGCGGCGCAGAAGGACATCGTGACCGCCTTCGTCAAGCACCGGCCGCCGCAGAAATAGGGCTATGAACGGTCGCGGTCCGGCAGCCCTTCCGGCCGCGCGCCCATCCGTGGTATGACTGGCCGCATTTGGAACGGGGACGGGGTGGCATGTCGTCTGAGTCGGTAGGTGGCATCTTTGGCGCGATCGTCGCGGCGGTCGTGCTTGCGGCTGCCGTCGTCTTCGGGCCGATCGGGCAGTACGGCAAGCCGCCGAAGCCGACCAAGGTCGAGCCGGCCGCCGTGGCGCCCGCAGCCCCAGTGGCGCCGGCGCCACGGGGCCCGGTGATCCGGGAAGTCCCGAACCAGTAATGGCCGAAAAAGAGCTCCTGGCCCCCCTTGCGAAGCGGCCGTGTCGTCCCCATTTGATTGATAACGGCAACGTTGAGTAACAATCTCCGTTGCTGAGACGACCTTGGAATAGCTTGGGCTCGCGCCGGATGTACGCGCGGTCCGCCATTCCGGGGTCGTTGGCATTTTAGGGCCCCTTTGGGCCGTTCCCCCAGACCCCCGGCTTGGCATCGCAGGACGCGACGGTTATACGCTGCGGTCATGAATGAAGCGATCAGACCGGGCGTCGACGGCCAGGCCCAAGAGGGGCCGGAGCTGTCGATCATCGTCCCGACCTTCAATGAGCGCGACAACGTCACGGTGCTATACCGGCGGCTGGAGGCGACGCTCGTCAATGTCGCCTGGGAAGTCGTGTTCGTCGACGACAATTCGCCCGACGGCACCTCGGACGTGGTGCGGGCGCTCGCGCAGCAGGACAGCCGCGTGCGCTGCATCCGACGCATTGGCCGCCGCGGCCTGTCGGGCGCCTGTATCGAGGGCATTCTGGCCTCCAGCGCGCCTTACGCCGCCGTGATCGACGCCGACCTCCAGCACGACGAGACACAGCTGCCGAAGATGCTGTTGCTGCTCGCAAGCGATCAGGCCGATCTCGTCGTCGGCAGCCGCTACATCGAGGGCTACAAGAGCGAA
Source organism: Bradyrhizobium rifense (assembly GCF_008123425.1). Lineage (GTDB taxonomy): Bacteria > Pseudomonadota > Alphaproteobacteria > Rhizobiales > Xanthobacteraceae > Bradyrhizobium > Bradyrhizobium rifense. The sequence goes on from NZ_VSSS01000025.1 coordinate 90,265, forward strand.
GGTTTCAACAAGCAGCGCGCCGGCGCCAGTGCGCTGGCGACCGAGGTCGCGAAGAAGATGCTCCGGGTCGAGATCGCCGATCCCATGAGCGGTTTCTTCATGGTCCGCCGCGACCGTTTCGAGCAGCTGGCGCCAAAGCTGTCGGTGCACGGCTTCAAGATACTGCTCGATCTCGTCGCAAGCGCGCAGGGCAATTTGCGCGCGGTCGAGATTCCCTACACGTTCGGCGCCCGCCAGCATGGCGAGAGCAAGCTCGATTCCATGGTCGCACTCGACTTCCTCGGCCTCGTGCTGGCGAAGTTGACCAACGACATCGTCTCGCTGCGCTTCATCCTGTTCGCGATGGTGGGCGGCATCGGCCTGGTGGTGCATCTCACCACGCTGTTCATCGCGCTCCAGCTGATCAAGGTACCGTTCGCGGAGGCGCAGGCCGCCGGCGCGATCGTCGCCATGACCACCAATTTCATCCTCAACAACTTCCTCACCTATCGCGACCAGCGGCTGAAGGGCTTTGGGATCCTGCGCGGCCTAATCATGTTCTACATCGTCTGCAGCGTCGGCCTGCTCGCCAATGTCGGCGTCGCCTTCTCGGTCTACGACCAGGAGCCGATCTGGTGGCTGGCGGGCCTCGCCGGCGCGCTGATGGGCGTGGTGTGGAATTACGCGATGTCCGGACTGTTCGTCTGGCGCAAGAAATAGCGCGTCAAGGCTTGCAAGGAAGCTTGTATGGGCGGGGCTGACGCGCGGATCGTCCGCAATACAGCGCTGGTGATCCTTGCGCTGGTCGCATTGCGGCTGGTCGCGGCCGCGTTCACGCCGATCACCTTCGACGAAGCCTATTACTGGATGTGGTCGAAGAACCTGGCGGGCGGTTACTACGACCACCCGCCGATGGTGGCTTATGTCATCCGCGCCGGCACCCTGATCGCCGGCGATACCGAGCTCGGCGTCCGTCTGGTCTCGATCCTGCTCGCGCTGCCGATGAGCTATGCGATCTATCGCTCGGCTGCGATCCTGTTCGGCGGCGCCCGCGTGGCGGCGACCAGCGCCATCCTGCTCAACGTGACGATGATGGCCTCGGTCGGCACGCTGATCGTGACGCCGGATGCGCCGTTGCTGGTCGCCTCCAGCTTCGTGCTGTTCTTCCTCGCAAAAGTGCTGGAGACCGGCCGCGGTGTCTGGTGGCTTGCGGTCGGCGCCGCCGTCGGCGCGGCGCTGCTGTCGAAATACACCGCGATGTTCTTTGGTGCCGCGATCCTGATCTGGCTCGCGGCCGTGCCGAAGATGCGGCGCTGGTTCCTCTCGCCCTGGCCCTATCTCGGCGGCCTCGTTGCGCTCGCGCTGTTCTCGCCGGTGATCCTCTGGAATGCGGATCATCAATGGGTCTCATTCGTCAAGCAGCTCGGGCGCGCCAGGATCGAGGATTTTCGCCCGGTCTTCATCGCCGAACTGATCCCGACCCAGATCGCGTTTGCGACCCCGCTGGTCTTCATCCTCGGTGCGATGGGGCTGCATGCGCTGACCTGGCGTAGGGCGGGCGCACTCGCCTCGCGCGTGCTGATCGAGACGCTGTTCTGGACCATCGTCGCCTATTTCGTCTGGCATTCGCTGCACGCCCGCGTCGAGGCCAACTGGTTTGCGCCGGTCTATCCGCCTTTCGTCGTCGCGGCCGCTGCCGCCGCCAACCTCGTACAGTGGAAGCCGCGTGCGCGACGCCTGGTGGATTTTTGCCTGCGCTGGGCCGCGCCCACCGGCATCGTGATGTTTGCCGCGCTGATCCTGCAGGCCAATACGGGGTGGCTATCCGGCTATCGCCGCGATGCGACCGTGCGCAGCGTCGGCGTCGGCTGGCGCGAGCTCGCCTCCGGTATCGAGGCGGCACGCGTCCGCGCAGGTGCGACCTGCGTGCTCACGCCGGATTACGGCACGACGGGCTGGCTGGCCTTCTATCTGCCGCGCGGCACCTGCGTGGTGCAGCAGAACCAGCGCATCCGCTGGGTCAACATGCCCGAGCCCGATCCAAAGCTGCTCGCGGGCAAGCTGATCTATGTCGACGAGCTGCGTCCCGACGGCCATCCCGCTCTCAACGACCTCTTCGCGCAGATGACGCAGGTCGCGCAATTACAGCGCAAGCGTGGGCCGCTGGTCGTCGAAACCTACGCCGTCGATCTGCTCGAAGGCGCCAGGGGCGACGTGCTCGACCGTTCGCCGCCGCCTGAACTTCTGCCTTGAACGATCACAATACCTCGCCGTTGATCGATATCTCCGCGATGCGCTTTTCCCAAACTTTCAGGCAGATTTTCATGTTTGCTGGGAAAATTGCGTAAGTGCCATTTCTCTTTGTGCCTAAGGCTTGCTGGCGCCAAGCGCCGATTGGTGCACGTAGTGTAGAGCGGCGACGATGAGATCGCACTCTTCGTCGGTCATGTCGTTATAAACGGGCAGTGCAATCACGTTGTAGGAAGTTCGTTCCGTCACGTCCAATTTCACGTCTTTCTGAGCCCTGTAAGCCGTCATGTGGTGGCATGGCGGGCTGTAATACTTCCGGACGAAGACGTTGCACTTCTCGAGCGCAGATGCCAGCGCGTCGCGGTCGAGACCAAATTTCTGGGCATCAACAACGACCGGTAGGTGTAGCCAGTTCGCTTCTACACCTGCGGGCTCTCGCCCCGCGAGCAGGCCGGGAATCTGGGAAAGCCCGTGTCGCATGCGCTCGACTGCCCGACGGCGTGTCGCAACTGCGAGTTCGAACGTCTTGAGTTGCTCGATGCCGATGAGGGCCGATATTTCCAACATCTTGCCGTTCAGGCCGGCCTCTTCACAATCGAAACTGTCGACTTGCCCAAAGTTGCGTAGTGCTTTGACGCGGGCGAGCAATTCCGGATCGTGGCTGGAGACACACCCGCCCTCCATCGTTGAGAAGGTCTTGGTGGCGTGGAAGCTGAACATCTGCGCGTCCGCGAATCTCCCCACCGGTTGGCCATCGACGCGGGTACCGAACGAGGGCGCGCTATCGACAAGAAATTTGAGCTTATGACGCTTGGCGATGTCAGCGAGTGACGCGTAGTCGCTGGCTACTCCGTAGGCGTCGACGGCGAGGATGGCGACGGTGCGATCCGTAATCCTGCGCTCCACATCGCGCGGATCGAGGCGCATGGTCAGGTCATCCAGGATATCCGCGAAGACCGGTTCGGCGCCCACCCATTCAACAGCATGAGGTGTGGCGCAGAACGTGAATGATGGCACGATCACTTCGCCAGAGGTGACTCCAGCGGCCCGTAGCATGACCATCAACCCAATCTGGCCATTGCAGAAGACGAGAGACGGGACACCAAGATACTCGCTTAAACGTCGCTCAAATTCGACAACCCAACGGGAATTGTTCGCGACTTGGCCGGTCTCCAGCGCCGCCTCAAAAGCCGCCAAGAACTGCTCTGCTTTTGGAAAGCTCGGACGCACGATATTGAGACGACTTTGGGCTCGAGGCACCGGAAATTCAGGCACGGCCTTGTCAGTCCTCTCGAAACTGCGACGAATACCGATATGGTCCTGCAACTTTTGCTCCATGGTGATGCGGCGTGCGGACGCTACGGCTACTCGCGACTGACACCAGCTCGCGGCAGCCAGACATCTTGAGCCGCTGTGGGCTTGATGCACAAACAGCTGACGCAGGTCGCGTTACAAACGAAGTCAAACAGGGAGGCAGATCGACTAATGATACTCTTTCTTCCCCATCGCCGAGGTGATCGGGATTCTCCGCAGCCAAAGCTGCCGCGACCAGCGCTCCGTATTTTCGCGATACCAATCGATCGTCCGCTTGAGGCCCTCGTGCCACGTAAAGCTTGGTTTCCAGCCGAGCACCCGATTTATCTTTGACCAATCACCGGTATGTCTCACGACCTGTCCTGGACGGTCGCCGATGAATTCGATCCTGGCAGGTGAATAGTGCATCTCGGATATGATGTCGTGGGCGATCTCGTTGATCGTGCGGTGTTCACCAGTCGCGACATTGAAGACCTCGCCGTGAACGAGCTCGCCGGGGGCCTGAAGAACGAGATCGATCGCGCGGCACGTATCCTCTACGTAGACGAAATCGCGCGCGGCCACGCCGCCGCCGTGAACCGTCAGCGGTTCATCGAGCATCGCGCTGGTTATAAAGCGAGGAACGAGCTTTTCGAGATGCTGCATCGGGCCGAAATTATTGAAAGGCCGAACGATCACAACGGGGATCTTGTAGGTAGCCCAATAGGAATAGATCAGCCGGTCGGCACCGCATTTGGCGCTTGCGTAGGGGCTCATCGGATTCAGCGGATGGTTTTCATCCATCATGTTCGCGACAGCATTTCCATACACCTCGGATGTCGAGACATGGATAAAGCGTTTGATATTGCGTCCGAACCGGGCAACGGCATTCGCAATCGTCTGAGTCCCCAACACGTCAGTTTGGAAAAACTGGAGGCTATCGTGAATCGAGCGCGTGACGTGAGTCTCTGCCGCAAGATGGATCACTACGTCGGCTTCTCCCACGAGCGTGTCGACCAGCGCGGCGTTGCAAACATCGCCGTACCAGAGCGACCCGCGAGAATCGTGCGAGCGAACCATATCGGGCGGAAGATTTTCGACGGCGCCCGCGTAGGTCAGCGCGTCGAGGACCACGACCCGATCGAGAGGATACTTCTCCATAAGGTAGTGCACCAGATTTGCACCGATAAACCCTGCACCCCCGGTAACCAGAATAGTTCGCATTCGGAATCCCATTTGCAAAGCGTTGCAACGCCATGAAGACCCGAATTTCAGGCTGACATCCGCGGCGCCCAATTTCATGCGTGGTGGCGGCGTCAGTCATCTCGAGTCCACGATGTTGGTTACCGATATCGTCTCTAGCTTGCGCGGAGCATGCCGTGTCGCGGGGAGTGCCCGCAAATCCGCACATTTCGGATTGGCGGGATATGGCGAATCAGGATCGATTGCTGGCTAATGGATCGTATCGGCATCCGCCCTAACGCCACGGTTGGAAAAATGAAGAACTTCGTCGTCAACCTCGATCGCCAGCCGGAGAAATACGAAAGATTCCTGAAACGGAATGAAGGCTGCGGAATCGCTTTCGAACGTTTCGCTGCGGTTGACGGATTGAAATTGACCAATGAGGAAGTCATGGCAATGGGGATCGTCGCTCCTGGTTCGCGGTTCGCCCCGGGTGCGGTCGGTGGCACTGCCTCAATGTCGCTGATATGGAAGTTGGTCGCCGAGCAGGACGAACCCGCCCTCGTGTTTGAGGACGATTGCACTATCCGTCACGACATCAACGCACACTTGGCGAGGCTTCTGCCGTCCCTTGGCGACTGGGATATGCTGGTACTTGGCTGCAATACGGATTCGGTTCTCGATCTTGAGCTGGCGCCAGGCATGAAGTCGATCATGGTCTTTAGGCCTCCGCGCCCGGATGATGTGAGCGATGCCGCTTTCCAGAGATCGACATCCCAGGTTGCGGCCTTCCGGCTGAACTGCTGTTTTGGTCCAGGCGGGTACGTGCTATCCCCTGCAGGAGCACGGAGAATGTATCCGTATTGGCTCCCGATGGACAACCGACTGGTTACCATCGAGGCTCTTGGCAACCGCGCGCTGCCGACGATGGGGGCTGATATGATGGCGAACAGCATCTATCCTTTTGTTAAGGCGTATGCTTGTTTCGCGCCGCTTGTGGTGCCCCGCAACGATAGCGCTACTTCAACGACTCAAAGTCATATCGCGAGTGCGGCGCGGACTTGGGGGTAGGACTTGGGGTCTAGGACTTGGGGTTAGATGCACGCCACCTTTCCGAGGAGCAGAGCTGATGAACGCGGATCGAGAACCGGTCGTTATCGCCTGAGTGCGTTTTTCGCGGCCGGGCGGGTGGCCCGCCTTCCGATTTAGCCCGATATGGATCCGGCCATGGTAGGGCGAAGTTTGCGAATGAGCTTCTTCACGGAAGCGGAGCGTTGCACAAAATGAAACTCGCGATCATGCAGCCGTATTTTCTGCCCTACATCGGCTACTATCAGCTCATTGGAGCGGTCGATGTTTTTCTCGTCTACGACAACATCAAATATACAAAGAAGGGATGGATCAACCGCAACCGGATGCTGGTCAACGGAAAGGACGCCCTGTTTTCAATTCCGTTGAAGAAGGATTCAGATGCCCTGGATATTCGTGACAGGGAACTGGCGGCCGATTTCGACCGTGCAAAGCTGCTCAATCAATGGCAGGGGGCCTATCGCACCGCGCCTTTCTTCAAGGAAACCTTTCCACTTCTGGAAGAGATTGTCGGCTTTCAGGACCCCAATCTCTTTCGCTATATCTTGAATTCGCTGCGCATGACCTGCGAGCATCTAGGTTTAACAACCGCCTTCAAGATCTCGTCTGAGATTCCCATCGACCATTCGCTCAGGTTTCAGGACAAGGTGCTCGCATTGTGCGAAGCGGTCGGGGCGCGAAAGTATATCAACGCGATTGGCGGCCTGGAGCTCTACGATCCAGACGCTTTTAGCGCCCGCGGAATCGAATTTAGGGCTCTTCGAACAAGACCGTTTCCCTACGAACAATTCGGTCAGGCTCAGATACCGTATCTTTCGATTGTGGACCTGCTGATGTTCAATTCAGTCGCCAAGCTCCAAGAAGTTATAGCCGACAACTATGACTTGGTCGGAGGGGCTTGCTCGGAAGCGCCGGGTTCGCTCGTCCAGGTCTAGAAGGTCGTTTGGCTGAGCCCCGTGCTTGCAGCACAGATCGGCGGTCTTCGCACGGAGTTCGCGCACGCATAAAAAATCCCGCCATTGGGCCAATGGCGGGAATCGGCCCTCGCGCCAAAACAGCGTTGGGCCCTAAAATTTGCGCATCGGAAATGCAGGCAAGACCAAATGGGCGAGGCCTCGAGGAGAAATTGCCGGGTTCAGGCTTTCTGCCGCCCAGGTTCGCAAACCAGGAAAATGCTCGAACAAAGATCCGGGTACTGCTGGCCTAATTTGTAAGCTCCCTCGAGATAAGCTTCCGAAATGATGTCCGTCTGCAGCAGGCGGTCCCACTGGAAGTTGGCCAGAGCTTTGAAAAAGACCCCGGAGCGATGGATGACATTGAGCCCCGATGCAACGGCGTCACGCTCCAGCGTATCCAGCGAATAGGTGATACGATGGCCGTGCTCTGCTTCCGCAGGTGTAATGGCGGAGTTGTGAGAGATCAGTCCCATCTTAACCGCAATCTGCCTCGACGGGGCATGTGCATTCGGGACTGCCAAAAACAATCGCCCGTTCTCCGAAAGCCACTTCTCGTTGATCAAGCGCAAGACGAGCTGGGGGTCGTCGAGATGTTCGAGAACGTGGGTCATCACGATATTGTCGTATCGCTTCGGCAATTGCAGGGTTTCAAATGTAGAGTTTATGAACTGAATTCCAGAACCGAAACGCCTCTTGGCTTCGGCAATCGCGACATCCGATGCTTCGACGCAGGTTATGTCTTTGAAGAAGGGCAGAAACCTCTTGGTGAATTCGCCCTTATGGCTTCCCAACTCGAGAAGAGTTTCACCTCTGAAGAAGGGCGCAAAGGACCTGATCATGAATGGCTGCATCACATCGTAGTCGAACTGGTAAGCGTATTTCTGGTTCTCCACGTTACCAGTGTCGTTCAGTTCGCGATTGTAGTCTCTCATTTGCGACATAAGGGCCTCTCGAGGAATCTGTGGTTATGCCAACTCGGCCAATCCAAAGCCGAATTTGCCAAACTCGTTGCCGTTGTAGAGCATGTAGACCCTGTCATCGCAGGTGAAGACATGCGGATAGCACTGCATCTGTGAATCCCAACCGTCCTGCGAAAGGTCTATTCCGCCTTTCGAATCGTCTCGCGTCCAGCTGATCAGGTCCTGCGAATAGGCGTATCCGAGACGATAACTATTCCTGCCTTTCTCCCGGAAGCCGTGGCAAGGACGGAAGCAGAAGTACATATGGTAGATGTCGTTCCGGCTGAAGACCGTGGGCAACGCCTGGCATTCGTCTTCGCCAATGCAATCGGTGATGATTTGCTTTGCATCCCTTTGCCAATTGATTGCGTCCGTGGATTTGGCGCAGGCGATCTTGTAGATTCTATCGGGTGGCTCGGTTTCGGAAAACGATTTCCATCTCGTTCCGAAAATGTACCACATGTAGTAAATTCCGCCGACCGACATCACGAATGAATCGGCGATCAAAAACGGTTCGTTCAGAGAGGCGGTCATGATTGGACCCGTTCCGTGCTTTTGAAACGTCCGTCCGCCGTCCTTGCTGATGGCAAGGCCAATCGATGAATCCGCACTTACCGAGGCCTTTCGATTCCACCCTGTGGTGAATCCAAGCACTCTGCTGCCGTCATCGAAAACATGCATGGGGAAAATTCCATGCTCGTCGAAGGCACCAAGCTCCCCCAGTTCTATGACCGTGTGCTTGGAAATATCGAGAATCTCGCGCATGTCCCTGGCGAAATCCACGTAGGCGACGTGGCTTAGATATTTCCCGACCTCGTCTCGCCTGCGGGTTGAGAAATACACTCGCACGCGATCCTTCAGAACCAGCGTCTGCGGCGACTGGGCAAACTCCAGACAATCGTTTGGCAGTTCATGTTCAGTGGGGGTAAAAATCTTCCCGAGCTTTCTCCACTTCATGGCTTGAACCAATCGGGGGAGTTTTGCAGGCGAGCCAAACCGATGCCTGCGCGGCCCATTTCATTTCCCTGATAGATCATGTACGTCTCGCCATCCAAGCTGAACACGTGACCATAGTTCACCATTTCAGAATCCCAGCCCTCGGCGGAAACTTCCATTCCCGCGAGCTCGTCATTCCTTTTCCAATTCACGAGATCGTCGGAAACAGCGTAGCCAATGCGATATCCGCCTTCCTTGCCCTTGTAGTTCTGGCTTCGCCGGTAAGAATAGAACATGTGAAAACGGCCCGCCCGCTCTATGACGTCGGCGCCGGCCTGGCATTCGTCTTCACCCAATTTGTCTTCAATCAAGTCGACGCCGGCCTTTCGCCAGATCAATCCGTCGGAGGATGTGGCCATGCGAATTTTGTAAACCGGCTCGGGCCTGCTCGAAGTCTTCAGCCACCGCTTGCCCGCGACGTACCAAAGGCACCATTTGTCGTTGAACCTTCGAATCCGCGGGCTTCCCAGGAGAAACGGTTCATCCGGGGTGTATGAAAGGACCGGTCCTTCGCCAATTCTCTCAAAGGACTCGCCGTTGTTGTTGCTGATGGCAACGCCGATCGCGGCGTTAAAAGGGACCGACTCGCATCGAGTCCATCCCGCATAGTACGCACGGATCCGATTTTCGTCCCGGATCACCGAGACCGGATTCGTCCCGAATTCGTCGAAGGTCCCGCACCCGCCGAGCCCCATCACCGGTTGGTCGCAGATCCGAACCACCCGCGTGGGCGTCCTTCGGTCCAGGTCGATGAACGCAATGTAGCTCTTGTATTGGCCGCTCTCGTCCGGCGCAGGCCTTGAGCAGAAATAGACTCTGATAACTTCATCGAAGATCAGGACGCTCGGAGATTGCGCGAATTCACGCATCCAAGGATGGTTCTTGTGTTCGCGGGGGTCAAAGAGCTTTCCAAGCTTTTCCCATTGCAGCATGGTCTAATCTCAATCCTCAAGCCGTCGAAGCCGGCTCGCGCCGGTCTTCAGTCCGCCATAGTAGTAGTCGTGGAATCCCGCTGTTTCCATCAGCTCAAAGACCTTTTGCATGTTGTACTCGACCCGATGCAGCTCGAAGGTCTCGCCGTCGAAAGTCGCAAACGCAGCCCGTGGATCGCCGTCGCGCGGCTGCCCGACGGATCCCGGATTGCAATAGGTCTTGTCGCCGAAGCGGTGGATGCTTTGCACGTGGGTATGGCCGCTGACGAAGTTGTCGCCGGAGAGGCGCGCGAAATAGTCCTCGTTGGGGTCGGTGAGGTACTCATCGATCGGATCGCCCCATCCGGCGTGAACGACCTGGACATTCCCGATATGCATTTGCAGGCGAAACGCCCTCAGCCAGTTCACGTTCTCGGACGTGATCACCTTCCGCTGATAGACCAGACACTCGTTCACGCTCTTGGATCTGGTGCAGAAACCGCCGAAGCCCAGGTACCAGTCATGGTTGCCGAGAACGCTGTGGATGCCACGCCTCTTCAGCTCGTCGCAGCATTCGTTGACCTGGGAATAATAGCCGACCACGTCGCCCACACAGAAGATCTCGGCGACGCGCATGCGATCGAGCTCGGCGAGGACCGCCTTCAGCGCCTCGAAATTTCCGTGGATGTCAGAGATGAACGCTATCGTCATAGAAGATGAAATCCTCGGTATAGCGGACGGCTCTGCCGCGCTTGATGTCCGGTTGGACCGGCATCCGTTTCTCGATGGCCATGTCGACCGCCATCAAGGCTTCGTTGTAGCCAAAGGCGGCGCGGATCGACGTGGATGACGAAATCCTCGGATTGATCTCGAGCAGCTTCAGGCCGCGGTCCGTCTTGCGAAACTGAAAATTGGTCGGCCCGATCGGAGAAAACGCCCTGCACAGATCCTGGACGGCCTCGGAAAAATCGACCTGATTGACAACCTCGGCCTTCTCTGTGAACCCGTCCTTGGAGAGCTTTCGCCGAAGCGCCATGAAGGCCGAATGGCCCCCATGGCCATCGCAAAACGCGGATACCGTGAACTCCTCATCGTCTCGCCCGACGATGGGTTGCGCCATCAAGGTCGTTTTTGTCGCGGGAGCAATTTTGGCAAACTGCTCGGCAGTCTCGACCACCACGATACCCTTGGATCCAAAGCCCCGGCGTGGCTTCAGCAGGAACGGCAGGCCGCATTTCTCGCTGAGGAAATCGAAGTCCATCTCCAGATAGCTCGGGATCGCATAAGGCAACTTCAGTGTCAGCTGCCGTTCATAGAACGGCCATTTGTCCGAGCATCTGGAAATCAGTTCGAGCGAATTGAGAACGACCTTGGTTCCGGTCGCTTCAATTTCGGCGACGTGATCCGCCCATTTGTACATGTCTGCATCGATGCCGGGGAACGCCACGTCGACGTGATGCTCGCGCAGCAGCGCGAGAAGGCGATCGAGGTAGTCCGGCGCGTCCGTCCGGGGCACGACTTCAAAAACGTCGCAAAATCCGTGCGCGACCGAGTCGGTATAGATCGAGGTGCCGATGAGCGTCATCGGTCGCTTCGACATCCTCAGGGAGCGCAAGATTCCGTAACCGACGATGCCGCAGGCGCCGGAGACTAATATCGTCGTCACGACGCCAACCTTCGGTGAGCCGCTTCCATCTGCATGCCTTGCGCCATGGATATGCGGGGAGAATAATCGATCAGCCGGAACAGCGTCTCGTCGCAAGCAAAGCCGTTGCTCGCGATGTCGGGCTTGCCTCGCAGGAAGCGGACCTTGCTTTTGCTGTCGAAAGCGGAAATGGCCGCCGCCGCGATTTGAGAATAGGTGACGTTGTCGGGGTTGACGCAGCGATAGACGCCTTCGAGCTTCGTCGTCATCACGGCCGAGATGATGTTTGCCATGTCCTGGGCATGGATGAAGTTTCTCACAGCGTCATTCGAACCGAAGAGGTCGATGTCTTCATTCCTCTGGGCCTTGTCCATGATGGCGTACAGGAATGGCTGATGTTTGCGAAACTGCTCGCCCACACCATAGATCCGTGAAGGCTTCAGCACCGCGATCGGCAGCCGAAGCTCTCGGCCGCAGAATTGTGCGACGTCCTCGGAATGCCTCTTTGAAAGCGAGTAGGCGCCGAAGAAAGGAGAGTCGTTGTCGAGATCCGCAAAGATGCTGGAGATGTGCACGAAATGTTTTGCGTTGGCCCTTGAACTTGCATGACAGAGCTTCATCAGGCCAGTCACGTTGACTTCCATTGCTTGCAGGGTGTCGCGAAATTCCTTGCCCCCGAATGCTGCGGCCATGTTCACGACGCAGTCGATCTCGCCGGGAATCCGGATGTCGAGCGAACAGAGGTCCAATTCGACATCGCAGCCCCTGCGCCCGGCCGTCAACACGTCGCAATGGTCACGAAGGAGTGGGATCAGCGCCTGTGCCAGCGATGAGGTTCCCCCGACGATCAACACTCTCATGAGCCCGCCTACTCGTCCGGCGTGAGCTGAGCGAGAAGCCCGCAGGAGAGTTCCGGGTAGTCAACTCCCATCTCGCACAAGGCTTGGATGATTTTGGTGTCGAGATTTAACGACAGGATCTGACTCGTCGCGAAGGGCTTGAGGTAGATGCCCTCCATTCTCTCGATTTTGTAGCCGGCGTCGCTGACGAGCTTAGTGAGTGAGGCGACTGTAAAGTACCGCTTGTGCCCCAGGAGCAGATCGTTCTCCGAAAGAGCCTGCATGTCGGGCAGCATTCCCGCAAGATTCCCGAGCCTTCGGTTCATGACCTCGGCATTGGGGACCGCCACAAACAGTTTGCCGGCGGGCGCGAGAAATGTCCTGAAGCGGTTCAAGATCAAGAGCGGGTCGTCGACATGCTCGAGGATGAACCCCATGACGATAAGGTCGAATCTTTCGTCTGTGTCGAACTCCTCGAAGTAGGTTTCGACGAGTTCGCTTTTGTTGTCCGGAAATCTGAGCTTGAAGTTTTCGATGACCGCGGGCGATCCCTCAAGAACCACATGGCGGCCGGGTCCGCCTGAAAAGATTTCGGTGGCAAATCCGTGCCCCAGCCCGAGATCCAGGACGGCGCGCGGACCCTTGACGACACCCGCGATGCGCTTCGGGTACCAGGTCAGCGCAATCTCGTTGTCGAAATCGTAGATGTTCTTGCCTTCATAGGCGGCGACGTGGACATCCAATCGACCGTTCATGGGTTCTCTCTCCCCAAATTCGATGCGCCATCGGACGCCTGGTCCGCAGGCATATCAATCGCTCCCTTGATTCGCCACGCGCCGGCGCGGTGAGGCGAAGGCGGTGTCAAGCTTCACGCAAGCTGCAAACGGGATAGTGAGAAGCGGCAACCTCCCTGCAGTCTCGGGTTGCTGCCCGCTCTCCCATGATCCGGAAGGTCCCCGATGAATTATCACGACGGCACTCTCGCAAGAGCAGACGAGATTTCGACAGGGCCGTCTTCGTTGACGCGGGATGAATATTACCAGATCTGCCTTCGACACCTGAGGACAGGCGAGCTCGAACAGGCCGAAGCCCGTTGCCGGGAAGGGCTGGCCTCGGACGCGAACCATGCCGGCCTGCTTCATCTGATGGCCGGTGTGTCTCTGCTCAACGGGAATTACGATGCCGCCCTCGAGTGGGCCGGCCGTGCCCTCACCAATGAGATGAAGGCGACTTATCTCGCAACGTTCGGGACGGCTCTGCAAGGCAAGGGGCTCCAGGCGGAGGCGCTGGAGGCGTTTCAGCGCGCGGTGGCGCTCGACCCCGTTGACCCCTCAATCTGGGAGAATTTTGGTAACGCCTTGAACAGGGCGGGGCATGGCAACCAGGCGAGCCTTTGCTTTTTGATCGCGCGCGCGTATCAGAAATTGCCGTTCCTTGCGGAGTGCTGTGCTGTCCCTCGCAGCGGCTGGAATGCCCTGACAGCGCAGTTCAATCCGCATCTTCAGAGCCGCCCGGGATTGCAAGAAGCCCGCGATCCCATTCACTGCTTCTGGTCGAACGCGCCGCTGAGCGAGATGTCGCGGCTCTCGCTTCAGTCGATAGTCCGCCATGGCCATCCGGTCAAGCTGTACACTTACGACAATATCGACGCCATGCAGACACGTGTGCCGCCCGGCGTCTTGGTGGTCGACGCGGCAAACCTCGTGCCGGGTGCGATCTACCAGCATGCCGTTCTGAACAGCGAGATCCGCTACTTCAGCGACATCTTCCGCTATGCCGTCCTTCATGAATTCGGCGGCTGGTGGCTCGATACGGACATCGTGCTGGTGAAGCCCCTGGATTTTGGCAGGGAGCACGTGTTTTCGACGCAATGGTCGGGAGTCGAGGACGGGCATGTGTGCACCGGCGACGCGATGCGCGCACCCAAGGGCTCGCCCCACATGGCCAATCTGTATGCGCTGTCCCTGCAGCGGCTCTTCAGCGAAAAGCGCGTCGAATACGGCGCGGTAGGGCCGCTGTTGCTCAGCGAATATCTGCTGGCAGGTGACGAGGAACTCCAATCCTCGATTCTGCCGCCGACCACCTTCAACGCGATCGACTGGCGTGAAGTGGATTTGTTTGCCGTCGAGGGCCGGGCTGGCTTCGATCTCTTGAGCGATCCCCGTGTGACGGGTGTCCATCTCTGGGGAAAAATGTGGGCCGAGCGGGGGCTGCGCTTCGATGCGGTCCCCGAGCAGAGCGTGGCGGGTTATCTCAAGAAGCTGGTGCTCGAGCCGAACTGGTTGACGCAGCTTGCGGCGAAATACGACTCCGACAAGGGCGCAGTCTACAAGGGCGACCTTGCCCATCACTATACGCGAATCTATCACGAGCTGTTCCGATCGAAGGCGCTCGAGCCCATTCGCATCCTGGAAATCGGTCTGTGCCGGGGGCGGGTCGAAGGCTGGACCCAGGATCAGGTGCCGTCGCTGCAGATGTGGCTGGACTACTTCCCGAATGCCGAGGTCATCGGCGCCGGCATCGAGGATTTCAGCTGGTTCTCCCGTCCACGGGTCAGGATCCATCGCATCGATCAGGGCGATCGCGGCATGCTGGAGCAGCTTGCAGCCAAGGAAAAGCCGCTCGACATCGTCATCGATGACGGCTCTCACGCCTCGGTGCACCAGCATCTGACGCTCGGCGTGCTGTTTCCCTCGCTGAAGCCGGGCGGCTTGTTCGTGATCGAGGATCTCGATTGGCAGCCGCCGGAGATTCCGTCCAACGGCGCGCCCCTGGTCAAGGATGTGCTCAACGCCATGAAGGTGAGCGGCTCGTTCACGTCCAACATCATGACCGAGGCCGAAGCGAAGTTGATCTCGGAGGAGGTCGACGAGATCCTCCTCAACGACAGTTTCCGCGAGTTGATGTCGCGCGGCAAGCTGGGCGGCCTGGGCGTACTGAAGCGCAAGGCGTAATAGCCGGAAGCGAGCTCGCGGCCTCAGTCGATCATCTCGACCTTGGCTGCGGCCTGGCTCGGCCTGTCCTGGTCGCGCCAGAACCACACGGTGACGACGCCGGAGCGGCCTCGGATCTGCGTCAGCAGGGGGCCCGACAGGACACCGTCGGGCGCTCCGTGAAAGTCGGCCGCATCGAGCAGTGCGTCGGTCAGTGCGAGCCGCGCATCGTTTTGCGCGGCGACCTCCATCAGCCGGCTCGCGAGATTGACGGTGTCGCCGTTTGCCGTGATGTGCTGGTGGCTCTCGCCGAGACGGGAGGCGACGATCGGGCCGAAATGCGCCCCGATCTTGAACCCGAGCCGGTCGCCGATCACAGGCGGCAGTGACGCCATCCAGCGCTCGACACCGCGATGCAGGTCGATCGCGCATTTCAGCGCGCGCGCCGCGTCATCAGGCATCGCGCTCGGCAGGCCGAACAGGATCATGGCGCCGTCACCGAGAAAGCTGGTGATCATGCCGCCGCAATCGACCGCGGCCCGGTCGATCAGCGCGTGGAATGCCTGCAGGATGTCCTGGAGTTCATCCGGATCGATCTGCTGGCTCAGCGCGGTGAAATCGGAGAGATCGATGAACACGATGGCCGCATCCTGCCGGACGGGCTTCGCCAGGAAATTGGGATCGCGTGCCAGCCACTCCTGCACGGCCGGCGCCTGGAATTGCGCCAGCGATCGGCTCTTGGCGGCGAGATATTGCGTGCGGCGGCCTCCCGCCCACAATTGCACGCCGACCAACACCGCGACCGGTGGCACCACGGCCGCGAGCGTGGTCGCGGCATCGAGCCAGATTCCGTGCGTGAACGCGAACAGATTGAGCCCGGCCCAGGCGACCATCACCGCGGCTGCCACGACGAAGCCGAGTGCACTCCGTCGCCAGGCCAGCAGGCCGACCAGCAGCATCGGCAGCAGGATCGCGATGAGCGCATCGGCGATGTGAACCTTGCGGTCGCGCACGATGCTGTCGCCGGCGACGAGATGCGTGATCGCGGTCGAGATCACCTCGACACCGGGCATCAGGGAATCGAACGGCGTCGGAAAGAAGTCGCCGCCGCCGGCGACGGCGGCGCCGATCACGACGATCCGGTTCTCGATCGCGTTGCGGTCGAGCGTGCCGTCGAAAATGCTCTGTGCGCTCACCGTGCGGATGGTACGGCGCGGGCCGTAATAGGTGATCGGCAGCGCGAAGTCGGAGTCCGTCGGCACGGTGAGATCGCCGAGCATGAGATGATCGGGCGCGATCGTCAGCGGCTTGTCGAGTGCACGGCTTGCGACCCGCAGCGGAAACGACAGTTCGACCTTGTCGTCTGTCCGGAACAGCATCGGTACCGAGAGCGGCGAGCCGGATTGCCCGGTCGCGACGTTGACGATACCGACGTCGGCGTGATCCGCGAACATCGGCAGTGGCAGCAGGAAGCGCTCGGCCTGGGGCAGGGCGGCGAGCGGCCCGGCGCTGGCCGGCGCCACGGTCTCGCTCGCGCTCGGGAAGATCGCCGCGGCTGCGAGCACCATGGGACCGGTGGCGAGCGTGTGGGCCAGCGTGACGTCGCCGATCGCGGCGCTGCGGTCGATCAGCAGGAGGTCGATCGCGACGACCTTCGGCTTGAACTGCACGATGGTGTCGACCACGCGGGCGAGATCGGCGCGCGGCAGCGGATAGGTGCCGCCGCGTTTCACCACGGTGTCGTCGATGGCGACGATGGTGACGAGATCGGGCGGAGCCTGCACGCCGCGGACCTGCGTTCGCCAATCCGTCAGCGTCGCCTCGAGCCGATCGAGAAAGCGCAGATGACCGTTGGCGTGGCCCGCATAGATGCCCGCGCCCCACAGCGCGGTGAGGACAAGTGCCAGCAGAATTTGAACGCGTCTCTTCATACCGTCGTACTGCATTCTTCTTTTTGTTGTCGGGGCCTGCCCGAGCAGGTCGTGACGACCGAGTTTGATTGGCCGAGTCTTATTGACCGAGCCTTATTGGCCCAGCCTTGCCATCAGCGCATCGACGCGCGGCTGGCCCCATGTCTTGACGGTCAGCGGACCGGTTGCTTCCACGTCGACGCCTTCGCCGGTGCCCAGCACGACGCCGCGTGCACGCGCCGCGCGGCGGGTCACGCCAACGCGGCCGTTGGCGACGAACACGGAGGTCTTGGCCTCGGCGACATCGACCGCCCATTTGGTGCCGCGCACGGCGGCGATCGCTTGCGGTGTCAGCACCTTGAAGGGATTGCCGCCGGGCTTCTTGGGCACCTCGACCAGCAGCGCCTTGCTGCTCAACTCCACGGAGTCAATATGTCCGTCGCGGTTAGCGTCGTTTAGTTCAAATCGGGCGCCGTTTTCGGCAACGATCGTGATGCCGTTGTCGCAGCGCCAGGTCTGCGTCCCTGCGGCCGATGGTGATGGCGTGCAGCCCGCATTGGCGGCAGGCTGTGCAGTTGCGGATCCGATCAACATAAATGACCACGCCAGGGCGCAAAACCCGGCGCGCGAAAACCCTCTCATGCCAGCCTCCGTTTGCGTGCTCGGCACAGTTCAAGGCGATGTTGATACGGTACCGTATCACGCGCAGAGGCTGCTGAAAAGTGCCGGGCTGATTAGCTATTTTTGCGCTGCGGCAATTTCCAGACCGGCGCGATCAACTTTCAGTCATGGCGCCGTGCCGCGTGAGCACTCTGTGCGCGATGTGTGATGTGTGTGCTGCCGCCTTCCTGCTGACATCTGCTGATGGCCACACCAGCCTCGCGCAACGCTTCCCCGCTATCTTCCGGATATTGATGACCACGAAAACGACTTGGTCGGTGCGTCTAGAGATGCGGTCGGAGAGGTCCGCTGACCGTGCCGAACCGGCCGAGAATTATGGTTAAAAGTTTCGTCTAAGTCCGTAGTTCTACGGGCTTTTTTCTCGAAATGGCACAGCGTTAACGACCTGCCCTACATCCGCCAGAACTTAATCCGCATTTAACTAAAAGTCGCCTTAATGACGCTCCGACCCTCTGCGAGATGCTGTTCCCGGATCGTGACCAGCGGCACTTCGAAGGGGGATTGAGTGACACCGTCCTGGACGCAAGGCGAATGAGTACGAGTATCGCTGCGCAAAGTAACGCGGCACGGAAGCCCAAAAATTTTCATCGGAAGTCTTCCCGGAAAATGACCACCCAAAACGTGCTTGGCGCGGCCGTGATCGGCTGCGTCGTGCTTGCCGGCTGGACCGTCTACAACAACATCTTCGCTGCCAGCGTCTATCCGACCGTTGGCAGCTCCGGCTACGATGAGCCCGTGGTCAAGCGTGCGCCCAGGGTTGCGCTGCGCGAGGCGGGCGAGGCCATCCGGGAGACCTTTGCGCTGCTGCCCGACCGGCTGCAGGTGGCTGCACCGATTTCGCGCGAGATGTTCAACGAGCGCTTTGCCGCGGCAGCGACGCAGGGCGTCGAATCCAACGCGGCGAGCGCTGCGCCCGCGACGAACGTCGCCGACGCCAGGGACGTGGCGAAGCCGACCGTCGTCGCCAAGGTCGCGGAAGTCTTGAAGAGCCCGGCCAAGGTCGTCGAGAAGATCGCCGATGCCGCGAGGACCAAGCGTGCTGAGGCACCGGTGCAACTCGCCTCAGCTGATCCGGCCGAGATCGTGCCGGCGCCCGAAGCCAAGCCAAAGTCCTTTGCCGATCGCGCCAAGGCCGCGGTGATGTCGATCACCGGTCCGCGCCAGTCGATGGTTGACAAGCTCTGGGGCAAGCGTGAGCCGTCAGGCGGCTTGCTCGCCTATGCATCGGCCGATGCCAGCGTGACCTCGGCGATCGCGCCGAAGGAGCAGAACCCGATGCTTGGCGGTTCGGCGCCCTATGAGCGCGATACCGCGGTCTACGATATCACCGCCAAGACGGTTTACCTGCCCGACGGCACCAGGCTCGAGGCGCATTCCGGCCTCGGCTCCAATCTCGACGATCCCCGTTCGTCGCGGGTCCGCATGCGCGGCGTGACGCCACCGCACATCTACAATCTGAAGCCGCGCGAGGCGCTGTTCCACGGCGTTCCGGCGCTGCGGCTGACCCCGGTCGGCGGCGAGAACGCGATCTACGGCCGTGACGGTCTGCTCGCGCACACTTTCATGCTCGGGCCGAACGGCGACTCCAACGGCTGCGTGTCGTTCAAGGACTATTACGCGTTCCTCGACGCCTATCGTAACAAGGGCATCCGCAAGCTCGCGGTGCTGGCGCGGGTCGAGTGACGCTCTCCCGCGCGTCCTTTAGGGATTTTATCGCTTCACGAAATTGAAGGTGCAGGGCCTAAGTTCGTTGCGTTTGCCGCTGCCGCGGGTGCGTTCGAACTGCGCGTCGATCGTGTACGCATAGGGCGAGCCAGGAACAGCGCTGTTGACCGTATAGGCGCTCGGTCCCGTCGTGCCCCGAGCGCTCAGCGTCGTCTTTCCGTCAGCCGGTATCTGTCCGTCGATCGCAAGCGTGTTGTTTGTTCGCAGCTCCGAATCCTCGGCGTGGAACGCGCCGTTCGCGACAGTGGCCGACAGGGTTCGAGTGTAGCCGAGCGCCTTGCCGGAGTTCGTGCAACTTATGGTGACGTCCCACTTGCCGTCGAAGCTCTTGCTCTCGCCGGTTGCCGGCGCAAGTGCCGTTTTCTGCTTCAGGCCGTTAATCCGCGCCCTGGCGAGACTGGCGAAGCTGCAACCCGAAAATCTCGTCAGATGATCTTCGTAGGCGTCGAGGGTGCCGATGCCGTCGGCGGCTTTCCAGTGCGCCTCTGCGGCCGCGCAAGGATCGGGCCGCGGCGCAGGCGAGGGAGCTGCCGGTGCAATCGTGACCGATACCGGCGCGTTCAAGTAGAACTTGCCGATGATGGACAAGGAAAGCTCCGGGAGCTGGGTCTTGCCGCTGGTGTCATAGACGTCGCTGCTGATGTCGCGGAAGACATCGCCGATCTCGTGCGGCTCTTCGATGTGCTTGAGGAACGCACTCGTATACGGGCTGTTGCGGCCGCTTCCATCCGCAGCGGTCTGCCCGGACTGGGTCGAGAAGGACACGATCGTGCCGAGCGGTGCTTCGACCTTCGAAAGCCCGCGTCCGATCGAGGCTCCACGCGTCACGCCGGCTGAACGCTTCAGGCTGTCGGCCAGCGGATTGTCGCGGCAGGAATCGAGCACCAGGATGCGCAGGTTCTTGGCCTGCTGCAAATCGTTTACGATGTCGTCGACGCGCACGAGGCGCTTCAGATCCGCTTCGTCGGTAAGCACGGCGTCAATCGGCATCAAATAGTTCACGCCGTTGAACTGCATCGCATGCCCGCTGTAATAGAACATGGCGACGTCCGCCTTGCTCGCGGCGCGCGCGAAGCGGATGGTCAGGTCCTGCATGTTGGCCTGGCGCAAGTCGATGCCCTGGATGACCTCGAAGCCGCTGCGCTTGAGCGAGAGGGCGACGTCTTCGGCATCGTGCGAGGGGTTGGCGAGCTGCGGGGCGTTGGCATAGGCGCCATTGCCGATGACCAGCGCGACCCGTGTTTCCGCCGATGCAGGACGAAGTCCCAGCCAGCAGCCGACGAGGGCAACGAAAAATCCGGCAAGGCGAAATCTGGAAAGAGCACGCATGAATGCCCTCCGAGGAAATATCAGAAAATATCGTCCAGATTAGCGCATGCTGCGCCGACATCAACGCCCTCGCTGTGAAGTTGCTCACATTCGCCGACGGTAATATCTTATCGTCACGCCGGGCTCGGCGTGATTGCCTTTCGTAGCGCCATTTCGGTCGCAATTGCTTCCCTAACGGCAGGCCGCGCCTGCATGCGTTCGAGATACGCCGCCAGCGACGGCCATTGCGCCACGTCGACACCTGCGGCACGGAGCAGCAGCAAAGCCCAGGTGAGATGAGCATCCGCAACGGTGAAGCGTTGACCCACGAGGAATTCACGGTCCGTCAGATGCGCTGCTGGCACCGACAAAGTCTGAGCGATCCTCGCGCGCGGCTTGGCGAGCGAGGCGTCGTCCTTGTACCAGAAGGTCGGAAACAGGAAGGCCTTGTGGATCTCGGTACCGACAAAGCTCAGCCATTCCTGCAGGCGGTAGCGATCGGGATCGCCGGGCGGCGGCGCAAGGCCGCGCTCAGGGGTCAGGTCGGCGATGTATTGCAGCACCGCCGCGCTCTCGGTCAGGCGCTCGCCGTTCGCCAGCACGAGGACCGGCACCGCGCCCTTCGACGAGATGCCGCGAAAATCGCTGTTGTCGTCCGCGACCGTCTTGGTCCCGAGATGCACCAGATGATAGCGCGCATCGAGGCCTGCTTCCATCAGCGCGATGCGGCTCGCAAGCGAGCAGGCCATCGGCGAGAAATAGAGCTGCAGCATCGCGTTGCTCCGCTATGTCAGCGCATCGCCGCGCGCGATGATCGCGAAGCGGTCGGATAGCTCGGCGAGTGCGACCTCGTGGATGGTCCGGGCGTTCAGCGTGCCGCCGCGGCCGTCGGGCAGGTCGCGCGTGGCGCAGGCGTCGGCGTCGATCGTCGTGCGAAAGCCGAGGTCGAGCGCGGCGCGCGCCGTGGAGCTGACGCACATATGCGTCATGAAGCCGGCCAGTACGATGTTCTTCCTGTCGGTCGCGGCAAGGCGCGCCTGCAAATCCGTGCCGGCAAACGCGTTCGGCAGCTCCTTCTCGATCACCAGCTCGCCGGCACGGGGGCTGAGCTCGGCGACGATGGCGCCACGGTCGGCGCCGCGATCGAACAGGCTGCCGGCCTTGCCGCGATGGGCGATATGGATGATCGCGGCCCCGGCCTCGCGTGCCCGCGCCAGGAGTGCGGCTGCCTGCGTGATCGCAGGTCTCGCGTCGGGCAGGGCGAGCGGACCGGCGAGATATTCGTTCTGGATGTCGATCAGCACCAGCGCGGCGTCGCCAAGACGCGGCGGGTTGAGGTCGGCACCGGCGAGCTGCAGCAGGGTCTTTGCGGTTGTCATGGTCTGGACATCTCCGGGGCTAAAAGCTCGACAAACATAGCCCCGGGGGTGCCTGCCGATATGCAGGGATATTGCAGCGGGTGGCTGCGATATTGCAGGCTGAGCCGGGCCGGTATAACCTCGCACGATGAACTGGGACGATCTGCGCATCATCGCTGCCGTCAGGGACGAGGGCACCTACGCGGGCGCCAGCGCGCGGCTGCGCATCGACGAGACCACGGTCGGGCGCAGGCTGTCGCGCATCGAGCGCGCGCTCGGTTTGCGTCTGTTCGAGGCCGCCGACGGCGTCCGCAGGCCGACGCGGAGTTGCGAGGCGGTGCTGGCGCATGTCGAGGCGATGGCCGCACACGCCGCCGAGATCGGTCGCGTCGGTGCGAGCCTGGCGGGTCCGGTGGGACGCCTGCGCATCGCCTCCACCAACACGGTCGCCGAAGAGGTGCTGTCGCCGCGCGCGAACGACTTCCTGCGCGCCAATCCCGGCCTTACGCTGCAATTCCTCACCTCGAGCGACAACGTCAGGTTCTCGCGCTGGGAGGCCGATCTCGCCATCCGGCTGCGCAAGCCCGACAAGGGCGACTTCGCAATCTCAAAACTCGGCGATATCCGCATCTATTATTTCGAGCCGGTTACGACCGAGGGCGAGCCGATGCTGTGCGCCTATCCGGACGAACTCGGTGCCATTCCCGAGATGCAATTCCTGCGCACGAAGCAAGCCCGCGCGCGCTGCGTCACCGACAACGTCCGCGTCATCCGTAACCTGATCCGCGCGCATCAGGCCGCCGGCGTGCTGCCGGAGTATGTTTGCGCGGATCTGCTCGTCGATCGCCGCCTGCGCGCTACGCTGCTGCCGAAACGGCGCGACGTCTGGCTGCTCGTGCAGAACCACCTCAAGCGCGACGCCGCAACGCGCGTGACGATCGACTGGGTGAGGGCGTGTTTCCAGGACATGTCGCGCAGTTGAGGCGATGTCGCGGTGTGACGATCGCGTCACAGCGAAAGACGCGTGACGAAAAATCTTGGCTATCCCCCTTGCAACCCGAACGTGCTTCGTCTATTAGCCCGCTCCTTCGCTAGGCCATGTGTCCGGGCTCTCCGAGATCCCGGCTGGCGCGGGCCGGTCTCCGGTTTCGTGTTCCGCCGAATGAAGGCAAACGCAGGACGTAGCTCATGGAGAGCGTCGGGGTGAAACCCGAAGGCATCGGTTCGATTCCGGTCTCTTGCACCACGAAGGATAGCTCAGTTGGTAGAGCAGATGACTGTTAATCATCGTGACGCGGGTTCGAATCCCGCTCCAGCGCTACGGGTCAGCCTGAAAAACTGACACCTCTGACGAGGACCGGACGCGCGCTTCAGTCGCGGTCCGGCCGTTTTGCCGCAAGGCTTTCCGTCCGAACCTAGACACTGAGAGACCGGCTTCGCGCCGCGGTGGATACCGCTTGCGCTGATGCCGGGTGGCTCCGCATGACCGCTCGACACGCGTCGAGCGATCGCGCGCGTGCGCCCGTCATCGCGCAAGCTCAAGCCACGGCCCGCCGATTTCTTGGGAAGCGTCGTCCGCGTCCTCACGTCCTTTGCAAACGAAACCTGCCGCATGGCCCACGGGCCGGCGGCAAATGATGGAGACGTGTCGTGACTTCCGAGAAGACCTGGCATTGGCTGACGACGACTGTCACCGTGAAGGACGGTGAGCGCGCGCTACTGACGCGAAACGGCCAGCTCGAGCGTGTGCTCGCGCCTGGGCGGCTTCGCCTGTTCGATCTGCGCAACGAGCTGACGGCCACCGTGTACAACGTCGTGGGGACCGAATTCCCCACGGATCGCTACGCGGTGCTGAAGGCCGCGCGGCCCGATCTCGCCGCCGAGCTGTTCGAGGCGGTCGAGACCGAGGCGGACGAGGTCGCCATCGTCAGCCTCGACGGCCGGCCCGTGCATCTGATGACGCCCTGGCAGGTGCGCGTCTACTGGAAGGTCGCGACCCGCATCGATGTCGAGCGCATCGATGTGTCCGCTGATCCCCGGGTCGGCGTGCGACATCTGACCATGATCGAGCGCAACCGTTCGACCGTGACGTCGGAGACGGTGGTCGAGAACCACGAGGCCGGTCTGCTCTACGTCGAGGGCCGGCTCGTCGAGCGGCTCGCGCCCGGCCGGCACGCGTTCTGGACCGTCGGCCGCAAGATCGAGGTGAAGCGCCTCGACCTGCGGCCCCAGGCGGTCGAGATCACCGCGCAGGAGATGCTGACCAAGGATCGCATCGCGCTGCGGGTGACGCTGACGGCGTTCCGCCGGGTGGTCGATCCCGAGCGCACGGTTGCGACCGTGCCCGACGTGGATGCGTGGCTGTACCGCCTGGTGCAGTTCGGGATCCGCGAGGCGGTCGCGGGCCGGACGCTGGACGAGGTGCTGTCGGCGAAGGCGGCGCTGGATGCGGAGCTGCGTGACTATGTGCGCGCACGCGTCGCAGAGTCCGGCGTGGAGGTGACCGAGCTCGGCGTCAAGGATGTGATCCTGCCCGGCGAGATCCGGGAGCTGGTGAACAAGGTGGTGGAGGCGGAGCGGGTCGCGAAGGCGAACCTGATCCGCCGGCAGGAGGAGACCGCGGCAACGCGTTCTCTTCTGAACACCGCCCGCCTGATGGAGGAGAACCCCCTGCTGCTGCGGCTCAAGGAGCTGGAGTCGCTGGAGCGGCTGGTCGAGAAGGTCGGCCGCATCGATCTCCACGCCGGCCACGGCGAGGGCCTCGATGCTCTCCTGACCCGGCTCGTGCGCCTGAAGGCGCCCGAGAGCGCGTGAAAACGGAAGGGTCGCCTACGGGCGGCCCTTCATCCATCTGTCGCAATGCGCTTGCGTTGAACATGTGACGGTGCCGCCGCGACCAACTTCGTCGAGCGCATTGGCATTGCGCGTGCCATCGCTTGCGCTAGTCTCCGTACACAACCTCATCGGGCAAGACAGGCGATGACCACTCTTGAAAACACCATGCGGCCGCAGGCCAAATCCGGGGAATGGAAGGCGATCGTCGTCCTGATCCTGCTCGTGCCCGTGCTGTGGTCGCCACCCTTCCTGTTTCGCCTCTTCCTGTATCAGCCGTTCAACATTCCGTCCGGCTCGATGATGCCGACGCTGGTGGTCGGCGACTACATCTTTGCCGCAAAATACGCCTATGGGTACGACCGCTACTCGTTCCCCTTCGCGCCGTCGTGGATCTCGGGCCGCTTCTTCGCCGCGGACCCCCACTACGGCGACATCGTGGTGTTTCGCAACCCGAAGGACACTTCGGTCGACTACGTCAAGCGCGTGGTCGGTTTGCCCGGCGACCGCATCCAGATGCGACAGGGGCAACTCGTCCTCAACGACAAGCCGGTGATACGCGTCGCGCTCAAGGATCTGGCCGGCGGCGGGGCGGCTTGCGGGTTGGAGGCCGGTGCGAAAATCAAGCGCTGGCGCGAGGTGCTGCCGAACGACGCGAACTACGTCACCTACGACTGCATCGACAACGGCTATTACGACAACACCAATGTCTACACGGTGCCGCCGGGCCATGTCTTCGTGCTCGGCGATAACCGCGACAACTCGACCGACAGCCGTGCGATGAGTGCGATGGGATTCGTGCCGATGGACAATCTGGTCGGCAAGGTGACGCGGATCTTCTGGTCGCTCGATTCCAGAGGCGAGTTGCGCCCGGATCGGATGGGGAAGGTGGGGTGAGGCGTTCGTTCGTAGCCCGGATGGAGCGCAGCGAAATCCGGGAAGACTGCCAGCGCCGGACATGATGCCCCGGATTGCGCTGCGCTCCATCCGGGCTACATGCTCGCATCTCTATCCCACAAACAAAAACCCCGGCATCGCTGCCGGGGTTTCGCATTCTGTGATGTGCCTGAATGGCTGGACTTAGAAGTCCATGCCGCCCATGCCGCCGCCCGGAGGCATCGCGGGGCCGGCGCCGCCCTTCTTGGGCAGCTCGGCGACCATGGCTTCCGTGGTGATCAGCAGGGCCGCAACCGAAGCTGCGTTCTGGATCGCGGTACGGACCACCTTGGTCGGGTCGATGATGCCCTTCTTGACGAGGTCGCCGTATTCACCGGTCTGGGAGTCGAAGCCGAAAGCGTACGACTTGTTCTCCAGGACCTTGCCGACGATCACCGAGCCGTCTTCACCGGCGTTGATCGCGATCTGGCGAGCGGGAGCGGAGAGCGCCTTGCGCACG
This sequence comes from Bradyrhizobium rifense, assembly GCF_008123425.1. GTDB lineage: Bacteria > Pseudomonadota > Alphaproteobacteria > Rhizobiales > Xanthobacteraceae > Bradyrhizobium > Bradyrhizobium rifense. The sequence goes on from NZ_VSSS01000025.1 coordinate 116,507, forward strand.
ATCTCGACGCCGGTCTTCTGGTCGTCGTTCTTGGTGCGCAGGCCCTTGAGCTGCTCGGAAGCACGGAGCAGGGCGACGCCGCCGCCCGGGACGATGCCTTCCTCGACAGCCGCGCGGGTCGCATGCATCGCGTCATCAACGCGATCCTTGCGCTCCTTCACCTCGACCTCGGTCGCGCCGCCGACGCGGATCACCGCGACGCCGCCAGCGAGCTTGGCGAGACGCTCCTGGAGCTTCTCACGGTCGTAGTCCGAGGTGGTTTCCTCGATCTGCGCCTTGATCTGGGCCACGCGCGCCTCGATGTCGGCCTTCTTGCCGGCGCCGTTGACGATCGTGGTGTTCTCCTTGTCGATCATCACCTTCTTGGCGCGACCGAGCATGTTGAGCGTGACGTTCTCGAGCTTGATGCCGAGATCTTCCGAGATCGCCTGGCCGCCGGTCAGGATCGCGATGTCCTGCAGCATGGCCTTGCGGCGATCGCCGAAGCCCGGAGCCTTGACGGCCGCGACCTTCAGACCACCGCGCAGACGGTTCACGACAAGCGTGGCCAAAGCCTCGCCTTCGACATCCTCGGCGACGATGACCAGCGGCTTGCCGGTCTGCACCACGGCCTCGAGCAGCGGGAGCAACTCGTTCAGCGAGGAGAGCTTCTTCTCGTTGATGAGGATGTAGGCGTCGTCCATCTCAACGCGCATCTTGTCGGCGTTGGTGACGAAGTAGGGCGAGATGTAGCCGCGGTCGAACTGCATGCCCTCGACGACGTCGAGCTCGGTCTCGAGCGACTTGGCTTCCTCGACGGTGATGACACCCTCGTTGCCGACCTTCTTCATCGCGTCGGAGAGGAACTTGCCGATCTCCGCGTCGCCGTTGGCGGAGATGGTGCCGACCTGGGCGATTTCCTCGTTCGAGGTGACCTTCTTGGAGTTCTTGACGAGGTCAGCGACCACGGCTTCCACGGCCAGATCGATACCACGCTTCAGGTCCATCGGGTTCATGCCGGCGGCAACCGACTTGGCGCCTTCACGAACGATCGCAGCCGCGAGAACGGTTGCGGTGGTGGTGCCGTCTCCGGCCGCGTCAGCGGACTTGGAGGCGACTTCGCGCACCATCTGCGCGCCCATGTTCTCGAACTTGTCGTCGAGCTCGATCTCCTTGGCGACGGTGACGCCGTCCTTGGTGATGCGGGGAGCGCCGAACGACTTGTCGAGGACGACGTTGCGACCCTTGGGGCCGAGCGTGACCTTCACCGCATTGGCGAGAATGTCGACGCCGCGCAGCATCTTGTCGCGCGCATCTACGCCGAATTTGACTTCTTTAGCTGACATCTGGATTTTTCCTTAGGTGTTTAGCTGGGGGAGAGAGGGGGCTCTCAGGCCGCCTTCTTCTTGGAAGCGGGGACGTCGAGGACGCCCATGATGTCGCTTTCCTTCATGATCAGCAGATCGACGTTGTCGATCTTGACCTCGGTGCCGGACCACTTGCCGAACAGCACGCGGTCGCCGACCTTCAGGTCGATCGGGATCAGCTTGCCGGCTTCGTCGCGGCCACCCGGGCCGACGGCGACGATTTCGCCCTGGGAGGGCTTTTCCTTGGCCGTGTCGGGAATGATGATGCCGCCGGCGGTCTTCTCTTCTGCGTCGATGCGCTTGACCACGACGCGGTCGTGAAGCGGACGGAATTTCATGCAGTCCTCCTAAGCATTTGCTCAGATTGATGTTTTCAGGGTGTTAGCAATCGATGCCCGCGAGTGCCAATGCGGGTGAAGCTCAAATAAGCCAGGATATTTGCGGGGGCAAGGGCTTCTAGCAGAAAAATAAGCACTCGAAAGCGCTGTCTGCCAGTTTCCTTTACCATCGTTAACCGGGGTTGGGGACAGTATTAGCACGGAGCCGCATCTGCTGCTAACGCATTGAATTTCAACAGCTTGTTAAACTTTTGGGCTTGAGATGGATTGTCAGTTTGCGTCACATTTCTCTCATGTGAGCGCATCTTCCACCGGGTGGCTCGTAACGGGTACCGGATCAAGCCACCCCGCTGAATGCGCTCCTGCAAAGGAGGTTGGCATGGGATTGCGGGTTGGTGCCGTTTCCGAGGATTTTCGGAAACAGCTGCTGGGCTACGGGCTGACGACGGCCCAAATTCTCTACCGGATGCCGGATCACCCGTCGCTGCTTCAGACCTATGTCTGGCAGAACTACGACATGTTTCCGAAATTCCCGGCGCTGAAGGATTTCCTGGCATTCTGGACGGAGAAGCTCGACGGCCCGCTGCATTCGGTAACGGTGGCGCATTCCAAGCTGATCAAGCCGGCCGAGCTGCGCGCGGTGGATGGCGTGTTCCGGCTGAATTGAAGCCGACAACATCGGTCTCGTAAGCTGGGCAAAGGCGCGCACGTCACGCGCCGTGCCCACCATCTGTCCGCGCTTCATTTGCAATGGTGGGCACGCTTCGCTTTGCCCACCCTACGGGATCTGTTTCCGTGTTAGCCTCCTCTCATAACAACAGGGAGGCCGGCTCATGGCCAAGAAGACCAACAAGAAAACAAAATCGCGCAGCGCAGCCCAGACCGCGGTGAAGAAGCGGAGCGGCGCCAAGTCCGCCGCGCGCTCCTCCGCACGCAAGGCGGTGAAGGCGAAGGCGCGCGCGACAACGGCCAAGACCGCGGCAAAGAAACCCGCACGCCCGAAGCAGCGCATCGCCATCAGCCATCACCGCGAGGAAGATTTCAAAGCCGACGGCCTGCGCGCCTACGCCAAGTATCGCGACCTCGGCATCGCCGCCGCCAGTCACGGCCTCGCGCAGGCCCACGTGATCCGCTTGCAAGGCCCGTGCGATCCGGCCGAAGTCTCGAAGCTGCACTTCCACGCCGTCGACTTCCAGATGGTCTACGTGCTCAAGGGCTGGGTGAAGACCTACATGGACGGGCAGGGCGAGACCTTGATGAAAGAAGGCAGCGCCTGGACCCAGCCGCCGAAGATCAAGCACATGATTCTGGATTACTCGGACGACGTGGAGTTGCTGGAAGTGATCCTGCCGGCGGAGTTCAAGACGGTGGAGTTGAAGGCGTAAGGCTACTCTCTCACGAGTCCTCGTAGCCCGGATTGCGCTGCGCTCCATCCGGGCTACGCGCATCACTGCGGGTGCGTCAGGCGATCGCTAAAAATCGCTCGATCCGCGAAACCGGGCCGTTACCACTCGTATGGTTTCAGCCGCCGGCAAGCGCGGGCGCTAACCAGTCGAAAATATTCCTCGCGTCAACTCGAGGCTGTGAAAATGCGGGAAATGTTTTCATGGCGACCAACACTTTCGGCCGACGCGGCGTCGTGGCGCCACCTCCAAACAGATCGTTTCAACCTGCATCGCTTCAACCCGTCGCCGCGCCGATCGCTCCTCGGCCCTTGTCCAGTGAGGAGACGCTGTTTGGCGACAACAAGCTTCTGGCTGATCTCCCGTTCCTCACCATTGGCCTGATTTTCGGCCTGATCGTGATCTTCGCGCTGCAACGCAGTCTGGCCATCGACATTGGGCGGGACGGCTCACTCGATGTTCGCTCGCTGATTGCTCAGGGCGCGTCCGGTTACGACCTGGTTGTCGGAAGAAACGAATGGTGGCGGATTGGTCTTGCGCCGCTTTTGCACGGCAGCCAGGGGCACCTCATAGGCAACTGTGTTGCGCTGTTCATCGTCGGCGTCAGGCTGGAGAGTCTGATCGGTCGCGGCTGGTTTTCGCTGATCTTTGTTGCCAGCGCGCTGGCCGGCGAGGCCGGCTCGCTCCTCGGCAATGGTCCCGGCACAGTCGGCGTCGGCGCATCCGGCGCCATTACCGGGCTCATCGCCGCGCTGTTCGTTGCGAGCTTCGAACCCGAGGCGGACGCCGATCAAACGATCTCGAGACTGAAGACGTCGCTATTCTTCGGTGTTCCAGCACTGTTGCCGCTGGCCTTTGGAGCCTCCGGCAATGTCAATTATTATGCGCATGGAGGCGGTGCGGTGGCTGGCGCTGCGCTTGCCATTACGCCATGGCTCGCCTTCTGGTCCTATGACAGTCTGCCCCGAAGCGCTGGCATGGTGTTGCTCGGAGGATTCGCCGGATCCCTGATCTGCGCCGGCTTCGCCGCTGCTCATTATCGGTCCTACATGGCGGATGCCGGGCTGTATATCCGCGCATCGGAAATGCCGGCGAATACGCGCGAGATGGCCAGCCGCTCCTCCGATTTCGTCAACCGCTACCCGAAAGACCCGCGGGCTCATCTGTTTCGCGCGATCTTCTTCATTGAACAGAACAGCCTCAATTCTGCCGAGACGGAAGTGCAAACGGCCATGTCGCTCGCCGCTTCGGACGTGACGGGTGGGCCGGTGCGATCGGTGGCGCAGGCCCTGCTGGCGCAGTTGCTGCTCGCGCGAGGACGGTACAGCGAGGCGAAGGCCATGGCAGCCGAGGTGTGCCGTGCCAAGCTGGGTGACGTGCGTCGCCTGTTGGAGAAATCGAAATTGTGCGGCGAGAAAGCTGGTTCTTAGCCCGGATGGAGCGAGGAGAAATCCGGGACAGTCATCCGCGCGGGACATCCGGTCCCGCATCGGCCGACTACCGCTCAAGATAGCCCAATTCTTCACTCATGATCGTGCGCGCGTATTCGCCAAAGGCATCGATCAACCGGCCGCGCGCGGCATAGGGCGGATAGAGCAGCGCGATCGTCACGGGGACAGCAGGGTTGAAGGGGCGGGTGATCAGAGCCGCGCCAGAGCTTTCATCATGCGCGGCAATCGGGTTGATGATGCTGATGCCGAGGCGAGCTGCGACCAGGGCACAGACCGATGCGCCCAGATCGGTCTCGGCAACAATGCGGCGCGTGACGCCGGCCTGCGTGAAGATCGTATCGATGCGATCGTGGAGCGGACTCCCCGTGGCGAAGGAGATGAAGGCCTCGTCGGCGAAATCGGCAGGGCGCAGCGTCTTCTTCTGCGCAAGACGATGTGCCTTCGGCATGATTGCGACGCAACGGGTCTTGAGCACCGGTTCGACATGCAACCCCGCAACCTCGCCGTAGAGCATGGCGAGCCCGGTATCGCAAAGCCCGGAGCTGACCCAGTCGTGCACGGCGCTCGCCGTGCCGGAGCGGATCGAGATCATCACATGCGGATAGTCCATTTTGAAACGCGCCGCGATGCGCGTCAGCAGGCCGCCGGCCAGGCGCGGCATCGCCGCAACGCTTAGCCGACCCATACCGAACGAGCGGATGCTGGCTGCGCTGGCCTCCAGTCCTGCCAGGCCGATGAAAGTCTTCTCGACCTCCTGAAAAAAGCGCGATCCGTCCACGGTCGGGCGGAGGCGGCCGCCACTGCGGTCGAACAGCGGGAATTGCGTGATCGTTTCCAACTGTCCGATCAGGCGGCTGATCTGGGGTTGCGAGGTATGCATGCGCAAAGCCGCCTGCGTCATCGATCCCGTTACGAAGACCGCCCGAAAAGCCTCCACATGCTTCAAGCCCATCCGTCTGGTCGCCATATCAAATCCGTATAGGGGAGTGTGAAACTGGAATTTCATCAGATCGGGCTTTTGGACGATAGTCCAGAGCATGAAGCCGTTCGCATGGAGCCGTCCTTTCGTTGCTCCACCGACAGCGGACGGCGTCACGGACATTCGCCAAGAAAGGGACGACATGAAAGCGACGACGATCAAGGCACTCGCCACGGCGGCCGTCGCTATGGTTCTTCTTTGCAGCGAGGCCATGGCCCAGGGTGCGAGCAGGCTGGACAAGATCCGCGAGAACGGCGCGATCACATTGGGATATCCCGAGACCTCGGTGCCCTTCGCCTATCTCGACGGTAACCAGAAGCCGATCGGCTATACCGTGGAGATCTGCGAACACGTGGTGCAGGCGATCAAGACGGCCCTCAAGCTCCCCAAGCTCGAGATTCGCTATAACCCCATCACCTCGGCGACACGCATTCAGCTGCTCGCCAACGGGACGATCGATCTCGAATGCGGCAACACGACCAATAATCTCGAGCGGCATAAGCTCGCCGCCTTTTCTCCCACCATCTTCGTTGCGCAGGTCGTCCTCGTCGCGCGCAGGGATGGCGGCGTCGATGTCAACGACCCGGCTTCGTTTCGCGGCAAGGCCATCTCTGCCCAGGCCGGAGGCCAGACTTTCAAGGTGATGACGCTGATCAACGCCAAGAACAATCTTGGCATCACGGTCGTGCCGGCCAAGGACACCGCCGAGACCTTCTTGTTGGTGTCGACGGGCCGGGTGGCCGGCTCAGCCAACGATGACGGTCTCGCCTATGCCACCGTCGCCTCGTCCAGGACGCCGGATGACTTCCTGATCGGTAGCAAGGGTCTCGAGATGGCGCCTTACGGCATCGTCGAACCCAAGGACGATCCTGCTTTCAAGAAGGTGGTCGACGAGGCCGTGATCGACCTGATCAAGAGCGGACAGATTGCGGCGTTGTACGACAAATATTTCAACTCACCGATCCCGCCGCATGGCCTCAACCTGAAATTTCCGATGAGCGCGGCCCTCAAGCGCGCGCTGGCCAACCCGACCGATTCCGGCGACCCGGCAGTCTACGAATGACGCGGCAAGCGCTCTAAAGGTTCTCGCAATGGCACAACAACACGACACGAACTCGGCGGGCGCTGGGTTGCCGCCCATCGACCTGCGCAGCGATACGGTCACCAAGCCGACCGAGGCGATGTATGCCCGCATGGCATCGGCGCCGCTCGGCGACGACGGGCTGGACGGTGACCCCACGGCGCAGGAGCTGGAGGCCGTCGCAGCTGCGGCGTTGGGCAAGGAAGCCGGCCTGTTCGTGCCGAGCTGCACCATGGCCAATCTGTTGGCGACGCTGGCGCAGTCGCAGCGCAGCGAACAGATCGTGCTGGAAGCGAATGCCCATATGTACACCTCCGAACGAGGGGCGGCGACGTTTACAGGGCAGTTCTACCTCGCCATTGCCGGTCGCGAAGGGGCGATGGACCTGAATTTGCTGGAAGACGCCTTGCAGGGCGAAGGGCTCAAGCTCAGGACCGCGCTTGTCGCGATGGAAACCTCGCACAACAACGCAAGCGGCGCCGTGCTGCCGCTGGAGCACATGCAGGCCGTGCACGCCATGGCCTCGGCTCGGGGCGTCCCGGTGCATCTCGACGGCGCGCGGCTCTTCAACGCCGCGGTCGCGCTTGAAGCGGCACCGGCCGAGGTTGCGAGGCATTGCGACACGGTCTCCCTGTGTCTGTCGAAGGGCCTGAGCGCACCTGCCGGTGCGGTGCTCGCCGGGCCGCGCGCCATGATCGACCGGAGCCGCAGGTTTCGCCGCATGCTGGGAGGCACGCAGCGCCAGATCGGCATCGTGGCTGCCGCCGGCCTGGAGGCGGTTCAGGTCATGGGTGCGCGTCTGGGCGAGGATCACCGGCGTGCGCGAGCCCTGAGCGATGCGTTGAACGGGATGCATCCGAAGATCAGCGCGACAATCCCGCAGACGAATATCGTGCAGGTCGATGTCTCTCTCTCCGGGCGCGACAGCGCCGCGTGGTCGCGGGCTCTGGAGCGGGCGGGCCTGAAGGCGAGGCCTTGGGGCAGGCATCGCTTGCGCTGTGTGACCCATCGCCATATCGACGATGCGGATATCGAGCGCGCGGTCATGGCATTTCGCGCTGTGGCCGGAGCTTTGGGTTAGGGTATCCGTCGATGACGTGAGGAGTTTGTAGCCCGGATGGAGCAAAGCGAAATCCGGGGCCGCTGTTTGCGACGGAGATACTTTCCCGGATTGCGCTGCGCTCCATCCGGGCTATGGCCGCTTAGCTCAACACCCCCACGATCGCGCCCATCAAGCACGTCGTCAGCGTGCCCGACACGATCGACTTCAGCCCGAGCGCGTTGATCTCGTCGCGCCGCTCCGGCGCCATCACGCCGAGCCCGCCGATCATGATGCCGAGGCTGGCGAAATTGGCGAAGCCGCACATCGCGTAGAGCATGATCAGCCGCGAGCGCGGATCGAGCGTACCCGGCGGCAGCTTTGAGAAGTCGACATAGGCGATCAGCTCGTTGAGCACGGTCTTCGTACCCATCAGGCTGCCGGCGGTGATGGCCTGGTCCCAGGGCAAACCCATCAGCCAGCACACCGGCGCCATCACGAGGCCGAGCAGGCGCTGCAACGAGATCGCGGCGCCGCCGATGTTCGGCAGCAGGCCGAGGACGGCGTTGACGAGGTAGACCAGCGCCACCAGCACCAGCAGCATCGCGACGATGTTGATCAGCAGCTCGATCCCCGCGCTCGTGCCCTTCACGATCGCATCCATCGTGCTGGACACTTCCATCTCCGGATCCTCCAGCGCGCCGCCGGTGCGCTTGTCGGAGGTTTCCGGCACCATGATCAGGCTGACCAGGATCGCGGCCGGCGCGCCGAGCACCGAGGCGATGACGAAATGCGCGGCCGCGTCGGGGATGAGCGGCGCCAGCAGCGTCGCATAGAGCACCAGCACGGTGCCGGCGATGCCGGCCATGCCGCCGGTCATGACCAAAAACAATTCGCTGCGGCTCATCTGCGCCAGATACGGCCGCACGAACAGCGGTGCCTCGACCATACCGAGGAAGATGTTGGCGGCGGTCGACAGCCCGACCGCGCCGCCGACGCCGAGCGTGTGTTCGAGCAGCCAGGCCATGCCGCGCACGATCGGCGGCAGCACGCGCCAATAGAACAGCAGCGTCGTCAGCACGCTCATGACCAGCACGATCGGCAGCGCCTGGAACGCCAGGATGAAATCGGCGCCCGGCACCTTCAGGTCGAAGGGCAGGGGACCGCCGCCGACATAGCCGAACACGAAAGAGGAGCCGGCGCGCGAGGCCGCGGAGATCGCGCCGACCGCGTCGTTGATGGCACCGAAGGCATGCGCCACGACGGGCACCTTCAGCAGCACGATCGCGGTGGCGAAAGTCACGACAAGGCCGATCAGCGCCTGCCGAAGCGAGACCGCGCGGCGATTCTCCGCCAGCGCGAACGCGATCAGCAGCAATGCGAAAACGCCGAGTGTCGATTGCAGCCGTAGCATGATGTCCCCAAAGCCCAATGATTATGGCCGCGCGTGCGTTGCAAACGCAATGCCGGATGGCCGCAGGAGCCGCCCGCTGTTGACAAGCAGGCCCGCGTCAGCCACGCGGGGCGCGCGTCGATATCAGGGGCGGACCAGCCGAGCGTGACCGAAGAGGCGATGCCAGAGCAGCCAGTTTCAGCCAGTCCAGCGGTCAGCGCCGGAGAGCTCCTCCGCTACCGCGCCTTCCTGTTCTTCCTGCTCTCGCGCAGCCTGTCACGCTTTTCCAGCCAGATCGCGGCGGTCGCGATCGGCTGGCAGATCTACGACCTCACCGGTTCGGCCTTCGACCTCGGCATGGTCGGGCTCGTGCAATTTGTGCCCACCGCTCTGCTCGTCTTCGTCGCCGGCCACGCCGCCGACCGTTTTGAGCGCAAGCGCGTGGTCCAGCTCTGCCAGCTCGTGGAAGCAGCGACCGCGCTCTATCTCGCCGGGATCACGTATCTCGGTGCGGTCAGCGAGGTGCAGATTTTCGTCGCGACCTTCGTGCTTGGCATTGCCGGTGCCTTCGAGAGCCCGACCACGGCGGCGCTGCTGCCGCTGATCGCGCCGCAGGGATCGCTCCAGCGCGCCACCGCCGTGGCGAGTGGCGCCGGGCAGGTCGCGACCATCACGGGGCCTGCGCTCGGCGGTTTTGCCTATGCGATCGCGCCGCATCTCGCCTACGCCGTGATGCTGCTGTTCTGGATTCTTGGGATGATCCTCACCGGCTTCATCCAGCCGCGCCCGCAGGCGGTTGCCAAGGACGACAGCACGGACAATATCTTTGCCGGCGTCCGCTTCATCCGCAGCAATCCGGCGATCCTCGGCACAATCTCGCTCGATCTGTTCGCGGTGCTGTTCGGCGGCGTCACCGCGCTGCTGCCGATCTACGCCCGCGACATTCTCCAGACCGGCCCGATGGGACTCGGCGTGTTGCGTGCAGCACCAGCCGTCGGCGCGCTGCTGATGACCATGGTGCTGGCGCGGCACGCCATCACGCGGCATGTGGGCCTGCGCATGTTCCAGGCCGTGATCGTGTTCGGGGTGGCCACGATCGTGTTCGCGCTGTCGTCCTGGATGTGGCTGTCGGTGCTCTCGCTCGCGATTCTCGGCGCGGCCGACACGATCAGCGTCGTGATCCGCTTCTCGCTGGTGCAGCTCGCCACCCCAGACGAGATGCGCGGCCGCGTCGGCGCGGTCAATTTCCTCTTCATCAACGCCTCGAACCAGCTCGGCCAGTTCGAGAGCGGGCTCACCGCCGCCCTGTTCGGCGCCATGCCCGCCGCCGTGCTCGGCGGCGTCTGCACGGTTGCGGTGGCGCTGCTCTGGATGAAGCTGTTCCCCAGCCTGCGCCAGGTGGAGAGTTTGGAGTAGGGGGAAGCCGGACGAGGCTTGAAGACGGCCGATATTGCAAGACGGCCGATATTGCGGCGCCCAGCCCAAGAATGTCAAAAGAGTATCGGTTCGGCATCTGAATCGTGGTGGCGGCAGCGGCTGCCACCCGATACGGTTTCGAGCAATAGCTAGAGCTGAGTAAAACTCAGCCATCGGGTACGAGCCCAGACGTTTACAAAACGGGTCGGCCCAGGAGGGAACGGATATGGAACCAGACCTGGAAGTCGTCCAGATACGGCGCGGCGAGTCATTCAAGGCTTGGTCGCACGGGTATCCCTTCCACACCGTCAGGTGGCATTTTCATCCGGAATACGAGATCCACCAGGTCGTGGCGACGAGCGGTCGCTATTTTGTCGGCGACTTCATCGGCGAGTTCGAGCCGGGCAATCTCGTGCTCACCGGACCTAACCTGCCGCACAATTGGGTCAGCGATCTGCCGGCAGAAACGACCATCCCGCTGCGCGGACGCATCATCCAGTTCAGCGAAGAGTTCATCGGCGACACGATGAGGCTGATGCCCGAGCTGTCGGGTCTCGCCGCGCTGCTGGAATCCTCTCGACGCGGCGTCCTCTTTGCCGGCAGCACAAGCAAGGAGCTCGCCCCGCTGATGGAGGAGATCGTGGCGGCGAAGGGCGTGCGTCGGATCGAGCTATTCATGATGATCCTGGGGACGCTCTGCCGCGCACGAGGTGCACTGCCGCTGTCCAGTCCAAACTATTTGCCCGATCCGTCCGGCTATATGTCGGCTGGAATGAACAAGGCGCTCGCCTTCATCCGCGAGAACCTGACGCAGCCGTTCGGCGAAGCAGATCTCGCGGCGATCGCCGGCCAGTCGCAAAGCGCGTTTTCGCGCTCGTTCCGCCGGCACACGGGGATGTCGCTGGTGCAATACGTCAAGCGGCTCCGCATCAATCTCGCCTGCCAGATACTGATGAGCGACGAGCAGGCCTCCATCACCGACATCTGCTTCGAAGTCGGGTTCAACAATCTCTCCAATTTCAACCGCCAGTTTTTGGCCGAGAAGGGTATGCCGCCCTCGCGCTTCAGACGATTGCTGGCGGACAACATCAACGCGGCACGCGCCGCCTAACCGGGAGGAGCAAGGGAGGAGGACGATTACGGGAAGAATGACGCGGGCGCGCCGATGGCAGCCTGCGAACGAGATTGTCTGTCCGGAAATTCCGCGTGGCCTCGGAGGATATCGGCGCTGACTGCCGTTGTCATCCAGCTGCGGAAGCAGGGACGGCGTGTCTCCAAGACATCAACGAGCAGCACTTTAACACCCAGTTTCCGAAAGGGAAGTCCGAATGACAAAGCCCTCGCTCAAGACTACGTGCTCTGCCGCTCTCGCCCTGTCGCTACTCGGCGCAACGGCCATGTCCTCGCGTGCCGCGGAGGTGAAGGACGCCACCGTCGCCTTCCTCATGCCCGACCAGGCCTCCACCCGCTATGAACAGCACGACTATCCAGGCTTTGCTGCCGAGATGAAGAAGCTCTGCCAGGGCTGCAAGGTCGTCTATCAGAATGCCAGTGCGGACGCCGCGCGCCAGCAGCAGCAATTCAACTCGGTGATCTCGCAAGGCGCCAAGGTGATCGTGCTCGATCCGGTCGACTCGGCCGCCGCCGCTTCGCTGGTAAAGATGGCACAGTCCCAGGGCATCAAGGTGATCGCCTATGACCGCCCGATCCCGGACGCCAAGGCCGACTTCTATGTCTCCTTCGACAATGAAGGCATCGGCAAGGCCATCTCGGAATCGTTGGTCAAGCATCTGAAGGACGCCAAGGTCACACCGAAGGAAGGCGAAGGGGTGCTCCAGATCAATGGATCGCCGACCGATGCCGCCGCAGGACTCATCAAGAAGGGTATCCACGCGGGCCTCGACAACAGCGGCTATCCGATCCTCGCCGAATATGACACGCCGGACTGGGCGCCGCCCAAGGCGCAGCAATGGGCGAGCGGCCAGGTGACCCGCTTCGGCAAGAAGATCCTCGGCGTCGTCGCCGCCAATGACGGCACGGGCGGTGGCGCAATTGCCGCGCTCAAGGCCGCAGGTGTCGACCCGGTCCCGCCGGTGACGGGCAACGACGCGACGATTGCCGCGCTTCAGCTCATCATCGCCGGTGATCAGTACAATACGATCTCCAAACCCAGCGAGATCGTTGCAGCCGCCGCAGCCCAGGTGGCGGTGGAATTCCTCTCGGGCGGCACGCCCAAGGCGGAAACCACGCTCTTTAATACGCCCTCGAAGCTGTTCATTCCGGCGGTCGTGACCGAGCAGAACCTGAAGGCGGAGATCATCGACAAGAAGATCCAGACAGCCGATCAGCTCTGCACGGGCAGATATGCCGCCGGATGCAAGAAACTCGGCATCACGCAGTAAGCGAAGCAGCATCCCGGCCGCTCACTGCGGCCGGGATGAACGAAGGGAAGGCGGACGCGGACATGTCCACGATCTCGGATGTCGATCACCCGCAGGAGGGGCCAGGCGAACTGGTCCTGAGGCTTCGCGGCATTTCCAAGAATTTCGGCGCCGTGTCCGCCCTTGCCGACGTCGACCTCGACGTGCATGCCGGCGAGGTCGTGGCGCTTGTCGGTGACAACGGCGCCGGAAAGTCCACGCTGGTGAAGATTCTGGCCGGCGTGCACCAGCCCACCTCCGGAACGATCGCCTTCGATGGCGAACATGTTGTCCTGTCCGATCCGGCCACGGCACTTGGCCTCGGCATAGCCACCGTTTTCCAGGATTTGGCGCTCTGCGAGAACCTCGACGTGGTCGCCAACATCTTCCTCGGCCGAGAGCTCAATCCTATCAGGCTCGACGAGGTGTCCATGGAAATCCGGGCCTGGACATTGCTCAACGAATTGTCGGCCCGCATTCCGAGCGTGCGCGAACCCGTTGCATCGCTGTCAGGCGGACAACGCCAGACCGTGGCGATCGCGCGTTCGCTGCTGACCGAGCCGAAGCTTATCTTGCTCGACGAGCCCACTGCAGCGCTCGGCGTCGCGCAGACCGCAGAGGTGCTCGACCTGATCGAGCGCGTGCGCGCCCGCGGCCTCGGCGTCATCGTGATCAGTCACAACATGGAGGATGTGCGCGCTGTCGCCGACCGGATCGTGGTGCTGCGCCTCGGCCGCAACAACGGCGAATTCGGGCCCGACGTTTCCAACCAGGATCTCGTCACGGCCATCACGGGTGCCGACGAGAATTCGGTCTCCCGGCGCGCCAGCCGACGCGGCGCGCAGCAGTCGCAGGAGGTGCGGCCATGACTGACGACACGCAACGGGTTCCGGCCGCGCGGTTGCTGGACCGTCGCGACGAGCGCGTCGCACATGCGGACACGATCGGCGGCACGATCGGCGCCTTTGTCGACCGCGTGCGGTCGGGCGACCTCGGCTCCCTGCCGGTGGTGGTCGGCCTGCTGATCATCTGCACCGCATTCCAGAGTCTCAACCCGGTCTTCCTGGCGCCTGACAATCTGGTCAATCTGCTGTTCGATTGTTCGACCGTGGGCGTCATCTCGCTCGGCATCGTTTGTATCCTGATGGTCGGCGAGATCGACCTCTCGGTTGGTTCGGTGAGCGGGTTCTCCTCTGCGCTGATCGGCGTGTTGTGGGTCAACCAGGATTGGCCCGTGGCGCTGGCGATCGTCACGGCGCTGGGACTCGGTGCCGCCATCGGCGCGCTCTATGCTTTCTTGTTCAATCGGCTAGGCATGCCGAGCTTCGTCTCGACGCTGTCCGGTCTGCTGGCATGGCTTGGCCTGCAACTCTACCTGCTCGGCTCGTCCGGCTCGATCAATCTCCCTTACGGATCGCCGCTGGTCAATTTCGGACAGATGCTGGTCATGCCGCCGATCGTATCCTACACGTTGGCGGCACTTGCCGGCGTGGTCGTATTCGCGACCGGCTACCGCATGGCCGCGCGCAGGCGAGCGGCGGGACTGTCTGCAAGTTCGCTCGGCCGCCTTCTGCTGAAGGGGGCGCTGGTCGTCATCGTGCTCGAATTCATTGTCTACTATCTCAATCTCGCTCGCGGCGTTCCGTGGATGTTCGGCCTGTTCGTCGGCTTGTGCGTGGTCATGAACTACGCGTTGAAGCGGACCAAATGGGGCCGCTCAATGAGCGCGGTCGGAGGCAATCGCGAGGCCGCACGTCGTGCCGGCATCAACGTTCGCCGGATCCATGCGAGCGCCTTCATGCTGTGCTCCACGCTGGCAGCCGCCGGCGGTATCCTAGCCGCTGCGCGGCTCGCATCTTCCAGCCAGCAGGCCGGCACGGGAGATGTGAACCTCAACGCCATCGCAGCCGCGGTCATCGGCGGTACCAGCCTTTTTGGTGGCCGCGGTAGCGCCTATTCCGCACTGCTCGGCATCATCGTCATCCAGTCGATCGCCAGCGGCCTCACGCTGCTCGATCTCTCATCGTCGCTTCGGTACATGATCACGGGCGCCGTGCTTGCCGTTGCGGTCATCGTCGACTCGCTGGCACGACGCTCGCGCGTCTCCCATGGCCGAGCCTAGACAACTCCAACAAGAGGACCGACCGTGGGCCAGGAACTTGCAGGAAAAGTTGCCGCGATCACCGGCGCCGCCTCGGGCATCGGTCTCGAATGCGCCAGGACGATGATCGGAGCAGGCGCGCGCGTCGTGCTGGTCGACCGGGCGGAGGATGCGCTGAATAGCGTCTGCTCCGAGCTTGGCGACAACGCGATCCCGCTGCGTATCGACCTCACTGATCATGCGAGCATGGCGGGCATGATGCCGCAGGTGCTGGAAAAGGCCGGCCGGCTCGACATCTTTCATGCCAATGCCGGAACCTATGTTGGTGGTGAGGTGCTTGGCGGCGATCCCGACGCCTGGGACCGCATGCTCGACCTCAACGTCAATGCGCTGTTCCGCTCGATCCACGCGGTGCTGCCGCATATGGTCGAGCGCAAGAGCGGTGACATCATCGTCACCAGTTCGATCGCCGGTCTCGTTCCCGTCGTCTGGGAGCCGATCTACACCGCCTCGAAACATGCCGTGCAGGCTTTTGTCCATACCGTGCGCCGGCAGGTCGCCAAATATGGCCTGCGCGTCGGCGCCGTGGCGCCTGGCCCGGTCGTGACCGCGCTCATCAGCGACTGGCCGAAGGAGAAGCTCGAGGAGGAAATGGCGGCAGGGGGCCTGATCCAGCCGACCGAAGTCGCGCAGGCGGTGCTCTTCATGTTGACCCGTCCGAGAAATGTCACGATCCGCGACCTCGTTATCCTGCCGCAGAGCAACGATCTGTAACGCTTCCGCATCTGCGATCTTGATGTTGGTTCATGGTGAGGGAATCCGCGGTGGTTCGTCATTTTCTTGGTATCGATGTCGGTACGGGCAGTGCAAGAGCCGGGGTCTTCGATCGCTCTGGCAGACTCATCGCCACCGACAGGGCCGACATTACGCTTTGGCGCGAGGCCGGCGACATTGTCGAGCAGTCGAGCGAGGATATCTGGCGAGCCGTATGCCGCAGCGTGCGCGGCGCGGTCGGAAAGGCTGGCATCGGGCCCGACAGCATTGCCGGCATCGGCTTTGACGCCACCTGCTCGTTGGTGGTGCTGGGCAGTGGCGGCGCGCCGCTTACCGTGAGCCCGTCCGGCGATCCTGCCCGCAACATCATTGTATGGATGGACCACCGCGCCGTCGATCAGGCGCGTCTGATCAACCGCACGGCTGCGAAGGTTCTCGACTATGTCGGGGGAGCGATCTCACCCGAGATGGAGACGCCGAAACTGCTGTGGCTTGCCGAGAACATGCCCCGCAGCTTTGCGGACGCCTGGCAGTTCATGGACCTGACCGATTTCCTCACCTGGCGCGCAACGGGGAGCCTTGCCCGCTCCACCTGCACCGTGACGTGCAAGTGGACCTATCTGGGCCGTGAAGATCGCTGGGATGCCGGCTTCTTTCGCTCGATCGGGCTCGGCACGCTGGCGGACGAGCAGTTTTGCCGGATCGGCACCGAGATCGTGCCCGGCGGCACACGGCTGGCTGCCGGTCTGACAGCGGACGCGGCGACCGACCTTGGCCTGAAGGCGGGCACGCCGGTCGCGGCAGGCCTCATCGACGCGCATGCGGGCGGTGTCGGCACGGTGGGCGCGCGCGGAACTGCGGGTACGGCGCTCACGCGCATGGCCTATGTGTTCGGAACGTCTGCCTGCACCATGACGACAACGACGGAGCCGACGTTCGTTCCCGGCGTTTGGGGGCCTTATTTCTCGGCCATGGTGCCGGGGCTGTGGCTCAACGAGGGCGGGCAGTCAGTCGCTGGTGCCGCCATTGACCATCTCATACAGATGCATCCGTATTCCGCACAGGCGACGCAGGCGGCAATTCAGGATCAGCGGACGCTCGCCGACTGGCTCGCTTCCCAGCTGGACGCGCGGGGCGGTGCAGAGATGATTCGAGAATCGGTCGGCGAGATTCATGTCGTGCCCGAATTCCTCGGCAACCGTGCGCCCTTCGCTGATCCCGATGCGCGCGCCCTGATCGCCGGACTGGACATGCGCTCGGACCTGGAGAGCCTGTTGGCCCTCTATCTTGCCGGCCTGTGCGGCCTTGGCTACGGGGCGCGGCAGATCGTGCGCGCCCAGCAGGACAAAGGCATCGCCATCGATACGATCGTCGTCAGCGGTGGTGCGGCACAGAGCCGCCTCGTGCGGCAGGTGCTCGCCGATACGACCGGCTTGACGGTTGCTGCTTCGGCATCTTCGGAGCCCGTGTTGCTCGGCTCTGCGATGCTCGGATCGGTTGCTTCCGGCGATCACGCCAATGTCGGCCAGGCGATGGAAGCGATGTCGGCTTTGGGAGAAATCCATCCACCTCACGCGGCCCTGGCAAGCTGGAACGACAAGCGCTTCGCTGCCTTCGAGGCCCTGCAGCAGGTCGGCCGATCAATCCGAAGCCACTCTTCGTAGCTTGGTTTTGCGGCGTGCGGGCCTTGCGGCTGTTTGAGCGCCCGCAACGACGATTGTGGAAGCAGCACAGGGATTTATCCGGTCTCACCCCGTTTGCAGGGCGAGACCGGATTCTACTGTGCATGGGGTTGTTTTCGCGTTTTTCGTTCAGCCCCGACCCACGAACGGCATCTTGCTGGCCATGACCGTCATGGTCAGCACGTTGGCATCGAGCGGCAGGCCGGCCATGTAGGCCACCGCATCGCCGACCGCCTTCGCATCCATGCGCGGCTCGTGCTTGGTGGTGCCGTCCGGCTGCAGCACGCCGGGGCCGTTGACCATGCGGTCGGTCATAGGCGTTGCGGCATTGCCGATGTCGACCTGGCCGACCGCGATGTCGTACATGCGGCCGTCGAGGTTGGAGGCTTTGGTCAGGCCGGTGATGGCGTGCTTGGTCGAGGTGTAGGCCGCCGAGAACGGCCGCGGCGCATGCGCCGAGATCGAGCCGTTGTTGATGATGCGGCCACCGCGCGGGCTCTGGTCCTTCATGATGCGGAAGGCGTGCTGGGTGCACAGGAATGGGCCCGTGAGGTTGGTGTTCACCACCGCCTGCCACTGCTCGAGGCCGAGGTCCTCGAAGTTCACCGCCGGCGCGCCCATGCCGGCGTTGTTGAACAGCACGTCGAGCCGGCCGTAGGTCGCCTTCACCTTGTCGAACAGCGCGGCGATCTGCTCCGGTTTGGTCATGTCGGCGGTGACGCACAGGCTCTTGCCCGCGGGGCCGAGCTTCGCGGTTTCCTCGAGCATGTCGAGCCGGCGCCCGACCAGCACCACGGTGAAGCCGGTGTTCATCAGCGCCAGCGACGCGGCGCGCCCGACACCGGTGCCCGCACCCGTCACCACTGCGATCTTTTTTGCTTCACTCATCGTTTCCTGCCTTTTCTTCAGTTGTCAGGTTTTGGGTTCTTTTTCGTTCTTGTAGGGCGGACGCGGAATGTTCTGATGCGCCGCGCGCAACGCCGCCGACCAGCGCGAGCGCAAATCGTGGAAATAGGGCTCGCCCGCCTCGATGCGATGGTTGAGATCGGCGTCGCAGGCATCAGCGCGCACCACCAGCACGTCGATCGGAAGGCCGACGCCGAGGTTCGAGCGCATGGTCGAATCCATCGAGATCAGGCCGGTCTTCAGCGCCTCGTAGAGCTCGACGTCGTAGTGCATGGCGCGGTCGAGCACCGGCTTGCCGTATTTGTGCTCGCCGATCTGCAGGTAAGGCGTGTCGGTGGTGCACTCGATGAAATTGCCTGCCGTGTAGACCATGAACAGGCGCATGCGCGCGCCCTTGATCTGGCCGCCGAACAGGAAGGAGACGTCGAAGGACACGTCCTCGGATCTCAGCGCCGGGCCTTCGGTGGCGTGCACGGCCCGGATCGCCCGGCCGATGCGCTGGGCGGCCTGGAACATGGTCGGCGCGTTCATCAGCGTCTCGATGTCGCCCGTGTTGGGGTCCTCCAGGCCCTCGGTCAGGGTCGACAGCACCGACTGGCTGATGGCGAGATTGCCGGCGCTGGCGATCGCCATGATGCGGTCGCCCGGCTTGGAGAAGATGTGCAGCTTGCGGAAGGTCGAGACATTGTCGAGGCCGGCATTGGTGCGGGTGTCGGCGATCATGACCAGCCCGTCCCGAACCAGGATTCCACAACAATAGGTCATTTCCAGTCCCCGAACGCGAGCGCTTTTGCCGGCGCCAATCTAGTAGCCAATTTCGGGGACGCATGAAACCCCCCGTTCCCTGCGGGCGGCATGCATCAACGGGGCAAAAAGCCTAGCTCAGTCAGCGGCATCGGCGAGAAACGCCTGGTCGACGGGGACGCCGAGCGCGGTGACCAGCCGGTTCGTCTCCGCGGCCATGCCGACGATGGCGAGCAGCTCGCCATATTCGGCCTCGGTCATGCCCTTGGCCCGGGCGGCCGCGGTGTGCGAATGGATGCAGTAGCTGCAGCCATGCGCGATCGACACCGCGACATAAAGCATCTCCTTGACCTTGGGATCGAGCGCGCCCGGCGCCATCACCTCCTTGATGCTCTCCCAGGTCCGCCGCAGCGTCTTCGGATCATGCGCCAGCGCGCGCCAGAAATTGTTGACGAAGTCCGATTGCCGCACCTTGCGGATATCGTCGAAAACGGCGCGCGCCTCGCTGGAGAGTTCATCGTCCGAAAGCAGCTTCACGGTCGCCATGGGGGCCTCGCAGGGTCAGGTATGATCCTGCGAGTGTAGCACGGCTGGTGCGGTCAGCAGGCCTGCTCGGCCGCGCGACGCAGGGCCAGCCTGCCGACCTCGACATATTGCCGCTGCTGCGCGTGAGCATGCTGCGCGCCGACGTGAAGGTCGCGCAGGCGCCGCTGCAGCGGCGAGCTGTCATAGACCGCACTGCTTCCCGCCAGCGCAAAGCAGGCGTCCGCAATGCCGACGCAGGTCGTGGCGAGCCAGGCCGCGGATCGTGCTCCCTCGACCAGGAGATCTGGATCGTTCAGCGTACCCGACAGCGCACGCCGCCAATGGCTGGCGACCTGGACCTCGTGAAACGCCTGCGCCGCCCCGAGGTCAGCCGATATTCGTCCGAGTTCGTACTGGAAGATCTCGGATTCCCGCATCGGCGCGGCCGCGTATAATTGCTGGCGCCCGGTATGGGCCAGCGCGAGCAGATCATCGACGGTGCCCTCGGCCAGGCCCACCGAGAATGTTCCGTGCAGCAACGGCAGCCATTGCCGCAACGCCTGATAGAGCGGACCCGACAGGCGCGGGGCGGCATCGACATCGAAGACATGGATATCGGGAACTGACGTCTCCCGCAGCGTGATGTGATGGCTGCCGGTGCCCTTGAGCCCGGCCGCATGCCAGGTGTCCTCGATCTCCCAGTCGTGCGCCGGCAGCAGAACGGCACGAACCAACGGCTTGCCCTGCGGGCCCGGGACCCGCTTGCCACCGTCGGTGACAATGCAGAACCCGCCGATCCAGTCGGCATGCGTGCAACTGCTGGCGAACGGCCAGCGCCCCCTGATGCGATAGCCATCGGCCACGCGCTCTGCCGTGCCGGCCGGCTGCGACGAGCCGCAGATCGCCACGTCCGGCCCGTCCTGATAGATTTGCTGGTACAGTTCAGGACGCGCCGCGGCGGCGAAAAGGCCACCGACGCCGGCGACGATCGCGAGCCAGCCGATCGAGCCGTCGAGACGGGTCAGCGTCTTCATCACCTCGAGTCCGGCCGGCAGATCGAGCTCCAGCCCGCTATGGCTCCGCGGCACGAACATCCGAAACAGTCCGATCGATTTCAGCCGATCCACCAGATCGGGCGGCAGACGGCGCGCAGCTTCGATCTCGGCGGCGCGTGCCGTGATCTCAGGCGCCAGCTCGCCGACGCGCAGAAGCATGCCCATGTGGGAATCGCGCGGTGTCAGGGAATTGCTGATTTTTTCTTGAAGTCGCATCTGTCTCAACCTCTGTTGCGGGACGGATCGCAACGGAGGTTGAACAGACGGTGCTACGGTGCGGTTTCAGCGCGGTCGCCGTCGATGACAGCTGTAACGCTGCGGCTCTAGCTCTGCCGCTGGGACTGCGATTGCGATTGCCCGCCGCGGCCGGCCTGCTCGACCTTGACCGCGACCGTCAGCGTCTCCGCGCCGCCGCCATAGCGGGTGCCGCGCACCGGTGCTGCGCCGAGATAATCGAGCCCGATCGCGACGCGGACATGGGCGTCGGTAGTGCAGATGCTGTTGGCGGGATCGAAGCCGACCCAGCCGAGACCGTCGACGTAAGCCTCCGCCCAGGCATGGCCGGCGTCCTGATGCACGGTGCCGTCGGAGCGCAGGAAGTGTCCGGAGACGAAGCGCGCCGGCACGCCGCCTGTGCGGGCGCAGGCGATGAAGATATGCGCATAGTCCTGGCAGACGCCGCGCTTGAGCGTGAACGCCTCGGCCGCCGACGTGCCGCTGTTGGTCGGATCTTCGTCGAAGGTCATGTGGTCGCTGATCTGCGACATCAGTGTGTGCAGGAAGCCGAGCGTGTCGGTCTCGGCCTCGCTGCGCAACTGGCGCGCGACCGCTGCCATCGCCGGATTGACGGTCGTGAGGTCGGTGGTGCGCAGAAACATGTCGGCGGGAAAGCGCTCGTCGGCGCCGCGCAGCACACCGCCGGTATCGTGGGTCTCGATCAGCCCCTCGGCGGTGATCTTGATGTCGCCGACGGGCCCGCAGGACAAGACATGGGTGACGTTGCCGAAGGCGTCCTCATGGATGTCGAGCTTGGTGTCGGTCGAGACGTCGATCTGCCATTCCGCCACATATTGCCCGTCATGGCTGCACGGCGTCATGCGCAGGATCTGGATCACGCTCGTGGCCTGCGGCTCGTAGCGATAGGTCGTGGTGTGCTGGATTCGCAGGCGCATGGTGTTTTGATTCCGTCATTCCGGGCACGCCCTTTTGGCGTCCCGGAGTGACTGCGTGTATCAGATCAAATACTGCTTCGTGATGATTTCGCCCAGCCTGGAATTGTCCGCGATGAATTCCTGAATGAATTCATGCACGCCATGCTGGAAAATGTCGTTCATGTTGCTGTGTTCCAGCCGGTTGCGGATGCCGCGGGCGTGGCGCTGCGCCGGGCCCTGGCGGCCATAGGCGACGCCGATCTGGTCGAGGTTGCGCGTGAGATTGTCGTAGCAGCTGGCAAGCGAGCGCGGCAGCGTGCCGTTGAGGATCAGCAGATCCGCGACCAGCCACGGTTTCAGCGTCTCGCGATAGACCCAGTGATAGGCCGTGAGCGCCGACACCGAGCGCAGGATCGAGCTCCATTGATAGAAGTCGAGCGGTCCGCCGACGTGCTCCTCCTCGGGCAGCAGCACGTGATACTTGACGTCGAGAATGCGTGCGGTGTTGTCGGCGCGCTCCAGATGCAGGCCGAGGCGCGAGAACCAGTAGGCGTCGTTGCGCAGCATGGTCCGGTAGGCCGAGCCGTCGAAGCGCAGCGATGTCTCCTGCACGAAGCGCAGGAATTTTGCCAGGTCCTCGCGCGTGGAGGTGCCCTTGCTCCAGACCGCCTGAAGTTCGATCCAGGCCGAGTTGATGGTGTCCCACATCTCGCTGGTCAGCGCGGTACGCACCGAGCGCGAGTTCAGCCGCGCCGCCTCGATGCAGTTCCTGATCGAGGACGGGTTGTCGGCCGAGAACGAGAGGTAGTCGACGACGTTGTGCTCGTTGGCTTCCTCGTGGATCTGATAGAAGCTTTCCGCGACGCCGGCGGTGAGCAACGCGGAGTCCCACTCGTTGGTCTTGCCGATATAGGCGGCGGGAAGCGCGGTGACGCGCAGGGTCGCGTCAATGGTGCGCGCGAGATATTCGGCCCGTTCGACGTAGCGGGCGAGCCAGCAGAGGTTTTCGGCGGTACGCGACAGCATCTCTCTACTCGTCCAAAATCCAGGTGTCTTTGGTGCCGCCGCCCTGGCTCGAATTCACCACGAGCGAGCCTTCCTTCAACGCAACACGCGTCAGCCCGCCCGGCACGATCGTCGTGCTCTTGCTGCCGGTGAGCACGAAGGGCCGCAGGTCGACGTGGCGCGGGGCGAGGCCGGAGGCCGTGCAGGTCGGGCAGGTCGAGAGCGCCAGCGTCGGCTGGGCGATGAAGCCTTCCGGCTCGCGCTTGAGCTTTTCGCGGAAGGCTTCGATCGTCGCTTTCGTCGCGGCAGGGCCGATCAGCATGCCGTAGCCGCCGGAGCCGTGCACTTCCTTCACGACGAGGTCGCTCAAATTATCCAGCACGTAGGCGAGATCCTTCGGCTCGCGGCAGCGCCAGGTCTGCACGTTCTTCAGGATCGGCTCTTCGCCGAGGTAGAATTTCACGATCTCCGGCATGTAGGAATAGATCGCCTTGTCGTCGGCGATGCCGGTGCCGACGGCGTTGGCGAGCGTGATGTTGCCGGCCGCGTAGGCCGACATCAGCCCGGGCACGCCGAGTGCCGAGTCGGGACGGAAGGTGAGGGGATCGAGGAAATCATCGTCGACGCGGCGATAGATCACGTCGACCCGCTTCACGCCCTCGGTCGTCCGCATGAACACTTCGTTGTTCTTGACGATGAGGTCGCGGCCCTCGACGAGCTCAATGCCGAGCTTGTCGGCAAGGAAGGAGTGCTCGTAATAGGCGGAGTTGTAGACGCCGGGCGTGAGCAGGGCGACCGTCGGTTCGCCTGAGGCACTGTTCGGCGCGACCGAGCGGAGCGCTGACAGCAGCTCATCCGGATAGCGCTCGACCGGCGCCACCCTGTGGCGGGCGAACAGGTCCGGAAACAACCGCATCATGATCTCGCGGTTTTCCAACATGTAGGACACGCCAGACGGCGTGCGCGCATTGTCCTCCAGCACGATGAAGTCCTCGGCGTCGACCCTGATGATGTCGATGCCGGCGATGTGCACGTAGACGTCGTGCGGCACCTGCTGGCCGTTCATCTCGGGGCGGAAGACCGGGTTCTGGAAGATCAGATCGTCGGGCACGATCCCGGCGCGGAGGATGTCGCGGCCGTGATAGATGTCGCGCAGGAACATGTTGAGCGCGCGCACGCGCTGCTTCAGGCCCTTCTCCAGCAGCGTCCATTCCTTGCCGGACATGATCCGCGGGATCACGTCGAACGGGATCAGGCGCTCGGTGGATTCGGAGTCCCCATAGACGGCGAAGGTGATGCCGATACGGCGGAACAGGAGCTCGGCCTCCTGGCGGCGATATTCGAGCGCCTCGGGAGGCGTCTCCTTGAGCCAGCGCGCCAGCTCCTGATAGGCGGGGCGAAGGTCCCCACCCGGGATGTTCATTTCATCGAACGCGACTGCCATAGATCCCGACTTGTCTCCGCAAGGCCTTGCGCCATGCGGCAAGAGTGCATGACTTTGAGGAGGTAGCAAGGGGCGGGCCAGCGCGATAAGCATGGAGCGAGGGCATTTGCCTGCTATGGCCGGGAAGGTGCCTGAAAAAATGGCTGAGGACTGCTTATTTCGGCAGCAAAACCGCGTGACTTCAACGCGTTACCTCGGCAAAGTCGGGACCAGAGGTGAGGGACTTAAGGCATGAGCGAGATCGTCACGGCGGGCATTCTGGTCATCGGGGATGAAATCCTGTCCGGCCGAACCAAGGACAAGAATATTGGCTTCATCGCCGAATACCTGACCAATATCGGCATCGACCTGAAGGAAGTCCGGGTCGTTTCCGACGACGAGGACGACATTATCGCCGCGTTGAATGCACTGCGGCATCGCTGCAATTATGTCTTCACCACCGGTGGCATCGGGCCGACCCATGACGACATCACCGCCGACAGCGTCGCCAAGGCCTTTGGCGTCGGCATCGATCATCACCCTGAGGTGGTTGCGCGCTTCAAGGAGCGCTGGAGCGAGCAGGACCTCAACGAGGCCCGCCTGCGCATGGCCCGCATCCCCGACGGTGCCGAGCTGATTCAGAGCGCAACCATCCTCGCCCCCGGCTTCAAGATCGGCAATGTCATCGTGATGGCCGGCGTGCCCTCGATCATGCAGGCGATGATGGACATCGTCTCGCCCAAGTTGAAATCCGGCGTCCGCATGCTGTCCGAATCGGTCCGCGCCAATGCGCGGGAAGGCGACATCGGCAGCCCGCTGCGGGCTATAGCCGCCGCTCATCCCGACACCATCATCGGCAGCTATCCCTTCATGGACGAGGAGCAAAAGCCGAACACCAATCTGGTGGTGCGTTCGCGCGATGCGGATAAGCTCGCATCCGCGATGGCCGCGGTGAAGGAAATGCTGGCGGGATTGAACATCACCCGGTAGCAAATGGAGCTGCCGGCAGACGAATGCAGGAGACGATGATGGCTGGTGACGCACCGGAACTGAGCGCGCAGGAGCGGGCGGGCCGGCCCTTTCCGGTGTCGTGGGACCAGTTCCACCGGGATTGCCGGGCGCTGACCTGGCGGCTCAACGAGGTCGGTCCGTTCCACGCGGTGATCGCGATCACCCGCGGCGGCCTGGTGCCGGCCGCGATCGTGGCGCGCGAGCTCGGCGTGCGCGTGATCGACACGGTCTGCATCGCCAGCTACGACCACGACAAGCAGGGCGAGCTGCAGGTCCTGAAGGGCATTTCAGAACAGGCGATGAAGCTCGGCGGTGGCACCGGCAAGGGGCTGTTGATTGTCGACGACCTCGTCGACACCGGCAAGACCGGCAAGCTGGTGCGCGAGATGCTTCCCGACGCGCATTTCGCCACCGTCTACGCCAAGCCGAAGGGGCGCCCGCTGGTCGACACCTTCATCACGGAAGTCTCGCAGGACACCTGGATCTTCTTTCCCTGGGACACCGCGCTCTCCTACCATCCGCCGTTGCGCGACGGCGCGGCGTAAGTACAGGGGCACATCGCGATGGCCGGACGCGCGCGGTTGGCGGTTCTTGGCTTCATGGTCGCGCTTGCGGCGATGGTCCTGACGGCCGAGGCGCGCAGTCAGGATCGTGCGGCGGTGATCGACGACATCGTGGTCGGCAGCCGCGTTCTCGCGGAGTTCGGCGTGCTCGACGCATTCGGCCATGTCAGCGCGCGTGACCCCAAAAATCCCGACCATTTCCTGATGTCGCGTTCGCTGGCGCCGGCGCTGGTCACCGCCGACGACGTCATGGAGTTCGATCTCGACGGCAACGCCGTCGATGCCAAGGGCCGCACTGTCTTCCTCGAGCGCTTCATCCACAGCGAGATCTACAAGGCGCGGCCGGACGTGACGGCGGTGGTGCACACGCATTCGCCCGGCGTGATCCCGTTCACGGTCAGCCAGGTGAGCTTGCGTCCCGTCTTCCACAATGCTGCGTTCCTCGGCGCCGGGGCGCCGGTCTGGGACATCCGCAAGGAGTTCGGCGAGACGGACATGCTGGTGCGCAACGCCGCGATCGGCAAGGGCCTGGCGCTCGCGCTTGGCGACAAATCGGTGGTGCTGATGCGCGGCCATGGCGATGCGACGGTCGGCCCCTCCGTGAAGCTCGCGGTGTTCCGCGCTTACTACACCGACGTCGATGCGCGGCTGCAGTCACAAGCCCTCGCGCTCGGCGGCGAGGTGAACTATCTGACCCCGGTCGAGGCGACGAAGGCCGATGCGGTCAATCTTCAGGTGCTCGATCGCGTCTGGAACCTCTGGAAGACGCGTGTCACCGCGGCGACAAAATGATGCCCCTGCAAAACCGCGTCACGCCGACCGGCGACATCATCGCCACCCCGCATCGCGGCCTGTTCACCGGCAATCGCGGCATCATCCATGATCCCGCGACGAAGACGCTGCTGAAGAAGCGCTGGTCGTCGCCGGCCTGGCTCACCTGTACCTGCGAGTTCCGCGGCCGCCGCCGCGAGGTGATGGCGCAGCAGAGCTGGACCGAGCTGTTCTTTCTCGATGAAGCCACCGCGCTCGCCGCCGGGCATCGCCCCTGCTTCTACTGCCGCCGCGACGATGCCAATCGCTTCCGTGCCGCGTGGGAGAAAGGAAATCGCGTGCAAGACGTCCGCATGCACGACATCGACACGGCGCTGCATCACGAGCGGCTCGATCACGGCAAGAAGCGGCTGCACGCGCTGCTGGTGCCGCTCGATCAGCTCCCCGACGGTGCGATGCTGCAACAAGGCGACGAGAGTTATTTGGTCGCGCGGGGCAAGGCACTGCTGTGGTCGCCGGCGGGCTATGGGGCGATGGAGCATCATCCTGCCGAAGCAACGCTGCTGACGCCGCCATCGACACTACGCGCAATGAACGCAGGTTATCAGCCTGTGCTGCACCCGACCGCGCTATCCTAGCGCAGCGGCTTACCTTCTTCATCCACCGTCGTTCGCGCATCGCGCAGCGCCCATTCGCGGATCACTTGTCGGCAGCGGACGAGTTCGGCTTCGCTCACAGCGTTCGCATCCTTCGACGCGCGCTCCACCATCGCCTTGCAGTTCAGCAGCACCGAGCGGTCCTCCGCGCGCGCGTGCAGCATGAGCGCTGCCAGCGCGACGACCGCGAGTGCCGTCCGAACAACCGCCATTACCCCAGCTTCTCGCGCGCGAGCGCCGCACCGGCGCCGAGTGCCATCAGCTTGGCTTCGGCGATCTCGCGCCGCATCGGCGCCATGCCGCAATTGGTGGTGGCGATGATGTTGCTCTTGGGCACGAATTTCGACACGGCGTCGATGACCTTGACGACGTCCTCCGCGGTCTCCACCGTGTCGCTGGCGACGTCGATCACGCCGGCCTGTACGACCTTGTTTTTGAGCAGTGCGAGCAGATCGAGCGGCACCTTGGAATTGCGGCACTCGATCGCGACCTGCTGGATCGGGCTGGCGTCGATCGCCGGGAAAATCTGCTCATACTGCCGCCATTGCGCGCCGAGCGTTTCCTTCCAGTCGGTATTGGCCTTGATGCCGTAGCCGTAGCAGATATGCACGGCGGTGGTGCAAGTGAGGCCCTGCGCGGCGCGCTCCAGCGCCTTGATGCCCCAGTCGTTGACCTCGTCCATGTAGACGTTGAAGGCAGGTTCGTCGAACTGCACGAGATCGACGCCGTCGGCCTGTAGCGCCTTGGCTTCCTCGTTCAACAGCTCGGCGAAGGCGAAGGCCATCTTGACGCGGTCGCCATAGTAGCGGTCTGCGATGGTGTCGATGATGGTCATCGGGCCGGGCAGGGTGAATTTCAGTTTCTTCTTCGTGTGCGTGCGGGCGACGCGGGCCTCATCGGCATGGACGCGACCCTTGAGCCGCAGCGGCGCGACCACCTGCGGCACCATCGCCTTATAGCGATCTTTCCGGATGCCCATCTCGACCTTGTGGGCGAAATCAATGCCCTCGATCTTCTCGAGAAAACCGTGCACGAAATGCTGCCGGGCCTGCTCGCCCTCGGTGACGATGTCGATCCCCGCGTCCTCCTGGACCTTTACCGCCAGCATCGTCGCGTCGCGCTTGGCGCGCACAAGCTCGTCGCCCTGCGACTTCCAGGGCGCCCACAGCATGTTGGGCTCGGCGAGCCATTCCGGCTTGGGCAAGGAGCCGGCGATCGTCGTTGGAAACAGCATGGGTCCCTCCCGGCGGGTTGTGATTGCGCCTCTGTCTGCCATGTCTTAACGTCGAGGTACAGAACAACAAAAGTCGCCTTCTATTCCAGTGGCGACGACAGGGAAGGCCAGAGGAAAAGTCGTGATCGACCTCCATTACGCGCCGACGCCGAACGGCTGGAAAATCTCGATCATGCTGGAGGAACTCGGGCTTCCCTATACCGTGAAGCCCGTCAACATCCGCGCCGGCGAGCAGTTCAGCGCTGAATTTCTGGCGATCTCGCCCAACAACCGCATTCCCGCGATCGTCGATCACGACCCTGCCGATGGCAGCGGACCGTTCTCGGTGTTCGAGACCGGCGCGATCCTGATCTATCTGGCGGAGAAGACCGGCCGCTTCCTGCCCAGCGACCTGCGCGGCCGCTCCACCACGATCCAGTGGGTGATGTGGCAGATGGCGGGGCTCGGGCCGATGCTCGGCCAGCACGGCCATTTTGCGCTCTACGCGGCCGAAAAAATTCCCTACGCGATCGAGCGCTACCGCGACGAGGCGGCACGGCTCTATGGCGTGCTCGATCGCCAGCTCGCAAAGACCGGCGCCAATGTCGCCGGCGACTATTCGATCGCCGACATCGCCTGCTTCCCCTGGACCATGACCCACAAGGCGCAGGGCTTTACGCTCGACGACTATCCGAACGTGAAGCGCTGGTACGCCGAGGTGCGTGCGCGGCCGCAAGTACAGGCGGGGCTCGCGATCGGGAAATTCGTGAAAGAGCCGTTCGACGAGGAATCACGCAAGATCATGTTCGGCCAGAGGGCTAAGGAAGTGTTGGGGAAGAAGTGAGCCTCCGCTCCCTTCGCGTCATTGCGAGCGAAGCGAAGCAATCCAGAATCTTTGGGCGGAGGGACTCTGGATTGCTTCGTAGCTTCGCTGCGCTCGCAATGACGGGGTGAGAGCACGGCAATCAAGACACAAGGAAACGCCATGATCGAATTCTTCTTCGACTGTTCCAGCCCCTGGACCTATCTCGCCTTCCACAACATCCAGCCTCTGGCGAAGGAGCTCGGCGCCGAGATCGTCTGGCGGCCGATCCTGGTTGGCGGCATTTTTAATACGGTCAACCCAAGCGTCTACGCGCAGCGCGAGACGCCGGTGCCGCTGAAGGCGCGCTACATGAAGAAGGACCTCGCCGACTGGGCGCGCTCCGCGGGCCTTGCGATCAAGATGCCGCCGACGGTGTTTCCGGTGAACAGCGTCAAGGCGATGCGCGGCTGCATCTGGTTAGGCAAGGACATGGTGCCGTTCGCGACGGCATTGTTCGAGACCTATTGGGGCGGCGACAAGGACATCTCGCAGGATGCGGTGCTGGCCGAGATCTGCAAGAAAGTCGGCATCGACGAGCAAAGATTCTTCGCCGGCATCTCGGAGCAGGCGATCAAGGATCAGCTCAAAGCCAACACGGAAGAGGTCGTCGCCCGCGGCGGCTTCGGCTCGCCAACGATTTTCGTCAACAAGGCCGACATGTACTTCGGTAATGACCGCCTGCCCCTGATCCGCGAGGCCTTGATGCGCAGCAAGGCGAGCGCGGCCTGATGGTGCGGGCTGTCGTCTGCCGCGCGCTCGGCGCGCCCGAAACGCTGCGGCTGGAAGAGTTTCCGTCGCGCGCCCTCAAGCCGGGCGAGGTGCGCGTCGCGATCCGCGCCGCCGGGCTGAACTTTCCCGACGTCCTGATGGCAGCCGGCGAATACCAGCTCAAGCCCGAGCTTCCGTTCACGCCCGGCATGGAAGCCGCCGGCGACGTGACCGAAGTCGGCGCCGAGGCGAAGGGCGTTGCCGTCGGCGACAAGGTCATCGTCAAGATGCGCCACGGTGCCTTCACCGACGAAGCCGTGGTGACGCCGTCGCAGCTTACACCGATGCCATCGAACTTTGATTATGCCGAGGGCGCGACCTATCTCGCGGGCCATGGCACCGCCTATCACGCGCTGATCGATCGCGGCCGGGTCGAGCCGGGCGAGGTGCTGCTGGTGCATGGCGCCGGCGGTGGCGTCGGCCTTGCGGCGGTCGAGATCGGCAAGATGCTGGGTGCGACTGTGATCGCGACAGCGTCCAGCGACGAGAAGCTGGCGATTGCGAAATCACGCGGCGCCGATCATCTCGTGCGCTACGACCGCGAGCCGTTTCGTGACGCCGTCAAGCGCATCACCGATGGCCGTGGCGCTGACGTGGTGTTCGACCCCGTCGGCGGCGAAGTGTTTGAGAACTCGATGCGCTGCATCGCCTGGGGTGCGCGGCTGCTGGTGATCGGCTTCACGGGCGGGATCGGCTCGGCCAAGACCAACCTCCTGCTGATCAAGGGCGCCAGTGTGCTCGGCGTGCGCGCAGGCGAAGCGGTGCGGAAAAATCCCGTGCTTGGCGAGGTACGCCTGAAGGCGCTGCTCGCATGGGCGGAAGAAGGGAAGCTCCGCCCGAACATCTCGCACCGGCTGCCGTTGGAGGATTACGCGAAGGCGATGCGGTTGCTGCTCGACCGCAAGGCGATCGGGCGGGTGGCGCTGGTGATGGAGTGACGGTGCCTCACTTGTACTCCCGCTCGCTCCACCACGGAAAATAATCCGGCATATCGCTCGACACCTTGTTCTTGAACTGCGCCGGCCGCTTCTCCAGGAACGACACCACGCCTTCCCTGACATCCTCCGAGCGGCCGCGGGCGTAGATGCCGCGGCTGTCGACCTTGTGGGCTTCCATGGGGTCGTCGGCGCCCATCATGCGCCACATCATCTGGCGGATCAGCGCCACCGACACAGGCGCGGTCTTGGCGGCGAATTCCTTCGCGAGCGCGCGAGCGGTCGGCAGCAGATCATCGGGAGCGACGACCTTGCTGACGAGACGTCCGGCGAGGGCTTCCTGTGCCGGGAAGACGCGACCCGAATAACACCATTCCAGCGCCTGCGAGATGCCGACGATGCGCGGCAGGAACCAGCTCGAGGCGGCTTCCGGCACGATGCCGCGCTGGGAGAACACGAAGCCGAAGCGCGCAGCGTCCGAGGCGATGCGGATGTCCATTGCGAGCTGCATCGTGACGCCGATGCCGACGGCAGGACCGTTCACCGCGGCGATCACGGGCTTCAGGCACTTGAAGATGCGCAAGGTCACCTGGCCGCCGCCGTCGCGCACCTGCGGATCGCTGTAATCGACCTTGCCGTCGGCAAAACGCTTCACCGGCCCGCGCCGCGCGTCGCGGTCGAAGGTGTCTGCTCCAGAGGAGAGGTCCGCGCCCGCGCAAAAACCGCGGCCGGCGCCGGTGACGATGATGGCGCGGACGTCGTCGTCCTTGTCGGCGGCGTCGAATGCGTCGATCAGCTCGGCCTGCATCTGCGCGTTGAAGGCGTTGAGCTTGTCGGGCCGGTTCAGCGTGATGGTGAGGATCTGCTCGGCGACCTCGTATTTGATCGTCTCATACGCCATGGGTGGTTTCCTTCGCTGTCATAAATGCGATCTCGATGAGACGAGACGCATGGTCGCCGCTGTCCGTCTTGCGCGGACTGGGCATGTGAGCAGTACAAGAACGTGGATGGTCGGGACAAGCCCGGCCATGACGGAATGCTACTTCGCCGGCGGCTTTGGCCAGGGCTTCTGCGCGCCGCGCAGGCCCTCGAACGCCTTGGCCATGCCGAGCACGCCGATATCGTCGAAGCGGCGGCCGACGATCTGCACGCCGATCGGGAAACCCTTGGCGTCGAAGCCGCCGTTGATGGAGACCGCCGGGTTCTCCGACATATTCCACGGCACGGTATAGCAGATGTGCTCGAACGGTCTCATCGGATCGTTGGTCGGCGAGGCCCATTCCGCCGCATAGTTCACGTTCGGCGCCGTCGGTGAGATCAGATAGTCGAGCTCGCAGAACAGCTTTGACGCCGCAGCCCGGATCGCCATGGTCTGGTTGAAGCCGCGGATCACGTCGACGCCCGACAGCTTTGCGCCGGACGCGCCCCATTGGAAGATATAGGGCAATACCTTTGCCTGTTCGGCCGGCGTCAGCTTCGACAGATCGTCCCACATCCGCGCGCGCCAAAAGTTGTCGAGACCATCGAGCATCTCACGCGTGAGGATGCCGTCGACCTCGGTGACGACGCTACCTGCAGATTCGAATGCCTTTGCGGCCTTCACCGCAACCTCGCGGACCGGCTTTTCCGCCGGCAGGCCGACGCCGGCATCGAGCATCAGGCCGATGCGCAGTTTGCGCGGGGACTTCTCCGGTCCCTTCCAGTTCAGAGGCTCCGCCGGCAGGCTCATGCCGTCGCGCCGGTCCGGCTTGGCGATCACGCTCATCATCAGCGCGCAATCATCGACCGTGCGGGTCATGGGGCCGGCGACACGGCCGACATAGGTGGGATCGATCGGCACGCGGCCAAAGCTCGGCTTCAGGCCGACGAGGCCGCACCAGCCTGCGGGCAGGCGCACCGAGCCCCCGATATCGGTGCCGAGATGCAAGGGACCATATCCGGCCGCCGCAGCCGCACCTGCACCCGCGCTGGAGCCACCGGGATTCTTGCTGATATCCCACGGATTGCGCGCGAGCGCGTGGAACGAGGAGAGCCCCGAGGACAGCATGCCGTAATCAGGCATCGTCGTCTTGGCGAAGATGATCGCGCCGGCCTCGCGCAGCCGCGCGGCGGGCGGGGCGTCCTTCTCGGCCGGGACGAGCTTGACGCTCGCAGCCCCCAGCGGCACCGGCACACCCTTGGTCGCGATGTTGTCCTTGACCGTGACAGGCACGCCGTCGAGCGCGCCTGACGGTTCACCTCCGGACCAGCGCGCGGTCGAGGCTTTCGCCGCCTCGCGCGCGCTGTCGGGATCGAAGGCATAGAGCGCCTTCAGATGCGGTTCCCACGCACCGACATGCGCGAGGACGTCCTCCAGCACCTCGCTCGGCGAGAACTGTTTTGCGCGATAGCCCGCGATCAGATCGATCGCGGACAGATCGTGCAGCGAGGTGACCGCCTCTTCGACGCTCTTCTTCTGCATTGCTAACCCACCGGCATGCGCGTTTCGATGATCCGGGCGAACATGCTGGCGCCGATCGGCAGGATCTTGTCGTCGAGCACGAAGCCGGGATTGTGCACGGGCACCGAGCCGTCGTGGCCGACCCAGAAATAGGCGCCGGGAATGGTTTGCAGCATGTCGGCGAAGTCCTCGCTGCCCATCTTCGGCTGGCTGCGGGTGATCACCTTGGCCGGATCGACGATGGTGCGGGCGACGTCCTCGACCACCTTGGACTGCTCGACCTGGTTGACCAGCACGCCAAAGGTGTCGCGGATGTCGACGTCGATCTCGCACTGATAGGCGCTCGCGATGCCGGCGCAGATCGTGCGGATGCGTTGGCTGATCAGGGCGCGGACTTCATCCGAGAAGGTGCGAATGGTGCCGCAAAGATGCGCTTCGCCCGGAATGACGTTGTAGGCGGAGCCCGCATGGATCTGGGTGATCGATATCACCGCAGCCTGAAGCGGGTCGACGTTGCGGCTGACGACCGTCTGGATCGCCTGCGCCAGCGTGGTCGCGATGATCACCGCGTCCTTGGAGCGCTCGGGCATCGCGCCATGCGCGCCATAGCCGGTGATGCGGAGGTCGAAGAAGTCTGCGCCGGCCATCGCTGGCCCGGGCAGGATCGCGATCTCGCCGAGATTGAGGTCGGGCGCGTTGTGCAGGCCGTAAAGCTCGTCGCAGGGGAATTTCTCGAACAGGCCGTCCTTGATCATCGCGCGGGCGCCGCCAAGGCCTTCCTCGGCCGGCTGGAAGATCAGATGCACGGTGCCGTCGAAGTTCTTCGTTTCCGCGAGGTAGCGCGCGGTGCCGAGCAGCATGGTGGTGTGGCCGTCATGCCCGCAGCCGTGGAAGCGGCCGGGGATTTTCGAGCTCCATTTCAGATTGGTGTTCTCTTCCATCGGCAGCGCGTCCATGTCGGCGCGCAGGCCGATGCGCTTGCCGCTGGAACCCTTGCCCTTGATGACGCCGATCACGCCGGTGCCGCCGAGGCCGCGATGCACCTCGATGCCCCAGCCCTTCAGCTTGTCGGCGACGATGCCGGAGGTGCGGACCTCCTCGAAGCCGATCTCGGGATGGGCGTGGATGTCGCGGCGGATGGCGGTGAGTTCGTCGGCGTAGCCGTCGATGCGGTCAATGGTGGGCATGTGTCCTGTCCGGTTGGCGTGACTTGATTAGCGAGATTTTGGCGTGAAAGCGGGGCCGTTCGGCTTGATACGGATGCCCGGCCGCAGGCGCGTCCAGGGCAGCGAGGCGGTATCGGCCGGCATCGCGCCGGGCGCGGCGCAGATCATCAGCTTTTCCGCGATCGGCTCGAAGTCGGCGCGGAAGTGCACCGAGCTCTTGTTGACCAGAATCTTCTCTGCCGTCGGCTCAATGCCGACATAACGATACATCGCCTGATCGGCGAGCTGCGCCTTGTGCGAACTCACGACGACGCGGACATCGCCGATGCGCAAGGCCGCGGACGGGCCCATCTCCATCTCGCGGCCGCCATAATAGGGGCCGGGTGCGATGAAACGGCCGTCGGAGAGCTTTTCGACGACAAAGGTCTCGGTATAGGGCTCGTCGCCGGGAATGCCGGACTTGCCGCCGAGCGAGAGCGTGACGGTGGCGCCGACGCCGGCTGCATGCGCGGCCTTGGCCGAGACGGGATCATAGATCGCGCCGGTCGCAGCACTCGCCTTGTTGCGCACCAGCGCGCGCAGCATGCCGGTGGTATCGGAATCGCCGCCGGCGCCGGGATTGTCCTGGGTGTCGGCGATGATGATCGGCTTGCTTGCGCTCTTCGCAAGTTCCATGGCGTGGCGCACGCCGTCATCGGGCGACCAGATCTTGCCGTCGAAATCGTCCTCGTGGCTTTCGATCAGCTTGACGATCGCATTCGCGGCGCGATCGGCGTCTCCTTGCGTCTTGCCATAGGCGAACACGCTCGGCCCGCAATCGCGGAAGTCGGCGGCGGGGAAGCCCGGCGCGAAGGACAGTGTCGGAACCGCATCGCTCTCCAGCGCGGCGAGCTTTTCGTAGATGCCCTTGGTGGGAAAGTCGTTGGTGCATTGCCAGCTGATCGCGATCAGGAACGGCAATTGGCGGAACGATTTTGCGAAGCGCTGCTTCGTCTTCAGCAGCAGTGCGAGGTGCTTTGCGGAGGCGCGACCGGTCTCGGCCATGTCGACATGCGGATAAGTGCGGTAGGCGATCAGCGCGTCCGCATGTTCCATCATTGCGGGCGTGACGTTGGCATGCAGATCGAGGCTGGCGACCAGCGGAACATCCTTGCCGATGACACGGCGCACGCGTGCCAGAATCTCGCCTTCGCCGTCGTCGAGATGCTCGGTGACCATCGCGCCGTGCAGATCGAGATAGACCGCGTCGAGCGGACCGGCGGCCGCGATGCCGTCGACCAACACCTTCACGATGCGCTCGAAGGCGTCCTTGGTGACGTGCGCCGATGGGCTTGCACCGCAGGCAATCGTCGGAACGAGTTCCCAGCCGTTGGCTTCGGCGCTGTCGACAAAGCCGGCCAGCCCAACATTGATGCGCCGCATCACCTTCAGCACGTCGGCGCCTTCAGTCATCGCCGGCCAGCCGCCGCCATGCTGGAAGTCCGCGAATGTCGCCTTCGTCGGCGCGAAGGTGTTGGTCTCGTGCAGGAAGCCGCCGACGGCGATACGTGTCATCAATGAAAGTCCAGCGATTGAAAGTGCGCGAAATTAGCCATGGCGCTGCGGCGAGAGCAAGCGAGGAGCCCATGTCGCCGCGCATAGGGTCAGATCGTTTTTGGGCATGCTGCGGATGCGTGTTGTTTGAGAAGGCGCTTCCAAATCCTCGGTGTCGTCCCGGCTTTCGCCCTAGGGCATGCACAT
>NZ_VSSS01000026.1 GCF_008123425.1 Bradyrhizobium rifense
CAGCCTGGTCGGGCAAAACACTGGCATGATGGCATCATCGGAGAAGGCCCCGCCCGCATCATGTGAGAGCGCCGCTTCTGTTGATCCCCGACGTTGAACGATTGGAACCCTCATGCGTTAGCCCGGCGCAGGATGGCCGCATGCCGTGCGAGCCGGCGCGAGGGCAAACGGAGTTCGGTCATTGCTGAAACTGCACAGGTGGCCGTCCGATGACTGGCAAGGTATCGGCGCCGAAATGCCCTCGGAGATCATCTGGGCCGATCTCCTGAACGCGACCGCGGAAGAAAAGCAGTTCGTCGAGCGAATGCTCAAGATACGGATTCCGTCCGAGGAATCGCTCAGCGAGATCGAGGCGTCGAGCCGCCTGATCCTCGAGCACGGCACGCTCTATCTGAGCACACCAGCGGTCCGGCTCAACGAGGACAACGAGGCCGAGATCACGCCGGTCGGGTTCGTCATCGGCCCGCATGTGCTGGTGACGGTGCGCTTTGCAGAGTTGCCGATCTTCGACCAGATCAGCAAGCGCGTCGGTTCCGACGACAGTCTCGAGAACGGCATGTGCGTGTTCACCAGCCTGCTCGAGGCCATGATCGACCGCGGCGCCGATGCTCTCGAGCACCTCGGCGCGAAGGTCGACCAACTCTCGCGCGGCGTCTTCAAGGGCGGTCTCATTCGCACCAGGCGACCGGTTCGCTCCAGCCGCAGGATGCGCGAGGCGCTGGAGAACGTCGGCGAGCTGGCCGATCGCCTGGCCAAGGCACGCGATGTCCTGCTCGGCGTCGGGCGTATTGCATCCTATGCCGACAATGTCGGGAGCGAATGGATCACGGCGGCGTCGAAGAAGCGCCTCGAGGCGGTCTCGAAGGATGTCGCTTCGCTCAGCGATTACGAGACGCGACTGTCTGACAAGATCCAGCTTCTGCTCGATGCGGTGCTCGGCTTCATCAACATCCAGCAGAGCGAGTTGTTCAAGATTTTGACGATCGTGTCGGTGGTCGGCGTGCCGCCGACGATCCTGGTCGGCATCTGGGGCATGAACTTCAAGAACATGCCGGAGCTGAGCTGGACGTTCGGCTACCCGTTGTCGCTGCTCGCCATCATCGCCAGCGGCGTGCTGCCGTTGATCTGGTTCAAGCGGCGCGGCTGGTTCGAGTGAATGCGACACGACCGCTCGGTCGTTTACCGCGCAACTCCCCGGTTGTTGCCGATTCTTCCTGCACTTATTGCTTGCGGAATTGCCGAAAACCGACAGTGCCGCGCCACTTTTATTTAATGATTTGCCGATACGTTCATCATGTTTCTGAGCGTACCCGTTTCACTACGGATTTTTCGGTGTCGCAAATGACACCCTTTTGGGGGGAATTTGCATGCCGGCGCCCGGCTCCTATCGCTCGTGCATTGTTGCCGGAACGGTCGCATCGGCGGTGCTCGGCGCTCTCGGCTTCAGCACGATCGGTTATGGCGCCGCCGTAGTCGGCGAAAGCCGCAAGGTCGAGATCACCCAGAAAGCGCCGAGCGGTATCGACGCACTGAAGGCGCAGTACCGCAGGCCCGCCTCGATCCCATTTCCCAAGGACAATCCGTATACGCCTGAGAAGGCTGCTCTCGGCAAGAAGCTCTATTTCGACACGCGCCTGTCGGTGACTTCCGCGCAGTCATGCGCCAGCTGCCATAGTCCGGGTTTCGGTTGGGGCGACGGGCTCGCCGTCGGTGTCGGTCACGGCATGGCCAAGCTCGGCCGCCATTCACCGACGATCGTCAACGCCGCCTGGAGCGCAATCTTCATGTGGGACGGACGGCTTCCGACGCTGGAAGATCAGGCGCTCGGTCCGATCCAGTCGCCTGGCGAGATGAACATGAAGCTCGACGATCTGATGGCGCGGCTGGCGAGCATTCCCGAATACAAGCCGATGTTCGAGGCGAGCTTTCCCGGGCAGGGCATCAAGGCCAAGACGCTGGCGCAAGCGATCGCCACCTATGAGCGCACGGTCGTCTCGGAGCGCGCGCCGTTCGACGTCTGGATCGAAGGTAACGAAAAGGCCATCTCCGAACAGGCCAAGCGCGGGTTCGCGGTGTTCAACGGCAAGGCGCAATGCGCCGCCTGCCACGAGGGCTGGAACTTCACCAATGAGGGCTTTCAGGATATCGGCCTGCCGAGCAGCGATATCGGCCGCGGCGAATATCTTCCCGCAGTCATCAAGATGCAGCACGCGTTCAAGACGCCCGGCCTGCGCGAGATCAACCGTCGCAGTCCTTTCATGCATGACGGCTCGCTCGCCACGCTCGAAGCTGTCATCGATCATTATGACCATGGCGGCGTGGACCGTCCCAGCCGATCCGATCTCATGCGCCCGCTCGGGCTGACGGCGCAGGAGAAGGCCGAACTCGTCGCATTCCTCAAGACGCTAACCAGCGATCTCGAACCCACGGCCGTTCCGGTCCTGCCACGCTGAACTCGAAGGATATTTTCATGCGCACAATCGCTTTGTTTACTTGCGTGATCGTTGCCGGCTTCTCGGTGGGCGCCTATGCCGCCACCGAGGTGATCCACCAGCAGGGGCGGGTTTTCTCCGCCGAGAGCGTCTCGATCAAGAAAGGTGATGCCGTCACCTTCCTGAATGACGACAGCGTTCCGCACAACATCATGTCCGCCACCAAGGGCAACGAGTTCAATCTGGGATCGCAGGCGCCCGGCACCTCGACGGATGTCACCTTCAAGGAAGCGGGCGATGTGCAGGTGATCTGCGCCATTCATCCGCGCATGAAGATGATGGTCAAGGTGACTGATTAGTCGACACTTGTTTTGACGCGTTTTCTTTACGCGAACCGGCATCCACTTCGCTTGAAAACGCTCTACCAAGGCACCGGAGATTGACAATGTCGATACGCTACAAGATTTTCGGTGCCTTCACCGTCGTGGTCCTGCTCGCCTGCGGTATCGCCTTCTATGGCATCCGCGCGATCGGGAGCTCCGGCGACATGGTCGTCCGTCTCTATGACGGCCCGCTGATGGGGATCAACCACGCGCGTTCCGCCCATGCCGGGCTTCACGAGGCGCGTCTCACACTCCAGCGTGGCCTGGTCGCCGGCAGCTCGAGCGAACTGGTCGCGCAATTCGAAGCGCTGGTGCGCGGCAGCACCGAAGACCTGAACGTGGTGCGCGAGCGCGTCGCCTCAGCCACCGTCACCGCCACGCGAGAGAAGGTCGAGACCCAGCTCAAGGACTGGTCGGGTGCCGTGCTCAAGGTGCTGAAGCCGTCGCCCGGCGGGGTGACGGAGATCCCGACGAGCTTCGTGCTGGCACAGCAGGGCGACCGCCTGATGGCGTCGATCGACGATCTCGTCGAGCTCGTTGCGGCCTACGGATATGATTATCGCACGGCGGCCGAGGGAGCCGTGGAATCGGCGCGAACGACGATGCTGTCGATAGCCGTCGGCACCGTCGCGATCGGATTGATCATCGCGCTTGCCTTCTCGTACTCGATGAGCCGGCCGATTTCGGCCGCGGTGCGGGTCGCCGAACGCGTGGCGGCCGGCAATTTCGCAGACGAGATCATGGTCCGTCGCAGTGACGAGCTCGGCCGTCTTCTCAAGTCGCTTGCCGTCATGCAGGCAAGTCTCAAGACCCGCGCCGATGAGGATCTTGCCGTGATTACCGCCAAGGACCAGAGCAGCGCCGAGCAGACCAATCGCCGGCAACGCATGGAAGCCGAGATCGACGCTTTCCGTGCCGCCTTCAGTACCGTGTTGAGTCATACCGCGCGCATGACCGGCGAGTTGACGGACACGGCGCAGAGCCTCGCCTCGACCTC
The DNA here is from genome assembly GCF_008123425.1 of Bradyrhizobium rifense. Taxonomy (GTDB): domain Bacteria; phylum Pseudomonadota; class Alphaproteobacteria; order Rhizobiales; family Xanthobacteraceae; genus Bradyrhizobium; species Bradyrhizobium rifense. The sequence continues at coordinate 3,813 of NZ_VSSS01000026.1, forward strand.
ACGGGTCGCCGGCGCGCAATCGAACGAGGCGGCGTCGACCGCGCATGAGACATCGGCAAACGTTCAGACCGTGGCGACGGCTGCGACAGAGCTCGGCGAATCCGTCCAGGCGATCACCTCCCAGCTTGCTGATGCCACCACGATCGTGCAGCGCGCCTCCGGCATGGCGGAAGCCGCCAACCAGACGATCGGCAGGCTGGCCAGCGCCGCGCAGCAGATCGACGAGGTGGTCGGCTTCATCAGGACCATCGCCGGCCAAACCAATCTGTTGGCCCTCAACGCCACGATCGAAGCCGCACGCGCCGGAGAGGCGGGCAGGGGTTTTGCGGTCGTCGCCTCGGAAGTCAAGGCGCTAGCGACGCAGACGGCAAAGGCGACGGAGGAGATCTCGTCCCAGATCACCGAGGTGCAGTCGGCAACCCGGCAGGCGGTCGAGAATGTCGGCGCCATCGCGCTGATCATCGGCGACATCGACGGTTTCACGGGGCGGATCGCAGCTGCGGTCAGCCAGCAGAGTGCAGCGGCCGGCGAGATATCCAGGAATATCGGACAGGCGGCCGCAGGCACCGCCATGGTCGCGCGAAGCATCGCCGGAACGGCGGAGGCGACCGACAACGCCAACAAGACGGCCGATATGGTTCTTGCGACGGCGCATGATCTTTCCGGCCAGGCAACCCAACTCCGTTCGTCGGTGGATCGGTTCCTGTCGAACGTCGCGGCGTAGGCCGTCGTCAAGGCGTGTGCCGGCCGTGGCCCGGCTGGTTCAAGTGAAAGCAGCGGCGGACCGTTCGAAGACGGTGCGCCGCAGGCCGCCGCGGGGATTATCGGCGCTCTAGATTTACGCGAGCTTGTCGACGGGCAGGCACGGGGCACAGCGATTGTTGACATTGACGGTATTGATGTCGGGGTTGGTGCCGAGCGCGAACGAAACCGTCAGTGTGTAGCTGCCGTCATTGGCGCTGGTCGATTTCATATAGAGCGCGCGGTCGACGCCGATGATCTGCGCCTCCAAGGGCTGGGCGACGCTGCTCTCGACGACCTCGGCGGATGCGCCGGGGAAGGTGCCGGAGACCGTGACCTGTGGCGGCACGATGTCCGGAAATTGCGCCACCGGGATCTGCATCAGCGCCAGCGCGCCGGCAATGGTGATGATGAAGGCGATCACCATCGCAAGTCGCGGACGATCGATGAAGACGACAGACATCATGGCTTGTCGTCCGCCGGGCGCGTCTTGCCGGAGCCGGCGTGATCCGCTTGCGGAGCCGTGCCGTCTGCGGCGGCCTTCATGCTCGACAGGATCAGCGGACTTGCGGTCCCGGCGAAACGGTCTGGCCAGGACGCGCCGCTGCAGGCCCTCGACGATCACCTTGTCGCCGGCCGCAAGTCCGGCGATCACGGCGGCGATGGTTGCGGTCGATTGCCCGAGCTGGATGCGGCGCTGCTCGGCCTTGTTGGCGGCGCCGACAGCGAGAACATAATCGCCCTGCTGATCGGACAGCACAGCGGAGCGCGGGATCGTCAGCACCTCGACCGGCTGGACGCCCTCCAGCACGACGGTGGCGAACTCGCCGTCGGTCAACTCGTGAACGGTGACGCCGGCCGCCGAGGGAGCCCGCAGGATCGGATTGCCGATCCCCACGCACGATGATCGTATCGGTGTTCTGGGCGATGGTGTTGTCGACGAAATTCAGCTTGCCGGATTGGCCGTACATGCGGCCGTCGGCAGCCGCAGCCTGATGACCACGGCCTCCAGGCCGCCTTGCGGCCCGTAGCGTTCCCGCAGCTCCAGCCCCTGACGCACCGACACGGGGAAGATGACATACATCGGGTCCTGGCTGACAATGGTGGTCAGCACGCCCGAGCTTGGACCGACGACGTTGCCCTCCGTCACCGCCGTGCGTCCGATCTTGCCGGCGATCGGCGCGCTGATCAGGGCGTAGTCGAGGTTGATCTGAGAGGCTCGGGCCTGGGCTTGCGCGGCTTGCACCTGGGCTTCGAGGCTGCGCTGGTTCGCGATCGCCGCGTCGTAGGTGGACTGTTGCCCGGCGGGGCCTCCGAGCAGGGTCCGGGCGCGCTCGGTCGTCAATTTGGCATTTTCAAGCGTCGCCTGGAGCTGCGCCACCTGCGCCTGTTTCGATGCGAGATCCGCTTCGAAGGGACCACGCTCGAGCCGATAGAGCTCATCGCCTGTCTTGATCTCGGCGCCCTCCTCGAACACGCGCCGTTCCAGAAATGCGGTCACGCGAGCGACGACGTTGACTCGATTGATCGCCTCGATCCGCCCAAGAAACTCACTGCTCTCGGTGATCGGCCGCCTGGTCGCTTCCACGACGCCGACCGCGGGTGGCCCGGCCGGGTTAGATTGTGTCCGGGCCGCCCCGCCGGCGGTAATCGTCAAGAGACTTGCCGCTAGCAGCCTGATCGAGACGCCAGCAAGGTTGATTGTCCGCTCCTTGCTCCAAGCTTAGAGCCGGCCGGGTCAGTGCTTCACCGGCGCCTCGTTACTTCCGCTGCGTCCGATTGCTGCGCGCTGGCTCGTCATAGCCCTTGTGACGGCTATAGAACATCAGCGCAATCAGGCCGCAGCCGACCACCAGCATCAGAATTGCAGCCCCTCCCAGGATGATGTTGCCGTAGAGCGGCATTGATGGAGTTGTTCGCCATACCGACACGCAGAACCAGGTTGCCACGACGAGAAGAGCCAGCACGGCCGCAAGGAGCCATTGATTCGTGTAGCGCACGATTGCCTCCATCGCGTGGGTTCGGGCTTGTACAGCCTTCGTGACAAATCTGCCGCCCGCGGATTGAGCTCCGAGAAGCGTTCCTAGCGCCACCGCCATCCGCAATGACGACGACCGCGATGCCACCAGCAGACCCAGCGGCGCCTGCGCGGCGGCGGACGCCCCCAGCCCGGACGTGGCGGCGGTCCCCACTGCGCTTGCCAGACTAGCGACGGTCGACCCCAGCCCGGGGCAGGCCCCCAGGCGGGAGCGGGCCGTCCCCACCACCCCGCCTGCCAGCGTGGTCGACCCCAGCCCGGACCAGGTCCCCAACCGGGAGCGGGTGACGGTCCCCACCACTGAGCTTGCGTCAGCAACTCCGACGGCTCGCCGGCCTGGCCGAGATCGTGGGCAATCGGCATCGCTTCCGCAGCCTCAATGAAACGAATACCGATGGCGCCGATCGCTGCGGCGGCAACGGCATTCTGAGCAAGGCCAAGGAAAGCTCGACGGGTGGGCGTGTCCATCATCTTCTCCTCTTTTGTTACGCAGTCCGCCGCACGGACTGAAGCGCGTAGAGCAGCCACGCGAGGCCGTGCGAAATCAGGTCGACGCCAAGCAGAAATCCAAGGGCCCACAGGCTGATGGTGGGGAAGCCGAACAGGATGAGCACGCCGGCGAGCAATGCGAAGACGCCGGAGATCAGCATCATCCAGCCATTCTGTCGCCAATGGGCGAAACTCAGCACGCAACGAATGGCGCCCGATGCGAACAGCAACGCGCCGAGGAAGTAGGTCAGGATCAGGGCGCCCGAAGCCGGCTGGGTGAGCAGCACGAGCCCGAACGCGAGATAGAGCGCGCCGAGCAGGATCTGCCACAGGAAGCCGCCCCATCCCTTGGTCCAGAAGGCATGGATGATCTCGAACGCGCCGGCCGCGATCGCCGTCAGCCCGATCAGCTTCACGCTGATGATGGTCGCGAATACCACGTCACTGAGAGCTGCGACGCCGGCGGCGACCATCACGATGCCAAGGAGAGCGCAGACCCACAGTGGAGGAGGGCCCAGAGCTTCGATGCCGGACCGGCTGTCATAGACTGTCATGCCATTCTCCTGATCCGCGCAATGATCGGCACGCTCGGGAAGGTAGCTCTGACCCCGCAAATTCGGCATCCGACGAAACCCTGAGCCGCGGGGCGGGAATGTTCGCATGGATCCGGCTGGCGTCGATCGATCGCGCGCGCGTTCATCGTTGCGAACTATCGCCGCCCGCGCGGACCCAGCGTCAAGTTGGTCACGCCTGCCGCGAGATTGATCCCGATCGCTCGCTCGATCGACAGCGGCTGCAACATGACACTCCGGCGCGAGCCGCCAATCAGGACGTTGGCCCCGAGGCTCGGGCCGAATGCGACATTGCCGCTCGCTCCCACATAGTTACCTCGCAAGGCACCGGGGCCGATACGCGAATTCTTGGCGAAGACCGCCCAGGACAAGGTGCCTGCCGAGGTCACACCAAGGTCAAGACCGACGCGCCTGATGCGTCCCTCATAGATGTATTGGCGAGGCGGTCTTCCCGTGTAGAACACGCAGCGCAGCGCTTGCGCCGATCCGAGAACCAGCCCCACGCGCGGCGTGCTGAAGCACAAAAGTCTGCCGACCCGGAATGTGTCGGCGCTGGCGGGCGAGGCGGCGCAAACCAAGGCGAACGCGCCGATGGAGAGAAACCGTATCATTCGCATTCATGCCTCCATCTCGTTGTTCACGGCCGAGGTCGCGGGCCGGCGGTCCTGGCGAAGCCAGAACGTGATGCCGAGGCCGATCAGCAGGACCGCGCCCAGCAGGAAGAAGAAGACGGACTGCTTCAGCCAGGATATCGCCGGGACGGCCACGCCCATCGCAAGGCCGAGGAAGGAGATTTGCAGGGACAGCAGGCTGACGCCGGCGAGGAAGGTGCCGAGTGCGAGTAACGTCAGCAGGACCAGGCCGGTTGCCGGTGTCGGAAGCAACTGCTGGACGCCCGACACCAGCATGATGTTCATCGTGACCAGGACGCCGACCCAGTGCAGCGCCTGTGTCCAGATCAATCGGAGCTGGGCCTCCTTGCCCTGGATCTCTGGCCATTTGGTGACGACGCAGACCACGCAGATGGCAAGCGCCAGGAATTCCCAGTAGCCCACGAGAGGCTGGTGGGAGACGTTGGTATAGGCGACGCCTGCGATGGCGAGCACCAGCGCGACGACATAAGGAAGCTGCTGCCACAGGAAGCGAGCCATCCCGGATTGAGGCGAGGGCGGCTCCGCGCCCTCGTTCCGTTGCGCATCGATCTCATTCATGGGCCATCCACTCACGATCTACCGCTGTTGAACGTCTGCTCGTGGTCGTCGCCGAGGTAGTCCTCGACGTAGAATCGGATGATTGCGACGCGGCCGATCGCGACCAGCGGCATGGCCAGCGCGATGCCCAGGACGCCGAACAGCGCGCCCAGCAGGACGATCGCGACCAGCGTCCAGGCAGGAGGAATTTCGACCGCCTGACGCTGGATCAGCGGGCCGATCACATAGCCTTCGACCGACTGGATGATGGTGTAGATGGCGACAGCCCAGATCAACAGGGGGCTGCCGAGCGGCATCGCGACGAGTGCGATCGGAATCGCGGCCACGATAGGTCCGAGGTAAGGAATGAAATTCGACAGGCCCGCCTGCAATCCGAGCACGAAAGGTCCGGGCAGCCCGATGAGATAGAGTGCGACCCAGACCCACAGCGTCATGAGGATGATGCGGATCAGCTGTCCGACGAACCACAGCCGCATGACGTTGCCCATCTCGTCCATCACGTCCCTTGTCCGCGCGCGGTAGGACTGCTTCACCAGCATGACCAGGCTCTCGCGGTGACCGGTCGGATCGAACGCAAACAGGATCCCGAGGAACATGATCACCAGCGCGCCGGTCAGAAGGCTCGATGCTCCGCCGAGCACGAACTGAGCATGGCTGAGAAAACGGCCCTGATCCGATAACAGCCATTGCGCAAAGTCGCGGCCCCATTCCGGACCAAGCAGGTCAACGCCGTAGGTCAGGAGATGCTGCTGCAGGACGTCGAGCTGGCTGTCCATGACCTTCAGCAGGAGGCGCGTCTGCTCCGGCAGCTTGCCCGCGCCCCATGCAAGCCCAAATCCCGACAAGGCGGAGAACAGCAATAGGACCAGCGTCAGCCGCCAGGCGCGATTGAACGGAAGGACCGGCGCCAGCGCTCTTGCGGCAGCATCCAGAAAAGCGGCAAACAATACTCCTGCGAAGATGAGCAGCAGACTCGAGACCGTCTGCCACACCAGAAACAGGCAGACGCATGCGGCGAGCAGGGTCAGGCCGGTCGCGAGAATGCTGCGCCGTGCGTTAGTCTCCGGCTGGTCAGCGGAACCGTCGCGTGGAAAGACGTCGCGGAGCCTCTCCGGTCCTGTCCTGGAATCGCTCATGGATCCGTCCCATCGCGGGAGTGGACTATCGCCTGCCGGCTACCTAGGTGCGGACGCGCCGGCTGCCAAAGTGCGGATGCTTTCCGCCGCGGTGGCGCCAGTAGCGGTGCTTTGTCGGGTTCGTATTCGTATTGGGTGTTGCGGTCTTTGGCGCGGCGCTCTCCTTTGGCGCGGCTACGCCGGTTTCGGTGGACTGGGCCAGCGACGGGGTCGGAAGTACAGCCGCCGCTGACAATCCGCCCAAGATCAAGACGGCGCACACAGCCCGGACGTTCATGTTCGCCTCCGTGTGATCAAGGACAAGGACTCATATCGCGATGACTCCGACGGCCAGCGCGTAGACGCCGGCGCATGCGGCGATCGTGAGCGCTGCAAACATGACGGCTTCGAACGGCTTGAAGACCGCTTCCTTGCGTTCGCGTTTGGCCAGGAAAAACAGCAGCGTCCCGGGCGCGTACAGGATCGCCGACAGCAACAGAAACTTCGGGCCGCCGGCGAAGATCATGGCGGCGGCGTAGACTGTCGCGACCGCGGATCGGATCCCGTCGAGGATGCGGGCGCGTCCGCTGCCGTGATAGGTCTCGCCGCCATACGCCAGCTTCAAGCCGTATGCCGCAACGAAGAAGTACGGAATCAGCGTCATCGAGCTCGTCATCTTCAAGGCGAGCGTGAAGGCATATTCGGCAAACCAGGTGACCAGCAGGAAGGCCTGGATGACGCAATTGGTAAGCCAGAGCGCACCGACAGGAACCTGGTGCTTGTTCACGCGTGCGAGAAACGACGGCATGGTGCGGTTGACGGCCGCCGAATGCAGCACCTCGGCCGCGAGCAGCGACCATGACAGGTAATTGCCGAGGATCGAGATCAGCAGCGCCACGCTGATGAAGATGATCCCCCAACGGCCGACCATCGCCTCCATGACGCCGGCCATGGACGGCGTTGCAAGGCCCGCGAGCTCCTGTCGCGGCATCACGCCGTAGCACAACAGTGTCACGAGGACGAGAAGCGAGAGAACAGTTAGAAAGCCAAGGACAGTCGCGATGCCAATGTCCGAGCGATCCTTGGCATAGCGGGAATAGACGCTCGCCCCCTCGATGCCGACGAACACGAACACGGTGAGCAGCATCGTGTTGCGGACCTGCGCGGAAACCGTCGCTACGCCCGGTTGCTCCGTTCCCCAGAAATTCTGCCGGAACAACTCCGGGGCCATGACGACAACCGCCACGGCGATGAACACCAGAATCGGGATGATCTTGGTGTAGGTCGCAATCGTGTTGAGCGCGGCCGCTCCCTTGATGCCCCGCAGAACCAGGCAATGCACACCCCACAGCAACAAGGATGCCGACGCGATCGCCGTCGCGGTCGTGCCGTCGCCGAAGACGGCGAAGAACTGCCCGATCGTGGCCTTGATCAGGATGAGACAGGCGACGTCGGCGAGGCAGCAGCCGATCCAATAGCCGGCCGCCGAAGCAAAGCCGACGTATTCGCCGAATCCTGCCTTGGCATAGGCATAGATGCCGGCATCGAGGTCCGGTCTGCGGCGCGACAGCGACTGGAACACGAAGGCCAGCATGAGCATGCCGGTGCCTGCAATGACCCAGGCAATCATGGCCCCGAGTGCACCGGTGGATCGGCCGAACGAGGCGGGCAATGCGAAGATGCCGGAACCGACCATCGACCCGACCACAAGCGCGATGAGCGCGCTGCGGGAGAGCTTTTGATCGGCCTCGTTCGACGACGGAGCCATGACGAGACGGCCTTCCAATCCGAGATGAGGCTGGCATGGATGCCGGCCAACCCTGGCGAAGACCTTAGAGGCAGCTTCCCGGCCCGCACATCAGGGATTCTCTGTAGGGAGCAAGGGCAGGAAATCGGCCGGTGCCGGCCGTTCGCGCCTCGCCTTCAGGCCTTTGCAGCGAGGGCAGTCGGGCCTTGATCGGGAATGGATGACGGCTCGCGACTGGCCGCGACCAGCACGACGCCGGAGCGGAAGAATTCGCCGGCCTTCGCGAGCTCGGCCGCAATGCGTCGGGCATGCAGAGCGGCGGCATCCCGATCGGCGTGTTCGCATCCGGTCCCGTCGGGAGAGAGACCGTACTTGTCGACGATATGAAAGTAGAAGCGCATACCGGCTGGATTAGGCCGGTACCGCAGCCGGCTTCCAAGTGACAAACGTGTAAGGGGCCCCCTCCAAAAGGAGGATGCGCCAGTGACGGTTCCAAATTGCCGAAATGTAATGGCGGGGCGCGGACGCTGGCAAATTGCAGCGCATAGGGTGGTTTCCCCGTCGGCACTCGGGTGATTGTCCAATGCCGTCCCCTGAGCCCGAAGGTTAGCGTGGCCTCAGTCCGCGAGCTCTGCGAGGAGACGAGCAATGTCAAACTATGATCAGAACCTGACGGCCTCAGGCGCGACCGGCGGCGGCGCAATCGCGCTGGATGCCGGACTGCACGACTACATGATGCGCATCTACAATTACATGGCTGCCGGCGTCGGCGTGACCGCCGTCGTCGCGTGGCTGACCTATCAGCTCACCGGTCCCGCATTGCTGCAGAGCCCGTTGATGTTGGTCTTCATCCTGGGGCCGCTGGGGCTGGTTTTCTTCATCGGCTCGCGCATCAATACCCTGTCGGTGTCGACGGCGCGGCTTCTGTTCTTCATCTATGCAGCACTGGTCGGCGTGTCGCTCTCGACGTTGTTCCACATCTACACCAGCGCCTCGATCACGCGCGTCTTCTTCATCGCCGCCGCGACGTTCGGGGCGCTCAGCGTCTTTGGCTATACCACAAGGCGTGACCTCTCCGGGCTCGGCACCTTCCTGTTCATGGGCCTGGTCGGCGTCATCATCGCCGGCCTGGTGAATCTTTTCTTGCGCTCGACCGGACTCGACTGGCTGATCTCGATCGTGGGCGTCGGCGTCTTTGCCGGGCTCACGGCCTACGATACGCAGCGGATCAAGGCGATGTACGACCGCGGGGACGATGAAACGTCGGCGGGCCGGAAGTCCGTGATTTCAGCCCTGTCGCTCTATCTCAACTTCATCAACCTGTTCATGATGCTGCTGCGCCTGGTCGGCAGCCGCCGCTGAGCGGCCGAAGGCGGCCGTTCAGGCCGCCGGCCGCTCCGCGGCGGCGCTTGCGAGCGCGTCGCGCAGGGCCTGTTCCTTGGCATCATCCAGGGACGTCTTCAGCACGGTCCCCCCGGCGTACTTGATCTCCTTCAGCACCTTGTCTGCAGTCATGTTCTTGATCAGGACGAACAAGGCTGCGTTGCCGGGGTGGAGCGAGGCAGACAATTCCTTCATGAAGGCATCGTCGATGCCGAAATCGGACAGCGCGCCGCCGAGCGCGCCTGATGCCGCGCCGACCGCGACACCGAGAATAGGATTGAGGAATATCACGCCGATCAGGAGGCCCCAGAAGCTTCCGGTCATCGCGCCCATTGCCGTCGTGTTGACGAGCTGATTGAGCTTGATGCCGCCGGAATCCGTCTTCACGGCAATCACTGCGTCGCTGATTGTGATCAGGTATTCCTTCTGCAGCCTGAGCAGTCGTTGACGCACGTCTTCGGCCTCCGCCTCGGATGGGTACACGATCGCCACGAGATCGGACATAGAAACCTCCTGCTGGATCGAGCTCCGCTGGCCAGGACTCATGCGCAAGATCGATGCGCTGGTGCCACTGGCGAATGCACTGCCGAGATTAGCCGTCGGTCCGCTGGCGCGGCATCGGAGAAAACCCTCAGGCGTGGGGATGAATGTTCCTGATCTCGGCCCCGAGGGAACTCTCGACCCGTTCTTGGCCCAAGTTCTTGGGCCCATGTGTGTGCCCGCTACGTGGCCACAAGCATCAACGCGCCAAACAGCAGCGCCAGCACGAGAAGGGAGATGCTTGCCGCAGGCCATTCGCAGAGTACGCTGTTGCCCCGTTCGACAAGGCTGCCGAACGCAAGGGAAATGCGTCGGAATGGATCGAGCACTCTGGTGGCGACCTTCCAGCGCGCCGAAGACGCAAGCGGATGCGGCCAGGGGCTGAGCAGGATTGCCAGGACCACGCCCCCCAGGACCGGCAAGAGCAATTTGAACAACGTCCCGGGGCCGAAGAGACTTGACGTCGAATCGTATGGGACCGGCAGAAACGGCTCCCAGGGCACGAGGCCGAGCAATAGCGAGCAGAGCGCCAGGATGAGCGCTGCGATGTCGCGAGGGCGCGATGCCGGGCCAATCAACGTAACTGACTTGTCAGATGACGCCAGCGCATGAGCCAGGACCAACACGACATAGGCGGCTGTGAAGATGCCGCCCGCCTGGAGCACGACCGCCCACCACCACTGTCCGGTTTCTGTCGCAACCTGAAGCAACAGGTCTTTCGCGAGCGACGCGCCACTCGGCTGTACGCCCATCAGCGCGATGCCGGCGACAGCGAAGGCCAGGACGCTCAGGGGCAGGACCCGCGCGACACCGTGGAGCCCCGTGATGCGATCATGGCCGAGCCCGGCGTAGATCGATCCGGCGGCCATGAACATCGCCGCCTTCGCGGTGGCATGAGAGGCAGCCTGCAGCAGGCCGCCCGCCAGGGCCTCGCCGCTCTCGAGGTACCCCGAAGCGTCGAGCGCAAGCGGAAACATCAGGAAGAGATACCCGATCTGGGCCAACGTCGAATAAGCGATCAGGAGCTTCAGTCGCTCCTGGCGCAAGGCAAGAACGCTTCCGAACACAATCGCCGCCGCTCCCAGCGCGGCGAGCAGTTGCGTGGCCGCGAAACCAAGCAGCCCGGGCATCACCTGGAACCAGAGCCGCACGATGATGAAGAAGGATCCCTTCACGACAAGGCCGGACAGGATCGCACTGGCGGCGGCTGGCGCGCCTGCGTGGGCAGGCGGCAGCCAGAGATGCAGCGGAAAGAGCGCGGTTTTGGCCAGAAGACCTGATGTCATCAATGCCGCCGCGACGAGCGAGGCAGGCTCTGCTCCGATCCGGGACGACAGCAACACGATATCCAATGTGCCATAGCGGCCATAGAGGAGTGCCGCGCCGAGCAAGTAGAGCACGGAGCCGAGCAATGCGAACAGCAGATACCGTAGCGCCGCTTGCAGTGTCTCCGGGCGGCCATCCAGCGAGACCAGCGGCACCGCGGCGAATGTCAGCAATTCCAGGGCAACATAAAGCGTGAAGAGGTCTCCACCGACAAAGATCGTGTTCAGCGCCCCCCAGATCGCCAGCAGCAGGATCCAGAACGCGAATGGTGCACGCGGTTCGGCCGCCGTGGGACGAAAATCGGCAACCGCAAACACGGAGACTGCAGAGATCACGACGGCGGTTGCCGCGAGCATCACTGCTGACAATCCGTCGGCACGAAGCGCGACGCCCAACGGGGGCGTCCAGGCGCCCAGCAGATAGACGAGGGGGCCCTTGCTCTGCGGCAGGACCAGGACCGTAGCCGCGACAATCGCCAGGACGATCGGGATGATCGTGAACGCGACAAGCCGGACCCAACGATCGCCGAGCACAAAGGCCAGCAAGACTCCTGCGACCGGGACTGCGATCGACAGCACCAGCAGGAATCCGCATGAGGTCGTCACCGCATCCGGCACTGTGGCAGGGGGCAGCATCAGTCACCGGACGGATCGGGGTCGGCGCGCATGGGCGCGGAACTGAGTGTGGCAGAGCCGGCGGCCTTGAACAGCCGCAGCAGCAGGGCAATCGCGAGAGCCGTTGCAGAAAATGCGACGACGACCCCGGTGATCACCAAAGCCTGGGGCACCGGATCATTGCCGAGACCCGCTGCTGCCCCCCGCCGTCCAACGACGCCGAACAGAAGGAATACGCCGCTGCCGAGCAGATTGAAGGCGATGATCTTGCGAAGCGGCTGCGGATTCGTGATCAGGCCGTAGAGCCCAAGTCCGACCGCGGCAGCAGCGCACAATCCGAACACCGTTGTGCCGCTCATGGCTTCGCGCTCCGCTCCGGTGCGCCGGCGAGCAGCAGGCCGAGGGTTGCCGCGATCGTCAGGATCATGGCGACCTCGATCCCAAGTATCAGTGGCTTGGCCAGCGCTGGCGGATAGGAGAGGAATGCGGCGCCAAACAGAAGGCCGACGAGGCCGACGACCAGGAACAGGCAGGGCCCGGCAACGAGGATGAACCGTAGCCATCGACGGCTCACGGGCGGCGTGTCCGCCAATCCGGCAATGATGGTCAGCAGCCACATGGACGCGAGAATCGCGCCGCCCTGAAATGCTCCACCGGGGTGGTCGGCGCCGGTCCAGAGGATATAGATCCCGACGACAATGCCGACCGGCGGCAACAGCCGTGCAAGAAAGGCGAGAACGCCATCTGGATCGGCCTGGTGGCGCGGTCCCGGACGGCCGCCCCAGGCGCTGTCAGGTGCAAGCGACCAAACGCCGATAATGGCCAGCAAGAGTACGACCTTCTCGAGCATCGTATCCATTGCGCGGAACGCCATGAGCACGTTGGTGACGGAGTTGGACAGACCTGTTGCCCAGGCATTGGCAACAGCAGCCGGAGCAAGCGTCGGAGCCGGATCGGGCAACAGCAGGACCGCGCCGGCCAGCGCCGCGGTCGTGAGCACCGATAGGGCTGCCGCGCTCGCCCGCACGACCTTACCCGGCGTTTCCGCCGCCATCACGTCGGCATCCCGCAATCGCGCGGCCGCGCCCAACAGCAACACACCACCAAGCCCCCCGCCGATTGCGGCCTCGGTCAGCGCGACGTCGACAGCGTCGAGGCGCACCCAAATGAGAGCCACCAGCAGTCCATAAGCAACGAAACCGACTGTCGCCGAAAAGGTCTCACGCACGACGATTGTCCAGATGCCGAGGCCCAGCACGACCGCGGCGAGCACGATTTCGAAGACCGTCGCGATGCTCATCTGGTCGATTCGCCATGGCGCGCAGCACGCGCAATCAGTTGCGAGACCGTCGCCCCCGCGAGCAGTCCGAGCAGCCAGATACTGACCAGCTTCAGCCCGTCGCGAAGCCCCCCTGCTTGCGGGAGCAATCCGAGCACGACGAGACCCAGGCCGAGATTGTCCGCTTTGGTGAGCGCGTGCAGGCGCGTCAGCGTATCGGGAAAGCGAAGGAGGCCGACGGTACCGGCCAGAAAGAAGAACGCGCCCGCCGACACTGCCGCAATCGTTATCATGTCGCGCACGAGGCTCATTCGCCCTCCGTTGATGCGGTCCCGTCGGCTTCGAACCGGGGAAGCCCCTTCTTGACGAACGCGATGGAAGCGAAGGTGGCGAGGAGCGCCAAAGTCAGCGCGACGTCGATTGCGGCGGGTACATCCGCTACGGTGCCGAGCAGCAGCAGTGCCGCAATTCCTCCGGTCCCGATCAACTGCGTCGCCATCATGCGGTCAGCGTCTCCAGGACCACGCAGGATCGACACCAGCCCAAGTGCCAGCATTGCCAGGACGAAGCCGACCGCGGCTGTCAGAAACTCAGTCATTGTAAAGCGCTCGAACCAAGGCAACTTCCTCTGCGGCAAGCTCCTCAACCACGGGCTGTTCGACGTCGAGGCAGTGATAGAGGATCTGCGCTTCGTCCCCTCCGGCCGGCACGGTGCCTGGCAGCAGGCTGGTGAGCGTTGCGAAGACGTTACGACGCGGGCCACGCGGCAGACCGGTTGGATACGCGACAAATCCCGGGCGCAGCGGCAGCCGGGGATCGAGTGCGCGCCTTGCGACATCCGCTCCGGCAACGACGGAGTGGTACATGAAGAGCAACGTCAAACGGCAGATGGCGCGAGGCGAGGGCCGTGCGGTGCCAGGCTCCAGCAAACGCAGGCTTGTCCAGGTTGCCGCGGCGACAGCGATGATTGCAGCAGGAATATCATCGAGGGCGGCGCCGGCAAGCACGAGCCAGAGGCAAAGAAACCATGCCGCTCGGGAAGCCGCGCTCCACCAGGGAACTCCGGCTGTGACGTGCGCACGCACATCTCGTCTCCCTGAGGATCCTGTTATTGAGCACAAAACGGTGCGCTCTTGAGAGGACCGGCGATATCGGGTGATCGCCTGATCGGGGGGCGGGAATTCCCTAGAGCTCTGCCGGACGCGTTGTTTGCGGATGGGCCAGTCGTTTGCCCGCGTCTGGACTCCGCGGCAACCGCGATTGCATCCGGCCACACCGGGTAGATTTACCGATGTGTGCGGCCGATCCCTTGGACAAGAATGCAGGGGAGCGATGCTGCGAAATCGCAACCTCGGGAAAACCGAGCTGCCCGGCCACATTTTTTCCGGAACTCGAAGGGCACATGGCTATGCACGGCCGCCGAACCACATCTCGGCAAGTCCTCGCGTTGACGCTGATGGTAGCCTTGTCCGTGCTGAGTCTGGCGGCATGCGGACGCCAAACCGAAACGAAGGAATCGCCCCCGCGTCCGGTCCGGACCACGACGATCGAAAAGCGCGAGAGCCTGGTGCCGCTGACCTTCACAGGTCGCATCGAAGCTGAAGACGAAGTGAGCGTCGCCTTCCGGATCGCGGGACGTCTGATTGCGAACGACACCAAGATCGGTGACAGGGTTGAGGCCGGGCAGGTGCTGGCACAACTGGAGCCTCAGAACGAGCTGAGTGCATTGCGGCAGGCGAAGGCGGCTCTTTCCGCTGCGCAGGGCCAGTTGACGCAGGCACGCAACCATTACGAACGCCAGGAGACCCTGTTGGCACAAGGGTGGACAACGCGGGCCAACTTCGAGGCGGCGACGCAAGCACGACAGACCGCCCAGTCGCAGGTCGAGGCGGCGGAGGCGCAGTTAAGTTCTGCGCACGACCTCGTCGGTTTCACCGAGTTGCGCGCCGACGCGCCGGGCAAGATCACCGCGACAGGGCCGGCTGCCGGCGAGGTCGTTCAGGCCGGGCAAATGATCGCGCGGATCGCAAGACAGGACGGCCGCGACGCGGTCTTCGACGTTGCTGCCCAGATGGTCAGAGCGGCGCCAGGCGATATGCAGGTCACCGTCAGCCTGACGGATGATCCGAAGGTCACGGCGCGAGGCCGCATTCGTCAGATCGCGGCGCAAGCTGACCCTGTTACCCGCACGTTCGAGGTCAAGGTCGGCCTGACGGATCCGCCGGCCGCGATGCGTCTCGGTGCGACCGTGAATGGACGCGTCGAAACCAGCTCCGGACCGGTGATCGACATACCGGCAAGCGCGTTGACGCGGATCAACCAACAGCCGGCCGTGTGGATCGTCGATCCCTCGACCAACCTCGTTTCGGCGCGCAATGTCGATATCCTGCGCTTCGACCAGGCGCAGGTCATCATTTCGCAGGGATTGGATGCCGGGGAGGTCGTCGTCACCGCGGGCGTTCAGGCGATTCATCCGGGCCAGAAGGTGCGCGTGCTCGGGTCAGGGCCATGACCGGACTCAACCTCTCCGAATGGGCGCTCAAGCATCGCTCGCTCGTCGTCTATGTCATGATCGTTGCCGTGATCGCCGGTTGCCTGGCGTATTTCCGGCTTGGCCGAAACGAGGATCCCTCCTTCATCATCAAGACCATGGTGGTTCAGGCGGCCTGGCCGGGGGCAACGGCTGAAGAGACGATGAAGCAGGTGACGGAACGGCTCGAGCGCCGATTGCAGGAGACGCCTCATCTCGACTTCCTGCGCAGCTTCACCCAGGCAGGTCTCGTCACGATCTTCGTCAACCTGAAGGGCAGCGCGAACGCGAGGCAGGTCTCCGATACCTGGTATGAGGTCAGGAAGAGCGTCGGCGACATGCGCCACACGCTGCCCGCGGGGGTTATCGGTCCGGGCTTCGATGACGACTTCGGCGACACGTTCGGCATCGTCTACGGCTTTACCAGCGATGGCTTCACCCAGCGGGAGTTGCGGGACTATGTCGAGGACATCCGTTCCCGGTTGCTCCAGGTCCCGGACGTGTCGAAGATCGAGCTGCTCGGCGCACAGGACGAGGTGATTTTCGTCGAATTCTCCAAGCAGGAGCTTGCGACCCTGGGCATCGACCGGTCGACTCTGCTCGCCGCGCTGCAATCGCAAAATATAGTCCGGCCCGCGGGCACGATCCAGACAGGCCGGGAAACCATTTCCATCCGGGTGTCCGGCAGCTTTCAGTCGGAGCAGGACATCGCCAGCGTTAATTTTGTTGCGGGCGGTCGCACACTTCGCCTGAGCGACATCGCGCAGGTGCGGCGCGGCTACGTGGATCCGCCGCAGCCGATGTTCCGGGTCAACGGCCAGCCGGCGGTCGGGCTCGCGATCGCAATGCGCGATGGCGGCGACATTCTTGCGCTCGGCAGGAACATCAAGAACGCGATGGCGCGGATCACCGCCGACCTCCCGATCGGAATCGAGCCGAGTCTCGTCGCCGACCAGGCCGTTGTGGTCGGAAGCGCGATCGGCGAATTCATGACGTCGCTCCTGCAGGCGATCGCCATCATCATGGTCGTGAGCTTCATCAGCCTCGGATTCCGTCCCGGCCTCATCATCGCGCTGGCCATCCCGTTGACGCTGGCCATCGTATTTCCGATCATGGAGATGGCCCGCATCGACATGCAGCGGATATCGCTGGGCGCGCTGATCATCGCGCTCGCACTGCTGGTCGACGATGCGATGACGACCACCGACTCAACCCTCAATCGGCTGGCACAAGGCGCCAGCAAGGTCGAGGCTGCGACGTTCGCCTACCGCAGCCATGCCTTCGCCATGCTGGCGGGAACGCTGGTGACGATCGCCGGCTTCATTCCGGTCGGTTTCGCCGCGAGTTCGGCCGGCGAATACACGTTCTCGCTGTTTGCGGTGGTCGCGATCGCGCTCCTGGTGTCGTGGTTCGTTGCCGTGATCTTCACGCCGCTGCTGGGCGTCGTCATTCTTGTGCCGCCGAAGCAGGAGAGCTCCGCTGCGCCCGGCAGGATATTCCGCTTCTATCGGAATCTTCTCACGCTTGCGATGCGCGCCAAGTGGTTGACGATCGCGATCTCGCTGGCGCTCTTCGTGGCGTCCGTCCTTGCGTTTCCGCTGATCCAGCAGCAGTTCTTTCCGGCGTCCGATCGGCCCGAATTGCTTGTGGATATCAGCCTGCCGCAGAATGCGTCGATTTTTGCCAGCGAGACGGCAGCGAAACGGTTGGATGCGGCATTGGTCGGCGATCCGGACGTCGGTCACTGGAGCACCAATGTGGGGCGCGGTGCAATCCGCTTCTACCTTCCGCTCAACGCAGAGCTTCCGAACAGCTTCTTCACGCAGGCTGTTGTCGTGGCAAAGGACGTTGCAGCGCGCGAGCGCCTGCACGCAAAGCTGGAGCGTCTTCTCGCGGAGGAGTTTCCGAGTGCCGTGTCGTCGGTTGCGCCGCTCGGCCTCGGCCCCCCGGTCGGATGGCCGCTGCAATATCGCGTGACCGGGCCCGATGTGGAACGCGTCCGCGAGACTGCGCTCAGGGTTGGGCAGATCATTGCCACAGATCCCAGGACCAAAGGCGTCAATTTTGACTGGATGGAGCCGGAGCGGCAGCTGCGCATTCGCGTCGATCAGGATGAGGCCCGTCGTCTTGGGCTGAGCTCGCAGGCGATATCGAGCGTGTTGAACACCGTGATATCAGGCGCAACCGTGACCCAGGTCCGCGACGACATCTATCTGGTCGACGTGGTGGCCCGGGCCATCGATGAACAGCGCATCTCGCTCACCAACCTGCGGACGCTTCAGGTGCCGCTGCCCGGCGGAAGGACGGTGTCGCTCAGCCAGCTTGCGACGTTCGAATATCAGCAGGAATATCCCCTGATCTGGCGACGCGACCGTGTCCCGACCCTGACGGTGCGTGCCGACATCAGCGGTGGAACGCTGCCGGACACGGTGGTCGACGCTCTCTCGCCCGCCATCGACAAGCTGAGGGCGACGCTTCCTGCATCCTACGGCGTGGCCGTCGGTGGGACCGTGGAAGAGAGCCGGAAATCGCAGGCGTCGGTTCTCGCCGTGGTGCCCATGATGCTGTTCGTCATGTTCACGATTCTGATGATCCAGTTGCAGAGCTTTCCGAAGCTATTCATGGTCGTCAGCGTGGCGCCGCTCGGGATGATCGGTGTCGTTGCCGCGCTGTTGCTCTCGGGCAGACCCATGGGCTTCGTCACCATTCTCGGCGTTCTCGCTTTGCTCGGTATGATCAGCAAGAACGCCGTGATCCTGATCAGCCAGATCGATGCGGAGCGCGCGCAGGGCAAGAGCCCGTGGGAGGCGGCGGTGGATGCCAGCAGTTCGCGCTTCCGTCCCATCATGCTGACGGCGGTGTCGACCGTTCTCGGCATGATCCCGATTGCTCCAACCGTGTTCTGGGGGCCGATGGCCGTCGCCATCATGGGTGGCCTTCTGGTTGCGACGTTGCTGACGCTGGTCTTCCTGCCGACGCTGTACGTGACCTGGTTCGGGGACAAGGGGGCTTCCGCTCCATCGTCGTCTTGAGTGGCCGTTTCCAGCGAGGGGGAATCCTGACCCTCGACTAGGTAATCACCTGATATTCCGGGCTCCGTTCAGGGCGCATGGTGCAGTCTGCCGGGCAAGTCGAACGGCCCGAATGTTGCGCACGCGCCTGCCGCGGGGTCTTCGTATGGCTGCGACACCATCACTCCAAAAGCTCTCGCTGTTCGCGTTGACCGCGATGGTTGTCGGCTCGATGGTCGGCTCGGGCATCTTCTCGCTGCCGAGAACCTTCGGCATCGCCACCGGTCCGTTCGGCGCCATCTTTGCCTGGTGCATTGCCGGTGGCGGCATGTACACCCTTGCGCGGGTGTTCCAGACGCTGGCCGAGCGAAAGCCCGAGCTCGATGCCGGCGTCTACGCCTATGCCAAGGAGGGGTTTGGCGACTATCCCGGCTTCCTGTCGGCATTCGGATACTGGATCGGCAGCTGCATCGGCAACGTATCCTATTGGGTCCTGATCAAGTCGACCCTGGGCGCTTTCTTTCCGGTCTTCGGGGATGGTAACACGGTGACCGCGATTATCGTCGCCTCGATCGGAATCTGGCTGTTCCACTTCATGATCCTGCGCGGCGTCCAGCAGGCGGCCGCAATCAACACCATCGTCACCATCGCCAAGATCGTGCCGATCCTGGTCTTCATCGTCATCCTGGCCACTGCATTCAAGGCGGACCTGTTTGGCGCCAATTTCTGGGGCGGCAAGGGCATGCCGGACAAGAGTCTGTTCGAGCAGATCCGTGCCACCATGCTTGTCACGGTGTTTGTCTTTCTCGGCATCGAGGGTGCCAGCGTCTATTCGCGCTACGCCAAGGAGCGCGCGCATGTCGGCGCTGCGACCATTTTCGGGTTTGCGATCGTGACGAGCCTGATGGTGCTCGTGACCATGCTGCCCTATGCCGTGCTTCCCCGCGCCGACATCGCCGGCATGCGGCAGCCGTCGATGGCGACGGTGCTGGAGGCAGTTGTCGGGCATTGGGGCGCGATCTTCGTCAGCGTCGGACTTCTGGTTTCGGTGTTAGGGGCCTATCTCGCCTGGTCGCTGATCTGCGCCGAGGTGCTCTCCGCGGCTGGGCGAACCAAGGATATGCCCGCATTGTTCGGCACGGAAAATGCGAACAAGGTGCCGGCTGCGGCGCTCTGGCTCACCAATGTGATCGTTCAGCTCTTCGTCATCAGCACGTATTGGTCGCAGGATGCGTTCGCGTTGATGCTCAATCTGACGAGCGTGATGTCACTCATTCCGTTCTTCCTGGTCGCAGCCTACGGCCTTCTGCTCGCCAGGCGCGGCGAGACCTACGAGAAGAGCGGCGGTGACCGAACCCGCGACATGATCTTTACCGGCATCGCAGTCGTCTACACCCTATTCCTGATCTATGCGGCCGGAATGAAGTTCCTGCTGCTGTCCCTGATCCTCTACGCGCCTGGCACGGCACTCTATTTCTGGGCGCGCCTGGAACAGAAGGCGAGGGTCTTCTCGGCAGTCGAGTGGGGCATCTTCATCGCAGCCGCCGTCGGCGCCGCTGTCGGAATCCACGGATTGGCCACCGGTTACATCACCATCTAGGCAGGGCAACTCCCGGGAGAACTCCCATGGCAAAGCAGGCATCGGACACTTCGATTCCCTTTGGTGTCCATTCAGAGGTCGGGCAGTTGCGGAAGGTCCTGGTCTGCTCGCCTGGCCGCGCCCATCAGCGCCTCACGCCATCCAATTGCGATACCCTGCTGTTCGATGATGTGCTGTGGGTCGATAACGCCAAGCGTGACCATTTCGACTTCATGCAAAAGATGCGCGACCGCGGTATCGAAGTCGTCGAGATGCACAATTTGCTGACCGAAACGGTCGCGATCCCCGAGGCCCGGAAGTGGATCCTCGACAATCAGGTCGTCCCCGACCAGGTCGGTCTCGGCCTGGTGGACGAGCTTCGCGGTTATCTCGAAAGCCTCAAGCCACGCGATCTCGCCGAAACGCTGGTCGGGGGCGTTTCGACCCATGACTTCCCGGACGCCCATGGCGGAGAGATGCTGAAGCTTGTCCGCGAGGCGGCGGGCATGACCGAGTATCTGCTGCCGCCGCTTCCCAATACGCTGTACACGCGCGATACCACCTGCTGGATCTATGGCGGTGTCACGCTCAATTCGCTCTACTGGCCCGCCCGGCACGAGGAGCCGATCCTCGCGACCGCCATCTACAAGTTCCATCCGGATTTCGCCGGCAAGGTCAACGTCTGGTGGGGCGATCCGACGCGGGACCACGGTCTCGCGACGCTGGAAGGCGGCGACGTCATGCCGATCGGCAAGGGCAACGTCCTGATCGGGTTGAGCGAGCGCACCTCGCGGCAGGCGATCAGCCAGGTTGCGGCGGCCCTGTTCAAGGAGAAGGTGGCTGAGCGCGTGATCGTGGCCGCCATGCCCAAGCTCCGCGCCGCGATGCATCTCGATACGGTGTTCACCTTCGCCGATCGCGATTGCGTGCTGCTCTATCCGGACATCGTCAACAACATCACGGCCTTCTCCTACCGGCAGGCGAACAATGCGGCCGGCCTCGAACTGCGGAAGGACGAAAAGCCGTTCGTGGATGTCGTGGCCGAAGCCCTTGGCCTGAAGAAGCTGCGCGTGGTCGAGACCGGCGGCAACGCCTATATGCGCGAGCGGACGCAGTGGGACAGCGGCGCCAATCTGGTCTGCGCGTCCCCGGGCGTGGTGTACGCCTATGACCGCAACACCTACACCAACACCTTGCTGCGCAAGGAAGGCATCGAGGTGATCACCATCGTCGGTGCGGAACTGGGGCGGGGCCGGGGAGGCGGTCATTGCATGACCTGCCCGATCATCAGGGACGCGGTGGACTACTAGGCGGATCGAGTGGGCTCGGCCGTGGGAACCCGCGTCTCACGGCAGCGCGCCGTTGCGGCGCGAGCAGCGACAAGAGCCACTAACGCACTTTAGTATCTGTTGTCTTGCATTTGAGTTTTCACAGCTAGAACGATCGGGCACAAACTGCATATTCGTTGCGTCCGGCTCTCATCTCACAGATTCGAGATTTCAATCCGGTGACGATACTACCTTGTGGTGCAATTCACCCAAAGGTGTATAGTGGCTCGACCGCAAGGTCGCGCGTTGTCTGATCCTACGCCGCCGGGCGGCGACTCTCGATGTAGAGCTTCAATATATCGAGCTTCAATCTATCGAGCTTCAATATCTTGAGTTTCCACGTCGGGCGTCACTCGAGAAGAGTGAGCGCGTACAGTGAAGCCACATAGCTCTCCAGCCCGCGAACCGAATCGAACCAGCGTCAAAGGGTGGCTGCGACTTGGTCCGGAAGAAGCCAGCGACCGCCTGTACTGGATGTCCTCAACCGATCTGCTCTTCGCAGTCCGCCCTTTGCCCGGAGGGCGCTTCGTCTATGAGGGGATCAATCCGGCGCTGGAGTCCCATCTCGGGATCTCGTCGGAAGACATCCGGGAGATGGATATCTCCAGCTGCATGAGCAGTGACGACGCCAGGTCCGTCTGTGAGGCCCTTCGCGCGTGCCTCGCAGAAGGATCAGAGGTCAGGATTCGCCATCCCCTCGCGTTTGGCGGCCAACGGCAGAACATGGAGACGACCGTGGTTCCGGTCGTGGACCCCGCGGCCGGTGGCGTGGTCCGGCTCATCGGCGGCCATCGCGTCGCGCGCAGGGATGCTTTCGAAAACGCCGCCGGAGCAATGGACGACGCCCATATGGGCTTCAGTCTGGTGTCCATTCAGGAGGATATCCAGCAGCGCATTGCGTCCGATCTCCATGATTCGACGTGTCAGCATTTGATTGCTGCGAGCCTTGGCCTGATGCGGATCAGGCTTAACCTCGGCGATCCGGTCGGGGCCGAGCGGCTCTGCGACGAGATCGATGCGTCGATCGATGAGGCAATCAGGGAGATCCGTGCCTTTGCCTATCTGCTGCACCCGCAGAACCTGACGATCGACGGGTTGAAAGCCACGATCGAGCAATACGCCGGCGGATTCGCGGCGCGCACCTCGTTGGGGGTCGCAACCCGGATCGTATCCGACGTCGATCGCCTGCCTCACGAGACGCAATGCTCATTGTTGCGGGTCATCCAGGAAGCCCTCACGAACGTATTTCGCCATGCGAAAGCGACGGAGGTGAAGATCGTCTTTGACGCGACTGACAGCCATTTCCGGCTGACGATCAGCGACAACGGGCGCGGGCTTTGGGCCGACCCCGCCAAGCAGGGCGCCAGGGCAATCTCGATCGGCGTTGGAATTCCCGCGATGAGGGCAAGACTCGAGCAGATCGGAGGTTCGCTCGACATCAGCTCCGCCTCGGCAACGCTGCGCTCCGGCACCGTCCTGTGCGCGGTGTTTCCGCATAGCCTGGCGGCAAACAGGCGCGGCCGGCGAAAGGCCCCCACCGTCACGAGAGCCCACGCAGGCACACCATGAGGGAAGAAGAACACTGATCACCGGCGGCAGATGGAAACGGCCGTGTTTCAGGCCGAGCCGCCGTGTAAACGACGTTGGAGTGCTCTGCCATGAAAAGTTTTCTTATCGCGGACGATCACGAGGCGGTGCGATCGGGCTTGCGCGCGGTGCTCGAACAGCGCGCGGACTGGGAGGTGGTCGCCGAAGCGAACGACGGCAGCAAGGCGCTGACCGCGGCAATCGAAAACCGGCCTCATGTCGCCATCGTCGACTTCTCCATGCCGCGAATGACGGGCGTGGAGGTTGCGCGGCGGATCCGGGAATATCCGCTGCAGACGGAGGTCCTGATCTTCACCGTGCACAATTCCGGCCTCCTCGCCCAGCAGGCGTTCGAGGCCGGTGCACGCGCATTCCTGGCCAAATCGGACGCAAACAAATTGCTGTTGGCGGCCGTCGACTCGCTTCTGGTGCACAAGCGGTTCTGTACCGAAAGCTGCCGGAATGAGCTGAATGGCGGACCGGGGGGCGATGCGGACGGGCACCGCGGGCTCACTCCACGCGAGCAGCTTGTCGTCAAACTGGTTGCTGAAGGCTATAGTAACAAGGGTATCAGTGCGATCCTGAACCTCAGCGTCAAGACGACCGAGGCGCATCGGGCGGCTGCGATGCGCAAGCTGGACGTGAATTCAACTGCAGGCCTCGTCAGATACGCCGTCCGCGCACGACTGGTTGAGGCATGACGGCGGTTGCCGCCAGTTCGATACATTCGCCGGGGCCATCTCAGGGTTTTGCAGGATAACGCCTCGAACCGCGATCGGTATGATCGTCCGACTTTGCGGCCGCCGCTGATCTCGATCGATTGCGGCCGGAAAACGAGAATGAGGCCGTGAAACGCGTCTTGATTGCGGATGATCATGAGGTCGTGCGTTCCGGACTTCGCGCGATCGTTGAAACGCGCTCCGACTGGATCGTTGTCGGGGAAGCGACCAACGGCGAGCAGGCCGTCGCATTGGCCTTGGAGACGAGGCCGGACATCGTGATCGTCGACTATTCGATGCCCCTCATGAACGGGCTGGAGGTCGGCCGCCGCCTCAGGTCGCTCCGTCTTCGCACTGAGGTGCTGATCCTGACGATGCATGAAAATGAAGAACTGCTGACGGAAGCCATTCTGGCGGGCGTTCGTGGCTTCTTGTTCAAGTCGGATGCAAGGAAACACCTGATTTCCGCGATCGAGGCGCTGCTTGACCGCAGACCCTATTTCACCAGCGTTTTGCTGGAGAAATTGCTCCATGACTACCAGCTCAACAAGCTGAACAAATCGGACATGCTGCTGACGTCGCGTGAGCAGAGCGTGGTCCAGCTGATTGCGGAAGGACATACCAACAGGTCCATAAGCACCATTTTGAAGCTGAGCGTGAAGACCGTCGAGACCCATCGTGCGTCGGCCATGCGCAAGCTCGGGATGTCGTCGACGGCCGAACTGGTCCGCTACGCCATCCGCAAGAAACTGGTCGCACCCTGAGAGACTCCGCTGTTGTCTTGGAATGGACGCTGTGCAGATCCATATTGGACGCATAATGCTCGGATGTGCCGCGGCTGTCGCAAAGTTGGTCGATCCCGCGCAGTCCTCGCCGCTTGGTAGGCTCTTCACTGTCACGGTAAAGATTGCCGATGTCGGGGGTACGAGCCGCGGCCAGCGAAGATGACCGCGATAGGGTTTGGGGCCGCGGCTGCTTCGATCGCTTTTTGCCAGGTCGTACGTCTTAGGAAAACTTTTTCTCGTCGACGTTGCTTTCTTGAATTTGCTAGTCCACCGGCGGATAGCGGTGCGCAGCAGGAGCAGGTACGGACGCGGTGAGGCCGTTGCGACCCATCATGCTCTAGGGGGATGAACACCCGAGGATTTGTTGCCGATGTGTGAACCTCAACATATCTCCGGGGCGGCCACCAGAGGCGAAGTTCGTAGGATGCGGTATTGGCCCAGTTGCTGGGAAAGGGGACGAACGGAGGTATCCGTCTCGTGGCCGAAGATAATGTACTGGTCGTAGCGCGGCATCATCTCGACCGCCAGTACGCTGACACCCGTCGTGCGACCAAGGTAGAATTGACCGAGTAGTTGCTGAATCTCGTCTTCGGACCATGCGGCAATGCCGGTTGCAGGAGCGTCGAGATTCACATCGACGCTGTTGGCAACCTGCGCAGGCAGACCGGATCGGAGTTTCAGGAACGTCGATACATTCCATTGTCGGGAGGCATCCACGTATTCGGCCCGGGCTTCCGCCAGCAGAATATTGCGGGCCTGTTTGGCGTCGGCTTGCTGGACTTGGGCGTACAACATGCACCATATCTCGGTTTTCGGCGGCCGACTGGCGATGTTGCGGCCTCCGAACAAGGCGGGCGCATACTGTGCCGTCACCGAGAGCCCGGCAGGAGTCCGGTCGACCAGGCACTTCAGCGGCGGAGCGGGGTGCTGCACGCCATTCACTCTGGTCGGATGGCCGAATCGTCCTTGCGCCGTCGACCAGATGAGGTCGGTGTGACCGACGCGCAACTCATAAACAAAGAAGCCGAGTAGCTCCCCGGATTCATTGTGCAGCCCGGGAGGCAGCGGGAGCACGTAATGAACCGGGCTGACCTTGATAGCCGGGAGGTCCGGATTGGAGGTTTCCCCCACCATGGGCTGCATGGCGTCGATTCCCGCGTTGTCGTTGCCGTGGCCTTTGGTGATGACGCGGATCAGTTCGGGATCGATGGCCAGTGGCGGGTCGTCCTGGCGAACCAACAACTGATCTGGACTGGGGTACGTCAGCAACGGATCGGGAGAGTAGGTCAGGACGCGCGCGAAACAGCTGTCGTTGGGATCTTTGACCGGCTCGGAAAATTCCAGCCAGAGATAGCGCTGGCGAACGGCGGTCTCCGAGTAGGCGGCGTTGTGCCGGTAGGGCGAAAGCGCGATCCCCGCGGCCTTCACTTCCAATACCTGCGAAGGAATGCTGGTCACCGGCAATTGCACGTCCCGGTTCGTGGTTTCGTCGATGGACGATTGCGGATCTACAGCGGCGATGAAGTTGGGCACCAGGGTGTACGACACATCGATCGTGTTGGGGAACGGGTGAGCGAGAGTCGATGCCAAAGTCGTATCTTTCTTCGGCTCGACGGCATCGATGAAGATGATGCGGGCGTGGCTGCGGTCGGGGTTGCTGGTGGCAACGCGACTCGCTGTTTTCTTCAGTTGTATGTAACCAACGGTTTCATCAACGACGGTAGCGGCTTCACCGGTGAACTGCTTGTGGCGTTTGACGGTGATGCCGGTTTCACTCAACCCATCCCAGGTCCAGTCGCGTTCGATGGTGAAGGACGTGACGCACAACCAGTGATTCAGAAGCTCGCCCTGCGTGGCAAATGTTAGCGATGAATTGTCAGGCGCGATGGTGTTGCGAATCCGGCCGCTGCAGCCGAACTGGGTGCGCTCGCCGGGTCTGCCGATCAGGCTCAGGCCTTTGAAGTCTACACCCAGCTGGGTCGCGAGGCGCTGCATCAAAGTGCTTTGGCTCATCTCCTTGCCCTCTACGGCGAACGCCACGACGCTTTCCGGGTTGTTGACCTGCGGAGGATCGGGTTGCAGGTAAATCGCCTGGAGTTGCCTGGATTCCAGGTCGCGCCGGAAGAAGTTCCGCTCTGCCTGCGCGTCTTGCCGAACGAAGAACTGAACCGGCTCGCCGGTACGCACGAATGAATCGCCAAATTGCGTTGTTGCGAATCCGAAGTACTCCGGTGAATCCGCCTTGTCCGAGGCAACCGGATATAACGTGATGCGGACGTCGCGCGATGTAGGCAGAACAATCGAAACGCCATTATCGATGTCGGCTTGCGAGAGGTTCAGGTCGCCCAGATCGATCTTGTTGCCGAACTGGATGACGTTGGCGTCCCGATATTCGAGTTGCAGGGTAAAGATGTCTTCGGGATCATTCGGGAAGTCGCGGAACGTGGTATAGAGAGGAATAAAGGCTTCGCGCTGGTTCAGCGAGGCCAGATTATCGAGTAGGAGGGTCTTCAATTCGACGACGACCAGGATGCGGTCAACGTCGGGATCGAAGTAACTGACTTCACGCTGCTCTTTAATGGTCTCTTTTCCGGTCTTGCCGGTGTGCAGGAAGGCCTTGTCATCGAGCAGCTTCTGAAAAGCATCCTTGCTGTCCATCTCCGTGAAGAGGAGCGCGGGATAACCTAGACGCGGGCGCGAGACGCCAAACGTATCGCCCTCATAAAAGATGGTGGTGTTGGAATCGAGCTGCGGGTCCTCTGGAACGACCTCCAGCTGTTTCGGCGCGACGTAGCGTTTGAAGACGATGGAGGAACTGGTAGCTGGCGCATCGTTCAGTTCCTTGTCGGTCGCGAGGGGGCCGCCGCCGGAAAGATCGCCCAGGCGAACGCGAAACTCGTATTCTTTGCCGTATTTCAGCTCGACGTTTTTGGGAAGGATCGGCTCATAGAGATCGCCTTTTTGATCCGGACGGGCCGGAATATTGGCGTCGTGGTAACTCCCGGGATTGGCGAGCGCGCCGCTCTCATCCAGTTGAGCGGCCTGCGTATCCGGCAACACGAGGGAGGGCCCGTACCATTGCGTGAAGTAACTGGGCAGCCAGTAGGCGGTGTCGATTCCGGCGTTGATTTTTACGGGATAGACCTGAACCCCGGTTTCGAGGGGCGTCTTCGCGGGACTGACTGATTGACCGGCGAGCGTTAGTTGTTTGCGGTTACGAATCTGGACCAGCGAGCTCCAGTCGGCCTGATTCTTCGTGCGCACATCCAGGCGATAGGTAAAGACGCCAAGCGGTGCATCGATGCGCGCGCCGGGAGTTGTGGGATCGGAGAGTACCTGACGGTTCTGCCAGATGAGAAGTTGCTCATCGTCCCAGCCGAGGCGGATGCCCATGTCCTTCTGGACGTGGAGACCGCCGGGCTCTTCATCGAGCAGATTGGCGCTGACGGGCTGAGCCGCGTGGACAATCTTGGCAAAGCCGTCGTCATAGTCGGATGCTTCGATCTTCAGCGTATCGAAGTTGCCATTGGGCTGGGCAGGACCAGGTACGACTGGGAACAGCAGCGGGGCAAAGAGCTGGCGCGGCGAATCGATAGCGGGGATTCGAGCGGCGTATTCCCTGAGTTCTGCCGAAACGCCAATCCCATAGTCGGCCGGGTTGAGAAGATTGAAGTAAACCCAGCCGCCGTCCTTGAAGTATTCGGGGTCTCCCATCGGAAGGGTAAGTCGGTAGAGTAGACCAACCCGGGCGGCGAGGTCGGGTTGGCGCAGGCAAAAGGCGATGACCCGGCCCCAGGTCACATCGTCGGTGGATTGCTTGAAAGTCGGGTCGGGAGCCGGGGACTTTCGGATCGCGCAATGGTAGCTGTCGTCGGTCTTGGCGAATTCGGTGCGGGGCAGTGTGAAATTGAAGGCTGTCCGATAGGATTTCGGCAGGTACTTTCGTATGCCGTCGCTGTCGGCGCGGGGCGCGCCGGCTCCTTTTGTGGCCAGAGAGGTGTCGAGCTTGAACTGCGACGCCATTGCTTCATAGAGCACCGGAAGAGACGGCGGGACCCCGAACGGAGCGGGTACGGCTTGCACCGTGACGCCTTCCGCGGCTAGGACGGTGCCGTCCGAGAAAGGATACGAGCTCAGCCCTTTCACTGCCCGGAGTTCCAGTTTTGGTGTCACCGCAATGAAATTCGGCAGTTGAATGTTGGCCCCGGGGTTCAACTGACTGGGGAAAGGCGCCGTCGCGTTCAGCAGGCGCTGAGTTGGCATCAGAAGGGCGTTGACAGACAGCAGATCGCCTTCGATGCGTTGCGGAAAGGTCAAAATTCGCAGCTTTTCAGGTGCAAGTTGCATGACGTTTTCCTAAGCGATTTGCCGTGATTCCTGCCACGAGTCGGACTCATGGATGTCGATGACCCAAAGCAGGGTCACGTCGATGGAGAAAGTGACCTGGGCGATGCAATCGGTATGGGCATCGGCGCCGAAAGTGCGGTGAATCGATCCACCGGCCTCAATCTGGATGCAGATCCCGACCAGGCCACCCAGAATTTCAGCCGAACCGCGGAATAACATCATGGCGCCGACATCGAGGTCGGTCGTGCTGATGCCGACTGTAACTTCGACCATGTACAGAACGGAGACATTGGCGACGACCGGCAAGCCGACAACGATCTCCACGCCAAAGCCGAACTTCATATGCAGGGCGATACCGGCTTTGGTATCGGCCGCAATACCGAGGTCGACCTGACCGACGGCATAGATACTCGCGACCTGCAGGGAGAAGCACATCACGTGCAGGCCACCTTGAAAGTCGACAAAAGCGCCGGCTGCCGGGACGAGTTGCTTGAGATCGGTAGGAATGGACAAGACTTCGTTGAAGTAGAAGCCGACTTTCAAACCCGCTTCGAGTTTCAGCGGCGGTGTCGGGTCGAGGGTCAGTTCCTCCGGACTGGGAAACTGGATGACCGGAATTTCCTTTGAGCAACTGAACTTGTACTCCCAGTTATCGGGGGAGTTGCTCATGCCGACATCCATGCCTTTGTCGAAGTCGTTGCCGGTGAGAGTGGCGAGAATCTGGAGGATGTCGACAACGGGCTGGAGTACGGGGCCGAATTGCAGATTCGGTTTGTCGTACTGCGAATCGACGCCGCTGGAAGCATTGAAATTGCCATCGACCCACATCAGCTCTTTGAAAGGGCCGAGATCGACAATGACGCGGATACTGGAAAGCGCGGCTTTCCACTGGTCGGCCAGGGCGGCCGTTGAATCGATACCCAGCTTGAGCTTGCCGTTCGCGCCGCCGGTGCTCTTGTACTGCGCGTAGACTTTCAGGATGTTCGGTTCATCAATGAAGGCGTATTCGTAGCTGCTGGGGAGAAGCGAGCCGAGATCGACCGTCCGATCGGACATTTTCATGAGGCCTTCGCCGACGATATTGACTTCTTTCTCGGCGTTGGTCAGCTGGAGTGCGTTGGCGATGTTGGGGAAAACGCTTTTCGAGTTGAGGAGCTTGTAGGCATCGGCGAAATAGGTCTCTTCGCTCTTGAGTTTGGCGTCGCCGGGCGAGAACTGCGGCAGGTTGAACAGCAGTTTTTGGGTGCCAGTGGATTGCAGGACGCCGAAGTTCACTCCGGAGGCTGTGGGCACGACGATGTCGGCGGGGTTGGCGATTTTGTAGTTGGCCGAACCGTCCGGCTTGATGAGAGGAACGCTCTGCCCTTCTTCGACCGGCTTCACGTCGCCGGTATTGGTCTGTTGCTTCGTCACCGACCACGAGCCGTCTTTGGGCAGGATCAGGGAGCCGCGCGCGGCGCTGGCAAAATTGGGGACTCCGGCTCCATCGACTGCGGGGTTGACGTCGGCCCGTGTGATCCGCATCCGTTGGCCGGATTGGGCGATATCGACAATGCAGTCGACCGGGCCGCCGAGCGAACCGGATTGGAAGTTCAGGAGGTCGGCGAAAACGCGGGCGGGAATGAGTATCGAGGATGGAGCGACCTGGACGTAGCCCAGCATCTTGCGGGACTGCACCTTGAAATCGCCGTAGACCGGATCTTTTACGCCGCCACTGACCACGTTGTCGAAGTGCACGTCCGCGTCGAAAAGCACGGCCTGCATCTCAACGCCGAGCGTGTCGCTGTTGCTGTTGACCTGTTTGAAAATTTCTCTCAGGTGGGCCAAGTCGAGCCCTGTCACTTGTGGCGGCAGGCCGGGGTCGTTCAGTTTAAACGACGAAGTAAAGGAGCCGGCATCGGGATTGTCTTTGATTTCCCGAACATTCGAGACACCCTTTACCGGCTGCTTGTGCACGACATAGGGCTTGGGGACGTCAACTTCCGGGAATGAATCGAAGCCGATTTTGTAGCTGAAGTCGTAGAAGCCATCGCTTTCGGCCTTCCAGCCGGAGTCGGAGCGGAAGACGTAGCCGTTGGACGACCTTGTGAACGTGATGGTGCGGACGACATGGACGCCGAATGGAAAGAGGATGCTTCGCACCTGCACAACTTCGTGCGCGGTGCGGCCGACCAGGACATCGAACGAAGCCTGGCTGACTTGGGCGATGGCCGCATCCTGATCGAGCCAATGGCTGAATATGGAGGCCCCGTAGCCGGAGATTTCCATCTGTTCGACGGGCACGCGCGGCTTATTGCCGGAGGGGGCGAATTCGCGATTGAAGATACCGCCGACGGTCTTTCCCAGCGCGCCGCCGGTGAGAGACACGCCGAAGAATCCCCATTTCAGGTTGTCGCCGAGTTGGATCGTTGCGCCGGGAAAAAAGGGTCTCATTTTGGTGGAAGATGACGCGGGCGCCTGGGCCTTGATCTGGAACCCACCGTGAAGCTGTGGAAAGTACGGCTGGTTGAAGTGAAGCCGGGACCAATCTTCAGGATGGCCTTTTGTGCTGCGGCTGAAGCTCGCCTCGGCTTCCATTCCGAAGGGCAACGTGAACGCAGCATATATCGAACGCGGCACGTTCTTGTCGTTGAACTCTTTCAGAAAGTGACGGGTTGCGGGTAACGGCGCGACGGGCGCTTGAAAAGGGCTGGTCGATGCAATGATTGTGGGAATTCCGTCGTTGTCAAATACGACCGGACCAGGGGCGGTGGTGATGGAATCGGTGGCGTCGTACGGCTCGGCAAGCGGGATGTTGAAGAGCGGCTCCCAGGAGATTTGCGGTAGAGTGACGACGCGAAGGTTTTGCGCGTTGGCGACCACGTCCATGTTGTCGATTTGCAGTGGAAAGCTGTTGCCAATGCTTGCGGCGGGCGCCCTGGTTCCGACTGTCCGGAAGCTGGTTTCTCCGTTAGGATCGCGGTCGACGTGGATGGAAGTGCCGAAGCTCACGCCCATTTGGTCGGCGTTGCTTGAGACGTCGAGCAGCAGGAAGAGGCTGCGACCAAAGAGTGTGCGATCCGGGAAATTAGTGAAGGTGCCGCTGGTTCCCGTGGCGGCGAACGCGGCCTCCACTGCGAACGCTTGATTGGGCGCGGCGACGTTGAGGGTTTGGTTGACTTGAAAGGCCTTGTCCTGAATGTGCGCGAGTAATGGATTGGCTTCGAGGCGGGCCACTGCCGACCCGATTTGTTCCGCGGTTATGGTATTTGACGTTATCGGGAGCAGGGCCGGCGCGGTAAAACTGTTCGCACGCGATTGAAGAGGCGCCGCTTGGGTGACGGGTGCAAGGGTTGTGATCGGCTCCAGGGCGATTTCGACGGCGCTAAGAGGTGCGTTGAAGGTGCGGACGCCGGTCTGGAAATTGCGGGGCGCCTCAGCGACAGGGACTGTCGTGCCGAAAAACTCGACTTGTGGATCGGGCGGGCCGGCTTCGAGTGCTGATACGACTGCTAGGTGATCGAGCGGAACGATCCGGAAATAGACGTTGGCAGGATCATCCGGAGCGCCGGCTTCGTTCTCGGCGGCGCGGCTGGTCACGTCGGGGTTGGGCCATTTGATAAAGCCAGCCAGGGCGCTCACTAGTTCGTTGAAACCACGAGCGCTGAACGTACGAGTGCCGGGCCGCGCAAACAGGGCTGCGGTGAAGCTGGCCACGTAGGGGTCAGGCAAAGTCGGGTAATAGCGATAGACGCCAAAATGCAACGTGACTGCGCCTTTGGTGATTTGGCTTTCGTTTTCGAGTTTGCCGGTGAGGAAGAAGCTGTAGGGGCGGCTGACATCGAAGAAAGCGTTGCGCAGAGCGAGGGAGAAGTGGTCAAACGCATCGGGCTTGTTGGTATTGCCGTCGAACAGCGTGTCGGTGTCGAGCAACAGGGCCTGAAGTTCTTTGCCGGTTTGTAGAATGCCGGCAAAGGCGACGGAGGATTCGAGGCGGAAGGGCGCGCCGTTGGCATCAACCGGACGATCGAAGGCGGAGGTATAGCTGCAGAAGCAGAAAACGCTTTCGCTGTTCAGCGCGGAGCTAATGAAGATAAACGGGAAGGCTTTGCCAAAGCGGAGCGTGACATCGGAGTGGTGCCTGCCACGGGCGTTCTTCCAGAGGAGCCATTTCTGTCTGCCGTAGACGTTGCTGGCAAAGAAATCCACTGTGGTGACGAGGCCGGGTTCGACAATGATGACAGGGTGAACGAGAGACGTGCCGGGGCCGGTGAGGCCTTGCCAGACGGCGGAGAGCCCCTTGGCAAGGCTGATGCACATAGCGCCGGTGCCGGCGGCCCGGCCAAGTTGCGCCGGATCGATTTTGGCGGCCGGCAGAAGCCAGCCGCAGGAAACGTCGAACTTCGCGCGGCCGGAAAGCGAGCACAGGGTGGATTCGGAGGTGTTGACGTTAAAGGTGTCCGGCGTTTCGCTGTTGCATTTCGCTGAATAAGACACCAGAATCTGACCGATCGAAGCGATCCAGGCCGAAGGCGTACTGCGGATCTGAAAGTCGACCTCGCAACCGAAAACCGTGCAGGAGGCGTTACTGGCTGTGATGCTGTTGCCTGCCGACGGAACCCGGAGTTGAAATGTTTGCGGCATGCTGACCTTGGTATGGGCTGCATCAAGGCCGGCATTGGCGGGCGCCGTAGGCGCGGCGTTCTGGTCGAGATCGAGATGTAGGTTCAGCGCGGCCAAAGCCGGGATGACAATGTGCCCGGCGGTGATGGCGGCGGACTGGGAGAGGTCGAGTGTCCCGCCGCGAATTTTGAGACCGGTGTAATAGCCGGCGAGGGCTGGGGTCGTGGCGATCAGACCGGAAGCGATCCACGCACTGCCGGCCTCGACGTTAAAGGATTGCCGCCCGGCGAGCAGGCCGCGAATTGGCAGCACAAGAATGGGCGTGGTGCTGCCCTGCTGGAAGACCTGAACTGCGCGGGTGGGAAAGAAGAAATCGAACCAGATCTGGAGGCCGCGCTCATCGAGAAAGGGTCCGTAGGTTCGGGTTGGAGCAAGGCCGGAACCCCACGATGGAACCGAGTTTCCGAGGAGGCTGCTCTTGAAGACGGTTTCGCGGCGAAAGACGAGCGGTGTGACTGTTGGAGCCTGCGTGGCGGCCTGGGCGGTGAGTTGATCGAGCAAACGACTGAAGTCTGACGAAGTCTCCGCGTGCGCGGCTGGCTGGGTAAATTCCTGGCGGGTGCGGTTTCCGGAGACGGCGAGGTCGGGATTCATTGCGAGCTGTTCGAGCAGGCTGCGCTGGAGCAACGGGAGCTCGTCTGACCTCGAGCCGGGCGCCGGTTTGAGACTTCCCGTGAGGCTGTGCAGCCGCGTCAGGATAGCGTCCTTGTCCATTTGTCACCCTTTCGAATAATCGAAAAATGCAGAACGGAACCGGGCCGGGAGCGCTTGGTCGTATCAAGTGAATCGTAAAGAACTGACGGTGAACACGATGAATTATTGACTCAAACAACCCGCGATAACATAGCCCGTCCTGAAAGGCTGAGAAACGTAAGGCCGAGCCAGCTCTTTGCAAACAGCGAGCACCGCCATAGAAGCCAAAGTTACAATTGCCTTTGCCGATTGGTGACGAAGCCCATTGCAGGTGCCGACTATCACGATAGAACTCTTTGCCGAGGTAACGCACAAATTGTGTTCGACGATTGATGCTCAATAATGGCTAAAATGCCGCCGTGATCGAAATCCTCCCGACTGTGGCAAGCGAGCTACATCGACAGAGACGCGGCTCCCGGGCCAAAGCGGAATTGAACTGATTGTACTCCCTGTCTCTTCGCGCCGAGGCCAAGAGCGTCTGTCTGCCCCGACGTCAGAACTGCAGCGAGGAATGAAACAGGCGCTTCTTCTCGCCAAACATCTGCCCGAGATAGAAAGCCGGTTAGATCATCCTGATCTCGTCGCGTATCCAGCCCGCGACGATTGACGTCTGGGAATAATCACGGTGAGCGGCAGGCTGAATGCGCAAGGATTCGTGTTTGCGTCATTGCTCGATCGGCCGTTGGTGCCGTTCAACATGGGCCTGTGGCATTGGGCATTGTGTCCAGCGATATCGCGGCCGCATTGTATCGGAGTGCCTCGGTCGATCGAGCGTTCAACGTCAATGGCCCACTCCTCGGCGTCCCGTCGCCGGATAAAGGTGTTTGCGACATACTCGTTCTTTCTCCTGACCTGAACGCGCCCAGCTTCCTGACTTTAGTTTCGTAAAGGTCGGCATTGCGTGTGCACTCCTCCCGGATTTCGTGTGCGCCACGTGTGCACCGACAGATCAAATGCGGTACAAACGTGTGCAATTTTGGCTAGTTTGGAGTGCACACGTGTGCACTTGTTCCTGCTCTAGTCCATTGTAAGGATAGGATAAGTAATTGGAATATCAAGACTATCGCTTTTCCGTCGCACCCATGATGGACTGGACTGACCGGCACTGCCGGGTGTTCCACCGTCACCTGACGAAGCGGGCGCTGCTCTATACGGAGATGCTGACGACCGGCGCCATCATTCATGGTGATCGGGAGCGGCTGCTTGGGTTCGACCCGGTCGAGCATCCGGTGGCACTTCAGCTGGGCGGGTCGGATCCGGGCGAGCTCGCGAAAGCTGCGCGGATCGGCGAAGAGTTCGGCTATGACGAGATCAATCTCAATGTCGGCTGCCCGTCTGATCGCGTGAAGGATGGTCGCTTCGGTGCCTGCCTGATGGCGGAGCCGGAGCTCGTTGCGAGATGTGTCAACGCGATGAAGAGCGCGGTGTCCATTCTCGTCACTGTGAAATGTCGCATCGGCATCGATGACCAGGACCCCGAAATCGCGCTCGATACACTTGCGCGTGCTGTCGTGGCCGCTGGCTGCGACGCTCTGATCGTGCATGCCCGCAAGGCCTGGCTGAACGGTCTGTCCCCGAAGGAGAACCGCGACATCCCGCCGCTCGACTATGATCGCGTCTATCGGCTCAAGCGTGCGATGCCCGACGTGCCGGTCATCATCAATGGCGGCGTTCTGAGTATCGAGGAAGCGAAGGCGCATCTTGCACATGTCGACGGCGTCATGCTCGGCCGCGCCGCCTATCAGGAGCCGTGGCGGCTGCTCTCGATCGATTCCGACCTCTTCGGCGAGGCGGCACCGCACGCGACCATGCAGGACGCGTTCGAGGCGATGATGCCCTATATCGAGGCGCAGCTCGCCCGCGGCACGCGGCTGCATGCCATCACACGCCACTTCGTCGGTGCGTTCCATGCCGTGCCAGGCGCGCGCGCTTTCCGACGCTATCTCGCCGAACAGGGCACGCGTCCAGAAGCTGGCGGAAGTGTTTTGAGGGACGCCATTGATAAAATCGGCGAAGCGCGGGCTGCCTAGCTGGGGTTGCTACAAACCGATGCGAAAATAGTATAACCGGCGAAACTTTGAACGTTGGACCTTCGCTTGTTGACCGCCTCAGCCATGTCGCCTGTTGGGTCCCTTAGCTGACGTTGGCGCTATTGCGCACGAAGTGTGCCAGTGACGCCAAGCGGACATTCTGAGCCTTGGGTCGCACTGGGGCGAACATTCATTCTGTGATCAGAATGCTCTCGAAACGGCACTGTGGCAGGACGCCAAGTGCGCCCGGCCATTCGCTTGGGTGCCACCGACGGGTGCTTATGCGAGAATGATCGCAGTCGCGATTCCAGCCGCGAGTTATCGTCGTCTGGTATTGCGATTGTGATGAGGGTTGAGTGTGAGGAGGCCCTTCGGGCCGCAAGCTTGATCGAGACGTCGAGGGCTTGCGTCGGTGCGCCGCTTTGATAATGTTCGGACCATGATGATCAGCACTCTCAACATCGCTTCGGTTTTCTTCCTGTTGGGCCGCTAACGGCTCGTCCGCGCCTTTGCGGGCAGGAATTGGAGATCGTCCTCGCGCGCCATGTGCTTGCGAGCGGCGTCTTCCCGATCGAATCGACCACACCTCGCTGTCCCGCACGACGGGCCGTAGGTGCTGGCACGTAGAGAAAGCTCTGTCATGTCCCCCTTAAACGACGACCATCTGCGCAGATTCGCAGAACGCGGCTCTGTGGTTATTCCTAACGTCGTCCCACCGACACTGGTCGAAACGGCGATGCAGCGGATCGACCGGTTGGTCGAACAAAATCCGCCTCCGGCTGACCGTTGCGGGTTTCACTTCTATTGGGAACAGAATCCGGCCGACACCGATCCGCTGGTCGCTCTGCTGCAAGAGACGAGTGCCCGGGAGATCGTCCAAAGCCTGATCGCGCCGCTGGCCCTGGCCAAGCTCGAGCAACTTCAGGTCTCGATAAATATTCCGGTCTGGAATCATCGACCCGGTGGGCCGCATATCGATGGGCTCAAAATCACTGAGCCAAGCGGACGCCCCGGAACGTTCACCTTGCTGGCTGGCATATTCCTGACCGAGCAAACCGCGTCCGATATGGGCAATCTCTGGATCTGGCCCGGCTCGCACAACGTTGCTGCGTCCTATCTCTGCAAGCACGGGCCCGACGCGCTGTTCGATATCGAACACCCGACCTACCCAATGGAGTCGCCCGAACAGGTCTTGGGACGGGCCGGCGATCTCTTTCTTGGCAACTACCTGCTCGGCCACAATATGGGTGGAAACACTTCTGCGGTGGTCCGGCGCGTCGTCTATTTCCGTCTTCAGGCGGAAGGCCATCGGACGAGATGGCGAGACTGTGTACGGGATCCGCTGCTGGAATTTGAGCCTGCACGAATGGCTCTAAACCGCCATCGGTAACTATCTGTCGGGAAAGGGCGGGTCGTTAGCCCGTCCTTCCTCAAATCGGTTTTGTCGCGCCTGGGTAGCGGACAGTGCTCTCGATCTTCGTATGCCCCAGCAGAAGCTGCACGGCTCGCCAGTTTCTGTGCTTGCCCTGGTTAGATCAGGCCGCCTCGGCGGCGACGCTGCCGATCCAGTTGCGGGCCAGCGTCACGTCGGCCTGCGATAGCTGATGGCCTGATGGCAGGACCTTGTGGTCGACACGCGCGCCTGCTTCCGACAGCAGCGCCGCAAGCTTGGTCGAATTGCTCGCCGGCACGATCGGGTCGGCCTGCCCGGACAACAGCAGAACGGGTTTGCCGCCAAGCTCAGCCTTGGGCGGATCGGACAGCGGCACCATCGCGCGCAGCAGGATCGCGCCTGCCAGCACGTCCGGCTTCAGCAGCAACAGCGCGGCCGCGATGTTGGCGCCGTTGGAGAAGCCAACCGCAATTGGTGCGGTCATGCCGTATTGCTTCCGGGCGTCGGCGACGAACGCGCCGAGCTCGAGCGCGCGTCGGCGCACATCCTCCTCGTCGAACACGCCTTCGGCAAGTCGGCGGAAGAAGCGCGGCATGCCGTGCTCGAGCACGCGACCGCGCGGCGAGAGCAGGGCGGAGCCGGGCGAGATCATCTTGCCTAGCCCAAGCAGATCGTTTTCGTCGCCGCCGGTGCCGTGGAGCAGCAGCAGGGGTGGAGAGCCCGCGTTGGTCGCGGGCTCGTAGCGATGGATGAAGTCGGTCATGACGCGGTCTCTTCCAGATTCGGCAGCACACCCTCGATCTGCTTGCGATGCTGTTCGAGGAAGCTTGGCAGCTTCAGGTCGCGTCCGAGCGTCGCAACGGGTTCGTCGACGGCGAAGCCGGGGATATCGGTCGCGATCTCGAACAGCACGCCGCCGGGCTCGCGGAAATAGATCGAGCGGAAGTAGTTGCGGTCCCTCTGCTCGGTCGGGTGCAAGCCGTGATTGCTCACGAGCTTTTGCGCCATCTTGCCCTGCTCGGCGTCGTCAGCAGCGCGGAACGCGATGTGGTGCACCGAGCCGCCGCCCTGATGGCCGCGCAGAAAGCCCTTGGCTTCGTAGATGTCGACGACGCTGCCTTCGACATCGCCCGGCGCCTTGAAGCGGATCACCGAGCCTTCGCGCCCGGTCTCCTTGAAGCCGAACACGTCGGTGAGGACGGCGGCCGTCTTGGCCGCGCTGTCGAGCAGCAGTGTCACGCCGTGGAAGCCGCGGATCGCATGCTCGGCCGGGACGTCGCCATTGCTCCAGCCCGGCTCGTTCTCGGCGCCGGGAATGCCGACCAGCGCGAGCGCCATGCCATCGGGATCGGTGAACGGCAGCACGGATTCGCCGAAGCGCTTCTCAAGCGCCTCATAGGCAATGCCCTTCTCGATGAAGCGCTGCGTCCAGTAGCCGAGCGAGCGCTGCGGCACGCGGAACGCAGTTTGGTGGGTCTCGCCGACGCCGCGACGGCCGGGCGACACGCCGGCCCACGGGAAGAAGGTCAGGATGGTGCCGGGGCGGCCGGTCTCGTCGCCATAATAGAAGTGGTAGGTGCCGGGATCGTCGAAATTGACCGTCTTCTTGACGAAGCGCAGGCCGAGATCACGGGTGTAGAAGCCGAAATTGCGGATGGGGTCGCCGGCAATCGCGGTGACGTGGTGCAGTCCAGACATTTGTCGTCCTCCAGAAATTTGGGAGCCGTCTTGCTCTGGAGCGAAATATCGTTCTGCTTTGGATTGGAGACAATCCATGCAAATATGACGTCTATGTCTACGATTTGGAAACAATCGCGGGGGCTGGGCCTTGGATAAGGTCGCCAGCCTCAGGGCCTTCGTCAAAGTGGTCGAAAGCGGCAGCTTTGCCGAGGCCGGCCGGCAATTGCGGCTGTCGCGCTCGGCGATCAGCAAATACGTCGCCGACCTCGAGGAGAGCCTCGGCGTCCAGCTCTTGAACCGGACCACGCGGCATGCGAGCCCGACCGAGAATGGCCAGCGCTATTTCGAGCGCGCGGTCGTCATCCTCTCGGAGATCGAGGCCGCCGACCAGGCGGTGGCGCAGGCCCAGTCGGCGCCGCGGGGACTGTTGCGCGTCAATGCGCCGATGTCGTTCGGCACGATGCGCCTCGGGCCTGTGCTAGCCGACTTCATGAAGCAATACCCTGAGCTTCAGCTGCAGATCGTGCTCAGCGACGATCTGCTCGATCCCGTCCAGGATGGTTTTGACGTGACGCTGCGGATCGCGGAGCTGGAGTCCTCCAGCCTGATTGCGCGCAAGATCGTGCCCGTGCCGCGCATGATCTGCGCATCGCCGGACTATCTTGCGCGTCACGGCACACCAAAGCATCCGCAGGATCTGCGCGAGCATGCCTCGCTCACCTACGGCTTCCTGCTCACCGGCAATCAGTGGAAGCTCACAGGCCGCGACGGCGACCACTGGATCCAGCCGGCCTGGTCGCTTTGCGT
Organism: Bradyrhizobium rifense; assembly: GCF_008123425.1. Classification (GTDB taxonomy): domain Bacteria; phylum Pseudomonadota; class Alphaproteobacteria; order Rhizobiales; family Xanthobacteraceae; genus Bradyrhizobium; species Bradyrhizobium rifense. The sequence goes on from NZ_VSSS01000026.1 coordinate 44,019, forward strand.
CAACAATGCCGAGGTCCTGCGCGACGTCGCGATCAAGGGCAGGGGGCTGGCGCTGCTACCCGAATTCATCGCCGCGGAGGCTCTGCGGAAGGGCGAACTGCGGACGGTGCTGGATGAGTATTCCGCGCCGCCGCTCGCGCTCTATGCGGTCTATCCGCCGACGCGGCATCTGTCGGTGAAGGTGCGGCTGTTCATCGATTTTCTGGTTGAGCGTTTTGGGCATGAGGAAGAGGGGGGCGGGCAGACGCGATGAGGACAGGGCGCGGCCCCATTGGCGCGCAACCGCGTTTCCCTTAGTTCTCGATATCGAGCCGAACCGCAACATCCTCACCAATGCGCGCAGCCCTACGCGCTCGTGTCTCCGCAATCGCAGATGAAAAATCGTGAACCATCTCCCTCACTTCGGGCGCCAAATTGATCGCGTTCACGACTATGATCACATAGGGAGGTTTGAGGGCATCCCACCTCCAAAGATCGAGTCTAGAAACGCTCCCACAATATCGCCATGCCATTCCGGCGCTCCTATTGCCGTCTTAAGCGCTAGCGGAAAATCTTTAGCAGTTTTCCAGCTGCTGGCATCGAGTTCAATTTCGCGCATCGTCATACCAAGGGAATATCTAGCTGACCGCGCGCGGCTCGGCGGGCGCGAGCAGATCGTCCAGCGCGCTCATCGACGCCGCGCGAAGCGCGGCCAGCTCGCGCGCCGCACTCTGGCATTCGTCGGGTGACATCGATGGCGCTGTCAGCTCGATGTCATGGCAGCGATCGAACAGGCGGACGAGGCCGAGCGCGCTCGCCGCGCTGCCGAGCTGGTGCGCGTATCGCGCAAGCTGCTTGTGATCGCCGGCCGCGGCGGCCGCGTTGATATCGGCTATCAGCTTTTCGCTGGTCTCCTGCAGCAGACGATGAAGCTTCGTGATCTGCAAGGCGCCGAGCAGCTCCTTCTGGTCGTCGAGAAAGTGCCGGTCGATCAATGCGCTGGGCGCAAGCGGTGCGTCGGTCGCGCCAGGCTCTGGCGCATCCTCGATCGCCTCGCGAAGGGCGTTGATCAGGATCGGCTTGCTGACGACCCTGGTGATCCCGGCGCCTGCGAGCCGCTCGCGGGTGCTGCGCGACACGTCGGCGGTCACGACGATGATCCGCGGCACCGGCTGCAGCGGAAGCTGTCGAATGCGCACGGCCGCCTCCACGCCATCCATGTCGGGCATGTGCAGATCCATCAGGATGACGTCAAACGGCTGGTTGCCGGCGAGCGCGACCGCTTCTGCGCCGTTCCTCGCGATCGCGGAACGGTGGCCGAGCCGGTTCAAGATGGCTTCGCCGACCTCGCAATTGACGGGGTCGTCATCGACCAGCAGCACGTGGCGCTGCCGCGATGGCGGCGCGATCGCGCCTTGTGCGACGCCGCTGGCGGCGTGGCCGAGTGGAACGAGAAGCGTGAACACGCTGCCTTTGCCCGGCGTGCTCTCCACCGTCAGCTCGCCGCGCATCAGCCGGGTGAGGCGGCGCGCGATCGCAAGTCCGAGGCCGGTGCCGCCGAACCGCCGCGCAATGCTGTCGTCGGCCTGCACAAAATCCTCGAAAATCCGCTCGTGCATGTCGGGCGCGATGCCGATGCCGGTATCACGAACGACGAGGCGAAGCAGCGCATGATCGTCGTGCCGTTCGGCTGTCGCGCTCAGCGAGATGCCGCCGCTCGGGGTGAACTTGATGGCGTTGCCGATCAGATTGAGCAGGATGCGATTGAGCCTGACGGGATCGCCGTGCACGGAGGTGGAGACTGTCGCATCGCGGGCGAGGTCGAAGCTCAATCCCTTGCCGAAGGCTTGCGGCCGCATCAGATCGGCCGCGGTCTCGATCAGCTGGTCGAGACGGAAGTCGCGCGTCTCGAGCGCCTCAGTGCTGGCCTCGAGGCGGGCGTATTCGAGAATGGCGTCGACCAGCGCGATCAGCGTCTCGCCAGAGGCTGCCGCGGTCGCGAGGTGGCGGCGCTGGACCTCGCCGAGGCGGCCGTCGTCGAGCAGCTGCAGCACGCCCATGACGCCGTTGAGCGGCGTGCGCAGCTCGTGGCTGACCACGGCGAGGAAGCGCGATTTGGTTTCGTTGGCCGCAACCGCGACGCTGCGCGCGCGCTCGGCCGCGTCGTGCTCGGCAAGCGCGTGATCGCGCGCCTTCTCGAGCTCGGAGGTCCGTTCGATGACCTTGCGCTCCAGCGTCGCATAGGATTCACGCAAATGCGCGGCCATCCGGTTGAACTGGTCGCCGAGCGCCTCGAGCTCGTCACCGGTCCTGATCGCGAGCCGCAGTTTGAGATCGCCACTCTCGATCCGCCGCGCGCCCTGCGTCAGCATCTGGATCGGCACGGTCATGCGCCGGCTGAGCCAGAGCGACACCAGGGTGGCGATGGCGAGGAGTGCGATCAGCAGGAACGTCGACCGTCCGATCGAGGCGTAGATCGGCGCGTAGGCCTCGCTGAGCGGAAGCTCGACGAACACCAGCCAGCCGAGCGAGGGGACCGTGGCATAGGTCGACAGCACGCGTTGTCCCGAAAAATCCTCCTTGATCAGGCCGCCGGCGGGCGGGCCGACGCCGTCGAGCGCGGCGCGCACATCGGTATGCCGGGAGAGATCGCTGCGGCGGAGCGCCGGCCACAAATCGGGATGCGCGATCAACACGCCGAGGCGATCGACCACATAGGCCTTGCCGGTGTTGCCCACCCTGATCCCGGCGACGAGGTCCCAGATGAAGCGCAGATTGACCTCGGCTATGACGACGTTGGGCTCGCGGCCGATGCCGCGGGTGGCGATGGTCATGAAGGGCTCGGTGTCGCCGAAGAAGTACACCGGCCCGTAATAGGCCAGGCTTTCATTGGCGCCGCGGAAGGCGGCAGAGGAGGAGTGGTCCTCGTTGCTGCCGATCCTGTCCGCGATACGGCGCGACACGCGCACCTGCTCGCGGCCTTGCGCATCGAGCTCGGTCAATTCGGCGATCGCGGGCGAGAGGCGCATCAGGCGGATGGCGTTCAGGCGCTCGTCTTCATTGGTCGAGAGTTCTGCGGGCAGGCGGGCGAGCCATCTGATCTGGTTTTCGATCTGGCCTATGAACTGGCCGATCTGAATGGCCGCGCTCGCGGCCTGCTCGCGCTGGGTCGCTGCGAGAAGCTGCTTCTGCTCGCGATAGGAGAACCAGACGTCGAAGCCGGTGTTGATGGCGAGCGCGGCAAAGGCGAGGGTGACAATCGAGTAGAGATATTTGCGAAACAGCCGGCCGGGAGGCGTCCGCGAATGTCCCTGGTCGACCGCCTCGTTCACTCGCGAATCTCGTCGGCGCGCACCAGCAGCGTGAACGGGATCGTCAGCCCGAGCGCATTGGCAACGGTGCGGTTGATCAGGAGCTCGTATTTCCGCGGCGATTGCACCGGGAGATCGCCGGCCTTGGTGCCGCGCAGGATGAGATCGACATAATCGGCCGAGCGCACCTCCAGCGTCGGCCCGTAGCTCATCAGCCCGCCGGCATCCATGAAGTAGTGGAACGGATAGATCATCGGCACGCGATATTTCGCGGTCGCCGCGACGATCGCCTGCCGGTTCACGACCAGAAAGCTGTCGACGAGCGAGATCATCGCCGCCTTCGGCGGCTCGGCGAAGCGGCCGATAGCGCCGTCGATTTCGGCGGCCGTGCCGATCGGCGTGAGGACCACGGTCACGCCTGCGGCCGCGGCCTCCTGCTCGACGGAGTCGAGGTAGAAGCGCCCGGCGCGAGGCGTGCTCGCCGGGTTGAACAGGACACCGACGCGCTGGATATCCGGCACGGCCTCCCTGATCAGCTGAAGCCATTTGCCGCCCATCTCGGCGGTGCTGCTGGTGAAGCCCGTGACGTTGCCGCCGGGATGAGCGAGGCTTTGGACGAAGCCATTGCCGATGGGGTCGTTTGATGTCGCGAAGACGATCGGGATGGTCTTGGTGGCCGCCATGACGGCTGCGGTTTCGACGGTCGAGCCGGTGAGGATGACATCGGGCCCGAGGTCGATGAGCTCCGCGACCGCGGCCTTCATCTTGTCCGGTCCGCCGAAACTCGAGCGGACCTCGAAACGGTAGTTGACCCCTTCGACCCAGCCGCGCTGTCTCAGACCCCCGATCAGCGCACCGAGGCGCGTGGTCGGGCTTTCGGTCATGCTTCGTCTGGTCAACTCGTCGTCCAGCGACAGGCTGGTGATCGAGGCGACTACCCGCATGCGATCCGACGTTGCGCCAAGCGCAAAGAAGCCCGCGGCAGTTGCGCCCGCAAGGCGAATGAAGTCGCGGCGGGCGACCGCCGGCACAACGCGGGCAGGAGCGAGCCGCTCAATCATGAAATGTTTCGCAAAAGTTGTCCCTGACCTTGTGCATAACGCGAAAGCCTGGCGGCGACAATTGATGAAAAAATGCGCCTATGAACGCTCATTCGCAGCCACGGGCAGTCCAATACCGTATTGCTACCTGACTCGCTGTTTCGGTCGATGTCTGCTCCGTGACGCTTTGTAAGGTCTTCTGGCATTGCAACATTTCCGTCTCGGTTGCGGACGGCGGTTCGGGGAAGCCGATCTCGTGACTGCCGATTTTTGAGCTGTTGTTTCAGGTTTGTTTCGAAGGTTTATGATGCGCAAAATCTACCTCGTTCCGGCCCTTGTCGGCCTTCTCACCACAGTTGCGGCCGGGCCGCTGGCGGCTCAAGGCGCCCAAGGCGTGACGCCCAAGCAGAAGGCCGCGGCGGCGCCGAAGGCGGTCGCGGCAGGTGCCTCGCCCGGCGCAGCAGCTCCTGCCGGTGCGGCACCGGCGGCGTCGAGCGAGGCCGCCACGGCGCCCGCCGACGACAAGATCAAGGCGATCGACGGCTTCCGCTCCGCCAAGTTCGGCACGAACGAGGCCGACGTGCGCGCGGCGATCACCAAGGATTTCAACCCGAAGGCCGACGCGATCAAGTCGCAGGACAATCCGTCCGAGCTGACCCACAGCGTGCTGCTGTCCGTTCCGGATCTGCTGCCGAACGGCGGCACCGCCGAGCTCTCCTACGTGTTCGGCTACAAGTCCAAGTCGCTGATCCAGATCGGTGCGGTCTGGTCCAAGGGGACCGATGCGGCGATGACGGCGGAGAAGCTGTTCTCCAACGCCAACATCCTGCGCGCGCACTTCCTCAGCGAGGGCTTCAAGCCCGACTCCATCGCGGTCAACATGCCCGTCAACGGCGGCATCGTGATGTTCCGCGGCAGCGACGCCAAGGATCATTCGGTGATCCTGCTGCTCCAGGGCACGTTCGAGAACAAGGAGAACAACCAGCGCGTGCTCACGCCGACGAGCCTGCTGCTGTTCTACGTCGCCGACGCCAAGAGCCCCGACGTCTTCAAGCTTCCGCCCGGCCAGTTCTGATCACGGACCGTCTCACATCATTCTCCCACCCGGTTGTGGATCGGCGCCAATGCCGATGAAGAGGATCTGAAATGCGCAGACCATCTGCGAGGCGAGACAACAACGAACGGATGCTGCAAGGACTTGCACGCTTCCGTTCGATGTCACTGCTTTGCGCGATGCAGATGGTCTTCATGCCGGTGTTCAGCGTCCGCCTTCAGGCGCAGACGCCGAACGTCATCGTTCCGGACGGCCGCACCGGCACGGCCCTGCAGACCGCCGGCGGCGTCACCAACGTCACGACGTCGACGGTGTCGGGCGCCAACGCCTTCAACTCGTTCTCGCAGTTCAGCGTCGGGCAGGGCAACACCGTCAATCTGCAGCTGCCGACCGGCACGCAAAACCTCGTCAACATCGTTCGCGACGCGCCGGTCTACGTCAACGGCACGCTGAACTCCTACATGAACGGTGCCATCGGCGGTAACGTCTACTTCGCCGATCCCAAGGGCTTCATCGTCGGCCGCAGCGGCACGGTGAACACCGGCAGCCTCAACGTCTCGACGCCGACGCGCGAGTTCACCGACAGCCTGATCGGCCCGGGCGGGGCGATCAACGGCACGGCGGTCGAAAATCTGATGGCGGGCTCGTTCCCGGTTTCGCCGGACGGCAATGTCAGGATCTACGGCCGGATCAATGCCATCGACGGCGTGCGCCTCACCGGGCAGAACGTGCTGGTCGGCGGCGCAAGCCAGCGCGACATCGCCAATCTCGATCACGCCGCGAAGTTCGCAGCCTCCGTCAATTCCAAGGGCCTGCGCAGCGCCAGCGCCATCACCGTGAGCAACGGCTCTATCCATATCGGGGCCGTCAACAACGCCACGGTCAACGGGCGGCTGACCGCGCGCAGCAAGACCACGACGCCCAGCAACGTCACCGTGACGGCGGGCAACAGCATCGAGGTCGGCAAGAACGCGAAGCTCACAACCGCCAGCAAGACCGCCGACGCCGGCAACATCACGCTGAAGACCCAGGGCGACCTGACCGTCAAGAGCGGCGCCAGGATCAATGCCAGCTCGGCCAAGGGCAATGGCGGTCTGGTCGACCTCAGCGCCGACGGCAAGTTCGATATCGGCGACAAGGTCCAGATCAATCTGGCCGCGCCGAACGGCACGCACGGCACGCTGGTCCTCGATCCCGTCGATATCATCGTCGGCGACGCGGCCCAGGGCGATGCCAATGTCAACATGTCGAACGCGACGGTCGTGGCTGCGATCTCGGCGCTGAACGGCACCGGCACCTTCACGCTGTCGGCGAGCAATTCGATCACGATCGATCAGCATGGCCGGGTCGACGGCGGCACCGGCGGCGTCAATGTCACGCTGAGTGCGCCGACGCTGACCCTGCTGGCCGGCAGCTATTTGCGCGGCGATACGGTGTTGCTGGATTCCGGGGCGAGCGGCACCATCAATGTCAACGCTGCCGCCAATGGTGGCGCGCAGATGGTGACCAACACCGCGCTGCAGTTCATCGCAGCGCATCTGATGCTGACCAGCACGGGCACAGTGGTCGTGGGCGACGGCACCAGTTCGGCCAACAGCAACGCGGCGGGCTTCATCTCGAATGCCACCGTCGCGCGCTACTCTGCGGCGATGGGCGGACTGGGCGACCTCACGGTGAGCGCGACCACCGCCCTGACCGTCGACGGCACCGGCATCATCGATACGCGCCAGCTCGGCAGCGACGGCGTGTCGAACGGAAAGTCGCTCGACGTCGCGCTCAGGGCCCCGACCATCACCATCGCGTCCGGCGGTCAGGTGCTGGCGCAATCGGTCAATACGTCGGACGTGATGTTCGGCGCCGGCAAAATCACCCTCGACGCGACATCGGGCGCGCCGGGTGCGGTGACGGTGGCGGGCCTGCTCTCCGGCGGCAGCGTCGCGCTGGCGGGCAGCTCGGTGGCGCTGAATGCCACCGCAATCATCGACACCCGCAATCGCGATTCCGACGGCAATGCGCTGCGCGATTCCGGCGACGTCACGATCACGGCCAACAGCATCACGGCCGCGGCCGGCAGCCAGATCCAGGCCGGCGCAATCAACTCCGGCAGCAACACCTTTGTCGCCGGCGCCGTCACCTTCGATGCGACCGCTGTCAGCAACGGTACCGTGACCGCCAACGGATCGATCACCGGCTCCAACGTCACGCTGATGGCGGGCACCTCGGTCGGCGTCGGAGCTGCGGCCAGGATCGGTGCCTCCGTTCCTGATGGTACGGCCGCGATCAAGCTGCAGGCGCCGACCATCAGTGTGGCCAGCGGGGCGCAGTTCTCGGCGAATTCCGTCATCTACAACATTCAGCGCAGCGCGGTGATCGTCGGCGATCCCACCCAGGATGCGGCCGATGCGTCCAATCCCGGCTTCATCTCCAACGCCACGGTCGCCGGCTATATCGCAGCCCTCGGCGGCAACGGCGCGATGACACTGTCGGCGATGGATAGCCTCGCGGTCGATGCGCACGGTGTGATCGCCGGCGGCGCTGCCGGCGTGGCGCTCACGGCGGGGACGTCGATCTCGCTGGCCGGCAACAGCCGCGTGACCGGCAACAGCGTCAGTATCAACAGCGACACCGTCACCATCAACGCCGGCGTGACCGGCGGCACCGTGCTCTCGCCGTCGTTCCGACTGGTCACCTCGGTCCTCAATCTCACCAGCTCGGCCGACATGGTGGTCGGCGATGCCGCCAACGCGGCCGTCAACCTGACCAACGCTACCATTGCCGGCTATCTGTCGACCGCGGGCGGCTCGGTCGGCACGCTGAAGTTGAGTGCTGCATCTTCGATCACGGTGAAGAACGGCGGCGTGATCGACCTCCGTCATTTCGACGCGGCCAGCGGACATTCGTCAGGCGTATCCGGAAACATCGCGCTGGTGGCGCCGACGATCGCGATCGAGAGCGGCGCCAGCCTGCGCACCGACGTCAGCAACGTCTCGGGTCAGACCTTCTATACGCCGGGAAGCATCACGCTCTCGGCATCGAACATTACCGCCGGCGCCGGCACGATCAACGGTGGTGTCGTGACGTTCAACGCGGGGGCGGGGACGATCTATGTCGGGCCGTCCAACGATCCGAACGGCACCGCGCCGCCCGCCGGCACCGTATTCCTGAGCAACGCGACGATCGCGAACTATCTCGCCTCGCTGGCCGGTTCGAGCACGTTCGCGCTGACCGCGACCAATTCGCTGTACGTCGACAACGGCGGCAGCGTCGCCGCCGGGGCGGCCCGTAACGTCAACCTGACGGCGGGCTCGTTGATCTCGTTCGGCGGCAATACCACCCTGACTGGCAATACGATCCTGCTCAATGCCGGTCGCACCGGCACGCTCGCAGTCAACGCCGCTTACAATGGCGGCGCGACGATCACCGCACAGACGCCGCTGCAACTGACGGCATCGCAGGTCAAGTTGACCAGCACCGACACCGTCTACATCGGGAACGCGTCTACCGACGCCAATGCGAGCGCGGCAGGCTTCATCGATAACGCGACCATTGCGCGCTATATTGCGGCGCTGCACGGCGTCGGGGCGATCTCGATTTCGGCGCTCACCCCGGATTCGGCGACAACCTCGCTCACCGTCGATGCCAGTGGCAGGATCGACAGTACGCGCAAGGACGCGAACTCCCACGCGACCGCCAACGGTATCAACGTCTCGCTGTCAGCGGCCGCGGTGACCGTTGCCGCGGGTGCCGTGATCGACGCCCAGGCCGCCAATGCGGGTGGGACCACCTTCCGGTCTGGCACCGTTTCGATCGCAGCCAGTTCGCTTCCCTTCATCAATGATCCCATCCACAATCCGCTCAACCTGCCGGACCCGCCTACGGGCGGCGCGCTGACGATCAATGGCACGGTCAAGGGCAGCGGAATCGCGCTTTCTGCCGGCGGTATCGACGTCGCGGGCACGGCGGCGCTGCTCGTCGACACCGGCGGCAGCGTGCGCTTCAGCTTCTGGAACAGTGAAAACGTCAACAATAGCTCGGGCAACAACGGGTCGAACGGGACTCTGTCGAACAACGTGATCGCGAGCTATATCGCGGCGATGCAGGCGGGCGGGACGTTCGTCCTGTCGTCGCTCGGCGACTGGACCACGTCCCTGAGCTCCACCGCCGTGATCAATGGCGGCAGCAACGTCAAGATCGCGTTTTCGTCGAAGGCGTTTTCGGTCGCACCCGGCGCCCAGGTCATTGCGGGTACGGTCGGCTTCAGCTTTGATCAGGACGACGTCTATATCGGCCCCACCGGCGACGCCAACGCGAACAGGACCGGGTTCGTCAGCAATGACACGATCGCCAATTTGATCCTGGCGATGCCGAGCCTCAGCACGTTCTCGATCAGCAGCAACAACTCGATCACCATCGATTCCGGAGGCGTCATCGATACACGTCTCCTGAACGGCTCCGGCTTCTCCCAGGGTTATGTGCACAGCATCTCGCTGAGCGCGCCGTCGATCTCGGTCATGCAGAATGCCGAAATCAGGGCGCAGGTCATCAACAACGGAACCAGCTTCACCAGCGGCGATGTCAGCCTGATCGCGACCGCCAGCCAGACGCTGTTGTCGGGGCCGGCTAGCGCGACCACCGGTATCACCGTCGACGGCAAGATCACCGGCGCCAACATCACCATTCAGGCCAATTCGACTGCCACCTCGAATCTGACGAGCACGATCGTGGGCGATCTCGTGATGGTGGCCGGAGCGACTGTGGCGGCGAACCTCGGCGGTATCAACGGCGGATACGTCGCCGCCAATACGGTCGCAAAAGTCGCGATCACGGGTCACGCCGACATCAACGGCAGCGGCAACGTGCTGATTTCCGCGCATGGTACCCAGGACGCCGAAGATCCCGTGATTGCAGCCGGGATATTGTCGCCGCTCGGCGTCGCGGTCGTCATCGGCAACGTGACGGCCGACGTCTCGACGATCGTGTCATCCGGCGCCTCGATCCGCGCGGGCGGGGGCATTCTGGTCGGCGCAGCCACCGACACCACATTGAACGTGTCATCGCTTGCAGTCACGACAGGCGGTCTATACCTGGCGTCAACCGCGGTCGGTCTCGCCAACATCAAGACCGAAGCGACCGTCAACTCGGGCGCGACTATCTCCAGCGGCAATCAGGGACTTCAGGTCTCCGCGAACAACTTCAGCAACTTCTCGGTCAGTGCGACGGCGTTCGGATTCAACCCGCTGTTGAGCACCAGCGACGCCGGCGGCATGGGGGGCGCCGTTGCGGTGAGCAACATCAATGTCGCGACCACGGCGACGATGGGCGCCAATTTCGGCAGCAACGGCGCCAACCAGACCGGCAACCTCCTGGTGGCCGCGGCTTCCGACATTGCCCAGAACGCGACGAGCGCATCGGTCACGCTCGGATCGCCCGGATTGCTCGGCGCCATCGTCAACGGCGCGGCCGGCGCGTCGACGGGCTTCCAAAGTGTGGCCAGCACGCTGCTGACGCCGATTACGGACATCAAGCTGCCGTTCAAGGTCGCGGGATCGTTGGCGCTTGCGACGACGTCGGAATCGGCCAACGCCGCCATCGCAGCCACGAACGGCGGGTCGGCGCCGCAGGTCTACACGTCCGGCGACGTCGCCGTGGTCAGCCAGTTGATCGACGACCGGATCCGCAACAATTCCTCCTCGACGGTGAACGTCAGCAGCGCGGACAAGGGTCCTGCATTTGCGATCTCCGTCGCAGTCGCCTTCGGCGAGTACACCCACAACTCGAACGCCTATGTCGGGTCGAACGTGGTCATCCACGCGGCCGATATCGGCGTCGCGGCCTTGACGACCATACCCAACACCAACTCCTGGGAGGAGTGGAACGGTCTCAGCGACACGCTCAACCATCTCAACGCCAATTTCGGCGTCGTCAACAATATCGTCACCACCTATGCCAACGCGAACTCCAGCGGCGGCGGCACCGTTTCCGCCGCCGGCTCGTTCGCCTATTTCGGCCTGACCGACAACACCACGGCCTGGGTCGGCAGCGGTGCGCAACTGTATTCGACCCGTACGACGGGCACGCCCGCCTGGACGGCGACGGCGGCCTACAACATCGACGGGGTGACCATTGCGCAGGGCTTCGCCTCGGCGCTGACGGTTTCGGCCTACACCTACAACACGTCGATCGACATCGGCGGCGTGTTCGGGCCGCTGGTGCTGCTGCCGGGCTCCGACAGCCCGGGAACGGCGGCGGGCGGAACGCTCAACCTGATCCAGTCCACCAGCAACACGATTGCCGGCGTTTCCTCCGGCGCCACGCTGGATTCGCAGACCGACGTCAGCGTGACCGCGAATACAACCGACCTGCTGTTCGCGATCGCGCCGACGTCCGGCTCGTCGGCCGGCAGCGGGGCGCTGAACGGCATCCTGTCGATGGCCTCCATCGACAACACGACCCACGCCTCGATCAGTTCGCTGGCCACCGTCATCTCGCAGGGTTCGGTGCAGATATCGGCCAACCAGAACGTGTCGCTGTTCTCGCTGTCGGGCGCGATCCAGCTCGGCACCACCTCAGGCGTCGGCGTCTCCGCCGCCTACATGACGGCGCTCGCCGACACCGCCGCCTATATCGGAGATAACCGCAACGACATCGTGGGCGGGCCCTTTGCGACCGACGATCCGAACGCCCTGGGCGGTTCGGGCGGTCACGTGACCACCAAGAGCCTGCAGGTCAACGCCGCGACGGCGGGCCGGGTCACGGTTGCCGCGGTCGCAGCGGTGGAATCCGATCCGTTCGCGCAGATCGGCTATGTCAGCAAGGCAACGGCACTCTACAAGTCGCCGCCCTTTGGTGGATTGGGCGCCCTCGAAGTGGCCAAGCAGGCCGCCGCGAAGAAGAACGGCACCTCGAAGTTCAGCATCGACATCGCCGGCAGCTCCGCGGTCTCGGCCACGTCGCTCGACACCTCGGCCTACGTCAAGGGCGTCACCGTCAACAGCGGCAGTCCCTATACGTCCACGGACGCGCCCGTCATCCAGGTCCAGGCACTCAACGACACCATCACCACCAACGGCTCAGGCTCCGGCGCGCTCAACCTTGCGGGCGGGAGCGCGACCAGCGCCGCGATCGCCGGTGCGATCTCGATCGCGCTGTCCAGCAACTCGACCACGGCCTACATCGCCAATTCGACGGTTTCGGACGAAACGGCCGTCAACGTCCGGGCGCTCAGCGGCGGTTCGCTGACGGCGGTGGCGATCGCGCTCTCCGCGACGCGCAGCGGCCTCGCTGCCTCGGTATCGGCTTCGGTCGGCTCGATCTCGGATTCGGCGACCGCCTATATCGACAACTCGACCATCACCGGCGTGAGCGGCGGCACCGCGAACGCAGCCAATGTCAACGCGTACCAGACCTCGAATATCGCGATCGGCGGTGGCTCACTTTACCTCAACGGGGACAAGAACGCGGCCGGCCTGGCGCTGACTTATGCCGAGATCCGCAATCCCGGCGGCAGCAACGCCGTCGATGCGCATATCTCGGGTTCTACCGTGACGGGGTTCAACGCGCTGACAGTCATCGGCGACGACGCCAGCGTGATCGCGGCCGGCGGCGCTTCGGGCGGCTACGCCGAAAACGGATTGGCCGGGTCGATGGTCATCAGCGAGATCAGCCCGACCGTGCTGGCCTATATCAGCTCGAGCACCATCACGGCTTCGGGCGGAAACGTCACCGTCAGCGCCGAGAGTGTCGATATCGCCTCGCTGGACGATGCGCTCGGCACGCTGGTGCGCGCCACCAACCACGGCCAGCTGGCGCATGATAATTGCACGACGTCGAGCGGGTCGCAGGCTTGCGTGGACTTCAGCGGAGCCGCGCTCAACGGCGGTGTCGGCGCCGGACCCGGAGCCGCGATCACGTCGGTTGCGGGCATCATCCAGGCCGGCAAGAACAATATCGGCATCGCCATCGTCGTCGACGAAATCAGCGCCACGCGTTCGGCCTACGTCACCAAGACCCTGATGACCGTGACGAGCGGCAACGTGCTGGTTGCCGCGGAAGACTCCTCGAAGATCCAGTCCGTTGCGGTCGGATTCGGTCTGTCGACCGGACAGTTTGCCGGACAGGGCGGCGCCGTCATCAGCACCATCAAGAACAACGTGTCTGCGGCCATCGGCGACGCCAATTCGACCACCTCCGATACGGTGGTGAGCGCGGGCAACGTCACCGTACAGGCGCTCGACAATTCTGCGATCACCTCGACTGCGGCGGTCGCGGGAGCGTCCACCCAGGGCAGCGCCGGCGGTCTTGCCATCGTCTATAGCGAGATCGACAACCAGCTCAACGCCAACGTCACGAGCGCTAAGGTGCTCGCCAGCAACGACGCCGTGGTCAGCGCCACTTCGAACGGCAGGATCTCGACGGTCGCCGTCGGCGTGGCGTTGTCCTCGCAGATCGGCCTCGCCGGATCGGTCGCGACCAACCTGCTGGGCACCAACGTCACGGCCAGCATCACCAGCGGGGCGGACGTCACGGCCAACAACAATGTCGGCGTGATCGCCAACAATTCGGACAACATCGTCGTGTCCGCCGGCGCGCTCTCGATCTCCAAGGGCCCGGCCGGCGGCGCCGGCTCGATCGTGACCAACCAGATCACCGGCAGCACCTCGGCCTATATCAGCGGATCGAGCACCAAGGTCGACGCGCTCGGAACCAGCTCGAGCGACACGTTGTCGGTCAATAGCGGCACGCTGGCGCACGCGAGCGATCTCAGCGGCTTCCAGGCGCCGACCGACAGCACGCCCAACCTCAGCGAGACCCAGGATACGGTGAAGGGCCTTGCCGTGGTGGCGAGCTCGCACCAGGCCGTCGTGACCAATGTCATGACGATCTCGGCGGGCACCGGCATCTCGATCATGATCAACCCGATCACCTCGGTGTTGAGCGGGTCGACCAACGCTTACATCGACGGCGCCAGCATCGACACGCGCCTCACCAGTGCGAGCCTACTGCCGCAGATCGACGTCGCCGCCTCGAGCTTCTCTTATTCGGGCGCGTTCGGCGCCGGCATCGTGCCTCCAACCGGCAACGGCGGTGGCGGCGCGACCATCATCTCGACGACGATGTCGCGCACCACGATGGCCACCATCACCAATGCGACCGTCGGCAGCCTTTCGGCGACACCGTCCGCGACGGTCGGCGCGGTCACTGTGAAGGCCAATGCCGAGCAGGATGCGTCCTCGATCGGCATCGGCTTCAACACCGGCTCGGTCGCTCTGAACATCTTCACCGCGACCACTGAGGCCTATGTCGACGGCGGTGCGATGACGGCGTCGTCGCTGACCGTGAATGCCAATGACACCACCGCCATCTACTCGGCGGGCGGCTCGGCGGCCTATGGCAGCCAGGCCGCGGTCGCCGCGGCCTTCCTGGTCCAGGTCTCGGCGAACCGGACCGAGGCCTATGTCGGCGACGAGTTCTACTATCACGGCGGCAGCACGACGCACACGACCGCGCTCAATCTGAGCGGCGCGCTCGACGTCGAGGCCAACACGGTCGATCGCTTCCAGGCCTATTCGGTCGGCGGCTCGCTCGCGACCGGATCGGCCGCGATCGCCGGCATGGCGAATATCGAGATCGCCAATAACACCACCATCGCCGGTGTCTATGACACCACGCTGCGGTCGCCCACGGGTGGCGCGGCCGGCGCGGTCACCATCATCGCGAACGAGGACGTCGCGATCAAGGAGATCGCCGGCGCGCTCGCGATCGGCGCCAGCGGCTCCGGCGTCGGCGTCGGTGCGGCCGCCAACGTGCTGGTCTTCAAGAGCCAGACCATTGCGGAAAGCGTCAACAGCAGCCTGAACTCCGCCGGCGCGATCAATGTCAGCGCGCTCAGCACCAAGGAAGTGCTGTCCTACGCGGTCACCGCGGGCATCGGCGGCAGCGTCGGCATCGGTGCGACGGTCGGCGTCATCATCATCGGCGAGAACACGGCCGATTCCGACACCCAGATCCAGGAAACCGGGCAACTCGACCAACGCGACAACAACGGCCACAACGCCGGCACCATCACGGCGGTCAACAACAGCACCAGCAATTCGCACGGCAGCGATGCGGTGGCGAGCGGCACCGCCGGCAATCCGAACAACGCCCATGTCACCTCGACCTACGACGTCAGCACCGTGCTGGTCGGCGGTGCCGACGGCGTCACGGCGCAGATCGCGGGCGGCACCACCGTGGGCACGCAGGTCAATGTCGGCGCCACCAGCGCCAACGCGACCAAGATGTATCTGCTCGGCGCCGGCTTCGCCAAGAATGTCGGCATCGGTGCAGGCATCGGCTACACCAGCGTCAACAGCCGTGTGACCGCCAATTTGAGCTCGGCCGTCACCGCGCCGTCCGTCATGGTTGCGGCGGTGGTCAAGGACGCCGGCACCGGGCCTTATGCCGGTCAGACCATCAACACCGAGGCCATCGCCGGCGGCGCTGCGCTTTACTTCGGCGCGGATGCCGCGGTGGCGATCGGCAACGTCTCCAATCACGTGACGGCTGAGCTCGGCGGCTCCGTGACCGGGACGGGCGGCGCCGGTGTCGCCGTGATGGCGCAGGATTCCACGACCCAGATCGTCTTCACCGGCGGTGTCACCGCCGGCGCCGCGGCGGTTGGCGCCTCGATCTCGACGGCGAGCCGGTCGAGCACGGTCTCGGCAGATGTGCTGCAGGGTGCCAACATAAATACCTCGACACTCGCGGTCGGCGCACAGGGCGCGGGCACCTTGACCACGACGGCAACGGCGCTCGGCGGCGGTATCGTCGCAGGCGTCGGTGCCGACGCCGAGGCCCACGAGAATTCGAGCGTGACCGCCGATATCGGCCCGGGCTCCACGATCGCGACGTCCGCGACCGGGGCCGGCACGCTGGTGTCGGCGTCGATCACGCCCAATCTGTCGAGCAGCGCGATCGGCGTCTCGGTCGGCGGCGGTGCGGTTGGCGTCGCCATCGCCCAGTCGACGGTCGGCGCCCAGGTCACGGCCGATATCGGCGACAACACCATCTTCTCGGGCGGCGCGATCTCCGTGGCGGCCATGGCGCTGGTCCCGACCGGCGGCACGACGACCTACGCCTGGGCCCTCGCAGGTGGTGGCGGATCGCTGATCGGTGCCGAGGGCGGCCGCGCCAAGGCTTCGGAGAACGCGACGGTCAACGCCTATGGCGGGACCGGAATTACGCTTCCCAACGCCAACGTGACCATTGCAGCCGAAAACGACAGCGCCCAGTACGCGGAGGCGACCGGCCTTTCGACCGGCTTCCTGGCCTTGGGCGCGAGCGTCGCGCAGGTATCGTCCAGCGCGCACACCTACGCCTATCTCGGGGCGGGCGCGATCACGTCGGCGTCCAACATCGGTGCTCTCCAGATCACCGCGACCGGCGTCGATGCCAACGTCGCCAATGCCATCGTCGGCGCGGGCGGCACCTATGCCGGTGCCGCGGCGGTGGCGACCACCAGCTCGACCGCAACCACCCAGGCGCGGATGGACGGCAACTTGACCGACGACACGCTCTATTTCGGCGGCCTCAACATCCGCGCCAAGCACACCACGAACTATGCCGCCAGCGGCGACGCCTACCAGGCCTCCACCGCCGGCGTCGCCGGCGGCAGCGCGCGAAACACCATCACCACGGACACGACCGCCGAGGTCGGCACGCACCTGATCATCAATTCGGCCGGCGGCGACATGGATGTCATCTCCAACGACATCGTCAACCAGGCCGGCGGCGGTGCACGTTCGGGTTCGGGCGGCATGTTCTCGGGCGCCGCAGCGCTCAGCAACTCGACCGTCACCCAGACCGTGACCACCAATATCGACGCCGGAACGGTCCTGAGCCTCAATGCCGATCCGCGGACAACGAGCGCGGTGATCAACATCGAAGCCTACAACACGCTGAATACGAACGACACGGTGAGCCTGGCCACGGCGAGCTTCTTCGCCGGCGGCGGCGCCGAATCCGACATGACGGCGAATGCCACGCTCCAGGTCAACATCAATGCCCGCGAGCTCTTCAGCGCAGGCAGGATCTATGTCGGCACGGCCGCGAAGATGGCGGCGGCCAACAATGCCAACGCCAGTCTCTACGGCGCGATCGCCGGCGTCGGCGCCAGCACCAACAGCTGGGTTCACGCCAACCAGGCCGTGAACGTCGGCAGCAACGCGAAGGTCGAGGCCTGGGGCGATATCACCATCTATGCGGGTCTCGCCGGCGACGGCAGTGTCTTCAGCAGCGTGCAGGCGACGGCGACGACGGTCGTCTACAACAACACCGCTGTTCCGATNNTATAAGAGACAGGCCCTGTACCGCGGCACGGCCAATGCCGACGACACCACGAGCCTGACGCTCGCCAACACGTCGAGCGTGCTCGGCGTGCAAAACATCTTCCTGGGAGCAACCCAGGCGCAGGTCACTGCCGCCGGCAACGGCAGCAACTACAATCCGTATCTGGACATCTTCAGCGCCAAGAACAGCGACAACCACAGCCACACCAGCGGAACCGGCGATGTCGCGCTCAATGGCCTGGTGGTGGCGGGCATCAACGACGATGT
This sequence comes from Bradyrhizobium rifense, assembly GCF_008123425.1. Taxonomy (GTDB): domain Bacteria; phylum Pseudomonadota; class Alphaproteobacteria; order Rhizobiales; family Xanthobacteraceae; genus Bradyrhizobium; species Bradyrhizobium rifense. The sequence continues at coordinate 61,996 of NZ_VSSS01000026.1, forward strand.
GACGATCACGATCGAGCTGGGCGCCACCACGCCGACCTTGAGCACAACCAGTCCTTACTCGTCGCTGACCAACGGCGGCTCATCGGTTCTCGAATACGTCTCCGACGTCAATCACTTCAATCCGGTGATGAGCTGGAACCACCAGACGGTCCAGTACACCGTCGTCCCCAGCTTCAATCCCTACCAGCTGATCGTCAACCAGCTGGTGTCGCTGACCGGCCTGACCGCGGCGCAAATCCGCTCCAGGCTCGCGACGTCATCGATCGCGAACCCGGCCGCGATGTCGCCCTCCGGGACCGATCCGACCGGCGACATCCAGCGCCAGATCAACACATTGATCCAGCAGGCGCCCTTTACGACCGACGCTGCGGGTAACGCCTTCGCGCTCGGCGACATGCTGGTATCCGCCGGCAACGTCTCGATCCTGGCGCAGAAGCTGACCGGGAACAGCGGCACGAATCCCGCTGCGCCGGCCGTCATCGCGCGCAGCTCGCCGATGATCAAGATCGAGAACAAGGGTCTCGACTTCATGGACCTGAACAACCTCACGATCACCAATGTGAGCGGAGGCAACATCACCTATCGCCAGATCGATCATGTCGATCCGGATTCGCATTCCAACGTGACCTTCACCGCCACGCCGAGCGCGTCGCCGCTGATCGACATCTCGGCCACCTACAACCGCCTGGATGCCGTCACCGGCCAGGCCGTCGACCAGAACGGCAACGCGCTCACCAGCACGCCTGACATCTATCTGGACGGGGCCATCATCAACGACAACGGCGTGCTCAAGATCACCAACAATTCGGGCAGCGTTGTCGCGTCGCAGGCCATGAATGCCGCGACCATCCAGATGGTGGTGCCCAAAGGCTCGTTCACCTTCCTCGGCGGTCTCGGGAGCTTCAAGGACACCAACGGCACCGTCGCCGATCAATGGGCGAGTACGGAATTCAAGCCGGGTGACAACGACACGCTGACGGCGGTGATGTTGGCGGCGACCTATCTTGGCGCCTACGGCGATTACGCGACCAGCCCGCACATCGCCGGGGGCGGCAATCACCCGTATTTCTACTATTGCTGCGTCGACGGCAATACCGGCGTTCAGCAAACGGCCGCCAACAGCACGATCTTCACCGCGCGCCTGCTGGATCTGTATTTCGACGGCACCTCGCTCTATTCGGCGATCTTCCTGCCGGCGGGCCAGGGCGCGCCAGGCGACGGAAATCAGAACGCCGGCAGCGTGCCGTACCCCGCCACGCTCGCAGTCATCGAGGGTCCGACGACGCAGACCATCACGACCGCTCCGTGGCATCAGCACGACTATGACGGCCAGGGAGTCTACAGCGGCACGACCAACGGTACGAGCACATACTCCACCCCGTTCAATTGTGCGAACTGCGATGCCTACTTCCAGGTCATCAACATCCAGCCGGCCGCGATCACGCCGGTCACCGCGGCTGCGCCGCGAGTCCAGCCTCAAAACGATGCGCAGATCATCGGCAAGGCGATCATCATCTCGGCGTCCGTGATCAACATCAACGGCACCCTCCAGAGCGGCTCGAGCAGCAATTACTCGGTCAACATCGGCGGCAACGCCCTGAGGGACATCAACATTCTCAAGAGCGGCACGGGCCTTGCCCAGGCCCAGGCCAATGCGCAGCACGGCGTCTATTGGGACATCCCGGTTGGCGATCTGACGACCTCGGGCACTGGCGACGCCGCGATCGGGGCGAAGTACAACGTTCTTACCGACCAGATCGTCCTGAACAGCGTGGTGCAGGGCTCGGGCGGCTACATCTATTTGAACGGCAAGATCATCTCGACCTCGACCCAGGACGGCCAGTTGCAGGGCAAGCTCGTGATCAACGGCGGCGCCGGCACGGTCACGGTCAACAACAGCACCGGCCTGCAACTCGTCACCAACACCATCAACACCGGCGTCACCACCCCGAGCGTGATCGAGATCGTCGATCAGCTCAAGCAGCAGACCAAGTGGTACGTGTTCGATCCCACCGCTGCGGCGGGCCAGCAGGTGTCGACCTATGTGACCAACAGCGTCGATGCAAACCAGTACACCGGCTCGATGCTCACCGGTGTCAGCGGTACGGCGGGTGTCCAGTACGCGCCGCAGGCCAATATGCTTTATCAGTGGGTCGACACGGCGACGCTGGATCGTTCGCCGACCAGCACGCAGTTCGACTACGGCTGGACTTATACCGGCGCGCATCCTTGGAACCGCACGGTCAGTCTGGTGTCCGGTACGCAGGCCTCCAACTACCAGGAAGTCGTCACCGCGACCGGCAGCTATTACACTCCGAACGACAGCAGGCCGGGCAACAACGGGCAGAACACCCATTCCAACGCGTGTTGCGGCGCGGACTCCCAGTTCAACTGGTACCAGGAGATCTACACGCACCTGACCCTGACGCTGACCAACACGGTCAAGGCGTCGAACCCGATCAACATCCAGTTCAACGGCGGCAGCACCAGCACGGTGGCGGTCACTTCGAACTCCAGCATCGTCCTCAACGGGTCGGTCAACAACCAGCAGGGCACGACCTCGTTCACGGCGACCGGCGCCAACTCGTCGATCACGGTCGGCGCGAACGCGAACAACCCGGTGATCTCCGGCACCAGCGTCAGCCTGTCGGCGCCGGGCGGCATCGGCACGCTCGGCGCCAACGGGACACCGGTCCAGGTGCAGCTCTATGGCGGCAGCCTGACCGCCAATTCGATCGACCACGACATCTCGATCGCCGCGATCGGCGCGCTCTCGATCAACCAGGTGAAGGTTGCCCCGACCGTCACCGGCCACGCGCCGCAGGGCAGCGTCTTCCTCTCGGCCATCGGCGACATCAACTCGGCGTCCCCCTACGACATCACCAACCCCGTCGTGATCGGCAAGAATATCGAGATCGATTCCGCCGCCGGTGCGATCGGAGCGACGAGCAGCGTCGTCAATGGCGCGTCGACGCTGACCAACATCAATCCGCTGGTGATCCAGGCGACGGGCACGGTTCAGACCAACGGCACCGTCGATGGCGGGGTTCTCGACAGCTCCTCGGCCACCGGCGCCTACATCGTCCAGTCCAAGGGCGATCTGCGCCTCGGCACGGTCCAGTCGACCGGCGGTCCGATCTTCCTGGAGGCGGCCGGCTCCGACGGCAACCAGGCCAACATCCTGAACGGCCGCGCGGCCGCCGGCATCACCGCGGCGGAGAGCGCGCATCTCCAGTCCGTCTGGGCCAATCTCGACCTGCTCAACGGCAACCCCGCCACCGCCGCCGTCAACAGCTACCAGTCCATGGTCACGTCGGCCTACAACGACTACTTCCAGCTCAAGAACATCGCCTTCGCGAACGGCAGCACCTACAACCCGACCTCGGTGGGTCTGACGGTGTTGAGGGCGCAGGTGGCGGCCAAGCTCGGCATCGATCCTTCCAGGGTCACGACGACGGACATGCAAATCGAGGCCACGACGCGGTTCCTGAGGGATCAATTCCTGCTCGGCAAGATCAACACCGACCAGCTCAAGAGCTCGCTGGCGACCTTGCCCGGCGCGGCACCCGCAGATCCGCTGGCGACCGTGTTCGGCAGCTCGCTGTCGACGACCCTGTTCGCAAAACTGTTCGACGGCGTGGCGACCGCCAATCAGCGGCTGCCGAGCAACGCGGCGCTGCAGACGGCGCTGAATGCCTACAATGCGAACTATACCTACACGCTCGCATCGACCGAGACGGTCTACAGCATCATTACCGCGGGCGCGCAGTGGACGCAGAGCCAGCTTGCCTACACGGTCTCGTCGTCGGCCGTCGGCGCGGCGCCGCCGCCGATCGACACGAACGTTGCGGCCAATATCAGCGCAAGCCAGATCATGCTCTACGCGCCGCATGGTTCGGTCGGCAATTCGGCCGCGCCCCAGACGTTCACCTTCACCAGCGTCGATTCCTCGTCGCTGACCACGGATCAGAGGGCTTTGCTCTCCTCGGCCGGTCCCGGTCAGCTCACCGTCGGCGCGACCACGGATCCGACGACCCATGTCGTGACCTATACGGTCAGCCTGTCGCAGCAAAACCTCGTCCTCCTCGACAACCCGACCGCGATCTCGGCCAACGCGTTGTCGAACATCTATCTCGGCAGCAAGAACAGCCTCTCGCTCGGCGGCGTCACCGCGAGCTACGGCCCGATCGCGGCGGCGCAGGCTAACGGCATCCAGGTGACCGGCCGCGGCGACGTCAAGCTCGATGCCGTGACCGGCATCACCGCTGCCGCCGGCGTGACCGGCGTGCCCGTGATCTCAGGTGATATCGCCAACCTGACCCTGATCGCCGAGCACGGCAATATCGGCGCGCCCGGGGCCGCCGGAAGCAATCCCGCGAGCAACGCGAATGCGATCCAGATCGCCTTTGCCAGCCCGGCCAACGACCAGCTCGACCAGGTCTCGTCCGGGCAGGGCATCTATGTGAAGCAGACCACCGGCGATCTCATCCTCGGCAACATCTCTGCCGGCAACGAGATTCAGCTCGCCGCGACCGGCAGCATCTACGGCGAGGCCGGTTTCTCGGACCGTACCGCAATCCACATTCTGGGCACCGACCTCGACCTGCGCGCCGGCGGCAATATCGGCTTCAACGGCTCGACCTTCCAGCCGCTGCAGGTGAATATCTCCGGCGCCGTCACCGGCTCTGCGGGCGGCGCTTTCAGCCTTCTCGCGGTCACCGGCGACATGGGGGTCGGCACCAGCGGTGCCTATGGATCGCTGACGGCGGGCGGCGCGATGACGTTGAACGTGGCGCGCGGCGCGCTCACCATCAATGCCGACCTCACCAGCGACGGCTTGATGCAGCTCCTTGCCAACCGCGGCATCACCTTCACCGCCGGCACCAGCACCGCGCCGGTGGTTGCGACCAGCACTTCCGGCGGGGTGACGCTGGTGGCCGCGACGCTGTCGATGGGCGCCTATTCGGCCATCAACGCTGCCGGGACGATTTCGGTGACGACCACGGGCGATGCGACGATCGGTCAGCTGAATTCGTCGCAGTCCTATGCCGCGGCCGGCAACGCGCCGTCGATCATCGTCACCGCCGGCGGCGTCGCCTCGCTCGGAGCGATCCTCGACAATGGCGACGGCCAAACCAAGTTCGTCGCGTCCGGCTCGGGCGCCGAACTTTCGTTGAGCGCGTCGAACGGAATCGGCACCGCGACGAATCGGTTCATCTTCAGCGCGGCGCGGCTCTCGGCAAGCGCGAGCGCCGGCCACGTTTACCTGAAGGCGCTCACTGACACCGAGGCGAGCCTGCTCTCGGCGGTCAACGGCATCGTCGACATCCTCGGCACCGGCGGCCTCACGCTCGACCAGGTGGCCGCGGGCACGGCTGTGGGCGCGAGCGGCAGCTTCAGCGCCGTCACCGCCAACGGCAGCATCGTGATCGGGACCGCCAGCAGCAGCGGCTTGCAGACGATCCACGCCAGCCAGAACGTGACGTTCAACGCGCTCGCTTCCACCGGCAATGCCGGCGACGTCGGCAACATCAACGTCACCGCCGACAACGGCTTCATCCTGGCGCAGACGGTGACGTCAGGCGGGGCGACGACGCTGGGCTCGCTCTCCGCCAATGGCTCGGCGACGCTGTCGGCTGCCACGACCATCACCGGCAACACGCTTGCGGCGACGACCGGCTCAGGCCTGCTGACCGCCGGCGGCCCGATCAACTGGAACGTCCTCAACGTCGCAACGACGCTGGGCGCGATAGCGAGCCAGGGCAGCATCACCTTGCAGACCGCGCAGAGCGGAGGCTCGCAGACCATCCACGCCCACGACAATTTGACCTTCAACGCGCTGACGGCGACGGGCATCAATGGCGACGTCGGCAACGTCAACGTCACCGCTGACAATGGCTTCATTCTGGCGCAGACGGTGACGTCGGGCGGCGTTACGACGCTTGGCTCGATCTCCGCCAACGGCTCGGCGACGCTGCTGGCCGCCACGACCATCACCGGCAATACGCTTGCCGCGACGACCGGCTCAGGCCTGCTGACCGCCGGTGGCCCGATCAACTGGAACGTCCTCAACGTCGCGACGACGCTGGGCGCGACCGCGGGCCAGGGCAGCATCACCTTGCAGACCGCGCAGAGCGGCGGCACGCAGACCATCCGCGCCCACGACAATTTGACCTTCAACGCGCTGACGGCGACGGGCATCAATGGCGACGTCGGCAACGTCAACGTCACCGCCGACAACGGCTTCATCCTGGCGCAGACCGTGACGTCAGGCGGGGTGACGACGCTGGGTTCGGTCTCCGCCAACGGCTCGGCGACGCTGCTGGCCGCCACGACCATCACCGGTAACACGCTTGCGGCGACGACCGGCTCAGGCCTGCTGACCGCCGGCGGCCCGATCAACTGGAACGTCCTCAACGTCGCGACGACGCTGGGCGCGACCGCGGGCCAGGGCAGCATCACCTTGCAGACCGCGCAGAGCGGGGGCTCGCAGACCATCCACGCCCACGACAATTTGACCTTCAACGCGCTGACGGCGACGGGCATCAACGGCGACGTCGGCAACGTCAACGTCACCGCCGACAACGGCTTCATCCTGGCGCAGACGGTGATGTCAGGCGGCGTGCCGACGCTGGGTTCGGTCACGGCCAACGGCTCGGCGAAGCTGATCGCCGCCGGCACCAACATGGGTCATAACCTCACGGCCTCGACCGGCAACGCGCTCCTGCAGGGCACCGTCGTCAAGTGGGACAACCTCAACGTCGGCGGTACACTCGACATCACTGCGACGGCCGGAGGGATCACCCTCGGTACCGCCATCAGCGGTGGCACGCAGACCCTGCATGCCCACGACGACATCATCTTCAGCCAGCTCACCACGACGGGCATCCCGGGCGATGCCGGCGAGCTCATCGTCAAGTCCGACACCGGCTCGCTCCACGGCGGATCGATCACGGCCAACGGCGATACCCGTTTCGATGTAGCCGGGTCGGTCTCGTTCGACCGGATCAGCGGCGATGTCGTCAAGATGACCTCGTCGGGTGACCTGACCATCAACTGGGTCAGCGTGGTCAGGGAGCTCGACCTTGCCGCCGACACCATCACCGTCCGGGGTGAGCAGGTTCGCTCGAACCCACCGGTTCCGTTGATCCTGAACATCACCGGCTACAATGGCGGCGTCGCGAAGTATGCCAACATCTCGATCGATCCTGATACCATCATCGTCAACAACTTCAGGGTGGTGGACGCGAACTTCCTGACCGATGCGCACTCCGTGACGATCCTGAACGGCTACGTCCCGGGCCAGCTCCTGCTCACCACCGCGACCGAGCAGGTGCTGCTGAACAACCGTACGCTGGCGCCGAGCAACGGGCCGACGCTTCAGCTCTACCAGCCGGACGGCGTGTTCACGCTGAGCCAGGTCGGCAACGCCAACGTCACCAACGCCTATGTGGTGTTCTACACCGGTGATATCTCGGCAACAGTCTCCAATTACGGTTCGAGCCACGCCTGCTGCGGCAGCTACACGGGCGCCAGCATGGCGCGCAACGTCGCCGTCGATGGCGAGGGCTATGAGAGCATCGACACCTGGCTGGCGCAGAAGAGCGGGGCGGGAACATTCTACCAACTCGGTCTCTCCGGCCATGCACGGCTCGACGCATTGCTGACGCCGCGGCCGGTCGAGACCATCGGGTTTGGTCCCGCCGTGAACGTCGAAGGGCTCAGCGACATGCGCAAGCTGCGCCACCAGGGGCAGCGCACGGGGCGCCCGGGCTGGAAGGATGCTGCAATTGGTGCAATGACGAAGCCGGCGGTGAGTCGCCTCGCGGAGGCGTGGTAGGTCGGGATGCGGGTTCTGGGGCCAGCACTGGGGATCGGGCTTGCAGCGTCGAGCATCGTCGCCGCGCGCGCGCAGGTGCCGTCGATCAATCCCGGCGCGATCCAGAACGACATCGACCGCCAACGCCGCCAGATCGAACAGCAGAGTGAGCCACCCAAGCTGAACGGTCCGGCCGTGATCGGCGGTGCACGTGAGAAGTCGCCGCTGATGAAGCCGGGCGGTCCGAAATTCCGCCTGCGCAAGCTCGAATTCGACTCATCCAAATTCATCACGCCGGCCGAGCTGGACGAGATCGCGAAGAGATATGTCGGCAAGAACGTCGACATCGCGGCGCTGCTGCAGATCGTCGCCGATATCAATGCGATCTACACCGAGCGCGGCATCGTGACCGGCATCGCGACTCTGCCGGATCAGGATCCCAAGGACGGGACGGTCAAGATCAAGCTCACCGAAGGTCGGCTCCAGAAGACGACCATCGAGGGCAACAAGCAGACCCGCACCGACTACATCCTCCAGCGCGTCAAGGAACCGGAAGGCGAGGTCCTCGACGTTCCCAAACTCAATCGCGACGTGACCTGGTTCAACCGGACCAACGACGTGCAGATCAAGGCGCTGCTCCAGCCCGGCGCGAGCTTCGGCCTGACCGACCTGCAGTTTGCAGTGATCGAGCCGCCGGTCGACACCTGGCAGCTCTTCGTCGACAATCAGGCCGCGGAGAATACGGGCCGCTGGGAAGGCGGCACCTTCTACAAGCGCCACGGCCTGTTCGGCGTCGACGACCGCCTGACCTTTTACGGCGTCCGTTCCGACGGCAACCTCAACGGCAACGTTGCCTACAGCATCCCGGTCAACCCCTGGGGCGGCCGCGCCGGCGTCAGCTATACCGAAGGCAAGATCAAGATCATCGACGGGCCCTTCGTTGCGCTCGACGTCACGGGACGGTCGAGCCAGGCCGCGGTCAATTTCAGCCAGCCGGTCTGGGTGACGCAGAATTGGCTGGTGCTGCTCAACGCCGCCGAGACCGAAGGCAAGACGGTGAGCCGGTTCTCGACCGTCGCGGTGACCGACGACCATTACGACAAGGCCACGGCAGGTGTCTCCGTGACCAATTCCGGCAACACCTATTCGATCACGGTCTCGCCCGCCGTCAACTACATCGAATGGCAAGACCACGTGCTCGGCAACAATCGCACGTTCAACACCTATACCGGCACGATGCTCGCGACCAGCACCGCTGGCCCCGCCAATTTCAGCACCAACGTGCTCGCAAGCTGGCAGTACACGCAGGAGAAGCTGCTGCCGGGCGACCAGATCTTCACGATCGGTGGTCCCACCACCGTGCGCGGTTATCCGACTAACGCCGCGTCCGGCGACAGCGGCTATTATTTCAATGCCGAGCTGCACTACAACTGGTCGCAATGGCTGAGGGGATTTGACACCTACATCTTCACTGACATGGGTGCGGTGTATTCGACGTTCCCCGGCGTCACGGAACTGGCATCGGTCGGCGTCGGCTTCTCCTGGACGTATGCGCAGTTCATGACGTTCGAGGCCAATTACGCGACGCCACTGAAGATGGCGGTCTCGACCCAGCATCACTACGAGGCCTATGGCCGCGTCATCTTCCGCCCGCTGCTGATGTTCGAGAAGCAGAAGAGCGCCACGCCTGTGGCGGCCATTGCCGACAAGAGCAAGTCTTAGGACGCGCTCTACCGCCGCAGCGTGAATTCGTCCGCACCTCGCCGGTGCTCCCATTTCGCCCGCTCGAGCTCGGGCTGATCGCACTCCGCTTCGGGGTAGCCGATGCAGAGATAGGCGATGAATTTCCAGGAGGCGGGCACGTCGAGCACGCCGTGGATGCGCTCCGGATTGAGGATCGAGACCCAGCCGAGCCCGATCCCCTCGGCGCGTGCGGCGAGCCACATCGCGGTGATCGCCGCGACCACGGAATATTCGGTGGTCTCCGGCATGGTCGCACGGCCGAGGCCGTGGCCGATGTCGCTCGCCTTGTCGGCGAATATCGCGAGATGGCGAGGTGCCTGTTCGAGGCCCGAGAGCTTGAGCGCGGCATAGCGCGCGGCGCGCTCGCCGGAATAGCAATTCAGCGCGTCGGCGTTGCACGCCCTGAAATCGTCAATCACCGCGCGGCGCCGTGCCGCATCATCGACGGTGACGAAGCGCCACGGCTGGCTCAGGCCGACCGACGGCGACAGACAGGCGGTCTCGATCAGCCGCTCCACGGCGCCGTCGGGCAGCGCATCGGAGCGGAAGCGGCGCACGTCGCGGCGCCACACGAACAGCTCGCGCAATTGCCGGCGGAAGGTGTCGTCGAACTCGACCATCGATCATCCTCCCGCGTGAAGGAAGGCTGCGGCCACCAGCAGGATCAGGATCTCGCCGACCTGCTCGAAAGCGCCGAGGATGTCTCCGGTCTGCCCGCCGATCTGACGGATGGCAAGCTGCGCCAGGATCAGCCCGGCAAGGGACAGCAGGACCAGGCCGACCAGCGCCTTGGCCGGTCCGAGCGCAAGGGCGAGCGCCAGCGTTCCAACGGCGAAGGCGATGGCCACGCTGCGGCCCGGCGGCGATCCGGCGCGCGCGGAGAGCCCGTCGGGACGCGCCGGGGTGACCAGTGACATGAAGGCCGGCACGCCTGCGCGGGCCGCAGCGTGGGCTGCGCACAAGGCCAGCATCACGGCCCATGGATTAGCGATTGCGGCCAACGCACTCCAGCGCAGGCCGAACGACAGGATCAGCGCGCAGACGCCATAGCTGCCGATCCGGCTGTCGCGCATGATCTCGAGCTTGCGCTCGCGCGTCCGTCCGCCGCCGAGGCCGTCGGCGGTGTCGGCAAGCCCGTCTTCGTGCAGCGCGCCGGTGATGAGGGTCGTTGCGGCGAGAGCGAGCAGCGCGGCCATGCCTGGTGCCAGTCCCAGTCTGCTCGCGAGCGCGTAGACCGCAGCGCCTGCAAGGCCCACCAGCAATCCCGCGATCGGCAGTGCCCAGGTCGCGCGCGCGATGTCACCGTCGCCGGTCGGCTTCGACGATGCCACCGGCACGATCGTGACGAAGGACGCCGCGATCCTGAAATCGGCGACAACGTCTTTTAGAATGTCGGCGCGCGGCGTCATTTCAGTTTCATCGGCAGGCCGGCGACGACGAACTCGACTTCGTCGGCGGTCGCCGCAATGGTCTGGTTCATGATCCCGGCGGCGTCGCGAAAGCTGCGCGCCAATGCGTTGTCGGGCACGATGCCGAGGCCGACCTCATTGGTCACGAAGACGACCGGGCTCGCGAGGTGGGGCAGGGCGGCGGCGAGCTCGGTCACCTCGCGGTCCCAGTCGCGCTCCGCATGCATCAGGTTGGAGAGCCACAGCGTCAGACAGTCGACGAGCCGCGCGCCGCCGCCGTCGGTTGCGACCAGCGCGGACACGAGATCGAGCGGCACCTCGCGCTCGATCCAGTCGGTCCCACGGCGCGCGCGGTGTTTTGCGATGCGCGCGTCCATTTCCGCATCGAGCGCCTCGGCCGTCGCGACATAGACGGGCTGCCCGGGGAAGGCGCGCGTGCGCGTTTCCGCACGCTTGCTCTTGCCCGATCGCGCTCCGCCCGTGATCAAGATGACGGCCATAAAAGTCTCCTGTGGGCCTGACTAATCACCAATCGCGGCCAAAGACAAAGCCGAAATCGGGCACCCGGGGGCTTGCGCTCGCCCCTCGGTTTGCGCAACAGGGGCGGGACAGGAGGCAGGTGTGGGTTTTGCGGGCGCGATGGTTGTGGCGATGGCGGTGGATGCCCTGCTGGGCTGGCCGTCAAAACTGCTTGCGCGGATCGGCCACCCCGTGACCTGGCTGGGTCGGCTGATCGCCGCCGTCGATACCGGCTGGAATCGCGAGGCTGACCCACCGGCACTCCGCCGCGCTGCCGGCGTCGCCGGCGCGCTTCTGGTGATTGCGCTCGCGGTTGCGCTCGGTTGGCTGCTCCAGTCCTTGCTTCGGTTCCTGCTTCCTGGGGGCTGGATCGGAATCGTGCTGGTCGGCACTTTGGCCTGGCCGCTGGTCGCGCTGCGCTCGCTGCATGATCATGTCGCGGTCGTCGCAAATCCTCTGCTGGGCGGCGACATCGCCGCCGCGCGCGACGCGGTCTCGCGCATCGTCGGCCGCGATCCCGCCGCGCTCGATGAAGCCGGCATCGCGCGCGCGGCGATCGAGAGCCTCGCGGAGAATGCGTCCGACGGCATCGTCGCCCCGGTGTTCTGGGGTGCGCTGTTCGGCCTGCCGGGCATTTTGGGCTACAAGGCGATCAACACACTGGACTCCATGATCGGTCATCGCAGCGAACGGCACGAAGCTTTTGGCTGGGCCGCCGCGCGCATCGACGATGTCGCGAATTTCATTCCGGCCCGCCTGACCGGCTTTCTCTTCGTGCTGCTCGCACAGCAGCGATCCGAGGCGCTGTCGTGCATGACGCGCGATGCGCGTCGGCATCGCTCGCCCAATGCCGGCTGGCCCGAGGCGGCGATGGCGGGAGCGCTCGGCGTGCGGCTCAGCGGCCCCCGCATCTATCACGGCAGCACCACCGACGAGCCCTGGCTCAATGAAGGCGCGCGCGATCCGCTCGCTGCCGACATCGTTGAAGGATTGACCGTCTACCGCCGCGCCATGCTGCTGCTCGCAGGCGTCCTTGCGATCCTGGCCTTCGCGTGAAAGAACAGGGCATGCGCGAGCACGGTGGAAATCTCGATCTGGCCCAGCAGCGTTTTGGCGGACGCGCGGAGGACTGGATCGATCTGTCGACCGGGATCAACCGGCTGCCTTATCCCGTGGGCGAGCTCGACGCGCATCATTGGCAGGCGTTGCCGTCGAGATCCGAGATCGACGCCCTGCATCAGGCTGCAGGGCATGCCTATCGCACAAGCGCACCGCTCGTCGCGATGGGCGGTGCGCAAGCTGCCATTCAATTGTTGCCGCAGCTTGCGCCGCGCGGTCGCGCACGCATCCTCGCGCCGACCTATAACGAATATGCTCCCGTTCTCTCGGCCGCAGGGTGGGAGGTCGAGGAGGTGAGGGCGCTCGATTCGCTGGCGGGGGCGAACCTCGCCATCGTCGTCAATCCCAACAATCCCGACGGCCGCCGTTACGCGCCGAAGGATTTGCTCGCGCTGCTGCCGCGCGTCGGTCGCCTCGTCATTGACGAGAGTTTTGCGGATGCCGTTCCCGAGCTCTCGCTCGCTTCGGAAACGAGACGGCCGGGGCTGCTGATCCTGCGCTCGTTCGGAAAGTTTTATGGTCTTGCCGGCTTGCGGCTCGGCTTCGCGATCGGCCATGCGGCTGACATCGGCAAGCTCACGGCGGCGTCAGGTCCGTGGCCGGTCTCCGGAGCTGCGATCGCGATCGGCTGCCGCGCACTGCGTGACGATGCCTGGGCCGAGGCGACGTCAGCGCGGCTTGCGCGCGACTGCGTTCGCCTCGACGAGATGGCGCAGTCGCAAGGCTGGCGGTTGGTTGGCGGCGCGCCCCTGTTTCGCCTCTACGAGACGCCCGATGCGCTTGCCGCACAGGAAAAGCTGGCGCGTGGCCAGATCTGGTCCCGCGCCTTCGCGCAAAAACCGACATGGCTGCGCCTTGGACTTCCGGGCGCGGAGGCCGAATGGTCGCGCCTTGCCGAGGTCCTAGCGCGCTAGCGCGAGCAAGCCTTCGACGTCGAGATGCTTTTCGATGTGATCGGCGAGTGCGTCGAGTGCGCTTTCGACTCGCGCATGATAGGGCTCTTCGCCCGCGGGAATGTCGAGCTTTGCGAGGTACGCCCTGCGGAAGTCGTCCGACGTGAACAGGCCGTGCAGATAGCTGCCTTGCACGCGCCCATCGCGCGAGATCGCGCCTTCGGGCGCGCCGTTCAGTTTCGCGAATGGCCGTGCGCAATCGGATCCGTCGGTACGGCCAATGTGAATTTCGTAGGCCTGGATCGGTTGATCCGTCGCCGCATGCACCGCCGTAACACGCGTCAGCGTTTTCTGCGGGCTCATCACCGTCTGGACATCCAGAAGACCAAGGCCCGGCGTGTCGCCCGCGGGTCCTTCGATCCCATCAGGGTCGGCGACGCTGCCCCCGAGCATCTGGTACCCGCCGCAGAGGCCGAGCAGATGGCCGCCCCTGCGGTGATGCGCGAGCAGATCGATGTCCCAGCCCTGTGCGCGCAGGAAGGCGAGATCGCCGCGGGTGGACTTTGAGCCGGGGATGATGACGAGACGCACGTCGCCGGGAATCGCTTCGCCCGGACGCACCATGACGAGGTCGACACCCGGTTCGAGTTTCAGCGGATCGAGGTCGTCGAAATTGGCGATCCGTGACAGCGCGAGGCAGGCGATCTTGCACTGGCCGGGTTTTCGCGCGTCGCTCAGGCCGAGCGCGTCCTCGGCGGGCAGCTCGCCGGCGCGCGCGAACCAGGGCAGCACGCCAAGGCCGCGCCATTCGGTCTTCGCTTCGATCAGTCTGTAGCCGTCGTCGAACAGCGTGGGATCGCCGCGAAACTTGTTGATGACGAATCCCTGGATCATCGCGGCATCGTCGGGATCGATCACCGTCTTGATGCCGACGAGTTGCGCGATGACGCCGCCGCGATCGATATCACCGACCAACACGACAGGCACATCGGCCTTGCGCGCAAAGCCCATATTGGCGATGTCGGCCTTGCGCAGGTTCACCTCCGCCGGACTGCCGGCGCCTTCGACGAGCACCAGATCAGAACGCGCCTTCAGCCGCTCGAAGCTCTCCAGCACGGCGCCCATCAAGGAAGGCTTCATCGCCGCATATTCGCGCGCACGCGCGGTGGCGATGCGCTTGCCCTGCACGATCACCTGTGCGCCGACATCCGTCTCGGGCTTGAGCAGCACCGGGTTCATGTCGGTGTGCGGCTCGACGCCTGCCGCCAGCGCCTGCAGCGCCTGGGCGCGGCCGATCTCGCCGCCATCGACAGTGACGGCCGCATTGTTCGACATGTTTTGCGGCTTGAACGGGAGCACGCGCAGGCCACGCCGCGTGAAGGTACGCGCGAGGCCGGCGACGATGAGCGATTTGCCCACGTCCGAGCCGGCCCCCTGGATCATTAATGCGCGCGCCATCGTGTCTTCAGAACTCGACGCCGGCTTGCGCCTTGATGCCGGAGCGGAACGGATGTTTCACCAGCGTCATCTCGGTGACGAGGTCGGCGATCTCGATCAGCTCGTCCTTGGCGTTGCGCCCGGTGAGCACGACATGCGTCATCGGCGGCTTTGAGGTCTTCAGGAAATCGACGACCTCCGCGATGTCGAGATAGTCGTAGCGCAGCGCGATGTTGATCTCGTCGAGCACGACCATGCGCAGACTGGAATCGAGAATCAGCTCCTTCGCCTTGTCCCAGCCGGCGCGCGCGGCCGCGATGTCGCGGGCGCGGTCCTGCGTCTCCCAGGTGAAGCCTTCACCCATGGCGTGGAACTGGCAGAGCTCGCCAAAATGGCCGGTGAGCAGGCGCCGCTCGCCGGTATCCCAGGCGCCCTTGATGAACTGCACGACGGCGCAGGGGAAGCCATGGGCGACGCAGCGCACGATCATGCCGAAGGCGGAGGACGACTTGCCCTTGCCGGCGCCGGTGTGGACGATGATGAGGCCCTTTTCGCCGCTCTTGGTCGCCATGATCTTGTCGCGGGCGGCCTTGATTTTCGCCATTTTCGCGGCGTGCCTGGCGTCGTTTTCCTCGGCCGTTTGGGTATCCGGTTCAGGCGTCATCTGACGGGTCCTTCGGCTTGACAAGAGGCGGCCGGGGGCAAATGGTGGCCCGGCGTTGGTTCCTGTCCTATGACAGGCGAAGAGGGAATGCGATAGGGTCCGAATCGGCAAGATTTGGATCCAAACTGCAGCCGCCCCCGCGACCGTGACCGGAGAGATGCCCAAAGCCACTGATCCCACTTGCGGATCGGGAAGGCGGGGATCGAAGGGGAAACCCTGCTCCGCAAGCCGGGAGACCTGCCAGCGCGGACGATTTTTGGACCGGCGGACGGGGTGTTCCGCGACGGGGATACGGGCCTTCGCAAGAACGGTTCGTGGGCCTCTTCGCCTCCCGCTGATACTTCTGGAAGAGGCGATGACGGTCACACTGCACGTCTGTATCACCTGCCGCGCCGGCCAGACGCTTGGCGAAGGCGAGGTCGCGCCCGGCAAGCGCCTTCACGGTGCGATCCTCGAGGCCGGCGTGCCCGAGGGCGTCAATGTGGTTCCCGTCGAATGCCTGTCTGCATGCAGCCAGGGCTGCTCGGTCGCGCTCAGCGCGCCCGGCCGCTGGTCCTATGTCTACGGCCGCCTCTCGGATGCCAACGCGCAGGACGTGGTCGCCGGCGCTGCCGCCTATGCCGCCGCGCCCGACGGCCTCGTGCCCTGGCGCAGCCGCCCCGAAATCTTCCGCAAGCAGTCGCTTGCCCGCATTCCCCCCATTGCCGTGTTGCCGGAGGCCGCCGAATGAACTCGCTTGCAAAAGTCCCTGTGACTGTCGTCACCGGGTTTCTCGGGTCCGGCAAGACGACGCTGATCCAGCACCTGCTCGCCAATCCCAACGGCAAGAAGCTCGCGGTGCTCGTCAACGAGTTCGGCAGCGAGGGCGTCGACGGCGAGATTTTGAAGTCATGTGCCGATGCCAATTGCCCGGAGGAGAACATCGTCGAGCTCGCCAATGGCTGCATCTGCTGCACCGTCGCGGACGATTTCATCCCGACCATGGAGAAGCTTTTGGCGCGCCCGGTGCGGCCCGATCACATCCTGATCGAGACCTCGGGCCTAGCGCTGCCAAAACCGCTGCTCAAGGCGTTCGACTGGCCGGAGATCCGCTCGCGCATCACGGTTGACGGCGTGATCGCGCTCGCCGATGCCGAGGCTGTCGCCGCCGGCCGTTTCGCGCCGGACCCGGATGCGGTCGAAGCGCAGCGCGCGGCGGACGAGAATCTCGATCACGAGACGCCGCTGTCGGAAGTGTTCGAGGACCAGATTGCCTGTGCCGACATCGTACTGCTGACCAAGGCCGATCTCGCGGGCGCAGCCGGCATCGAGGCCGCCAAGGCGTTGATCACCGCCGAGATGCCGCGTCGCGTGCCGATGCTGCCGATCACTGACGGCGCCATCGATGCGCGCGTCATCCTCGGCCTCGGCGCCGCCGCCGAGAACGATCTCGCCGCGCGTCCCTCGCATCATGATGGCGAGGAGGACCACGAGCACGATGACTTTGCTTCGGTCGTGATCGATCTTCCTGAGGTCACTGACATCGATGCACTGGTCGCATCGGTGCAGCGTCTGGCACGCGAACAGAACGTGCTGCGCGTCAAGGGCTACATCGCGGTCGCAGGCAAGCCGATGCGACTGTTGCTGCAAGCGGTCGGCGAGCGCGTGCGCCACCAGTTCGACAAGCCCTGGGGCGCGGGCAACAGGCAATCAAAGCTCGTCGTGATCGGCGAGCACGGCGATATCGACGAGGCCGCGATCAAGGCGGGATTGGGAGTCTGATGCACGTCGTCTTCCGCGAGAGCCGCGGTCTGGAAGAGACCGCGACGCCAAGGGACATCGGCCAGGACCCGGCCGATCTCGTGGTGCTCTCGTACTCGGACTCCGATCTTGCGGCGTTCGCGGCCGGCTGGCGGCGCGGCCGCAACAGCCTGCCGTCGCTGCGGCTGGCGAACCTCGCAGAACTCCGTCATCCGCTCTCGGTCGATACTTATATCGAGCGCACGCTGTCGCGGGCGCGCGGCATTTTGGTGCGGCTGATCGGCGGTGAGTCCTATTGGCCGTATGGGCTCGCGGCGCTCCAGCAGCTGGCAAAAGACCGCAACATCGTGCTCGCCGTGCTGCCGGCCGATGGCCGCGACGACACGCGGCTCGATGCATACTCCACCTTGCCGGTCTCGACGCTGCGCCGGCTGAAAGTTCTCTGCGACACCGGTGGTCCCGTTGCGGCGCAAGCCGCGATCGCGCAGCTCGCGCTTGCCTCGGGCCTCTACGCCGGGCCGGTCGTCGGCGAGATAACCGTTCCCGAGATGGGCTTTTACGATCCCGCACGCGGTGTGATCGCCGCGCCGGCGGCGAGCGAAGGGAAGCCGCATGCGCTGGTGGCGTTCTATCGCTCCTATCTCACGGCCGCCGACACGGGGCCGGTCGATGCGCTGATCGCTGCTTTGCGCGAGAGGGGCTTTGACGCTCATGGTGTGTTCGTCACGTCGCTGAAGGCCGCAGGTGTCTCGGATTGGCTGAGGACGTATTTCGCAAAAAATCCTCCGGCGGCGATCGTCAATGCGACGGCGTTCTCGGCGATGGGCGACGATGGCACGACGCCGTTCGACGCTGCGTCATGTCCGGTGTTCCAGGTCGCGCTCTCATCGGCGCGGCGTGAGGATTGGGCGGAGTCGCTGCGCGGCCTGTCGCCCGGCGATCTCGCGATGCATGTGGTGCTGCCCGAGGTCGACGGCCGCCTGTTCGCGGGCGTGGTGAGTTTCAAATCGGCTGCGACGCGCGATCCCGATCTGCAATTTTCGCATCTGGCCCATAGGGCGGATGAGGAGCGCGTGAGGGCAGTGGCTGCGCGCGTTGCGGCCTGGCGGCGGCTTGCGGAGACGCCGGCGGCAGAGAAGCGGCTGGCAATCGTGCTCTCAAACTATCCGGGCCGCCCGCACCAGATCGCGCATGCGGTCGGTCTCGACGCGCTCGCTTCGGTCGAAGCGCTGGTGTCCGATCTCACTGAAGCCGGCTTCGATGTTGCACCCGTTGAAGCGCTTGGCGAGACACTGCTCAAGCAGCAATTGACCTGGAGCGTCGCCGATTATCGGGCGTCGCTATCGCGCCTTCCGCAGGTCCTGCAGGACGATCTCGCGCAAGCCTGGGGCGCGCCGGAGAGCGATCCGAACTACCGCGATGGCGCGATCCACTTCGCTGCGATCCAGTGCGGTCACTCGATCATCGCAGTCCAGCCCGAGCGTGGCGATGCGACCACGCGCGATGCCGACTACCACGATCTCGCCCGCACGCCGCGCCATGCCTATGTCGCTTTCTATCTCTGGCTCCGTGCGCAGGGGATTGATGCCGTCGTGCACATGGGCGCGCATGGCACGCTGGAATGGCTGCCGGGAAAATCCGTGGCGCTGTCATCCGCGTGTTGGCCCGAAGCGCTGATCGGCGATCTGCCCGTCATCTATCCCTTCATTGTCAACGATCCCGGTGAGGCCGCGCAGGCCAAGCGGCGCATCGGTGCCGTCACCATTGGCCATCTGCCGCCGCCGCTCGAACAATCCGCGGTGCCGGAAGGTTTGCGCCGGCTCGAACGTCTGCTCGACGAATACTCGACCGCTGATGGTCTCGATCCCGGCCGCCGCCGGCGCCTGATCGCCGCGATCCGCGATGAGGCGCGCGCTGCCGGCCTCGAAGACGATCTCGGGCTCGATGCCTCGGCTGCACCAGCCGAAGCGATCCCCCGGATCGATCGCTTCGTCTGCGATCTCAAGGAAAGCCAGTTCGGCGACGGCCTGCACGTGTTCAGTCGCGGCGCCTGCGGCGAGGCCGAACGGGACGCGTTGCGTGCTGCGCTCGCGGGCAAGCGCGTTGCGCCGGGCCCATCCGGCTCGCCCTATCGCGGTCGCAGCGATGTTCTGCCGACGGGCCGCAATCTCTTCGCCGTCGATCCGCGCGCAGTGCCGACGCCGTCGGCGCATGCGCAAGGGATCAAACTCGCCGAAGAGCTGCTGCGCCGTCATCTTCAGGATCACGGCGATTGGCCGAAAGGCCTCGTGGTCGATCTCTGGGGCTCGGCGACCATGCGCACCGCGGGCGAGGAGTTCGCGATGGCGCTGCATCTGGCCGGTCTTGCGCCGCGCTGGGATCACGCCTCCGGCCGCGTCACCGGTTACGACATCATCGCGCCGGCCGAGCTCGGCCGTCCCCGCATCGACGTGACGCTGCGGGTGTCCGGCCTGTTCCGCGATGTCTTCGCAGGCCTTGCGCAATTGTTCGAAGCCGCCGCCGAGGCGTTGGCATCGCGCGACGAGGAAGGTGACGAAAATCCCTATCGCCACCGCGCCTCGCGCGTGTTCGCGCCACGCCCCGGACAATACGGCGTCGGCCTCTCGGCAATCCCGGATGCCTTCACGCCCGAGACGCGCGATGCGGCCGGCGAAGCCTGGCTGTCGGCATCGTCCTGGGCGTTCTCCGCCAATGGCGAGATCAAACCCGATCGCGCCGGCATCGAGCAGCGGCTCGCCTCCGCCGATGCTTTCGTTCACGTCCAGGATCTGCCGGAAACCGATCTGCTGCTCGCCGCCGACTATGCCGCGCATGAGGCCGGCATCGCGGCAGCTGCAGCGCATCTCGGTGCTGCCGGGCCATCGCTCTATCATCTCGACACGACCCGCCCCGACGAGCCGCACGCGCGCACGCTGACCGAAGAGATCTCGCGCGTGGTCCGCGCGCGCGCCGCCAATCCGGGCTGGATCGCCGGCATGATGCGCCACGGTTTTCGCGGTGCGGCCGAGATCACCGCGACGCTGGAGCACATGGCCGCCTTCGCCCATCTGGCCGGCGCCGTGCCGCCGCATCTGTTCGATCTCTACTACGACGCGACGCTCGGTGACGCCGACGTCCGTGCCTTCATGGCCCACGAAAATCCGGCGGCGCTGGCTGCGATGGAGATGTGCTTCACGCGCCTGCATGAGGCCTCGCTCTGGCGGACGCGCCGCAATTCGATTGCGGCTGCGCTGAAGGAGGCGTCATGAGCGCGGCTTCGGTGAAGGGCTGGTGTCCCGGCGCGCTGCGGCCGATGCAATCGGGCGACGGGCTCGTGGTCCGCGTGCGGCCGTTCGGCGGCCGGCTCGATGCGGCCCAGACCGCAGGGCTTGCGCATCTCGCCGAGCGCCACGGCAATGGTCTGATCGACGTGACCAGCCGCGCCAATCTCCAGATCAGGGGCGTCAGCGAGAGCAGCCACCGGCTGCTGCTTGACGGTCTCGCGCAACTGACGCTGCTCGACCCTGACGCCGACACCGAATCCCGGCGGAACATCCTGGTCATGCCGTTCTGGCACGATGGCGACGAGACCCAGGCGCTTGCGGCCGAGCTCGAAGAGGTGCTGGCGGACTCCATGCTCGAGGTGCCGACGAAGTTTGGCTTCGCCATCGATGACGGCAAGTCGCGCGTGCTCGCCGGCAACTCCGCCGATGTGCGGATCGAGCGCGACGCTGCCGGTGGTCTCCTCGTGCGCGCGGATGGTGCAAGGCTTGGCCGCACCGTCGCGCGCGGCGAGGCCGTGGCAACCGCACTCGCTGTCGCAAGCTGGTTCGCCGCCTCCGGTGGCGCGAGGAGCGGCCGCATGGCAACGCACCTTGCGGCTGGCGCAGAATTGCCTGAGCCTCTGCGCGGCGAGGCGGAGCCGGCACCCATCATGGCCGCCGCGCGCCCCGGCCTTTATCCGCAAGGCGCCATGGTCGGCGTCGCCTTCGGCCAGATGCCGCATGCGACGCTCAATCGCTTGTCCGGTTGCGGACATGCGTTGCGGATGACGCCGTGGCGCATGGTCTTGAGCGAGGGCAAGCGGGCGATGCCGACCGCTTCCGGCCTGATCACCGAGGCTTACGATCCGGCGCTGCGCGTCATTGCCTGCAGCGGCGCGCCGCGCTGCCGTGAGGCCCATGCCGACACCCGCGCGCTGGCCGCGGCGCTCGCGCCGAATATCGGCGCGGCTTCGCGGCTTCACGTCTCAGGCTGCGCCAAGGGCTGTGCTCACTCCGGTTCGGCCGCGATCACGCTGGTGGCGACGGGTGCAGGATTCGATCTCGTGCGCGGTGGATCGACTCGCGACGAGCCTATCCTGCGCGGGCTCGACCGCGACGACATCGTTCGCGATCCCTCCATCCTGATGGGAGGACACTGATGCCGCACGCTTACGAGACCGACGGCGCCGCGATCTACCGGCAATCCTTCGCGACCATCAGGGCCGAGGCCGATCTGGCGCGTTTCACACCGGACGAAGAGCAGGTCGTGGTCCGGATGATCCATGCCGCCGGCATGGTAGGACTTGAGGCGCATATCCGCTTCACGCAGGGCATGGCGACCGCCGCACGCGCGGCGTTGCAGAAGGGTGCGCCGATTCTGTGCGATGCCCGCATGGTATCCGAAGGAATTACGCGCGCGCGATTGCCTGCGGCCAACGCCGTCATCTGCACCCTCAGTGACGAGACTGTTCCTGCGTTGGCGCAGTCCATGCGCAACACGCGCTCTGCCGCGGCGCTGGAACTGTGGCGCCCGCATCTCGACGGTGCGATCGTCGCGATCGGCAATGCGCCGACGGCGCTGTTTCATCTTCTCAACATGCTCGAGGATCGCGACTGCCCGCGGCCAGCGTCAATCATCGGCTGCCCCGTTGGCTTCGTCGGTGCGGCCGAATCCAAGGCAGCGCTGATGGCCGATCCGCCTGTACCGGCGCTGACGGTCGAAGGCCGCCTCGGCGGCTCCGCGATCACGGTCGCTGCCGTGAACGCGCTCGCAAGCCGGAGCGAATAGCGATGGGGCGCATCATCTGCTGCGGTCTTGGCCCCGGCGATCCCGATCTCATGAGCGTGCGCGCCGATCGCACCGTGCGCGGCGCAAAGCACGTCGCCTATTTCCGCAAGAAGGGCCGGCCGGGCCAGGCGCGGTGCATCGTCGAGAGCATGCTCGGAAGCGACGTCGCTGAATATCCCATGGAGTATCCGGTTACGACCGAGATTGCTTTCGATAGCCCTGACTATGTCCAGCTGCTCGCGGGCTTCTACGACGAATGGGCCGAGCGCCTGGCGCGACTGGCGCGCGCCGTCGATGTCGTCGTGCTGTGCGAAGGCGATCCCTATTTCTACGGCTCCTTCATGCATCTGCACACGCGCCTGCAGGGCCGCGTCGAGATCGAGGTGATCGCCGGCATTCCCGGCATGGTCGGCTGCTGGAATGGCGTTGGTCAGCCGATTGCGCTCGGCGACGACGTGACGACGGTGCTGATGGGTACGCTCCCTGAGTCCGAGCTCGAACGCCGCATGCGCGATTCCGATGCGCTCGTCGTCATGAAGACCGGCCGCAATCTCGCAAAGGTGCGCCGTGCGCTTGCGTCCGCCGGCCGGCTCGACGATGCCTGGCTGGTCGAGCGGGGCACCATGCCGGGCGAGCGCGTCGTGCGGCTCGCCGACATCGACGCCGCCGACTGTCCTTACTTTGCGATCGTGCTCGTGCACGGCAAGGGCCGGCTGCCGGACGCCGCCGAATGAAGGGCACACTGACCATCGCGGGCCTCGGGCCGGGCAGTGATGCGTTGGTGACGCCGGAGGTCTCCGCCGCGCTTGCCGCCGCGACCGATATTCTGGGCTATGCGCCCTATGTCGCGCGCGTCCCGCCGCGGACCGGTCTCACCCTGCATCCGTCGGACAACCGGGAAGAGTTGCAGCGGGCAGCCGAAGCGTTGCGCTTGGCTGCCGAAGGCGGGCAGGTCGTCGTCGTCTCCTCCGGCGATCCCGGCGTGTTTGCGATGGCCTCGGCCGTATTCGAGGCGCTCGAGCAGGCGCCGCAATATCAGGATCTGCCGATCCGCGTGCTGCCGGGTATCACTGCGATGCTGGCCGCCGCGGCGCGCGCGGGTGCGCCGCTCGGCCACGATTTCTGCGCGATCAATCTCTCTGACAATCTCAAGCCCTGGGCGGTGATCGAGAAGCGGCTGAGGCTTGCCGCGGAAGCGGATTTTTCGATTGCGCTGTACAATCCGCGCTCGGCGAGCCGACCGGAAGGATTTGGCCGCGCTCTAGCGGTATTGAAAGAAGCCGGCTGCGGTGAGCGCCTCGTGATCTTCGCGCGCGCGATCAGCGCGCCTGACGAGAAGATCGCGACCGTGACGCTGAACGACGCGACATCAGAGATGGCCGACATGCGCACGCTCGTCATCGTCGGCAATTCGCAGACGCGCCGTGTCGGCCGCTGGGTCTATGCGCCGAGGGGCGTGCGATGATCGAGCCACTGCATCACTTCAGTGACGCTCTCCGCCCGCAGCCGTTCGGGCAATTTTGGTCGCGAGATCATGATGACGGGCAGGCCGAGCCTACGGGCGGCATCGATCTTGGCGCGCGCACCGTCGCCGCCGGAATTGCGCGCCACGATCCACGCGATGCCTTGCGTGCGCATCATCGCCAACTCGCCGTCGAGTGTGAACGGTCCGCGCGATACGATCACATCGGCAGCGAAGGGCAGGGGCGCTTCCGGCGGATCGACGAAGCGCAGCGTGTAGGCGTGCTGCGGCCGCGCCGCGAACGGCGCGATGTGCTGGCGGCCGATGCCGAGGAACACAGGTGCGGGCGTTTCGGGAAGGGCGGCCACCGCGGCGTTGACGTCGCTGACTTCAATCCAGTTGTCGCCCGGCGCTTTGGCCCATGGCGTACGTTCGAGCGCGATCAGAGGCGTATCGGTTTGCGCGCAGGCTTCAACGGCATTGCGGCTCATCTCGGCCGCGAAGGGATGCGTCGCGTCGATCACATGCGTGATGCCTTCTCGCCTGACGTAATCGGCAAGTCCGCTCGCGCCACCAAAGCCGCCGATGCGGATCGGCAGCGGCTGATCGGCAGGCGCGCGGGTGCGGCCGCCATAGGAATACACGGCATCGATGCCTGCGCGCGCGATCTCCGCGGCGAGCAGGCTCGCATCGGCAATTCCGCCCAGTATAAGGGCGCGCGTCATGGCTGATCTCTGGCTGACCATCATCGGTATCGGCGAAGATGGCCTTGCCGGGCTGTCCGATGCAAGTCGAAAGGCGCTGTCCAACGCGGAAACCGTTTTTGGCGGTGAACGGCATCTCGCGCTTGCGGATGTGGGAAGCCGCGGCCGCGCATGGCCGGTGCCGTTCGACGCAGAGGTCGTGTTGAGCCGCCGTGGCCGGCCGACAGCAGTGCTCGCCTCCGGCGATCCGTTCTGGTATGGCGCCGGCGCAGGCCTCGCCGAGAAGCTGGCAGCTGATGAGTGGGTTGCATATTCCGCGCCATCGACGTTCTCGCTTGCCGCCGCGCGGCTGGGCTGGCGGCTTGAATCCGCCGTCTGCCTCGGTCTGCATGCCGCGCCGTTCGAGCGCCTCGTGCCGCATCTTGCGCCGGGCGCGCGGATCATTTGCCTGGTGCGAGACGGCAAAGCCGCCGGCGATCTCGCAAGGTGGCTGAGCGAGCGTGGATGGGGCGCCTCGACCTTCTGGGCTCTCGCCGCGCTCGGCGGACCAAATGAAAGCGTTCGTGAGTATCGCGCCGAGAGCTATGCGCGCGCTTCCACCGGAAAGCTGGTCGCGGTGGCGCTGGAGGCGAAGGGGGCGCAGGGTCTGTCTCGCAGCTCGGGCCTGCCGGACGTTCTCTTCGCTCACGACGGGCAGATCACCAAGCGGCCGGTACGCGCGCTGGCGCTCTCGGCGCTGTGGCCATGTCCCGGCAGCACGCTATGGGACATCGGCGCCGGCTCCGGCTCGATCTCGGTCGAATGGGCGCTGTGCGGCGGGACGGCGATCGCCGTCGAGGCGCGTGAGGACCGCGTGGCGAATATCCGCAGCAATGCAGCGGAGTTCGGATTGGCGCACCGGATCACCGTCATCGCGGGGAACGCGCCCGATGCTCTCGCCGGGCTGGATGCGCCGGATGCCGTGTTCATCGGCGGAGGCCTCGACGGCGCAATGTTCGATGCCGTCTGGTCGCGCATCGTGCCCGGGACGCGGCTGGTCGCGCATGCCGTGACGCTGGAGACGGAAGCGCTGCTCGGCGAGCTGCATCAGCGCCACGGTGGGGATCTGATGCGAGTCGAGATTGCACATGCCGCTCCGCTCGGCCGCTATCGGTCCTGGGAGGCGACGCGACCGGTGGTGCAGTGGAGTGCGGTCCGATGAAGGTCGCCGGGCTCGGATTCAAAAAGGATGTCACGTTGGCCTCATTGCGCGAAGCGCTTGCGGCGGCCGGTGGTGCCGACGGCCTCGCGGCCGTGGCAACCGTCAGCGACAAGGCTGATTCAGAGGCGTTGAAGTTGCTCGCGCGCGAGTTTGGCGTTCCGATCAGGGCCGTCCCTGCGGAAATGCTGGCCGGTATCGCGACGCCGACGCAGTCGCAGCTGATCACCGAGAAGTTCGGCACGGGATCGGTCGCCGAAGCGGCAGCGCTGGCCGCGGCCGGACCACGTGCGCGGCTCATCGCAACGCGCGCGGTCTCGCAGGATCGCACCGCGACCGCAGCGATCGCGGAAGGAGACGGCCCATGACGGTGCATTTCATCGGCGCCGGGCCGGGCGCCGCCGATCTTCTCACCCTGCGCGGGCGCGATTTGATCGCCGCCTGTCCGGTCTGCCTCTATGCGGGCTCGCTGGTGCCCGAAGGCGTGCTGGCGCATTGCCCGCCCGGCGCGCGCATCGTCAACACCGCGCCGTTGTCGCTCGACGAAATCGTCGCGGAGATTGCTGCCGCACATGTCGAGGGCAAGGACGTCGCGCGGCTGCATTCCGGCGACCTCTCGATCTGGTCGGCGATGGGCGAGCAGCTCCGCCGCCTGCGCACACTCGGCATTCCCTTCACGGTCACGCCCGGCGTGCCGTCGTTCTCGGCGGCCGCGGCGGCCCTCGAGGCCGAGCTGACATTGCCTGGTCTTGCCCAGTCGGTGGTGCTGACGCGCACGCCGGGCCGCGCCAGCGCGATGCCCGAGGGCGAGAAGCTCGCTGCGTTCGCCGCGACCGGCGCGGTGCTCGCCATTCATCTGTCGATCCATCTGCTCGACAAGGTCGTTGCCGAGCTGATTCCGCATTACGGCGCAGATTGCCCGGTCGCGATCGTCTGGCGCGCGAGCTGGCCGGACCAGCGCATTGTCCGCTCTACGCTGGCAACGCTCGATGCGGCCGTTGGCGCCGAGATGGAGCGCACCGCACTCATCCTGGTCGGCAAGACGCTTGGCGCTGCGGATTTTGACGAGAGCCGGCTCTACGCCGCCGATTACGACCGCCGCTACCGGCCGGTTGGTGCCGAGCCGCGTTTTCCGGAGGCGTCGTGATGCCGGCGGGCCTCGTCATCTCCGCGCCCGCCTCCGGCGTCGGCAAGACCACGCTGACGCTGGCGCTCGCGCGCGCCTGGCGCCATCGCGGATTGCGCGTGCAGTGTTTTAAGAGCGGCCCCGACTACATCGATCCCGCCTTCCATGCCGCCGCCACAGGCCGCGCCTCCGTCAACGTCGATAGCTGGGCAATGGACCGCGCCACGATCGAACATCTCGTCAGCCGTGGCACCGATGCCGACATCGTGCTCGCTGAGGGCTCGATGGGCCTGTTCGACGGCGTCGCGGCGCGCGGTGTTTCCGGCACGGGCGCTACCGCCGACATCGCGGAGATGCTGGGCTGGCCGGTGGTGCTCGTGATCGACCCCTCCGGACAGGCGCAGACCGCGGCGGCGATTGCCGCAGGGCTTCGTGACTATCGCGCCGGCGTGCGCCTCGCTGGCGTGGTGCTCAATCGCGTCGCGAGCCCCCGTCACGAGGACCTCGTGCGTCGCGCGCTGAGCGACATTGGTATTGCCGTGTTCGGCGCGCTGCCGCGTCATGCCGAGATCAGTCTGCCGAAGCGGCATCTCGGCCTGGTGCAGGCCGAAGAGCAGGCCGAGATCGGACAACTGATCGACGAGGCCGCGCGCTTTGTCTCAGAGCATGTCGATCTCGGTGCGGTGCTGCGAGCCGCAGCCGCGTGGTCAGTGCAACCAGCGGCGAACGGCCTGAACGTGACGCCGCCGGGGCAACGCATTGCACTCGCCCGCGATGCCGCGTTCTCCTTCGTCTATCCGCATATGCTGGAAGCCTGGCGCGCGGCGGGCGCGGAGATCTCGACATTCTCGCCCCTTGCGGATGAAGCGCCTGACGCAAGCGCCGACGTCTGCTGGTTGCCCGGCGGCTATCCCGAGCTTCATGCCGGCAAGATCGCCGCCAATGCGCGCTTCCGCGATGGCCTGCGCGCCTTCGCCGAGACACGACCCGTGCACGGCGAATGCGGGGGGTATATGGTGCTGGGAACGGCTTTGACCGATGCCGACGGTATCAGTCACGAGATGACGGGCCTGCTCGGACTGGAGACGAGCTTTGCCAAGCGCCGCATGCATCTGGGCTATCGTCTCGTCGCGCTCGCTGCACCCATGCCGGGCCATCAGGTTGGTGCGCGGCTGCGCGGTCATGAATTCCACTATTCGACGATCGTCGTCCAGCCCGATACGCCGCTGGCGGTCGTGCACGATGCGACAGGCTCCGTCATCGCCGAGACCGGATCGTGGCGCGGCCACGCCACCGGCACGTTCTTCCATCTGATCGCGGAGGACCGGTGAGCGGCTTTGTCTCCTTTATCTCCGCCGGTCCCGGCGATCCCGAGCTTCTCACGCTCAAGGGCGCCGCGCGGCTGCGTGAGGCCGACGTCGTGCTCTACGACGATCTTGCCTCGGGCGCGATCCTCGACCTGGCGCGCCCGGGCGCCAATCTCGTCGCGGTCGGGAAACGGGCAGGGCGGGCGTCAACGAAACAGCATCACGTCAACCGCCTGCTAATCGACTACGCCGCCACGGGGTCACGCGTCGTGCGGCTGAAGTCGGGCGATGCCGGCATTTTTGGTCGACTCGAGGAGGAGCTGGAGACGCTGCGCGAGGCCGGCATCGGCTACGAGATCGTTCCGGGCGTGACTTCGGCCTGCGTCGCCGCCGCGCAAGCCGGGATTCCCCTGACACGCCGGCATACCTCGCGCCGGGTGCAGTTCGTCACCGGGGCCGATGTCACCGGCGAGCTGCCGCAGAATTTGAACTGGGCGGCATTGGCCGATCCCGATGCGACGACCGTGGTTTATATGGGTCGGCGCACCTTTCCGGCGCTGGTCGCGAAGTTGGTCGAGCATGGTCTCTCAGCGAGCACTCCGGCGCTGTTCGCCGAATCGCTTGGCCGTACCGACGAGCGGCTGGTGCGCACCACCATTGCCGAGCTTGCCGAGCAGCTCGCGCGCGGCGGTGCTGCTTCCACGGCGGCCGTGATCATGTTCGGCGCGCTGGCGAAGGGCGGATCGTCATGATGACGCTCTCCCTGATCGGCATCGGTTGCGGCGATCCCGGGCAGCTCACGCGCGCTGCGATCGACGCGATCAACGCCGCCGATCTCGTCCTGATCCCGCGCAAGGGGTCGGCAAAATCCGATCTTGCCGATCTCAGGCGGACGATCTGCGCCGATGTGCTCACCAACGCCAAGACGCGTATCGCCGAGTTCGATCTACCCGTGCGCGAGGCGGGTGAAGCCGATTACCGCAAGGGCGTGGACGATTGGCACGACGCTGTCGCCGCGACCTGGTCGCAGACGATCGCTGATCATCTCGGCGGTGAGGGCAAGGTCGCGCTGCTGATCTGGGGCGATCCCTCGCTGTACGATTCCTCGCTGCGCATTGCGCGGCGGCTCAATCCGTTGCCCGACATCGAGGTCGTGCCCGGCATCACCTCGATCCAGGCGCTGTGCGCGGCGCATGCGCTGCCGCTCAACGACATCGGCGAGCCGTTTCTGGTGACGACGGGACGCCGCCTGCGCGAAGGCGGCTGGCCGGTGGGCGTCGATACGGTCGTTGTGATGCTCGACGGCGGTACGGCGTTCCAGTCGCTCGATCCGGAAGGCCTGCACATCTGGTGGGGCGCCTATCTCGGCATGGCCGATCAGATCATCATGTCCGGCGCGCTGGCCGAGGTCGGGGCGCGCATCGTCGCATCGCGACAGGCCGCGCGCGAGCGACACGGCTGGATCATGGACAGTTACATTCTCAAGCGCAGGCCGTAAGCGAGGCAGCATGCTCCCTGATTGGGTTACTCAGAAATGCCCCGAGATCTCCGCCGCTCATCGCGAGGCCGCGATCGCGCGGCAGGCGCAACTGACAAAGCCGACCGGCGCGCTCGGCCGGCTCGAGCAGCTCGCGATCGAGCTTGCCGGCCTGCAGGAGACCGAACGCCCTCGCGCCGCACGCGTGCCGATCATCATCTTCGCCGGCGATCACGGCGTCGTCGCCCAGGGCGTGTCGGCCTATCCGCAGGCCGTGACCATCGCGATGATGGCGAATTTTGCCTCCGGAGGTGCCGCGATCTCCGTGCTGGCGCGCGAGCTCGGCTCGACCCTCGAGGTGGTCGATGCCGGCACGCTGGCCGAGGCGGCAATGCCGGGCATCGTCACGGACAAGCCGCGCCTTGGCACTCGCGATTTCAGCGTCGAGGCTGCGCTCACGCTCGCCGAGCTGGCATTCGCCTTCGAGGCCGGCCAGCGCGCCGTGGCGCGGGCGAAGGCCCATCAGCCTGATCTGCTGATCTTCGGCGAGATGGGCATCGGCAACACCACGGCCTCGGCGGCGATCGCCGCGAGCCTGCTCGGCATCGGCGCCGAGGACATCGCGGGCAGCGGTACCGGTGTCGATGCGGCGGGCCGTGCGCACAAGGCGCGCGTGATCGATGCGGCGATCGCGCGTCATGGCGTTGCGGGGGCAGCGCCCGAAAAGATCCTGTGCGCCGTGGGCGGCCTCGAGATCGCGGCGATCTCCGGCGCGATCATCGCGGCTGCGCAGGCGCGCATTCCCGTGCTGATCGATGGCTTTATTGTCTCGGTTGCCGTGCTCGCGGCCGTGCGGCTGAACCCGTCGTGCCAGCCGTTCCTGTTGCCATCGCATCAATCGGCGGAGCAGGGGCATCGGCTGGTGCTGCGCGCGCTGAACGTGCAGCCGCTGATCAGCCTCGATCTCAGGCTCGGTGAGGGATCGGGCGCCGCAATCGCGCTGCCGCTGGTGCGATCGGCCTGTGCCCTTCACAACGACATGGCGACGTTCGCGCAGGCCAATGTGCCGGATCGGCCGTCCTAGGCCGCGCGCTGATTGACCGACACGACGCGCCAGCCTGTCGCGAGCCGATCAATCCGGGTCAGCGACAGCGGATTGATCACGAAGCGCAAGGCCGCTTGCGGCGTCAGATCCAGCGCGATGCAGAGCGCGGCACGGATCGTGCCGGAATGCACGACGAGCGTCGCGTGACCTGCGCCGATCCGCGCGAGACCCAGCCGGACGCGCGCGACCTGATCTTCAAAGCTCTCGCCGCCCGGCGGCCGTCCGCGCGCCGGATCGCTCCAGAATTGCGCATAGGCCTCGCCGCCGCGAGCAGCGAGCTCGTCATGCCGCCGGCCGGTCCAGTCGCCAAAATCCTGCTCGCCGAATTCGGGCACCAATTCGGGCTCAAGCCCCAGCGCGCGCGCCGTCTCGACCGTGCGTCGCACCGGGCTGGCATAGCTCGCTGCATCCCGCGGCAGCAGCCGACGCAACGCCTCCAGCTGCGCGCGATCGGTGAGATCGGCTGGCGCGTCGGCGGCGTGGATCGTCCCTTTGACGCCGTCGACCGGCGCATGCCGGATCAACCAGAGGAAGGTCTCACCTTCCATGCAGATCTCCAAAGAAGTTGGTCGCTGTGGCAATAACGCCGCAGCTTGTACATTGACTCTGTCTTGATCGTAACCCTAGATGACTTTGACGGTTTCCCCGAGAGGGGATGAAAAGGGAATGCGGTGCGGGGATGTTGTCCCCAATGCCGCGGCTGCCCCCGCAACTGTAAGCGGTGAATCCTTCGTCAGAAGCCACTGGGTCCTCGGTCCCGGGAAGGCGACGAAGTGGTCACGACCCGCGAGCCAGGAGACCTGCCGTCAGCCGTGGTCACACGCGAAGATGTCGGTCGGGGAGTACAGACATTCGGCTTCGTCGGAAGGCTTATCAGCCGGAAGATGGGACCTTGGTTCGCGGTGACGTGCCACTGACGTCACACCGAGGTCCAAGACCGTGTCTTCCATCCATATTGTACGACCACGCCGTTTCCTGCTGGCGTCCGCCGCGCTCACGCCTTTTGTCGCTATCGACATGCCAGCTGCCTTGGCGCAGCAGGCGCGCGAACCCCTGCCTGCGGTGGAGGTCTCGCCGCCGCAATCCCGCAAGCAGGCCAAGCCAGCCGGCCGGGACGCGGCAAGCGCACGCCGCACGGCAGCGCGCAGGGCCGCCGCGGCAGCGGCCGCGCCAAAACCGGTCGTGCCGAACGCTGCGGCGCCGACTCCGCTCAACAGCAACGCGGTCGCCGAAAGCGCCTCGCGCCTCGGCCTGACCGTGCGCGAGACGCCCGCAACTGTCGAGGTGATCTCCGCTGAGACCATCCGCGAGCAAGGCTACCGCACCGTCTCCGACGTGGCGCAAGGAGCCGTTGGCGTCACCGCCGGCGACAATCCGGCCGAGCCGTCGGCATTCTCGATGCGCGGCTTCACCAACAGCCAGATCAACACGCTTTACAACGGCATCAAGATCGGCCCACAGAACACGACCTCGCGGATCATGGACACGGCCAATCTCGAAGCCGTGGAAATCCTGAAAGGCCCGGCCTCGCTGATCTCGGGCGAAGGCGCCGCCGGCGGGGCGATCAACTTCGTCACCAAGCAGCCGCACACCGGGGCGATCCGGAACGAAGCGGACTTTTCCTGGGACTCGCTCAATTCGTTCCGCGCGCATTACGGCTCCGGCGGCAGCACCAATGTCGAGGGCCTCGATTACCGCTTCGACGTCAGCCGCTCCACGCTCAACGGCTTTGCCGACGACACCAACACCAAAACGCTCGACGTCTCCGGCCAGCTCAACTACCGCATCTCCGACAGCCTCAAGGTCTGGGGCGCGATCGAGTACCGCGAGGACCGCTCCAAGGCCTATTGGGGCGCGCCACTGGTGCCGGTGGCCTTCAGCGGCTCGCATGCGACGGCCGGCATTGTCTCGGGCACCTATGTCGCCTCCAACAATTCGAATCTCGGGCCGATCACCATCGACGACCGAACCTTCAACACCAATTACAACGTGCTCGACAATCGCAACGTGGCGCAGGAGGTCTGGCTGCGCGGCGGCTTCGAGTTGAAGCTTGCTCCCGACCTGACGCTGAAGAGCCAGGCCTATGCCTACGGCGCGGAGCGCTCGTGGTTCAACAACGAGGTCGAGGCATTCAACGCCGCGACGAACTTGGTGGATCGCAGCCGCTTCTATGTCGCGCACAGCCAGCGCCTGGTCGGCAACATCACCGACCTGACCTGGGATGCGAACATCGCAGGCTTCGATAATCGCCTCGTCACGACGCTGTCGTCGAGCTACCTCGACTTCGTCAGGCCGGGTGCCGCCAACTTTCCAGGCGATTCCGTTGATCTCGTTGATCCCAACCGCGGCTTCTACGGCCTGCTGACGACCAAGCAGCAGACCGCGCGTATCGACAATGAGGCTCTGTCGTTCGAGGACCGGCTGAAGCTCACGCGGACCTTCTCGCTGATTGGCGGCCTGCGCGTCGAACATATCGGGCTCGACCGCAACTCGACCGACGTCAGCGGTCTGGAGAACGCGAATTTCCCCTTCTCGAAATCCTGGGCGCCTGTCACCGGACGCATCGGCTACACTTGGGAGGCCGTTCCGGGCCTGACCTTCTTCAGTCAATACGCCACCGGCGCGGACGTCTCGGCCAACAATATCTTCCTGCTTGCTCCGACCCAGAACCTGGACCTGACGACCGCGCGCACCTACGAGACTGGCGTCAAGCATGTGCTCTGGGACAACAGGGCGGAGTGGTCGTTCTCGGCCTACGATATCGTGCGCACGAATGTCTATGCGGCGGCCGGCGGCATGACGCTCAACATCGCGGGACGGCAGGAATCCAAGGGTGTCGAGCTTGCCGGATCGATCCGCCCGATCGAGCCTTTGCGTCTCTGGGGCAACATCGCCTATGTCGATGCGCGCTATGCCGATTATGATTTCGTCGGCGGCTCGTTCTCCGGCAACACACCGCCGAACGTGCCGCGCATCGTCGCCAATGCCGGCGCGTCCTGGCGCTTCTTCACGCCGTGGCCTGTCGAGGTCGGCATCACCGGCCGCCATGTCGGCGACCGCTACAACAGTGACGCCAACACCGTGACCATGAATGCCTACACCGTCGGCGATGTCTACGCCTTCGTCGATATCCCCAAGACGGTGTTCAATGCGGTCGACCAGGCCCGCGTAACCTTCCGGGTGCGCAACTTCACCGACAAGCGCTACGCGATCTGGGGCGATCCGTTCTATCCCGACCAGATCCTGCTGGGCGCGCCGCGGACCTACGAGATCTCCGCAGCGTTCAAATGGTAGGGCGCTGACCATATGATGGGCGCGATCATCCTGTTGCACCGCTGGCTCGGGATCGCGTTCTGCCTCCTGTTCGCAATGTGGTTCGCGAGTGGAATCGTGATGCACTTCGTTCCGTTTCCGTCGATGACGGAAACGGAACGCTTTGGTGGGCTCGCGCCGGTGGAGCGCACGCAGGCGGTCGTGGTGGTCGCGGACGCAATCGCCGCCAGCAGGATCACGGACGCCACGCGCGTTCGCCTGATCCAGCGCAGCGACGGGCCGGTCTATGTGGTGTCGGGTCCATCGCATGTGCGGGCGGTCCATGCGTCAGATGGGGCCGACGCATCGGTGGAGTTTCCCGATGTCGCGCTCGCTATTGCGCAAGGTTATGCTCGCCAACGCGGGCTCAATGCCGCAAACGCCACGATCGTCGCGCGCGCGGATTATGATCAATGGAGCGTTCCCAACGGCTTTGATCGACATCGGCCCCTGTTTCGTGTCGCGCTTGGCGATGCGGCCGGAACAGAGCTCTATGTCTCGTCGCGCACCGGCGAAATTGTGCTGGATACAATCCGCAGCGAGCGGAGATGGAATTGGGCCGGCAGCGTTCTGCACTGGATCTATCCGACGGTTCTCAGGAGCAACTGGTCGATGTGGGACCAGGTCGTCTCGACACTATCGCTGGTGGCCTTGATCTCTGCGGTGCTGGGGGCGGTGCTTGGGATCATCAGGATCAGGATTCGAGGAGGCCTTATCTCATCGCCTTATCGCGGCTGGCACGCCCTGCACCACATCATCGGTCTCGTTTCGACCGCTTTCGTGCTGACCTGGATTTTCAGCGGCTGGCTCTCGATGGATCACGGCCGGCTGTTTTCGCGTGGGCAATTGACCCCGACCGAGGCGGCCGCGACGAATGCCGTGCCGGACTGGCGCGCGGCTCCATCCCTCGATCAACAGTCCTTACCGTCCTCGGTCCGCGAGGTCGAATGGTTTGCCTTCAACGGCTGTGTCTTTCGGCGCGACCGGACCGGCCTTAACAGCCAGACCTTGACCGGAGCGGGAGAGCCCGCCCGCGACCGGCAGATGGCGTTCCTGGATGAGCAGGACGTTCTCAGCCTGACGACGCGTCTGGCGGCGGGTTGCGGCGCAGCGTCTGTGGTCGCCGATAACGATGACTATCCCGCTCGGTCCATCGTTCCCGGCACGCCGGTCTACCGCGTCCGCTGCGGCGATCTCTGGTTCGACATCGACGGCGCCGACGGCAGTGTGTTGCAACGGCTGGATGCTTCGCGGCGGGCCTATCGCTGGTTCTACAGCGCGCTGCACACGCTCGATTTCCCTGCCCTGATGGCGCATCCGCGCCTGCGCGATGTCCTGATCGTCGGGCTTTGCGCGCTTGGCCTGGTGTTCTCCGTCACCGGCATCGTGATCGGCTGGCGGCGTTTGCGGGCGACCTTCGTAACGTGAACTACGCCCGCAGCAGCGCCTCGATATATCGCGCCGCGCACAGCAATGTGCGGTCCTGTCCGCGCCGGGCGATGATCTGGAGGCCGAAGGGAAGTCCGGCCTTGTCACGCCCGCAGGGGATCGAGATCGCCGGCAGCCGGGCGTGATTGACGAACGGCGTGAACACGGCGTGCCCGCGGGGGCTCGCCGGGCGGCCGCCGATCATGTCGGGCCCAAGCTGCGTGAACGGCCAGGCGACGCAGGGCACCGTCGGGGCCAGCAGCACGTCGACTTCGGTGAAGAAGGCCGCAAACGCATGGGCGATCGACGTGCTGGCAATCAGCGCCCGGGCAACATCGCTGCCTGACCAGGCGAGTCCGCGCTCGATCTGCTTGGCGATATCGGGATCGAAGACGGCGGGATCCTTGCGAAAGGCATCGCCGTAGAGAGCGGCAAGGCCCGCGTGCTGAAGCGGCATGATCGCGTCTTCCGTCGTACCCGGCGGCCAGACGGGATCGCGTTGTGCGATAGGTAAGCCCGCCGCGGCGAGACGCGCAACCGTGGAGGCGAGCCCATTCGCGACGACATCGTCGACCGCGGCGTCGAGCCCGAGACGCGGCGAAAACGCGATGCGCAGGCCGGAGATGTCAACGGCATCTTGCGCGATGTTCGCTGAATCCGGATCGCGCGCATCGACGCCGGCCATCGCTTCGAACGCCAGCGCGATATCGGCGACATCGGCCGCGATCGGCGCGATGACGGAGAGGCCGAAGAATGGTTCGGCGAAACCGGGCCCATACGGGATCGCGCCGTAGGACGGCTTGAAGCCGGCAACGCCGACATGGGCCGGCGGCCTGCGGCTGGAGCCGCCCGCATCGGTGCCGATCGCGAGCGGGACGAGGCCTGCGGCGACGGCTGCGGCGGGTCCGCCCGAAGAGCCGCCGGGCGTCAGTGCGGGATTTTGCGGATGCCGTGTTGGCCCATACAGCGGCGAGGTCGTGACGCCCTTGCTGGCGAACTCGGATGTTGCCCCGATGCCGACAACAACAGCGCCGGCGCGGCGCAACCGCTCGATCGCAATCGCATCCTGCGGCGCGATGAAATCGGCGAACAGGCGCGAGCCCTGCGTCACGCGCCAGCCGCCAACCCAGATATTGTCCTTGACGATGACGGGAACGCCGGCGAGCGACACGGTCTCGCCATCGCGCAGGCGTGCATCGACCGTTGCGGCATCGGCGAGCGTGCGTGCGGGATCGATCGTGACGACCGCATTCAAGGCCTTCGCGGCCTCGATGCGGGCGAGGGCGGCTTTGGCAGTCTCGACAGCGCTGATCCGTCCGGCGCTGACGTCGGCCGCAATGTCGCGCGCGCTATGTGCCGGTTTTGTCATGGCCTCCCCAGATCAACGCCACTGTGCCGCAGAGCGCGAGGCACGCCAAGGCGAAGAAGGCCGCGCCAAGGCTGGCCGCACCGTCCAGGATCGACACCAGCGCCGGCGCGGCCAACAGGCCTGCATAGGATGCGGTCAGGACGGCGCCCGTGGTCTCGCCGATCCTGTCCTGCGGTGCGAGGCGCGCGATTTCGGCGACAAAGACACCGTTCCAGCCCGACGCCGTGAGGCCGAACAGCGCGGCAATGGCGAATTGGCCGCTGGGGCCAAGCGAGGCACCGTCGAGGCCGAGCAGCGCGGCACAGAAGGCCATGCCAAGGCCGATCACGACGAGCACCATGCGTGGGGCATTGAGGCGCATGGCGACAAAACCCCAGCCGAGCCGGCCGACCAAGCCGCCTCCTTGCGCGCAGGCGAGCGCTATGCCGGCCTCGACATGGCTCAGGCCAAGCTCGCTTGTGCCAAGCGTGACGAAGACGGTGTTGAGCGAGACCTGCATCGCACTGAACGGCATCGAGGCCAACGCCAGCATCGCGATGCGCTTATCCGCAGTCACCAGCGCTAGTCGCGCGCGGAGGTTAAGTTCTGGGGGAGGGACGATCTTGCCGGCATAGATCGGTCGCAACCCCTCGAACAGCAGAATCGCCACAAGCGCGCTGGCCGCGGCCGCCGCGTAGCACCACGCCGGGCCAAACGCGATCGCGATCGCAGGCAGCGCCAGCGAGCCGCAGACGGCACCGATCTGGTTGCCGGTCTGGCGCACCGAAAAGACGAAGGCACGGCGCTCGGCGGTCACGAGCCGCGAAAGCAGGGCTGCGCTCGCTGGCGTCTCGGGCCCGAAGGCGAGGCCAAGGCAAAGGCCGGCGGCGAGCAGTGCGGCCGTCGATCCCAGCGAGGCCAGCGCCATGCTGACGACGATGGCCGCCGCACAGAGGCTTGCGATCCGGAGTGAACCCATGCGGGCAATAAAACCGCCGCCCCAGAACGAGGCGGGGATGCCGACGGCGAACACCGCGCATGAGAACATCGAGAGCTGCCAGACCTCGATATGGGCGCGCGGTGCGACCACGCCCGGCGCAAACAGCGCGAGCGCAACCAGCGCCTGAAGCCAGGTCATCGCCCCCAGGGCAGGTAGCAATGCGGGCGCTGGCCGAAGAGGCGCGTTTGCGTCTACCATGGCGCTGTGCTCATGGGAGGAACATCGTGGCAGGCGGCATTTCCATTCACGCGGTCGATGTAGCGAGCGGACGGCCTGCGCAGGGGCTGCGCGTCGAGATCTGGCGGATCGATCCGGATTCGCTGCGCATCGCCGACGGGCGGCTCGGCGCCAACGGCGTGCTCGATCATCCCGTCGCGCAAGGCGCGGGCGTGACGGCCGGAGAGTACGAGGTGCTGTTTCATCTCGGCGAGTTCTTTGGCGACAGCGACGGTTTTCTCACGGTGACGCCGTTCCGCTTCCGCATCAAGGATGTCAACGAGCATTTTCATCTGCCGCTGAAGTTCACGCGCTGGGGCTATTCGCTGTTCCGCGGCGCCTGATCAGTTCGTCAGCCGCCGCGACAGGCCCGTCACGCGTTCCATGACCGCAACCAGCACGACTGTGGCAATGATCAGCACGCTCGACAGTGCAGCGATGGTGACGTCGAGCTTGCCCTCGAGATCCTGCCACATCCGGATCGGCAGCATGTCGGTTGCGGCATCGCGCAGGAACAGCGAAACCGGCACGTTGTCGAAGGACGACATGAAGGCGATGAAGGCGCCTGCGATGATGCCAGGCCGGATCAGCGGCAGCACGATACGCCGGAAAGTATAGAGGCGGCTCGCGCCCAGCACGGCCGAACTTTCGAGCAAGGTCGGCTCGAGCTGGGCAAGAGCTGCGACCGTGTTGCGGACGACATAGGGGACGCAGACCACGGTGTGGCCGATCACCAGTGTCAGCGGCGACACCGGCAGGCCGACCAGCGAGAACAGCATCAGCGCAGCCAAACCAAAAGCCAGCGCCGGCAGCACCAGCGGCGACATGAAGAGAGAATCGAGCAGCCGCGCCGACAGCTTCTGTGACCGCGAGATCGCGAGTGCCGCCGCGACACCGAGCACGATCGACAGGCAGGTCGCCCACAGCGCCACGATGAGGCTGTTCTTTGCCGCGAAGTGGAGCTGCCAGGCATCCCACAGTTCGGCGTACCAGCGCAGCGAATAACCCGGCGGCGGGAATCTCAGCGAGAAGCCGCTGGTGAAGGAAACGATCAGCACCACCAGCGACGGCGCAATGATGATGATCAGCGCAATGATCGCGATGACAGTCATCACGAATTCGAAGCTGATCGCTTCAAGGGTCCGCTTGCGTCCGTTCATCACGCGCCTCCATAGCCGCGTGACATGCGGCCGAGCGTGGTGAAGACGGAGACGACTGCGAGCACGGCGAGCAGGAAGATGATCGAGATCGCAGACGCAAACGGCCAGTTCTGCAGTGTGGACGCCTGCTGATAGAGATACATCGGCATGAACAGCATCTGCCCGCCGCCGATCAGCGACTGGGTGATGAAGGCGGTGATCGCGGCGGCATAGGTCAGCGTGCATCCGGCGATCACGCCCGGCAGTGAGAGCGGCAGCACGATCCTGAAGAAAGTGCGCCAGCTCCCGGCGCCGAGCGAGCAGGAGGCGTCGTCGAGATTGGGGTCGATGCGGCCGAGTGCGGTGATCAGCGGCAGTGTCATCAGTGGCATCTGCACCTGCGCCAGCGCGATCACCACGCCGAACTGGGTGTAGAGCAGCTTCAACGGCGTATCGATGATGCCGAGCGATTGCAGCGTGGCGTTGATGATGCCCTGGCGGCCCAGGATGACGATCCAGGCGAAGGTGCGCACCACCACGCTGGTCAGGAGCGGCAGCAGCACGATCAGGATGATAACGGTCTGCAGCCGTGGCCCGACCCGTTGGTAGAGCCAGGCGATGGGAAAGCCGAGCACGAGGCAGACAGCGGTCACTTCGGCACCCAGCAATAGCGTCGAGCCGAGTACGCTGAGGCTGAAGGGATCGGTGAGGAAATGCAGGTACTGGCCGACCCCCCAATGGAGCCCGGCCGTGTCGTTGTGCAGTGAGAGCCAGAGCAGTTGCAGCAGCGGCGCCACGAAGAAGACCAGGAAGAACAGCGCCAGCGGCGCTGCCAATCCCATTCCGTAGGACGTCACGTCCCGTGATGCCGGTGCTGTGCCCATGCGACGCCTCTAGATCTTGATCTCGCGATTGAAGCGCTCGATCCAGGTCGAGCGCTGCTCGTTGATCTTCTTCCAGTCCTGGAACACGAACTTCTGTTTCAGCTCGGCTGTGTCCTTGGCAAGCACGCGCGCGATCTCGCCGCCCATCGCCACCTTGGAATTGGTCGGCACGATCAGATAGGGCGAGTTCATCAGCGCGGTCTGCACTTCCGGGCTGAGCGATGCCTCGATCAGCTTGAAGGCGAGCTCGCGATTGGGCGAGTTCTTGACGATGTGGATCGTGGTCTTGAAGGCGATGGCGCCTTCCTTCGGCGCCACGAACTCGACCGGCACGCCGCGGGCTTTCAGGATCTGGATGGCGTTGAAATTGCCGGGCGAGATGTCGATCTGGCCCTGCTGGAACAGGGTGGCGAGCGCACCGGGATTGGCGGCGACCGCGGCGAGATTGGGCTTCAGCTCCTCGATCGCCTTGAAGCCTGGATCGACATTGGCCTCCGAGCCGCCACGCATTTTCGCGATCTCGACCAGCCAGCCGGTGCCGAGCGTCGAATTGAGGTTGGTGATGCCGACGCGGCCCTTGAATTCCGGCTTCCACAGATCGGCCCAGGAGGTCGGCGGCGTCTTGACGGCTTCCGGATTATAGGTGAGGCCGACGACCTGGAAGAACGGAGCGGGGCCCATCGGCTCCTGCGCCTCGGTGATCAGGTCCTTGTAATAGGCGCTCTTCTCGACCGGATAGGGCTCTGCGAGATCCTGGCCAATCGCCACAAGCGCCGGACCGGGATCGTGCAGCATGACGTCGATCGGCGGATTGGCCTTGGCGGCGTTGATCTTCGCGATCTGGTCGACCGACAGCATTGGATCGAGCACGATCGCCGCGTCCGAATTGGCTTTGCGGAACGCCGGCACCAGCACGGCCTTGTGCGCTTCCTCCCAGCTTCCGGTGAAGGTCGCAAACACCAGTGGGCGGGCCTGGGCGTAGCTCAAGCCCGGAAACGCCTTCATGGCGCCGAGGGTGAGCGCGGTGGTCATCAGGCTTCGGCGGTTGAGGATCATGTCGAACTCCCTGTGGACTATGGACTGGATCTAAAGCGTTGCGGGAAAGGCGTTGGCGAGCGACGGGGCCAGCGGCGCGAGGCGCACCGCGGCACCGTTCTCCAGCGCGCGCGTCTCGCCGATGCGCGCCTGGGAAATCTTGACGCCGGAGCCGTCGGCGGTAGTCACTTCGTGCACGACGGTCGCCCCGAGCGGCAGCGACATGCCGACCACGCCGGCAAAGCCGGTCTCGTCGCCGACGAATTGCAGATGTTCGGGGCGGATGCACACGGTGACGCGGCCACCCTCGCTAAGGGTGCCGCCGGCCGGCCGCGCGATGATCTCCGCGCCGGCATCGAGCCGTACCTTTGCAGCCGTGCGGTCCGCGGAGACCACGACGCCCGGCATACGGTTGCTGGAGCCGACAAAGGTGTTGACGAACAGGGTCTGCGGACGGTCGTAGACGTCAGATGGTGTGCCGAACTGTTCGAGCTTGCCGTGGCTCAACACCGCGACGCGGTCGGCCATCGACAGCGCCTCTTCCTGGTCGTGGGTCACGATCAGCGTCGTGATCCCGGAGACGCGCTGCAACCGCTTGACCTCGATCTGCATGTCGAGCCGCAGATTCTTGTCGAGCGCAGCAAAGGGCTCGTCGAGCAGCAGGATCGACGGCTTGATTGCGAGCGCGCGGGCGAGCGCAACACGCTGCTGCTGGCCACCGGAGAGCTGCCGCGGCAGCCGCTCCGCCATCGCGGGTAACTGCACGAGTTCGAGCAGCCGTTGTGCCTCACGCTGGCGCGACGCCTTGTCGACGCCGCGAGCGGCGAGGCCATAGCCGACATTTTCGCTGATCGAGAGGTGCGGAAACAACGCGTAGTTCTGGAACACGATGCCTACGGCGCGGCGGTTGGGCGGCAGCGCATCGACGATGTCGTCGCCGATGATGATCCGCCCCTGGGTCTGTGCGATGAAGCCGGCGATGATGCGCAGCAGCGTCGTCTTGCCGCAGCCGGAGGGCCCGAGCAGTGCGATGATCTCGCCACCCTTGATGTCGAGATTGATGTTCTCGACGGCAAGCGCGCCGCTTGGATAGCGGTGGGTCACCGCGTCGACGACGAGCGATCGCCCGCCTGGCGTGTCAGCCATGGTGTTGCCTCCCCTTCTTCCCGGAAAGAAAGCAAGTCTCGTGCCCTCGCATCTCTGGTCCGACCCTTCTCACGCGTTGTCGCGATGCTCGAGCCGGGCGGCGAGCACCTCGGCAAGACCAATGGTTGGCTTGGCTGCAGGCCTTCGGAACGTCCCCGCCGTGGCCTTGCGCAGGCGCAGCGCAACTAGCGCCTCGGCCTGCTTCACCGAGGCGATCACTTGATCAACCACCGGGACGGGGACCCGGTCGGCGACGCGCTCGGCGAGGCCCGAAAGCGGGGCGCCCGCGAAGATCAGAACGTCGGCCTCGTCCTCGACGATCGCACGATGCGCGAGATCGACGAGCACATCCTCCTTTTCGGTGCCGACCTCGGAGATCGCTTG
The DNA here is from genome assembly GCF_008123425.1 of Bradyrhizobium rifense. Classification (GTDB taxonomy): domain Bacteria; phylum Pseudomonadota; class Alphaproteobacteria; order Rhizobiales; family Xanthobacteraceae; genus Bradyrhizobium; species Bradyrhizobium rifense. Next base: position 104,662 of record NZ_VSSS01000026.1, read on the forward strand.
AAACGGCGTATCGAGCATGCGGATACCAGCGCAGCGCTCCCATAGCCCGTGGGCGCGGACGCATTCCTCGTACCAGGGCCCCAAGGCCTGTGCGAAAGTGACGATGGCAAAGCGGCGCCCGGCCATGCAGGCCGTGAGCATCGCCGCTTCCGCCATGCCGACCACGGGAATGTCGAAGGTCTCGCGTGCGGCGAACAGGCCGGGGTCACCGAAGGCTGCGATAATTGCGGCGTCGACGTTCCGCTGCTGCTCGGCCAGCATCTCCAGCGCAATGGCGCCACCGATCTGGGCCTCGGTGCGCGTCGAGATATAGGGCACGCCGCGCGTCGCGGTGCAGGGGATCAGCTCGGTGCCGGGAGACGCCGCGCGCTGTCCGACGCCCGTCATCAGCCGGGTGACCTCGGTGCTGGTGTTCGGGTTGAGCAGCAGAAGCTTCATGATTGCGACGCCTTCTGCCTGGGTTGGGATTTGGCGAGGACTTCGAGCAGCGCCGTGCCGGTGCGTGCGACATGAGCGCCGAGCAGGCGGCCGGCCGCCTCGCCGTTGCGCGCCTCGAGCGCGGCAAGAATAGCGGCGTGCTCGTCGACCGAATTGCTCCAGCGGCGGTCGGCACCGAGGGCGAGGTAGCGCGCGCGCTCGGCGCGGGTGATCAGCGTCTCATGCGCCTCGCGTAGCGGCGTGTTGCGGGCCATACGGACGATGGTGGTGTGGATATCACCGTTGATGGCGAAGTAGTCGTCGAGCTTGCCGCTACGGTGATGACCCTCCATCCGGGTCTGAAGCGTGCGCAAGCGGGCAAGATCGCGCTCGGTGGCACGCGCCGCGGCGAGCTCTGCGGCAAGTCGCTCGATGCCGGCCAGCGCCTCGAACAATTCGGAGATGCCGTCGACCGCGAGGCTTGCGATGCGCGGGCTGCGGTTCGGCCGCAGCTCGATCAATCCTTCGGCGGCGAGCACCTTCATCGCCTCGCGCAGCGGTGTGCGCGACACGCCAAGCGACTTCGAGAGTTTGGTCTCCTGGGTCTGCGATCCCGGCGGCAGCTCGCCGCGAATGATCATCGTGCGCATCCGCGCGGCCGCGCGCTCATGCAGGCCCATCCGCTTGAGTTTGGGCGATTTTCGCCCCTTCGGCGCCTCCGATTTTGGCTGCACGCGTGCCTCGCTTCTCAAATTGATCTTAGCCATTTCCCGCTCTCTGGCTTGCCCAAAATATCGACGCATCTGGCTGAAAACAAATGCATACCGCGCAAATTGTATGCAGCATGCAAAAGCGGATTGCGCAGCGGCGAAGAGCGACGGATGATCTTGCGCGATGCGCGAGATGTCGCGCCTTCGAAACGGAGTAAGCGATGCGGACGAGTTTGCGACTGGGCCTGATGATGCTGGCGGCGCTGCTTGGTGGAAGCGATCTCGCCTCCGCGCAGACCGCGAAGATAAAGCTCGGCTACGCCAAATGTGCGCATTGCCTGCCGATGTCGCTGATCCCGGGCATGGCCAAGAATGTCGAGGTCGAGGCCACCGGCTTCAACTCGGGCAATGACGTCCTCACCGCTTTGATATCGAAGAGCATCGACGTCGCGCAGGTTACCTACCTGCACTACATCACCGCGCTCGACAAAGGTTTTGACGTCGTCGCCGTGTCCGGCCAGATCAACGGCGGCTCGGAATGCCTCTCGTCTACGAAGCTGAACCTTCCGCCTGATGATTGGACCGCGTTCAAGGCGATGGTTGCCAAGGGGAAGAGCGATGGCCAGCCGCTCAAGGTCGCAGCGTCTCGCGGCAACGCGCAGGACATTCACATGCGTGGCGCATTTCTCAAGCAGGGTGTCGATCCCAACAAGGACATCCAGTTCATCAACATTCCAAATCCATCCGATCACCTCGCGGCGCTCCAGCGTGGCGAGGTCGACATGATCTGCTCGGTCGAACCGTTTGCTTCGCAGATCCGGCTCGCCGGCGCAGGCAAGCACTTTGTGTTGCCCTACGACCAGGCAGCCGGAAATCTCACGAACCTCATCGTCACCCGGTCCGACGTGATCGCGAGCCAGCGTGCCGGCGTTCAGGGCGTCGTCACCGCCGTGGTCGAGCTCGACAACAAGCTGGTCGCTGACAAGGGTCCGTGGATCGACGTCATCAACAAGCTCACCGGCCTCGACAAGACGGTCGCGACCGAGGCGCTGAACAATGCTTCGCCCGATCCCGCGATCCATCGTTCGCAGACGCTCGCGATCGCGGCGATGATGCGCGACCTCAAATACATTTCGAAGGACGTCTCCGCTGAAGCGGAGAAGAATATGGACTATTCGTTCCTGGAGCAGGCCACGGGAAAAGCCAAGAATGACCTCGGTTACTGACGCAGCTCCAGCCAAGCCGGCGTTCCGGCTGACCCGGCTGTTTCAGGGGCTCGAACGCGTCGTCGTCCCCGCACTGTTGATCGCGGGCTGGGAAGCCTTTGCCCGCAGCGGCGTTCTGCCGCCGGCATTGTTGCCGGCGCCGAGCGCGGTGCTGCATGCGCTCGGTGATTGGGTGTTCGGGTTCGATGAGACCACGCAGACCTATTCCGGGCACTGGCTGCGCGATGCGCTCGCCAGCGCCTTGCGCGTCTTCGGCGGCTTTGCGCTGGCGAGCCTGCTTGGAATCCTTGCCGGCGTCGCGATCGGCTGGTCGCGCCTGTTCGAGAAGACGCTGGAGCCGACGCTCCAGATGCTGCGTCCGATCCCGCCAGTGTCCTGGATTCCACTGGCGATCATCTGGTTCGGCATCGCCGACAAGCCGGCGATCTTCCTGGTCTTCCTCGGCGCCTTCTTTCCCGTGCTGATGAACAGCATTCACGGCGTCAAGACGGTGGACCACAATCTCGTGCGTGCCGGCGCGATGATGGGCGCAAGCCAACGGCAGATGCTGACCGACATCGTGCTGCCGGCTGCGCTGCCCTCGATTTTCGCAGGGTTACGCATCGCGGTCGGATCAGCCTGGATGCTGACGGTCACGGCCGAGATGGTTGCGGTGAAGAGCGGCCTCGGCTACGTCTTGTGGGATTCTTATTATTTCCTTCGCTACGACATCGTGCTCGCGGCGATGATTTCGATCGGGCTGCTCGGCTATCTCTCCGACCTCGGCCTCAAGGCGATCATGGCGCGAACGCTGCGCTGGCAGACGACGACCACTGTACAGGGCAGGGCGGGCTGATGGCGGCTATCGAGCTTCGCAACATCGTCAAGGTGTTTTCCGACAAGCGCCGCGGTCGCGACCTGCTGACGCTGGACAACATCAATCTCGACATCGAGGCCAATGACTTCGCTTGCCTGCTCGGCCCGTCAGGTTGCGGCAAGTCGACACTGCTGAACATCATCGCCGGCTTCGAGCAGGCGACCTCCGGCCGGACGCTGGTCGACGGCAAGCAGGTGGAACGACCAGGCTCCGATCGCGGCGTCGTGTTCCAGCAGCCGACCCTGATGCCCTGGCTGACGGCGATCGACAATGTCGCCTTTCACCTCAAGCTCAAGGGCGTCGCCAAGGCCGAGCGGTACGATCGGGCCATGGAGTTCATCGATCTCGTTGGCTTGCGCGGCTTTGAGCATCATCATCCCTCCGAACTGTCCGGCGGCATGAACCAGCGCGTCGGGATCGCCCGCGCGCTTCTGATGAACCCGAGCGTGATCCTGATGGATGAGCCGTTCGCCGCGCTCGACGCCCAGACCAAGCTCGAAATGCAGGAAGAGCTGGTCGCGATCTGGCAGAAACGCCGTTGCACCATCGTGTTCGTCACTCATAGCGTCGACGAGGCGCTGGTGCTCGGCAACAAGATCGTGGTGATGACGAAGCGGCCGGGCCGGATCCGTGAGGCCGTCAATTTCGACCTGCCGCGCCCGCGCGACATCACCAGCCCCGAATTCAACGACGCAAAGCGCCGCATCCTGTCCCTGATCCGGGAGGAGTCGACGCGCCTTGCGCAGGCGTCGTAGGGTAGGGCCATGCGCAAGCGTCTCGGCATGATCACGCCGTCCTCCAATTCGGTGCTGGAGCCCGCGACCAGCGCCATGCTGCACGGCGTGACTGATGTCACCGCCCATTTCTCCCGTTTCCGCGTCACCGAGATCGCGCTCGATGCCGCGGCGCTGAGCCAGTTCGACGCCTCGGTGATGTTGCCGGCCGCTGACCTGCTGGCTGATGCCAAGGTCGACGCGATCGCCTGGAACGGCACGTCGGCGAGTTGGCTCGGCATCAGCCGCGACAGGAGCCTTTGCGAGGCGATCACAGCGCGGGCAAACGTGCCGGCGACGACCTCGACGCTCGCCTGCATCGACGCCGCCCGCGCGCTTCGAGCCAAGCGTGTCGGCCTCGTCTCGCCCTATACCGATGACGTGCAGCGTCGCATCGCCGATGTCTGGGCTGAGGAGGGCATCGCGCCGCATGCTGAGCGACATCTCGGCCTGCGCGACAATTTCTCCTTCGGCGAGGTCGCGCCCGCGACGATCGCCGACATGATCCGCGCGGTGGCGGCGGAGGGCGCCGACGCCGTCGTCATCCTCTGCACCAATCTCGACGGCGCCGCGCTTGCCGCCTCGCTCGAACGGGAGCTGGATATCGCCGTGCTCGACTCTGTCGCGGTCACGCTGTGGCGGAGCCTGAGCCTCGCCGGCGGCGACATCGGGGCCCTTGCGCCGTGGGGGCGGATATTCCAGACATCAGCAATGATGAAGTGACGGAGACACAAGTGCTTCAGAGCCAAGCGACGCAGCTCGATCTCGCCATTCGCGGCGGCACCATCGTGACGGCCAGCGACGAGTTTCGCGCCGATATCGGCATTCGCGACGGCCGGATCGTCGCCATTGCCGACGGCATCGAAGGCGCGCCGCGCGAGATCGACGCGTCGGGGCTGCTGGCGCTGCCGGGCGGGATCGACAGCCACGTCCACATCTCCCAGGCCCAGGGCCCCGACGTGGTGATGGCCGACGATTTTGCCTCGGCGACGCGCGCGGCCGCCGCCGGCGGCAACACCATGGTGCTGCCCTTCGCGCTCCAGGAGAAGGGGACGTCGCTACGGACCTGCGTCGAGAACTACCGCAAGCTTGCGGAGGGTGAATGCTACATCGACACGGCGTTTCACCTCATCATCTCCGATCCGACCGCCGTCGTGCTCGGGCAGGAGCTTCCGGCGCTGGTCAAGGACGGCTATACCTCGTTCAAGGTGTTCATGACCTATGACGACCTCGTGCTCAACGACAAGCAGCTGCTCGAGGTCTTCGATGTCGCGCGCCGCGAGGAGGCGCTGGTCATGGTCCATTGCGAGGGCTATGACGCCATCCGCTTCCTGACGTCGAAGCTGGAGCGTGAAGGCCATATCGCGCCCTATTACCACGGCGTCTCCCGGCCTCAGGCCGTCGAGCGCGAGGCGACGCATCGCGCCATCAGCCATGCCGAGGTGATCGGCGTTCCCATCATGATCGTCCACGTCTCCGGGCGCGAGGCGATGGAGCAGATACGCTGGGCCCAGCAGCGCGGCCTGCCGGTGCATGCCGAAACCTGCCCGCAATACATCACGCTGACGGCCGACGACATGAAGGGCCTGAACATGGACATATCAGGCGCCAAATATGTCTGTTCGCCGCCGCCGCGCGATGTCGAGAACCAGCAGGCGATCTGGGAAGGCATCACCACTGGCGTGTTCCAGACCTTCTCGTCCGACCACTGCCCGTTCCGCTACGACGATCCCAAGGGCAAGCTGACGCCGAATGCCCGCACCTCGTTCCGTTGGGTGCCGAACGGCATCCCCGGCGTCGAGACGCGGCTGCCGATCCTGTTCTCAGAGGGTGTCTCGAAAGGACGCATCACGCTTCAGAAGTTCGTCGAGCTGACCGCGACCAACCATGCCCGCATCTACGGGCTCTATCCCCGCAAGGGCTCGATCGGGGTGGGCTTCGATGCCGACATCGTGCTGTGGGACCCGAAGCTCACGAAACCGATCCGCCAGGCCGACCTGCACCACGGCTCCGACTACACGCCCTGGGAAGGCTTTGACGTCACCGGCTGGCCCGTCACGACGATCGCGCGGGGCCGGGTCGTGTACGAGCAGGGCAAAATCGTCGGCAACAAGGGCGCGGGCGAGGTGCTGAGCCGCGGCAAGTCCAGCCTGGTGTGACGGAAGATGGTTTCTATTTTGTGGTTACGGCCCGCGCCGACAGAGTGACGAGGCACATCAGCGCCGCGAGCATCCAGAATGCCATCGGCAGTCCGGCGGCGTGGGCGACGAAACCGATGCCGGCGGGGCCAAGCAGAACACCGGCATAGCCGGCGGTGGTGATCGACGCCACGGCGAGCCCCGTGGGCATCGCGGTCTGCCTCGCCGCACCGCGGAACAATACCGGCACGAGGTTCGAGGCGCCGAGGCCGATGAGCAGGAAACCGGTGATGGCAACGGCCTTGCTCGGCGCGAGCAAAAGCACTGCAAGACCCGCGACGGCAAGCAGGCTTCCGCCGACCAGCGTTGCGCGATCGCCGATGCGCGCGACGACGGCGTCGCCGCCGAGCCGGCCAACGGTCATCGCGATCGAGAACACGATGTAACCGATCCCCCCTTGCGCCGCGCTGACGAGGCCCGTGCCGATGACGAGCAGCGCGCCCCAGTCGAGCATCGCGCCTTCGATCAGGAAGGTGATGGCCGCCAGTAGCGCCAGCAACAGCACGATGCCGTGCGGCAGCACGAACAGCGGTCCCTCCTGCGCCTGTGCCCTGCGCAGCAGGCGCGGCCAGGCAAGCGCCATCGCGATCAGCATCAGGACGGAGCAGATCAATGCGCTCGCGAGCGGTCCGAAATGAAACGACAACAGCGCCGTCATCACCGCGGAGCCTGCGAACCCGCCAATGCTGAAGAGCGCATGAAAGCCCGACATCAGCGGCTGTCCTGCCGCGCGTTCGACCTCGACGGCATGGATGTTCATGGCGACATCGATGGAGCCGAGCGCAGCCCCGAATGCGAGTAAGGCAATCGCCAATGTCAGGGGCGTGGCGGCGACGACCAGCAGGGGCAAGACCAATGCGAGGCCGATTCCGCCCGCGATGATGATCGGCTTGGTGCCATGGCGTGCGCTCAAGATGCCGGTGGCCGTCATCGCGATGACCGAGCCGATGCCGAGGCTGAGCAGCAGCAGGCCGAGGACCGCGTCATCGACCGCGAGCCGCTCCTTCGCAAAGGGCACCAGCGGCGCCCAGCAGGCAAGGCCGAAGCCGGCGACCAGGAACGAGAGGCGCGTGGCGAGCCGCGTCGCCGGCCGGTCGGCTGATGTCATTCGTGAAGCTCCGGGAGGGAAGCGAAGCGCGCGATCGCGGGCGAGGCGTGTGCTTAAAACATCAACCAGGAGTGAACGCCAGAGTTTCGCCGCCGCCGTGTGTTGACGAATTGTATCATTATGATGTCGTTCGAAAGCTTGCAGCCCGATTGGAAAGACTGAGGCGCATCTGCTGTTTGAGGCGTGTGGAGAAGGGACGCTGTCGCCTCCGCTGCGCTCGCAATAACGAGGAGGCAATGAGCCTCCATTACTTGTGTGGATGACGTCCGACGATTCCGCATGGCCGTTCGGCTTTTGCACGGTGCGGAATGGAGGCGTACGGCATGAAAGCTGCTTGGCTGGCAAATCGGCGCAAGGCTGCGCTATGCTGCGCGCGCCGACACGCCCCTGAAGCTGCGATCCCCCAGCCTCGCCAGGAAACTTGCCAAGAAATCAGGAACTCGCTGATGCGTATCGTCAATGTTGCCGCCGCCCAGATGGGCCCGATCCAGAAAGCCGACAGCCGCGAGGCCGTCATCAAGCGCATGATCGCGCTGATGGACGAAGCCAAGGCCAAAGGCGCCGACCTGATTGTCTATCCGGAATTGGCGCTGACCACGTTCTTCCCGCGCTGGTATTCTGAGGATCGGGCGGAGGCCGACATCTGGTTCGAGCGTGAGATGCCGAACGCGGCGAGCAAGCCGCTGTTCGAGCGTGCGGCGCAGCATCAGATGGCGATGAATTTCGGCTATGCCGAGTTGACGCCCGACGGCCATCATTTCAACACGGCGATCCTGACCGACAAGTCCGGCAAGATTGTCGGCAAATATCGCAAGGTCCATTTGCCCGGCCATGTGGAATACGACACCAATCGGTCGCACCAGCATCTGGAGAAGCGCTATTTCGAGCCGGGCGATCTCGGCTTCAACGTCTGGCGCGAGTTGGGCGGCATCATCGGCATGGCCATCTGCAACGACCGCCGCTGGCCGGAGACCTATCGCGTCATGGGCCTGCAGGGCGTCGAGATGGTGCTGATCGGCTACAACACGCCGTCGGTGAATGCGGAGCGAAGCGAGGAGGGCGTCGAGAAGCGCCTGTTTCACAACCGTCTCTCCGTGCAGGCCGGCGCGTATCAGAACGCGACCTGGGTGGTCGCGGTGGCCAAGGCCGGCGTCGAGGACGAGCATCCCCTGTTTGGCGGCAGCCTGATTGTCGATCCCAATGGCGAGATTGTCGCCGAGGCCAAGAGCGAGGAGGACGAGGTTCTGGTTCACGCTTGCGACCTCGATGCCACCATTTTCGGCAAAACCACGATCTTCAACTTTGCGCAGCACCGCCGTATCGAGCATTACGGTCTGATCACCAGCCGCACCGGCGCGGTACCGCCGCCGGAGAAGTGATGCCGATGGCGGACAAGGGCCCATCGGGCATTTCCCTGCGCGAGCTCGATCCGCGCGATCGCTACAAGCTTCTCTGCGGCGTGGTGGTGCCGCGGCCGATTGCGCTGGTGACGACGCTGGATGAGAGCGGAGCGGTGAATGCTGCGCCATTCAGCTTCTTCAACGTCTTCTCAGAAAACCCCGCGCTGATCGTGCTCGGGCTCCAGCACAAGCCGGATCACAGCCCGAAGGACACGACCCGCAACATCCATCGCGACGGCGAGTTCGTCGTTCACATGGTGGACGAGGCGCTGTCGGTGGCGATGAACGATTGTGCCGTCGACTTTCCGTCCGGTGACAGCGAGGTCGCAGCGACCGGGCTCGCGACGGTTCCCTCGGTCGACGTAAAGGTGCCGCGCCTCGCCGCCGCGCCCTTCGCACTCGAATGTCGGCGCCATGTCGTGCTGAATTTCTCTCCCGATCGCGAGCTTCTGGTCGGCGAGGTCCTGCGGATTCACGCGCGTGAGGGCCTGGTCGACGAGGCCAACATGTATGTCGATCTCGACGCCTACCGGCCGATCGGCCGCATGTTCGGCAATCTCTACACGACGCAGCGGGACACGTTTGCGCTGGCGCGCGAGAGCCATGCGCAATGGCTGGCGCGGCAGGATGCCAAAGAGCTGAAGGACGCCTAGTGAGCCGAGAACTGCACCGCACCCAGCGCCATGGTGACGGCCGCCTGGGTCGGGTCGATCACGGGAATGCCGAGCGCGTCTTCGAGCGGGTGGCGATGGCGCGCCATGCCGGCGCAGCCCATCACGATCGCGCGAGCGCCATCTTCGTCGCGCAGTGCACGGCCGATATCGATCATCTTGGCCAGCGTGCCTTCGCCGGACGCAGTTTCGGCGACGCTCATGTTGAGCGGACGCTCGCCTGCAAGGCGGTCGGTCAATCCCATCTGCCTGAGATAGCGCATGTGACGCGGGATAGAACGCTGCGCAATCGCAATGACACCAAACGTTTCGGCGCGGGCCAGCGCCGTCAGCACGCCGCATTCGGCGATGCCGAACACGGGGCGGTCGGTGCCTTCGCGGCAGACCTGAAGTCCGGGATCGCTGTAGCAGGCGATCACGAAGGCGGCCGAGCTGTTGTCGCCTTCGACCAGTTTTCGGAGCGGCATCGCGACGCCATCGACATCGGCCTGGCTTTCAATGCCGAACGGCCCGTCGGCCAGCGACTGGCAGACCAGCTCGGGTCCACCGTCGAAACCCAGCGGCTTCAAGGCATCTTCCAACCCTTGCGTGACCATGGGATTGGAGTTCGGGTTGATGACGAGAATGCGCGGCCGAGGCATGATGGTCTTCCCTTGAAATTACGATCACTTGCCCCAGGCATATCATGGAGTGCCTCATGACTGAACCCACTTACGATCTGATCATCCGCGGCGGCCGCGTCGCCACCACGACCGATGTGTTCGAGGCCGATGTCGCCATCTCCGGCGAGACCATTGCGGCGATCGGTCGCGGGCTTCCGCCCGCCAAGCGCGAGATCGACGCGCGCGGCAAGCTGGTGCTGCCCGGCGGCGTCGACAGTCACGCGCATATCGAGCAGCTGTCTGCCGCCGGCATCATGAATGCCGACACTTTTGAAAGCGCGACCGTGTCGGCTGCCTTTGGCGGTACGACCACGGTGATCCCGTTCGCGGCCCAGCACGTCGGCATGAAGCTGCCACAAGTCGTCGAGGACTATCACGCGCTGGCGAAAAAGGGCGCCGTGATCGACTACGCCTTTCACATGATCATCGCGGATGCGACCAAGGAGACGGTCGAGGAGTACATTCCGGCGCTTGTGAAGCAGGGGCACGCCTCGATCAAGATCTTCATGACGTACGACCGGCTCAAGGTCGACGACGAGCCGCTGCTCGATATTCTCCTCGCCGCGCGCCAGTCTGGCGCGATGTTGTGCGCCCATGCCGAAAATCACGGCATCATCGCCTGGATGGTCAAGCGGCTGCTCGCGCGCGGCTACACGATGCCGAAATACCACGCCGTCAGCCACGCGCGCGTCTCGGAGGCGGAAGCCTTCACCCGGCTGATCGGCATGGCCGCGCTGATCGATCAGCCCATCATGATTTTCCATGTCTCGACCGCCGAAGGCGCCAAGGTCATCCGCGACTCGCGCGGACAGGGGCTCAAGGTGTTTGCCGAGACCTGTCCGCAATACCTGTTCCTCACGGCGAATGATCTCGACAAGCCCGGCGTGGAAGGTGCCAAGTGGATGTGCAGCCCGCCGCCGCGCACGCATTCGGACCAGGAGGCGCTGTGGCAGGCGCTGTCGCTCGGCGATCTCCAGACCATCTCATCGGACCACGCGCCGTATCGTTACGACGAGACCGGCAAGCTGCGCGCTGGCCCCAATCCGAACTTCAAGCAGGTCGCGAACGGCCTACCGGGACTAGAGTTGCGGCTGCCGTTGCTGTTCGACGCGATGGTGTCGAAGGGGCGGCTCGGCCTTGAAAAGTTCGTCGAGCTGACCGCGACGGCACCCGCAAAAATCTACAATCTGCATCCGCGCAAGGGCTCGATCGCGGTCGGCGCGGATGCTGATATAGCGATTTGGGATCCCAATCGCGAGACCACGATCGCGGACGAGATGATGCACGATCTTGCCGGTTACACGCCGTTTGCGGGCCGCAAGCTGAAGGGCTGGCCAGTGTCGGTGCTCTCGCGCGGCCGCGTGATCATCGACGGCGACAAGTGCCTCGCCAGCGCCGGCAGCGGCAAATTCCTGGCGCGGAGCGGCGGCGAGGCAGCAAGGCCAACGGGCCGGCTCGTCGCCGACATGGATCCGGAACGGAATTTCGGGGCAAAACTGCTGTGACGCTGGATCACGCGCGATGAAGATCGTCATCTTCGGCGGCACGGGTTTTGTCGGCCTTAATGTTGCGGGGGCGCTGCTCGGGCGCGGCCACGACGTGACGCTGTATGACCGCGCGGAGTTGCCGCCATCCGCGCGACGATCTCTTGCTGACTATGGCGCACGGCTCAAAGCCGTGCAGGGCGATATCACCGACGCCGATGCCATCGACACCCTTATCGCCGATGGCGTTGACGCGATCGTGCTCGGGGCTGCGATCACCGCCGGCGATGAACTGGAGAGGGCATCGACCGCGCGCGTTCTCGAAATCAATGTGATGGCGCAGATCCCCATCCTGCTCGCGGCGATCCGTCACGGCGTTCGCCGCGTCGTCAATCTGTCGTCGGCATCGGCCTATGGCGCCGCGGGCGCGCGGGTCGAAGTTCTGGACGAGGAGACGCCCTGTGATCCCGTCTCGTTCTACGCCATTAGCAAGTTCACCTCGGAGCGATCTGTCGCGCGCCATGCCGAGCTCTTTGGCGGCGATTTCCTGAGCGTGCGTCTGAGCGCGGTGTTCGGTCCATGGGAGCGACCCGGTTCGGTGCGCGATACGCCGAGCCTCCAGTACCAGATTGTGGCCGCGTTCGCGCGCGGCGAGGCGGCGATCATGCCTGAAGCGGGCATGCGGGACTGGATCTACGCTCCGGATGCCGCGGAAGCCGTGGCGATCCTCGTCGAAGCCGAGCGCCCGCGCCATCGGCTCTACAACATCTCCAGCGGCAAGTTATGGCCTGCGCTGCAATGGGGCGAGGCCTTCGCAGCATTGCATCCCGGCCTGCGATGCACGCTCGCGGCGCCCGGAGAGAACACGGCGATCAAGCTGCATGGACCCTATCGCGCGCCGCTGTCGGTGTCGCGGATGGCGGACGAGTTCGGCTGGCGCGCGCGGTTCGGCTGTGCCGAGTCCGCCGCAGCAATGAACGCCTGGTTGAAGCAGCACAAGGAGTGGATCTGAGATGCGGCTGCAAGGGCGCACGGCCATCGTCACGGGCGCAGCTTCGGGGATCGGCCGCGCCAGCGCAAAACTGTTTGCGGAGGAGGGCGCACGACTCGCCCTCGTCGATCGCGACGCTGCCGGCCTTCAGGAGACGCTTAGTCTGGTGGGTGAAGCAACGACACATGTCGGCGACGTCGGCAATACCGATTTCGCCGAGACCGTCGTCAGCGACGTCATCGCGCGACATGGCCGGCTCGATATTCTGATGACCGCTGCAGGCTTCTCCTGCGGCGGCACCGTGCTGACGACGAGCGTGGACGACTGGGACGCGGTGTTCCGCGCCAATGTCGGCGGCACCTGGCTGTGGGCGCGGGCGGCCGTGCCCCATATGCAGCGGCAGAACAAGGGCTCGATCATCACGCTGGCGTCGCAGCTCGCGATTGCCGGGGGCAAGGGAAACAGCGCCTATATCGCCGCCAAGGGCGCGATCGTCAGCCTGACGCGGACGATGGCGGTGGATTTCGCAACCGACGGCATTCGCGTCAACGCGATTGCGCCCGGCGCGATCGATACGCCGATGCTCCGCCGCAGCTTTGCCCGCCACGCCAATTCGGACGCGGTGCGTGAAACCTCGCGCAACCGCCACGCCATGAAGCGATTCGGCCACGCCGAAGAGATCGCGCAAACGGCGCTGCATCTCGCCAGCGATGCGTCTTCCTTTACGACTGGTACGGTGATGGTGGTCGACGGAGGCTGGCTCGCGGCATGAGTGATGCGCTGACAGAGCTTGAAGCGAGCGTCCACGCCGATCTCGCCATGATCGCGCATCCCGGCGCCGCATGGCTCGAGCCGAAGACGGGACCGGACGGAAAGCCAGCGCTGGACGTGCTCGTCGTCGGCGCCGGCCAATCCGGCATCGCGATCGGCCTCGGTCTGATGCGCTCCCGCGTCAGCAACATCCTGCTGCTCGACAAGGCTGAGGAGGGGAAGGAAGGCCCGTGGCTTACCTATGCCCGCATGCCAACGCTGCGCAGCCCGAAGGACTACACCGGTCCGGACCTCGACATCCCGAGCCTGACCTATCAGTCCTGGCACGAGGCGCGCTTCGGCGAGGAGAGCTGGCAAAGGCTCGGTCTGATCCCGCGCGAGCATTGGGCTGAATATCTGTTGTGGCTACGGCGCACGATCGGCTTGCCGGTACGTAATAGCTGTGAGCTTCTGGAGATTGCGCCAGCCTCCGATGGCCTGCTCGCGGCGCGCGTCAAGCGCGCGGATGTCGCCGAGACGCTCTATGCGCGCAAGATCGTGCTGGCGACGGGCCAGGAGGGCATGGGCGGCTGGATGATTCCGGAGCAGCTCCGCGAACTGCCGGCGAGCTCGGTCGCCACCGTCGCCGACGATATTGATTTCGAAAACCTGCGCGGCAAGCGTGTTGCGGTGATCGGCGCTGGCGCATCCGCCTTCGACAATGCGGCCACCGCGCTCGAGGCAGGCGCGGCGGAAGTCCATTTGCTATGCCGCCGTGCACAGATCCAGGTGATCCAGCCCTATCGCTGGCTGACCTTTCGTGGCTTCCTCCGGCATCTCAGCGATCTCGACGATGCCTGGCGCTGGCGCTTCATGCGCAAGGTCCTGGAGATGCGGGAAGGATTTCCGCAGCCGACGTATGACCGTTGCGCGCGGCATGCCAATTTCACATTGCATGAGGGCGCGCCACTCGAGGCCGCCCGACAGACTGCTGGCGGCCTTGAACTGCAGACGCCGCGCGGCGCCATCGCAGCGGATTTCGTGATCTGCGGCACCGGGATCGACATGAGCTTTGCCGGCCGCGGCGAGCTCGCCAAATGCGCCGGCAATATCGCGACCTGGGCCGATCGCTACGAGCCGCCGGAGAACCAGCGCAACGCGCGGCTCGGCCGCTTTCCCTATCTCGCCGATGATTACGCTTTCACCGAGCGCGTGCCCGGCGAGACGCCGTGGATCTCCGACATCCATCTCTTCGCCATCGCCTCCACCATGAGTTTCGGTCCATCGGGATCGTCGATCAACGCGATGACGACTGCCATCCCGAAGCTGGTCCATGGCCTGACACGCGGCTTGTTTCGCGCTGATATCGAACAGCACTGGGCATCGCTCAGCGCCTATGACGTGCCGCAGGCCGTGGTTGCGCGGCCGGCGCGAAAAATCGAGGAATCGCGATGATCATCTATGCATCCCCGCGACGAAGCGCCTCCTAGAATTGGCGCGCAACTTGCTTCTTTCTTGACCTGCCTTGCTGGTGTTTCGCTCGAAAATCTAGGGAAAACGAATGCGTTTTGTGTCTTTGAGGCCCGCGACCTATGTCCTCGCCACCACTGCGCTGTTGCTTATCGCGACGGCGCCGTCGCAAGCGCAAACCAGGGCGGAGACGTTGCGTTATGTGACCGGCGCATCCGTCAACACGCTCGATCCCAACATCCCCGGCTCGACCCGGGAATCCTTCGCGCTGAGCATGAGCACCTATGATCGGCTGGTCGCGTTCGGCCGCAAGCAGCTCAACGGCAAATGGGTGTTCGATCTCGACACGATTACGGGCGAACTCGCCGAATCCTACGACGTCAGCCCCGACGGGTTGAAGCTGACGTTTCACCTGCGCAAGGACGCAAAGTTCCAGGACGGCTCGCCTGTGACGGCCGAGGACGTAAAATGGTCGCTCGATCGCTGTGTCACCGCGCCGGTCCTCGGTAAGGCCCAGCTGCTGACGGGCTCGATGACCTCGGCCGATCAGTTCAAGGTGATCGATCCCCTCACCGTCGAGGTGACGCTGCCAAAGCCCGACAAGCTCGCGCTGCCCAATCTCGCGACCGTCTATCCCGTGATCATCAATTCGAAAGTAGCGAAGGAGCACGCGAGCGCGGATGATCCCTGGGCCACGGCTTGGCTGAAGGAGCACACCGCCGGTAGCGGTGCCTATGTGATCGAAACATTCAAGCCCGGCGAGCAGGTGATCATCAAGCGTAACGAAGACTGGAACCGTGGCTCGCCCGGCAAGCCCGCGTTCTTCAAGCGCGTGATCGTGCAGTCGGTGCCGGAGCCGGCGACCCGCGCCAACCTGGTCGAGCGCGGCGATGCCGACATCGTCGTCGATCTCCAGGCCAGCGACGTCCAATCGCTCGAGGCCAAGGGCAAGCTCAAGGTGGTCTCGACGCCGCAATACAATGCGATCACCTTCGTCTCGATGAACAACCAGATCCCGCCCTTCGACAACGTCAATGTCCGCCGCGCCATCGCTTTCGCGCTGCCCTATGACGACATGTTCAAAGCCGCCCTGTTCGGGCGCGGCGCGCCCCTGTTCGGCGCGACCTGGCCGGACGGCAAACCGGCGAACGGGATTTATCCTTACCAGCAACCGGTGAAGCTCGATCTCGACAAGGCCAGGGAATATCTCAAGGTCGCCGGTTTCCCCGAGGGCTTCTCGACCACCTTCAGCTTCAACGTCGGCCAGTCCTCGACCGCGGAGCCGATGGCGGCGCTGGTGAAGGAGTCGCTCGGCAAGATCGGGATCAAGGTCGACATCCAGAAGCTGCCGGATGCGCAGATGTCGACGCTGATCAACGAGAAGAAGCTTCCCTTCTACATTGAAGGCATCGTAGCCTGGCTGCCGTCGACCGATTACTTCTACCGCAACTTCTACACCGGCAATCAGCGCTGGAATTATAGCTCGATCAACAACTCCGAGCTGGTGGCGATCGCGCAGGAAGCCCGGTTCGAGCCGGATAAGGCGAAGTACGAGGAGGACGGCCGCAAGCTCAACGCCATCCATAACAGCGAGATGCCGCAGATCATGCTGTGGCAACCGAACCAGGACGCGGTGATGGCGTCGTCGATCGAGGGCTACACCTACGAGTTCCATCGGCAGGTCGATTATCGCGACGTCAGCCGCAAGTGATGTCGGCAAACGGGAAGGACGCTACAAGGTGACGGGCGGTCTTGGTGCAACGATGGTGCGGGCGGGCAGGCGACTGTTGTCGTCCCTGCCGGCGCTGTTCGGCGTACTGGTCTTCACCTTCCTCCTGATGCGCGTCCTGCCCGGCGATCCTGCGGTGTTCTTCGCCTCGGGGCCCAATGCGGGCAAGGAGGAGATCGAGCAGATCCGCAAGCAGATGGGGCTCAACAAGCCGGTGCCGGAGCAGCTCGTCTACTATCTCTCCGACATCGGCCACGGCAATCTCGGCCGCTCCATGATGACGGGGCAGCCGGTGCTGAAAGATTTGCGCGAGCGGCTGCCGGCGTCCCTCGAGCTGACGTTCACCGCCCTCCTGATCGCGCTGATCGCGGCGGTGCCGCTCGGCGTCGTCGCGGCGCTGCGGCCTGGATCGATCGTCGATCACGGCGTACGGCTGTTCTGCGCGCTCGGCGTCTGCGTGCCGACCTTCGTGTCGGGGTTGCTGCTGATCTATGTCTTCTATTATCTGCTCGGGCTTGCGCCTGATCCGACCGGGCGGATCGATGTCTTTACCTCGCTGCCGCCGCAGCGGACCGGCTTCCTGTCGATCGATTTCTTGCTCGCCGGCGATGTCGAAGGCTGGTGGGCCGCCTGCAAGCAGCTGATCCTGCCGGCGGTGAGCATGGCGCTGTTCGTGATCGCGCCGCTGGCGCGGATCACGCGGGCCTCGATGCTGGTGTCGCTCGGCAGCGATTTCGTGCGCACCGCGCGCTCGGTCGGGCTGTCGTGGCACAAAGTGGTTGTTACTTATGCATTGAGGAACGCCATCCTGCCCGTCATTACCATCGCCGGCATCGTGTTCTCGACCATGCTGGGCGCGAATGTGCTGGTGGAGAAGGTGTTCTCCTGGCCGGGCGTCGCCTCCTACGCGCTCGATGCGCTGTTGTCCTCCGACTATGCGCCGGTGCAGGGTTTCGTGCTGCTGATGGCCAGCCTGTTCGTGCTAGTCAATCTCCTGGTCGACGTCTGCTACGGCATCGCCGATCCCAGGGTGTCCGTCGAATGACAAGCGCCACTCTTCGCCATTCGGTCTGGATCCTGCGCGGCAACCCGCTCACCGCCGTCGCGGCGGCCGGCGTTGCGTTGTTCGTCCTGGTCGTGATTTTCGGACCGTGGATTGTGCCCTACGATCCCGTGGTCTCGAATGTCTCGGAAGCACTGCAGCCGCCAAGCGCGGTGCATTTGGCCGGTACCGATCAGCTCGGCCGCGACGTGTTCAGCCGCCTCGTCATCGCGGCACGGCTTGATCTGGCCATCGCGGTCTCCGCGGTTGGCATCTCCTTCGTGATCGGCGCGGTCCTGGGCGCGTTCTGCGGCTATGCAGGTGGCAGGCTGGATCGGGGCGTCGGCCGATTCGTCGACGTGATGATGGCCTTTCCGCTGTTCGTGCTGGCGATGGCGATGGTGGCAGCGCTCGGAAACAGGATCGAGAACATCGTGATTGCCACCGCGATCATCAATCTTCCCTTCTACATCCGCTTCGCACGCGCCGAGGTGAATGTCCGCCGCAATGTCGGCTGGGTCGAGGCGGCGCGCGCCTGCGGCGAGAGCCATTTCTCCGTGGTGCTGCGCTTCCTGCTGCCAAATATCCTGCCGGCGATGGCGGTGCAGATCTCGCTCAATCTCGGCTGGGCCATTCTGAATGCGGCTGGCCTGTCCTTCATCGGTCTCGGGGTCAAGCCGCCGACGCCGGAATGGGGCATCATGGTTGCCGAAGGTGCGCGCTTCATCTCGACGGGACGCTGGTGGCTGGTGGCCTTCCCGGGCCTTGCACTGATGATGGCGGTGCTGTGCTTCAACCTTCTCGGCGACGGGATGCGGGATATTCTCGATCCCCGCATGCGCACATGAGCGAGGAGTTGCTCAAGATCGACGACCTCCACGTCGCGTTCTCGACGCGGCGCGGCATGGTCGAGGCTGTCCGCGGCGTTACGCTCGCGGTCCAATCCGGCGAGATGCTTGGCCTCGTCGGCGAGAGCGGGTCGGGCAAGTCGGTCACGGGCTTTGCGACGACGCGGCTCTTGGACGCGGCCGGTCGCGTCATTGGCGGCAAGATCCTGTTTCGTGGTCAGGACGTGACGAAGCTCAGGGGTGACGACCTCCGTCAGCTCCAGGGCGCCGCGATGTCGATGATCTTCCAGAACCCGCGGGCGGCGCTCAATCCGATCCGGACCATCGGCCTGCAGATCGCGGACGCCATCCTCACCCACAAGCGGATCTCGAAGGAGGCTGCACGCGCCGAGGCGCTGGATCTGTTGCGCGCCGTCCAGATCCGTGATCCCGAAGCGCGGATGAGCGCCTATCCGCACGAGCTGTCCGGCGGCATGTGCCAGCGCGTCATGATCGCAATCGCGATCTCCTGCAATCCGTCGCTCTTGATTGCTGACGAACCGACCACCGGGCTCGACGTCACCACGCAGAAGGTGGTGATGGATCTCCTGGCGGACATAGCAGCCGCGCGTGGCATGGCGACGATCCTGATCACCCACGATCTCGGGCTTGCGGCCCGCTATTGCCGCCGCATCGCGGTGATGGAGCGCGGCCGTATCGTCGAGGAAGCAGATCCCAGGAGACTCTTCAGCGCGCCGCAGCACGCCTATACCAGGCGCCTGGTTGCGGCGTCGCCGACCGCGACCTCCCGGATAGAGGATCTCGTGACGGAAGAGGAGCGGGAGGCTTACGCGGCGGTCGTGAGCAAGCCAAGGACGGAGGTCGCGCATGGCACCCCGCCGCTTCTTGAGGTACGCAAACTCGCCAAACGCTTCGATCAAGGTTCGGCGGCGGTTGCCGACTTCTCCATGACCATGGCCGGCGGCGAGAGCGTCGGGCTGGTCGGCGAATCCGGCTCCGGCAAGAGCACGACGTCGCGGATGATCTGTCGCCTGATCGATCCGAGCGAAGGCGACATTGTGTTCGATGGCCAGTCGATCGGCCACATCGCGTCGCGCGACTTCCACGGCTCTCCCTTCCGCAAAGATATCCAGATGGTCTTCCAGGACCCGAACGAAAGCCTTAACCCGCGCTACTCTGCCTTTGACTGCATCGCGCATCCCCTGATGCGGCTCGACGGCATGCGTGCGGGCGATGCGCTGCGCAAGCGGGTGGAAGAGTGCGCGCAACGGGTCGGGTTGCCGCTGGATCTGCTGCCGCGCTTCCCGCATCAGCTCTCGGGCGGCCAGAAGGCCCGCGTTGGCATCGCCCGCGCCATTGCCTGCCGGCCGCGGCTGCTGGTGCTGGACGAGCCGACTGCAGCGCTCGACGTCTCCGTGCAGGCGGTGGTGCTGCAATTGCTCGACCGTTTGCGGCGCGAGAACGACATCGCGCTGTTGTTCGTCAGTCACGATCTCAACGTGGTGCGCATGTTGTGCGACCGCACCATCGTGCTGCGAAACGGCGGCATCGTGGAGCAGGGCGAAAGCCGGGCCTTGTTCGATAACCCGAAGACCGACTACACCCGCAAGCTGGTCGAGGCGATCCCGCATATTCAGACCGGGCCGGTGCTGGCGGTCGCTCTTTGACATCTGGACTAGCCAGAAAGTCGATGAGAACCCGCTGGCGGACACGCGGTTACTGGCATACCATTTGCACGCTAATGGGCTCGGTTTCATTTACCGTTGGCCAATGAACGGCCGGTATCAGGGCATTACTGGGAGGATTTCATGGATCGCAGGACCGTATTGAAGGGACTTGCTGGCGCGGGCGGTCTGGCATTGTCGGGTGGCCTCTCGGCGCCTGCGATCGCGCAAGGCGCCTCGGCCCGGACCCTGCGCTTCGTGCCGCAGGCCAATCTCGCCAATTTCGATCCGATCTGGGGCACGCAATATGTCGTGCGCAATGCGGCCGCGATGGTCTGGGACACGCTCTATGGCATCGATTCCTCGTTCCAGCCGCAGCGGCAGATGGTCGAGTCCGAGGAAGTGACCGACGATGGCACGACCTGGACGTTCAAGCTGCGATCGGGGCTCAAATTCCACGACGGCGAGCCGGTGCTGAGCAAGGACGTCGTTGCGAGCCTCAATCGCTGGGCGGTGCGCGATCCGATGGGCCTGATGATCAAGGCGAACCAGCAGGAGCTCACGGCCGTCGACGACCGCACCTTCAAATGGGTGCTGAAGCAGCCGTTCCCGAAGCTGCTCTTCGCGCTCGGCAAGAACAACGCGCCGGTTGCCTTCATCATGCCGGAGCGCATTGCGCAGACCGACCCGTTCAAGCAAATCTCGGATTATATCGGTTCCGGTCCGCTGAAGTTCGCCAAGGGCGAGTGGGTCCCCGGCGCGAAAGCCGTGTTCGAGAAATTCGCGGACTACGTGCCGCGGCAGGAGAAGCCATCCTGGCTGGCCGGCGGCAAGCAGGTGATGGTCGATCGCGTCGAGTGGGTGATCATGCCGGATCCGGCAACCGCGGCGGCCGCGTTGCAGAATGGCGAGATCGACTGGTGGGAGAACCCGATCGCCGATCTCGTCCCGGTTCTGAAGAAGAACAAGAACATCAGCGTCGATATCGGCGATCCCCTCGGCAATATCGGCTCGTTCCGCATGAATTTCCTGTATCCGCCATTCAACGACGTCAAGGCGCGGCGCGCGGTGATGATGGCGCTCAGCCAGGAAGACTACATGCGCGCAATCGTCGGCGACGACAATTCGCTTTGGAAGTCGCTGCCCAGCTTCTTCACGCCGGATACGCCGCTGTACACCGAAGTGGGTGGCGATATCCTGAAGGGTAAGCGCGATCTCGATGCCGCCAAGAAACTGCTCGCCGAGAGCGGCTATTCCGGCCAGCCGGTGACCTGCCTCGTCGCGCAGGACCAGCCGATCACCAAGGCAATGGGCGACGTGACTGCGGATCTTCTGAAGAAGCTTGGCATGAACGTCGACTTCGTGGCGACCGATTGGGGCACGGTCGGCGCGCGTCGTGCGGTGAAGGCGCCGCCGGGACAAGGCGGCTGGAACATGTTCCACACCTGGCACGCGGGCGCGGATTGCGTCAATCCTGCGCCCTACACGGCCATTCGCGCCACCGGCGACAAGGCGTGGTTCGGCTGGCCCACCAGTCCGGCCACCGAAAAGGAGGTCACCTCGTGGTTCGAAGCTAAGAACATTGACGAGGAGAAGGCCGCCATCGGTCGTCTCAACACGGCGGCGATGGATGACGTCGTCTACGCTCCGACCGGCTTCTTCCTGGGCTACACCGCGTGGCGCAAGAACGTATCCGGTGTTGCCAAGGGACCTGTGCCCTTGTTCTGGGGCGTATCGAAGTCCGCATGATCCTGCACTGAGGCCAGATGCTCCCCTATATCCTCCGGCGCATCGTCTCCACCTTGCCGGTGATGGCGATTGTTGCACTGTTCGTGTTCAGCCTGCTCTACATCGCGCCGGGTGATCCCGCCGTGGTGATTGCGGGCGACCAGGCAAGCCCGGAGGATGTAGAGCGTATCCGCCAGAGCCTCGGCCTCGATCGGCCCTTCCTGATTCAGTTCGGAAGCTGGGTCTGGCGCATCCTGCACGGCGATCTCGGCACCTCGATCTTCACCAACCTTCCGGTCTCCACGATGATCGGGCAGCGCCTCGGTCCGACGCTGTCGCTGATGTGTGTCACGCTTCTGCTCACGATCGCCGTCGCGGTGCCGTTGGGGGTGGTCGCGGCTTGGAAGGCGGGAAGCTTCATCGATCGCGCCATCATGGCGTTCGCCGTGTTTGGATTCTCGCTGCCGGTCTTCGTTGTCGGCTATGTCCTTGCATACGTCTTCGCGCTGGAGCTCGAATGGCTTCCGGTGCAGGGCTACACGCCGCTCACGGAGGGTTTTTGGCCGTGGCTGCAAAACCTGATCCTGCCGGCGATCGCGCTCGGCTGTGTCTACATCGCGCTGGTCGCGCGCATCACCCGCGCCACCATGCTCGAGGTCTTGCAGCAGGACTATATCCGCACCGCGCGCGCCAAGGGGATGGGGCAGGGCGGCATCCTGTTCATCCACGCCTTGAAGAACGCGGCAGTGCCGATCGTGACCGTGATCGGGATCGGCATCGCGCTGCTGATCGGCGGCGCGGTCGTGACGGAAAGCGTGTTCGCGATCCCCGGCCTCGGCCGTCTCACGATCGATGCGATCCTGCGCCGCGACTATCCGGTTATTCAGGGCATCGTGCTGCTGTTCAGCTTCGTCTACGTCCTCGTCAATCTGATGATCGACGTCACCTACACGCTCGTTGACCCGAGGATCCGCTATTGACCGATACGACCGTCAGCCCGCTCGCGCTGCCTCCGGGTCTCGTCCTCGCGCCTCAATTGCCCGAGATTCTTCGGCCCGTTGTGATCCGGCGTGGCATCATCGGCTTTTTGCGCGGCCATCCGACGGTCGCGATCGGCGGCGCGCTGCTGTTGACACTCGTTCTGATTGCGATCTTCGCACCGTATCTCTGGACAGTCGATCCGACCGCGCTCGCGCCCGCCAAGCGCACCCGCGCGCCGTCGGCCGCTTTCTGGTTTGGCTCCGACGTGCTTGGCCGCGACATCTATTCGCGCGTGCTCTTTGGTGCACGGGTTTCGCTCACGGTCGGACTATCCGTTGCGATCTTTGCCTCCGCCGTCGGGCTTGCCATTGGCATCGTCTCCGGTTTCATTCGCTGGGCCGATGGCATCCTGATGCGCTTCATGGACGGGTTGATGTCGATCCCGCCGATCCTGCTGGCGATCGCGCTGATGGCCCTGACGCGCGGCAGCGTCGGCAACGTCATTCTGGCGATCACCATCGCCGAGATCCCGCGCGTCTCGCGCCTCGTCCGCAGCGTCGTGCTGTCGCTGCGCGAGCAGCCCTATGTCGATGCGGCGGTGGCCTGCGGCACACGCACGCCGATGATCATCCTGCGCCATATCCTGCCCAACACGCTCGCGCCGATGCTGGTCCAGGCGACCTACATCTGCGCCAGTGCCATGATCACGGAGGCGATCCTGTCCTTTATCGGCGCCGGGACGCCGCCGACCATTCCGTCCTGGGGCAACATCATGGCCGAAGGCCGCGCCCTGTGGCAGGTCAAGCCTTACATCGTGTTTTTCCCGGCGGCGTTCCTGTCCGTCACCGTGCTCGCCGTCAACCTGCTCGGTGATGGTCTTCGTGATGCGCTTGATCCGCGCATGGCCAAGAGCCTCTGATGCTGCGGAGCTGATCGCGATGGCGTTGCTCGAAGTCGAGAACCTTCAAACCCACTTCCGGACGCCCAGCGGCATCAACCGCGCGGTCGATGGCGTGTCGTTCCATGTCAACGAAGGCGAGACGCTCGCCATCGTCGGCGAGTCCGGCTGCGGCAAGTCGGTGACATCGATGTCCCTGATGCGGCTGATCCCCGAGCCGCCGGGCAGGATCGCGGGCGCCATCCGCTTCGCGGGCAAGGATCTCCTGAAGCTCTCGGATCGCGAGATGCGCGCCATCCGCGGCAACGATATCTCGATGATCTTTCAGGAACCGATGACGAGCCTCAATCCGGTGCTGACGGTCGGTCGCCAGATCCGCGAGACGCTGATGATCCATCAGGGTCTGGACCAGCAGGCCGCCGAAGCGCATGCAATCGAAATGCTGACGCTGGTCGGTATTCCCGAGCCGAAGCGGCGCGTGCGCGAATATCCGCACCAGCTCTCCGGCGGCATGCGCCAGCGCGTGATGATCGCGATCGCGCTGGCCTGCAATCCAAAACTTCTGATTGCGGACGAGCCGACGACCGCGCTCGACGTGACAATCCAGGCGCAGATCCTTAAGCTGATGCTGGACCTGAAAAGCCGCGTGGGTGCGGCGATCATTCTGATCACCCACGATCTCGGCGTGGTCGCCGAGATCGCCGAGCGCGTTATGGTGATGTATGCGGGCCGCAAGGTCGAGGAGGCGCCGGTGGCCGAGCTGTTTCGTTCGCCGCGTCATCCCTATACGCAGGGCCTGCTTGGCGCGGTGCCGAGGCTCGGCTCCTCGCTGACCGGCGCCGCGAGGCGGCTTGCCGAAATTCCCGGACAGGTGCCCGATCTGCGCAAGCCCATCACCGGCTGCGTCTTTGCCGGCCGCTGCGCGCTGGCGACCGATCTCTGCCGGCAATATGCGCCGGGGCTTGAAGAGAAGGCGCCTCGCCATATCGCCGCCTGCCACTACTCCGCCAAGGGGGCAATCGCGGCATGAGTCCTCCGCTGCTCCAGGTCAACGACCTCAAGAAGCACTTTCCGGTCAATAGGGGTCTCTTCGGCCGCAAGTCCGAATGGGTCTATGCGGTCGACGGCGTGTCCTTCGAGATTGCACGCGGCGAGACACTGTCGCTGGTCGGCGAGTCCGGCTGCGGCAAGTCGACGGTCGGCCGCGCCATCCTGCGGCTGTTCGATGTGACGTCCGGGCAGGTGATCCTCGACGGCCAGCGCATCGACGACGCGCATCCGAGCACGATGCGCCAGCTGCGGCAACGCATGCAGGTGGTGTTCCAGGATCCGTTTTCGAGCCTCAATCCCCGCATGCGCGTGCGCGACATCCTGGCCGAGCCGATCCGCAATTTCGGCCTCGCCAAATCTGCAGCCGATCTCGAGACGCGCGTGACGGCGCTGATGGACACGGTGCGTCTCCCGCGGGAGGCGCTCAACCGCAGGCCGCACGAATTCTCCGGCGGCCAGCGTCAGCGCATCGGCATTGCACGGGCGCTCGCAGCGGAACCCGAACTGATCGTCTGCGACGAGGCGGTCTCTGCGCTCGACGTCTCGGTCAAGGCGCAAATCGTCAATTTGTTGCAGGATCTTCAGCGCGAGTTTGGCCTAGCGCTGCTGTTCATCAGCCATGATCTTGCCATCGTCGAGCATATGACCCATCGCGTCGCGGTCATGTATCTCGGCAAGATCGTCGAGGTGGCGCCGCGCCGGGAGATCTTTGCTGCGCCAAGACACCCCTACACCAAAGCGCTGCTTTCGGCGGTCCCGTTGCCGGAGCCCGGTGCGCAGCGCAATCCCATCATCCTCGGCGGCGACGTGCCGAGTCCGATCAATCCGCCGAGCGGATGCCGCTTCCACACCCGCTGCCCCTACGTGTTCGATCGTTGCCGGACGGAAGAGCCGCAGCTTCGTTCGGCCGAGGGCGAGCAATGGGTGGCCTGCCACCTCGATGCGCTGCCGGCGTGATAAATAACTAGCCGATGCTGCCCAGCGCCCGGCGGATGGCGACAAAGATGTCGCCGATCTGCTCCTCGGTGATGATCAGCGGCGGTGAGATCAACAGCGTGTCGCCGCTGCCACGGATCAGGATGCCATCCTCGTAGCAGCGGCCGGCGCATTCGGCGCCGCGTGCACCCGGTGCGCCCTCGCGTGGCTTCAGGTCGATCGCGGCCAGCAATCCGATGTTGCGGATATCGATGACGTGGGGCAGGTCGCGCAAGCCATGCGCATGGGTTTCCCACACCGGCGCGAGGCGGTGTGCGCGCTCGAACAGGCCGAGGTCCTGGTACACGTCGAGTGCGGCAAGGCCGGCCGCGCAGGCGAGCGGGTGGGCCGAATAAGTATAGCCGTGGAACAGCTCGATGGTGTTCTCCGGCCCCTGCATCAGCGCGTCATAGACCTTGCCGCTGGCGATGACGCCGCCCATTGGCACCGCGGCGTTGGTCATGGCCTTGGCACAGGTGATGAGATCAGGCGTCACGCCGAACGCATTGGCACCGAAGGCTGCGCCCAGGCGGCCGAACCCGGTGATCACCTCATCGAAGATCAGCAAAATGCCGTGTTGGTCGCAGATCTGGCGTAGCCGTTCGAGATAGCCGACGGGCGGCGGCAGCACGCCACCGGATCCGGTCACGGGCTCGACGATGACAGCGGCAACGGTACTGGGATCATGGAGCTGCAGCAGCTTTGCGAGCTCGTCGGCAAAATGCGCGCCCCATTGCGGCTGTCCACGGGAGAACGCCGCGTGCTCGGGATCATGCGTATGCGGGAGGTGGTCGACCTCCGGCAGCAGCGGACCGAAATCCCGGCGATGGCGGACGATGCCGCTGACCGAGAGGCCGCCCCAGCCCATGCCATGATAGGCCTTGGCGCGTGAGATGAAGCGAATGCGGCTGGCCTCGCCGCGGGCGCGGTGATAGCCGCGCGCGATCTTCAGCGCGGTGTCGACCGATTCCGAACCTGAGTTGGTGAAGAAGACATGGTCGAGCCCTGCGGGCGCAATCTCGGTGATGCGCCGCGCGAGCTCGAAGGCCGCCGGATGGCTCATCTGGAACGAGGAGACGAAATCGAGTTTTGCGGCTTGTGCCTGGATAGCCTCGACGATCCGTCGCTGGCCGTGGCCCGCGTTCACGCACCACAGCCCGGCCATTCCGTCGAGAATCCGTCGACCGTCATCGGTGAGGTAATGCATGCCTTCAGCGCCGACGAAGATGCGCGGCTTGGATTTGAATTGCCGGTTCGGCGTCATCGGCAGCCAGAACGGCTCCATGGCCTCGCGGGTGAGGGGGCTGTTGGAGGAAGTGAGCGCACTCATTGGGTATGACTACTTTTGCACGTGATCAGGTGACTTTGGATGGAACGTTGGAATTGGCCGGACCGCGCTTGAGCTGAGCAGCGCGCTCCAGATGTCGGCGCAACAGCGCGGCCGCGGCCTCGTTCTGGCCGGCTTCGAGCTGATCGAGAATGGCGAGATGCTCGCGGCAGTTCACGATCACGCGCTCATGGCCGAAGGCCCAGTCATAGTTGCCGAAGCGGCGCAGCCGGTTCTGTTGCTGAACGGCGACCAGCAGATAGCGGTTGCCCGATGCGGCCGCGAGGCCCTCGTGGAAAGCCGCGTTCATCTCGTAGAGCGCAATGCTGAGAGTGTCGCTCCACCGCATCGCCAGCATCTCCTGATGACGGCGGCGCATCTCGGCGGCCCATGCCCGATCGAGCCGGAAACCCGGCTCGAGCAGGCCGGCGGGCTCGATCAGAAGGCGGTAGCGATAGCTTTCGTCGCGCGCCTGCGTATCGCCGAGCGTCGGCTGGAAGCGCCAGCCATGGCCGGGCTTGCGCTGGACGGCTGCGACCTCGGCAAGCTTGGTGAGCACGCGCTGTACCATCGGCCGCGTTGCATCGTAGCGTTGCATCAGATCGCGCTCGGACACCTCGTCGGGCAGCCGCTTGGCGCGGCGATCGCGCGCAATCGCGAGGAACAGCCGGTCGGTCTCGTCGGGGCTCGGCTTCGGCGGCGCCTTGTGCGGAGCAGGGGTCGTGTCGGCGACGAAATAACCACGGCTCTCGCCTGCGTGCACCAGCTTGCGCCGCGCCAACAGCTTCAGTGCCGCGCGCACCGGCGTGCGGGAGACCTGGAGGCGCTCGGCCAGCGCGACTTCGGCAAGACGGGTTCCCGGCGCAAGTCCCTCGCTTCGGATCAGGTCGATGATCCCTGCGGACAATTCGCGCTGAAGCCGGCTCGGGGGCGTCTTTTCCAACGCAGATTTCGTGGTTGAAGATTTTTGTTTCATGTCATCACAAAGTACATTAAGCTTCCTGCAAAAGCAAAAGGAACTTGGCGTCCATGGTCGAACCCTTTCCCCTGATCGAGATCTCCGGTCCGCCGCGCGAGCGCGGGCGCCAATACGGGCAGAAGGCGGTGGCCCGCATCAAGAAGGGGACATCGCACTACTTCACGCAACTGAAGGAGTTGTCGCTCGATGCGAAGGGCGTGGCCGCGCTGGTGCGGGATTATCTCCCCGTCATCGAAGCGTTTGAGCCGAACTATATCGAGGAGATGCGCGGCATCGCCGAGGGCGCCGATGTTCCGTTCGAGGATATCGTCCTGCTCAATGCCCGCACCGAGATCATCAAGCTTGCGAACCCGGCGATCCGCGCGCGCTTGAAGACGCCGGAAGATCCGGACGGCTGCACCGGCGTCGTCGTGATGCCGCAGGCGACTGCCAGCGGTCGCCTGATCCATGCCCAGAACTGGGACTGGAAGCGCGAATGCGCGGAGACGGCGGTGGTGCTGAAGGTGCGGCGCGACGACGGGCCGGATCTCATGACCTTCACCGAGGCCGGCGCGCTCGGCCGCTGCGGCTTCAACGCCGTCGGCATTGCGATCACCGCAAACTATCTCCAAAGTGACCGCGACTACCGCCAGGCCGGCGTGCCGCTGGCGCTGATCCGCCGCAAGGTTCTGGAGAACGAGCACCTCGCGCTTGCGATGCGCGCCGTCTATAGCACCAGGAAATCCGCGGCGAACAACATGATCGTCAGCCACCGCGAAGGCGTTGCGATCGACTTCGAGTGCGCGCCCGACGAGACGTTCCAGGTTCATCCGCAGAACAACGGCCTCCTGGTCCACGCCAATCACTTCGTGAGCCCGGTCGCGCTCGGCAAATTGAAGGACACCGGCATCGCCGAGACGCCCGACAGCCTCTACCGCGACATCCGCGTTCGCGATCTGCTCCAGCCCCATATCGGCCGCATCACGTTCGATACCGTCAAGGATGCCCTGTTCGACGAGTTCGCCTATCCCTGGTCGGTCTGCCGCCCGCCGCGGCGCAATCTCAGCAACAATCTCAGTGCCACCGTGGCGATGATCCTGATGGAGCCGGCGAGTGGTCTGATGCAGGCAGCACCGCTGCCGTCGCTCAATCGCGAGTTCACCGAGTACCGGCTCGAGATCGATGAGATCGGGCGGGCCGCGTTCGAGCGATCGGCTGCGGCGGGGGCAGCGTGATGCGGCGGCGGCCGTCGCCGGCATGGGCGGTCGGTCTGGCCGCATTGGCCCTGTGGGCCATGCTGGGGAGAGCCGGCGCCGAAACATTGTTGAGGGCGCGGCTCAACGCCGACATCCGCTCCACCGATCCCGGCACGAACCGCGATGCGAACACGGACGCCGTGGTTGCGCACATCGTGGAAGGGCTGGTCGCCTTCCGCGACGATACCTCGATCGGCCCGATGCTGGCCGACAGCTGGGCCCTTTCGAACGAAGGCAAGACCTACACGTTCCGCCTGCGGCAGGGCGTCAAATTCCACAACGGCGCGACCATGACCGCGGATGATGTGGTCTGGTCGCTGAAGCGCTGGCTCGATCCGGCGACGCAATGGCGCTGCCTGTCCGAATTCAGCACCACCGGCATCGCGCGGATCGAGAAGGTCGAGGCGCCGGATCCGCAAACCGTCGCCATCACGCTCGATCAGCCGACGGCGTTGTTCCTCCCGACCATAGCGCGGCCCGATTGCGGCCAGACCGCAGTCATTCATCGCGATTCCGTCGGACCTGACGGCAAGTGGATCGCGCCGATCGGCACCGGCCCGTTCAAGCTCGCCGAGTGGAAGCGGGGGCAGTATGTCGATGTCGTCCGCTTCGACGGCTACGTCTCGCGCAGCGAGCCACGCACCGGCTATACCGGCGCCAAGGACGTCAAGGTCGACCGCGTGCGTTTCAACGTGATCCCGGACAGTTCGGCCGCGAAGGCAGGGCTGCTCAGCGGCTCGCTCGACGTCGTCATGAGCCTGTCGATCCCCGATCTCGAGGATCTCAAGTCACGTCCTGAGGTGCAGCTCAGCATCACCCCGTCACTGAGCCTGACCGGCATCCTGTTCCAGACCAAAGATCCGCTGCTCAAGGATGTGCGGATCCGCCGCGCCATCGCGCTGTCGATCGACACCGCGCAGATCGTCGATGCCGTGATGCTGGGCACGGCCCGCCCCAACAATTCAGCACTGCCGCTCGGCAGCCCCTTCTACGGCGAGGTGCAGTCGCATGGCTACGAGCAGAACATCGCGGAAGCCAAGAAGCTTCTGGTGGAGGCCGGCTATCGCGGCCAGCCGATCAAGATGATCACCAACAAGCGCTACAGCTTTGTGTTCGACGCCTCCGTGCTGGTGCAGGCGATGGCGCAAGGCGTCGGGATCAATATCGAGCTCGAGGTGATGGACTGGGCCGCGCAGCTCGACCGTTACAATCGCGGCGACTACCAGTCGATGGCCTTCGTCTATTCGGCCCGGCTCGACCCCTCTCTGAGCTTCGAGATGCTGACCGGGCCGAAGGCGTCGCAGCCGCGCAAGGTGTGGGACAATCCGGAGGGGCAGGAGATGCTGCGCCAGTCGATGATGATCGACGACACCGCGAAGCGGCAGTCGCTGTTCGACGAGATGCACAAGCGCTTCATCGCCGACGTGCCGATGATCGTGCTGTTCAACGGGGCCGAGCTCACGGCGTTGCGCAAGAGCATCAAGGGCTATGCCGGCTGGCTCTATCCGGAGCCGCGGTTCTGGGGCGTCACGGTCGAGTAGGCAAGGGCGCGGCATGCTGGGTTACCTCGCAAGACGGCTGCTCATGACGATCCCGACCTTGCTGCTGGTCGCGATCGGGGTGTTTGCGCTGGTCCGGCTCATTCCCGGCGACCCCGTGCAGGTGATGCTTGGTGACGCCGCCGATCCCGCGCAGGCGGCGCAGCTTCGCGCCCAGCTCGGGCTCGATCAGCCGATCCCGGTCCAGTTCATGCACTGGATCGCTAAACTTGCGACCGGCGATTTCGGTCACTCCATCACCAACAACCTCGCGGTGTTGCCGCTCATTCTCGAGCGTTTCCAGGTCAGCGCCGTGATCGTGCTGGTGGCGGTTGCGGCAGCGGCCTGCATCGCGGTCCCGGCCGGGCTCGTCGCGGCCTGGAAGCAGAACAGCCTGCTCGATCTCTCCGTCGTCGGCGGCGCCACGCTGCTGTTGTCGATCCCGAGCTTCTGGCTCGGCCTGTTGCTGCTGCTCCTGTTCGGGCTCAAGCTGAAATGGCTGCCGGTGATCGGTTATGTCCCGTTCACCGAAAACTTTTGGCAGGCCGCAGCCTTCATCGTGTTGCCGATCGCAACGCTGACCATGGTCGAGATCGGCGTGCTCACACGCATGGCACGCGCTGCGTCCATCGAGGTGCTGCGGCTTGAATATGTCACGCATGCGCGGGCCAAGGGCGTGCCGGAATGGCGGGTGCTTGCCCGCCACGTGCTGCCGAACGCGTTCGCACCGACCTGGACGCTGATCGGCCTCGTGCTTGGCCATCTCCTCGGCGGTATCGCCGTAATCGAGACCGTGTTCACGCTGCCCGGCCTCGGCCGGCTGCTGGTTGATTCCATCTTCGCGCGCGACTATCCGGTGGTGCAGGGCTGCCTGCTGTTCACCGCGGTGATCTATGTCGTGGTCAATTTGATCGTCGATCTCTGCTATCCCTTGTTCGATCCGCGGGTGACGGTGGCATGAGGATGCGCGCCAACACCGCGATCGGCAGCGTCCTTATGGTGTTCCTGCTCGGCGCAGCCATCACCGGAGCGTTCTGGACGCCGTTCGATCCATTGCGGATCAATCTGCGCGCGCGTCTGCAGGCGCCGTCGTCGCTGCATTGGTTCGGCACGGATGAATTCGGCCGCGACGTGCTGAGCCGCGTCATGGTCGGTGCCGGCGCCAGCGTGGTGATTGCCGTGCTCACGGTACTGCTGGCCGTTACGATCGGCGTGATGGTCGGCTGCACGGCCGGTTACATCAGGGGCTGGGTCGACCGGATCATCATGGCCGTAACCGACGCGCTGCTCGCGTTTCCCGGCATCCTGCTGGCGCTCGCCGTGATGATCGTGGTCGGCGCCAACAAGACCGGCCTGATCCTCGCGCTCGGTCTTGCCTACATTCCGTCCGTGGTCCGCGTGGTGCGCGGAACCGTGCTGTCGATCCGCGAAAAGGAATATGTCGAGGCTTCGCGCGTCATAGGCAATTCGGAAGTTTATTCGATGATGCGCCATGTGATGCCGAACGCGATCGCGCCGGTCGCAGTGCTCGCGACCAGCATGTTCGGCTGGGTGCTGCTCGCCGAAAGCGCGCTGAGCTTCCTGGGGCTTGGTGTGCCGCCGCCAGCGCCGACCTGGGGCAACATGCTGGCGGCAAGCCGCCCGTTCATGGAAACGGCGGCCTGGCTCTCGATCGCACCGGGCCTGTGCATCGCGCTGACGCTGCTCGGCATCAACCTGCTCGGGGATTCCTTGCGCGATCGCCTCGACCCCAGGATGGCGCAGGGATGACGCTGCTGTCGGTCGAGAATCTGCGCATCGAGGTGTCCGCCAATAAGGCTGTCATTGTGGACGACGTCTCCTTCGCCGTCGAACGCGGTGAGTTCCTGGCCGTCGTTGGCGAGTCCGGCAGCGGAAAGACTGCGGCGGCCCGTGCCGTGCTCGGCCTGTTGCCGTCGGGTCTTCGCAAGGCTGGCGGACGGATCGTGCTCGATGGCATCGATCTCGCGAAAGTCTCGGCGCGTCAGATGCGCGCGCTACGCGGACCGACCGTCGGCATGGTGTTCCAGGAGCCGATGGTCTCGCTTAATCCCGCCATCAGCGTCGGCGCGCAAATGGCGGAAGGGCTCGGCCTGCACGAACGGTTGGGAAAACGCGAGATCCGTGGCCGCTGCCTCGACATGCTCGCGCGCGTGCAGATCCGCGATCCCGAGCGGACTTTTGACGCCTATCCGCATGAATTCTCCGGCGGCATGCGCCAGCGTATCATGCTGGCGTCGGTGATGCTGCTGAAGCCGAAGCTTCTGATCGCGGACGAACCAACGACGGCGCTGGATACCCTGACCCAGCGCGAGGTGCTCGATCTCATGGTTGGGCTGGCCCGCGATCACGGCACGTCGGTGCTGCTGATCACCCACAATCTCGGCCTGGTGTCGCGCTATGCGCAGCGCGCGCTGGTGCTGCGCCAGGGCAAGATGGTCGAGACCGGAACGACGCGACAAATCCTGTTCTCGCCGCAGCAGGCTTACACCCGGCGTCTGGTGGAAGCCCTGCCGCGCCGCGGCGCCACGACCAAAGCACAGCAAGTCGGCGAGCCTCTCGTCAGCGTGCGAGACCTCAAGGTCGGTTTCGCCGGGCGGCAGCGGCTGTTCCGCCGCGATACCGGCGTCTCGGCGGTCAACGGCGTCGACCTCGACATCGCAGCCGGCGAAACGGTCGCCGTGGTCGGCGGCAGCGGCTCCGGCAAGACCACGCTCGGCCGGGCCATGCTGCGTCTCATTCCGACGTCAGGCGGCGCGATCAGGTTCCGGGGCAGGGACGTGACGGCCACCACCGACCGTGAATTTCGCCTCGCTTCGCAGCTCGTGTTCCAGGATCCCTATTCCTCGCTCGATCCGCGCATGCGCGTCGGCGAGCTCGTCGCCGAGCCGCTCCGTCACGTGCCGCATTTGGCGGCTGGCGAACGTGATCGGCGTGTCGAGGCGATGCTGGAAGAGGTTGGCCTTGCGGGCCTCGGCAAGCGCTGGCCCCACGAATTGTCGGGTGGGCAGCGGCAGCGGATCGCGATCGCACGCGCCATCGTGCGCGAGCCGGCCTTTGTCGTCGCGGACGAACCGGTCTCGGCACTCGACATGACCATCCAGGCGCAGGTGCTGAAACTGTTCGAGCGGCTTCAGCTGCAATATGGATTTGCCTGCCTGTTCATCAGCCACGATCTCGCAGCCGTCGAGCAGGTGGCTGACAGGGTCGTGGTGATGCAGGGCGGACGGATTGTCGAGCAAGGCTCGCGCGACGATATTTTTGATCGGCCGCAGCACGACTACACCAAAGCGCTGCTCGCCGCCGCGCCTGTGCTGGATTTTGACGGCGCGGCGACGGCGCGCGCCTCGGGTTGAGCGGGGGTCGGAGGGGAGCCGCGCTCCCCTCCTGTGTTGGACCAGGTGAATCTACCGGGCGGCGCGGCGGCCGCGGCCGGCTTCGAGCGTGCCGGCACGCCGCGACGCTTTGCGATCGTCGACGAGACGGCCGATGATCCGGAGAACTTCAGACCGCGTATCGATGTCGGCGAACTCGTCGGCCATTCGCGAGGCACGCATGCGGTAGGCGGGGCGGTCGAGCACGGTGCGCACTGCATCGCGGATCGCTTCAGGCGTCGGCTCGTTGGTCGCGAGATTGACGCCGACGCCGGACCATGCCACGCGTGCGTTGACGTCGGCCTTGTCCTCGGTCATGCCCGCCGTGACCAGGGGGATTCCAAAGCTCATGGCCTGGTTGACGCTGCCATAGCCGCCGTTGGTGACCAGCACATCGACGCGCGGCAGCAGCCATTCGAACGGCAGGTAGGTGGCAAGCCGTGCGTTTGACGGGACGGCCGCGGGAATCGCTTCGACCGGGCGGCCGCCGGTCGTCGCCACAACCAGCACGTCCGGCTCGTCGCCGAGCGCAGTGAGTGTCGGCGCAATCAGGAGCCCCAAATTGTGATTGGCCACGGTGCCCTGCGTCACCAGCACGACCTTCCGCGACCCATCGAGCTCTTGCGCCCACGGCGGCAGGGGCGCCTGACGCGGAATGATCGGCGGCGTTCCGACGAAATGCACATTGGGTGGAAACGGCCGCGGAAATTCGAAGCTGGGCACCGACAATTGCATATACGCGTCGGCGAACTCGATGACTGAATGGAACATCGGCTTCAACAGCGGACCGACGCCGAAGCTCTTCAGCACCCTGTTCAGGTTGCGCAGGACCGGCTGATCGACATTTGCGTCATACTCGCCGGCGACGACGGCATATTGCTGGCGCTGCTCGTCCGAGGCAGCAGGCGGCAGGCCAAGAAAATTCGGCGCTCCGTCGTCGCGCTCCCAGTGAAGAAACGACGTTCCGCACAGCACGACCGGCGGTCGCATCTCGCGCGGTCCGAGCAGCATCGGCAGGATACCGAACAGCATGTCGTCACCGACGATGATGTCGGCCTGAAAGTGCTCCAGCGCCGCGTACAGGCCCTGGTTCTGCGCCGGAATGGGATCGACGAAGATGCGCTCGCACGCGGTGCGCAGCCAGTCGGGCCCTGGAGGAAGGCTCTTCAGTTCGGGGACCACCAAGAGGATATCCCGCAGGTCGAAATCCGCGCCCGCCGGAAGCGGGAAGAACTGGGCGCCGCTGGCTTCGATACGGGCACGAAACGCGGTCCCCGTCAGGAAGGCAATCTCGTGGTTCTCTGCGACGAGAATGCGCGCGATGGCGAGCAGCGGATTGAGGTGGCCCGTCGCAGGTGTCGAAGCGATGAGAATTTTCATGGAATAGGTCCTCTGATTGTCGAGCATCGGCCGTGAGCGGTCGATGAGCAGAGGGAGAGTGGTGGGATCGCCATTACGGCAGAACTTCCGCACCGCGCCAAATTGGTTACGGTGGCAACGCATCATGGCGTTGTGGCGGCGGACATCGGCGCGACGATCAGTGCGGCCCGCGTCCTGTTACAACAGTAACTCACACCGCCAACGCTGAAACAACGCTGTAGTCTCGCCCTCATAGTTACGAAAATCGCTCCTTTCGAGTGCGTGAGGACGAACATGCCGAATATTATCAGTCTTATTTTACTGGTGGCTCTCGCGGCATTCATGGTCTGGATCGGCTGGCGTGCCCTGCAGGTCCGGTCTCGCGTCCTGAGATGGAGCGGTGTGGGGCTTGCAGCTGTATTGACGATCCTGGTGTCGTCAGTCAGCGCGCTGACTGCGACGGGCCTCGTCAAGCAGCACGCGCGCTCCGCGCCTATTCCAGACGTCAAGGTCGAACTCACACCCGAATGGGTCGCGCGGGGCAAGGCCGTGACCGACAGCTTTTGCAGCGGATGCCACAAAGCGGAGTTGACCGGTGGTGGCAATCTCGCCGAGGATCTTCCGATCAATATCGGCTCGTTCGTGGCCGCCAATCTCACGCCCGCCGGGCCACTGAAGCGGTGGTCGGATGGGGAGATTTTTCGCGCCATTCGCAACGGCGTTGATGCGAGCGGAGGCTGGCTCACGATCATGTCCTTCACCAACGCGAGCCGGCTGAGCGACGACGACACCTTTGCGGTGATCGCCTATCTTCGCAGTCTTCCGGCCGCGGGCGCGCCCACGCCTGATCGGCTCGATCGATTTAACCTCGTCGGCCTGGCGATGCTGGGGGCCGGGATGTTGCCGGACGCGAAGCCGGTGACCGCCGCGCGTATTGCTGCGCCGCCAAGGGGACCGACGGCCAAATACGGCGAATACCTGCTGTCCTATCAGGATTGCCGCGAGTGCCACGGCAAGGATCTCAGTGGTGGTGTACCCGGCCAGTTGCCGCCGCTCGGTCCAGATCTCGGTATCGTCGCGCAGTGGACCTGCGACGAATTCATCACCACTATGCGCTCCGGCGTCGATCCGAATGGGCATCAGATCGGGGAGAAAATGCCGTGGCGTCCGATCGGACGGATGGACAACGACAAGCTCGCTGCCGTGTATCAGTATCTGACGCAGACCCGGCACCCGTGATATGTCGCGCAGCATCCACAAGCCCGCGAAATGACGTCGACTCATGATCAGGTCAAGTCATCTCGGCAGCTGCGCCGCCTGATTTAGAATCGTTCTGAGCTGACTGAACAACGCCGGCTCCGCAGGCCCGTCGAGACGATGTTCGCGTGGGTAGCAAATCCTCCAGATCACAATTCATCACGTATCGGAGATTTTGCCGAGTATGACGGCAAAATGACCTATTCGGTAGGCATGACAGGCAACATCTATATTTGTCGTTCGCACATAAGACGGAAGGTCGTCGGCACATGACAACGGATTTCAACCGCGTGCCGCCGGCTTTAGAGGAACTCATTTTCGCATCAGCCGAAGCCGGCACGACCAGGTCGGCTAAGGCAAGTTTGAGAGATCAAATATGTTGGCAGACGTCGGCCATGTCATCGTTGTCGATGACGATCCCACCTTGCGGCAGATGGTAATCAAATATCTGGAAGAGCATAATGTACCGGGGAGAGCTGCATCCAACCGCGCCGAATTGCATCGCCATCTCGAGGGAGCGCAACCCTGCCTGATCATTCTCGACCTTCGCCTCGGTCAGGAGGATGGGCTGGACCTGCTGCGGGAGATACGTTCTCACTCCGACGTGCCCGTGATCATCACGACCGGGCACCGGCCCGATGAAATCGACCGCATCGTCGGCCTTGAGCTCGGTGCCGACGATTACATCATCAAACCGTTTAGCCTGCGGGAGCTGCTGGCCCGCGTCCGTGCAGTGCTGCGGCGTCAGGAGATAGGACGGGCCGCCCGCGCCAGGGATCCCGAGCGCGGTGGCTATCGGTTCAGCGGCTGGAAGCTCGAGCGCCGCGGCCGCAAGCTGGTCGACGCCAGCAACGCGCCGGTTCCCCTGAGCAAGGGCGAATATGCCCTGCTGCTGGCCTTCCTCGAGGCGCCCGAACGCCCGCTCAGTCGCGAGCATCTGCTCCAGGCAACGCGCATTCACGAAGATATCTTCGATCGCAGCATTGACGTCCAGGTCTTGCGCCTGCGACGCAAGCTGGAGAACGACCCGAGCGCGCCGCGCATCATACAGACCGAGCGTGGCGTGGGCTACGTCTTCACCGTGCCGGTCGAACCGTTCTAGGCCGGCTCATTCCGTGATGGTGAAAGCGTGGCAGCGGCCGGCTGCAATCGTAACCGTTTTCCCCGCAACAGTGATGCCGACGTAACAGCCGAACGTCATGGTGTCTCCTGCAAACATTGCGCAGGAGAACGCGTCGCATGTTGAAACAGAACTTGCCCTCAAACGTGGTCCGCGTGGTGCGGCCTCTCGAGATGAAGACCGGCAGCATCCCGGGTCGCTCTGATCTTTCGGTTGACCGTGGAAGCGCTCGGCGGGATCGCGCGGTGCGGCCTGACACATTGGCGGATGCGCCACGACCGGCGGAACCGTCAGCGGAAGCAGACAGTCCGACCAGTTGGTGGTCGGCGGCGTTGCTATCCGTGATGGAGGGATTTGCCCTCTATGGCGCGGCGCTCCATCCGAACGCGACGTTTCCGGTAGAGGCGATGCCGCGCACCGCCTCTACACGTTCGCCGCGTCCAGCCGGCAGCTCGCGGATTGATTTGCACGCCCGGCATCGCTGGACCTGGTGGTCTGCACTAGGCGATACGGCCGCGATGCTCTGGAAGCATTGGTGGCGGGAGCGGGAGATCAATCAAGCGGTCGCGGCTTTGTCGCAATACGACGATCGCACCCTGCGCGATCTTGGCATCAACGGCCGGGCGGACATCGAGCGGGTGGTGAGGTATTGCCGTGATTGCTGATGCTGTTTTCCTCGCAGTTGCCGGACTTGGCTTCTATCGCGCGACCGTCCGCTCCATCATCTCGCGTAGCCTCAGGAGCGGCCTGATCTGCCTGATGCGGCATAGCTGGCTCTAAGGGGTGATCGATGCGGCGGCGAGAGGCTGCCGTATCGATCAATAAGACTTGAAGAGTGACGGCCCAATCCGTCGTGGCCCCGCATTGCCGAAGCGTAATGCGAAACCTATGTGCAAGGCTTGTCCGGAATCGCCCATACCAGGATCTTCCGTGAGTTGAAGCGTTGGCGCTCCGTCGTGGCGATCGGCGCACTGCTCGTGATCTGTCTGCACCCGTCTCAGGCGCCGTCTCTCGCCCCGTTCCAGTTGCCGCCGCAGGCAACAGCGGCGCGTAGTGCGGAAGAGCCCATCACGCCCATGCCGCCGGCTCCCGAGATCGATCCTCTCAAGGTCGAACTCGGTGAGCGCCTGTTCAACGACGCGCGGCTGTCGGTCGACAATTCGCGGAGCTGTTCGTCGTGCCATGACGTCCGTACGAACGGCGCAAGCATGAAGCGGCACGATTTCGGCCGGGATGGCGCTGAGCTGCCGCTGAACACGACCACCGTCTTCAACTCGACGCTCAATTTTCGCTTCGGCTGGGAGGGAAAATATCGCTCCGTGGAGGCCGATGTCTCGGCGTCGCTGGTCAATCCGCAGATCATGGGGAGCAGTCTCGCTGGTATCGCCGCTAAGCTTGGTCTTGATCCCAGTATGCGGATGGCCTTCATCACCGCCTATGGCCATCGACCGGATCCGGGCAATATCGTCGACGCTATCGCAAGCTTTCAGCGGACCCTGGTCACGCCAGACAGCCGGTTTGATCGCTGGCTTGCGGGAGACAGGTCTGCGCTGTCGGACAAGGAGCTGGACGGATACAAGTTGTTCAAGTCCCTGGGATGCGCATCATGCCATCAGGGCGTGAATGTCGGTGGCAATCTGTTTCAGCGACACGGTATTTTTCATCCGCTGGCTTCGCGAGATCCGGAGATCCTGCGGGTGCCGAGCCTGCGTAATGTCGCGACGACTGCTCCCTATTTTCATGATGGCAGTGCGCCCTCGCTCGACGATGCAGTCCGCAAAATGGCCTTCGCGCAATTGAACGCGACATTGACCGACCAGCAGGTGGA
The DNA here is from genome assembly GCF_008123425.1 of Bradyrhizobium rifense. Classification (GTDB taxonomy): domain Bacteria; phylum Pseudomonadota; class Alphaproteobacteria; order Rhizobiales; family Xanthobacteraceae; genus Bradyrhizobium; species Bradyrhizobium rifense. The sequence continues at coordinate 144,328 of NZ_VSSS01000026.1, forward strand.
CGCGCTGGTCGCCTATCTCAACAGTCTGACCGGACAATATCGCGGCGTGCCTGTCGGAGGTGGACCATGAAAGTCGCTCCTGGTGTGGTCGGCGTATCCTTTCTGCTGGCGCTGTTGACCTGGCTTCTCTTCAACGGCCTCAACCTGAATTCGGACCGCTATGACCGGCAGACGCAGGCTCTCGCAGATTTCACCCGGTTCGAGCGCGGCATGAGCCGCGAGGTCCTGACGTCGCGTGCCGGTCTGTCGCGGAACTATGACGCCCTCGTTCGGATGGTCGAGGCCTATGATGCTGCGGTCGTTCGGCTTCGCGAAGCCGCGGGCTCGGACAGAGAGGAAAATGCGGCGATCGACGTGCTCGCGGAGCGCGCCCGCAGGCAGGAAGAGCTGATCGAGCAGTTCAAAAGCCAGAATGCTCTGCTGCAGAATTCCTTTGCCTATTTTGGCATGTTCAGCGCCCGTCTTTCCGCGTCGAATGACAAGTCGCTGGTCGCGGGCGTGTCCGCGCTTGCGGCTGCCATGCTGCAGCTGACGATCAATCCGCCGAGTGCCGACGCCGACGAGGTGCAGGCGCAGCTCGACGGGCTGGCGCATTTGCAGTCCTCGCCGGACGAGGCGGCGTCAATACGCGCCGTCATTGCGCATGGCCAGCTGCTGCATGACCTGCTTCCGGCGGTGGATGGTATTCTGAAAGCGGTGGTCGCCGAAGCCAGCAACCGCGAGCAGGACGCTGTTCATGCCCTGATCGTCAAGCGCCAGCTCGGCGCACGGGCGGCGGCGCGCAAGAATCGTCTTTTGCAGTATCTCACTTCTCTGCTGTTGCTCGGCGGTTTGGTGTATTTCGGCCTGCTGCTACGCGCGCGGGCCAAGGCGCTGCGACGTCGTGCGGCCTTCGAGCATGTGATCGCAAACATCTCGATGCGCTTCATCTATTCGCACGGCGATGAGCTCAGGGACCATGTCGAGCACGCGCTGGAGGAGCTGGCGGGCTGCATCGGTGCAGACAGGGCTTATTTCGCCTGGCGGTCAGCGACCAATGGGAATGTCTATCGGTGGTCCCGCGACGGCTTACGCCTCGACGAAGGCTGGCCGGAGCGGGCACTTGGTCTGGCTCAGCGGTTTGACGGCGGCGAAGACGTGATCATCTATATTCCCAGAGTGAGATCGTCACATCCCCATGATCTGATGAATCTCCTCGAAGAAGCCGGTATTCGCGGCTGGCTTTGCATCAAGACCCTGTCCGGACAACAACAGGGAGCCATTCTCGGCTTCGAAGCGGTGCAGGCCTCCGCGCTGAGCCAATGGGCCGAGTTTGCGCTCTTTCGCATGGCCTTCGACGCCATCCGCAATGCAGTGCGGCGCGTGAAGCTGGAGCAGGAGAAGGAGCGGCTCGAGGCGAGCCTGCAACAGGCGCGACGGATGGAAACGATCGGCACGTTCGCAAGCGGCATCGCGCACAATTTCAACAACATCGTCGGCGCGATCCTCGGCTATGTCGAAATGGCCGACAGCGGGATCAAGCCGGGAAGTCGGCCTGCGGCGAGCCTTGCGGAAATCCGCAGGGCCGGCGAACGGGCACGCGAGCTGGTGGGGCAGATCCTGACCTTCGGCCGGCGTAGCCGGGGCCGGCAGGAACGCATAAGCGTCGAGGTGTTGGTTGCGGAGACCGCGGCTCTTCTCGCCGCATCCTTGCCATCGCACGTCAAGCTCACGATCAGCCAGGGCGTGGAGACCGCGACCGTATCGGGTGAGCCGGAGCAGTTGCAGCAGGTCATTCTCAATCTCTGCAACAATGCGGCGCAGGCATTGGAGGAGCCGGGCTTCGTCGACCTGCGCATTGCCGAGCGCGAAGTCATCCATCCGCTGCGGATCGGACGGACCGATCTGGGATCAGGCCGCTTCGTCGTCATCTCAGTCTCCGACCCCGGGCCCGGGATGGACGACGCCACGCTGGAGCGAATCTTCGAGCCGTTTTTCACGACGCGTACCGATGGCACCGGTCTTGGGTTGGCAACGGTTCGCGAGATCGTCGAACAGCATGGCGGCGCAGTCGCCGTGCAGAGCACGCCGGGTGAGGGGACCCGCTTCGACGTATGGCTGCCGTCCGACGGTTCGCGCGATCCGGTATCGCCGCAGCAAGCGCCGTCTCTCGCGTTTCGCGGCGCAGGCGAGACAATCCTGGTGCTCGAAATCGATCGCAGGCGCCTGTTGCGCCACGAGGAGATCCTGGCGGCACTCGGCTACGAGCCGGTCGGTTTCACGGGGCTTCCTGAGGCTGAAGCGGCCTGCCGGTCGGCCCGGGCGCGCTTCGATGCGGCGCTGGTGTGTCACTTACCGGGTGGTTCTTCGCTCGATCTCGCGGCAGCGCTGCACAGGGCGGCGCCGGGCTTGCCGATCATCCTCGCAAGCCCGTCAACGCACGATCTTGCGGCGCACCTTCTGGCTGCGTCCGGAATCACCGGGATGGTTCATCATCCACTGATGTCGTCCGAGCTCGCCATGACACTCGTGCGATGTCTGGCCGCGACGCCGTCGGCCGAGGGATTGCGCCAGATCGCGTCTGCTCGCTAGCGCGATTTGCCGGCTCGCGATCGCGCCGTTTCACCGGTAACGCGATCTCACGTGCACGAAGTCACCGTGTAGCGCGCAGCTTCTATCGATTGTACCCGGTTGTTCATCTGAGAACGACCGATCGTGACAGCGATAGGAGAAGGATGATGTCGAAACGACTTGGCTTGACCATGATGGCTGCCTCGCTTCTGTTGGGCTCCGCGCCCGTCTTGGCTGGCAGCGCCGACATGACGAGCGAAACCCATCGCTTCGCGTTCAGCTTACCGGGCCAGGCTCCCATCGGCCACCGCCAGCCGCGCCTGAGCGACACGACTGGAGGACTTCAATTGTCGCCGTCGGATCTGGAGCTGCGACGACTCGACGCGGAGATCGATCGCAAGCTGATCATCTGCCGCGGCTGTTGAACGCCTCACAGCGCATTTGCGTAAGGTCCATTGACGGCCCAATCCGTGCATGGCGAAGACCGGCGTCGCGGAGGACTTTCAGGCTCGGGCCGTTCGTTCCTGGCGGCCGCGCGCCATCGCGCGGGCGTCTGGCTGCTGATGCGCTTGAACACGGTCGAGAAATGCGCCTGGGTGCTGAACCCGACGGCAAGTGCGATCTCGGCCAGCGGCCGCTGCGTCGTCGTCAGTAGCGACTTTGCGTGCTCGATCCGGTGATTGAGCAGGTATTCGCGGGGACGGTATCCGGTCGCTGCACGGAACTGTGCGGCGAAATGCATCCGCGAGAGGCCTGCAACATTGGCGAGCTCGGACAGGCTGATGCTGCGTTCGAAATGAGCGGCGACATGTTGCTCGACACGCCGCAGGCGCCATTTCGGCAGCGCATTGACTTTGGCACGCGGCAATTCGGGCCGGGCCAGATGCATCACAAGGATCTGGCCTATGCAGTGGGCAAATCGATGGCCCGCGGCGTCGCCTTGCTCGGCGAGTGCCTTGGCCAGTCCCGCGGCGAGCGGATCGCGCAACAGAACGAGGTCGTCGAGCCCTTCGGCCGCGCCCTGCGCCCACCGCGTCGGGAAATGCTCCGCAGAGATGTGGACGTGCAGGAAAGCGCAAGGCGCCCGGAATTGGGCGCTCAGCTGTTTCGACGGCGCGCTGACATACAGGGTACCTGACGGCATGGTGCCGTCGAAGATGACCCGGCGCTCCCTGGTCAGGATGACGCGCGTTGTCTTCAACGCAATGCCGACCAAATATCGGTCGGGCGGCGTCGTCGCTGCGTGCCACGAGGCCTCCCGCGCGTCGTCCCATCGCGAGATCGTGATGTCGTCCAGCGCGGCCTGCGAGCTGCGGACGATCTGACGCCACCTGGCTTCTCGCGGAATCGCCTGCGCCGCGTGCGGAGCTTCGTGATCTCTCGGGCCAGCCGGACGATCGATCCGGGCGTGAGTCTCGTGCAATTCGGTCAGCATCGCTTGTTCCTTCTGAGCTTCGCGGCCGTGCGTTATGACCGGTGAACTCGCATCCTCGGTATGCTGACAGGATAGGCGTGAGCAGGCTTGGAAGCCCGTTAGGGGTGATTAGGATGTGTTAGATTATGTGGGCGCGGACGGGGTGCGGCGGCGGGTCGCGGGAGTCTGGATTTTTGTCAATATTTCAAAGGTTTGGATCAAACGCAGGGCGGCGTTGTTGCGCCGGCTCTTGCTGCGTTCCGTTCCGTGACGCAGACGTTGCTCACGGTCGCGTCCGTCGAGTCTGGCCTGAGAGTCCCAAGTGACCGAGCTCCCGTTAGAAAATGCCGCTCGTGGCAAAGGCTCCGCGAACCCCGATCTCGATGCGGTCTCGTTTGGGCCGTTCTCGCTCCGGTCGCGCCTGCTCGAGCGGGACGGTGTGCCGGTCAAGTTGGGCAGTCGCGCGATGGATATCTTGCGCTTGTTGATAAGTCGCGCCGGCGAGGTCGTGCCGAAAAACGAAATCCTCGCTTTCGCGTGGTCCGGTCTGGCCGTCGAGGAGATCAGCCTGCGGGTCCACGTCGCCGAGCTCCGAAAGGTTCTGGGCGACGGCAAGGACGGCGCTCGCTACATCACCAACATCCCGAGCCGGGGTTATTGCTTCGTCGCGACGGTAGAACGTGGCGAGCGCCTGCCGGCGTCGAAGCCCGCGCCGCAGACGAGTGGAAGCGTGACGTCGCCTTTGTCCTTGCCCCATCGCCTGGACCGGATGATCGGGCGTGAGGACGTGCTGCCGGAGCTTGCTGCGCGCCTGCTCAGCGAGCGCTTCGTCACGCTCAGAGGTCCTGGTGGCATCGGCAAGTCCACCGTCGCGATCGCGCTGGCGCACGAGATGTGGGAGACGTTCGAGGGCGGCGTCCATTTTCTCGACCTCGGTCCGTTGAGGGATGCGGCGCTCGTCGTCAGCACGCTCGCCGCTGCGCTGGGTCTCGTCGTTCATCATGCCGATCCGACCGGCAGTGTCGTCAGTTATCTGCGCGGCCGCCGCCTGCTTCTGGTCCTTGACAGTTGCGAGCATGTAATCGACGAGGTTGCACGCCTCGCAGAGACCATTCACCGCGAGGCGCCGGGCGTCAGCCTTCTCGCGACCAGCCGCGAGTCGCTGTTGGTGGAAGGCGAACAGATTTTCGAGCTCGTTCCGCTGCCGGGCCCGCCGCAGGGGGCCGGTCTCAGCGCAAACGAGATGGTGAATTATCCTGCGGCACGCCTGTTCATGGAGCGCGCCGCGGCTGCCGGTCACAGGTCCGACGTCACCGATGAGGATGCGGAGGTCCTTGCGGAGATCTGCGGCAAGCTGGACGGCATTGCTCTCGCGATCGAGCTCGCGGCCGCGCGCGTCGGTGTCTACGGGTTGCGGGAGATGGCCGCGCTGCTCGACAGCCGGTTGAAGCTCGAATGGCGCGGCCGGCGCACGGCGCCGCCGCGGCAACAGACCCTCGGCGCCACGCTTGATTGGAGCTTTGGCCTGATCGGGGAGGCCGAGCGGATCGTGCTTCAGCGCCTCGCCGTCTTCGCGGGCCCTTTCACGCTTCAGGACGCGATGGCGATCGCGGCCGCTGAGAATGAGCCGGTCGACCGTGGCGTCGATGCGCTGGAGCAGTTGGTGGCCAAGTCGCTGGTGTCGACACGTCCGGAGGGCGCGTCGCGGCGCTATCGATTGCTTGACGCCACGCGTGCCTATGCGCTTCAGAAGCTGGTCGAGGCCGGCGAAGCACAAGCGGTTGCGCGCCGGCATGCCGGATACGTTCATCGCTCGCTGGAAACCAGCATGACTGAGACGGCCGGCGGCGATCAGGTATCGCGTTCGCAGAGCCGCGCCGGCCTGCTCGCCGATGCCCGCGCCGCGCTGGAATGGAGCTATGCCAACGATTTTGGCGCCGATCTGCGCGTGCCGCTCGCGGGGAGCTGCGCCCGGCTGTTCGTCGAGCTCAACCTGCTCAACGAGGCGCGCCTCTGGTCCCAGCGCGCGCTTGCGATGCTTGGCGACACCAACCGCGGCGGCAGATGGGAGCTTGAGCTCCAGTCGACGCTCGGCCACGCCTTCATGTTCACGGAACGCAACAGTGAGCAGGCCGAGAGCGCGCTGAAGCGCGGGCTGGAGATTGCGGACGAGCTCGGCGACCACGCCAACAAGTTCAGGCTGCTGTCGCGGCTGAACATGTTCTATCGCCGGACCGGTGACTTCCGGCACCTGATCCCGATCGCGCTGGAGGCCGAGCGGGTCGCCCGCCTGATCGGCGATACCGCGGGAATCGCCGGCAGCAAGGCCCTCGTCGGCGTGTCTTATCATCTCGTCGGCAATCAGACCGAGGCGCAAGCTCATCTGGACGAGGGTGTGCGCGACGACGCGGCGCTGCGCGGGGCGCAGCCCGGTCATTTTGCCTACTCGCGCACGCCGCAGATTCCACTGGCACGGGTCCTGTGGTTGCGTGGCTTTCCTGACCGTGCGGTCGAATGCGTCCGCCCGCTGATCGGCGCTGCCGCGCCGCGTGACGTCGTGATGCATTGCATCGCGCTGTGCTGGTCGGCTTCGGTATTTGGCTGGGTCGGCGACTGGGGCACCGTCGAGGCGTTGACCGGCCGGCTTGCGGCGCATGCAGGCATGCATGGGCTCGCACCTTACGAGGCCGTCGCGGCTGGCTTTCGGGCCCAGACCATGATCGCCCGCGGCGAGGTGAGGGGCGGGATCGACTTGCTGCGGACCGCGTTGCCGCGCCTGCATGCGGATCGTTACGAGCTTTACGCGTCGGCGTTCATTGCCGAGCTGTCACAGGGGCTGGCTGCGCTGGGTCAATTGGCGGAAGGGCGCGCTGTCCTGCACGAGGCGATTGCGCGCATCGGGCCCGAAGGCGCGGCCTTCGACATGCCGGAGCTCCTGCGCCTGCGCGGCGAGCTGGAGGCGCGCGGCGATGAGCTGGACGCTGCCGAAGCAAGCTTGGCCGCGTCGATTGCGACGGCCGAGCGGCAGGGCGCGTTATCCTGGCGATTGCGGAGCGAGATGTCGCTGGTGCGGCTGCGGCGTCGCCAGGGTGTTCGAAATCCGCTCGACGATCTCGCCAAAACGCTCGCTCGCTTCTCGGAGGGATTTGAAACTGCCGATCTGAAAGCGGCACGGGCGATGCTGGATGAAGGGTAACGGACGGTCGCTCAGTCGAAGCGGAAATCCGAGAGGTCGATCGACACCATCAACGCATCGCGCATCGGCATCAGATCGTTGTCGCGGAGATAGATTCGCCGTCGCGTCGGAGTCGTGATCCCGTCGATAGTGACGAGATCGCATACATATTGCGTGGTGGGGAAGTTTCCGGCCACCTCGACCCGATAGTCATGTCGCCGGATCAGCATATCAGGACCGAAATAGAAATCCTGCTCGCGGCTGTGACTTGCGATCCCCGCCGGGAAGCTCGCGCGCAGCCCGCGCCAGATCTCGGTGCCTTCATGCCAAGGTGGAATCTCCTGCACCTCGAATCCGTCCATGGCGAGCAGGAAGGGCGTGGTCAGATAGGTCCATAGCGCGTAGCCGTTGAAATAGGCGTGGTGCAGCGGATCCCAATGCGTCCGCATGTCGTGCCGCGTGAACGACGTGCGCGGGTTCTTCCGCTCAGCCACGATACGTTCGTCCGCCGCGACGATGGCGATGCGTTCGGGGCTGAACTCGATACGCTGGCCGGGCTTCCCGAACGGCTCAACCGATGCCCACTGGCGATGAAGATCGATCCGCATGGTTCGTGGGTCCTGATCCTGATCGAGACCCTTCAGCGCCCAGAGATCGCCCCCCGTCACGATTGCGGCGGTGAGGCGCCTGTGCGCGTTCCATCGGCGCAGGCCGCCATGGGCTTCGATTGCATTTGCCAGCAGCGGAATCATCCGGGCCCTTCCCTCTCGCATGGGGTGATGTCACCCCATAGCGATAGGCCCGAACGCGGGCGGTCGCCCGTTAAGCGTTGTTAAGTGCCGTTGAGCTGCCGGCGGGGCGCAGCCCGAGCGGGACCGTTGGGCTCGTGTCCTAGTGCCCGTCCAGCCGCGCCAGAAAGTCGCGGACGATCGATGCGATCTCGTCGGTTGCCTCATCCAGCGCGAAATGGCCGGCTTCGAGGATATGGACCTCGGCATCGGGCACGTCGTCGCGATAGGCGGTGGCGCCAGCAACGGTGAAGGACGGATCGTATTTCCCCCAGACCACCAGCGTCGGCGGCTTGGTCTTGCGCAACCAGTCCTGCCACTTCGGATATGAGGCGACGTTGGTACGGTAATCCAGGAACAGCGTGGTCTGGATTTCGGCCTGTCCGGGACGGGTCAGGAACGCATATTCGTCGGTCCAGGTGTCGGGGTCGTAGCGTTCCGGGCGCGGGCTCGTGCCGAGGTGCCGCTGACGCGTCGCCTCGAGCGAGGTGAAGTTGGCCTTGAGCGCCTCGAGCTCGTGGGCCGGGTCGGCCCAGTATTTCCGTCGTGCAGCCCAGAGCGGGCTGAGGCCTTGCTCATGCGATACCGCATTCTGGATGACGATGGCGCGGACCCGTTCCGGATGGGGCAACGCCATCCGGAAGCCAACGGGACCACCGTAGTCCTGCATGAACAGCACGTAGTTGGTCAGGCCAAGCTTGCTCGTCAGTTCGCCGATCACGCCGGCGATGTTGTCGAACGTGTAGTTGAAGTCAGACGGCGGCGGTGCGCTGCTGTTGCCGAACCCGGGATAGTCGGGCGCAATGAGATGGTATTTGTCCGCAAGCAGCGGCAGCAATGGCTCCCACATCCGCGAGGAGGATGGAAAGCCGTGAAGCAGCAGCACGGTTGGAGCGTCAGCCGGCCCGGCCTCGCGATAGAAGATCTTGAGGCCCTGGACCTCGACCGTGTGATAGCTGATCGAGCGTCGGCTGGACCGCAGGTCTTGGGCAGGGGCGGGCAGCGTCATGCTGATCATAGCGACCGAGAGAGTAAGCAAGGTTGGCATGTTCATGGCGCTGCGCCTTCCGTATTTCGAGAGATTGGGCGGGGGAGCTGTGTTATCCTGCCGCCACCATGATGGACTTGAGGCCGAGGTCGCTTGTTCCCTCACGGCTGCGCTGGGTAGCTTCCACGTGACGGACGACGTCCGTCAGCTCCGGCGTAAAGCTCTCGTCGCCGTCCTCGATGTGGCCGGTCAATCGCGCCGTGATCTCCTGGAACACCCAGCCATTGCCGTCGGGATCACTGAACGATGCATAGGAGGCATAGCTCTTGCGCTGCGGGTTAGGTCCTGCGGCAAGCACGCCCGATCGGGCATGGTGAAAGATGCCGCCGGTATCGTAGAAGGCATCACTGACGGCGAAGCCGCGACGATCGAGCTCGCTGCGCGCCGCCATGATATCGGAAACGACCAGATGAAGCCCTTGCACCGAACCCGGTAACGCAGTCGTGACGTTCTTGCCGAAGATGATCGAGCATCCCGAGCCGGGCGGGGTGAACTGGATTACGCGGTAGTCGTCGCCCGTGTAGTCGAGATCGAGCCGCCAGCCGAGGTCGCCATAGAAGCGCTTGGCGCGATCAGCGTCCGTGACTGGCAGGACGATGACCTCGATGTTCATCTTGACGATGTCCGAGGCTACCGGCTCGCGGAGCCCAGCTTCGAGGATTGCGACGTCCTGATCGACGGTACCGCCGCTGATGCCAACGCCAGCGACCAGTTGGCCGTCGACTTTCAGCGGCGCACCGCCGCCCATGGAGCAAAACCGCCCGCCGGCGAGGCCCATCATCGGGAACAGCGCCTGTCCGGGCTGCACAAGTGGCGAAAGGTCTGCCGTGCGAAGTCCGACCAGCGCAGACGTGTACGCCTTGCGCTCCGACAGTTCGAGCGAAAACGTCGGCGCGCCATTCATCCGATGCTTGAGAATGATGTTGCCATGAACATCGATGACGCAAACGGCCACCGGAACCTTGGCTTGAGCGGCCTGTGCCTCGATGCGTTCGGCGATTGCCTTGGTGTATGCGAGCAAGTCCATGATCTGTCCTTCCAATTGTTCTGATGAACGAGGAATAGTCGGTGTGTGGTCAGCCAAGGCGCGTCAGATAGGACCCGATGTGATCCTCAGCGTCGCCGGGACGGTGGAAGCCCTGTTCGAAGAAGGCCTTGATCCTGTCCTGGGCAGCCGGTCGCGTGACCGAGGTCATGCAGGCTTCCCAGCCGGCCGCGATCTCGACGTCCGCAGGCAGGCTTGCGGCGTTGACGAGCCGCTTGGTGTTCGCGATCGCCCATTTGTCAAAGGACGCCATGCGGTTCGCCAGCTTGTCGACGAAGCCATCGAGTTCGGCATCGGGCAGCGACCTGTTCACATAGCCATAGGCGGCTGCGAGATCGGCATCGATGTCATCCGAGCTCAGGAGCACTTCGAGTGCTCGCTGCCGGCCCATCTGGCCCGGCAATCGTGCCATCGGGCCACCGCCGGCAACCAGGCCGACACCGACCTCCCATTGCGACAAGCGGGCCTTCTCGCGGCTTGCAAAGCTCATGTCGCAGGCAAGCGCAATCTCGCTTCCGTTTCCGGTCGCGCGGCCGCGGATCAGGGCGATCGACACGACCGGCATGCGGGTGATGCGGACGAGGATGTCCGGCCAGGCTTCCAGGCCCGTCGGCCCTTGCGGCATATCGGTGAGGTCCTTGAAATTGGCGAAGAAGTCGCTGTGGTTCAGAAAGAAGCCTTCGACCGCGCTGTCGAAGACGATGACTTTGACGTCCTTGTCGGCCTCGACAGCCGTGACGATGTCGCGCATCTCGCGAACAAGTTGCGGGCCCATCACATTGAGCGGCGGATTGTCGAAGGTGATCCGCCAATAGGCCGCCGAGCGGCGGGTGACTCGAATCTGCGTTGTTGTCTTCGTCGTCGTGTCCATGGGAGCCTCCAGCTCTGGGGCCGTCGTGGCGGCCGGGTTCATCGTCACGCGTCTGATCGCTCTCCGAGCGCCGATCGGCGACGGAGTTGCGCTAGCTTCTATTTTGACGGGGTGGAGAGGTGCTCGTCACACCTCTCCTGGAGCGTGTGCTTACGCGGCCGACTTGGCCTGCTGGGCCAGTGCGGCCAGCAGTGCCTTCGCGGCCGGACCGGACGAGTGCGGGTTCTGGCCGGTGATCAGGAGGCCGTCCTTGACGACGTGGACGCCCCAATTGGCGGTCTTCGAGAAGACGGCACCGAGCTTCAGCATCTCGTCCTCGACGAGGAAAGGCACGACCTTGGTGAGGCCCACGTCTTCCTCTTCGCCATTGGTGAAGCCCGTCACTTCCTTGCCTTCGACCAGCGGCTTGCCGTTCGGCGCCTTGACGTGGCGCAGTGCGCCGGTCGAGTGGCAGACCACCGCGATTGTCTTGCCCGCGGCGATGAAGGACTCGATCAGCCCAGCCGAATCCTTGTCCTCGGCGAGGTCCCACATCGGGCCGTGGCCACCGGGATAGAACACGGTGTCGAAGTCTTCCTGCCTGACGCTGTCGAGGCGAACGGTCTTGTCGAGCTGAGCTTCGGCCGCCGCATCCGCCTCGAAGCGGAGCGTGAGGTCGGTGCGGGATTCGGGCTCGTTGCTCTTGGGATCGAGCGGCGGACGGCCGCCCTTCGGAGAGGCGAGAGTGATCTCGGCTCCAGAATCCTTGAAGACGAAATAGGGTGCTGCGAGCTCTTCGAGCCAGAAGCCGGTCTTGCGTCCGGTGTTGCCCAACTGGTCGTGCGAGGTGATGACCATCAATACTTTCATAGCTGACTCCCGTGATTGCGTTCGCTGGATGAGGCCACTCCCTAGAGATGGAGTGCGCGGCTTAGGTCTCGTTCGAGCTCGTAACGTTGTTCGCTGCTCGTGAGACGCAATCTGCACCCAGGCCGGGCTGTTAGCTCGTTATGTATTGTTAGACGGTGAGAGTGGGGAGTTTGGTCAGGCTCGTTGCCTGTTTGACGACGTCACTCGAAGACGGCGTCGAAAATCTCGACGTCGATTAGCACAGGCTTGGCGATGACGGTGCCGTCGGGCTGCAGCGTCAGCGTGCGCCGAAGGGTTGGAACCACGATGCCGTTGAAGTTCTCGTGGGCCCACGAGTAGTGCGCGACACGTGCGCCGAGGAGATCGTGATCGGTCCGTCGCTGCAAAGCGTTCCCATCGAAGTAGAACACTTGCTCGGAGGCGAGGCTGATCGGGCCCGGCGGGAATTGCACGCGAAGGCGCCGCCAAGTCTCACTATTCTCCTGCCACGGCGGCAGCTCCTCGATCACGACGTGGGGGCGAGCGAGGAGGAATGGGGTGGCGAGATAATTCCAGATCGCGACGCCGCAGAAGAAGACCAGATGCAGTTCGTCCGCCAGCGCATGTGTGCCATTGGTCGGGAAAGCAAGGCTCGGGTTGCGCCACGTCCGCAGCACCTGGCCATCCACGCTTTCGATCGTGATCGCGTCCGGCGCAAACGCACCGGACTGTTCGCCGCCAGTGATGCCGGTGAAGCGGACCGATTGCGTCCGCGTCGATCCCTCCGCGGTGACGTCCTTGAATTCGCGGGCATGTCCGGCATCGGAGAACAGGGCCCCTCCAACGGAAAGATGCAGCGTGAACCGGCTCAAGCTGTTCCAGCGGGGCAAGCCGCCGCAGGCGTCGATCGCATCGTCAAGAAGTGCCATGTCTCACTGCATCCACCATGAATTGTCGTCACCATGGCGGGGCGAGGGCGGCTTGGCGTGTTAGAAGTTGTTAGGAGTTGCAAGAGCCTGATCGGGCGGTATCACGTTGAAGATGCTCTTAATTCAGCGCGCTCAGGAGCCCCCTCGCGGCGACGAGGTCGCGGCTCGACAGGCCTTCCTGATATTGCCCGACCAGCGGAGCGAGCAGGGCCTGCGCATCGCGCTTTCGTCCGGCCCGCTGCCAGACGCGAGCCAGGCTCATCGCCCCCCGCAGCTCCCAGCCGCGCGCATGTTGCCGGCGCGACAAGGCAAGCGATTGCTGAAGGTACGCTTCGGCCTCCGTCGCCCTGGCGGATTGGACCAGGATGTCCGCCTTGACCCGGAGCATTTCCGGCATATCGAAGGATTCGCCGTGATCGCCGATCTGGGCGATGGCTTCGTCGATTGTGCGCAAGGCCTCATCGGCCTCGTTCTGGGCCGCCAGACCCTCCGCGAGCGCCGTTGCAAATACCGTCGTCATGATCCGGTGCCGCGTCGCGTACAGGGTCGCCTGGCTGCGGCGAAGATGCTCGATGCCGCCGGCGATGTCCCCGCGGCGGAGCAGGAGCTCGCCCTTCTGGCCGATGCCGACCGCGTGATAGGGGCCGAGGAAGTGCCGCGCGGAATGGTCGATCAGCCGCTCGATCAGGCTTTCGGCGCTGGCCCAGTCGCCGACCCACAGAAACACGTAGATGGTCCAGATCAGGGAAATGCCGAGCGTCAGGGGTTGCTCGAGCTGCTCGGCCTGGCGCACCGTGTATCTCGCCGCCTCGATGGCACGGTCGGGCCGGCCGCTGAGCCAGAGCCCGCGCGCCAAGGCGACCAAGGCGACAATGCGGTCGTCATAGCCGAGATGGCCGATATTCAGCCGCTGCGAGCCCGGATTGTGCACCATCGCGCTCTCGCAGAACTGGACGGCCTTGTTCTGGTTGCCGATCAGATGATGCGCCACACCCAGCATCCACTCGACGTTCAGCGTGCTGGTCGGGTCGTTCAGCTTCCTGGCGACACCTTCGGCCTGTACGCCGGTGCCGAGTGCGCCGTGAAAATCTCCGACACGGGTCAGGTAGATGTGCAGCCCGCGCAACAGCCAGAGCTGCCAGTGCAGGTCGTCGAGCGCCTCGGCCAGTTGCAGGCTTCGCGTGAACGCCGACCGGACTCCTTCCGTGTTGCCTTGCGTGAACATCACGGAGACGCCGAGGGCCGCCTGCAAAGTCATTTCCTTGCGACTGTCGAAATTGTCGGCAGAGGCGAGCGCCTGCTGGGTCCAGCTATGGCATTCCGTCAGCAATGTCAGCTCAAGGAAGAACTGCGCGGCCGAAGCTGCAAGATCCACGGCGAGCGCGCGATCGCCGTGCTCCGAGAAGCTCCAGGTCAGCGCGGCCCGTACATTCGGCAGATGGTCGGCATAGGGCAGGAAGCCGCCCGCGCTGTGCATGCCGTTGGACTTGATCGAGATGTCGTGCAGGAAGTCGCGCAAATATTCAGCGTGGGCGCGCGCCACCCGGGTCGCTTCCCCGCTTTCGGTGAGTTTGTCGCCCGCAAAGGCGCGGGTCGTGTCGAGCAGGCGGTATCTCAGTCGCCGTTCTGCAGGCGACGTTGCAATCAGGGATTTCGACAGCAGATTCGAGATCGCTTCGACCGCCTCCGCCTCGTCGATGCCCTGGCTTGCGGCGACGGCGAGCGCAGCTTCCAGCGTGAAGGGCCCGACGAAGACCGACAGGCCGCGCAGTGTCGCGCTCTCGGTCTGGGGCAGGAGGTCGTAGCTCCAGCTCAGCGCCGCGCTCAGCGTCTGGTGCCGGGGTATAGCGGTGCGGCGTCCCCGCCACAGCAGCAAGAAACGGCTGTCGAGCAGCGAGGCCGTGCCGGCAATCCCGTAGGCGTTGACCCGTCCGGCGGCAAGCTCGATTGCAAGCGCAATGCCGTCCAGGCGCCGGCAGATATCGGCGACGAGCGGCGCATCCTCTTCACTGAGTTCGAATTCGCTCAGGCTTTCGGCAATTCGCTCGACGAAAAGCTGGCTCGCCGGGTAGGCAAGGATGTCGGCCATGCTGAGCCCGTCGCGTTGTGGCGGACAATCCAGCGGAAACAGCCGGTACACCCGTTCTCCCTCGGTGCGAAAGGATTCGCGGCTGGTGGCGAGAACATGCTGCCCCTCGGCTTCCCGCACCATGCGCTCCACCAGCGGAGCGAGCTCGTCGATGATGTGCTCGCAGCTGTCGAGGACCAGCAGCGTCCGGCGGTTGCGCAGTGACTGCAGCAGCCCGGGTATCGGGTCGTCGGAATTGACGGTCAGGCCAAGCGCCGCGGCAATTGTGCCGGGAACGAGCCGCGGCTCCGTCAGCGCGCCAAAATCCACGAAGCAGACCTGGCCCTCGAAGCTCGCAAGCTGACCATGCGCCACGGCAAGTGCAACCGAGGTCTTGCCGATGCCGCCGGGTCCGACGATGGTGACGAACCGATGCAGGGACAGTTCAGTCGCGATCTTCTCGACGGCGTCGTCCCGGCCAATCATCTTTGCGAGCGGGGCGGGTAGGGACCGGAGCGAGGAGACGGTCGTGCTTGGCCGGCTCTCCGCAGGCGCGGCGCGGAGCAGCGGTGCCGTGAAACAATAGCCGCGGCCAGGTACGTTGACGACATAACGGGAGCCTTCGCCGGTATCGCCCAGGGCCTTGCGCAGGGACGTGATGTGAAAGCGCAGGCTACCCTCGTCGACATTGACGTCGGCCCAGATCCGCTTGACCAATTCCCGCTTGTCCACCACCTCGCCGGCGCGCTCGGCGAGAAAAATGAGGATATCGAGCGCGCGGCCGCCAAGATGAAGCGGGACGCCATCCTTCTCAAGCAACCGCGACCGGGGGAGCAGCCGAAAAGCCCCGAAGGAAATGGCAAAGTCCTGGTCGTTAGTGTCCGGCACGCGCCATGATTCCAGCGAAAGGAAAGTGCTGCTGTCTGTCTTGGTCTATCAGAACGCGACCCTGAGTAAATCGACCGAAAGCGGCGAAATCGAGCAACGAGCACGAGATCGGGTCGAAAGAGCAAGGGCGAAACGCAACGAATTTTGCTTAAACGCGAACGGCTTATGCGGAAAGCTTGAACGTTCGGCAGCGGGCTTCAGAACTGATGCATCGGTCGCGTCATGCAAGTATTACGCGCCTTCCGGTCATAACAGAATCTTGCAACGTCTAACGAGCGTGAGCCGCGGGTCTGCATCAGTATAGCTTTCGAGTTAGGCCTATTTCCAACGGGGGAGGCTATCATGCCCGGAATCAGCTCTCGAACGAAAGACAGGGGCGTTCGATCTCACTTTGTCGCCAATCTGGACGATGTCTCGCGTGACTGGGAACTCGTGTTGCGCGAGTCGCACCATCGTATGAAGAACACCCTGACGCTCCTGGGTGCGTCAGTCCGCCGCGACTTCACACGGGCCGGGACCAGGGACATGTCGGTTGCGGTGGACCGGCTGGAGCGGCGCATCGTCGCCTTCGGCAGGCTCTATCAACTTTTGTCCGACAATGACAATCTTGCGATGATCTCCGTCGAGGCCTTCTTCGGAGGCCTCTGCGGAGCGCTCTCCGAGGCAGTGCTGGAACCGGCGGGCGTCCGTTGCGAGGCTTCGATCGAGAGCGGCACGCTACCGGCATGGCAGTGCCACCGGCTTGCCCTGATGCTGACGGAGCTGGTCACGAATGCGGCAAAGCATGCGTTTCCGAACAAGAAGGGCGCGCTGATCCGCATCGAGGTGGCGAACCACGAGGGCAACTGGCTCTGCACAGTGACTGACAATGGTGTCGGCGCGACCGGGCCGCTTCAGGGCGCCGGCAGCCGGATCCTGGAAGGCTTGGCGCGCAGCATCAGTGCCCGGATGCAGGGCGAGGCCGGGCAGGGCGGTACACGCGTGACAATAGCAATGCCAGTCGCGGTCGCCTGAGGAAGCGGCCGCGCTCGCAATCGCTAACGGGCCATAACATCCCATAACGAGCATTATTCCCCAGTCCGCGCGAAAGTCGTGGTGTCAGAAGCGGGTCTCGGTCGCGAGCCTGCACCTCAAACCAGGGAGTTCGACATGACCACCACCGAGATCAATCCTCCAGCCGGCGCCAAGCCAGCGAAGTCGCGCGCAGTCGGTCTCAAGCTCGAGGTCGTTGTGATCCCGGTTTCCGATGTGGATCGCGCGAAAGCTTTCTATGCGAATCTGGGCTGGAGACTGGACGCAGATTTCGCCTCCGGTGATGGCTGGCGCGTCATCCAGTTTACGCCGCCAGGCTCGGCCTGTTCCGTGATTTTTGGCAAGAACGTCACGCCCGCGGCGCCCGGTTCGGCGCAAGGCCTTTATCTGATCGTCTCCGACCTCGAAGCAGCACGACAGGATCTGCTCGCGCGTGGCGTCAGGATCAGCGAACCCTTCCACGGTGGCGGCGACGTTCATGCCGGGGTGGACGAGCCGTATCTGTTCGGCAGTGTCCGGCTCAACGGCGCCGATCCAAAACGCGGCAGCTACAGTTCATTTGCCTCCTTCAGAGATCCCGACGGCAATGGGTGGTTATTCCAGGAAATTACGACGCGGCTTCCCGGCCGGATCGAGGCGAACGACACGACGTTCACCTCGTCAAGCGAACTTGCGCGCGCGCTGCGCCGCGCGGCCGCGGCGCATGGTGAACACGAGAAACGAACCGGCGTGCACGATGAAAATTGGCAGGACTGGTACGCCGACTACATCGTGCGCGAGCAGGCCGGCCAGCCGCTGCCGACCTGACTCGCGAGCGTGGACGCTTGAGTCAATCTTGACACCGCGCGCGATAGCTCATCGCGCGCCGTGATGCATTTGCGCCCCGAAAATCATCGCTCATCACATTCCTGCTCTGTGTCACGACGACTCGCAACGGCTAACGCAGCCTAACAATCCATAACGAGCTAATGGCCGGTGTCTGAGCCAATCTATTTTCAGGACGAACCGATCTGTCGATTTCGAATTTCGGTCAACGTCACAGACCAAAGCGAGGGAGATCCAAAATGACGACGCAGACACGAGCCGACATGATGAACCCAGATCGCCGTCAACTGCTGGGCCAGGCCGCAATGATGGCTGTTGCCGCAGGCACGGCGAGCCTCTTTCCGTTGCATCCGGCGAAGGCCGCTGTAAGCGCCGCAGTCCGTCCCTTCCACGTCAACGTGCCTGAGGAAGATCTGCTTGATCTGCGCCGTCGTCTCGCAGCGACACGCTGGCCGGATCGCGAGATCGTCGCCGACCAGTCGCAAGGCGTGCAGCTCACGACCGTCCAGCAGCTGGTTCGCTACTGGCAGTCCGACTATGACTGGCGCAAGATGGAGGCGCGGCTGAACGCGCTGCCGCAATTCGTCACCGAGATCGACGGCGTCGACATTCACTTCATTCACGTGCGTTCCAGGCACGAGAATGCCTTGCCGATGATCGTCACCCATGGCTGGCCGGGCTCGATCATCGAGCAGATGAAGATCGTCGGCCCGCTGACGGATCCGACCGCGCACGGCGCCAAGGCCGCAGACGCCTTCGACCTCGTGATCCCCTCACTGCCCGGTCATGGCTTCTCCGGCAAGCCGACCGAGCTCGGCTGGGATCCGCAGCGTGTGGCACGCGCCTGGGTCGTGCTGATGAAGCGGCTCGGCTACAATCGCTACGTTGCCCAGGGCGGCGATTGGGGCAATGCGGTCGCCGAGCAGATGGCGCTGCTGGCGCCGCCGGAGTTGCTCGGCATCCACACCAACATGCCGGCGACCGTTCCCGACGATATCGCCAAGGCGCTTCAGCCCGGCGGATCGAAGCCATCCGGCCTCTCGGCGGACGAGAATTATGCCTACGATCAGCTCGACGACTTCTACAAGCACGGTCTGGGCTACGCGATCGAAATGTCGAACCGGCCGCAGACGCTTTATGGCCTCGTGGATTCGCCGGCAGGCCTGGCGTCCTGGATGCTCGATCACGACGCACGCAGCGCCGCGATGATCGCGCGGGTCTTCGATGGCAAGACCGAAGGGCTGTCGCGGGACGATGTCATCGACAACATCACGCTCTACTGGCTCACCAACACAGCGGTGTCCTCGGCGCGTCTGTATTGGGAGAACAAGCTGGTGTTCTTCGCGCCCAAGCATTTGAAGATCCCGGTCGCCGTCAGTGTCTTCCCGGACGAGATCTACGCTGCGCCGCGCAGCTGGGCCGAGAAAGCCTATCCCAAGCTGATCCACTACAATCGCCTCGACAAGGGCGGCCACTTCGCAGCCTGGGAGCAGCCCGCGTCGTTCAGCGCCGAAATGCGTACTGCGTTCCGGCCGCTGCGCCAGTCGATCTGAGCTGAATGGGACGCGTGCCCTTCGCGCGCGTCCCATCCTTCAAGACCACATCAGGAGTGCAAACCATGAATCGCCCCGAACGCACCTTCACGACGGAAGACATCAGGCTGGAGCGGCGCCTACCGACATACTGGCGTGTGACCTTCGACATGCCGCCGGTGAACATCTTTGGCCCGAAGCACCTGCCGCTGCTCAACGATATCATCACGACAATCGAAACCGATCCGCAGGTGAAGGTCGTGGTGTTCGACAGCGCCGTCAAAGGCTTCTTCATCACGCATTACGATTTCCTCGCGCCGGTGGAGGATTCTCTTGGCATTCCGCCGGGGCCCACCGGGCTGCAGGCGTTGCCCGACATGCTGGTGCGCCTGAGCCGGGCACCGGCGGTGTCGATTGCCTCGATCCGGGGCCGCGCGACCGGTGTCGGCAGTGAACTCGCGCTCGCAAGCGACATGCGCTTTGCAAGCCGTGAGAAGGCGATCCTGTCGCAATGGGAGGTCGGCGCAGGCCTGGTGCCCGGCGGCGGTCCGATGGCGCGGCTGCCGCGCCTGATGGGCCGTGGCCGTGCGCTCGAAGTGCTACTCAGCGCCGACGACATCCACGGCGATCTCGCCGAACGCTACGGCTACGTGAACCGGTCGATGCCGGATGCGGAACTCGACGGCTTCGTCGAGGCGCTCGCCATGCGCATCGCCACTTTCGACAAGGACGCGATTGCTGAGACAAAGCGTCTGGTCGATGTCGCGAGCCTGCCGCCGGACGAAGAAATCAAGCCGGAGTGGGACGCGTTCATAGGATCCCTTGGTCGTCCTGCGAGTCAGACCAGGATCAAGGCGCTCATGGCGCGCGGTTTCCACCGCGCGGGCGATGTCGAAAACCGGTTGGGCTTCCACGTCGGACAGATCGGCATTTGACGGAACCGCTGCGGCGCTCGACTGGTTGGAAGGCGACACGGCGGGTGTGCCGGGATAGCCTTCCACCGCCGCCAAACGACTACAAACAAACAAGGAGAAAAGAGATGATCCGCAAGGCAAAAGCAGTATGGCAGGGCACCGGCCGCGATGGCACCGGCCATCTATCGAGCGAATCCGGCGTGCTCGCCGACACGCCATACTCGTTCAAGACGCGCTTCGAGAACGAGAAAGGCACCAATCCCGAGGAATTGATCGCAGCGGCCCACGCGGGCTGCTTCACGATGGCGCTGGCCTTCGGTCTTCAACTCGCCGGCTTCACGCCGACCGAGCTCGCCACCGAGGCCGCGGTCACCCTCGATCCCGAAGGGAAGGGATTCAAGATCAGCAAGTCGGCGCTGACCTTGCGCGCCAAGGTGCCGAACCTAGACGACGCCGGTTTTGCCAAGATCGCCGGCGAGGCCGAGAAGAACTGTCCGGTGTCGAAAGTGCTGAACGCGACGATCACGCTCGACGCCAAATTGATTTAAGCTGGATCGAGGAGACGACCATGCCGCGCCAACATCAGCCAGATGAAGACAGGTTCCGGGCAATCTTGCCTGAGGATATCGACTGGAAACCGTTTCCAGCGTTTCCGCCTGGGGCGCGGTTGGCCGTCATGGTCGGTCATCCCACCGAGCCCGGCCCCTATGTGGTCCGGGTGAGGGTGCCCGGCGGCACCAAGCTGATGCCGCACAAGCATCCGGAGGACCGCATCTATACGGTCATGTCGGGCGTCTTCTACATCGGCCTCGGCGAGACCTTCGATGGCGATCAGGTGAAAGCCTATCCTCCGGGCAGCGTGATTGTCCTGCCCGGCGAGACCTGGCATTTTCATTGGGCGAAGTCCGGCGAATACATCACGCAGGTGTCGGCGGTCGGACCGCTTGGCCTCGAGTATCACGATGATCATGATGACCCTCGCTTGCACGCGGTCACGCAGTAAGATGAGATCATCCAAATTGACGAGATGGAGCATCAAATGACGACAGAGCGCGCAGTTTTGGCCGGAGGCTGCTTCTGGGGCATGCAGGATCTCATCCGCAGGCAGCCCGGTGTGATCTCGACGCGGGTCGGCTACACCGGCGGTCGGGTGAAGAACGCCACCTATCGCAATCACGAAGGCCATGCCGAAGCGATCGAGATCGTGTTCGATCCGGCGAAGACCAGCTTCCGGACCATGCTGGAGTTCTTCTTCCAGATCCACGATCCCACCACGCTCAACCGTCAGGGCAACGATCTGGGCACGAGCTACCGCTCGGCGATTTTCTACACGTCGGACGAGCAGAAGCACGTCGCCGAAGACACCATTGCCGACGTCGAAGCATCGGGGCTGTGGCCAGGCAAGGTCGTGACGGAAGTCGCCCCTGCCGGCGAATTCTGGGAGGCCGAGCCCGAGCATCAGGATTATCTCGAACGCTATCCTGACGGCTACACCTGCCATTTCATCCGGCCCGACTGGAAGCTGCCGCGGCGCGCGGTTGCTGCAGGAGGCTAGCGATGGCCAAGGGATACTGGATCACCTTCTATCGCTCGATCTCCGATCCAGAGGCGCTTGCCGCCTACGCAAAGCTCGCGGGGCCTGCGATCACCGGCCATGGTGGTCGTTTTCTCGCCCGCGGTATCGCCGCTAAGGTCTATGAGCAGGGCATCGCGCAGCGCGCCACGGTGACCGAGTTCGACAGCCTCGAACTCGCCGTGGCGGCACACGACAGCCCTGCTTATCAGGAGGCGCTCAAGGCGCTCGGCAATGCTTGTGAGCGGGACGTCCGGATCGTCGAAGGATTGGGCTGAACGCCGCGAAGGTCGTCGACGCCCGGATCAGGTCTGCAGTTGCGCGATGAGATCACGGGCGATGCGCATATCGGCGATACCGGATCCTTCGGTCATCGTGGCGCAGGCCTTCTCCAGAACAGCAAGTGCGTCTGTGCGCTGGTCCCGTCCAAGCCTGACCTGCGCGATGCTGATCGCGCATCGCAGCTGCCAGAAGTCCGCGCCCTGCTGCGCGGCCAGATCCATGGCCTCGTAAAAGCAGGTGTCAGCGGCCTCCGATTGGGGCGACTCTTTCAGCATCAGCTCGCCCTTGATGCGGAGCAGCTCCGGCAGATACCAGCGTTCCTGCCTGTCGTTGCAACGCGCCAATGCGTGCTCGATCGTGTCGAAGCCGTTGTGGATCTGGTTGGCCTGTCCGAAACAGGCCGCGAGCTCGCCGAGCAGGGGAAGAAAGCGCGGCAGGAAGCGTGCATCGCCGGCGCGATTGAGCTCGTCGCGTAGCAGCGGCAAGCCCGTCTCGACGTCCGTGCGTTTGGCGATGACCAGGGCGTTGAAAGCGCGTGCCCACAGACCCCAGAGCCGGATGGCGTGGCGATCGGTATGCTCGAGCAACTCGGTGCCGTAGCGCTCGGCGGCATCGTAGTCCCCGGCCAGAAAGGCGATCGGGCAGGCGGCCTGTCCGAGCACGCTGCAAAAGGTCAGCGCGTGGCCATTGGCGCGGCCTTCATGGATATTTTGCTCGGCGAGTGCCAGGGCCTGATCCGCATGACCCTGGAGCCACAGGATGCGGGCACGGAAATACTGCGTCGATAGCCTGACATCGAGCGGAAAGATCTTCGGTTTCTCGGCCAGCACGTGCAGGGAGGCGTTCACCCGGTCGATGCGAATCCGGGCTCCGTTCTGGTCGCCGAGATAGTGCAGCGCCACGGCGGTCAACCGGTCGGCCAGCATGAGATCGGTCTTGTCGGGTGAACTCGAAGCGGCCTCGGCGAAACGATCGGCCAGCACGCGCGCCTTGCCGAATGCGCCGTTGTTGAACTGGTCGATGCACAGGCCCCAGAGCGCCCGCAGCCGGAAATCCTTGTCGTCGAGCTTGTCAGCCAGTTCGAGGGTGGCCTCGAGGATCGGGCGGGCCTCGCGCGCGCGTCCTTCGCCATACATCAGCGACCAACCGAGCGCTGCCAGGAGCTGCATGCGCACCCGCTCGTCACCGTGGTCTCCGAGCGCGGCCAGTGCCGTTCTGGCGCGCTCGCGAC
The DNA here is from genome assembly GCF_008123425.1 of Bradyrhizobium rifense. Lineage (GTDB taxonomy): Bacteria > Pseudomonadota > Alphaproteobacteria > Rhizobiales > Xanthobacteraceae > Bradyrhizobium > Bradyrhizobium rifense. Next base: position 167,321 of record NZ_VSSS01000026.1, read on the forward strand.
ACTCCGAGAATAGCGAAAGGCGGATCCAGAGCGTGACCGCCACCGCCGTCAGCGCGATGCCGAGCTGGGCGTCGCCGTCGGCCGAAAAGGCCCAATCCAGCGCGGCGCGCAGATTGTCCAGCTCCGCGCCGTAGACGCCAAGCCAGTCCAACAGCGGCGCGGAGGTCTCGGCTTCAGCGCGCTCGAACAGGTCACGAAAATATTCGGCGTGCCGCTGTGCGATCCGCTTGGCTTCGCCGGCCTCGTTGAGCTTGCCGAGCGCGTAGGTGCGCGTGGTATCCAGCAGGCGATAACGCAGTGTTCGCGCACCGGACGGTGCGATCAGCGATTTCGTGACGAGATTGTCGATCGCCTCCATGGTCGCCGACGTACTGAGCCCATCGCCCGACGCGACGGCGGCAGCCGCCTCGGGCGTGAACGGGCCGACGAACACCGACAATCTCCGCAAGATCGCGCTCTCGGATGCGGGAAGAAGGTCGTAGCTCCAGTCGAGCGCTGCGCTGAGCGTCTGGTGTCGCGGAATGGCGGTGCGCCGCCCGCGCCATTGCAGCGAAAACCGGCTGTCGAGCAGGGACGCCGTGCCGGCGATGCCATAGGCATTGACGCGCCCCGCCGCGAGCTCGATCGCAAGCGCGATGCCGTCAAGGCGGCGGCAGATGTCCGCCACCAGCGGTGCTTCTTCCGCGCTGAGCTGAAATGGTCCGGAACTCTGCGCGATACGTTCGACGAAGAGCTGGGCTGCGGGATAGGCGAGGATGTCGGCCACGGCGAGGTCATCGCGCCGGGGCGGGCAGTCCAGCGGAAACAGCCGAAAGATCCGTTCGCCTTCGCTGCGAAAGGATTCGCGGCTGGTGGCGAGCACATGCAGTCGCGGTGCCTCGCGAACCAGGCGTTCGACCAGCGGCGCGAGGGTCTCCAGCACGTGCTCGCAACTGTCGAAGATCAGCAGCGTCGGCTTCGCCTGGAGATGGGTCAATAGCGCCGGGACCGGATCCTCCGCATTGATGGACAGCCCGAGCGTCGATGCGATGGTGACGGCCGCGAGTTCGGGCTTTCGCACCGGTCCGAAGTCGACGAAGAAGACGTTGCCATCGAAATGGGCCAGCCTGCGATGGCCCACGGTCACGGCCACTGCGGTCTTGCCGATACCGCCGGGGCCGACCACGGTGACGAAACGATGCAGCGCCAGCCCCGCCGAAATCTTTTCGATGACGTCGTCGCGCCCGATCACCCGGGCGAGCGGCGTGGGAAGCGAACGGGGGAGGGGGACATCAGCCGGGGGAGCAGGAAGTGCAGGAGCAATTTGGGCGAGTGATGCGACGAAGCAATAGCCACGCCCCGGGACGTTGACGACATAGCGGGCCGATTTGCCGGTGTCGCCGAGGGCCTTGCGCAGCGCTGCGATGTGGAAGCGGAGGCTGCCGTCGTCCACATTCACGTCGGCCCAGACGCGTTTGACCAGCTCGCGCTTGTCGACGACTTCGCCGGGCCGCTCGGCCAGGAAGATCAGGATGTCGAGCGCGCGGCCTCCGACGTGAAGATGCGCGCCGTCCCTCTCCAGGAGGCGCGACTTCGGAAACAGTCGGAATGGCCCAAAAGAAATGGCCGAGTCATGGTTGTTATCGTCTGGCACGCACCATAGCCCCCTCGGCAGGGAGTCAAAAATGTTTGACATTGTCTACCAGAACGAAGCGTACAGTAAACTGGACGAAAACAGAGGGTGGTGGCCAATGATCCGATCGCGGCTGCTTTGACCGACATGTCACAGCGAAAATATCGCTTTCCGATGAATGACTTAAGGCTGCGCCTGAAAATGGCGCTGTCCGGGGAGCTGTCGATCTTGCGCAAGGGGCGCATGCCGCAAAACGGGGCAGACCTCCGTTTTGCTGGCCAGGCCCGTCGCCTCGCCAACCGCGCGCCATTGACGATGGCCGCATCGTGCTGCGAATGGAGTTTTGGGAGCCGGTCCCGCCACTGATCACGAGCTGCCCATCTTCGGAATTGGACATGCCCTCCCTTTCGCGGCGACGATTCGTCAATGCAGCTGCATTTGCGGCGACCGTCGCCGGATTTCCACGCAGCGGAAGCGCTGCGGGCTATCCATCGCGTCCCATTCGGCTCGTGATCCCCTATGGGGCCGGCGGCTCAGGCGATGAGATCGGACGTCCCTGGGTGGAGAGGATGTCATCGCAGCTTGGTCCGACGTTCGTCGAGAACATCGGCGGTGCAGGTGGCGCGATCGGGACGACCGCCGTCGCGCGCGAGGCGCCTGATGGCTATTCGCTGCTTCTGGGAAATGGCAGCACGCAGGTCATCATTCCGCTGACGACGGCCAATCCCTCCTATTCTGTCGGCGACTTCCGGGCGATCTATCGCTTGATCAGCAGTGCGCTGGTTTTTGCCACCCATCCGTCCGTGCCGGCCGCAAATTTGAAAGAGCTTATCGCTTACGCCGAGACCAAACCCGGTACGATGTCTTACGGGACGCCCGGCATCGGCACCGGAAATCACCTGGTCGGCGAGATGTTCAAGCAGCAGGCGGGCGGGCTGGATATCGTGCACGTTCCCTATCGGGGGATCGCGCAGGCCACCAACGACCTCGTCGCCGGCCAGATATCTCTCATTATTGGCGTCATGTCGGTTCAATTGCTGCAATTGAGTCAGGCGGGCAAGATAAAGCTGCTCGCGGTCACACCCGAGAAGCGATTGAGCGGCGCGCCTGATATTCCGACCGCCATGGAATCGGGCATGCCGGATCTCAGCTATGAGGGATGGTTCGGCCTGTTCGCGCATAAGATGACAGACGATGCGATCATCGACCGCATCGCGCAGGCGACCCGGACGGCTATGGCCGATCCTGCGCTCCAGGCAGCGTATCGCGCGCAAGGCATGGAGCCGGACAGCGATTCCAGCCCGGACAAGTTTCAGCGAATTGTCGACGCCACCACGGCAAGCCTTGCTCCCGTGATCAAGTCAATCGGGCTGAAGTCGCTGTAAAGGTGACAAGAGCGCAACTCAGAACCGCTTCGCCATCTCGGCTAGGCGGCGGTGGGCGGTGTCGCGGGCGGCGCGGATCGGCTCACTTGGGCCTGCCGTTGGGCCGATCGGCACGAAGCGCACGTCGCTGACGCCGATGAAACGAAGCGCCTCGCGCAAATAGGGCGTCGCCATGTCGATGCGGCCGCGGTTCATGCCGGTGGCAAAGTCGCTGCCGGAGGCCAGGATGACGATGGTCGGACGGTCTTTCAGGAGCGGTAAATAGCCGTGCGCCGGATCGAAGCGGAACGTCAGGCCGGGCTGGATGACGATGTCGAACCACTGCTTCAGCTTGTAGGGGATGCCGAAATTCCACATCGGCGTCGAGATCAGCACGCGCTCCGCCAGCGAGAAGCGCAGTGCCATCCGCTCGGCCTCCGCAAAGCTGTCCCGCTGCGCGTCGTTGAAGGCTTGCGCGTTCAACCGCGCATATTTGGCCTCGACGATGGGGCCGGCAAATTCCGGCATGCGCTCGTGCCAGAGATCGACGACGTCGATGTCCCAGTCGGGGCGAGCCTGGCGAAAGCCGTCAAGGAAGAGTCGTGCGCCGACGCTCGACTCGGAATCGGCGCGCGGGGAGCAGGAGAGGTGCAAAAGCTTTGCCACAACTCATCCCAGCGCTCTGATGACGGCGTCCGCGCGCGTGACCACCGCAACGTTCTGCATGGCAAAGTTGATCGAGGCCGAGTGCCAGTCGGCATTCATGGTCGAGCAACAGTCTTCCGGCACGATCATGAAATAGCCCTTGTCGGCGCCGGTGCGCGCGGTGTGCTCGACCGACATGTTGGTCCAGGCACCGGTGTTGATGATCATGTCGCGGCCGGTGGCCTTGAGGATCGTCTCCAACCGCGTGCCTTCCCAGGCGCTCATCCGCATCTTCTCGACCACGAAGTCGCCCGGGCGCGGCTCGAGGCCGGAAACCGGTGCGGCCCCCCAGCTGCCGCGTACCATCGCCTTGCTGTCGACGAGACCCTCGAACAGCGGCGCGTTCAGCGTCACGCCGGGCGCACCGGGCTCGACCACGAACCAGACATGGATGATGGTGACGCCGCGCGCGCGAGCCGTTTCCGCCAGGCGGCGAACGTTCTCGACGACATGCTGCTGCTTCGCGTGCCCGGGCGCACCGGAGTCAGCGAAGGCGCCGCCATCCATGATGACGTCGTTCTGGAGATCCTGGATGATCATGGCGCAGCGGTTTGGATCGAGGTGCAACTCGCCGTCGGCGAGGATCGGCGCCGCAGCGGCGGGGCCGGCGCTCGTGGCGCCGCCGCCACTGCGTCTGCCACTCATATAGGGTTCATGGCGCGGTCCGGCTTTGGTCGGGATGGCGTAGACCGAATGCGTCGAAGTCAGGTACAGCGTGCGGAAATCCGGTCCGCCCCAGGCGAGATTGGCGACGAGCTCGGGCACGCGGACCTTTCCGAGCAGCTCGCCGCGCGGCGAATAGACCCAGACGCCGCCCGGCGCGGTGACCCAGACGTTACCGTGCTGGTCGCACTTCATGCCGTCGGGCAGGCCCGGCTCCAACTCGGACCGGATGCCGCTTGCGAACACGCGCGCGTTCGATAGTATGCCGTCGGCATTGACGTCGAACACGCGGATCAGCGCCTGCACGGTGTCGTTGACATAAAGCAGTTTCTCGTCGGGCGAGAAGCACAGTCCGTTCGGCTGATCGAACAGGGTTCGATCGACCACCAGCTTGGGCTCGCTGCCGGGCACGACGCGATAGACGCCCTGAAAGCCGAGCTGGCGCGGCCGCTCCACGCCATAGACCGGCATGCGGCCATACCAGGGATCCGAGAAGTAGATCGCGCCGGACGAGTGCACGCAAACGTCGTTCGGGCTGTTGAGTTCCTGCCCGCCAAAATGCGAGGCGAGCACTTCGCGCCGTCCGTCCGGCCGCTCGCGGATCAACGACGAGGTCGCGTGCTCGCAGACGATCAGATTGAGCTCGGCGTCATAGGTCATGCCGTTGCACTTGTTTGACGGACGCTTGACCTCGGCGACACCGCGCCGCGCATCCCAGCGCCGGCGCACGTCGCCTGGCATGTCCGAGAACAGCAGGTAGTGATCGACCGGATGCCAGATCGGCCCTTCCGTGAAGTCAAAGCCTGTGCCGACCTGTGCAACGGGTGCGTAAGGATCGATCAGGGTTTCGAATTCGGAGCGCAAGGTGACGTGTGTCATCGGTCGGTCCTCAAGATCATGTCAGGCCGGGAACCAGTTGCGCGCGGGCAGGGACTGCACGATCGGGCCCGGGACCTGATCGTGGAGCCGGCCCACGACGTTGCCGCCTTCGATCTTGGCGGGGCGATCGTGCACCGGGAGCAGATAGCGCGAGTTGCTGAGAAGTTTCTTGATCGCGGCCTTCTCGGCGCGCTTGCTGGTGCCATGGTTGCCGGTGGTACGTGGCTCCCAGTCGTGGATCTCGTTGAAGGGCGTGACGATCTGGTCGTTGAAATCGTAGATCACGTCGCCGCAGATGGTGGCGATGCCGTCGGCGGTCTCGACGATGATGTTCATCGAGCCCTCGGTGTGGGCGCCGGCGGCGTCGCAATAGACGCCGGGCATCAGCTCGATCGGGCCGGTGATTTCGAGGTCGAGGAAGCGCAGCGCGCTCTTGGTGTGCAGGCGGTCGATCAGGTGCTTGATGTCAGGCGCCGGGTACTGCGGATGCATCAGGCCGGAGACGGAATATTCCAGCTCCTTGCGGTTGAGGACGACGGTCGTGTTCATCGGGAACAGATCGTCCTTGCCGGCATGGTCGATGTGCAGATGGGTATGGCAGACGAAGCGGACATCGCCCATGCGCACGCCGTGGCGGGCGAGCTGGTTCTCGATCATGTGTTCGTGGTACTGCAAGCCGCGCATGCCCAGCGTCTCCATGATCTGGTTGGAGCGATAACCGGTATCGACCACGACCGGATATTTGCCGCCGAGGATCAAAAAGCCCAGCGTGAGGACACGGCGGGTGCGGCCGCAGTCGCGGCCGAGCACCAGGAAGCTCGATTCCAGCTCGATATCGCCGTAGTCCAGGATCTTGATCTCCAGCGCCATTCGTTTCCCTCCCTGTGTTCCATTTTTATCTGTCAAGCCGATAGACGCGCGTTGCCGTGCCTCCGAAGATCGCATCCCGTTGCTCCGCGCTCAGCGGCGCCGCCGCAGTCCGAAACGCGTCGACGAGCTCGCGATAGCTGGTCCACAATTTCTCGATCGGAAAATTGGAGCCGAACAGGCAACGCTCGGCGCCGAAGATTGCGACAGTATCTGTGACCACGGCAGCGATATGCGCGGGATCGTTGCGATGGACGAACGTGCCGAGCCCGGATAGTTTCGAGACCACGTTCGGGCACGTCGCGAGCCGGGCCATCCCGGCGCGCCAGGCCGCGCGGCCCGCCGGCGAAGGGTCTTCGAGCATGCCGGCGTGCTGAAGGATGAAAGTCACCTTGGGACAGGACTCCGCAAGCTGCGCCGCATCCGGCATCTGCGGTGTGAAGACCTGGAGATCAAAACTCCAGCCGTAATCGGCGAGCCGCGCGACGTTGCGGCGGACCGTCGGATCGATGCAGAGATCGGGCTTTGCGGCGAAGCGATAGAGCGGGTTCTCGTGCCAGTGCAGCTGCATGCGTGCGCCACGCACCAGCGGATAGCGCTTCAGGCGGTCGAGCTGCGGGCGGACGTCGTCCTCGGCGAAATTGGCGTAGGCGACGATAGCGTGCGGCCAACCGTGCTCGTCGGCAGTCTGCTGCACCCAGGCGGCTTCGTCCTCGAAATGGTCGTTGGCCCAGTTGGTCTGGACGTAGACCGAGCGGGTGACGCCGGCACCCCTGAGGTCGTCGAGATATTCGGGAAGCGGATAATCGCGCCGAATGGCCTCGTAGGGTCCGAAGATGCGCGGCTGCATCGGGCCGACCAGCCAGGGCAGGTCGGCCTGCCGCCAGATATGATGATGGCTGTCGACAATCTCGCTCACGCAACTCTCCTTCGTCCCAGTGCCAGTACATGCGCGACGATCGGCGCGCTCGATCCGCCGTCGACAAGATCGTCGACGAAGCGCTCGATGGCGATGAGCGCTTCGGTCTGCGGGCGAAAGCCCGGGCCCGCCGCGAGCGGCGTTAGCCAGCTGACGCGCCAGGCCCGCCGCGACAGCTTTGCAACCGCGTCGCGCAGCGCGTCCGGCTCGCCGCGTTCCAGTCCGTCGGAGACGACGACCACCGCCGCCCCGCGGGCGTACCCGCCGAAGCGGGGGACAGCCAGGAAAGCCTGCAGCGCGTCGCCGATGCGGGTGCCGCCGTCCCAGTCGCTGACGAGATGCGCGGCTGCATTCAGCGCTTGCTCGCGGCGCTTCAGCCGCAACGCACGCGTAACCCGGGTTAGCCGCGTGCCGAAGGTGAATACCTCGACGTTCGGCGCCGCCTGCACCAGCGTATGGGCGAGTTTCATGTTGTCTTCAGTGCGGCTCTTCATCGAGCCGGAGACGTCGATCAGCAGCAGGAATTTTCGCGGGCGCTGGCGCCGCTTCATGCGGCCGAGCCGCAGGATCTCGCCATCGCTTCGGACAGAGTCGCGCAAAGTGCGGCGGAGATCGGCAAACGGCCCGCGGCGAGCCCGCATGCGGCGATGGCCGCGCCGCCGCGGCAGGCGCCGGGGAGCCTCCCGCGACAGGCGACGAAGTGCATCTGTCGTGGAAAGCTGCGCAAAGCGGCGTTCGACCAATGCCTCGGTGCGGGCGGCGGTCAGGCCGGATTCATTGGCGTCGTCGGAAAGCAGGGGTTCCTCGTCGCCGCGGCCTTCCTCTTGCAGCCGGACGGTCTCGTCGTCCTCGCCGTCGTCGGCGTGTTCGATCGCCTCGTTGCCGCGGAAGTGGAGATCGAACAGCCGGTCGAAGGTCGCGCGGCGTTCGGGCGGCGGAGCGAGGGTGGCCAGTGCGGCCTGCCTGATGTCCCCGAGGTCGCGCGGGCCGAGCAGCTCGATCGCGGTCAGGAACGCAGTGGTCTGCTCCGGGGCGACGGCAAAGCTGTTGGCGCGCAAGAGCGCAACGAAGGAGACGAAGATGCGCGCGGCGCGCGGAAGCTGGTGTTCGGTGCTCATGCGGTCGCCTCCGCGAGCATGGCGTCCAGTCGGGGCGAGATGAAGTGCAGATCCTCCTCGTCCTTGAGTGCCACGCCGATCGAGCGCTTGAACGCGTCGGGCCAGCGCGCGCCGCCCTTGTGCAAGAGCGTTGCGGCCTCAGCCCAGTCGACGGCCTCGGCGATGCCGGGCGCCTTGCTCAGCGGTTCGCGACGGAGCCTGCCGACGGCCGCGACAACGGCGCGTGCGGTCGCCTCCGCAACGCTGGAGGCCCGCAGCATGATGATGCGCGCTTCGCGCTCTTCGGTGGGATAGTCGATCCAGTGGTAGACGCAGCGACGGCGTAAGGCCTCGTGCAAATCGCGCGTGCGGTTCGACGTCAGCACGACGACGGGGCGCTCGGCGGCACGCACCGTGCCGCGCTCGGGGATCGAGATCTGGAAGTCGGACAGGAATTCGAGCAGGAAAGCCTCGAATTCCTGGTCAGCGCGGTCGATTTCGTCGATGAGCAGCACGGTCGAGTCCGGCGCACGCAGGGTCGCCAGCATCGGCCGCTCGATCAGGAAGGTCTCGCCATAGATGTCGATGCTCTCGTCGCCGGCCTGGCGGATCGCAAGCATCTGGCGCGGATAGTTCCACTCGTAGAGGGCCGCAGAGGCGTCGATGCCCTCGTAGCATTGGAGGCGGATCAGGCGACGACCGAGCACTGCGGCGATGGCCTTTGCCGCTTCCGTCTTGCCGACACCCGGGGCGCCCTCAAGCAGCAGCGGTTTGCCGAGCGCAAGGCCGAGATAGGCGGCGGTCGCGAGACCCTCGTCTGCAAGGTAATAGGCCGCGCGCAGCGCCCTCTCCAGCGCCTCCGGGCTGTCGATGCCGACGATGTTGCTGCGGACCGCCATGAACCTAAACCTCTAGCGCCGCGCCTGCGGCCGCGCGCCGCCCTGGGCCTTGATCGCGCGCAGCACCTTCTCCGGAGTGATCGGCAGGTCATCGATGCGCACGCCGACCGCGTTGAAGATCGCGTTGGCGACCGCCGGCAGCACCGGGTTCGCGCACATCTCGCCGGGGCCCTTGGCGCCGAACGGACCGTCGGGCGCAGGGCGCTCCAGCACAGCAATGTCATGTGGGCAGATATCGCCGGGGCCGGGCATCAGATATTCGACGAAGTCGCGCGGGCCATGCACGGGTTCGGGATAATATGGCTCCGGCGTTTCGTAGAGCGCGTGGCTGACGCCCATCCAGGCGCCGCCGACGAGCTGTTGCTCGACGAGACGCGGATTGAGTGCGCGGCCGAGCTCATAGGCCGAGTCCATCCGCACCATCGCGACCTCGCCAGTCTCGTCGTCGACATCGACCTCGGCGACGAGGCAGGCATGGGCGTAGCAGGTCGCAGGCGACATCTCGCCGGTCTCCGGATTCACTTCCGAGAGAGGCACCAGGAAGATGCCGCGGCCGGAGATGGTCTTGCCCTGCTTGAACTGCGCGGCAATCGCGACATCCTTGGTCGAGATCGAGCGGTGCGGCGCGCCCTTGACGTGAATGTTGCCGCGTCCGTCGGTATCGAGATCGGCGGCGTTGACCTCGAGTTCTTCGGCGGCGGCTTCCATCATGACGCCGCGCGCCTCACGGGCCGCCGCCATCACCGCGTTGCCGACGCGATGCGTTCCGCGCGAGGCGAACGAGCCCATGCAATGCGGGCCGGTGTCGGAATCCGCGGTGTCGACATAGACGTCCTCGACCGGCACGCCCAGCGTCTCCGCGCAGATCTGCCGCGTCACCGACTTCATGCCCTGGCCGAGGTCGATCGACGACAGCGCCACCGTGAACTTGCCGCTCGGGTTGGAGTGCACCAGTGCCTGGCTGGGGTCGCCGCCGAGATTCATGCCGATGGGATAGTTGATCGACGCGATGCCGCGTCCGCGATGCCGGGTCATCTAGCGCCTCCTGCCGAAGACCGAGGAGAAACGGGTCGCGCCATGCGCGGGTGCCGCGGGCCGCGGCGAGGGTGGTGGCGGAGTGGGCGGTGGCGGCTCGCGCGGCGGTTCGCGGGTGACGGTGGGCGGGAGCCGGTCGTAGCTGGTGCGCTGCTGGGCCGGAGCGGTGGGCCGTGCGCGCGAAGAATCCGCCGGGGTCGGTGGGATGACGGCGCGGCTGCCGCCGCCGTCCTTGCGCGAGGATGCGCGCTTGAACTCCTCACGAAGCGGCCACTTGGCCTTCTCGGCCGCGACCTGCACGCATTCGATCAGAGCTGTGTTTTTCGCCGCGCGCCGGTGCGCCTTCATGTCGCCGTCGCGATAGGCGTTCAGGATTCGGAATTCCATCGGGTCCATGTTGACGAGGTGCGCCAGCTTGTCCATCTGGCACTCGATGGCAAAGTCCATCGCGGTGACGCCGAAACCACGCATGGCGGTCGCCGGCGTGCGGTTGGTGAAGACGCAATAGACGTCGCCATAGACGTTGGGGATGGTGTAGGGGCCCGGCAGATGCGCGGCGCATTTCACGGCGGCGTAGCTCGACAGCCGCGTATAGGCGCCGCTGTCAAAATAGCATCGGATCTTGCGAGCGACGACGCGGCCGTCGCGCATCACGCCGTCCTTGACGTAGATACGCTCGGCGCCGCGCGGCGGGCCGTATTGCATCTCCTCCTCGCGCCCGAACACGTAGCGGACGGGTCGTCCGGTCAACATCGCGCCGAGGATGGCGAGCGGCTCGGTCAGCGTATCGACCTTGCCGCCAAAGCCGCCGCCGACCGTGCCGCCGATGAAGTGGAAGGTGTTGGACGGCACGTCCAAGATCTTGGCGCAGGTATCGACCGAGAAGAACAGCGCCTGCGTCGAGGTGTAGACCACATAGCGGCCGTTGGTGTCCGGCGCCGCGATCGCGCCGTTGGTCTCGGTCGGGGCGTGCTCGATCGGCGACATCTGGTAGCGCTGTTCAAGCACGTGGTCGGCGGTCGCCAGCGCTGCGTCGGCATCGCCGAAGCGCAGCCTTTGGTGGTCGTAGGTCTCGTGATAGGTGAACGTGTTCTTGGGATAGGTCTCGTTGACGACGGGTGCGCCGGGCTTGAGCGCGTCCTCGACGTCGAACACCGCCGCCAGCGGTTCGTAGTCGACCTTGACCTTGGCGACCGCCTCAAAGGCCTCGCGCTCGCTGTCGGCAACGATCGCGACGATCGGCTCACCCTTGTAGCGGACCTTGTCGACCGCGAGCGACGGCTCGTCGTCCTTGCCGAAATTGATCAGGCTCAGAAGCGTGTTGAGATTAACCGGCACGTCGGCGCCGCGGATGATGCGGCGTACGCCGGCCGAGCGCTCGGCCTCGGTGGTGTCGATGCGGCGTATTCTGGCGTGGGCCTGCGTCGAGCGAACGACCTTCAGGTGCAACATGCCCTGCAGCTTGTGGTCGTTGAAATAGCTGGATGTGCCCGTGACATGGCCGAGCATGTCCTGGCGTTGGGTGCCCTTGCCGATCTCCTTCAGATTGTCGTCGCGCTCGTCGGCGAAGATGTCCTTGCGCAGTTCCAGCATAGTCGCGCTCCCTTAGGCGCTGACCCGGCCGCCGGCGGCGGCGAGGATGGCATTGATGATCGGCTCGTAGCCGGTGCAGCGGCAGATGTTGCCGGAGATGGCTTCAATGACCTCGTCGCGGCTCGGCGACGGGTTGCGGTCGAGCAGGGCTTTCGCGGCCATCAGCATGCCCGGCGTGCAATAGCCGCACTGGGCGGCAAATTGATCGGCGAAGGCGCGCTGGAGCGGATGCAGGTTCGGGCCCTGCTTCATGCCGTCGAGCGTCTCGATCGAACGGCCGGCCACGGTTTCCGCCAGCGTCAGGCAGGAGAGGTGAAGCTCGCCGTCGATCAGCACGCTGCAGGTGCCGCAGCCGCCTTGGCCGCAGCCGAATTTCGGCGTCATGTCGCCGATCAGCTCGCGCAGCGCGACCAGGAGATTGGTGCCGCCGTCGACGAAGATCGCGACGTCGCGGCCGTTGTGACGAAATTGCAGGGGTACCTTGGACATGACAATCTATTCCTGACCGGACAGCAGGCGGCGCAGATGGACGCCGACGATCTCGCGGCGATACCAGGCGCTGCCGAGCGCGTTGTCGGATGGCGATGTTCCCTCGGTGGCGGCGGACGCAGCGGCAGCGATGGTCGCGGCATCCAGCGAGCGGCCCTCGAGCGCACGCTCGGCGGCGCGGGCGCGGATCTGTGTCGGTGCCATCGAGCCCAGCGCGATCCGGGCCCCTGCGATCCGGCCGCCGCTGATCGGCAGATGCGCGGCCAGCGTGATGACCGAACCGCCTTTCGGCTTGATGCGGGCGATCTTGCGATAGCGGAATGCTTCACTGCTTGCCGGCCGGGTGCAGGAGACCGACAGGACCAATGTCCCGGCCTGTCGCTCGCGCGCCTGCAAGAACTCCTCGATCGGGATGTCGCGCGAGCCGAAGCCGCCCTGCACGGCCACTGTGGCATCGAGCGCCAGCAGCGCAACGGTGAAATCGCCATAAGGATCCGGGGCGAAGAGATTGCCGCCGACAGTCCCCATGTTGCGCACGGCGGGGCCACCGATCGAACGGGCAGGGGCGTGGAGGAAGCCAAGGTCGCGTTCGGCAAGGACGCGCGCGAAGGTGACGCCGGCGCCCAGCGTGATGCGGGGGCCGGAGGCGTCGATCCGGGTCAGCGCCTGGTCCTGGGCGCGGACGACGGTCGAGATCGACACATCGCCTTCGTTCAGCGCCCGCATCACCAGCGTGCCGCCGCCGAGATAACGCGCGGTGCGGTCCGAGGACAGCGCGCCGGCCGCCTCGCTGGCACTGCCAAAAGTCTTCACTGTCACGGCCATCTAGGCGGCCTCCTTCAGATGCAGGCGGATTGCTTCGAACCCGGCCTGATAAATGTCTTCCGCGACCATGTGGGTAATACGGTCGCGGTCTTCGGGCTTCGTCGTGAAGCGCGACTCCCAATGCCAGAAGGTGCGATCGCCGTCGGTGACCGGCAGCAGGCGGACATGAGCGACGTAGTTGAACATCGGGATCGGCGTATCGAGCAGGCAATAGCTGAAGCTTTGTTCGAGGTCGGACAGCGCCAGCAATTGCTCGCGCAGCTCGGCGCCGTCCTTCAACTTGAACCGCCTGACGCAGCCGATCTTGTCGGAAGCGTGCGCGCGCTCGATCGAGGAGGTCGCAACTGCCGGATGCCAGCGATCATGCCCGTTGAAATCGCGCAACATGGCCCACGCCGCATCGGTCGGCGCATCCAGGATCGTGCTCTTGACGATATGCGGCACGGATCAACCTCCGAACACGCGCTTGAGGGCATCGAACCCGCCCTGGAACACGCCGCCGCCGATATTGCCGACCAGCTCGGTCTCGCGCTCCGGCGCGCAGTCGAATTCCGCGGTCCATTCCATAAAGGTCTGGTCGCCGTCGGTGACTGGCGTCAGCCGCAAGGTCGCGACGTAGTTCTCGACGCCCATCGGGGATTCCAGGATCGAGTAGGTGCAGAACATGTCGTAGTCGGAGAGGCCGAGCAGCTTCTCGCGGATGCGGTCGCCGTTGCGCAGGCGAAAATCCCTGACACAGCCGATCTTGTCGGAGGGCTCACCACCCTCGATGCGGCTCTCCGCGATCGCGGGGTGCCAGTTCGGCAGGCCGTTGAAATCACGCACGCGCGCCCAGACGCGGTCGTTGCGCGCATTGACGACGGTGGAGACGTAGACGCGGGGCATTGGTCAGACCTCAGCTCTTCTTCCGCGGACCGCGCTCGGCCGGCGGTTCGCCACCACCCTCGGCCGCAGGCGGGGAGGCTGCGGTCTTGTCGCCGCCACCGCCAGCCTTGCGCGCGGATTCCTTGATGCCCTGCATGTCGCGGGCTTCGCGGATCAGGCCCGGCATTTTCGAGAGGCTGCCGCCCTCGACACCGATGTCCGCCAGGAGGGAGTCGATCAGCGGCGCCTGCACGCGGTAGCGCAGCGCCGAGTCGATCACCTCGTCGGTGGCGCTGCGGCCGCCATTGCCACCGCCGCCGTTGCCGTTGAGGCCATCGACCTGGAGGATGCGGATGCCCTCGATCTTCTCCATCGGCTTGACGCTCTCCCGCACGATGCCCTCGATGCGGTCGAGCAGTTTTCTGCGGAACAGCGAGTAGCGGGCCTGGTCGGTGAGCACGTTCTCGGCCTCATTGAGCATCCGCTGCGCTTCGGCCTCGACGGTGGCACGGACACGCTCCGCGTCCGCGGCAATCCGCGTTTCTTCGGCCTGCTTCTCGGCGAGCATGACTTCGACCGTCCTGCGACGTTTGGCGATCTCGCTCTCGCGCGCGGTGATGACGCGCTCGGTCGCTTCGGTAGCCCGCATCCGCGCTTCCTCCGCCATCGCCTTGGCGGCGGATTCTTCCAGCGACTTCTGATGGATCGCGATTGCCTTCTCCATCAGGACCGTCTCGACCTCTTTCTCTCGATTGACCTCAAGCTTTCGCAACTCGCGCTCGCGGCCAACGCGGGCTTCGTCGAGGCCGCGGTCGGAGGCGATGCGGGCGCGCTCGACCTCCTCACGGGAGGCGATCTCTGCCTCCTGCAGCGACTGGACCCGGGCGACCTCGAGCTGCTCGATCGCTCGGCGGCGTTCCAGGCGGGCGGCTTCCAGCGCCTGCTCGCGGGAGACGTCGGTGGTTTCGACCTCTTTCCGGGCGACGATCTCGGCCTGCCGGACCTGGCGATCGGCATCGATTCGCTCGGACTTTTTGGCGGAGAGGGCGATGACGCGGTCTTCGTCGGCGATCTCGATCGCCTTCTTCTGCTCGATATTGAGCACCTCGCGCTTTTTGGACGAGTTGATTCGCTCGGCCTCTAGCGCAAGATCGACGACGATGCGCTGGCGCTCGATGGCGTCGCGCCGCTTCAGCTCGGCGGCCTCCAGCACGCCGGTGCGCTCGATTTCGAGCGAGCGGGTGTCGCGTTCGGCCTGGATGCGCTCTGCGGCGACTGTCTTCTCTTGGGCGATGCGAGCTGCCTCAATCGCTTCGCGAGAGGCGATGTCGGCTTCCTCGACGGCGCGATTGCGCGCGATCTCCAGGGAGCGGACACGTTCCTCCTGGGCGATGCGCGAGGCTTCTGTAGTCTCCCGCGCGGCAATGCCGGCGACCTCAAGGGTCTGGTTGCGCTCGATTTCGAGCTGCCGCGTGTTCTGCTCGGCCGCGATGCGATCGGCGGCGAGCGTCCGCTCGCGGGCGATCCGAGCCGCCTCAACAGCACGCTGCGCCTCGATCTCGGCCTCCTGGATGGTGCGGACCTGCTGGATTTCCAGCGCGCGGATGCGCTCGTCGGAGGAGATACGCTCGACATTGACAATCAGCGTTTGGGCGATTCGCGCCTTCTCGGTAGCTTCGCGGGCCGCGATCTCGGCCTCGTCGACGGCGCGGGTGCGCTCGATCTCGCGGCGTCGCGTCTCTTCCTCGTTGGCGATGCGGGCGTCGGTGACGACGCGGTCCTGCTGGATCCGAGCCTTCTCGATCGCCTCGCGCGCGGCGATCTCGGCTTCCTCGACGGTGCGCATCCGCTCGATCTCGTGTTGGCGAACCTCGCGTTCGGAGGCAATACGGGTCGTGTCGATCGAGCGCTGGTTGGCGATCCTGGTCCTCTCGATATCCTCGCGGGCGAGCAGCTCCTTCTCTTCGATGGTACGGGTCCGCTCGATCTCCCTCTGACGGGTCTCCCGCTCGGAGGCGATGCGGGCTTCCGCGATGGCCTGCTCATTCGCTATCCGGGAGCGTTCGATCGCCTCGCGAGCCGAGAGCTGGGCCTGCTCGGCCTCGGTCTCCCGCAGCGCGCGTTCGCGAGCGACTTCGGTGCGCTGAAGCGCGCGGCGCATCTCGATGTCGCGCTCCTGTTCCAGCCGTGCAGTCTCGCTTTCGCGCTCAATGTCCAGTGCCTGACGCTCGGCCTCCAGATTGCGGGTGCGGATCCTGATCATCGAGTCCTGCTCAATGTCGTTGCGCAGCTTGCGCCTCGCCTCGATGTCCTCCATCAGCTTGGTCAAGCCTTCGGCGTCAAAGCGGTTCGAAGGATTGAAGAATTCCAGGTCGGTCTGGTCGAGATCGGTGATGGCGACGGATTCGAGTTCAAGACCGTTCTGGGCGAGAGCCTCGGCCGCATTGGTCTTGACGCGCGTGACATAGTCGCCGCGCCGTTCGTGCATCTCTTCGAGGGTCATTTCGGATGCGACCGAGCGGATCGCGGAAATGAACTTGCCGGCCAGCAGTGCGTGGAGCTGTTCCGGCTCCATGGTGCGACGGCCGAGCGTTGCGGCGGCGATCGAGACGGCTTCGCGGGTGGCCTGGACCCGGACATAGAAGTCGGCCTCGATATCGACGCGCATGCGATCGCGCGTGATCACGGCGTCCTGCCGAGAACGCACGATGCCCATAGGCAGCACGTTCATGTTGACCGACGTGTAATCGTGAATGAAAGGCAGCACGAAGGCGCCGCCGTTGATCACCACGCGTTCGCCGAGGAAGCCGGTCCGGACGAACGAGACCTCCTTGGAGGAGCGGTGGTAGAGCCAGTTGACGATGTAGACGCCAACCACGATCACGATGATCGCGACGATCAGCCAGAGGATGAGCTCGCCGACCAGGATCCCTGACATGTTTCCCTCCCTCAATCTTGCAGGCGTTATCGCGTGCCGATCGCCTTGAATTTGCGTACCTGTTCCGTCAGCGCCCGCTCCACCGGAAGCCGCTCCATCGAGGAGGCCCCGTAGAAGCCGTGGCAGTAACGGGTGTTCTTCATGATGAAATCGGCATCCGCGGGATCCGCGATCGGGCCGCCATGGGCGAGCACCAGGATGTCCGGATTGACGCTCAGCGCGGCCGAGGCCCAGGTGTCGATGCGCGCCGGGCAGTCCTTGAGCTTGGGCGCGGTCTGCGCGCCGATCGTTCCGCCGGTGGTGAGCCCGAGATGGCAGACGATGATATCAGCGCCGGCGATCGCCATCGCGGCGGCTTCCTTCTCGCTGAAGACGTAGGGCGTCGTCAGCAAATCCTTCTCGCGCGCCTTGGCGATCATGTCGATCTCCAGCGCGTAGGACATGCCGGTCTCTTCGAGATTGGCGCGGAACACGCCGTCAATCAGGCCTACGGTCGGGAAGTTCTGCACGCCGGCGAAGCCGAGGGCCTTGAGCTGGTCGAGGAACACGTCCATATCGCGGAATGGATCGGTGCCGTTGACGCCGGCGAGCACCGGCGTCTTGCTGACCACGGGCAGCACTTCGCCGGCCATCTCCAGCACGATGGCGTTGGCGTCGCCATAAGGCATCAGCCCGGCAAGCGAGCCGCGGCCGGCCATGCGGTAGCGGCCGGAATTGTAGATCACGATGAGATCGACGCCGCCGGCTTCCTCGCATTTGGCCGACAGGCCGGTGCCGGCGCCGCCGCCGACGATCGGCTCGCCGCGCTTCGCCATCTCGCGAAACCGTTTCAATAAGGTAGCGCGTTCAAACCGGGCCATCGGTCACCTCGCTAGTCTCCGGCGCGCCCCGGCGCGTCCGAACAGGGTTCGGAACGCAGCTGTAATGGTCGAGGCGAACTCGGGATCGTTGATGTTCTGCTTGACGCGGATCAGTTGGCGGTTGCCTGTCGCACGCACGGTGCGCTCCAGCGTGCGGAACAGGGCGGCGTCGGCCTCGCCATCCCAGAATGGCTGGCCGCGGGCATCGAGCGCGGAGACACCCCCCTCGGGCAGGAAGAAGCGCACCGGCCCATCCATCAGGTTGAGCCGCTCGCCGATCCAGCGGCCCATGCGCTCGTTCTCCTCCACTGTTGTCCGCATCAAGGTCACCTGCGGATTGTGGACGTGGAATTTGCGGTCGCGATATCGCTCGGGGATGGTGTCGGGCGCGCCGAAATTGACCATGTCGAGCGCGCCGACCGAGCCAATATAGGGCAGGCGGGTGCGGATGATCGCGCCGAAGCGATCCTCCGTCGCCGGAAATACGCCGCCCATCAGGAGGTCGCAGATCTCGGTAGTGGTGAGATCGATCACGCCCGCGATCTGGCCGGAGTCGACCAGCTTTTCCATCGAGCGGCCGCCGACGCCGGTGGCGTGGAAGACGAGGCATTCGAAATCGTCGCGCAGATCGGCCGCGATCTTCTGCACCGCCGGTGTGGTGACGCCGAACATGGTGATGCCGACCGACGGCAGCCCGGCGCTCGCCGTTCGCCCTTTGGCCTCGCGCTGGTCGAGGCGGGCCTTGACCATGCCGGCGACGGCATTGGCGCCGTTCGACAGTACCGCGCGCGAGATCGAATTGAGGCCCTGCACGTCGGTGACCGAGTACATCATGGTGATGTCGGCGGGGCCGACATAGGGCGCGACGTCGCCGGAGGCGACCGAGGAGATGATCAGTTTTGGCACGCCGATGGGGAGGGTACGCATTCCCGGCGCGACCAGTGATGCCGCACCCGAGCCGCCAGCGGAAATCACGCCGGCAACATTGCCCTGCCGCTTGATCCAATTGGCGAACGCGTCAGCCATCGCGGTGACTGCAGCACCGCGGTCCGGGCCGAACACGGCCGAGCCGCCGCGGCCGTGGTTCAGCGCGATCTCCTGCGCAGAGACATCGGAGGTTGCGTGCTTGCCGCTGGTGGAGACGTCGACCAGCCGTGTGCGTAAGCCGCTTTCGGCGACGATGTCGCGGATGAAGCGGAGTTCAGTCCCCTTGGTATCGAGCGTACCGACGACCAGCACGACCGGAGGGCCGGAGCTTTGCGCCGTCACCGGTTCACGCTTGCGCCGTGCGGTTTCGTCGAGGCGGGCCACCTGTGTCGACAGCGTGCGCGCGGCAGCCTCGATGCGCCCGATCGGGACCGGCTGCGACCACCGTGTCGGCGGCGTCGGATTGGAGATGTAGATCCGGATCGGGCCGGTGCTGCGCGCAGGCTGAGGGATCGGCTTTGCTTCGCCGCCGGCAGCCGGCACATCGATGTCGGGTTCGAGCTCGGCGTGCAGTCCGACGCCGAGCAGGCGCTGCTGCAGCACGCGGTCGGCAGCGAGCCGACCGGAGTCGATGATGCGGTTGATGCGGCCGTTGACCATGATCGCGACATTGCGCGAGATCGCGGTGGCGACCCCGATGTTCTGCTCGATCACGAGCACGGACATGTCGCCGTCGTCGCTGAGCTGCAGCAGCATCTCCTCGACCTGGGCGACGATGACGGGCGCAAGCCCCTCGGTCGGCTCGTCCATGATCAGCAAATGCGGATTGGTCACGAGTGCGCGCGAGATGGCGAGCATCTGCTGCTCGCCGCCGGAGAGCTGGCCGCCGCCATGGTCCTTGCGTTCGGCGAGCCGCGGAAAGGTGTCGTAGATGCGCTCGACTGTCCAGGGACCGGACCGCATCCCGCCGGCGAGATGCAGATGCTCGTCGACGCTGAGCGAGCGCCAGAGCCGTCGGCCCTGCGGGACATAACCGACGCCGAGACGCGCGATATGGGCCGGCGGCCGCCGCGTGATGTCCTCGCCGCGGATTCGGATCGAGCCGCCGCTGACCGGCACCAGGCCCATGATCGCCTTGCACAGCGTGGTCTTGCCCATGCCGTTTCGGCCGACCACCGAGAATACGCCGGCGTCTAGCGAGAGGTCGACGCCTTGCAGTGCGTGCGAATGGCCGTAGTAGACGTCGAGGCCCCGGACCTCGAGCGCAGCGGGAGCGCGGCGGACATCACTCATGGCCGCCTCCGAGATAAAGCTCCTGCACCTCGGGATCGGACTCGATCTCCTCCGGCACACCTTCCTTGAAGATGCGGCCGTTGTGCATCATCGTGACGCTCTCGACGACGCGCAGCGCCACGTCCATGTCGTGCTCGATGATGATGTAGCCGATATGCGCCGGCAGCGAGGTCAGGATCTCGACCAGCTCGGCCCGCTCGGTCGGTGAGAGACCGGCGGCGGGCTCATCGAACAGCACGAAGCGAGGGGCGCCCGCCAGCGCCAGCGCGATTTCGAGCTGACGCTGCTGCCCATGCGCGAGCTCGGCGACGCGCTGATCCTTCACCGCAGTCAGATGCACGGCCTGCACCAGACTGTCTGCAGCGTGCATCAGCGCATCGTTCTGACCGGGACGCAGGAACGAGAAGCGCCCGCGCGAGACGCCACGGCAGGCTAGGTAGACATTGTCCTGGACGGTGAGGCCGGGGAACAGCGCGGAGATCTGATAGGTCCGCCGCAACCCGCGACGGATGCGCTCATAGGGCGGGAAGTGCGTAACGTCCTCACCGAAGAAGCGGATCGTGCCTGACGTCGGCGGGAAGTCGCCGGTGATGCAGTTGAACAGCGTGGTCTTGCCGGCGCCGTTGGAGCCGAGCACGGCGCGCCTTTCGCCGGGGCGCACGGTGATGGTGACGTCGGTCAGCGCGGCCAGCGCTCCGAACAGCCGGGTGACGCCGCGCAACTCCAGTGCTGCACCGGCGCCAACGGCGGAGAGGCGCTGGGCGACACTATCCATGGCCGCGCCCTCCGCCTGGGTGATCTGACCGCGGACGTTGGCTCTGGCGCCAGCGCTGCCACAGGCCGATCACGCCATCTGACGACCAGAACACGATGGCAAGGAAGCCGAGCCCGATCAGCAGCCGGAATCGGTTGCCGTCGAGCCCGATCTTGACCAGGAAGTCGAGCGCAAACGTGCGCAGGAGGACGAAGACGAGGGCGCCGATATAAGGGCCGATCGGCCGGGTAATGCCGCCGACGACGGCGATGATGAGAATGTCGATGCAGGCGCCGACGCTGACCGAGCCCGGCGAGATCTGGCGGTAATTCCAGACCTGGAGCACGCCGGCGAGGCCTGCGACGAAGGACGCCACCGCATAGGCCGCGACGCGGTGCGCATTGACGTTAAAGCCGAGCGCGGCCATGCGGCGCGGATTGTCGCGCACGCCCTGCAGCGCCAGGCCGAACGGCGCGCGCGAGATGTAGTCGACGGCGAAGTAGCAGATCGCGGCGACCGCGAGCACGATATAGTAGAAGGGAATATCCCACCGCCAGTCGACGCCCCAGAAATGCGGCGTTCCGACGTTGTTGATGCCGGTGTGGCCGTTGAAGATCGCCCAGTTCTGGTTGGTGAAATAGTAGAAGGCCGCGCCGATCGCGAGCGTGATCATGATGGTGTAGATGCCCTCGGTCCGCACCGCGAGCGCGCCACCGAGCGTACCGAAGATGGTCGCGAGCGTCAGCGCCATCGGCACCGCCAGCCACCACGGCCAGCCCAGGCTGATATTGGCGTTGCCGCTGACGCCGAACACCGCGACCATGTAGGCGCTAAAGCCCGCGATGGTGAGCTGCATCAGGCTGACCATGCCGCCATAACCGGTCAGGAACATCAGGCTCAGCGCGATGGTGCCGAGGATCAGCGTCGTCGCAAAAATCTCGATCAGAAAGAAGCCGTTGGCGATCAGCGGCATGATCAGGAGGATGGCCGCCACGATCCAGGCCGCGGGATTGTTGACGTCGGGCCAGCCGCGTACGACCGTGCGCTGTGCCGTTGCAGCGGCGGTGCGGACCTGAATGCGGGCATCGTGAGTCACCGACATGTCAGCGCCTCGCGAGCAGGCCCTGCGGCCGAAGCGCCAGCACCAGCACCATGATCAGGAACGTCACGACGATGGCGTAGGTCGGGATGTAGACCGAACCGAGTTGCTCGGCGAGGCCGATGATGAGCGCGCCTAGCGCGGCACCGGGTATCGAGCCCATGCCGCCGACGATCACGACCACGAGGGATGCGAGCAGGAAGCGGATGTCCTCACCGGGAGAGAGTGACTGGAAGGTGCCGCCCACGACGCCCGCGATACCGGCAAGCCCGGCGCCGAGCGCGAAGACCAGCACGAAGACGAGCTGGATGCGCACGCCGGTTGCAGCAAGGATGTCACGATCGTCGACGCCGGCGCGGATGATCATGCCGATCCGGGTGCGGTTGAGCGCGAGCCACATCGCGATGCCGATGATCACGGAGGCTAGGAAGATCACGAGCCGGACCAGCGGATAGCGCAAATAGACCGGTTCGCCCGAGGATTTCATCGCGGTGACCAGCGGCAGATCGATCGGGCCGATCAGCCAGGTCGGCGTCTGGATCTGGTAGAAGTCGCCGCCGCAGGCCCACAGCATGAGATCGGCGAACACGATCGACAGCCCGATCGTCACCATGGTCTGGCGCAGGTCTTGGCCCTCCATGCGACGGAAGACGAGGACCTGGAGCAGGACGCCGACCAGCGCCGTCAGGATGAAGGCGACGATGAAGGAAAGAATCCAGGAGCCGGTCGAGGCGCTGATGGCGTAACCGACGTAGCCGCCGAACAGATAGAGCGAGCCGTGCGCGAGGTTGACGTTGCGCATCAGGCCGAAGATCAGCGTGAAGCCGCTGGCGACGAGGAAATAGAGACCGCCGAGCGTGATGCCGTTGAAGAGCGCGTTGAGGAACACCCGCTTGCGGCCGATCGCCTCTTCAAGGCCGGCTGGCCACACGGCGAAGATCAGCCACAGCGCCACTGCGATTGCGATGATGACGATCAATGCCCAGGCGGGATGGCGCTCGACAAAGCGGGTCATGGCTTCACCTCGTGCCCCTTGTGGGCGAGGTCGCACGCAGACCGTTGCCGGCCGCAAGCCCTGCCATGAACGTACGCTCCCTATCGACCGCGATCCTCTTGTCGGGATCGCGTTGCGCACATCCTAGTAGGACGCACGGGAGCGCATTTGATCGTGAGTATCTTTTCGCGCACTCGTCAGCCGCGCAAAACCTTGGCCGCGCGGCGATAATCGGTCGGCGCCATCCCGACATTGGCGGCGAAGAAACGGGTGAAACCGCTCTGCGAGGAGAAGCCGAGATCGAAGCCGATATCGGCGATTGGTGCTTCGCTCGCCACCAGCGCCTCCAGCGCCTGCTCCATCATCAGCGTGTTGAGATAGAGGTGAGGGGTAACGCCGGTCTGGGTGCGGAACAGCCTGTAGAAATGGGGGCGCGACAGGCCGGATTCGCGCGCGATGGTGTCGAGCTCGATCTCGGCGCCGGGGCTCTCCGACATCATCTTGATGCACTTGCGCACGCGAAAATCGGTGACGGAGCCGTTCGCGCGCGGATCGGGCGAGGTCTCAGCCTGCTGCCAGCTCTCGTCGTAGCAGACGTCGATCAGACTTCTCAGCTCGCCATCGAGGCTATTCAGCGAGGGTGCGCCGCACACAAGGGCGGCTGCGTGCCTGATATGCTTGTCCAGCGCAACCGATCGCTTGAGCTGGGTGCGGCCGAAGCGCAGGCGGTCGGCACCGGGCGCGTCGGGCGCGAACCACTCCGCATTGACATAGAGCACGAAGAAGACCGCGCCGCCGTCGAGATCGGAAGGGAGGAAATTATGCGGCTCCCATGGATTGACTGCGACCACGGAACCTTCAGTGAGCTCGTAACGTCCATCGTTGACGTCGATGCATGCGGGACGTCCCCCGACATGGAAGATCAAGTGACCTTCGCGATGTGCGTGGATGTTGAAGGGGCGGTTCAACTGATAGACCGTCGCCCGGCCAAAGCGGCCGTGGAAGACGGCGAGCGCCCGGCTCATGCCTTCCCTCCCAAAAACTCTTGTCTTTTTTTGATAGCGTTCAACAACCGGGGAGAGAATGCAAGGGCGCACGTGTCGCGCTCTTTGCAAATCTCTCCCCGGTCAGTCATGGCGTCGCTGATGCGACTACGTCAGTACTTCTTACATTCCGGTACCGTACGGCTTGGCAAACCGATCTTGGCGAACACTGCGGGGTCGTAGCCCAGCGTCTGGTTCACATTCGGGATCACCTTCACGACCTTCGAGAACAGCGCACCCTTGCCGTCGTCGACGACTTCGGTGACGAAGTTGGTGCCGACCGCCTGGCGGTTGGCGTCGAGCTTGATCTTGCCGTTGGGCGCATCGAGCTCGATCTTCGCCAGCGCGGCCTTGTACTTGGACTGGTTGTCGCTGAGATCGCCGTTGACCTGACGCAGTGCCAGGATCAGCGCCATGGTCGAGCCGTAATAGTTGGTCGCGAGCAGCGACGGGCTCGGGAAGCGCTTGTTCGGCGGGAAGGCGTCCTGATAGTCCTTCACGAACTTCTGCCAACCCGGATCTTCCCAGGTGTCGGCCTGGCCGCTCGCGGCCAGCGTGCCGACCAGCGCGTTCTTGGCGTTGCCCTTGGACGACAAAATGGTCTGATCGATCATGATCGAGCCGCCCATCAGATGCGCCTTGCCGCCGGCCTGCTGGTACTGGTTGAGGAAGTTGACGGCATCCGCGCCGCCGAGGCCGAGATAGATCGCATCGACGTCGTCGGGCAAGGCGGCGATGACCGAGGCAAAGTCCTTGGTGCCGAGCGGCACCCATTGCCTGTTGGTGACTTGTCCGCCGGCACCGCAGAATTCGAGCACGAGGCCGAACACCTGGGTGTAGATGAAGGAATAGTCCTCGCCGACGGTCGCGATCTTGCGATACTTCTTGTCCTCATAGGCGTATTTGCCGAGGCCGACCTGCCACTGCGCGCCGTCCATATTGTAGCGGAAGAAGTTCGGAGCCGGATCGACGTAGGTCGTTTCCTGGGCGCCGGAAGCCGCGTTGATGAAGGTCAGCTCCGGATGGGTCTTTGCAAAATTCTTGACCGCGATGCCCTCGTCGCCTGACAGCGGCGACAGCAGGATCTGCACCTTGTCCTGCTCGATCAGCTTTCGCACGGCGCGGACCGCGGAATCGGGTGTCGCGTCGGTCGAGGCGATGACGAATTCGAGCTCCTTGTCGCCGACCTTCTTGCCGAGCACGTTGAGTGCCGTCTGGAATCCGCGGATGCCGTCCTCGCCGAGCACGGTGTAGGTGCCTTCGAGCGTCGCGGTGACGCCGACCTTGATCTTCTCCTGCGCGAAGGCGGTGCCCGACAACAACAGGCTGCTCAACGCGACGAGTCCTAGACTGCCTTTCAACATTGCTCTCCTCCCTGGGACGTTCTTGTCGCTGTTTTTCACCGCATCCTCGCGCGCCCGCCGCGCGGTGCGACGTTTTTGCAAGGCCAACGGTTCTTGAGGTTGAGGCTAACCGAAGTCGGATGCGGCGCACGCATCGGAGCCATGCGCGGCTTAACGGGCAGTCTCATTTTGAATGGTGCGTCGCAAATCGTTCCGCGGTGCAACGTCGCGCGCGTGCTCGACGTCGTGATCAGCCTCATCGCTCATCGTTCGCGCAGTCATGGCAGCGCGTGGTCTCGGCGACGCGCTGCGATCAGGACTCCACTCCGCGCTCGTTCGCTTGGGTGCGCGCAACCAGCACGTGTATGATCAATCCGGCAAACCGAGGTCCTCGGGGGACGGCTGAGTGCTGGCCACTTGCGGCCGCCCGAAGCGTGATCGGGGCCAACAGCCATTTCAGCCGGCTCCAACACGATCGGCCATTGACAGGCCGCCCGAGGTGATAGAATTATAACAAGATAAGTTGTAAAAATAACAATATGTCACCATCGTACCAGCGTCTCGCAGGGCGACGGGAGGAAAGTTTGGAATTGTCCGGTTCGGGTACAGCAGAGCCAGGGACGTCGACCTCGCTTGTGATGGTCAGTGGCATCAACAAGCGCTTTGGCGGCGTGCGAGCGCTACGCGACGTCAACCTCGAGGTTCGCGCCGGCGAGGTGCACGCGCTGCTAGGCGAGAACGGCGCGGGGAAATCCACGCTGATCAAGATCCTCAGTGGTGTTCATGCCCTCGACAGCGGCACGATCGAGATCGCCGGCAAGCCGGTGGAATTCGACAGCCCGGCGAAGTCGCGCGAGGCGGGGATCGCCGTCGTCTATCAGGATCTCAGCCTCGTCGAATCCTTGAGCGTCGCGGACAATCTTTTGCTCGGCCGTGAGCCGCGCGCGCGTTTCGGCTTCGTGCGGCAGCGCGCGCTGATGGCCAGGGCCGAGGCGTTCCTGAACGAGCTCGGCATTCCCCTGGATACGAGAGCGACTGTCGGCTCGCTGCCTTTCGCCTATCGCCAGATGACGGAAATCGCCAAGGCGTTGATGGGCGAGGTCCGGCTTCTGATCCTCGATGAGCCGACTTCCTCGCTGACATCGGATGAAGTCCGGATCCTGTTCGACGCGATCGGGAAGGCGACGCGCCGCGGAGTCGGCGTGATCTATGTGACCCATCGGCTCAATGAGGTCTTCGAGATCTCGCAGCGCGTGACGGTGCTGCGTGACGGCGCCAACGCCGGCACGTTTGTCACCGCCGAAACCGACATGAAGCGGCTGGTGAACGCGATTGTCGGAACCGATCGATCGGTATCCACGAGCCCGCGCGTCGAACCTGCTGCGAAGCGTCAATTGGATCCGTCGCCGGTCTTGTCGCTGTCGAATGTGTCCAACGACCGGCTTCGCGCCGTCGATCTCTCTGTGCTGAAGGGCGAGATCCACGGTCTCGCTGGATTGATCGGCAGCGGACGCACGGAGATTCTGGAGACAGTGTTTGGGCTCCGGCCGCTCGAGAGCGGCGCAATCGAGATCGAGGGCCGGCGATGGCTGCCAAAGGGGCCGGCCGATGCGATCGAGCAGGGCATCGCCCTGGTGCCGGAAGACCGGCACGTGCAGGGTCTGGTCCTGGACCATTCGATCGAACGTAACGTCACTTTGCCACGGATTCCCCATTTCTCGCGCTGGGGCTGGATGCAGCAACGCGCCGCCGCCAGGCGTGCAGAAACCGCGATTGCCAGGCTTTCGGTGAAAGCGCCGGGCGCGTTCAGCCTGGTCAGGACACTCTCCGGCGGTAACCAGCAAAAGGTCGTGTTCGGAAAATGGAATGATCCGCGGCCGCGCGTGCTGCTCCTGGACGAACCGACGGTCGGCGTCGACGTGGGTGCACGCGAGGAGATCTATGCCGTGATCCGGAATGCCGTCCGCGACGGCAGCGGGGTCCTGGTCGTCTCGTCCGATCTCGTCGAATTGATCGAGCTCTGTGACCGCATCTCCGTGATCGTCAACGGGCGTGTGGCTCGTACGCTGGCGCGCGGCGAGATCGATGATGCCGAAGAGCTGCATCACCTCCTCCAGATGTATCAGGCCTCCGGGCCAGGCCAGTTGCAAGAGCTTCCCGCATGACCGAACTGACTGCTCCCAACGTGGTCGCCTCGTCGACCCGATCCGATCGCCGCCGCAAGATTCTCCAGAATCTGCTGCGGGGCGAGCGGCCGTACATGCTGTACATCGCTTTCGTGATCCTGCTGGTCGTGTTCAGCCTGTCCTCGCCCTGGTTCCTCTCGGTCGACAATTTCCTGAATATCGGGCGCCAGACCACGCTGGTGTCGATCATCGCGGTCGGCATGACCTTCATTATCATCGCGCGTCAGATCGATCTGTCGGTTGCCTCGACATTGGCGCTATCGGGCATGGCGGCCGCTCTCGCGATGAGCCAGATCAACAACAGCTGGATCGTGGGTGCGGTGGCCGGGCTCGGCACCGGTGCGCTGGTCGGGTTGCTCAATGGCATCCTGACGACGCAGCTATCGATCCCATCGTTCCTGGTGACGCTGGGCTCGCTGAGCATGGCGCGCGGACTTGCGATGATGGTGACCAACACCAAGCCCGTGATCATCACCAACGAGACCTATTTCGCGATCTTTGGCGAAGGCACGTTCCTCGGCATACCCGTTCCGATCGCCTGGACGTTGGCGGCGATGATCATCGGCATCCTGTTGCTGCACTATAATGTGTTCGGCCGGCGCATCTATGCGGTCGGCGGCAATCCGACCGCGGCGCTCTATTCCGGCATCAACACCAAACGAATCACGACTGCGGCCTTTGTCCTGACCGGCACGCTGGCCGGACTGGCGGCGCTGGTGCTGTCGGCGCGTTCACATGCCGCGCGGCCAGATGTCGTGCAGGGCATGGAGCTTGACGTCATCGCCGCGGTGATCCTCGGTGGCTGCAGCCTGTTCGGCGGGCGCGGCTACATCCTGGGAACGCTGTTCGGCAGTCTGATCATCGGCACGCTCAACAACGGCCTTGTGCTGCTCGGCGTGAGCTCGCCGATGCAGCTCGTGATCAAGGGCGCGATCATCGTGGCCGCCGTTGCTTTCACGAAACGCTAGTCGAAGTCAGGCGGCGCATGAGCCAAAAGTTCATCGCGCCGCGTGGGTAGGGGCAAGGTCGCTGGCCCTCCGGTGAATCGGCGACCAAAAATGGAGGAAACAATGAAACAAATATTGCGACAAACCTTGCCTTTGACTGTGTTGATGGCTGCCGCTGCTGCCGTCTCGATTGCCCCCTCGGCCCGCGCCGAAGTGCCTGCGACCTGCGTCAAGGGCGTCGACCTCGCAACGCTCGGGCCGAAATCGATCGTCGGCCAGGGACCCCACGGCGAGAAGGCGGCTTCCCCCGAGGTGCTCGCGCTATCGGAGGCTGACGCTGCCAAGATCAAGGAGAAGAACTTCAAGGTCGGCATCTCCATGCAGACGGTCAACCTCGATTGGTCGCAGCTCCAGATCCAGGGCATCACCGATACGCTGAAGAAGTACGGCGTGACGGTGACGGGCGTCGCATCCGCCGAATATCAGGTGGACAAGCAGATCGCCGATATCGAGAACACCATCCAGCAGCATCCGGACGGCATCATTTCGATCCCGGTCGATTTCACCGCGACCGCGCCGACCTACAAGAAGATCGCCAAGGCCGGCATCAAGCTCGTGCTGATGGACAGCATCCCGACCGGCCTGAAGCATCCCGAGGAATATGCGACGATGGTCTCGGCTGATAGCCAGGGCAATGGCCAGATTGCGGCACAGATCCTGGCGTCCTGCGTGGCGCAGGGCGGCACCATCGGTCTCGTCAATTTCGGCGTCGACTATTTCAGCACCAACGAGCGCACCAAGGGCGTGCGGGAGTGGATGAAGGCAAATCGGCCCGACATCAAGATGAAGCAGGTCGATTTCACCGATCCGCCGAAGGTCTCGCAGATCGCGGGCGACTTCCTGACCGGCAATCCCGACGTCAAGGGACTGTACGCGGTGTGGGATCAACCGGCGCTCGATACGCTGAGCTCGATGCGGGCCCAGGGCATCGATATTCCCATGACGACGGTCGATCTCGGCCTGCAATCGGCGATCGAAATTGCCAAGGGCGGTCCGCTGAAGGCCACCGGCTCGCAGCGTCCTTATGACCAGGGCGTCGCTGAGGCGATGGCGATGATGAATGCGCTGCTGGGCAAGGAAACGCCCGGCTGGGTCGGTGTGCAGTCGCTGCCGGTCACGCAGTCGAATGTGCTGGAGTCTTACAAGACCGTGTTCAAGAAAGACCCGCCGGCCGAGCTGGCGGATGCCTGCAACAAGGCGAAGCCTGCCTGCAACTGAGCTCATCGTTTCGACTGACCTGATCCGGGCGAACCAGCCCCCGTCCGGATCAGGCTGCGCTGGTGACGTATTCGACGGGAAGGCTGCGGAAATGCTTGCGCGTGTCCGCCGGCACGGAGCCACCGACGATGATCCGCGAGAACGAGCTGACGTCGGAGAAAGATGCCGGCTTGAGGCTGCCGAGCTTGCTGGCGTCGACCACGAGGATGCTCTCCATCGCAGTCGCGATGACGGCCTGCTTGATGGCGACTTCGTGAAAATTCGAGCAGCTGGCGCCGCGGGTCCAGTGCAGACCGCCGGCCGAGATGAACGCCTTGTTGACCCCGAGCCGCCGCAGATAGGACAGGCCGTCATCCGACGAGAACGACTGCGACGACGGATGGTAGAGCCCGCCCATCAGCATCACCTGCGTCGCCGGACGGTGGGTGACGATCGAGGCGACGTTCAGCGAATAGCAGATCACCGAAAGAGGCATGTCCTCAGGCAGGCAATCCGCCAGCGACTGCATCGTGGTGCCGCAGTCGATGAAGATGGTGTCGCCTTCCTTGATCGAGGCGGCTGCGGATCGGCAGGCAAGCCGCTTGTCCTGCGTATGCTGGTCGATTTCCTGCTCGAATGTGTACTTGATGCCGGTCGGCGATGCCGCGTTGACGACGTAGCCGCCGAGCAGGGCGAGCGCCGCCTCGGGCCCGGCGAGGTCGCGCCTGACGGTCATCTCCGACACCTTCAGCAGCTCTGCGGCGTCCTTCAGATGCAGTGCGCCGCTCGTCTCGACGGCGCGGCGCAGCCGTTGCAGCCGTTGGACGCGGGTCTCGCTGGGGCGTGCGGTCGGTGTCTCAGTCATTTTCGTCACCGAGCTTGCTTATCCGGTTGACAATGATCTTACAATGATGTGAGTTTAGCAACGTCAATTTGTTACAATAATAACATCTGGCCGAAGGGCGTTTCGCTGTCCGCGATAGCAGGCAGCAGAAGCTCCAGCGGGCAAGGGATGGGAGGATCGCATGTTGCAATCGGCACATTCAGTCTATCTGCCGTTTCAGCCGATTCGCTAGCATCGCGCGGCGTACCGATGGCGCAGGGCGTCTTGATATCAAACCCATCCGCAGTGCCGGCGCAGTCTCATGCGCGGGATCACAATCATCCGCATCCGATCGCGCGCAACACCGGCCGCGCGCTCGAGATGGACTGGGTCGATGAGATCAGGATCAATCTGTCCGCCGCCGAGCGCCGCGTTGCGAGCCTGCCGGGCCGACGCACGGTCAAGAAGGACGCGCAGGCGGCGTGGTTGCTCAAGGCGATCACCTGCATCGACCTTACCACACTCAACGGCGACGATACGGCCGAACGCGTGAAGCGCCTCTGTGCCAAGGCGAGGGCGCCGATACGAAGCGACCTCCTCGAGGCACTCGGCTTTGCCGGACGCGGGCTGCACACCGGCGCGATCTGCGTCTATCACCGCTTCGTCGCAACCGCGGTCGAAGCGCTAGATGGATCTGACATTCCGGTCGCTGCGGTCTCGACCGGATTTCCTGCAGGCCTCGTGCCGCACGATCTGAAACTCAAGGAGATCGAGGCGTCCGTCAGGGACGGTGCGCAGGAGATCGACATCGTCATCACGCGTGAGCATGTGCTGACCGGAGACTGGCGCGCTCTTTACGCCGAGGTCCGGGATTTCCGCGCGGCCTGCGGTGATGCGCATCTGAAGACGATCCTGGCAACCGGCGACCTCAAAACGCTGCGCAACGTCGCCAAGGCGTCGATGGTCTGCATGATGGCCGGGGCTGACTTCATCAAGACCTCCACCGGCAAGGAAGGCGTCAATGCCACGCTGCCCGTGACGCTGGCGATGCTGCGCATGATCAGGATCTACGAGGAGCGTACCGGCTTCAAGATCGGCTTCAAGCCGGCCGGCGGAATCTCGACGGCGAAGGACGTGCTCAACTACCAGTTCCTGATGAAGGAGGAGTTGGGACGCGATTGGCTCGAGCCGGATCTGTTCCGCATCGGCGCCTCGAGCCTGCTCGCCGACATCGAGCGTCAGCTTGAGCATCACGTCACCGGCCGCTACTCGGCCTTCAACCGTCATCCCGTGGGCTGAGCATGAGCATCGCACATTACTACGAGACCATGGATTATGGTCCCGCCCCCGAGGCGGACGGCGAGGCGCGCGCCTGGCTGAAGCGGCACGATGCGACGTTCGGGCATTTCATTGCCGGCAAATTCGCAGCTCCGGCTTCGGGCAAGCATCTGATGACGATCGAGCCGGCCACCGGCAAGACGCTGGCCAAACTCGCGCAAGGGATCGCTGCGGATGTCGAAGCTGCCGTCGGCGCCGCGCGATCGGCGCAGTCGTCATGGGCAAAGCTCGGTGGTCACGGTCGTGCCCGTCATCTCTATGCGCTGGCGCGTATGCTGCAGCGTCATGCGCGTCTGTTCGCGGTGTTGGAGGCGATCGACAATGGCAAGCCGATCAGGGAAACCCGCGATCTCGACGTGCCGCTCGCTGCGCGCCACTTTCTGTACCACGCCGGCTGGGCGCAATTGCAGGAGCGCGAATTCGTCGACCATGTCCCGGTCGGTGTGATCGGCCAGATCATCCCCTGGAACTTTCCGCT
The DNA here is from genome assembly GCF_008123425.1 of Bradyrhizobium rifense. Lineage (GTDB taxonomy): Bacteria > Pseudomonadota > Alphaproteobacteria > Rhizobiales > Xanthobacteraceae > Bradyrhizobium > Bradyrhizobium rifense. The sequence continues at coordinate 199,412 of NZ_VSSS01000026.1, forward strand.
GCTGATGCTGGCCTGGAAGATCGCGCCCGCGCTTGCGACCGGCAACACCGTGGTGCTGAAACCGGCGGAATTTACGTCGCTGACCGCGCTGCTGTTCGCCGAGCTCGCGGCGGAAGCGGGCCTGCCGGCCGGCGTGTTGAATGTGGTGACGGGTGATGGCGCCACCGGCGCTTTGCTCGTCGAGAATCCCGGTGTCGACAAGATCGCCTTCACCGGGTCGACCGAGGTCGGGCGATTGATCCGTCAGTCGACCGCAGGGACCGGCAAGTCGCTGACGCTCGAGCTCGGCGGCAAGTCGCCGTTCATCGTGTTCGACGATGCCGATATCGATGGCGCCGTGGAAGGCGTGGTCGACGCGATCTGGTTCAACCAGGGCCAGGTCTGTTGCGCCGGATCGCGGCTGTTGCTGCAGGAAGGGATTGCAGAGACGTTTCGCAAGCGCCTGATCCGCCGCATGGAGACGCTGCGCGTGGGTCCGCCGCTCGACAAGGCGATCGACATGGGCGCGGTCGTCGCACCGGTGCAGCTCGAGCGGATCAAGGCGCTGGTCGAAACCGGCGTCAAGGAGGGCGCCGAGAAGTATCAGGCGCCGGGGCCGATCCCCGCTGAGGGATGCTTCTATCCCCCGACCTTGCTCTGGAACGTACATCCGTCATCGACCGTGGCGATCGAGGAGATCTTTGGTCCGGTGCTGGTCGCGATGACGTTCCGTACGCCTGATGAGGCAGTGATGCTCGCCAACAACACGCGCTATGGCCTTGCGGCCAGCGTGTGGAGCGAGACCATCGGCCTTGCGCTCGATATCGCGCCAAAACTTCAGGCCGGAGTGGTCTGGGTCAATGCGACCAATTTGTTCGATGCCAGCGTCGGCTTCGGCGGCTATCGCGAGTCCGGCTTCGGCCGCGAGGGCGGCCGGGAAGGCCTCTACGAATATCTCAAGCCGAAGGCCTGGAGCGGGCGGAAGGCGCGGGCGAAGGTGCCGCCGCCATCCCCGGCGGCCTCTCACGGCGGCGCCGGATTTGGCACGCCGTCGATCGACCGAACCGCCAAGCTATTCGTCGGCGGCAAGCAGGTCCGTCCTGACGGAAATTATTCGCGTGCGGTGCTGTCGCCGAAGGGGCGGCACCTCGGCGAAGCCGGCGAGGGCAATCGCAAGGATATCCGTAACGCGGTGGCTGCCGCGCGCTCGGCCGAGGGGTGGGCGCGGGCGACGACGCATAATCGCGCCCAAATCCTCTACTACCTTGCCGAGAATCTGTCCGCGCGTGGCGACGAGTTCGCCCGGCGCATCGGTGATATGACCGGCATTTCGTCTGCAAAGGCGCGCGCGGAGGTCGAGGCGGGTATCGAGCGGCTGTTCAGCTATGGGGCCTGGGCCGACAAATACGAGGGGACGATCCATGCGCCGCCGTTGCGCGGCGTGGCGCTTGCCATGCACGAGCCGATCGGCGTGGTCGGCGTGGCCTGTCCGGACGAGGCCCCGTTGCTGGGCTTCATCAGCCTGGTGGCACCGTTGATTGCGATGGGTAACCGTGTCGTCGCCGTCCCGAGTGAACGGCATCCGCTTGCAGCAACCGATTTCTACCAGGTGCTGGAGACGTCGGACGTGCCGGCAGGCGTCGTCAATATCGTCACCGGCGAGCGCGATGCGCTGGCAAAGGTCCTTGCCGAGCATGACGACGTCGATGCGCTCTGGGTGTTCGGCTCGCAGGAGGCCTCGACGGCCGCGGAGCGGCTGTCGGTCGGCAACCTCAAGCGCACGCTGGTCGACCACGGGCTGGCGCTCGATTGGTACGACCGGGCGGCAAGCGAAGGTCCGATCCTGCTCCGCCATGCGGTGCAGGTGAAGAACATCTGGATTCCCTACGGCGACTAAGGACGTCACCTTGCGGTGATACTGGTTGGCATCCGGACCGTCAGAGTTCGGAGGATTTGAAGACAAGAGAGGGACGCAACATGCTCAAGGGCATCAACCCACTGCTCAATGCCGACGTGCTCCATGCCTTGCGCGCAATGGGGCACGGAGACCGCCTCGTGGTGTGCGATACCAACTTCCCCGCCGACTCGATCGCGCGCCAGACCGTGTTCGGCGAGCTGCTTCGCATCGACAATGTCAGTACGGCAAAGGCGATCGAAGCCATCCTCTCGGTGCTGCCGCTCGATACGTTCGTCGACGATGCCGCGATTCGCATGGAGATTGTCGGCCAGCCCCAGGAGGTGCCGCCGGTGCAGCGCGAGGTGCAGGCAGCGATCGACCGCGCCGAGGGTCGCGCCTGGCCGCTGGTCGGGGTCGAGCGCCATGCCTTCTATGAAAAGGCCAAGACGGCCTACTGCGTGATCGCCACCGGTGAGCGGCGCTTCTACGGCTGCTTCCTGTTCTCCAAGGGCGTCATCGCGCCGGACGGAGAGTGACGACCATGAGCAAGACTGGCGTCGCAGTGCTCGGCATCTTCGTTGTCGATCTGGCCTTCCGGGCCGGCAATATGCCCGCGATCGGTGAAACGATCGCCGGTTCGGGATTTGCCATGGGACCAGGCGGCAAGGGATCGAACCAGGCCGTGGCGGCTGCGCGCGCGGGCGCGGACGTGACGTTCATCTCGCGGATCGGCAGCGACGCCTTCGGTGATCTCGCCATCAAGACATGGGAAGCCGAGGGGATTCGGCCACGCGTGGCCAGGACTGCGGAGGCGCCGACTGGCGCCGCCTTCATCTATGTCCACGAGACACGCGGCGACAACGCCATCATCGTGGTGAGCGGAGCGGCCGACGGTCTCAGCCCGGCCGACGTTGACGCGGCGGCGGATGCGATCCGCACCAGCCGCGTCTTCGTGACCCAGCTCGAGCAACCGGTCGCGGCTGCGCAGCGCGGGCTCGAGATCGCGCGCGCTGCGGGCAGCATCACCGTGTTCAACCCGGCGCCCGCGGGTGCATTCGACGACAGCCTGTTTGCCTTGTGCGACTACGTCGTTCCCAACGAGACCGAGGCGGAGGCGCTGACGGGGATCGCGGTGAGCGATCTTGCCGGCGCCCGCCGCGCCGGAGATGCGCTGCTGGCCAAGGGAGCGGGCACTGCGCTGATCACGCTCGGCGAACGCGGGGCGCTGTTTCACGGGCGAGATCGCTCGCTGCACGTGCCGCCGTTCGCCGCCGGCAAGGTGGTCGAAACCGCGGGTGCGGGCGATGCCTTCGTCGGCGGCTTCGCAGCAGCGCTTGCGGGCGGCGCCGATCCACTGGAGGCCGCGCGCTTCGGTTCGGCCACGGCGGGGATTTCCGTGACGCGCGCAGGGACTGCGCCTGCCATGCCGCGGCGCGCCGAGATCGAAGCCCTGTTGAAGGGATGATCTGCTCATGATGCGGAACGATCCGATCAAGCATGTCTTCATCTGGCCGGCGGTGCTCGTCGTGCTGGCGATCTCGATCTTTCCGCTGATCTATTCGTTCACCACGAGCTTCCTCAGCTATCGCCTGATTCCGCCGATCCCACCACGCGTCGTGTGGTTCGGTAATTATGCGACGCTCTTACAGGAGCCGCGTTTCTGGAATGCGATCTTCACGACGACGCTGATCGCGTTCATCGCCGTCGGGGTGCAATACGTGATCGGGTTTGGCGTTGCGCTCGCGCTGAACGCGCGCGTTCCGGGCGAGCGGCTGTTTCGCGTGGCCTTGCTGCTGCCGATGCTGCTGGCCCCGGTCGCCGTCGCGCTCGTTGCCCGCATGATTTTCAATCCGACCATGGGGCCGCTCAACCAGTTCCTGTCCATGTTCGGTCTGGCGAACCTGCCGTTCCTCACCAATGGACACTGGGCGCTTGGCTGCATCATCGCGGTTGAGATCTGGCAGTGGACACCGTTCATCATCTTGATGATGCTGGCCGGCCTGCAAACGCTCCCCGAGGATGTCTACGAGGCGGCGGAGCTCGAGAACGCCAGCGCCTGGCAGCAATTCTGGGGCATCACCTTTCCGATGATGCTGCCGATCTCCGCCGCGGTCGTCTTCATCCGCCTGATCGAGAGCTACAAGATCATGGACACCGTGTTCGTGATGACGGGCGGCGGACCGGGTGTGGACACCGAGACCCTGACCTTGTTCGCCTATCAGGAGGGCTTCAAGAAGTTCAATCTCGGCTACACGTCGGCACTCAGCTTCCTGTTCCTGATCGCAATCACGATCATCGGCGTGACCTATCTGGCGCTGCTGCGGCCGCATCTGGAGAAGCGCCGATGAGCGGGCAGGGCCTTACCGGACTGTCGAGCTGGAGTCGCCGCCTCGTCGCGGCCGGCGTGCTCGTCTGGTGCCTGATCTCGGTATTTCCGCTTTATTGGGTGGTGGTGACGGCGTTCAAGACCCCGCCAGGCGTGGTCGGCGGCCCGACCTACGTTCCGTTCGTCGATTTCACGCCGACCCTGCAGCCATTTATTGATCTCTATCAAGGCATCCGTGGCGAGTTCTTTCGAACCTTCCTGAACTCGACCATCATTGGACTGTCGGCGGCGGCGATCGCGACTGCTGTCGGGGCAATGGCGGCTTATGCGCTGGTGAGGTTCGAATTCAGGGTGCGCTTCGGCGCGGGCCTGATCTTCTTCCTGCTCGCGCTCGGCGGCTATCTGCTGTTCAACAATACGCTCGGATTTACCAGACCGCAGGCCCTGCTGCTCGCGTTCCCGATCGCGCTTGTCGTTGCGATCGTTTCCAACCGCCTGCCGCTGCCGGGGCCGATCCTCGGCAACGAGGACATCCTGTTCTGGTTCGTCAGCCAGCGCATGTTCCCGCCGATCGTCACGGCTTTCGCGCTGTATCTGCTCTACAGCGAAATCGGCCGGCTCGGCTTCCAGCTCATCGACAGCTATGTCGGCATGACGCTGTGCTACGTCGCGTTCTCGCTGCCGATCGTGGTCTGGCTGATGCGCGACTTCTTCGAGGCCATCCCGATCGAGGTCGAAGAAGCCGCGATGGTCGACAACGTGCCGAGCTGGCGCATCTTCCTCGGCATCGTAGTGCCGATGTCGATGAACGGACTGCTGGCGACTTTCATGATCACGCTCGCCTTCGTCTGGAACGAGTTCCTGTTCGCGCTGTTCCTGACCAATTCCAGATGGCAGACGCTGCCTATCCTGGTGGCGGGACAGAATAGCCAGCGCGGCGACGAATGGTGGGCGATCTCGGCTGCGGCGCTCGTCGCCATCATTCCGATGATGATCATGGCAGGTCTGCTCAGCCGCATGATGCGGTCGGGCCTGCTGCTCGGAGCGATTAAATAGCAAAAACTTATCTAGGGAGGACTGGACGATGTTGCGACGGACGTTTCTGATGCTGACCACCTCGCTCGCGATGGCTTGCACCGTGAGCCAGGCGAACGCTGCCTGTAGCCCGGATTACTCCGGCGTCACCCTGACGGTGGCGTCGCAGACCGGACCGTATATCGCCTCCGCGCTCAAGCTCGGCGCGGACGAATGGACCAAGAAGACCTGCGGCAAAGTCAACGTGGTCGAGTTTCCGTGGTCGGAGCTCTACCCGAAGATTGTTACGTCGCTGACGGGATCGGACGCGACGTTCGATCTGGTCAGCTTTGCGCCGGCCTGGCTGCCCGACTTCGTCTCCTATCTCAGCGAGATGCCGAAAGAGATGCAGTCCGGCAAGGATTGGGACGATGTCGAGCCTGCCTATCGCGAGCGCCTGATGGTGTGGGAAGGCAAGATCTATTCGCAGTCGATGGACGGTGACGTTCACACCTACACCTATCGCACCGACCTGTTCAGCGATCCCAAGGAGAAGGATGCCTTCAAGGCCAAGTACGGCTATGATCTGGCGCCGCCAACGACCTGGAAGCAATATCTCGATATCGCGGAGTTCTTCCAGCGCCCTGACAAGGGGCTCTGGGGCACGGCGGAAGCCTTCCGTCGCGGTGGCCAGCAGTTCTGGTTCTTCTTCAGCCATGCGGCCGCCTATACCAACAACCCGAACTACCCGGGCGCGATGTTCTTCGACCCCGAAACGATGGATGCCCAGATCAACAATCCGGGCTGGGTGAAGGGATTGGAGGAATACATCCGCGCTTCCAAGCTTGGCCCGCCCAATGCGCTGAACTTCTCGTTCGGCGAGGTCAATGCCGCCGTGGCCGGTGGCCAGGTGGCCGAGTCGATCGGCTGGGGCGATACCGGCGTGATCGCCGCTGATCCCAAGCAATCGAAGATTTCGGGCGAGGTTGGCTCCGCAGTGCTGCCCGGCTCTGACGAGATATGGAACGCCAAGACCAAGAAGTGGGACAAGTTCCCGGCGGTGCTGCCGGCACCCTTCATGGCGTTCGGAGGTTGGCAGATTGCCGTGCCAAAGGTGGGCAAGAACCAGCAGGCGGCATGGGATTTCGTCAAGACGCTGACAAGCCCTGAGGTCTCCGGCCAGGCCGCGATTACCGGCGGTACGGGTGTCAACCCATACCGCAAGTCGCACACCACGAATCTGGAGTTGTGGAGCAAGATCTTCTCGCCGCAGGAGGCCAAGGAATATCTCGGCGCCCAGGCCGACTCCATCAACGGCAAGAACGTCGCGCTCGACATGCGTCTGCCCGGCTATTTCTCCTACACCGAGGTGGTGGAGATCGAGCTTGGCAAGGCGCTGGCCGGCCAGACCACGCCGCAGGCCGCGCTGGACGCGGTCGCAAAGGAATGGAATCGCCTGACCGACGAGTTCGGCCGCGCGAAGCAACTGGCGGCCTATCGCGCGGCGATGGGTCTGCCGCCCAAGAACTAGCTTCCTGCGGAGACTGCCCCGGATGATGCGTCAGCATCATCCGGGCTTTGTTGGCCGTCGATATGAGGGACGGAAAAAGGAATCCATGGCGCACGTCGAGATCGAGAACGTCAGCAAGGCATATGGGCCCTACAAGATCATCGAGGGGCTCGATCTGAACGTCGCCGACGAGGAGTTCGTCGTGCTTGTCGGCCCGTCCGGCTGCGGCAAGACCACGACGTTACGCATGATTGCAGGGCTGGAGGAGGTCACCAGCGGAAACATCCGCATCGGCAACCGCGACGTGACGCAGCTGCGTCCGGGCTTGCGCAATTGTGCGATGGTGTTCCAGAACTATGCGCTCTATCCGCATATGACGGTAGGGGAGAACATCGGCTACGGCATGAAGGTGCGGGGCGATTCACGCGCCAGAATCGCGAAAGCAGTCCAGGACGTGGCACGGGTTCTCGACCTCGAGCCATATCTGGACCGCCGGCCCAAGCAGCTCTCCGGCGGACAGCGTCAGCGCGTCGCGATCGGCCGTGCCATCGTCCGCAGCCCGGACGTGTTTCTGTTCGACGAGCCATTGTCGAACCTCGACGCCAAGCTCCGCATCGAGATGCGGACCGAGATCAAGGCGCTGCATCGCCGTCTCGCCAAGACGATCGTCTATGTCACGCACGATCAGGTCGAGGCGATGACCATGGCGGATCGCGTCGTGGTGATGAATCGCGGCCGAATCGAGCAGGCGGCCGATCCGATCACGATCTACGAGAAGCCCAGCAATCTCTTCGTCGCGGGCTTCATGGGTGCACCGAGCATGAATTTTATCCATGGCGAGATTGCCGCTCGCGACGGCGCACTGGTCTTCGGCGAGCCGTCGGGTACGGTGCTGACATTGCCGAAGTCGCGCGAGGCGACCTATGCGGCGAGCGTCGGCAAGCCGGTCGTGCTCGGCGTGCGGCCCGACCATGTGCTCCGGCAAGATGCGCCGATGGGCTCTTCCGTCCGCCTGATGGTGAAGGACGTGGAGCCGCTCGGGCCGCATACGCTCGTGATTGGAACCGTAGGCGCATTTCCGTTCACGGCTCAGATGCCGGTCGGTGTCGCAGCGGCGCCGGATCGAGTGATAGACGTCGCTCTTGATCTGGAGCGAACGCACCTTTTCGACAAGGTTTCAGGGAAGGCGATCTGTTAGCCGGCGGTGCCGGCCGGGCCTCACCTTAAAGCATCGGCTCGAACTGGCAGTGCACGAGCATTTCGGAGACCGACGCATTGTTTGGCAGCATGAGTGCGGTTTCCGCCAGTCGAGCGATGTCGTCCGGCTGGCTCATCTCGTGACGGGGAATCTCGTCGTCGTTCAGCGTCATGTCGGTGGCTACGTAGCCGGGGCAGATCACCGTCGCCCGGATGCCGGCCGCGCGACCTTCCCGGCGAATGCCGTGGGTGAGTGCGACCACGGCGAACTTGGTCATGGCGTAGCCGATGTTACTTCCCACGCGCTTTCCGGAGAGCGACCCCAGATTGATGACCCGGCCGTGACCGCAGACGGCCAAATGAGGGAGGGTGGCTCTGACGAGGCGCAGGGGTCCCTTGACGTTGACTCGCCACATTTCATCCAGCTCGTTCTCGCCCTCGTCGGAGACGCGGACCTTCGGATTGATGCCGGCGGTGTTGACGATGGCGTCGACGCCGCCCCACCGCGCGACCGTTGCGTTCACCCAGGAGACCGGGCTCTTGGCGTCCTCGGCATCATAGCGGTGCGTCATGAGCCTCTCGCTCTCGGCGAGACGGCTCGGGTCGCGAAGCCCGGCCGATACCCGGAAGCCCGCGGCCAGAAGCCGCTCGACGACGGCGCGTCCGATGCCGCGCGAAGCTCCCGAGACCATGACGATCCGATTACCGACTTCCAACATCGTGGTCCGACTCCCATGGGCGAGCGAAGAGCATCGCAAAATCTAAGGGGATAGTCGCGACGACGAGTAAGAGAAATTCACTCTGCCTGCATCGGGTGGGCTTATGGCTCGCGCCCGACGACTTTCGGCCGGGATATTGGATGTCCTTATGAGGGCAGAACAAATCTGCTGTATGCGTGCGTCGGCCTCCGCACGTAACTTGCCGCCGCTCCGGCTGACGGCAAGAGAACCTTGCGGATGGGATTTTCGGACTACCGAACGGCGTTGGTGACGGGCGCGTCCTCAGGTATTGGGGCTGCGACGGTTCGGCGCCTCCGCGCCGAGGGGCTTGAGGTTCATGCGCTTGCGCGCGACGCTCGCCGGCTGGCCAGCCTGTCGGCCGAGACCGGATGCCACGCATGTGCGGTCGATGTGAACGATCTCGATGCCCTGAAGCGCCTTGCGAGCTCGGTCGAATTCGATGTTCTCGTCAACAATGCCGGCCAGTCGCGGCGCGGCAATATCCTGGATACGGCGCCTGATGATGTCGACACCCTGGTCGACGTCAATCTGCGCGCGGTCCTGCACCTGACGCGGTTGATCGCACCAGGCATGGCAAGGCGCAACCGCGGCCACGTGGTCAACGTCTCGTCGATCGCCGGCCACTATGCCTTCGGCGAGAACGCGACGACATTCAATTCCTCCGTGGCCTATCACGCGACCAAGGCGGGCATTCATTCACTGTCGCAGCAATTGCGCGTCGATCTCTACGGCACCTGCGTTCGCGTCACCGAAGTCTCGCCCGGGCGGGTGGCGACGAGCATCTTCCAGAACCAGAACGCCGCCGACAATCCGGATGCCCGCTTCGTCGGAGGCTTCGAGACGCTACAGTCCGAAGACGTCGCGGATGCCATTGCGTTCGCGGTAGGAGCGCCGGCACGGATGAACGTCGCGACGATCGAGGTCGTACCCACGTTCCAGGTCGTCGGCGAACTGCGATTTGCGAGCCGATCCGAGGCCGCACGTTTGAAAGACATGAGAAGTGGAGCTGACAATGCCTGAACTCGCAAACCGCCTCAAGACCGTGAAGGTGTCGGCCTCGGCGGCGATGACGGACAAGGCGCGTGAGCTCCGGGACGCCGGCGTCAAGATCGTAGGCCTGTCGTCCGGCGAGCCCGATTTTCCGACGCCGCCGCATGCGATCGAGGCCGCTCATCGGGCAGCCCTTGCCGGCGATACCAAATATCCGGCGCAGCCGGGGACCGTCGCGCTGCGGACCGCCGTCCAGCGCAAGTTCAAGCGCGAGAACAATCTCGACTACGCCCTCGACGAGATCCTGATTGCCAATGGCGGCAAGCAGATCATCTTCAACGCGCTGTTTGCGACCTGCAATCCCGGCGACGAGGTCGTCATTCCGGCGCCGGGCTGGATCACCTATGCGGATATCGTTCTTCTGGCGGAGGCGACGCCCATCGCGGTGCCGTGCCCGGAGAACAACCAGTTCAAGCTCCGCCCGGCTGACCTGGAGGCGGCGATCACGCCCAGGACGAAGTGGCTGATCCTTAATTTTCCCAACAATCCGACCGGCGCGGCCTGCACCCGCGAGGAGATGCGCGCGATCGCTGACGTCATGCTGAAGCACCCCGACATCTGGGTCCTTACCGACGACATCTATGAACATCTCACCTATGATGGTTTCGAGTTCTGCACCATCGCGGAGGTCGAGCCGAAGCTGAAGAATCGCGTCGTGACCGTGAACGGCGCGTCCAAGGCCTACGCCATGACCGGCTGGCGGGTCGGCTATTGCGGCGGTCCCAAGGACCTGATTGCGGCGATGAACAATGTCCACGGTCAGGCGACCGGTGGAATCTGCACGGTGAGCCAGGCAGCGGCCGTCGCGGTCCTGGACGGACCGCAGGACTACCTGAAGGAGCGCGCTGACATCTATCGTGACCGGCGCGATCTGGTGGTGAAGCTTCTCAATCAGATTCCCGGCGTCACCTGCCACAAGCCGGAAGGGGCCTTCTACGTGTTTCCGAACATCGCCGGTTGCATCGGCAAGACCACGAAGGGCGGCCGACGGCTGGAAACCGATGCCGACTTCATCTCGGCGCTCCTGGAGGAGCAGCATGTCGCCGCGGTGCCCGGCGGCGCCTACGGTATGAGCCCGTATTTCCGCATTTCCTATGCGACCGATACCGAATCGCTGAAGGAAGGCTGCCGGCGTATCGCGAGCTTCTGCGAAAGCCTGCGCTGACCAAGCGTCGATATGTCAGGGGGCTTGGCCCTCGGCGGAGAACGAAAGATGCATCCAGCGGCATTTGTCGACCAAGATCGGAGCAGTATGCCGAACCAACTGTCATAATCCTTCTTAATGCCCCTAAACGAAGATGTTCTTGGTCCTGTAGGATGTCGACGCATAAGCTTTGTGCAAAGAGGGGTATTGCCTTGGTATCGCGCAGTCGAGGACGGCCAGCGATGACCACCAGCGACGATGCGGTGGCGGTCTTGGGTGTTCAAGCTCCACCGGCAACCCGGTGGGCGTCTCGGTGGCGTCTGGCTCTGCCGGTCGGGCTTCTCGCCGTCCCGATGCTGGCATTCCTGACATACTTCTTCTTCTATCCGGCACTGGGGCTGCTGTTCTCGAGCATCCAGACACAGGACAGCCGCGGCATCATCGGCCGTCCGTTCACGCTTGCGCACTACGCCCGCCTGATCAACGTCGAGCTCTACGCACGCGTGCTCTGGACGACGCTGCGGATCAGCATCATCACCTCCGCGCTCGCGACAGTGCTCGCCTATCCGGTTGCGCTGGTGATGGTCAAGAGCCGTCCGACGGTCACGCGCATCATCACCTTGATCGTCATCGCACCCCTGATCGTCAGCGTGGTCGTTCGTGGATACGGCTGGCAGCTCGTGCTCCAGAACGGTCCGAAGGGGATGCTGAACTGGATCCTGATGACACTGCATATCGTCGATGCCCCGATATCGGTCCTCTACACCGAGGTCGCCGTTGTCATCGGGTCGCTGCACGTATTCTTCCCGATGATGGTTCTGCCGCTGGCCTCGGCTCTCGGCAAGATCGATCCCAACCTCGAAGATGCAGCCCGGATGCTGGGCGCGCCGTGGTGGAAGGTGTTCCTCCGCGTGACGCTGCCGTTGAGCATGCCCGGCTTCGTGGCGGGATTTACCCTGGTATTCTCGCTCACCGCCGGCTCCTTCGTCATTCCTGCGATCCTGGGCGGCGCTTCAGCGATCATGCTCGGCAATCTGATCGAGCAGCAGATCTTCGTCGTCTACGACTGGCCGTTCGGCGCCGCGATTGCCGCCGTTCTCGTCGGCCTGGTCCTCGCGGTGAACGGCGTTTCGATGTGGCTTCTGGAAGGCCGGCGTCTCAGGAGGCCCGACTGATGGACGAGCGGTTTTCCGGCTTCGGCGCCTTCATCCTCTACACCATCACCGGCGGCGTGATGCTGTTCATCCTGGCGCCGCTGCTACTCGTCATGGCGGTGTCGGTTTCCGATTCCTATTTCGTGACGTTCCCGCCGCAGGGCTTCACGCTGAAATGGTATGCCAAGGTTCTCCAGGACCGAGACTTCCTCGAGGCGATGCGGCTGAGCATTCTGCTCGCGCTCGGCACGACGGCGGGCTCGCTCCTGTTCGGTGTGCCCGCGGCCTTTGCGTTGGTTCGTGGCAAGTTCTTTGGACTGGGAGCGATCAAGGGGTTCTTGCTGTCGCCGCTGATTTTCCCGGCGCTGGTCACGGGCCTGGCATTGCTTCAGGTCCTGACCAAGCTTGGCTCGCAGGATGCGCGGCTCAACCTCCTGATCGGGCACGTGGTCGTGACGTCGCCCTATGTTATCCGCACCGTCGTCACCAGCCTCCAGCTCGTGGATGAGAATCTGGAGGATGCCGCGCGCACCCTCGGCGCAAACCGGCTGACGACCTTCTGGCGCGTCACGCTGCCGCAGATCGCCTCGGGCGTCGCCGCCGGCGGGCTGTTCGCCTTCATGGTGTCCTTCGACAATTATCCGGTCACGATGTGGCTGGCGAACTCGGAATACTCGCCCGTGCCGCTCGTTCTAATGCGGCAACTGGTCAACGTCTTTGATCCTTCCGTGCCGGCGATGTCGACGATCATCATTCTGATGGCGATGGTCGGCGTGCTGCTGCTGGAGAAACTGGTCGGCCTTCGCCGCGCGCTGGCTGCCTGATGTGCATTGGTAGATGGAGATCGGACCCATGAAGCTGACACGTAGGACTCTCATTAAAGCCGGCGCATCCGCGGTTGCTTTCCCGACGATCATCAGTCGGTCGTGGGCGCAGGACGCCAAGCAACTGCATGTCGGCGTCTACAACTCGGCGCTGGGCAAGCTGATCCAGAAGGAAGTCGTTCCGAAGTTCGAGGCCGAGTTCAAGTGCCGCGTCTTCACGATCGAGGGCGCGACGCTCTCCAACATCGCCGCCCTTCGCGCCACGCGTGATACGCCGCGCTTCAGCATGATGATGATGGACGATGTCGGCATCCCCCAGGCCAAGCAGGAAGGGCTGATCGACAAGCTCGATGCCGCCAAGATTCCGAATCTCGCCAAGGTCTATCCGCGCTATCTCTTTGAAGAGGACTACGGCGTCGGCTTCTCGATCTCGAGCGCGGCCATGTTCATCAATCCGCAGGTGACGAAGCCGCTCGAGAGCTACGAGCAGATCTTCGACGCAAAATATCGCAAGCAGATCCTGCTGAACACGCCCAAGAACACCCAGAGCGTGCTGATGCTGATCGTGGCGACGGCGCTGACGACGGGCAAGCCGCTGAAGGAAGCGCAATACCTGGTCGATAGCGGCTGGGACAAGCTCGCGACCCTCAAGCCCAATGTCCTGACGATTTACGACAGCGAGGCGCAGGTGCTCCAGGTGGCCCAGGGCCAGGCGACGATCGGCGGCATCGAATATTCGAAGGCAATCTATCCGCACACGGCCAAGGGCATGCCGCTCGACATGACATTCCCGAAGGAAGGCGCCTTCACCGGCATCAACAGCATGACGCTGGTGAAGAACGCGCCCGAGCCCGAGCTTGCCTGTGCCCTGATCAACCGCATTCTCGAGCCCTCGGTCGCCAAGATGCTGTCCGAGCAGACGCTCAGCGCGCCCTCGGTGGGCGGCATCGACTTCAAGCCGGAGACGGCCAAGTTCCTGGCCTATCCCGATACCAAGGCGGCGGATCTCGGACTGTTTACGCCGGACTGGAAGTTCATCGTTCCGCGCCGCGGTCCGTGGCTGGAACGCTATAATCAGGTGTTCACGAGCTAGGACAGGTTGTCATGAGGTCTTCCGAAGTCAGGCTTGACCGCCTAGTCAAGGAATATAACCGCACCGTCGCGGTCGACGACGTCTCGCTCACGATCGAGCCCGGCCATATGGTCGCGCTGCTCGGTCCGAGCGGATGCGGCAAGACGACCTGCCTGCGCATGATTGCGGGGCTGATCCGCCCGACATCCGGCGACGTCTTCGTCAACGACAAGAGGATGACCAACGTTCCCGTGCATCGCCGCAATGTCGGAATGCTATTCCAGAACTACGCGCTGTTTCCTCATCTGACCGTCGAGGAGAACATCGCCTTCGGCCTCGAGATGCGCGGGATATCCAAGGCCGATGCCGCAAGGAAGGTGGGCGACGCCCTCAATCTGGTCCAGCTGTCCAGCTTCGGGAAGCGCTATCCGGCGCAACTCTCTGGCGGCCAGCAGCAGCGCGTCGCGTTGGGGCGGGCCCTCGTGATCGAGCCGGCCATGCTGCTGCTCGACGAGCCGCTCGGGGCGCTGGACAAGGGGCTTCGCGAGAGCATGCAGGTCGAGCTGCGCGCCCTTCAGCGCAGACTCGGTCTGACCACCGTCATGGTGACCCACGACCAGGACGAAGCCCTGACGATGGCCGACAAGATCGTGGTGATGCGCGATGGCAAGCTCGAACAGGTCGGCTCGGCGACGGAAATCTACCAGCGTCCGACCTCGAAATTCGTGGCGCAGTTCATCGGCGCGTCGAATCTGTTCGAGGGGCCCATCGAGCAGCGCAACGGAAGCGGGGCGCTCGTTCGTGTCTCGCCCGAATTGAGCCTTCAGGTCGACCAGATCCCGCAATCGGCAAGCGACGTGATGGTCTCGATCAGGCCCGAGGCAATCGTGGTCGAGCGCGTTGGCCAGAGCCCGGCGGCGCAACGCGTCAACAGCGTGACGGCGCGTGTCGACCAGGCCATCTATCGCGGATTCGTCAGTCACTACTATCTCAAGACGCCGAGTGGCGGGCAGATCATCGTATTCGAGCAGAACCAGTCGCAGCAGGCCGGACTTCGATACGCGGTGGGCGAGGAGGTCGTCGCGCGGTGGGAGTCGCCCAGCAATCACGTCATCGCGCGTCACTGAAGCGTGGAGGAGCGCCGCGTCTTGTGGGCAATCGACATCCCTTATACCCGCAGACGAACATCGTCTTGGATCGGCGTGTGCCGCTTGGCTAGATTTGATTGTGGCAGCGCCACGGGCGTTCGACCAGCGAGGCCCTCTTGTCGATTAATCAGCCCAACGCTCCCTTCGTCGGCACGATCGAGAAAAGCCCGAAGATCAGCCTGATCGGCACGCTTGCGATGCTGGTCGAGGCGCCGGGTGACTTCGACCTGGTGCAGCAAGGACGCATCTGGGCGCTTGCGGATGCGGTTTCCAGTTGGCCCAACGTCCAGGAGGCCGTCATTGGCGTCACCAATGTGATGCTCGTGTTCGAGCAGCCGCCGGCGGATATCGGCATGCTCAGCGCTTCGATCGTCGAACTGTGGCATCGCGTGCCGAGCCGCAAGGCCGACGGCAAGCTCATCGAGATTCCCGTCGTCTATGGCGGCGAGCTCGGCTTCGACCTTCCGGCCGTTGCGAGCCGTGCCGGATTGTCCGAGCGTGCCGTCATCAGGATTCACAGCGAAGGTGAATACACGGTCTGCGCGGTCGCGAGCTCGCCGGGGTTCGGCTACCTCCACGGCCTCGATCCGCGCATCTATATGCCGCGCAAATCCGTGCCGTCGCTCAACATGCGCGCAGGCTCGGTGACGATCGGCGGGATGCAGACCGGCGTGGCGGTGCTGACAAGCCCGAACGGATGGAATGCGATCGGATGGGCGTCGGTCGCTATGTTCGATCCGCAGCGTGAGCAACCGTCCCTTATGCTTCCGGGAGACCGCGTCAGATTCAGGATCGATCGGATCGAGCTGTGATCGAGATATTGACCAGCCCCGCCTTC
Source organism: Bradyrhizobium rifense (assembly GCF_008123425.1). Taxonomy (GTDB): domain Bacteria; phylum Pseudomonadota; class Alphaproteobacteria; order Rhizobiales; family Xanthobacteraceae; genus Bradyrhizobium; species Bradyrhizobium rifense. The sequence continues at coordinate 215,305 of NZ_VSSS01000026.1, forward strand.
AATACGATCCAGGACCTCGGCCGCCGCGGCGCCCGTCGTTTCGGCGTGAGCACGTCGGGCGCCATGGATCCCGTTGCGCTCGCCGCCGGCAATGCGCTGCTCGGCAATGACGACAATGCGGCCGGCATCGAGATCCAGACCTTCCCGTTCCGCCTGCGCTTCCAGACAGATGTCGCGTTTGCGCTCACCGGCGCCGATCACGACGCGACGCTGGCGGGATCAGCCGTCCGGCCGTGGTGGTGCATGCAGGCCAAGGCGGGCGACGTTCTTGCGGTCACCGCGCCGCGGCGCGGCGCGCGGGTCTACGCAACTTTCGGCGGTGGCATCGATGTTCCGCGCGTGCTGGGCTCGCGCAGCACGCATCTGCGCGGCGGCTTCGGCGGTCTCGAGGGCCGTACCTTGCAGGCCGGCGACGTCGTGCCGATCGGGCGTTCGCCGCTCAGGAGCGACGGCCGCTTCGACTTCGGCGTCGCGCCGCCGGATGTCGCGATCACGGGCGCCGCTCCAGCGGATGACCGTGTGCTGCGGATACGTGTGATGCGGGCCGGCGAGTACGACCTGTTTTCGGAGGCGATGCAGGCGGCGTTCTGGTCCACGACATGGAAGATCAGCGCCCGGAGCGACAGGGGCGGCTACCGTCTCACCGGCGGTAAGCTGACATTGGACGCACCCGTCGAGATGCGCTCGCACGGCGTGGTGGCTGGCGTCGTGCAGGTGCCACCGGGCGGCGAGCCGATCATCCAGATGAGCGATGCCAATACGGCCGGTGGCTATCCGAAGATGGCGGCTGTGATTGAGGCCGATCTCTGGCGCCTCGGCCAGGCGGCACCCGGATCGTTCATCGCCTTCAGTGAGGTGAGCTACCAGGACGCGGTCGCGGCCATGGATCCCGTCAACGACTACCTCGCGAAGCTGCGAGCAACCGCGGATCTCTATCGAGCGCTTTAGAGCATGATCCGGAAAAGTGTGAAGCGGTTTTCCGAAAAGATCATGCTCAAACAAAAGTGGACGTCAACAACAACAAGAGCACGGTGCGAACATGAAAATCGGCATCAATTCAGACATGGGCGAAGGCTTCGGCAATTATCGCATCTGCGACGACGAGGCGCTGATGAGCATCATCTCGTCGGCCAACGTGGCGTGCGGCTTCCACGCCGGCGATCCCATCATCATGGATCGCATGGTTCGCCTGGCGAAGCAGAAGGGGGTCGAGGTCGGCGCCCATCCGGGCCTGCCGGATCTGCTCGGGTTCGGCCGCCGCGTGATCCAGATGGATGCCGCCGAGCTCGAGAAGCACATGGTCTATCAGATCGGCGCATTGCAGGCGATCGCAGCCAATGCCGGTCACCGCGTGACCCATGTCAGCTTCCACGCCGCGATGGGCAACATGGTCAATGCCGATCCTGATATGGCCGATGTGGTTGCCCGTGCGATTGCGACAATCGATCGCGATTTCATCGTGTTCTCGCAGCCGGACGCCGCGATCGTGCACGCCGCGCGTAAGGTGGGCTTGCGCATCCTCACTCTGTTCCTGGCTGACCGCGCCTATGACGAGAACGGTCATCTGGTGTCCCGCAAGCTTCCCAACTCCGTCATCACCTCTGTGGAAGCCGTGGCCGAACGGGTCAAGCGCTTCCTCGACAGCGGCACCGTGCAGACGATCGAGGGCAAGTCGATCAAGGTCGAGGCGCGCTCGATCCTGATCCACAGCGACACGCCCGGATCGGTCAACCTCGCCGGCACGGTGCGTCGTGTGATCGAGCAGGGCGGCGGCGAAGTCACGCCCGCAACTGTCCTGCTCAATTGATCGGGCTGCCCTCGGAGAGCGGGCGGATGCGCATAATCGGTGTGCCATAGCCGACCGTTGCGCCAGGCTCCGCGATCACGGCATCGACGGTGCCGGCGGCCGGTGCCACGATGGGCGCATATAGCAAGCCGATCTTGACGAGGCCGACGATCGCGCCGGTCTCGATCCGCTGGCCCGGTGCGACGAACGGTTTGTCCCGCCAGGGATGGGCCGCGAGGAAATGCCCTGCGACGTCGGCTTTGGCGATGACGGAATGGTCTGGAGCCGGGGCGGCAAGCGTCGGTGATGCCGCCATTCGCGGGCCCGTGTCGACGACGAGCTTCAGGGACTGGCCGGGCTGCTCGATTTCGATCGTGTCGACGCCGGACCTTTCGAGGATGTGCGCCAGACGCGCGATGTCGGTCAGCTCTATCGGCATGTTCTGATCTCCTCGATAAGGCGCACATTGGTCCTGAGCCGCTCGAGATAGGCTGACATCTCGGCCTCGGCCGCCAGCGCTTCGCCATAAGCCGTCTGCTCGAACCGCAGCTTGCTTCCGAGCCGCGCCTGCCCGACGCGCCACAGGTCAGCCCGGATCACGGTTGCGATCTTCGGATAGCCGCCGGACGTCTGGGCGTCGCGCATCTGGATGATCGGCTGTCCGTTCGGCGGAATCTGGATCACGCCGGGGACGATGCCGTGCGAGCGCTTCTCGATCGGCGCTTTCGGCTTCACGGCGGGGCCTTGCAGGCGATAGCCGTAACGGTTGCTCTGCGGCGTGATCTTCCAGCTGCTGGACCAGAAGAGCGCCTGCGTGGCGGCGTCGAACCCGTCATATTCGCCGGCGATCACGACCCTGACGATGGTCTCGTCCGCGGCGGCGTTCGGCCGCGCCAGCGTGATCTCGGCCGGCTCGACCCCGAGCTCGCCGATGGTCGTGGTGGACGCTGCACAAGGCAGGATGTCGCCGGGCTGGAGCGGCCGTCCGTGCCACCCGCCGAACTCGCCGCGAAACTGCGTGCTGCGCGAGCCCAGCACCATGGGCACGTCGATGCCGCCGCCGAATGCCAGATAGAGTCGTGCGCCGCGGGGCATCGCCTTGACGGTCAGAATATCGCCGGCACGGGCGTGCGACCGCCACCATGGCGGGATCGCGCGTCCTGCGATCTCGGCCTCGACATCGGCCCCCGTCAGCGCAAAGGCCATGTTCCGGTCGAAACGAAGCTTGAACGGCAGCATCGGGATTTCGATGCCGGCGGCGTTCTCGTCGTTGCCGAGAAGGATGTTTCCGGCGCGCAGGGCGACATCGTCCATCGCACCCGACGTGCCGACCCCGAAGCGAGACTGGTCGAAGCGGCCGAGATCCTGGACACTGGCGGGACCTGTGACTGACAGGATCTCGATCACCGGATCACCCGTTCGATCTCAAAGCGGATCGTATCGCCCGGTGCGAGCGCGGCTGGCGTCGGCCAGGACGGATCGAAGAAGGTCCAACTCGTATGCCCGATGGCGTGCCAGCCGCTCGGGCCGGGCGAAGCGGAGACACCGGTCTGCGATCCGCCAATGGAGACCGAGCCGCCCGCGGAGCGCTGCAGCGGCGTCTGCCGGCGCGGCATGGTGATGCGCGGGTCCATGCCGCCGAGATAGCAGTAGCCGGGATGGCTGCCGAGTGCGAACACCGTGTAGAGCGGCGTGGCATGGATCGAGACCACGTCGTCGACGGACAGGCCGCAATGGTCGGCGACGGATTGAAGCTGCGATCCGACCTCGCCGCCATAGGTCACAGGCAGCCTGATCTCGCGGCCGCCGATCGCGAGGCCTTCCGCCGCGTCCCAGCCATCGTTGAGGGCGGCGAACAAGGTGTCCAGTTCGCGCGGAGGGGTCTCGAAGGTCAGCATCAAGTTGGTGATGCCGGGAATGGCCTCGCGGATTCCTGGCCATTTCGATGCGGTGGCAGCCAGCGCCCAGATGCGCCGCTGGTGCGGCAGGTCGAATGCGCCGGGCGCCTCGAACAGCAGGGCTGATGTCCCGAGCAGGCTGATCCGCGGCCGGTCCAGCGTCGTCATGGCGCGGCCACCCGTGCATTCATCCAGTGCTCGAGATGATGGATGTCGTAGCCGCCGCGGCAGAACGCCGGATCGGCGAGGATCGCCTGGTGCAACGGCACGTTGGTTCGGATGCCTTCGGCCCGCAGCTCGGACAAGGCGACCCGGGCACGCGCCAGAGCTTCCTCACGGGTGCCGCCATGGGCGATGAGCTTGCCGATCAGCGAGTCATAGTGACGGGGAACGGTGGCGCCGGCGGTGATATGCGAATCGACGCGGATGCCGATGCCGCCCGGCACGTCCCAGCGCGTCACCGTGCCGGGCGAGGGCGCGAAGGTGGCCGGGTCTTCGGCATTGATGCGGAATTCGACGGCATGACCGACACGGGTGATGTCGCCCTGCGCAATCCCCAGCGACTCGCCTTGCGCGATGCGGATCTGCGCCTTGACGATGTCGATCCCCGTCGTCATCTCGGTCACGGGATGCTCCACCTGGACGCGCGTGTTCATCTCGATGAAGAAGAACTGCCCATCCTCGTAGAGGAACTCGAAGGTGCCGGCACCGCGATAGCCGATCCGCCGGCAGGCTTCGACGCAGCTTGCGCCCACCCGCTCGATCAGCGCGCGATCGATGCCGGGCGCGGGGGCTTCCTCGACCACCTTCTGGTTCCTGCGCTGGAGCGAGCAGTCGCGGTCGCCGAGCCAGAGATGATTGTCGTGCTGGTCGCACAGCACCTGGATCTCGATATGGCGGGGCTTTTCGAGGAATTTCTCGATGTAGACAGCAGCGTTCCTGAAGGCCTTGCTGGCTTCCGCGCGGGTCAGCGCCAGCGCCTCGTCCAGCGCGCCTTCGCTGCGCACGATCCGCATGCCGCGCCCGCCGCCGCCGCCGGCGGCCTTGACGATGACGGGATATCCGATGTCCCGGGCGATCGCGCGAATTTCGGCCGGATCATCCGGCAGGGCGCTGTCCGGCCCCGGCACGCAAGGCACGCCCGCCAGTCGCATCGCGCGCTTGGCCGCGACCTTGTCGCCCATGGTCCGGATACAATCCGCCGGAGGGCCGATGAAAGTGAGGCCGGCGCGCGCAACCCGATCGGCGAACTCCGCACTCTCCGAGAGGAATCCGTAACCCGGGTGGATCGCCCGGGCGCCGCTGACTTCGGCTGCGAGCAGGATTGCCGCAACGTTGAGATAGGTGCTGCTCGCCGGTGCCGGCCCGATGCAAAGTGCCTCATCGGCGAGTGCGACATAGCGTGCGTCGCGGTCCGCCTCCGAGTGAACGACGACCGTCTTGAGACCCATCGCCCGACAGGCGCGCTGGATGCGAAGCGCGATCTCGCCGCGATTGGCGATCAGGACCTTGTCGAACATCAGGATGAACCCGCAGGACCGATCCGGAACAAGGCTTGCCCCGCTTCGATCTCGTCACCGTTCTCCGCGAGGATCGCGAGCACGACACCGGGCGCCTCGGCGGCGATGTCGATGAAGGTCTTCATCGCTTCGATGATGCAGATCTTCTGCCCGGCCTCGATCCGCGCGCCGACCTCGACCAGCGGCGGCTCGTCCGGCGCTGCAGCCCGGTAGAAGACGCCGTGCATCGGTGCTGGCACGACGATGTCGGCAGTCACCTCGGGAGCTGGGCTTTCGTGGTGATCGAGAGCGGCGGCCTCGATCGTGACCCCGTTTGCAGGCTGTGCCGGGGCCGCAGGCGCTCCCGCAGACGCGCGCTTGAGAATGCGAATGCGGGTGCCGTCCTGCGTGAGGTCCAGCTCCGCGATGGAGGAGCGCGTAACGAGATCGACGAGTTGTTCGATTTTGGCGAGGTCCACAGTCACGCTCCGCGTTGACGGCCTGTCGAGTTCGGGGCGTTCATGTGTCACTCGGCCGGCGGCCGGCCCTTCTGTGCAAAATTGAGGCCGCCGACGACCTGCTGGGTCGGCAGCACTTCCATGAAGGCGACATTCATGCGCGCCGGCGATCCGACCGCGAATGCGATCGAATTGGCGATGTCCTCGGGCTGAAGTGCATCATAATCGTCGAAGAAGCGACGCTTGGCTTCGGCCAGGTCACCGAGCAGCCGGCCGAAAACCTCGGTCTCGACCCGGGCCGGCGATATCTCGGTGACGCGAACCCTGGTCCCGTAGAGATCGACACGCAACTGCTGCGACAGCGAATGAATGCCCGCTTTGGTGGCGTGATACACGGTATTTCCGCCGCCAAACGCGTAGTGACCGGCGATGGAGGAGATGTTGACGACGTGGCCTCGATCACGGTGCGCCATGCCCGGCACGATCAGTCGCGTCAGATGCAGGACCGCGCGCAGATTGACGTCGATGAGCGCGTCCACGTCCTCAGGTGTCGTGTCCAGGATATTGCCGCGCCGGGACTGGCCGGCGTTGTTGACCAGGACGTCGAACTCGGCCGACTTCGCCAGTGCCGCAAGCGCGTCGAGGTCGCTGATGTCGACGGCACAGGGGCGGCATCCGGTCTCCGCGGACAGGGCGCTCAGGCGGGTGGCGTCGCGGGCCACGGCGTGGACTTCGAGCCCTTCCGCACGCAGGCGGCGAACCGTCGCTGCCCCTATTCCGGAGGATGCGCCCGTCACCAGGGCCGTCCGATAGTCCGAAAATCCCATCCGCGAGGGCTCCTCTGCTACCGTCCGACCCGCTGGTGGCGTCGGCTGCAACGCGAGCGGCGGACGAGTTCAGCACCAGCTATAGGCCCCTCAGGTTCCCGGTGGTAAGAACAATTCCTTCTGATCCCATAGCTTCAGCCTATTGCTGCATTGCTCCCTGACTGGATATCCGGAGACGCCGTATTGGATACGAAACGTTTGGAGGCCTTCATCAAGGTCGTGGATCTCGGCAGCATGACGAGCGCGGCGAAGGTGCTGAATGTCGCCCAGCCAGCCCTGAGCCAGCACATTGCGAGCCTGGAGGCGGACTTCAAGTGCAAGCTGCTCGACCGCAGCGCCCGCGGCGTCAAGCCCACCGAGGCCGGACGAATCCTCTATCGTTATGCCAAGTCGATCCAGCGGCAGATCGAAGAGGCCAGGCGCACCATCCTGGACAACAAGCCGGAGCTGACCGGCAACGTCACGATCGGTCTGGCGCCGCTCAGCTCGGCGGCATTGCTGGCGACCCCGCTGCTGATGCGGGTGCGCGAACGCTATCCCGGCATCGTGCCGCACATTTACGACAGCTCCGGGGTCATGCTCAGCGAGATGATGCTGAAGGGGAGCATGGATATGGCCGTCCTCTACGGCGATCGCCCGGTCACCGGTCTCGATTACAAGCCGCTGATGCGCGAGTACTTTTATCTTGTCGCGCCCCGCAGCGCGTATCCGGACCAGATGCCTCCGGAGGAAATTTCGGCGTCGGAGGTCGCGCAATTCGACCTGCTTCTTCCGTATCGGGAATCCTTCCTGCGACAGACGGTCGAGCGTGTCTGCGCCGAGGTGGGACTTCGCCCGCGCATCGTCGCCGAGATCCATTCCCAATCGACCCTCTCTTCGGCAATTGCAGCCGGCGTCGGGGCGGCAGTGCTGCCCATGTCGATCGCAAGGGAGTTGCCGAACCTCGACGAGCTCTGCATTCGGCGGATCAACGCGCCGTCGGCCTCGCAGCAGATGTCGCTATGCATTTCCGATAACGCTGCGTTGTCCGATGCGGCATTCGCTGTCTACAAGATATTGCTCGAGATCATCGTCAAGACGTGGGGGCCGTTTGATCTCCACCTCGGCTCGGCTGCCATCGTCGCGGACGGCCCAACGTCGCCTCTGGATGGACCGAAGGACGAGCCATAACGAAACACGATGCGGCAATCCTAAAATCTGAATTTGCCGCCTCAAGGCGGTTGGTTATGGAGGTGTAACAGAAGTCGCGACCGCAAGGAGGTTATCATGGTGCATGTGATCAGGACATTCGATCGGCCCGCCGCCGAGCTTGTCGAGCGCATCAAGAAGTTTCCTCCGTCCACCCTTCACGAAGCGCAGGGGCGATTGGGCGCTCTGACGTCCCGCATCAAGCCGATCTATTCCGGGATGCGCGCCTGCGGACCGGCGCTGACGGTGAGCTGCCACCCGGCCGACAACATGATGCTGATCACGGCGATTTCGCTGGCCAAGCCCGGCGACGTGCTCGTGGTGAGCGCGGGCGATCATCCCGAGCAGGGTGGCTTCGGCGAGGTGCTGGCGACGGCCTGCGTTGCCAAGGGCATCGTCGGCCTGGTCACGGATGCCGGCGTTCGCGACGGTCTTGCGGTGCGTGACACCGGCTTCAACGTCTTCTCCTACGGCCTCTGCATGAAAGGCACCGTCAAGGAGACGCTCGGCACCATCAATCAGCCGATCGTCATCGGCGGCATTGCCGTCCGCCCCGGCGATATCGTCAGTGCCGATGACGACGGCGTCGTGATCGTGCCGAAGGAGAACATCGCCGACGTCTGCGTCAAGTCTGCGGCGCGCGAGGACAAGGAAGCCGGCGTGATGAAGGCGCTCAAGGCTGGCGGCGACATCCTCGAACTCTCCGGCATCGGCAAGGTGCTGGAAGCCAAGGGCTGCACGTTCGGCTAGGCCGTTCCGCGTCGCTTGCAATGAAGGGGAATCAGGTGGCAGCCATTCTCGGCTCGGGTGAGCACCGCTACCGCGTCGTTGACAATTGGGCGAAGCTGCCGGATGGCTGGCAGCTCACCGACGTCGCCTCCGTCGCCGTCGACAGCAAGGATCGCATCTACGTCTTCAACCGCGGCGCCCATCCGATGGTGGTGTTCGACCGCGACGGCAATTTCCTGCGCAGCTGGGGCGAGGGGCTTTTTTCGCGCGCCCACGGCCTGCACATCGATGCCGACGACAATCTCTACTGTACCGACGACGGCGACCACACCGTGCGAAAATGCACGACGGACGGCAAGGTGCTGCTGACGATCGGCGTCCCCGAAAAGCCCGCGCCGTTCATGAGCGGCGATCCCTTCCATCGCTGCACCCACACGGCCTTGTCGCCGCAGGGCGAGATCTACGTCTCCGACGGCTATGGCAACGCCCGCATCCACAAATTCACGCCGGACGGCAAGCTGATCAGGAGCTGGGGCGCGCCTGGCACCGATCCTGGCCAGTTCAACATCGTGCACAATATCGTCGCTGATGCCGACGGCTGGGTCTATGTCGCCGATCGCGAGAACCATCGCGTGCAGGTGTTCGACGGCAATGGAAAATACGAGACGCAGTGGAACAATCTGCACCGGCCGTGCGCATTGTGCTGTTGTGGCGGCGGGAGGAACCCCACCTTCGTCATTGGCGAGCTCGGCCCCGCCATGCCGGTCAACCGCAAGGTGCCCAATCTCGGCCCGCGGCTGTCGATCGTTGACGCCAAGGGCAAGCGCATCGCGCGGCTCGGCGGCGAGGATGGCCCCGGTCTTGCCAGCGGCAAGTTCCTCGCGCCGCATGGGATCGCGCTGGACTCCAGAGGCGACATGTATGTTGGCGAGGTCGGCGTCACCGATTGGAAGACGAACTTTCCGGACGAGGACATGCCGGCCGTGGTCCGCACCTCGCGTTGCCTGCAGAAGCTGGAGCGCGTGGCTGAGGTCGCTCGTTAGGCAAGTTCCAAAAGTCGAAAACAACCCCATGCACAGTAGCCAAGTGGCTGCAATTCAAGACGGTCAAGTCGCGGATACGGATTTTACGAAATTTGGTTGACCCGTCGGGCAAAACAGGTGCATGATGGCATCATGGCACGACCGGCTCCGCAAACGGGTTCGGCGGCTATGACGTCGGGATCGGGGCTTCCGGCGCCGACGCGGCGTCCACACGGTGTCTGTGAGCAATTATTCCGCCGCCACGAGCGGAATCGGAAGCGCGGTAATCGACTTGATCTTCTCCATCGCGAAGCGCGAGGTGACGTTCTTGAGCGGCACGGCGTGGATCAGCTTCTTGTAGAACACGTCGTAGCTCTGCATGTCGGGAATGACCACGCGCAGCATGTAGTCGACATCGCCGGCCATTCGGTAGAATTCCATCACCTCGGGCATGGCGCTGACAGCGGCCGCGAAGCGCTTCAGCCAGGCATCGGAGTGATCGGAGCTCTCCACGGAGACGAACACCGACAGGCCGAGGCCGATCTTGTTCTGGTCGACCAGCGCAACGCGCTTCTGGATGACACCATCGCCCTCGAGCCGTTGAATGCGCTTCCAGCATGGCGTGGACGACAGGCCGACCCGGTCACCGATCTCGGCCACCGAAAGCGAGGCGTCCTCCTGAAGCACCGTCAGGATCTTGCGGTCGATCGCATCGAGGCGGCGGCCAGCCTCGGCGAGCTGCAAAGCAGCGTCGGTCATGTCTTGTTACCTTTATGTCAGGGGAAGCGCGGGGCCGGCACTTCAGCAGAATTGTCAGCCGTGAGGCCCGAACAGGAAGATCTCGTATAGGTCGTCCTGATCGCCGCTCTCACCGCCTGTCTGCGGCCGCAGCGAGGGCCGAAACCATCCACGTGCTTGTTCGAGCCAGTTGGCGAAGCCGAGATGCAGCGAGACGATGTAGCTCATGTTCACTCCGGACGACATTGTAGGGCGAGAACCCCGCAACGCTATCACGGGTGACGAGACATTGAACATCGCCGGCCGTTGGCAACGATCAGTTTGGTTGGATCGCACTGAAGCTGTCATGTGTCCGAGCAGAAAATTCCATGGCGACGTTTCGCCGGGGACGATTTTCATGGGATTCAACGGGCGCAAAGGCGTTGGATTAGTCGTTCGCGAGCAGTGCCAGGACGTCGGTGTGCCGCAGGCGTTGTGTGGAACCGGCGTTCAACGGTCGGCGACACGAGTCCGGTGACGTGACAATCATGGGCATGCCCATGCTGCCGAACGATGCGTAGAGCAGGCCCCGGTCGGAGCGCGCATGCAGATGTGCTCTCGTCATGAGACCGAGCACGAACAGGAACGCGATCGTCAGGACCAGCGGCAGGATCAAGGCCTCATGCCTGCCGATGCGATCCGTCACCGCTCTCGCCTCGATCGCCCGCTCGGCGGGAGAACGAAAACCGGTCCATTCCAGGGTGAATTCGAACATGCCGGCGCCGTTTCCTGCGGTTGCTCCGCATGTCCCTTCACTTCATGTAGTCGGGCAAGGTGAAGCCGTCATAGAAACGGTCGGCCAGGATCGCCGTCTTGAAGGTCGGCGATTTGTAGCCGGCGACGATGTCCTGCGCCCAATCGGCGTTCGCGTTGGCCTTCTTCACGGCGAGAACGTTGATGTAGGGCGTCGTCATCTTCTCCAGCGCGAAAGCATTGGTCAGCTTCAGCCCGCTGAAGATCGCGAAATTGCCCTGGACAGCGGCGAAATCAACGTCGTCGAGCGCGCGCGGCGCCTGCGCGGCTTCGAGCGGCACGATCTTGATGCCGCCGGGATTCTTGATGACGTCGAGCTCGCTGACGTCCACCGGCTTGCTGTCGCGGATCTCGATCAGGCCGAGGTCGCGCAGCACCCACAGCGCGCGCTGCAGATTGACCGGATCGTTCGGTACCGCGACGCTCGAACCCGGATTGATCGGCGTGCCCAGCGGATGCTTCTTCGAATAGAGGCCCATCGGCGGGGTGGGGACGTGGACGATACCGACGAGATCGGTCTTCTGCCGTTCGTTGTAGGAATCGAGAAAGATCGTGTGCTGCATCACATTGGCGTCAATCTCGGACTTGAACACCGCGTTGTTGGCTTCGAGGCCGGTCGAGAATTCGACGTAGCGGATCTTGTAACCTTTCTTCTTCAACTCTGGCTCGACGCCAATCTTGAACTCGTCGATATACGGCCCCGGCACGAAGCCGACCCGCAGCTCAGGCTTCGCGGGTTGCTGTGCCAAGGCGTCTCCGGCAGCGAAGGGGGTAAGAGCCAAAAGGCCGGAGAGGAGAAACAACGCTGTCTTCATGTCTTCTTACTGGTCTCGAGTTGGGATGTGAGTGCGGAAGCGGTGTCAGGCGATCGCCTTGACCGCGTTGGAGTAGATGCTGGCGGGACGCGCGAGGCCGTAATGCTCGCGCAGCGTCGTGCCGGTGTAGTCCTCGCGGAACAGGCCGCGCTTGCGAAGGATCGGGACAACCTGCTCGGCAAAGACATCGAAGCCGCCGGGCAGCCAGGGCGGCATCACGTTGAAGCCATCCGCCGCGCCGCTCTCGAACCAGGTCTGGATATTGTCGGCGATCTTCTCCGGCGTGCCGGCAATGACCCAGTGGCCACGCGCGCCGGCAAGGCGCTGTACCAGCTGGCGAATGGTCGGCTTCTCGCGATCGACGATGTCGACCACGAGCTTGAAGCGGCTGGCGACGCCGCGCACGCTTGCGGTGTCGATGAGGTGGCGTGGAACCGGCCCGTCGAGATCGTAACCGGTGAGATCGACGCCGATCATCTGGCGTAGCTGGGCCAGCGAATATTCGGGCTGGATCAACTCGTTGAATTCGTCCTGGAGGCGGTCCGCCTCGGCCTGCGTGCTGCCAATGAACGGGCTGATCCCGGGCAGGATCTTGATTTCATCCGGACCGCGGTCGAAGGTTCGGGCCTGGCGCTTGATGTCGGCGTAGAACGCCTTCGCCGAGTCCAGGGTTTGATGCGCCGTGAAGATCGCCTCGGCATATCGGGCGGCGAAGGCGCGGCCGTCGTCGGAGGCGCCGGCCTGCACATAGACCGGCCGGCCCTGCGGCACGCGCGAGATGTTCAGCGGGCCGCGCACGCGAAAGTGCTTGCCGACATGGTCGAGCGCATGGATCTTGCTGGTATCGGCGAAGATGCCCGACGCGGGATCGTTGACGAGTGCGTCGTCCTCCCAGCTGTCCCAGAGACGCGAGATCACATCGAGGTATTCGCGGGCGCGCTCGTAGCGCTCGTGGTGAGGCGGATGCTCGGGCAGCCCAAAGTTCTGAGCGGCCTGGGGCGCGCTGGTGGTGACGATGTTCCAGCCGGCACGGCCTCGGCTGAGATGATCGAGCGAGGCAAACAGGCGCGCCAGATTATACGGCTCGGTATAGGTCGTAGACGCCGTTGCGATCAGCCCGATGCGCTTGGTCACCGCCGCGATCGCGGCAAGCCAGGTAATCGGCTCGAAGCGAAAGCGCTGGGCGTAGCGGACGTTGTCGGCCAGCGCGGGGCCATCGGCAAAGAAGATGGCGTCGAACTTGCTGGCCTCGGCGCGCTGCGCCAGCTCCTGATAATGCGTGATGTCGAGAATGCGGTCTGGTTCGGATCCCTTGTAACGCCACGCGGCCTCGTGGTGGCCACCGGGATAGATGAAGAGATTGAGAACAAGCTGCCGTTGGTTGCTCATGTCAAAATGTTCCTGGGTCGGCCTGCGCAAAATCTATGTCGGCGCTCACATCGTTGTCGATGGAATGGATTTGCGTTGTTGAGTGCGGTGCGAGCAGGAACTTGCGATAAAACCTGCAAACGTAGATCGCGCGCCGTGCGCCCGTTGGTGTGTTCGAGATATGCATGTCCAGGCGAACGCCGCGGGTGGCGACAATGCTGTGCCTTCCAGCGAGTGCGGTTCCGCGTTTCGCTGTTGCCGATTTCGCGAATGCAACTATTCCCCGCACCGTTCAAACTTTGGAAGCCATTTCCGAAAGCCTTGAGCTAGCATCCTCAGACTGAATGCGAGGCTGCATTGATGCAGCCGCCACGGAAAGATCCCGCCAGACGCGATCGCCGCCAGAGCAGACGGCGAGCGCGCAAGAGGATCGATCTTCATCGTCACCTGTTTCCACTCCGCCATCGCGTCAGCGATCGGCGAACGGCGGAGCCTTGTTCAAATCGGATCGCGGTCTCGGGGAAGATGACATGACTGACGCAATCACCATCGACAACGTCATTCCGCGCGCGGATATCGTCAAGCGGTCGGCGCGGATCGGCGCAGAGATCAGGAATATCAAGCTGTCGGGCGATCTGCCGGAGCAGACGATCGCAGCGATCAATCGGGTGTTGCTCGAGCACAAGGTCATCTTCTTCCGCGACCAGAACCATCTGGACGACGCCGAGCAGGAGCGCTTTGCCCACCGGCTTGGCAAGCTGGTGCCGCATCCGACGGTTGGCGCGACCAAGGGAACGGCGTCGATCCTGGAGCTTGATTCCGGACGGGGTGGTGGCCGCGCCGATCAGTGGCATACCGACGTCACCTTCGTCGACGCCTATCCAAAGATTTCGGTTCTGCGCGGCGTCGTGATCCCCGAGTTCGGTGGCGACACGATCTGGTCGAACACGGCCGCGTCCTATCTTGATCTGCCGGCTCCGCTGCGCAAACTCGCGGACGAGCTCTGGGCGGTTCACAGCAATGCCTATGACTATGCGGTCAAGACCCGCGCGAGCGAAGCCGACCGGAAGCAATTCGAGGAGGTCTTCACCGCGACGGTCTACGAGACCGAGCATCCCGTCGTTCGCGTCCATCCCGAAACCGGCGAACGGACGCTGGTGCTCGGCAATTTCGTCCAGCGCTTCGTCGGTCTGTCGAAATACGACAGCCAGAAACTGTTCGACCTGTTCCAGTCGCACATCACGGCACCGGAGAACACGGTGCGCTGGAACTGGCGGCAAGGCGACGTGGTGATCTGGGACAACCGCGCCACTCAGCACTACGCCGTGAACGACTACGGCGACCAGCACCGCGTGGTCCGGCGCGCCACCATCGACGGCGAGGTGCCGGTCAGCATCGACGGCCGCAGCAGCGTGACCCGGGTCAAGGCGGCGAAGCCTCAGGCGAAGGCCGCCTGAAGCGAGCAATGGAGTGAAGACAATGAAGATCGCGATCTCTGCGTTGCGTCGCCTGGTTGCCGGCCTGCGGGCAAGAGGCAGGCAACTCGGCTTGGCCAGTCTCGGCCTGACAGCTCTCGTCGGCAGCGCCGCGGCCGAGCCGCAGCTCGAAAAGACGGAGATCCGTTACCAGGGCTGGGCCGGCCAGGTGACGTTCGTCGAGCTGGCCGACGATCTCGGCTATCTCGCTCCGCTGAAGCTCAAATGGATCGGCAACACCATCAGCGGTCCGCAGGACATCCAGACCGTCGTCACCGGTGATATCGACATCGGTGGCGCCTTCTATGGTGCGATCATCAAGCTCATCGCGGCCAAGGCACCGATCAAGGCCGTGGTCGGCTATTACGGTTCGGACGACAATACCTACAACGGCTATTACGTGAAGGAGGACAGTCCGATCAGGACCGCACGGGACCTGATCGGCAAGAAGGTCGCGGTCAACACGCTGGGGGCGCATCTCGAATTCGTGCTGCGTGAGTATCTGGCCCGCAACGGCGTGACGCCGGCAGAAGCAAAGCAGGTGACGTTGGTCGCGATCCCGCCGGTCACCGGTGAGCAGGCCTTGCGGCAGGGGCAGGTCGAGGTCACCACGCTCAACGGCGTGCTGCGCGACAAGGCGCTCGAGCGTGGCGGCCTCCGCAGGCTGTTTGCGGACTCTGACATCTTCGGAAACTTCACCGGAGGGTCCTATGTGCTGCGGGACAAGTTCATCAAAGACAATCCCAACACGTCCCGCAAGCTGATCGAAGGGGTGTCCCATGCCATCGAATGGGCACAGGCGACGCCGCCGGAGGAGGTCCGCGCGCGCTTCGAACGCATCATCGCCGAGCGCAAGCGCAACGAGGACGCCACGCCGATCAAGTACTGGAAGAGCACGGGTGTCGCGACCAAGGGTGGCGTGATCGGCGACGGCGAGCTTCAGGTCTGGATCGACTGGCTGGTGAAGGACGGGCTGCTGAAGCCGGATCAGCTCAAGCCGTCGGACATCTACACCAACGAGTTCAACTATTTCCGCCCCGGCAAGACCGCGGAGGCCAAATGAGCATCGCCAAGATCCGCTTCGAGCATGTGCGGAAGGAATTTCTGGTCCGCGGCAAGGATGGCGGGCCGGCGCAGAGCTTCACTGCGCTTGACGACATCACGCTCGATGTTCGTGCCGGCGAATTCCTGGCGCTGGTCGGCCCGAGCGGCTGCGGCAAGTCGACCTTATTGGACCTGCTCGGCGGCCTGACGACGCCAAGCAGCGGGCGCATCCTGCTCGATGGCAAGGCCATCGAGGGGCCGGCGCGCGATCGTGGCATCGTGTTCCAGCAATATGCGCTGTTTCCCTGGCGCACAGCCGCGCAGAACATCGAGTTCGGGCTCGATATTGCCGGCCTGAAGGCCAGGGAGCGGCGCGAGAGGGCGCTGCACTATCTCGACCTGGTCGGACTGTCCGGCTTTGCCGACCGCTATCCGCACGAGCTCTCCGGCGGCATGAAGCAACGCGTCGCGATCGCGCGAAGCCTTGCCTACGATCCGGAAGTGCTGCTGATGGACGAGCCCTTTGCCGCGCTCGACGCACAGACTCGCGAGACGCTGCAAGGCGAGCTGTTGCGGATCTGGCGCAGCACCGGGAAGACCATCCTGTTCATCACCCACGGCATCGACGAGGCCGTCGTGCTCGGCCAGCGCGTGGCGGTGATGACCTCGCGCCCAGGCCGGATCAAGCAGATCGTCGATATTCCCGCCGAGCTGCACAGCGAGACTGAGGACGTGCGCTCGCTGCCGGAGTTCGGGCATGCCAGGCACGAGGTGTGGTCCTTGCTGCGCGACGAAGTGTTGAAGGCGCAAGGCGCAGAGGTCCCCGCGTCGGAACGCGAGCGCGTGGCAAAGGCGAAGGAATTGGTCCATGTCTAATCTGGAGATCCTGACGCTGCTCGAACTCGCCGAGGGGAGCCCAAAAGACCGGGCCGCGCTGCGCGGCGGTGCGATCACCGCGGCGACAGGCGGCATCGTGCGATGGTTCGGCATCATCGGGCAACGATCCCTGCTGCTGCTGGTGTTCCTGGCCGTCTGGGAGACGGCGCCGCGCCTCGGGATGATCGACGTGACGTTCCTGCCGCCGTTCTCCGAGGTGATCGCCGCGGGCTGGCAGCTCGCGCAGAGCGGCGAACTCTACGACGACGTCGGTGCCAGCCTGCTTCGAGCCCTGAGCGGCTTCCTGATCGCCATTGTCCTGTTCGTGCCGTTGGGTGTGCTGACGGGATGGTACGCCCGGCTTGGCAACCTCCTGAACCAGACCATCGAGATCGCACGCAATACGGCGCCGCTGGCGCTCTTGCCGGTCTTCATCCTGCTGCTCGGGATTGGCGAGCTCTCGAAGGTCACCATGGTGGTCTACAGCTGCGCCTGGCCGTTGCTGCTCAATACGATCGCGGCCGTCCGCCAGGTCGATCCGCTCCTGATCAAGTCGGCGCGGACGATGGGCGCGACGCCGAGTCAGCTGTTCCGCAAGGTGATCCTGCCGGCGTCGCTGCCGACGATCTTCGTTGGCATACGCCTGGCGAGCGCCTCCGCAATGCTGGTGCTGGTGGCCTCCGAGATGGTCGGCGCGAAGTCCGGGCTCGGCTATCTCATCATCAACAGCCAGTACAGCTTCCTGATCCCGCAGATGTATTTCGGCATCCTCGGCATCACCGTGATCGGCCTCGCCTTCAACGCCATCCTCGAGGCGCTGGAGCGACGCCTGACGCGCTGGAAGGCGCCGGCTGTCTAACCAGGCTTGTTGCGGGCGGTGGCCTGCGTCACGATGCTGTTCGGCGGCACGTCCTGGGTCACCCAGACGTTGCCGCCGATGGTCGAGCCCCGGCCGATCGTGATCCGCCCGAGAATGGTGGCGCCGGCATAGATCACGACGTCGTCATCCACGATCGGATGCCGGGCGTCGCCCTTGATCAGATTGCCGTCGTCGTCGGTCGGGAAATGACGGGCGCCGAGCGTCACGGCCTGGTAGATGCGGACGTTGTCTCCGATGATCGCGGTCTCGCCGATCACCACGCCGGTGCCGTGATCGATGAAGAAGCCCGAGCCGATGCGCGCCCCCGGATGAATGTCGATGCCTGTTCGGGTGTGGGCGATCTCGGCCACCAGCCGCGCAATCAGCCGTGCGCCGAGCTGGTGGAGGATGTGCGCGAGCCGGTGATGGATGATCGCGGTCATGCCGGGATAGCCGATCAAGATCTCCGGGAAGTTCCGGGCGGCGGGGTCGCCGACGAAGGCAGCGCGGAGATCGCTGATGATCAAGCCGCGCACGTCCGCAAGCTCCGAGGCGAATTTGCGCGTCAGCTCGATCGCATCGTCGCGCCGGAAGCCGGCCGTGAGCTCGTCGCCGATGAAGAGCGCGGCGCGGTGAACCTGGTCGCACAGGCTATCGAGCGCGGTGCTGAGACGGTTGCCGACAAAATAGTCGATATTCTCCCCGTCGAGATCGAACTGGCCGTAATGGCGTGGAAACAGCGCCTCGGTCAGGCTATCCAGGATCGCCTGAAGCGCCTCGCGCGACGGCGCGCGTCGAGCCTCGCCATCCCGGCGGATGCTGTGGGTCTCTTCGCGGGAGACGCGGAGTGCGGCGACGAGCTGATCGAGCTGCCAGCGCTTCTGGGGCGGCTTATCGAGACCCTTGTCGTCGGACGGTTCGTGGGGGAGTTCGTGCTTCATGCGGTCTCATCTGACATGTGCCAGCGGAATGCTGATCTCGGCGAGCAAATCGAGGTCGAAATCGTGTTTGATCTCGATGTACTGGCCGTTCCAGTATACCAGCCCCGACAGCTCGCGCGAGAGGTCGAAGCTCACGAGGCTGCCGACGATGATTCCGTGGGAGTAGCGCTCGATGATCTCCTCGACCTGGCATTCGACGGTCGCGAGCGCGTTTCCGAGCAGCGGCACGCCCGAGGTGCCGGCCGACCAGGGGATGCCCTCGAAGCGCTGGGGCCCCTTGAGGCGGCCGTCGCTGAAGCGGTCCGCCAGCTCCTGCTGGTCGGAGCCGAGAATGTTGACGCCGAACGTACCGAAGCGCTCGATCAGCGCAAAGGACGACGCCTGCCGGTTGACGCTGACCAGCACGCGCGGCGGGCTTGCACTCAGTGACGTCAGGGACGTCACGGTCATCCCCGTGATATCGTCGTCGCGACCGGCCGTGATGACGCTGACGCAGCCGGCGAGGCGGCGCATCACGGCGCGGAACTGATGTTCGATCTCGTTGCTGTCAGTGACGAGATGGATGTCCGATCTTCCCATGTCCTGACCTCCTTGTGTCGGACGCGAGGGTGTCTTCCTGCCTAGAAGAAGCCCTTCGCCGGCAGCGGTGTGCCGCTGATCTCGTATTGGCCGATCGAGCGCGCCTTGTAGGTGGTTGGATTGTGCGAGGACAGGGTTCGGGCGTTGCGCCAATGACGGTCGAAATTGGTGACCTTCTTGGTGGCCGACGCGCCGCCGACGTCGAACAGCAGGCTGCCGCCGCGGATGGCGAAATCGTCCGCGATGATCTTGGCCTTGGCCGAGAGCAGGGCGGCGGTGTGCGCCGCATCCGCCGCATTGGCGGCACCGGCGTCGAACGCGTCGGTCGCGACGTCGAGTGCTTCGGCGGCCGCCAGCACCACGGCTTCGGCCGCGAAGGCGCCACTGGCGATCTGGCCGACGGTCTGCTGAAGCAGGGGATCGTCGGTCGGGATCTCGGTCGGCGCGTAGTAGAAGGTGCGCTTGCGCGAGTGGATCAGTGCGGTGGCGTCGCGCAGGGTCGCGCGCGCGATGCCGGCAACGACCGCGGTCAGGAACAGCTGGGCGAACGTGTTGGAGTACGGCACGCCATAGCCGGAGTCGGGCTCATCGAAGACCACCTCCTGTCGCTTCACTCTCACATCGTGGAAATGGGTCGTGCCGGTCGCGGTGAGCCGCTGCCCGAGGCCGTCCCAATCGTCGACCAGCTCGATGCCCTCGCGCTTGATCGGAATGATCGTGGCACCGGTCGCCCCGGACGGATCGGCGGCGCGGACAAGGACGTAGTCCGAGTACAGCGTGCCGGTGCTGTAATATTTGGTGCCGTTCAGCAAATAGTCGCCGTTGCCATCGGGTGTAAAGGTCGTGCCCGGCGTGACATTGCCGACGCGGGGGCTTTCGAGCTCGGTCGTGGCGAGTCCGATGATCGCGCCTCCGGCGACGGCCTTCTGCCAGTCGCGGCTCTGCTCGTCCTTGGGTGTGCGCACCAGCCGCTCGACCACGCTGAAATGATTGCGCAGGATATGTGCGACATTGGCGTCGGCCTCGCCGAGACGGATAACGAAGGCGAACAGATCGCGGATCGTGCTGCCGGCGCCCCCGGCGCTGACGGGGAGCCGCAGCGCGCCGAGACGGGCGCGGCGGATGAGATCGATGACCTCGAAGGGCAGCACGCGTTCGCGTTCGCGTGCGCTCGCACCTTCGGCGATCTGGTTGAGTAGCGTCTCCAGTTCCGGTGAGCCGATCTTGAGCGGCTCGGATGTGGTCAGGGAGGGTGCGGAGACAATTTTGTTCATGATTGGCCTGTTGGTCACGTTCCTAGAGCTGCGCGAGGTGATCGGTCACCTTGACCGGCTCGGGCAGAACCTTGCGGGCGACGAGCCAGTCGGCGGCTTTTTGCAGCTCGCCGACGAATTGCTCATCATTGGCGGCGAAGTAGCGGTACTGGCGCTTCAGCGCGATGAACTGGTCGCGGACGGCGTCGCTGTACTTGCCGATCTTCTGCGCGATGTACTCCGCCTCCCTGGCATTCTCGGAGATCCATTTGCCTTCGGTGCGAAACGCGTCGTTGACGGCGCGCACCAGCGCGGGATTGTCGGTCGCGAATTTGCGGGTGGTGAGATAGGACGTGTAGTCGATCTGGAAATCGAGATCGCGTCCTTCCAGGAAAAGGTCGTGCGCCTTGTATTCAAGCCGGGCGATGTCGACGCCGGGGCTCCACATCGACCAGGCGTCCACCTTGCCGGAAGCAAGTGCGGGCGCCGCATCCGGCGGATTGAGATAGACGAACTTCACCGCGGAGCGGTCGACCTTGTGCTTCTCAAGCGCGGCGACCAGCAGAAACTCGCCGAGGCCGGAGCGGTTGACCGCGACCGACTTGCCGACGAGATCCTCGATCTTGTCGATGCCGGAGCCGTCCTTGGCGATGATCGCCGTGGTGCGAGGCTCGTAGACGACGAACTGCGTGAACATCAGCGGGGAGCCGGCGATGATCGCGGCCAGCGCCGGCGTGGTGCTGCCGCCAAAACTGAAGTCGGCGCTGCCGCCCGTGACGGCCTGCAAGGTCGGCGCATGGTTCGGGAACGGGCCGAGCCACTCGACCTTGATGCCATCCTTGGCCAGCACCTTCTCGAACTCGCCGCGCTCCTTGGCGATCACGTTGAGGCCACCGAGACCCCAGGTGATGCGTACCGTGTCGGTGGTACGACCAGTCGCAGCCTCGGCGAAATCGCCGATGTTCATGCCGGCAAGCGCGCCGACGCCGAAGGCTGCCGTGCCAAGGAAGCTGCGCCGGGACGGTTTGGCGATCGGGGAGCGAGACATAGGGCCTTGCCTAGTTGGGGGAATGAGAATTCACGCCGAGCTCGCCGAGGAGCTCCGCGCGCGAGATGGGCGTCGAGCCGTCGCGAACGGCGCGGTGCTCGAACGCAATGGCACCGTTCCGCATCACCAGGATGCGGTCGGCCAGCGCGATCGCCTCATCGACGTCGTGGGTGACCAGCAGGACGCCCGGCTGATGGTTGGCGACGAGCTCGCGGACGAGCTCATGCATGCGGATGCGGGTGAGCGCGTCCAGGGCAGCAAAGGGCTCGTCGAGCAGCAGGAGCTCGGGCTGCTGGACCAGCGCGCGGGCGAGGGCGACACGCTGGGCCTGTCCGCCGGAGAGGTTGCGCGGCCAGTCATCGAGCCGGTCGCCGAGGCCGACCTCGGTCAGCGCTTCGGCGGCGCGTTCGCGCGCATCCGGTACCTGCAGGCCAAGCGAGACATTCCGCCAGAGGCTGTCCCACGGCAGCAGCCGATGCTCCTGGAACACCACGGCCGGTCGGCGCGGTGCCACGATGCGCCCGCCCTGAATGGAATCGAGACCGGCGAGCGCCCGCAGCAACGTGGTCTTGCCGCAGCCGCTCTCACCGAGCAGGGCGACGAACTCGCCGCGCTCGATCCTCAGGTTCAGTCTGTCGATGACCGCGCGGCTGCCGTAGCTGCGCACGAGGTTGTTGACGACGACCGCCGGGCCGGATTCGAACGAGGTGCGCGATCGCGGAGCGACATGAATATTCATCGTGCCGCTCCGTAGTTCGGATGCCACGCGAGCAGGCGCCGTTCGAGGAAGCGGGCAATGCTGTCGGCCGCGACGCCGATCAGCGCATAGATCACGATCGTCAGCACGATCACGTCGGTGCGCAGGAATTCCCGCGCGTCCATGGCAAGAAAGCCGATGCCCGATTGGGCTCCGATGGTTTCGGCCACGACCAGTGCGAGCCACGCCGTCGCCAGCGCATAGCGGACCCCGGTCAGGATCGACGGTAACGCGCCGGGAAGGATGATCCGTCGGATCAGCTCGATCGAGCTCAGGCCCTGCACGCGGCCGAGCTCGAGGAGTTTGGGATCGACCTGGCGAATACCCAGTACGGTGTTGATGTAGATCGGTAAGGTGACGCCGAGCGCCACCAGGAAGATCTTCTGCGTCTCGCCGACGCCGAGCCAGACGATGACGAGCGGCAGGACTGCCAGAAACGGCACGGCGCGGATCATCTGCACGCTGCGGTCGATCGCAGCCTCCGCGATCCGCGAGAAGCCGACAAGGGTACCAAGTACGGCACCGACGACCGATCCGATCGCGAATCCCGCCGCTGCACGCAGCAGGCTGACGCCAAGATCGTTCAACAGCGTCCCAGTGGTCGCGAGCTTGAACGCGGTTCGGATCACCTTGCTAGGCGCGGGAAGCACCTGGGGCGAGAGCCAACCGGCCTGCGCCAGCCATTCCCAGACGATAACCAGCGCCACGGGTGCAAGCCATGACAGGAGCAGAAGGCCGCGGCTGCCAAGCCTGATTTTGGTCGAGGCGAGAGCGCGTGCGTTGTCGCCGTTCTGCGACGACGGTTCCTCGTCCGCGCCAATTGTTGTGCGGCCGATGTCGCTCAGTTCGATATTGCTCAAGACCCGAGACCTCGTTTCAAGCACTGCATCTGGTGCAGGAGGCATAACGGCAAACGCTTGCCGTCAACGCAAAATGTCCCATGAAATCGGGCCGGCAGAAATAGAGCGGTATTTCAATTGTCATTCGCTCCGGAGTGATCTGTTGTCGTCGCAGCGCCGATGCGCGACAAAGAACATCTTTTGATGTCTTGTCTGCTTGATCTTGCGCCACGCATTGGCGAGAACGCCTCAGGCTTAACGGATTTACGGGAGAGCACGATGACGACCGCACCTCTTCGCTTCGGCATCTGGGCACTGGTGCATGGGCCGCGTGCTGCGCATCAGGACCCGGAAGAGCCCTATGACGCCTCGTGGGAGCGCAACCGGGATCTCATCTTGGCGGCCGAGGAGCTTGGCTACGACTCCACGCTGATCGCGCAGCACACGATCAATCCGCATCAGGAGGATCTCGATCAGCTTGAAGCGTGGAGCGCTGCGGCTGCAATCGCGGCGCTGACGAAGCGCATCGAGATCATCGCTGCGATCAAGCCGTATCTCTATCATCCCGTTGTGCTGGCAAAGCTGGCGCTCGGCATCGAGAACATCAGCCGTGGCCGGTTCGCGATCAATCTGGTCAACGCGTGGAACCGTCCGGAGCTGGAGAAGGCAGGGATTGGCTTCCCCGAGCACGATGCGCGCTACGCCTACGGCAATGAATGGATCTCTATCGTGTCGCGCCTGATGGAGGGCGAGCGCCTCAACACCAGCGGCGAACATTTCAACGTCACGGACTATGCGCTGCGGCCGACCAGCCTCTATCGCAAGCGTCCCCTCATCTATGTCGGCGGGGAGTCCGAGCCGGCGCGGGATCTCGTCGCGGGCCATGGCGACGTCTGGTTCATCAATGGCCAGCCGCTCGGCGACGTCGCCGGCCTGATCGCCGACGTCGCTTCACGTCCGCGCGGGTCGGCGCCGCCATTGCGTTTCGGTCTGTCCGCCTTTGTCGTCGCGCGCGAGACCCGCGAGCAGGCGCAGGCCGCCCATGAGCGGCTGCTCAGTCTTGCCGCAAAGGATGCGCCGATGAAGGCCATCCAGAAGCAGAACACGGATCCGAAGGTCGTGATGATGCAGACCATGCAGAAGACGCCGCGCGTCGGCAGTAATGGCGGCACGGCCGCGGGGCTCGTCGGCAGCTACGACGAGGTTGCGGAGCGCATCGAGGCGTTCCACGCCGCTGGCATCGAACTGTTCATGCTGCAATTCCAGCCGTTCGAGGCCGAGATGCGGCGATTTGCGCACGAGGTAATTCCCCGTGTGCGCGCCCGGCAATCGACCGGGCTGGCCCAGTCTCTTGGGTGAATCAGGCTGACGCGACCTCCGGCGCCCGTTTCGCGAAGCGGCTCGCGGGCCGCGGCAGACCAAGATGCTCGCGGAGCGTCGTGCCCGTGTATTCGGTCCGGAACAATCCGCGCTTTTGCAGGATCGGGACGACGGTATCGACGAAGGTCTCCAGCCCCGTGGGCAGCACGTCCGGCATCAGATTAAACCCGTCGGCGGCGCCGGCCTTGAACCAGGTCTCGATGTCGTCGGCGATCTGCTCCGGCGTGCCGACGATGATGCGATGGCCCACGCCGCCGCCGAGCGCGCGGATCAATTGACGGACAGTGAGATTGCCGCGCCGCGCGAGGTTCACGGTGCCCTGGAACATGGTGTGATTGGCGTTCGCTGGAAGCGGCAACGGGTCGGGAAGCGGCTTGTCGAGCTCAAGCAAAGCAGGGTCGATCTGAAGTGTGCCGGCCAGCCGCGTCAGGCTGTATTCGATCGGCACCAGCTCCCAGAGTTCGTCCTGCCGCCGCTTCGCCTCTGCCTCGGTACTGCCGATGACGGTCGCAAGGCCCGGCAGAATGACGATGGAATCGCCGGAACGCCCGTAGGCCGCTGCTCGCGTGCGCAGATCGCGCGCATAGGCGACGCCTTCCTCGATCGATTGCGCCAGCGTGAATACCGCTTCCGCATAGGCGGCGGCGAAGTCGCGGCCGTCATTGGAGCCGCCCGCCTGGACCGTGACCGGTCGTCCCTGCGGCGAGCGCGGCACGTTCAGGGGGCCGGCGATCGAATAATGCGGGCCGCGGTGGGCGATCGGATGCACTTTCGAAATATCGACGAACCGCGCGCTCGCCTTGTCGCCGACGAAGGCGTCGTCCTCCCAGCTGTCGAACAAGGCGTGGACGACGTCGGTGAATTCCTTGGCGCGCTCGTAGCGGGCCTTGTGCTCCAGTGCGCCCGTGAGGCCGAAGTTGCGGCTTGAAGCGGCATCCGCGGTCGTGACAGCGTTCCACCCTGAGCGTCCGCCGCTGGCATGGTCGAGCGTCACGAAGCGGCGCGCAATGTTGTAAGGCTCATTGTAGGTCGTGGAGACCGTGCCGATCAGACCGACATGCGTCGTCGTGGCTGCGACCGTCGCCAGCACGATCGTTGGTTCCAGCGAGGTGAACGATCGGTAGTCGATGCGATCGTTCACGGCCGGCGAGTCCGCCAGAAAGATTGCGTCAAACTTTCCGCGCTCGGCAATCTGCGCCACCCGCACATAATGACCGAGATCGAAGAACGCGCGCGGATCGCTGTCCGGCAGCCGCCAGGCTGACGGGTAGACGCCGGAGTGAAGCAGGTTGACGTTCAGGTGTAGTTGGCGTGGTGGCATGAGGATTCCGAAAGGGGGCGGCTTAAGCCGCAAGCAGCGGAGATCAAGACCCCTTCGGGGACCAGATCTTGATGGCGGTGGTGTCGATCTTTACGGGAATCAGACCTTCGGCGTGGAACGCATCGGCAATGCGCTGCTGCTCCGACAGGCCCGGGCCGGTGACCGCGCCGACCTGATAGGAGCGATGGCTGTTGGCCTCCTCGACGGTTGCCGCATCTATACCCCAGAGGCCGGCGAGCAATGCCGCCGCGTCCTTCGGCTGGGCCTTCACCCATTTGCCGGTCTCGGAGAGTTTTGCGAAGATCACGTTGAGGACCTGATCGTGCTTGTCCGCATACGCGGCAGAAGCGAGGTAGTAGCGCTTGTAGCTCGCAAGGCCGTTGCCGCCGTCGGATAAAATCCGGCCCTTCGTCTGGTGCAAGGCGCTGGTCAGGAACGGATCCCAGGCGACCCAGGCATCGACATTATTACTGACGAAGGCAGCACGGCCGTCTGCCGGCGTCAGATAAGCAGGCGTGATGTCCTTGAAGCTCAGGCCGGATTTCGCCAGAGCTGCGAGCAGCAGATAGTGGCTGCCGGCGCCCTTGGTCACGGCAATCTTCTTGCCCTTGAGTTCGGCGATGGTCTTGATGGCCGACGGCTCCGGAATGACAATCGCCTGCGCGGCCGGCGAGGCGGCTTCCTCGGCGATGTAGGCGAGCTTGGCGACCGCTGCCTGCGCGAAGATCGGCACCGTGTCGGCGACGTCGGCGCCGAAATCGATGCTGCCGATGTTGATCGCCTCCAGCAGCGGCAGGCCGCTGGTGAATTCGTGCCAGGAGATGGTGACGCCGAGCGGCGCCAGCGCCTTCTCCAGCTCTCCGTTGGTCTTCAGGATCGCCGTCAGCGTCGAGGATTTTTGATAGCCGATCCGGAGCTCCTCGGACATCGCGGGCTGAACGGACGCCATGGCAAAGAAGCCGAGCGCAGCCGCGGCGAGGGCTCGCAGGCGAAACGTGAGATGATGCATTTCGGGTATCCGGTTCAACGTAACTGCCTTGCCGTCCCGACCTCTGTTTGGGGAGACTGGGACGGCTCACTTTGCCGGCAAACGGGTCCGCGTGGCAATTTCGCAGTCGGGCGCAGAAGGGAACGAACATTCTCTCGTGCGTTAGCAATTGAGAACGGAGTTGTCGGTATCGCAGTTCGACGCGAGACGCTTCCGTGTGGCGTAACTCTCGCCAAAAATCACGAAGCTCGCCAGCGCCATGATCCAGACGGATAGCCCGCCATAGAGCATCACGAGCCTGAAACCATGGATCAGCGCATCTTGCACGGCGGTGTCCGCTGCCGGAAGGAGGCTCAGCTCGGGGATATCGGACAGGCGGGCGGTGCCGCCCGCGATGCGTTCCGCAAGATATTGCAGGCGACCGGCATCGAGCCCACCAGGCAGCGCGCTGCGCAGCCAGGAGGAAATGCCTGCGATCAGGATGAAACCCATCAAGGCGATGTTGATCGCCAGCGAAATCATGCGGGCGCTCATGTCGATGCCGGATGCCATGCCGGCCCGTGTGCTCGACACCGCCCCCGTGGTGACGTTGGTCACCGGCGTGTTGGTGAGGGCGAGGCCTACGCCCGCAAGCAGACATCCTGGCGCCAGCGTCAGCCAGGTGACGTGCGCGACGCCGCTGACGGCCCACATCAGCATGAAACCAAGGCCGATGACGAACAGGCCGAAGGGAATGGCGATGCCGCCGCCGAACCTCAGCAATATCCGTTCGCCGAGCGGCGGAATCACCAGCGTCGGAAGCGTGTAGGTCAGCAATGCGAGACCGGCCGTGAGATTGTCGTAGCCAAGCGCGCTGCGAAAGAAGATCGGCAGGTAGATCATGAAGGACCAGAAGCTGAAGTTCATGCCGGCCGACCCGAGCAGCGCACCGGAGAAGGCGCGTATCCGGAACACCGAGAAATCGAACATCGGACGAGCGCTATGCAGCTCGGCCAGCACGAAGGCGATAAAGCTCAGAACAGCCGTCGCGACGATCGCCAGGCCGGTCAGGCTGCCGAAGCCGAAGTCGGGGCCTTCCGTGATATAGAAGGCGACGCAGAATACCGATGTCGAAAGCGTCACGATGCCCGCGATGTCGAGATGTTTTGCCTCGGGATCGCGCGACTCCCGTACGCCCGTCACGGCAAGCGCGATGGTGACGATCGCGATGAATGCGTGGATCAGGAACACCCATTGCCAGCCGGAGACGGCGACGATCGCCGCGCCGATGATGGGTCCGAAGCCAAGCCCGATGCCGAAGATGATGCCCCAGGCGGCAAAGGCTCGTGCGCGCGGTGCGCCCTCCTGGAATTGATGGGAGAGAACCGCGACCTGGCAGATCAGCATCGCGCCACCGCTCATGCCCTGAAGGAAGCGGCTCACGATGAGGAGGAGCGCGTCCTCCGCCAGGCCGCAGATCAGCGAAGCCAGGCCGAACACGGCGATGCTGACGACGAACACGCGCTTTCGACCATAACGATCCGCCAGCGTGCCTGTGGCCATCAGCACCGTCGTGACCGCGATGGTGTAGGCATTCATGATCCATTGCAGCTGCTGGAAGTAGGCATGCAGCACCGTCTCCAGCGTGGGAAGGATCGTCGGAACGCTGGAGATCTCCAGACCGAACATGAGGGACGCGAGGCAGGCCGCGGCCAGGGCGATCGTGTTTCGTCGTGATGGTGAGACCGTCAAGGCGGTGACCTCCAAACGTGATGCTGATTGCCGGCGCGGACGCGACGTCGCTCGCTCCGGGAAAGGGTGCTTTCCCGTGCGCCATGTCCGCGTTAGGCGGGGCGAACATAGGGCCCCCTTGACCACAACAAAATCCGATCAATATAGATTTCAGAGACAACGAAACCGGATGATGCAATGCTCTCGCTCGATGTCGATGCCGTCAGAGCCTTTGTGATGGTGGCGGACCTTCACAGTTTTACGCGGGCCGCCAAGGCGCTGGGGACCACGCAAGGCGCGATCAGCGTCAAGCTGAAGCGGCTGGAGGATCGCGTCGGGCATCGATTGCTCGAACGCACGCCGCGATCGGTGCGGCTGTCGGCGCAGGGGACGGCGTTCCTGCAGGGCGCACGGGAGCTCATCGCGGCTCACGAACGTGCGATCGCCGGGCTCAATGCGCCGCCGCGTCACTTCGGCCTTGGTATTGCCGCGCATGTCGCGGGCCCGGAAGTTCCGGCCTTGCTGTCACGGCTGCACGCGCATGATCCGAATTTGACCATCGAGGTCCAGCTCGACAATTCGCGCAATCTCCTTGATCTATTTGATCAGGGACGGTTAGACGCGGCCATCGTTCAGCGCGAGGACGATCGTCGCGATGGCGAGACGCTGGCGCACGAGCGCTTCGGCTGGTTTGCGGCGCAAGGGTTCGATCACAGGGAGGGCGAGCCCCTGCGCCTCGCCGCACTGGCTCCGACCTGCGGCGTGCGCAACATCGCCACACAGGCGCTGGATGTGGCCGGCATCAAATGGATCGAGGTGTTTCTGGGTGGCGGCTCCTCGGCGGTCCATGCCGCCGTTGTGGCGGGGCTTGCGATCGCGCCACTGTCGTATCGGATCGCGCCGGCCGGCACCATCGACGTCGGCGCCAAGCTCGGACTTCCCAAGCTGCCGCCGTCGGAGGTCGTGCTTCATTCGTCCCTGACCGACCGCCGGTCGCGGGCCGCGCTGGGAGCGCTCGCAGCCGCATTCCGCGAACATCGCGCGAAGGGGTGAGCGTCACCCTTGCTATTCGGCGGCGTCGGATTGGAACGCATCCGCCGACGGCGCGCGCCGAAAACTCGCGCCGGGATGCGTGCTGTGCAACCGCGGACCGCGCCCCGGAAACAGCTTTTCGCGTAGCGTGCCGTCGCGATAGGCGGTCTTGTAGACGCCGCGCGATTGCAGCTCCGGCACCACAAGATCGACAAAGGCGTTCAGCGACTCCGGTGCGACCAGGCGGAACAGATTGAAACCGTCGACGTCGGTTTCGTCCGCCCAGGCGATCAGCTCGTCGGCGACGTCCTGCGGCGAGCCGACCACGAAGGGCGAACGGGCGCCGGCGCGGCTCAATCTGGCGAGGTCGCCGACATTGACAGGCCGGTCGCTCCGCACCGTGAAGTTTTCAACCATCGACTGGATGGCGTTGCTCTCGACATATTCGATCGGCTGGTCGGGTCGGTAGGTCGAAAAGTCGATGCCGGTCCAGCCCGACAACAGGGCGAGCTGACCGGTCTGGTCGACATGCCGTGCGTAGTCCTCGAGCAGATCATTCGCCTCGGCACGTGTCGGCGCCACGATCACGGTCGCGCCGGCAAACAGGCGGATGTCGTAGGGATCGCGGCCATAGGCCTTGGCCGCCTCGCGTATCTCGCGGACTGCGCGTGCCAGGATGGGCTTGGTCTGGCCGTTGAGAAAGATCGCTTCCGAATGTTGGGCGGCGAAGGCGCGACCGCGCTTCGAGGTGCCGGCCTGATACAGCAGCGGCGTCCGCTGCGGCGAGGGCTCGGCGAGATGGATGCCGTCGACCTTGAAATAAGGGCCGTTGTGCACCACGCGGTGAAGCTTTGCAGGGTCCGTGAAGATGCGGCTGCCGCGATCACGGCGGACGGCGTCATCCTCCCAGCTTCCTTCCCACAGCTTGTAGGCCGCGGTGAGGAAGTCCTCGGCCGCGTCATAACGGTCGTCATGGGCGCGGTTGGCCGGAAGGCCCATGCCGCGCGCGCCGCTGTCGAGATAGCCGGTGACGATGTTCCAGCCGATCCTGCCCTTGGTGAGATGGTCGAGCGTCGAAAATTTGCGGGCCAGCTGATAGGGATGCTCGAAGGTCAGGTTCGAGGTGATGCCGAAGCCGAGATGGTGGGTGACGAGCGCCATGGCGGACACCAGCAGTGTCGGGTCGGCGTTGGGAAGCTGCACGGCGTGCAATGCGGCGGCATCGGTATTGCCGCGATAGACGTCGTATACGCCGAACACATCCGCCAGGAAGATGCCGTCGAGCAGGCCTCGCTCCGCGGTCCTGGCGTAGTCAGCCCAATATTCGAGCGTGTTGTAGTCGATCGACGCGTCGCGCGGATGAGACCATAGGCCGGCCCAATTGTGGCTCGGCGCGGTCATGTTGAAGGCGTTGAAGCGCAGCTCGCGCGGTCTCGTCATGGTCGGTCCCGATCATCAATTGCGAAGCACATCCGCTCCGCGCGAAATTTTTAACATCTTGCGTGAGCGAGTTTGTTTCCAATTAGGCGAAGGAGCTGAAAGAAACGCGTTACGAAGCGACGGTGACGCAGCACGCGCATCGCTATTTTCCGGACACGCTCGACAGCCGTGGAATCCGCCCGCATCATTTTCATCGACAAGCACGGCTTGCCGCGCGAGGTGCGCGCGCTCGAGATCGAAAGGGAATTGCAGATGGCATTGGAGACCCGGAACTTCGAGACGCTCGCGTTGCATGGTGGATCGTACCGCGCCGACCCCGCCACTGGGGCGGTGGCGGTTCCGATCTATCAAACCACGTCGTTCCAGTTCGAAAACACGGATCACGCCTCGCGCCTGTTCGCGCTCGAGCAGCTTGGTCCAATCTACACCCGTATCGGCAATCCGACCCAGCAGGCCTTCGAGGATCGGCTTGCCGCACTCGAGGGCGGGGCGGCCGCCCTCGCAGTTGCCTCCGGACAGACGGCGTCCGCCTTCGCGATCTTCAACATCGCCCAGGCCGGCGACAACATCGTGTCCTCGACCGATCTTTACGGGGGCACCTGGACGTTGCTGTCGCAGACCCTGAAGCAGTTCGGCATCGAGGTCCGGTTCGTCGATCCTGCGGATCCCGAGAATTTCCGCCGCGCAACCGACGCGAAGACGCGGGCCTATTTCGGCGAGACGCTTCCTAATCCCAAGCTCAACGTCTTTCCGATCAAGGAGGTCGCGGACATCGGCCGCTCGCTGGGCGTGCCGCTCATTCTCGACAACACGGCGTCGCCCCTGATCGCACGTCCGTTCGAGCACGGCGCTGCGGTGGTGGTCTACTCCACGACCAAATATATCGGCGGCCATGGCACCGCGATCGGCGGCGCCATCGTCGACGGCGGCAATTTTGACTGGGCCGCGCATGCGGAGCGCTTCCCACTCCTGAACAAACCTGATGAGGCCTATCACGGTGCGATCTGGACCGAAGCCGCAAAGCCGCTCGGGCCGATCGCCTACATCCTGCGCGCCCGCGTCAAGCTGCTGCGCGACCTCGGCGCGTCGATCGCGCCGCAAAACGCCTTCCAGTTCATCCAGGGCATCGAGACCCTGCCGCTGCGTATCCGCCAGCACAACGAGAACGCGGTGAAGGCCGCGAACTTCCTCGCCAAGCACCCCTCGGTCTCGAACGTGA
Source organism: Bradyrhizobium rifense (assembly GCF_008123425.1). GTDB lineage: Bacteria > Pseudomonadota > Alphaproteobacteria > Rhizobiales > Xanthobacteraceae > Bradyrhizobium > Bradyrhizobium rifense. The sequence continues at coordinate 247,186 of NZ_VSSS01000026.1, forward strand.
TCTTCCCCGGACTGCAGAGCGGGGAGAACCGGCGCAGGGCGGACGCCTATCTGAAGGGCGGCTTTGGCGGGCTGGTCGGCTTCGAGCTGAAAGGGGGCGTCGAAGCCGGCCGGCGGTTCATCGACGCGCTCAAGCTGTTCTATCACGTCGCCAATATCGGCGACGCCCGCTCGCTGGCCATTCACCCGGCGTCGACGACGCATCAGCAGCTCACCGCAGCCGAGCAGCTCGCCGCCGGCGTCACGCCCGGTTACGTCCGCCTGTCGGTCGGAATCGAGCATCCCGACGACATCCTTGCGGATCTCGGTCAGGCGCTGGCACAGGCCGACGCCGGCGCGCGCAAAGCCGCGTGAGACACATCATCCGAATTGCAACGGGACTAGAGATCATGAAAATCCTTCGTCGTACCGCCCAGGTTGCGGGCCTCTGGCTCGCATTCACGGCGGCCGCCTTCGCCGGCGAACCGCTGAAGATCGCGACCAGCGCCGGCCCCGTTGGCCAACTGGCGTCCTTTGCCGCCAGGCTCGCCAAGGAGAAAGGGCAGGACGTCAAGATCGTCGAGCTGTCGGACTGGGTGGCATTGAACGAGGTCGTGAACAGCGGCGAGGTCGATGCCAATCTGTTCCAGCATGCGACCTATCTCGCGCTTCAGAACAAGCAACGCGGTTTCAATCTGGTGCAAGCCGATAAGGTCGGCGTGATTGCGCCAGTCGGCCTGTTCTCGAAGAAGATCAAGACGCTCGACGAGATCAAATCCGGCGACAGCGTCGCCATTCCGAACGAGCCGCTCAACGGCGCCCGCGGTCTGATTCTGCTGGAGCGGGCCGGGCTGATCAAGCTCGCGCCCGGCAAGGGCTTTTCGGTGAGCAAGTTCGACATCATCGATAATCCCAAGAATCTGAAGATCGTCGAGCTCGACCCGGCGCAGACCTATCGCTCGCTGGATGACGTGACGCTGGCGCTCGTCAATATCACCTATCTCATTCCGGCCGGCGGCGACCCGAAATCGGCGCTGATCATCGATCGTACCGTCGACGAAGGTCTGGTGCTGCGCTTCACGGCCCGTCCGGACAAGAAGGACGATCCGCGGCTGAAGGCGTTCATCCAGGTGTTCAATTCGCCCGAGGTGAAGCAGTTCATCGAGGACAAGCTGCCGGCGTTCATTCCGGCGGGGTTCGGCAGCTGAGAGAGCGTGCTGCGCAGGGACATCAATCCGGAGACGAGCGATGACGAATTCATCTGGCCGCGCCGAGAAGCTGTCGAGTTCGGCAGGATCGATTGTGTTCGACGCCGACGTGCTGGTGCTCGGCGGCGGTCCCGCAGGGACATGGGCCGCGATCAGTGCTGCCGAGCATGGCGCGCGCGTCGTGCTGGCGGACAAGGGATTTTGCGGCACCTCCGGTGCGACTGCGGCGGCCGGCACCGGTGTGTGGTATGTCGATCCCGTTCCCGAACGCCGCGAGGCTGCGATGGCCAGCCGCGAGAAGCTGGGCGGCTATCTCCAGGACCGCCGCTGGATGGCGCGCGTGCTGGACCAGACCTACGCCCAGAGCAACCAGCTTGCCGAGTGGGGTTATCCTTATCCCGCAGATGAGGACGGCAAGCCGCAGCGGAATTCGCTGCAGGGCCCGGAATACATGCGGCTGATGCGCAAGCGGACCAAGCAGGCCGGCGTCACCATCCTGGATCATTCGCCCGCGCTCGAACTGTTGGTCGACGGAAACGGCGTGGTTGCCGGCGCTGCAGGTTTGCGCCGCCAGAAGGGGGATCGCTGGGCGGTCAACGCCAAGGCCGTGGTGATCGCCACCGGCGGATGCGCCTTTCTCAGCAAGACGCTCGGCTCGAACGTGCTGACCGGCGACGGCTATCTCCTCGCTGCGGAAGCGGGGGCGGAATTCACGAGCATGGAGTTCTCCAACGCCTACGCGATCTCGCCGGCGTTCGGATCGGTGACCAAGACCCTGTTCTACAGCTGGGCGAGTTTTACCGACGAGCAGGGCAGCGTCATTCCGGGAGCGTCGTCGAAGGGCGGCCGTTCCGTGATTGCGCGCGCGCTGCGGAAGGGGCCCGTGTATGCCCAACTCGATCAGGCGCAAGCCGAGACCCAGCGCCACATGCGCGCGTCCCAGCCGAATTTCTTCCTTCCGTTCGACCGCACCGGTATCGATCCCTTCACCGAACGATTCCCGATCACGCTGCGGCTCGAAGGGACCGTTCGCGGGACGGGCGGTCTGCGGATCGTCGACGACAGTTGCGCAACCACCGTTCCGGGCCTCTACGCGGCAGGCGATGCTGCGACCCGCGAGCTGATCTGCGGCGGCTTTACGGGCAGCGGCAGCCACAATGCCGCCTGGGCGATGTCTTCGGGCTATTGGGCCGGCCAAGGTGCGGCGGAGTTTGCGCGCCAACTGGGCACGACAATCGGGCGTCAGGCGTTCCGACGCGGCACCGTTGGCTTGCGCTCCGGCAGCGGGCAACCGATGCACGGCGGCGCGCTTGCGCGGAGTGTTCAGGACGAGGTGTTCCCCTACGAGCTGAATTATTTCCGCGAGGCCGGGCGACTGGGCGACTCTCTGCGTCGCCTGGATGGCTTGTGGTCGGAGGCGTCGAATGCAGCCGCATCGGACGAACAGGAGCTGCTACGTGCGCGCGAGGCCGCCGCCATGCTTGCGACCGCGCGCTGGATGTATCGCAGCGCGCTGGCGCGTCAGGAAAGCCGGGGAATGCATCGTCGCGACGATTATCCCGAGCCGGACGATCGCTACCTGCACCTTGTGACGACCGGCGGGCTCGACGACGTCTGGACATCGGCGCGTCCGTTGGTCTCCGCCCAATATTCGGAGGCCGCGGAATGATCGAGGTCATCGATTCCGAGCGGTGCACGGCTTGCGACATCTGCGTGAACGTATGCCCGACCAACGTCTTCGACAAGACTGACGGCATTCCCGTGATCGCCCGCCAGAGCGACTGCCAGACCTGCTTCCTGTGCGAGCTCTATTGCCCGGAGGATGCGCTGTTTGTGTCTCCCTTTGCGGAAGCGCCGCAGACGGTCGATGTGGCCGCGCTGAAGGAAGCCGCCATGCTGGGAAGTTACCGGCGTGCGGTCGGCTGGACCGACGAGAACCGGCACCTGCGGGCGGCCGACCGGAGCTATCGGCTGTTCGGTCATTGAGGCTTGCGTCAAGCGGGCCGCACGTCGGCGACGACGGGCGTGTCAGCCGGGCGCGCGTGAGCAAAGGCGGAGATCATGGTGTCGTCCTCGCTCGAAGAGCTGTCGATCACGACTGACGTGCTGATCGTCGGCGGCGGCATGGCCGGCGCATGGGCCGCCGCGTCGGCCGCGCAAGCCGGTGCGAGGGTTATTCTCGCCGACAAGGGCTATTGCGGCACCAGTGGTGTCACGGCCGCCGCGGGGCCGGGCCATTGGTGGGTGCCGCCGGATCCTTCGGCGGCGCGGGACGCTGTTGTTGCCAATCGCATCGCCGCCGGGCTCGGCCTTGGCGAATCGGAATGGATGTACCGCATCCTCGACCAGACCTGGCGCACGCTGCCGACGCTGGCCCGATACTACAAATTCGGCACGGACGACGAGGGAAGGGTGAACCACCGCGCGGTGCGCGGGCCGGAATACATGCGCGCGCTGCGCCAGCACGTACTGAGCCACGGTGTTACTATTCTCGATCAGTCGCCCGTTGTCGAGTTGCTGGCGCGGGCCGATGGGTCGATCGGCGGCGCGCGTGGCCAGCGCCGTCAAGACAGCGGGCGCGCGTATCGAATCGTGGCTGGCGCGGTGGTGCTCGCGGCGGGCGGGACCAGTTTTCTGTCGCATCTGTTGGGATCGCGAACCAACACCGGCGACGGCTATCTCATGGCGGCCGAGGCGGGCGCGGAGCTGTCCGGCATGGAATTCACCGCCGCCTACACCATTGCGCCGGCGCATTCCACGATGACGCGCAGCATGGCCTATGCCTTTGCGACCTACTCCGACGCCGATGGAAACGAGCTCGATCTCCCGTTCGGTCCCGATCAGACCGTCCGTCTTGCCCGGGCCCTGCAGCGCGGGCCGGTCTACTGTTCGCTCGAGCGTCTGCCTGATGACATCAAGGCGCGGCTGCATACGATTTCGCCGAACGTGCCGCTGGTGTTCGACCGCTGGGGCATCGATCCCTACCGCGACCGGTTCGAAGTCACGCTGCACAATGACGGCACCATCCGTGGCATCGGCGGCGTGCGCGTGCACGACGCGGATTGCGCGACGTCGGTGCCGGGCCTGTTCGTCGCCGGCGACAACGCATCGCGCGAGAAGGTCGCGGGCGCGATCTCCGGCGGCGGCAACGTCAACTCGGCATGGGCGCTGTCGTCTGGCGTGTTTGCAGGAAGCGCGGCTGCGTGCGTGGCACGCAGCACGAAAAGCCGCTCGACGGAGCTGGCGCCACTTGGACGGGCCGGGCTTCGCCCGCGTGGCCGGCCTAAGGCCGTTGACGTGGCCGCAGCCAAAGCCGGCGTGCGCGCCGAGATGCATCCGTTCGACAAGAACTTGTTCCGCACCGGGGCAGGGCTCGCGGCCTCTTCGCAAACACTCGAAGAGTTGTGGCGTGAGGTGGCAGATCACGGGCAGGCGGGTTCGATCGCCCTGCGCGAAACCGCGGCACTGCTGGCCACGGCGCGCTGGACCGTTGCCACGGCGGTCGCGCGCAAGGAGAGCAGGGGCCTTCATCGGCGTGAGGACTATCCTACCAAGGATCCCGGATTGGCCGCCCGCCTGCTCAGCGGCGGATTGGAGCAGGTCTGGGTCGCGTTGGATCGACCATCGGCAAGCGCCCGGCCGGGCCAACTCGAGGTAGTGTCATGATCGAACTCATCGTTGCGGAGCGCTGCACGGATTGTGGGGCCTGCATCGAGGTCTGCCCCGCCAACGTGCTCGATCCCGGCCGTGACGGCCTGCCCATCCTGGCGCGCGTCGAGGATTGCCAGACCTGCTTCATGTGCGAGCTCTATTGCCGTGCAGACGCGATCTATGTCGCGCCCGATTGCGACCGCCGCGTCTCCGTGAGCAAGGACGAGGTGCTGGCATCCGGGCGGCTCGGACAATACCGCAAGCACTCCGGCTGGGATGAATGGGCGGAGCACTTTCCCAACGAGCAATGGCTGATGGAAGCCGTCTTCCGCCGTGCCGCCGAAGCGGCGGCTCAGCCAAAGGCGCGGAAGCCTGGCGTCACCGGCCAAAAATAACAGCGCCGCACCCGGAGACGAATTCTTATGCCTCGGTTGGAAGCGTCGTCCTGTTGTTGCCCGATGCCGATGATCTTTGAAAAGACTATCTTGCCCCGAGCGCCTAGCATGTCCGCATCAATGCCATCATGAACGCGTGACATGAACACTCCCCGAATTGAAAGCAGGCGCGCCTCCACCCGCGTGCGATCGCCGATCATCGTCAATCAACTGGGCGCGGAGGTTCGTGCCGCGCTGGCCGATCACTGGTCGCGTCCGCTGATCATCGATCATCCCGCCGATCGTCCGGCGTGGGAGGTTGCGCCGGAGGCCGACGTGCTGCTGACGCGGCCGCTGGCGGGCTGGAACAAGGCGCCTGCGGACAAGCCCGCAGGCTGGCCGTTCGGCCTGCGCTGGATCCAGACCGCATCGACCGGCATCGATTTCTTTCCGGCATGGCTGCTCGATGGGCCCGTGGTCACGGTCGGCCGCGGCATCTCGGCCGATCCGATCGCGGAATATGTGCTCGCGGCAATTCTCGGCTTCGAAAAGCGTATCCACGAGATCCGGCCGCGCAGCCGCGAGCAATGGAAGATCGCCCCGCTGGGATCGCTCAGCGGCAAGACGATCGGCATCGCGGGCTTTGGTGCAATCGGCCGTGCCGTTGCCGAGCGGGTCAGGCCGTTCGGCGTCAACACCAGGGTTCTTAGGCGATCGGCCTGGCCATACGTTGTTCCGGGCATTGAGCCCGTGGACAGCATCGAGCAGTTGGTCGAGGTCTCCGATCATCTCGTCCTGGCGCTGCCGGCGACGACGAAGACGGCCCGTCTGATCAATGCCGACGTGCTGGCGCGGGCCAAAAAATCGCTGCATCTGATCAATGTCGCGCGCGGCCGGATCGTCGATCAGTCCGCCCTGCTGCAAGCGCTCGATGAGGGCCGGATCGCAGGCGCCACGCTCGATGTCACGGATCCCGAGCCGCCGCTGGATGGCGATCCGATCTACGACCATCCCAAGGTCGTCCTCACACCGCACGTCTCGTGGACGGGAGGCGAGGATGCCAAGCGGCTGGCCGACAAGACGCTGGTCAATCTCGATGCCTATGCGCATGGCGTGCCACTGGCCGACGTCTTCGACAAAAACCTCGAATACTAGAAAAGGAGCCGCAACAATGAACAAGGTCGTCGAGAAGCCCAAAAAATATTCCTTGGTCGAACGTACGCCGGCGGTGTCGTTCGAGGAGGAGAGGCTGCACCGCAAGCAACGTCTCGCCGCGACGTTCCGGCTGTTCTCGCGGTACGGCTTCGATCAGGGCCTCGCAGGCCATGTCACCGTGCGCGATCCGGAGTTTCCCGAGCGGTTCTGGATCAACCCGCTGTCGAAGCACTTCAGCCAGATCAAGGTGTCCGATCTTCAGCTCGTCGACCACGACGGCAACATCCTGATCGGCGACAAGCCGATCAACCAGGCCGGCTTCGTGATTCACTCGGCGATTCATGCGGCGCATCCGGAGGTGATCGCGGCAGCCCACACCCATTCGACCTATGGCAAGGCCTGGTCGGCGCTTGGCCGCCTGCTCGATCCGCTGACACAGGATTCCTGTGCCTTCTACGAGGATCACGTCCTGTTCGATCCGTTCTCGGGCGTCGTGCTGGAGGCGGAGGAGGGCCGCAAGATCGCGCAGGCGCTGGGATCGAAGAAGGCTGCGATCCTGCAAAATCACGGCCTGCTCACGGTGGGACCGACCATCGAAGCTGCCGCGTGGTGGTACATCGCGATGGACAATGCCGCGCGCGCCCAGCTGCTCGCGGAGGCCGCCGGCACGCCAAAGCCGATCCCGCACGAGATCGCCAGCCTGACGTCGCGGCAGGTCGGCACCCACAAGGGCGGTTATTTCAGCTTCCAGCCGCTCTGGGACTGGATCACCGCGGCGGAACCGGAGCTGTTCAACTAGGACCACGGCGTCCAGGTCGGGCATTTGCCCGGTTCGCCGGAATTGCGCCAGGCCGCGACATCGTGAGATATCATGGTGCGCGGCTTGCGTGGTTCACGCAGGCCGATGCTGCAACGGTGAGGAGCAGTGCGACATGACCATTGGTCTGCCAAGCGAAGTTGAAGTCATCACGTTGTTCGTCGATGACATTGCGTCGGCGAAAGCCTTCTACGCGAAAGTGTTCGCGTCCGAGACGGTCTGGGAAGATGCGGTCTCATCCGTGCTGAGATTTGGTGGGCTCCTGATCAACCTTCTCGACGCGTCTCGGGCACCGCCGCTTGTCGAGCCGCTGCGTGTCGCGCAGTCCTCCGCAGGAGCGCGCGCACTTCTGACGATCAGGGTCGTCGACGTCGATCAGGTCTGCTCAGCCCTGAGGGAAATCGGCGTCGATCTGCTCAATGGGCCGATCGACCGTCCGTGGGGACGGCGAACTGCGGCCTTTGCCGACCCTTCAGGACATGTCTGGGAGATCGCGCAGCTGATTGAGCGGAAATAGCGGCCTGTTGCCGGCCCGTCGGTTCGTCAGAGCTTCCTGCAAACACGATTGACCAGTTCGATGAACCAGCGCAGCGCCGGGTCAGTCATGGCGCGGCGGGTGTGGAGGAGGTCGATGGTGAACGCCTCCACGTCATAGGGAAGCGGAACGACGGACACGCCTGCCGATGCGGCGAAGCGCCGGGCGATGCGCTCGGCCATGGTTGCCACGAGATCGGTGCCGGCAACCGCAAACGGCACGGCCACAACATGGGCGAGCGTAACCGCCGTGCGCCGCTTGCGCCCGTGCCGGGCCAGCACGGTGTCGATCGCGCCCGGAAGCCCGTCGCCGCCGGTCGATGAGAACAAGGCATGTGGAAGGCGGGTGTAGTCATCCTTGCTGAGCCGCGCCTTCTGCCTGGCGCGCCTGGCGTCGCGAATGCAGACGAAATGCTCCTCGAACAGCCTGGTCCGGGTGATGCGCGTGGTAGCGGGAAGATGGCCGCCGATCAGCGCGTCGACATCGCCGTGCTCGAGGCTTGCGACGCTCAAAGCCGGGTCGATGATGGGACGCACGACGAGATCGATTCCAGGCGCTTCCCGTCGTAGTGCGGCGACCAGCGGCGGCACGACGACGAGGTCGCCATAGTCGGTCACCGCAATGGACATGCGACGGCGGGCGGTTGCGGGATCGAAGGCTGATCCAGGCCCCAGCACGCCTCTGATCTGTCCGAGTGCCTCGCTGATCGGCCGGGCCAGCGACAGCGCCTTGGCTGTCGGCTGCATGCCCGAGGCCGAGCGCACGAACAGATCGTCGCCGAACAGCGCCCGCAGGCGGGTCAGCACGCTGCTCATGGACGGCTGCGCGAGGCCAACGCGCGCGCCGGCGCGGGTCACGTTGCGCTCCTCCATCAGCGCCTCGAAGGCGACGAGGAGATTGAGATCGACGGAAGCCAAATTCATTTGAGCAATGGTAGGCATATCTAAAATCGATTTCAAGAATGAGGCGGTGCGTGGTCTATTGGCGCGGAAGACCTGATTGGACGAGGCGTATGCGATCCTCCCTCCTGCGCCTCATCCCGCGCGGACCGACATTATTGGCCGTCGGCGTCCTGCTCGGGCTCGTGTGTCCGGCGCTCGCGGATCTGGCGCGACCGCTGATGCCGGCCACGATCTTCCTGATCGTGCTCGGGACATTGCTGCGAATCGATGGTGAGGCGGTCGTCGCCGCGTTGCGCCGGCCGTCGCTGTCGGTGCTGTTGCCGGCAATCGTCATGGTCGGCTGTCCGCTGGTGATCAGCGCGACCGGTCGTGCCGTCGGTCTTGCTCCGGAACTCGCGCCCGCGATCATGCTCGCCGTCTCGGCGCCGCCGTCGAGCGGGACCGCGGCGGTGGCACGCATGCTCGGGCTCGACGGCGCGGTGCCGCTCGTGGTGACGGTGTTGTCCATGGTGCTGGCGCCGGTCACGATCCCACTTCTCGCCGGCTGGTTCGGCGGCCTCGAGATCAGCGCGTTCGAGCTCGCGCTGCGTCTGGCGCTGTTGATCGGCAGCGCCGAAGGCCTTGCCGTCCTGCTCCGCCGGCATGCGGCGCCGGTTCTGGCCGCCCATGGCGATGTGGTCGACGGGATCATCATCGCCGCGCTTCTGGTCTTTGCGGTGGCGACCATGGCCGGCATTCGCGCGCAGATCGCGGCGGATGTGCCGGCCGCAACGCTCTGCGTTGCCCTTGCCTTCGCCTGTAATGTGGCCCTGCAAATTGCGGGGGCCGTGTTGCTGCCGGGAACGCTGCCCGAGCGCCTGACGGTGGGGCTCATTCTCGGCAATCGCAATGTCGGGCTGGTCTGGTCGGCGCTCGGTGCTGCCGCCTCGCCACGCATGGCGCTATACTTCGCCGCGACGCAATTTCCGATCTACATCCTGCCGCGCCTGATCGAGACCCTGATCGGCCGCGACAAACGAAAGGCCAGAGCATGACCACGTCCCGTCTCACCCGCGAACACGCTACGCAGTTCGCTGGCATCGCGCTCGGCCATGTCGGGCGTGAATATCCCAACAATGTGGACCACGCGCTGGCTGAACCGGCGGATGCGCGCACACCGAGCCAGCTGCATCCGATCTTCTACGGCAGCTATGACTGGCACTCCTGCGTCCACAGCTACTGGATGCTGGCGCGACTGCTGCGCCGCTGTCCCGACGTCGCATCGGCACCCGAGATTCGCGCGTTGTTCGACGCGCAATTCGTTCCCGACAAGGTCGCCGCCGAGTGCGCCTACTTTGCCCGCCCGACTGCTCGCGGCTTCAAGCGGCCCTATGGCTGGGCCTGGCTGCTGAAGCTGGCGACCGAGCTCGAACTCCAATCCGACGATCGCTGGGCGCGCAGCCTTGCGCCGCTGGCAGAGGTCATCGCGCAGCGCTTTCGTGATTTTCTGCCGCGAGCGACTTATCCCGTGCGCGTCGGTACCCACTTCAACACAGCGTTCGGCTTGCGCATGGCGGCGGACTATGCCGGCATCAAAAGGGATGATGCGCTGGCCACGTTACTGCGCGAGACCGGCGTGCGCTGGTATGGCGCGGATCGCGACTGCCCGGCCTGGGGCGAGCCGAGTGGCGATGATTTCCAGTCTTCGGCTCTCATTGAGGCCGAGTGCATGCGTCGCCTGTTGCCGCCGGACGAATTCTTGCCCTGGTTCGACCGGTTTCTGCCGCGCCTCGCCGATAAGCAGCCGGCGACGTTGTTCCGCCCTGCGACGGTGACCGATCGCTCCGATGGCAAGATCGCTCATCTCGACGGGCTCAATCTCAGCCGGGCCTGGTGCTGGCGTTCTCTCGGCGATGCCATGCCGGCAGAAGACCCCCGTCGTGCCATTGCTCACGAAGCGGCGCGCGAGCATCTGGCGGCGGGTCTTCCCCATCTCGCCAGCCACTATATGGGCGAGCACTGGCTGGCGAGCTTTGCCGTCCTCGCCCTCGATGATGCGGGGTGACGGTGCCATCTGCGGTCATTCTGCAGCGGCCATCAGCAGAGGGCGCGCGTGCGGTGCTTGCGCGGCGTCGGCAACACCTGACGGGATCGACGCCAGCAGCGCCTTCGTATAGGGCTGCTGCGGATTGTCGAATATCTCGGCGACTTCCCCATGCTCGACGATGCACCCGCGGTGCATGACCGAAACGGTGTGGGCGAGCTGGCGCACCAGCGCGAGATCGTGAGAGACGAATACGTAAGTCAGGCCCAGATTGGCCTGCAGTGAGAGCAGCACCTCGACGATGCCGGCCTGGACGCTGACGTCGAGCGCGGAGGTCGGCTCGTCGAGCACGATCACGTCCGGTTTGAGGACCAGCGACCGGGCGATGGCGACGCGCTGGCGCTGGCCGCCTGACAGGGCCGCTGGTTTGCGGGACAGCAGGTGCTCGCCGAGCCCGACGTCGGCCAGTGCCTTGCGAACCCGCTCGTCGCGCTCCTTGGGCGTTCCGATTCCGAACCGGTCGAGCGGTTCGCGCACCAGCCGCTCGATCGTCCAGGTCGGATCGAGCGAGGTAAACGGATTCTGATAGACCAGTTGAAGGTGGCGCCACGCCGAACGCAGCTCACCGGGCGAACGACCGGCGATCTGTTCGCCGGCGACCGAAATAGTCCCGCTGTCGGGTTGCTCGAGGCCCAGCAGCAACCGGACCGCTGTGGTCTTGCCCGAGCCTGACTCGCCCACCAGCGCGTGCGTGGTGCCGGCCGGAACGGTGAACGACAAATCGTCGACAGCCACCAGCGACTTGCCGTCGACGTTGAAGGTCTTTGTCACGGCGCTGACGGCGATCTTCGGTGCTGTGCCGGCGGCGGTCTTGAGGAAGCGGGAGCCGATATCGCGCAATGCGGCGTAACGGTCGGGGTTGAGGGCCGGGACATCCGCGCGCAGCTTTCTCGCGTAGGCCGACGCCGGCGAGGAGAAGACGGAAGCGGTCCGGCCTGCCTCCTGGATGACGCCGTCCTTGAGCACCACGAGCGCGTTCGCCCGCTCGGCGGCGATCGCAAGGTCATGCGTAATGAGCAGCAGGCTGATCTTGAGGTCGTGCTGCAGGCGTGTGAGCAGGTCGAGGATCCGCTTCTGGATCGTGACGTCGAGCGCGGAGGTGGGTTCATCCGCAACCAGCAGTGCCGGCCGCGGCAGGATCGCAAGGCCGATCAGCACGCGCTGGAGCATGCCGCCGGAGAGCTGGTGCGGGTAGGAGTCGTAGACACGTCGGGGGTTGTCGAGCCCCACCTCGGCGAATGTCTCCAGGACGAGCTGCTTGCGGATCCTCTTGTCGGGCTCGTCGAGCAGCGCGGCCGCTTCCTGCGCCTGGGCACCGATCGTCCGCACCGGGTTGAGTGAGTTGGCGGGATCCTGCGGCACGAATCCGATGGCGCGTCCCCGCAGCGGCCGGAAGCCGCGCTCGGAGATTCCCAGCACCTCCTGACCGTCGAACACCACGCGGCCGGTGGCGCGCCCATTGCTGGGGAGCAGCCGCAGCACCGCGCGCGCGATCGTGGACTTGCCGGAACCGGACTCCCCGATCAGAGCAAGGCTCTCGCCGCGGCCGAGTTCAAACCCCACATTGGTGACGACCTCGTGCGATCCGTAGGAGACCGACAGGCCGTCGACCCGCAGCAATGGAATCGGGCGCAGCGGCACCGGCGCGTTGGGCTCGGCGCGCGTGAGTGTGTTGGCGGTCAGTCTGTCTTGCGCAGCCATCGGCTGATCCTGTTCACAGAGAGCACGGTCGCGATCGTGACGAAGGCGGGCGCGTACACCAGCCAAGGCCATTTGAGGTAGTCCTTGCCGATCGAGATCAGCAGGCCCCAGTCGGAGGCGGGCGGCGGATCGCCGTAACCGAGGAAGGCGAGGCTTGCGATCACCAGGATCGACAGGCCGAATTGCAGCACGGCAAGCGGAAGCACCGAGCGCGATGCGTTCGGCAGTACGTGCCGCAACAGGATGTGCCAGCGCGAGCCGCCCATCAGGAACGCCGCCTCGACGAAGATCGCCTGCCGCGTCTTGATGACTTCCGAGCGCATCACGCGCGCGAAGACTGCGACGGCCGAGACGCCGGTCGCAATCGCGGCGTTGGTGGTGTCGAAACCGATCGCGGTGACGACGATGACGGCCAGCAGGAAGTTCGGGATCGCCAGCAGCACGTCGACCAGCCGGGCGAGCACGATGTCCACCCAGCCGCCGAGGAAGCCTGCGAGCAGGCCAATGAGGCCGCCGGCGACGGCGGCGATGACGACAGCGATGAGCGCGCTCGTCACCGAGGAGGCCGTGCCATAGACAACGCGGGTATAGAGGTCGCGGCCGAGGTGATCGGTCCCGAACCAGTGTGCAGCGCTGGGGCTGAGCAGTTTCTCGGCGGTGACACCGACGACCGGGCTATGATTCGTGAACAGGCCGGGCGCCAGCGACCAGGCGATCACGATCGCGATGACCGCGAAGGCAAACGCGACGGTCGGCGGCACCCGAAGAGCTGTCAGCCGGCTGATCGCCGTGACGCGCGAGGCGGCGGAGAAGGAGGCGAGGGTCATGATGTGGCCGCCACGGATGTTGCAACGGCGCCGTCGTCGGCGGTGGTCGGACGGGCCCTGGGACCACCAATCAGCTTCACGCGCGGGTCGAGCAGCGGATAGACGAGATCGGCGATCAGATTGACGAGCACGAACACGACCGCAGCGAGCGAGACGACCGCCTGCAGCACAGGCAAATCCTGCGTGCTCACCGAACGCTGCACCAGGCTGCCGATGCCGGTGCGTCCGAACACCGTCTCGGTGATCAGCGAGCCGCCAAGAAGCTCACCGATGGCAAGTGCTGTGACGGTGATGACCGGGAGCGAAGACGGCTTGAGCAAATGCCTGGCAAAGAGGCGCATCCGCGTCAGGCCGCGGCCGCGCGCGACACTAGCATATTCTTGCTCCGACTCCTTGTCGAGGTTCGCGATCAGCACCTCGGCAATCCGGGCGGAGACGGGGACCCCCAGCGCGACCGCGGCGAAGAAGGTCGCCCAGAAGCTGTCGGGTGCGATCACGCGGAACAGGCCGAGCTGGAAGCCGAACAGGTGGATCAGCACCAGGCCGATCACGAAATTGGGCACGGACAGGAACAACGACGGGAAGCCGCGCAGCAGGCCCTGGCCGAAGCGTTTCGGAAGAAATTGCGTGCCGTAGCCGATCGTCACCGCCAGCAGCAGCGCGATGGCGAAAGCCGCGGAGGCAAGGATCAGCGTCGACGGCAGAACCTCGGCGATCAGGGTTGCGACGGGCCGGTTGGACCGCATCGACCGGCCGAAATCGCCGGCCACGAAGTGGGACAGCGACGTCCAGAGCTGGACCGGGATCGGCTGGTCCAGACCCTGGGCGGCGATGATCTGCCTGATCTCGTCCTCGGTGAATCCGTTCTGGGGATCGCGCAGGACGTTGGTAATGGGGTCGCCGGGCAGGATGCTGACGACCATGAAGGTGAAGACGTAGGCCAGCAGGACGACGACGAACGCCTGCGCCAGGCGCTTTGCGGCGTAGGACAAATAGGCATTGGTCATGCCGGTCAGCTCCTACTCGCTGATCGTTGCCGTATAATAGCTGGCATAGGCGACGCCGTTGTAGACCTCGCCCTTGAGCTTCGGCGACTGCACGTAGATGCGCTGGACGATTTGCGTGCGCGGGATGAAGTAGCCTTGCTCGAGGACGTAAGTCTGCAGCTCGTCGAGACGCGGATTGCGGATTTCGGCCGAGGAGGCGCCGGCAATCCTGTCGCGCAGATCGTTGAGCTTCTTGTCGCTATCGCCGAGCGCGAACCAGTCCTCGCCGTTGTTGGCATTGGTCAGGATGCTGGCGACCGTGCCGGCATCGATGAAGCTGCGCGTCACCTCGTAGGCCGGCACCGCCGTCCCGCCGAACCTGACCTTCTCGCCGAACGTCACGACGTCATAGGCCCGAATGGTCACCTTCCAGCCGATCTTGCCGAGCTGCTGCGCGATGAGTTCGTCGATCGACTTCGCCGTCGCGAGGTAGGGATTGGAGTAGAGCGTCAGCGTCAGCTGCTTGCCGTCCTTGGCGCGGATGCCGCCGGCGCCCTTGGTCCAGCCGGCTTCGTCGAGGAGCTTTTCCGCCTTGCCTGGGTTGTAGGCCAGGAGGTCGCTGTGGTCGGTCGCGCCGGGCACGTTGCTCTGGATGAAGGACGTCGCCAGCTTCCAGTCGGGTGTGTAGACGGTGTCGATGATCTCCTTGCGGTTGATGGCGGCCTGGAGCGCCTGGCGCACCTTCACATCGTTGTACGGCTCCAGCTTGGTGTTGACCGCGAGGCCGTTGACGAAGCCGAGATAGCGCGGGGTTGCGGTGGTGAAGCCGGCGTCCTTGAGCGACTTCAATTCCTGCGGTGAGGGGCTGTAGGCAACATCGGCCTGGCCGGACTGAACAGCGGCGACCCGCAGCGATGGCTCGGACACGATCTTGTAGGTGATCGAATCGAGATAGGCCGGGCCGGTGTGGCCGACGGCAGCCGGACCCCAATTGTAGTCCTTGCGCTTGACCAGCTTGACGAAGTCGCCCTCCTTCCAGGAGGCGACAACGTACGGTCCGCTACCGGATGTCTTGGAGAGGTCTGCCTGCTGGGCGGCGGGTAGCGCAATGCTCTTCGGCGAGATGAGGATCGAGCCATGGTAGCCGAGCGTCGGGATGAATCCGAGCGTCGGCGCCTTGAAGACGACCTTCACGGTCGTTGCATCGACCGCCTCGGCGCGGTCGTAGGTCTTCGGGAACAGGCCAACCGGGTTGATGCCTTCATTCTTGCGCCCGGCGTACCAGATGTCGAGATTGGCGACGACGGCCGACGCATCGAGTGGCGTGCCGTCGGAGAAGGACACGCCCTTCTTGAGGTGCAGGGTGAACTGGGTGGCGTCGCTGCTCTGTTCCCAGCTCTCGGCGATCCAGGGACTGACCTTGCCGTCGGCATCGACATAGACGAGCTTGTCGGTCACGTGACCCCAGATGTGGCCCTGGAAGCTGGAGATGGAGCTGTTGTTCGGAATCCAGGTGCCGCCGAGCGAGTCGATGAGGAAAGTAATGTCGCCGCCATTCGGCGAAGCGCCTGCACTTCGCGCCGGAGACAGGCCCGTCATTGCTGTCAAGGCGATGGCTGTCACCACGGAGGTCGCGGCCAACAGGCGACGCCGGGAGAGCAAGAGCGAAGAGAAGCGCGCGGTCATGGATAGCCCCTGATGATTGGCGGCGTCGATCAGGGCGCGGCATTCATGGAGACGCTGCGGCGCGATCGACATTTCCGCTTAGGAGAGGCGAAACGAACGGACCTGGCCATTCCAAATTTCACTTGAGTTGGACAACAAATGTCTCGGTGTCGGGGCAATGCGCGCGACGTCCATTTCGTCGTCAGCGTGAACGTGCTCGATCAAGCAGGCCGTTTGACCAAACATGCGTCGGTTGCCGCGCCGGCAGCGGAAGCCTCGTCGAACCGGATTTCCGAGTCGCTCCAACTGCAGGTGGGGTCGATCGGAGCACAAACATCTAAGCAAAATGAATGTTTTGGACCGAAAACTCTCCGCGGCCCCCCGGACAGGCAAATAGGGGGCCTGCCCCGTACGGACGATTGACAGGCAATTATTACATGTCTAAAAATATGCAAATTCATATAATTCGTGAGATGCCAGAATGGACGCGCATCCGCTGAAGCTCAAGGTCAGGTCGTATGCCGCGGAGACGCCGTTCATACGGAGCCTTGTGTTTGACGTGGACGGCGGCGTCGTGCCGCAATGGCAGGCAGGCGCACATGTCCGCGTGGCGCTTCCGAATGGCGGAGACCGGCCGTACTCGCTGATGACTCTGCCGGGCCTCCCCGAGGGCGCGCTGGCGCTCGGGGTGCTGCGCGAGGAGGCTTCGAGCGGCGGCTCGCAGTTCATGCATGCGCTGAAGATCGGCGATGTCGTGCAGGCGAGTGCGCCGGTCAACAATTTTCAATTGCACGAGGGGGCGGCGCCCGCGCTGCTGTTTGCCGGCGGCATTGGCATCACGCCGATCCTGTCGATGGCGGCGGAGCTCGCGACTCGTGGAAGCCCGTATCGTTTGCACTATGCGGGCCGCACGCAAGGGCTGCTGGCGTTCCTGCCGCAATTGCAGGAGATCTGCGCCAAGGGCCTGTCCGTTCACTACGACAGCGACGAGTCCCGTCTGGACATTGCAGCGGCGCTCGGCGAGGCCGCCGCCGACGCCCACATCTATGTCTGCGGTCCGGCGGGGATGATCGAAGCGGTGAGGGCGGCCGCGCTTGCCAGGACCATTCTGGCCGACCACATGCATTACGAGCTCTTCAAGGCGGAGCAGCCGAGTTCGCCCGACAAACCGTTCGAGGTCGAGCTCAAATCGTCGGGGCAGGTCGTCAGCGTCGCGGCCGGTCAGACCATCATCCAGGCGCTGGAAGCGGCGGGGCACGACGTGCTCTACGACTGCCAGCGCGGCGATTGCGGCATCTGCCAGTGCGGCGTAATCGCAGGCGTGCCCGACCATCGCGACGTCATCCTCAGCGACGACGAGAAGGCGTCCAACAAGGTCATGCAGATCTGCGTGTCACGCGCGAAATCGGAGCGCCTGGTGCTGGATCTATGAGGGAGACGAGGGACACCATGGCGAAATACGGACGGAATGCCCACGCGATTGCGGCGCTGGTTCGAGAAGCTGAGGTGCATCGCGACGTCTATGTCGATCCCGAGGTCTTCGAGCTCGAGATGGAGCATTTGTTCCCGAACAGCTGGGTCTATGTCGGGCATGCGAGCCAATTGTCGAAGCCCGGCGATTTCATCACTGCCACTATCGGCCGGCAGCCGGTGCTGGCGAGCCGCCATAGCGACGGCTCCATCCACGTCTTCTACAACCGCTGCCCGCACAAGGGCGTGAAGATCGCCTCCGAGCCCTGCGGCAACACCGGAAAGTTCTTCCGCTGCCCCTATCACGCCTGGTCTTTCAAGACCGACGGATCGCTGCTCGCGATCCCCTTGAAGAAGGGCTACGAGGGCACCGGCTTTACCGATACCCAGGCCAATGGAGGGCTGTCGAAAGTCAGGAACGTCGTCGTCTATCGCGATTTCATCTTCGCCCGCCTGAGCGATGACGGCGTCTCCTTCGAGGATTATTTCGGCGAGAGCCTTTCGACCATCGACAACATGGCCGACCGCTCGCCGGAGGGCAAGCTCGCCGTCATCGCCACGCCGATCCGCTACATGCACACCTGCAACTGGAAGATGCTGGTCGAGAACCAGACCGACACCTGTCATCCGATGGTCGCGCATGAGAGCTCGGCCGGCACGGCGGTCAAGGTCTGGAAACGCGAACAAGGCGATTCCACCGAGACGCCGATGGCGGTGCAGCTCTACGGTCCTTTCATGAGCCCGTACGAGTTCTACGAGCAGAGCGGCATCAGGATCTGGCCGAACGGCCATGGCCACACCGGCGTCGCCAACTCGATCCATTCGAATTACTCGGACGTCACGGGCTATCTTGACCAGATGGTCGCGGCCTACGGTGAAACGCGGGCGCACGAGATCCTCGGCGAGGTCCGGCACAACACCGTGTACTTCCCGAACATCATGGTCAAAGGCGCCGTCCAGATCCTGCGCAACTTCATCCCGATCGCGGTCGACAAGACGCTGGTCGAGAGCTGGGTCTATCGCCTGGTCGGCGCGCCCGATAAGCTCTACGAGCGCGCGCTGATGTACAACCGCTTCATCAACGCGCCAACCTCGATCGTCGGCCACGACGATCTGGAAATGTACGAGCGGGCGCAGGAAGGGCTGAAGTCCAACGGCAATCAATGGGTCAATCTGCGGCGGCTCTACGAGAGCAGCGAAGAGCAGGATGTCACCGCCGTCATCAACGGCACCTCCGAGCGGCAGATGCGGAACCAGTTTCATGCCTGGGCGAAATTCATGACCATGGACATGGACAAGCACGTCGAGGCCGCCGAATGATCAACGAGAAGACGATCACAGACCTCATCTATCAGGAAGCCGAGCTGCTCGACACGATGCAATGGCAGGAATGGCTCGATCTGTTTCACCCCGAAGGACGTTACTGGATGCCGCTGGAATGGCAGCAGCAGGATCCGGTGCTCCAGCCGTCATTGATGTACGAGGACCTGTTGCTCCTGAAGGTCCGGGTCGAACGTCTGTCTGGCGAGCGGACCTTCAGCCAGAAGCCGAAGAGCCGCTGCCATCATCTGCTCCAGGCGCCGCGGATCGTGGCGTGCGACCCGGCTGCCGGCGTGTTCAAGGCGCGGACGTCCTATATCTATACGGAGACGCGCGGTGATCTGCTGGAGCGCTATTCGGGCTGGGCCTCGCACGAATTCGTAGAGGTCGGCGATACCCTGAAGATCAAGCTCAAGCGGGTCGATCTCGTCAATTTCGATGCGCCGTTCGGAAACATTCAACTCTTCATGTGAGTATGCCTTGACCGCGACAGTCTATGCCCGCTTTCGTGAAACCGCGCTGCGCCGAGGCGAGGCCGGCTTCTTCAACGTGCTGCCGGAGACGGCCGGCATCTACGGCATCGCCGCGGGGGAGATCTCCTATCGCGCCATGCTTGATCGCGTGGAGCACTGGCGATCAGCTCTTGCAAGCCAGGGCTATGGCGAAGGCCACAGGGTCGGGCTTCTGCTCCAGAACCGGCCGGTCTTCATAGAATTGTGGTTCGCGCTGAACGCACTCGGCGTGTCCGTCGTGCCGATCAATCCGGATTTGCGGATGAGCGAGCTCGAGTACATCATCGCACATTCCGAGATGAATGCGGCCTTCGTGCTCGCCGAACGTCGCGATGAGGTGGAGACCGCGGCCCGTCAGGCGGGGCGGCCGATTCCGGTCGTGACTGATCAGGACGACATTCCCGCGCCCTTTGGTGGCGCGCGGCCGGCCACCGCAGGCGATGGCGCGAGCGAATGCGCGCTGCTCTATACATCCGGGACGACGGGACAGCCCAAGGGCTGTGTGCTCACCAACACCTATTTCCTGCACTCCGGCAACTGGTATCGCGACGTCGGTGGCCTGATCGATCTCAAGCCCGAGGGCGAGCGCATGATCACGCCGCTGCCGCTGTTTCACATGAACGCGATGGCCGTGTCGCTGATGGCAATGCTGTCGGTCGGCGGCAGCCTGACCATGCTCGATCGCTTCCATCCGCGGACCTGGTGGGCTTCCGTCCGCGACAGCCGCGCCACCTGTCTGCATTATCTCGGCGTGATGCCCTCGATGCTGATGAGCGCGCCGGCATCGGAGCAGGACAAGGTGCACACCGTGCGCTTCGGCTTCGGCGCCGGTGTCGACAAGCTCCTGCATGCGCCGTTCGAGCAGCGCTTCGGCTTTCCGCTGCTGGAAGCCTGGGCGATGACCGAGACGGGCAGCGGCGGCGTCATCGCCGCCAATGTCGAGCCCCGCAAGATCGGCACCAGCTGTTTTGGCCGCCCGGCACCGGAGGTCGACGTTCGCATCGTCGATGACAGCGGACATGAAGCGCCGGTCGGGACGCCGGGCGAATTGCTCGTGCGGCGCGCGGGCGCGGACCCGCGCTACGGCTTCTTCAGAGAGTATCTGAAGAACCCGGAAGCCACCGCGGAGGCGTGGGACGGCGGCTGGCTGCACACCGGCGACATCGTGTCGCGCGATGCGGACGGCGATCTCCATTTCGTCGATCGCAAGAAGAACGTGATCCGCCGTTCCGGCGAGAACATTGCCGCGGTCGAGGTCGAGTCCGTCCTCAACCGCCATCCGGCAATCCGGCAGGCCGCGGTCGCGGCGACGCCCGATCAGGTGCGCGGCGACGAGGTTGCGGCGGTCATTATCGCCGAGGCCGGAGCCGGCCGCGCGCTCGCCGAGGAGGTCGTCCGCTGGAGCCTGGAGCAGATGGCGTATTACAAGGCGCCGGGCTGGATCTGTTTCGTCGACAGCCTGCCGCTGACCGCGACCGAGAAGATCCAGCGCGGCGGCCTGAAGGATCTTGTCGCCAAGCTGATGAGCGATGGCGCGTTCTTCGACCTGCGCGACCTCAAGAAGCGGCAGGTTTGACCATGAGCGAGATCCGCACGACGCTCATCACCGGCGGCAATTCGGGGATCGGCGAGGCGCTGGCGCGAAAGCTCGTCGAGCGCGGGCAGCGCGTCGTTTCGGTCGGGCTGGAGAAGCCGGACTGGACACATGATCTGCTCGCGGCCTATCGCGCTGATCTGACCTCCATCGAGGAGACGCGCGAGATCGCACAAGAAATCTGCCGCGACCACGTCGTCGATCGGCTGGTGCACAACGCGGGCGTGATCCTGCCGAACCTGCTGCCGGACGCGAAGCCGGAAGACATTGTGATGCTGGCGCAGCTGCATTTGGGCGCGCCGATGCTTCTGACCCAGGCCGCGCTCGAGGGGATGCGTGCGCGCCGCTTCGGGCGCATCGTGTTCGTCAGCTCACGCGCCGCGATGGGCGCGGCGACGCGCTCGGCCTATTCGGCGACCAAGGCCGGCGTGCATGGCATGGCGCGGACCTGGGCGCTGGAGCTCGCCGCGAGCGGCATCACCGTGAACGTCGTCGCGCCGGGGCCGATCCTGACCGACAATTTCTGGGGCATCATCCCGAAGGGCTCCGAGCAGCAGGAGCGGATGGCGCGCAACGTTCCGGTCGGGCGGCTCGGCTCGCGCGAGGATGTCGCGCACGCGATCGAATTCTTTCTCGACGAGCGGTCCGATTTCGTGACCGGCCAGGTTCTCTATGTCTGCGGCGGCACCAGCCTCGTCGGCCTTGGCCCGTAGTTCCTCAGCGTTGAAGCATGACGAGATTGGTACGGAGCTTCGCCGCGGGTTCACCTCTCCCTACGGGAGAGGTGTATTGAGCCTGCCGCCAGACCGATCGAACCCAAAATAATCAAGCTCTAGATCTGGTTCTGGCGGATGTTCTCGACCATCCTGGCCAGCACGCGCGCGCAGACCTCGATGTCATCCGGCTCGATGCCTTCGATCAGCTTGTCGTAATTGTTCGCCATGATCGGCCAGATCTTGCGCAGCAGTGCCTCGCCGTCCGGCGTCAGTCCCACGACGCGACGGCGCTGGTCTTCCTCCGCGATCTCGCGCTTGACGAGGCCCGATGACACCATGGATTCGACCATGCGGCTCGCGGTCGACTGCTCCGTCACCGCGAGAACGGCGACCTCGTTGACCGTGAGGGTCTTGTAGATGAACAGCACCGACAGCGTCCGGAATACAACATTGTTGACGCCGTGCTCGCTCAGGTCGCGGTTCTGATCGAGGTTCCAGCGATTGGCGAGCCGGTTGAACAGATACGGGATGTAGGTTTGCAGCTGGTCCCTGGTCCTCGGCGGACCCGACTTCCATCTGCTCTTGGATTCTCTGGCCATTATCTCTTGCGACTTTGCTTCTTGGTCTCGGTATGAAGTTTTGAAGAAAGGGATTTCAGCACGGAAAGGGCACCGTCCAGCTCCCGGGCCGAGACGTTCTCGAGCCGTTTGGCGAGATGCTTCTTGTGGATTTCGGCCGCCTTCCTGAACAGCGCTTCGCCTTTCGGCGTCAGGCGCACGATGAAGGACCGCCGGTCCTCGCTCGACATCTCCCGGCTGATGAGGTCGTCGGCGAGAAGACGCTGCACCAGGCCAGAGACATTGCCGCCGGTGACTTTCAGGTTTTGCGACAATTGCCCGAGCGCGAGGCCATCCCGGTAGCGATCGAGCTGGGCCAGCACATCGAATTTTGCAAGCGACAGGCCGAACTCGGAGTTCAGCATCGCATTCAGCGAGGCGAACAGCTCGCCATGCAGCGACAGCAATTGCAGCCAGAGCCGGGTTTCAATCTGCCCAGGGACGGGAACAATGTTCTCTTTGAGTGCTGCCGGCATTGCATGACCATCGAGGACAAAATGTCTCGTCAATTGAGGGAATTATCGCGGGTCTTTCGCTCCGATTAGCAACTTGAGAATCGTAGTCAAGATTGATCCTGACGCCCTCGGCGGCGAACGGCAATCCAATCCTGCGCCCGCTCCGTTTGAATCATGCAAAAGTCTTGATGGTCTGGATCACGCCGTCGAGCTCCTTGCCGGCGCTGTCCTTCAGCGCGGCCTCGCGCAGTCGGCGCGCCCAGTCGGCGGCATCGTCGCGTCGCTCCACCAGCTTGATGGCTGCCAGCGTCCTGTCGAATTTCGACAGCCCCCGGCTGTGGGTATCGGAATAGCCTTTCACCAGGCGTCTGCATTGCAGGATTTCGACGCCCAGCTGGTAATTGGTGGCGACCGCCTCGGTCGCGGCCTTGAGCCATCCGTCCCTGTGAGCCGTCTCGATGGCGTGACGCAGCGAGCGGCGGCGCAGGCCGCGCATCCCGCCCACGACATAGAGCGCAAGGAACCAGGGCAGCGAGTAGGTCCGCACCCGGCGTCCCCGGTTGACGCGTCGATCCAGCCAGCCGCGAAGGCGCGGCTGTGCGCCAAGCCAGCGGCTGAAGCTTGCGGGCAGCATGCCCATGACCTCCTCCATGCGGGGATGCATGAACTCGGTAGTCTGGAGCACCTGTCCTTCCGACATCTCGAGCTCGCTCTCGATGCGCGCGCGGCGTCCAGCGCGCGTCTTGAGGTCGGCGACGCGGATGACGTCGTCATAGGTCATGGCGTTGGCGAGGTACTTTGCCGCGGCCTCCGTGAAGGCATAGGCGCGCGCGCCACCGCCGGCGCTTCGGTCGGCCGCGTGCAGCGTCCTGAGGATGTCGAGATACTCGGTGCCATAGGCGACGTCCTGGAAGTCGACCACCTTCTTCAAGCCCGCGCGCGCCATGGCGAGCACGGGTTCGGGCAGCTCCTGATTCAATCTTGCGATGAGGCCGGCGAGATCCGGATCTGGCGTTGCGGGCGAGGCGACCGCCTGTTTGGCTTGCGCGGGCGCTGCAATTTCGGCAGCGCCGGTCTTGACCTGGTCAAAGGCCGCCTCAAAAGTCTCGATGCTGGCCTTCGCGCCT
Organism: Bradyrhizobium rifense; assembly: GCF_008123425.1. GTDB lineage: Bacteria > Pseudomonadota > Alphaproteobacteria > Rhizobiales > Xanthobacteraceae > Bradyrhizobium > Bradyrhizobium rifense. The sequence continues at coordinate 270,879 of NZ_VSSS01000026.1, forward strand.
TTCCCGCCCGCGCGGATCACGTTGAGATAGCTGTCGCGGCTGAACGGCAGCACACTGGCCGCCGCGAGCGCGCCGAACATCGCCGCCGAGATGACGCTGCCGTGCGCGATCGCCAGCGCGTTCAAATCGAAAATGATCTCGGTCTTGGCGGCAATCCCAATGGCACCGGTGACGGCGCTGCCGTCGGCAATGCCGTTGCCCGGCGCGATCTTCTCCCCGATTGCAAGCGACCGGTGGTTGGACGCGATCAGCGTGGTGCGATCCGGCGTCACCAGGCCGCGCAGGATCGACCGGCCGGCCTCCATGAACTCTGCCGCCATCACCACGTCGACGTCGCCGGGCGTCGGCATCAGCGACAGGATCGGCTTGCGGCCGTCCAGCGGCGGCATCGCCTCGATGTAATAGATCGTGGCGCCGGTGCGCTGGGCGACGCCGGGCACCGAGGTCGATTGCGCGACCCAGCCATGGTTCTCGGCGAGCTGGACGATCCAGTCCGTCAGCACGCCGCCGCCCTGGCCGCCCATCGCGACGATCGCGAGCGAGATCGGCCGCTCGGTTGCCTCGCCTGCAGCGGGCAGGGCCAGCCGGACCGTTTCGTCCCTCATGCCAGCGCCTCGAGCGCGGGACGCCGGCGGTCGCGCCGCCGCTGCAGCCAGCCGATCACGGCCATGGCGACCCTGGACTTGAACTTGTCCCAGCCGGTCGGATTGTGAATGACGTCGGCGCGATAGAACGAGGGGCAGAGCACAGCGGCTTCGGCGACCTCGCCGCAATTGCCGCAGCCGACGCAGGAATTGTCGATGGCCGCGACGGGATCATCACGCAGGGGATCATCGAGCTGCTTCACCGACAGCGACGGGCAGCCGGAGAGCCGGATACAGGCGTGGTCGCCGGTGCAGACGTCCTCATCGACGCCGAAGCGTTCCTTGACGGTACGAATGCCGTCCTTGATCGCCTTGGTCATCAGCGGTTTCACGCGGCGCTGCTTGTTCAGCATGCATTCGGAGGAGGCGACGATGACCTTGGGGCCTTCGTCCTTGGTCGTCAGCGCTTCCTTCAGCGTGTCGCGCATCTTGCCGACGTCGTAGGTGCGGTCGAGCTGGCGAACCCACTGGCCGCCGATGCCCTTCACCGCCTTGACGATCGAGTTGTTGGTGTCGCGCCGCTTGTTGACCGCGCGAGAGGACAGGATGTCCTGACCGCCGGTCGCCGAGGTGTAGAAATTGTCGACGATGACGAAGACGCCGTCATGCTTGTTGAAGACGGCATTGCCGATGCCGCTGGTCAATCCGTTGTGCCAGAAGCCGCCGTCGCCCATCACAGCGATCGAGCGCTTGTCGGCCTTGACGTTGAAGGCCGAGGTCGAGGCCGGACCGAGACCGAATCCCATCGTGGTCGCGCCGATATTGAACGGCGGCAGGATCGAGAACAGATGGCAGCCGATATCGGCCGAGACGTGGTGCTGGCCGAGCTCTTCCTCGACCAGCTTCATCGCCGCGAAGATCGGCCGCTCCGGGCAGCCGGTGCAGAGCCCGGGCGGGCGCGCCGGCACCACCTGCTTGAGCTTCTCGATTGCGGGGTGATTGAGCACGGGCGCCGCATCCGGTGCCGGCGGCCGGTTGCCGAGCAGCCGCGGCTCGGTCTTCTCCAGAAACTCCCTGACGCCGCCGAGCAGAACCTGCGCGGTGTAGTCGCCGCCCATCGGCAGCACGTCCTTGCCATGGACACGCGCCTGGATGTCCCTGCGCCGCAGCACCGTGTTGATCGCCTGCTCCAGATATTCGGGCTGGCCTTCCTCGACGATCAGCACGGCCTCCTTGTCGAGGCAGAACTCCGCGACCTCGGTGTCGATCACGGGGTAGGTGACGTTCATGACGTAGAGCGGGACCTGCGTGTTGCCATAGGCATCCGACAGCCCGAGATATTGCAGCGCGCGGATCACATTGTTGTACATGCCGCCCTGCATGATGATGCCGACCTTGCCCTGCTTCGGCCCCATCCACTCGTTCAGCTTGTTGTCCCGGACGAAGCCAACAGCCGCGGGCATCCGCGTCTTGATCTTCTCCTGCTCGTGCTCATAGGCCGCTGGCGGCAGCACGATGCGGTTGACGTCGCGCCTGGGATTGTTGAGCGCGTCCTTGATGGTGTGCTTCGGCTTGACATTATCCTTGCAGGCAAAACTTCCGTGCATGTGGCAGGCGCGAACACGGACCTCCAGCATCACGGGCGTGTTGGAGAACTCCGAGAGCTCAAAACCCTTCTCGATCAGATTGACGATGCACTCATGGTCGGGGCGGGGATCGAGCAGCCAGATCTGCGATTTCATCGCAAACGCATGCGTGCGCTCCTGCATGATGGAGGAGCCTTCGCCATAGTCCTCGCCGACGATGATCATGGTGCCGCCGGTGACGCCGCCCGAGGCGAGATTGGCGAGCGCATCCGAGGCGACGTTGGTGCCGACGGTCGACTTCCACGCCACCGCACCGCGCAGGGGATACATCACCGAGGCCGACAGCATCGCCGCCGCGGCCGCCTCGTTGGCGGAGCTCTGGAACACGACGCCGAGATCGTCGAGCACGTCCTTGGCGTCGGCGAGCACGTCCATGAGATGCGAGATTGGCGAGCCCTGGTAGCCGCCGACATAGGCGACGCCGGATTGCAGCAGCGCCTTGGTGATGGCGAGGATGCCTTCGCCGCGGAACGTGTCGCCATCGCCGAGCCGGAGATCCTCGACCTCGCGAGCAAAGGAACGTTCAGCCATTGCACCCTCCAGAAATATGCGATAGCATACGTTTACATGTGAAGTAAGTCAACGCCGCGCCATGCTATCACGCTTGCGGATCTCTGCTCCGACAAGGCGGTCATGAGCCGGCGACAGGGTAGGGCCAATGCTGAAGCTGCCTCGCTTTAGAGCTGCCGCCGTCCAGGCTTCACCGGTCTATCTCAACCCGAGCGCGACGGCCGACAAGGCGGCTTCACTGGTCCGTGAGGCCGCGACCAATGGCGCCAAGCTCGTCGCGTTCCCCGAAGTGTTCGTTCCCGGCTATCCCTACTGGAACTGGATCACCGATCCCGTCACCGGCAGCGCGTGGTTCGAGAAGCTCGCCAAGACGTCTGTCCTTGTGCCGGGTCCGGAGGTTGACGTCGTCCGGAAGGCTGCACGCGATACGGGATGCTACGTCGTGCTCGGCGTCAACGAGCGCACCACGGTGTCGCTGGGAGCGATCTACAATACATTGGTCTTCATCGGGCCCGACGGCGCGTTGCTTGGCAAGCACCGCAAGTTGGTGCCGACCTGGGCAGAGAAGCTGACCTGGACCGGCGGTGACGGATCGAGCCTGCGCGTCTATGATACCGAGATCGGGCGTCTCGGCGGCCTCGCCTGCGGCGAGAACACCAACACGCTCGCGCGCTTTGCGCTGTTGGGTCAGGGTGAGCTCGTGCATGTCGCCAGCTACATCTCGCTTCCGGTCGCGCCTCCCGACTATGACATGGCGGAGGCAATCAAGCTGCGCGCGATTGCGCATTCCTTTGAAGGCAAGATCTTTACGATCGTCTCCTGCTCGACGGTGTCGGAGGAGATCATCACCGCGATGGAGGCCGTTGTCCCCGACGCGCGTGCGCGCCTGCAGCGGAAGTCGAGTGCATTTTCCGGCATCATCGGGCCTGATGGCCGCGTGGCCGGCGATGCCCTGATCGACGACGAGGGCATCGTCTACGCCGACATCGATCTCGACCGCTGCATCCAGCCGAAGCAGATGCATGACATCGTCGGGCACTACAACCGGTTCGACATTTTCGATCTGCGGGTCAATCGGCGCCCTTTGGCGCCGCTGGACCTTGCAGACGGTCAAGGCGAAGCTGCGGAGCAGGGCGGGTTCACGCCGATACCACTGAGATCGGAATAGGACTTTGGAGGACAGCATGCGCGAGAACGTCGTCGGCCGGGCCAATGTCGAAGACACCCCCGAGCTCAAGGCTTACTACAAGGATCTCGAAAAGTACGAAGCCGGCGCGCTGTGGACGGTCGCCAACAAGATCGAGCCGTGGGCGCCGCAATCGGCATCCGTTCCCGTGCTCTGGCGCTACAGCGATTTGCGCGAGCACGTGCTGCGCTCGGTCGAGCTGGTCTCGCCGGAGAAGGCGGGGCGGCGGGTGATCTATCTCAACAATCCCGGCCGCCGCGATGTCTCGGCTGCGGTCGGCTGGCTCTATTCGGGATTGCAGGTGATGCACCCCGGCGAGGTCGCAACCGCGCATGCGCATTCTGCTTCAGCCCTGCGCTTCATCATGGAAGGGGCGGGCGCCTACACCATCGTCGACGGTCACAAGATGACGCTGGGCGCGCGGGATTTCGTGCTGACGCCGAACGGCACGTGGCACGAGCATGGCGTCGAAGCCAACGGCTCGGTCTGCATCTGGCAGGATGGCCTCGACATCCCACTCGTCAACGCGCTGGAAGCAAACTTTTTCGCGGTCCATCCGAATGTCCAGCAGGAGGACTCCGGCTATCCCGTCGACGGCACGACCAAGACCTGGGGCAATCCCGGGCTTCGCCCGGCCGGCTCAAAATGGTCGAAGGGCTACTCGCCTATGTTCAAGTACGAGTGGGAGCCGACCTACGAGTCCTTGCGGAAATATGCCGCTGCGACCGACGGCTCGCCCTTCGACGGCATTCTCATGAACTATGTCAATCCGATCACCGGCGGACACGTGATGCAGACGATCGGCGCCAGCATGCAGTTGCTGCGGCCGGGCGAGAAGACGAAGTCGCACCGGCACACCGGCAGCTTCATCTACCAGGTCGCCAAGGGCCGCGGCTATTCCGTGATCGGCGGCAAGCGGTTCGAATGGCAGGAGCGCGACATTTTTTGCGTGCCGTCCTGGGCCTGGCACGAGCATGGCAACCTCTCGGACGGCGAGGACGCCTGCCTGTTCTGCTTCAACGATCTTCCCGTCATCGAAAGCCTCGGCTTCTATCGGGAAGAAGCCTATGGCGACAACGCCGGTCACCAGCCGGTCGCCGCCTGACGTTCTATCGCTCGCTTCCAGAATTCACCAGCAAGAGCCGGATCAAGCTTCCATGCGTCTCGTGACCTACACCTTGGGCTCCAGCGGTGCCCGCCTCGGCGTTCTCGTCAACGGACTGGTCGTCGATGTCGAGCACCTCGGTGCGTCCAGCGGCGTGACATGGCCGAGCGACATGCTGTCGTTCATCGACAACAGCGTGACGCTGCTTCCAGCGCTCAGGGATAGTCTGGAGGAGGCCAACGGCCGTTTCCCGGCCGGCTCCGCCGTTGCGGTCGAGGACGTCAAGCTGCAGGCGCCGATCCCGCGCCCGCGGAAAAATATCTTCGGCATCGGGCTGAACTACCGAGCCCATGTCGCGGAATCGGCCAAGAGCCTCGACACAAGCAAGGACCTGCCGAAGCAGCCGGTCGTCTTCTCCAAGCCGCCAACGTCGGTGATCGGTCCCGGCGCCGCCATCCAGCACAACGCGAAGATGACGCAGCAGCTCGACTGGGAGGTCGAGCTCGCCGTCATCATCGGCAAGACCGCAACCCGCGTCGCGACCGAGACAGCGATGGATCACGTCTTCGGCTATTCGGTGATGATCGACATTTCCGCGCGCGACAATCGCCGCGCCGGGCAGTGGATCTTCTCCAAGGGCATGGACACCTATGCGCCGTTCGGCCCCTGCATCGTGACCGCGGATGAAATCCCTGACCCGCATGATTTGCGGCTGTGGCTGACGAAGAACGGCGTCATGAAGCAGGACTCCAATACCAAGTACATGATCTTCGACATTCCGGTGCTGATATCGGACATTTCATCGGGCATGACGCTGGAGCCTGGCGACATCATCGCGACGGGAACGCCGGAAGGCGTCGGCGCCGGCATGAGCCCGCAGGAATGGCTGTGGCCGGGCGACGTGGTGGAGGCCGGGGTCGATGGCGTCGGTGTCATCCGGCACCCGGTCGTTGCGATCTGATGACGTCATTTTCGTTCGATCGCGCGCTCAGGTTCGGAGACTGCGACCCTTCCGGGATCGCGTACTTCCCGTCCTACCTGAACATCCTCAACGGCGTCGTCGAGGAGTTTTGGGCGGGAATCGGTTTTCCATGGCCGGAATTGATCATGGTCCGGAAGATCGGGACGCCGACGGTGCACCTCGCTTGCGACTTTTCTCGGCCGTCGATGTTCGGCGATCTCCTGACCTTCAACTTGCGCATCAGCCGGGTCGGCGGGTCATCCCTCCATCTGGAGCATGTGGTCTCGGGCGCGAACGGCATGCGCTGGCGCGCGCGCCAGATCCTTGCCGCGACATCGCTGGTGGATCATCATGCGATCCCGTGGCCCGATGACATCAGAGCCGCGCTCATGCCGTATGTGAGTGTGGGCGAGCGCGCTGAGGGAGCGCCGGCATGATCTCGCTTTTCATGACATTCTCTGATCCGGCAGGCGAGCGGCGGATTCATCCTGACGAGATTGCCGCCGTAGCAGAGCTGGTCGGATCGATCCCTGAGATGACCGAGAACTTGCTGTTCACGCCGCTCGAACAGTCTGTCGACCATCCCTACAAGGCCGATGGCTCCGGTCCCGTGTTTGCGCTTCAACTGCGGTTTCCCGACCTGTTCGCCTGCGAGGCGGCGGTGGACCGCGGCAGCATCCTTGCCAGCCTTGCGACAGGCGCCGGACACTCCGGCCTCACTGGCCTCGACGTCACGCACCAGGTGATGCTGACACGCGCGTTCCCCGTCGATGTCGCCGCACATCCGGCGGGAACGACAACGCCGTGCAGCTACCTCGTGCACTATCCCGGCCCGGCCGAAGACATGAACGCCTGGAACCTGCATTATCTCGACCACCACCCATTGATCATGCGAACGTTCCCGAACGTCCGCCAGATCGAGATCTACACCCGTATCGATTGGGTCGACCGGCTGCCCTCGCAGCGGGTCGAGCACATGCAGCGCAACAAGCTGGTATTCGACAGCCCGCAAGCCCTCGCGCACGCGCTCGGCTCCGATGTGATCAAGCGCATGCGCGCGGACTTCGTAAAGTTCCCGCCATTCGCAGGTGGCAACAAGCATTTTCCGATGCTGACGCGGGTGGTGCGGCCCAACAGACGTTAGGGCAGATATCCAGGCGCGCCGCGCCAGATGATGAAAAAGGGGAGGGCATTTCCCCCTGCGACGAACCAGCGCCTCTCGTGCAGGGCTCAGCTCGCGCCGTGTCGGCAGGCAGAGAGAAAGAACGCAACGCTGCGCGTCACATGCTCGTCGATCTCCGGGTCGAGAGTCCTGAGATCCGCCTCGAACAGCGCCCGCAGCAGCATGGGCACGGCGACCAGATCGAGAAAGAGACGGGCTGTTGACGTCAGGTGCTCCGGGGCAAAGGCCGGCAGCGATCGAAGCTCATCGGATTTCGTCAACTCGCTCAGCAAGTGCACCCCAAGCTCGGTGCTGAGATCACGTGCCGACCGGCTGACCGTGCTCGCCAGATCAGGGAAGCGGCGCGTCTCCGCGATCGCCAACCGCATCAACGCGATTCTCTCGCTGTTCAAACCCCAGTGCAGCAGGGTGCTCGCGGCGCTGGTGAGGCGCTCCTCGATTGTTGCACCGGTTGGCAGCTCGGCGCTGAACTCCGTGATGCGGGCAAGGATGTCGTGCGTCACCACCTCGGTGAACAGAGCCCGCTTGTCGCGGAAGCGGGCATAGATCGTGGCCTTTCCCGAGCGGGCAACCTCGGCGATCTCGTCGACGCTCGCACCTTCAAACCCGCGCTCCAGAAACACTTTTCGCGCAGCGTCGAGGATGCGGGCGTCGACCTCGCCGGCAAGCTCCTTGGGCGGCCGGCCAAAGCGCACTTTCGCGCGTTTGGCCTTCGCCGCCGGCAACTTCTTTAAATTGCTGGTTTTCATCGCGATTTCATCCGGGCTCCGATCATCTGATCTACACGCAGCTGTGATGCCTGTAAATAGAACTGAACGGTCTCGTTCCTATTGACCGGCCGGTTCGACGGGACTAGTTGAGATATCGAAACGATACGGTTCCGTTTTTCATGCGCGCCTTGAAGGCGTCGCTGACAGCAGGAGCGACGAGCATGTTCGAAGACAATGTTTTTGAGACGGACGAAGGATTTCGCGAAGCTGTCGAAGGCCACCAGGCTGTACCGGCCTCGTACCGACCGGGTGCCGAGTCCGAGCCGCAGAAAGTCACCGCGCGGACTGTCTCTCGGGATGAAGGCCCAGGTACCAAAGCGCCTGCCTCGTCCATTCAGCCGGAAACAGCGCGGCCGGAGGCGGACGCCAGGGAGGAACGCGCCGGTATCCTGCGTCGCCGTCCCGTCGTCACCGCTATCGGCGCGGTGCTGCTCGCCTCGGCGATATCGGGCGGTTATCTCTACGTTGATGATGCAAGGCATTTCGAGTCGACCGATGATGCTTTCGTCGCGGCGCGGCAGTTTTCGATCGCGCCGAAGGTCTCCGGTTACATCACGGCCGTTCCCGTCACCGACAACCAGCACGTCGAGGCCGGCGACGTGATCGCCCGTCTCGATGACCGTGACTATCGCACGGCGCTCGAGCAGGCGCAGGCGCAAGTCGCGGCCGCGCAAGCCAGCATCGAGAATATCGATGCGCAGCTCGACGTGCAGCAGGCCCAGATCAGCGCCAACCAGGCCCAGGTGGATCAGGCGCAGGCGGGGCTGGTCTTCGCCGAGCAGCAGGCGGCGCGGTACGAGCACCTCGAGCAGACAGGCTATGGCACGGTTCAGAACTCGCAGCAGTACAGCTCGCAATTGCGCCAGCAGCAGGCTGCACTTCTCAGTGCGCAGGCAACCCTCAAGCTGGCGCAGCGGCAGGTCGACGCGCTGAAGGCGCAGCGCAAGAGCTCCGTTGCAAGTCTCGCTCAGGCCAAGGCCCAGCAGGATCAGGCCCAGCTCAATCTGTCCTACACGACGGTAACCGCGGCCCAGCCTGGACGTGTCGTCAATTTGAGCGCCGCAACCGGCCAATTCGCCCAGCTCGGCAATGGCCTAGCGACGTTCGTGCCGGATCAGATCTGGGTGACGGCGAACTTCAAGGAACTTCAACTCGACAAGATGCGGCCGGGCGATCCGGTGACGCTCGCGATCGACGCCTATCCGGCCAGCAGGATCCACGGTCATGTCGAGAGCGTCCAGCCCGGGTCCGGGACCGCGTTCTCGCTGCTGCCAGCCCAGAACGCCACCGGCAACTACGTCAAGATCGTCCAGCGCGTGCCGGTCAAGATCGCCATGGACGATCCGCCGGCCGACGTCGCGCTCGGGCCGGGCATGTCGGTGGTCCCCACCGCGCGGGTCGACGGAAGGCCCTCGCTCTATGAGCGACTGAGGAGGTACCTGTGAGCGCCGCTGCAATCCCTGGCAACCCTCCGGCGTCTGCGAGCGGCGTCGCGGTCAACCCCTGGGTCATCGCCATCCTGGTCGCGCTCGCAAGCTTCATGGAGGTGCTCGACACCACCATCGCCAATGTCGCGCTGCCCTACATCGCCGGCGGCTTGGGGGTGAGCGAGGACGAAGCGTCCTGGGTGGTCACGACCTATCTCGTCTCCAACGCCATCATCCTGACCGCGTCCAGTTTTCTCGCCAGGATGCTGGGCCGCAGGAGGTTCTTCCTGATCTGCCTCGGAGGTTTCACCCTCAGCTCGCTGCTGTGCGGTTTTGCCCCGAACCTGGATGTATTGCTGTTGTGCCGCATGCTCCAGGGCTTCGCGGGCGGGGGCATGGTGCCGGTGGCGCAATCGATCCTCGCCGATGCATTTCCGCCGGCGAAACGCGGCCAGGCCTTTGCTGTGTTCGGCATCGCCGTGGTGGTGGCCCCGGTGGTCGGGCCGACGCTCGGCGGCTGGCTGTCCGACAATATCTCCTGGCAGTGGTGCTTTCTGATCAACGTGCCGGTCGGTGTGATCGCGACGGCGCTCATCGCGTTTGTCCTGGCTGAGACCCCGAAGGCCGAAGCGGTCGTACGGTTCGACCTCGTCGGTTTCCTGCTGATCGCGACCTTTCTCGGCGCGCTCGAGGTGGTGCTGGACCGCGGACTCGAGGACGACTGGTTTGGCTCGCCGTTCATCGTCACGTTCGCAGCGATCTGCGCCCTCGCTTTCGCGCTGATGATCCCCTGGTGCCTCGCTCGCCGCAATCCGATCATCGATCTGCGGATGGTGGCGACGCGCCAGTTTGGCGCCTGCTTCCTGGTCATGCTGGCGACCGGCGCGATCCTGCTCGCAACCACGCAATTCCTGCCGCAACTGGTGCAGCAGGATTTCGGCTACACCGCCACCTGGGCCGGCCTCGTGCTCTCCCCGGGCGGCGTGGTCACGATGCTGATGATGTTCGTCGTCGGCCGCGCGGCAGCCAAGGTGCAGCCCAAATATCTGATCATTGCCGGCGCGGTGATTTGCGCGCTGTCCATGTACAGCATGACCAACGTCTATGGCGATCTCGGCTTCTGGTTCATGGCGCGTTCGCGCATGCTGCTCGGTCTCGCCCTGCCGCTGATCTTCGTGCCGATCATGGCCGCATCCTACGACGGCATTCCGCCGTCGAAGACCGACCAGGCTTCCGCCTTGATCAACGCAGCCCGCAACACCGGAGGTTCGATCGGTGTCTCGGTCGTCTCCAACGTGCTGACGCATCGCGAGCAGTTCCATCAGAGCCGACTGGTCGAGCAGGTGCTCCCGTCCAGTCCGCAATATCAGAATACGTTGCAGCAGATCACGAGCTTCTTCGCCGGCCATGGCAGCTCATCGGCGCAGGCACACGATCAGGCCATCCAGTGGATCGGGCAACAGGTGCAGACCCAGGCGTCGTACCTCGCTTATGTGGATGTCTTCTGGGTCTTGACGCTGATCTCGCTTGCCGCGGTGCCACTTGCGCTGATGCTGCGGACGATCAAGCTCGGCGGCGCCGTTCACGTCGGCCACTGAGGATCGTCCTCTTGGCATCGATGCGCTGGGGCGGCAACAGGCATTTTTCCGATGCTGACGCGGGTGGTGCGGCCGAAGCCCTGGAGAACCGAGAGCTAAAAAAGGGGCGCGAGTCACAAACTCGGATTGATCGCCAAATGTCCGCTTTGGCGCCCATTTCGGACTCGCGTGGCACGTCACACGCCAGCTCGTCGATGATTTTCAGTTTCCAGGCAGAAATATGCGATCGCGAACCTGGCTCACTGCCAGGCTCGCGATCCGCGAGTAAATCCCCTTACCGCCGCGCGCCAACGCGATTGACGCCGCCATTTGCATTGCCGCCCGCGTTGTGGCGGACTGCTGCACGCGCAACGGGGCGCGGCCTCAGAACGACGCCGGCCCGGGCAACGCACCCCCCCGGATAATCGACGTACTGGCAATATACGACTGCGTGGGCCGGTGATGGATTAAGTGTGACGCCTGCAAGGACCAGAAGGGCGCTGGAAGCTATACCTGCAATCGTCGCGGATCTCATCGAGAGTTGCGTCTTCGCCTTCATGATGGTCCTCCTTTTTGCACTTGCGAAATCAGGGGTGGCAGAAACGGCCTTCCTGCGGCTGCAGATAGCGTGTGCGCGAAAGGATGAGCGACATTGACGTGGATCAAGGCTGTGCGGTAGCCCCGCCGAAGAATACCTCTGTCTAGGTCCCGTCGCTTCGCTGTTGTCTGGCAGCATCAGGCGCGATCTTGATTCAGATCAATCGGCTATGTGACAGGCGCACCACAACAGGGGATCGGCGGGCTGGGCCAATTCGCCGGTGGGTGCGCGATGACGCCGACTTGGTACGTCACCTTCGAGGTCCGTAAACGCGGCACGTTGCCGAAGCAGCGGAGTCCTCGTGAAACAAGGACCTTCGCTACCGAAGCAGAGGCCAAAGCGTTCGCTCGTGCAAAGCTCGACGAAGGCCTCGCGGTATTTGCGGGCACGATCAATCCGAGCGTCCCCAGGCAGCTTATTCCATCGGCCCGCATCCAAGCCTGGCTTACCGGCGAACGATCGGACACTGAACGACATACCGATCCCGACCCGGAATAGGCACGTCTTCGTGCACATACACGGCTCTTGAGTGTTGCCATTTTGTTACGGGCGTAGGGTCTCATCGAACGTAACGTATGGATGTTCGCCGTGCTTATGCACGCCAGCCTGCATTTGCGTTTCTAAACAAAAAGATCAGAGCGAGGGGACATGACGATGAAAAGGCTTTCGATGGCTGCGATCAGCTTCGCGGCGCTGAACATGGCGGCTCCGGCCATGGCCGCCGATATGGCCGTCAAGGCGGCGCCGCCTCCGGCACCGGTGGTGGCGATCTACAACTGGAGCGGATTCTACATTGGCGCCAATGGAGGCTGGGGGCAGAGCCACGGTTGCGTGGATTTCCTGACGCCCGCAGGGACAGTTGCAGGTGGTTGCGCTGATCGCTCCGGAGGCCTTGCTGGCGGACAGATCGGGTACCGCTGGCAAACCAATCAGTTTGTGCTCGGATTGGAAGCGCAGGGCGACTGGGCCGAGATCAAGAACACACGCGTCAGCCTGATCGACCCATTGATCTCTACCACGGGCAAGATAGATGCCATCGGGCTGTTCACGGCTCAACTCGGCTGGGCGTGGAACGCGTCGCTGTTCTACGTGAAGGGTGGCGCTGCGGTAACGCGCAATCGCTTTGACATATTCAACAATGCCACCGGTGTTGGACTCGCCTCGGCAGGTCACACGCGCTGGGGTGGCGCCCTGGGCGTCGGCTGGGAATATGGCTTCACTCCCAACTGGTCGTTCGGTATCGAGTACGACCATCTCTGGATGGGGCGTGACAACACGTCCTTCGCAGGCGTGGTCACGCCGGGGGGATTGACCCTTCTCGGCAACGGGGTCAGCCAGGATGTGGACATGGTCACACTTCGGCTGAACTATCGTTTCGGCGGCTATGGTGCGCCGGTCACCGCTCGCTACTGAACTGTGCTTCCGCCCATAGTGGAGGCCCCGAGACCGGGGCCTCCGCCTTGACGAACGGCGAAGGGCTTTCGCTCCGACCCGGCTGTTAGTTCTGACGATCGAGGTCGGCGAGCTGCCACGCGCAGGTGTCTGCGATGGCAGGGAAGTGTCTGTGCGGCATACGAAGAGGCGCTGCGACGTCGGCGTTCGGATCGTGTCCGGACGCCGATCACCAGGGTCTGAAGCCGAGCCAGGTGAACTGCCCTTGTCGCGCCGCTAGAAGCATCTGCGGCTTGACGTGTCGTCTCGGCCGCGCGGCGACACTTGATATCTTGGGTTGTCGCTTGCGATCGATGGATCCAGGCGGGCGTGTATCCGGACGCGGCAGCATTGCGAGCGCATTTGCGACTGTCGGGCTATCCATCCGGCTAACAGGCAGTTCGGTGACGTCTGACGACATCGCGACATCAGGGATATTGACCGCGGGTGCGGCGGCAACGATTGTCGGCGACGCGGTATCGAAGACAATTCGCTCCGGCCATTTGCGATCGGAGTGAATGCGTATCGCTGGTCGATCGGCCGACGCCTGTTCGGGGATTGGCGCCCTCGGAACACAATAATCCGCGACAAAGAGCAGTAAGAGCAACGTCGCTCCGACCTTCCAGAGATATGCCAACAGCGGCATGCTGGTCGCTCCCGTGCCCGCAACGTTGCCCTGGGCAAGCTCTACGACGTTGTCTCACGCATGCTGCAAGATGGCCACGAGCTGCTTGATATAGATCAAGCGCGTTCGATCGCTCGCGAACGCGCGCTAACTGCAGCCGGTAATGCGCGCAACTGCCTTCATGTACTTGAGATGAAGTGCGGCGCCATCTCCGTCTGACGGAGAGTTGCGAGCGGTCAGGCGATCCGAATTCAAACAGGTCTCAAGATCGAACCTGATATGCGAGCACCATCCCAGGGCGCTCTTCTCTGCCTCTTCCTTGGAGGGGCCGAACCCCACAAAGGTCTGAACGTGCCCGGCCTCGCCGTTGGCCGTCGATACGAGAGTGATTTCCGAGATGTAGAAGGACGAACACTGGGCGGCCTGGGGCCCGGCGCGAGCCCCATCTGTCCCAAAGACGAGAATGATCGTGGTTAGCACGACGCGTTTCATTCTCTCCTCCTCAGTCGCGCCCCTTGGCGATGTCCGGATCAACTCAGCCAAGCCAGAGACGCGAACGACTTGCCACCTTGCGCATCAACGCTGGCAGGACCATCAACTCCGCAAACCTCGGCCCCGGCATGGTCCGGGGCCGTTTGCTTGACGAGGCCGACTGTCTCATTGCCCGTATTGCGCAACTGCCATTAACTCCTACTGGCAGTAGTACATCTGGCCGTCATCGAGTTTGATGGTGCCTCCCGGGTGGCACTTAAGGCTGTTGCGCGTCGAATAGTCGTCCCATCCGGCGTAACCGTAGTAAGGACTATGTCCATAGTAGGCTCTGTGAGGGTAGAGCGGTTGCCCAAAGTGAGGATCAGTCTGGGCCGCGTAAGCGTTGCCCCAATTGTTGTTGCCCGATCCCCAATCTGAGGAAGCGGCGACAGCGGTAGCCGTGCCGACCGCGGCGGCGCCTGCGACACCCGCGCCATACCCGTATCCGTACATAGCTCGCCGATTATGGCGACGCGCAACACCCGCAACGCTCACGGGGGTCAGCGGACGACCGACCCGCGCCTGAGCGCTCTCAATTGAGAGCGAAACCCCGCCTTGCTCAGACCAGCCGAGGGAGAACATTGCCGCACACGCGAAGGCGGAAGCAGCAAGGGCAGCCTTACTTACGTACGTCATCGACTTTCTCCTCTGTACAGGAACCTGACGCGATACGCTCGTTTCGCATGCTTGTAGCTGCACTGATCCACATCAAAGCTTGCAAAAAAGAATCTGCTCGTTGGCGGCCCGGACCGGGCCAGTGTCTCGCGCCACATAAGGCTTACCGACATCCACGGCAGTTTACGAACACGCCGACGATAACCGTCAGCCCTGAGCTTCATTGCTGACGGGGAAATCACGTCGCTTAGCTGCGGTACTGGAAAAGACGCCTAGCCCAGCACCAGCATGTAGGCGAAGGATGCTGAAAGAACGCCGAGTCCGAAGATGGTGACTTTGAAAACGAGGTCTGGCGCTGCCACGCTGCCCTCCAACATTTCGCAAATCAGTTGAATCTTACGCTTTATTCCGGAGGTTGCAATTCGGATTCACAACATCATGGATACGATCACCACGAGACCAAAGGCGGCTGACGCCCAGACCAGTGATTGGTAAATCCAGTGCCGACGGCGGGTCATGACGCGCCTCCCTCGAATGAGGAGGCCGCTCGATAGGCATCTGCGCCATTGAGCCAGATCAATGAACGTCGTGAATCACATTTTAAAAAGCGCGAAGGCGAGCAGCGCCACCGGCAGCATGCCGACAACAATGACTGCGATACGAAAGAGAAACTCGCCACCCATAGGCTTGATCGTAGCGAGTGACGCCCAAAGGCGTCTATGCAGTTCGTGCCAGCTTGGCCGAACCAACAGCGGAATTCGGCAAAAACTGCGCGACTAGAAGGGTCTACGCCCTAGCTGGGGAGACCAATGACCGCAGAAAGGTCAGCAACCATAAGCTCGCGATCACGGCAGCGACGTCCCACCGAGCGCCAGCTGGCATTGATCGCTTGGACGGTGGCCCACCCGGCTCGCGACGCAAGCTTCGATGAGAGGGCCATGATCGCCAACAAGCTGACGCGGCCTGACAAAGGCCGAGCAGCATCAGATCTCGGAATTCATCGCGGACGAGACGGCGATGCGCAAAGCATTCAAGAAGCCGCTCACGAAGAGACAGCCGCCAAGTGCGGATGGAGACTCGCCGGCCAGCCCACTCTGACGCAAGGCGATCTCACTTGCCTTCCGACCTCGCGATCTCTGCAAGGTTCTCAAGCTGGCTCCCAAGCGCTGCCCAGCTCCGTGAGATGTTCGTCAGCACGGTCGCTCGACGGGCGGAATTCCTCGGATCAGCGGCACGTAGTTTGTACTCGGCGGCATAAGCGCGGCATTGTTCAGCTGTAGGCACGTTGTCCCCTTGCGCGCATCAGTGTCCCGGTCGTGACCGATGGCGATGAGACGAAGATCACACTTGTTTGGAAGTCGACACAATCAGGGGAAGCCGCGATGCAGCTATGTGACTTTGCGCTATGCAGTTTGTGCCAATTTAGCGCGGCGGGCCGTCACCAGGCCCAATACAGGACGCCTACGTGCACAACCGCGCTGACGGTAAGCTTTCACGGCTGTTTGGCATGACGAACTTGAAATCGAGAGCCCTCTATTTGCTTCTTCTCTTGGGTCAACTGACAGGAGCGCTCTTTATAATCTTGGACGGTCTGCCCGAATTTAGGCACTTGGTGACCTATCCCGGTGAGCAGCTACCTTTCGAACGGTCTGACAATCTTGCAGCGCCAATCATGATCGTTGCGATGCAAGTCGCCTATTGGTATCGCCTTCGATGCGTTCCGCTTCCCCCTCAGCGCTCGAATCCGATCCTGAGCCACCTGTTTCTGTTTCTGGGGCGCCTTGCTTTCATTTTCGGTGGCTCACTGTTCGGCGTCGTGTTCTTCAGACATTTGCCCGAGATCCATCAAGGCGCCGATCTCTGGCTCATGTTCCGTCGCGGGCTGCAACTCGTGGCGTCGTTGTTCGCGCTATTCTGCGTCACGCTAGAACTGGAACGACTTGGGCGTACCCTTGGAGGCAGCCAATAGAAACGACGGATGCCGGTCTCCCTCTTCGCATTGGCACAAAGTGCACTAGCCACGCACCGGGATTGTGCTTCTCTACGATACGCCTCGCCGATCTTTCCAGCCCCCAAGCTTCCTAAGCTTGGCGAGAACGTAGAAGGCCCGGCGCGGTCAGCAACTTCGTCAGGGCGGGCTAACGCGCGAGATAGCCGAGACGATGGACGCAGAGGAAGATCGCCGACGGGGTTTGGAGCTGGGGCGCCGATGGGCGGAGCATGCTTCAGCACATGAGCTTGCGACCATGGTGAGCGGCTCGTTTGATGATCTCAGCCAGATTCTGCCATCGGATACGTCCGATCATTTCGTCGGCGGCTTCCGCGAAGGCGTGTTGCGCGTCTGGCGCGGGGCTTAGGCCTCTAGCACAAGGGCGCCGGGATGGGGACCAAGCGCCCTTGCACCCCCATCGTTGGCCGATCCAGGTGTGAGTTCTAAGGGGATTGCTGGACAAGCCGACGAACGCTGGACTACCGAGCGAATCAATAGCTGAGTCCCTTGACGCAATTGAGGCGACCGCATCTTTCAACTATGCGGCACCCACTTCGGTTGATCATGCCGACGCAGGCGCGCACTGCAACGCCTACCGATGGTGCGCGGCAATGCATCGGCTATGACGCCAATTGCATCGGCGACGTCCAACGCGCGTCAAGCGTCTCGGCAGTGCTGATGCCAAAGGTCGTGACCCGCAAACGACGCCGCGCTCAATAGCACGGCGGATATGGATAATAACCGCATTGCCGGCGATTGTAGTACGCTCCCGTGGCCGCTGCTCCGACGGCAGCTGCGCCTACAGCAGCTCCATAGTACCCGCGCCGATACGCGCGCCGATGCACTCGCCTATTAACCCCCGCAACGCTGCCAGGTGTGAGCGGACGACCGACACGAGCGTCAGCTTTGTCGACGGAGATAGAGACAGTCCCTTCTGGTGACCAGTGAAACGACACGGGCGCCAAGCACAACATCGCTGCACCGAGGGCCGCGCCGAGCACCGTTGAACTTTTCATGTTCTTGCTCCCAATTGGTTTCTTGGGACATGCTGGTGGACGCGCGGCTACTTTTTCTCTTCGGCAGCACCGTCATGCCGCTCTTCGCGCCGCTCCGTGCGACCCGTCCGTCGCTCCTGACGCCGTTCTGTTCGCCCTGTCCGTCGATCCTGACGCCGTTCGGTGCGCCCCGTGCGTCGTTCCTGACGCCGCTCCGTACCCGACTGCGGTGTCTCAGTGGAAGGCGCTGCGGGCGTGGTCGGTGCGGTTGAGGTCTGAGCGCCAGCATCTGACACCGTTAGAATTGCAGGCGAGGCCACGAGCCCGAACACGGCTGCGTATCCACAAAGAGCAAGAGCGTCTCGACGGCTGACCATCGATTCCGAACGTTCACCCATATCTCAAACTCCCGGTCTCCCGCCCTCTTGCAGGTCGCCCAAATTCCGGAGAGTGGGTGTTGATCTAAATCAACCTAGAGGCATGCGCCCGCCAACGATGGACACAGGCAAGCCGCTATCAGCGTTTCCTCACGCCCAGCGCTTGGACTCCCAAGGTCTGCTGTTGTCCTGTCAACGGACATCGTCAGCGCGACGGGGCATGTCCGAAACGGGCCAACAACGGACATGCAACCTGACGGGTTTTTGCATAGACCCTCGCGCGGGGCGAGCGTAGGTTTGTCGTGCCAACCCTCACTTGAGCCAAGCCATAGACCGGAAGGAGCGTTCAAATGTTGACGAAACGTGATCTTCTTCGTTCAGCCGCCTTGGCCGCAATTACGGCTTCAACGGCAAAGTCCGTCCCGACATACGCACAGACGAGCACCGACCGCCCAGGGTTTTTCAAGGCAAAGGACATTGCTGAGGCAGGTTTCATTTATGGCCTGCCGATAGTGATGAACTACGGCGTCATGTACGAGTACGCCGTCGATCGCAATTCGGGGCAGTTCAAGGCCCCCTTCAATCAGATCAAGAATGAGCCCAACGTCTTCACCTACAAAGACACGGCAATTCCTACGCCGAACAGCGACACGCCCTATTCGTTCGTGTGGATGGACTTGCGGACAGAGCCCGTCGTCCTTTCGGTCCCGGCGGTAGAACCGAAGCGTTACTACTCGGTCATGCTCTGCGACGGCAATACCTATAACTACGGCTACATCGGCAGCCGTGCCACGGGGAACGAGGCTGGTGATTACATGGTTGTTGGACCGGACTGGAGAGGCGCGACCCCGCCCGGTATCAAGAAGGTGTTCCGGTCGAGCACCCAGTTTTCGGTCGCGGGATATCGCACCCAGCTTTTCAACGCGGATGATCTCAACGGCGTCAAGCAGGTTCAGGCTGGCTACAAGGTGCAGACGCTTTCTGCCTATCTGAAGCAGCCGGCCACGACGGCCGCCGGACCAGGCATCGATTTTCCGAAGATCGACAAGGAACTCGTGAAGACGAACTTCTTCGAGTATCTCGACTTCGCATTGCAGTTCGCTCCGCCGCAGGAGAACGAGAAGGAGATACGCGCAGCACTTGCGAAGATCGGCGTCGGACCCGGCAAGACCTTCAACTTCAAGGACCTCCCGCTGGAGCAGAAGCTCGAAGTCGGCCTCGGCATGAAGGAAGGTGAGAAGAAGGTCGATGAGGCCGTTGCTAACGCCGGTACAGCGATCAACGGCTGGCGGGTTAGCGGTCTTCCGGGCGACAGTGCCCACTATAATGGTGACTGGCTGAAGCGCGCCGCGGCGGCTAAGGCCGGAATTTACGGCAATGACCCTGCGGAAGCGACCTATCCGCTCACGCGCATTGATAGCGACAACCAGACACTCGACGGCAGTAAGCACAACTACACCCTGACATTTCCGCCGGGCCAGCAGCCGCCGGTCAACGCTTTCTGGTCGCTGACGATGTATGATGGCAAGTCGCAGCTTCTGATCGAAAACCCGATCAACCGCTATCTGATTAACTCGCCGATGCTGCCGGATATGAAAAAGAACGCGGATGGATCGCTGACGCTGTACATCCAGAACAAGTCGCCGGGCGCGGACAAGGAGTCGAATTGGCTGCCGGCGCCCGACGACACGATCTATCTCGTGATGCGGCTGTACTGGCCGAAGACGGAGTCACCTTCGATCCTGCCCCCGGGCGATGGGACATGGCAGCCGCCCGGCATAAAGCGGGTCTCATAGAACGACCGAGATAGCGGCCACCCGCAGGTACGAGCACCGCGCTGGCGAATTTCATCGCCAGTGCTCGCGGCTGCCTGAAAGGATGCAATGTCGCCTTTGGGGCACAGGCGGACGACCGCAGCCACGCCAGCAATTGTCCGTCCTCGCCTTGTAAGCGGACCCTTGCTCCGCGTTCGGGCGGGGCAGCTTCGGGCCAGAGCCAGACTCGTGCACCGCAGCAAGCGAGCCTTGTACAGACTGAGCCGTGGTAGTGTGGTCACCTCAGGGTTTGCGCCGAACTACCAAATTCAGAGTGCTTCGGTCCGGTCCCCGCTCGCCCCCTCTCCGCCATTGGGCTGGCGGCCTTATGCGGTGCGCCATGGAGACAGCCGCGGAATCCACCGCGGAACGTTGGCCCGAAAATCCTCGTACTGGGCCCCAAACTTCTGAGCAAGCACCGGCTCCTCGTACGTCAGGACAAAGGCGTGGAAGGCGAGCCACATGAGCCCGCCGTAAGTCATGAGACGCGAGTCGCCGAACAGGATCGCTTGGCCCAGAATGACGGCGACGACGGCAACGTACATGGGATTGCGCACGTAGCGATAGAGGCCGGTAACAACGAGGTGTTGGGGCGGGGCGATCGGCGCCGGCGTGCCGAGCCCCTGCAGCGCAAAGCGCGCAAACGAGTCAACAAGCCCAGGTAAACCCGCGACGACCAACAGTGTCCCGACAGCGCGTGTCGCTTGCAGATCGAAGAATGGCGGCAGAAATTCCCAGCGCGAAATCCACCACGGGACCACCCCGGCGAGCACGCAGGGAACGAACACGAAGAAGATGGCGGTGCCGATGACGGCGGCGGCTCTGCGCATGGACATGATCCGTTCCTTGCGAATATCAAGCCGTATTGCGCTAATGTCTCAGTCGGGTCATTCGCGTCGGTCGGGCGCCCGGCCAACCGTTTCCGGTCTATCCCGATAACCGGACAACACGAAAGCCGGTCCGGACTTCGCATTCGGGCCAGAACCGGACATCTCGCAATCACACCTTTGGCAGTGCTGGCTCACCGAGGAGACGTACCGGCGGGTCCATCCACGCCGCATTTAGGTGTATAAGGAGGCTGGAGATCAGCGCAATGGCTAGGTCGGGCCAGGACCGTATCGAACGCCGGCTTGCTGCCATACTGGCAGCGGATGTGGCTGGCTACAGTCGACTGACAGGTATGGACGAAGAGGGCACACACGTCCACCTTCAGGCCCATCTGCGCGCGCTCGTCGATCCCAAGATTGCCGAACACCGTGGCCGGATCGTCAAGAACACCGGGGACGGGATGCTAGCGGAATTTAGCAGCGTAGTGGATGCAGTGCGCTGCGCTCTTGATATCCAGCGCGGAATGGCCGACCGCAATGCTGAGGTATTACATGACAAGCGTATCGAGTTCCGCATAGGCATTAATGTCGGCGACATCATTTTCGATCGAGGTGACATCTTCGGCGACGGAGTGAATGTGGCGGCGCGTCTGGAGGGATTGGCGAGCCCTGGTGGCATTTGCATCTCCGATGATGCGCAGCGACAGGTTCGGGGCAAGCTCGACGTCATTTTTGAGGATAAAGGCGAACGGCAGCTGAAGAACATCGCACGGCCGGTGCGGGTTTTCCAAGTTGCTCTTGACGAGGCGATGCGGCCACACAAACCAACGCGACAGCCGCGCAATGCGCCAGCGGCTGAGCGTCGCAACAGGTGGAGCACGCGCCTCACGGCGATTGGCGCCGCAGTGCTACTGATCGCCGGCGCTGCTAGCGTAGCATTATACTTTCGCCTCGGCCGCGCCCCTGACATGTCAGAGATGCCGGACAAGCGGGTAAATGCCTCGGACGTCTTCTCCGTCGTCGTACTGCCCTTTGCCAACCTGTCCGGCGATGCAAGTCAGGATTATCTAGCGGACGTCATCAGCGACGAATTGACCACCGGGCTCTCGCGTTTTCGGAATAGCTTCGTCATCTCCCGGTCAACCGCGTTTACTTACAAAGGCAAGCCAATCAACGTGCGGCAGATGGGGAAGGATCTCGGCGTGCGCTATGCCCTAGAAGGCAGCGTTCAGCCGAGTGGCGACCGGCTGCGTGTGCATGCCCAGCTTATCGAAACCGAGAGCGATGCGCATCTATGGGCTGATCAGTTTGACGAGAACCGCTTCGACCTGTTGCAAATGCAAGATGCCATCGTCACGCGTATCGCGTTAGCCGTTGGTCTCAAGCTAACTGAAGAGAGAGCCCGCAGGGCAAAAGCTCGCGCTGCCAATCCCAATGCGGAAGACCTTGCTTGGCGCTGCTCAGCTGCACTTATCCAAACGATTTGGACGCCGGAACGCGATTCTGGCTTTCGCTTGTGCGAACAAGCGCTCGATATCGACCCGAACAACGTTCGCGCGCTGTCGTTCCTGACATTTAAGTTCGCCCTACGCGCGAGCCTCTCTGGGGTGCCCGATCCAACTGATGTTCGCCGCGCTGACGAACTGGCTTCCTTAGCCGTAAAAATCGACCCGGATTACCACAACGCTCACACCGCTAAAGGCGATGCGTTGTTGCTGGCGGGGCGCTATCGGGAGGCGATCGATTCTTATCGGCGCGCCATGATTTTAGCCCCAAGCAGCATTCAGCATGGATTGCCTTTGGCCTACACGTATATTGGTGAGCCAGAAAAGGCCATTGCCTATGCCGACAAGGCGATGCAGCTCAGTCCGCACAATCCCGCACAAGAGCCATCATTGTATTTCGCCAAGGCCATCGCATTCAGCCAGCTACAGGACAATGAACAGGCGCTTCTATGGATTGAGCGGGCCGAAGCTTCTGCCCCCGAACTTCTCGCCGCGGGATTGGTGCGGTCTGTGCTGCTTGCGATCGCCGGTCGAGAGGACGAGGCGCACGCAGCTATGCAGAGGTATCTGGCGAACGACAAAGCTTCCTTCCGGACCATGTCTGAATGGCATGCTCGATGGGCCGGTGTCCCGCTGCAGTCTTGGAGTCCGCGTTTTCTTTTTTGGGGGAAAACTTTCACAGATGGCCTCCGGAAAGCTGGGCTGCCGGAGTAAGCAAGGCCGTTTGCCTATGCCTACGAGGTGATCGCAACAGCGACTCGCTGCATGTCTCTTATGGGTCACAAGCCGCCGAACTGGCGCGCGGCTGCAAACTTCCGGTCTGCCCTTGTGAGCCGACATGCAGCGACACCGCGTCAAAGGAAGCGATGGGCCACAAGCGGCCGTGAGCAGATGCGAGAGTTAGCGTCGCGGCGTTCGTCGGCGTATACGGTCGAAGCCCTGCTTGATCGCTGCGAAGCGCTGGTCGATGAATTGTTCGTGCTCGGTATCAGTGAAAATGTAGGGCCAGTCGTTTTCGATGGCCTCGCGAACCAGTTCGCCGACATAGAGCGGATCAATGCCGTTGTTGATCCGTTCCTGCAATGCCTTGATGAACTCGGCGCGGCGGCCTTCTGCCGGCGGAGGCTTGCCGACGGCCCCAGCAAATCGCTGCGGCACGTTGCGCCGAGAGGTCATGATCTGCGTGCGGATGATGCCCGGACACAGAACGGATACCCCAATCTTCCTCGGCGCGAGCGCGTTACGCATCCCCTCGGACAGCGCCACCACTCCATATTTGCTCACATCGTACGCCGGACTTGGTCCGGTAATCAGTCCGGAGACGGACGCCGTGGAAACAATCTGCCCGCCTTCGCCGTGCGCTTCGATCAGCGGACCGAAAATCTCAAAACCCCAAATCACCGACATCAGGTTGACGCCGAGCACCCAGTTCCAGCCTGCATCAGTCCAATCACGATAGACGCCGCCGCCGCCCACGCCCGCATTGTTGACCAATATGTGGATCTTGCCATATCGCGCGACGGTCGCGTCCGCTGCCGCCTGAAGTTCGCCTTTGAGCGAGACGTCAGCTTTCACGCCATCGACATCGACATTGGTCCGTGTCTTCAGGTCCGCGACCGCTTTCTTCAGCGCCTCTTCCTCGATATCGCAGAGCATGACCTTCACGCCTGCCTGTGACAACGCGGTCGCGATCCCCAGTCCGATCCCCGAGGCGGCGCCTGTCACGAATGCGGTCTGTCCAGCCAGGTCCCTCATGCGCTTTGCTCCTTGCTTTCAGTCGACAAATTCGCCCGCCAGACTTCGCCGCAGAGTGCTGCAATGAGCTCGCGTCGTCTCATGTCCCGCGCCCCTGCGCCAAGCCTCGAAATAACCGATCGCCGGTTTCAAACTAGGATAACGAGGGACAGGGCGATTTTCGGAAGGATTACGGTGAAGTCCAGTGCACTCAACCAGACGCGGGTTGAGCGGGGTTGAGTGCACTGGACTGCACC
>NZ_VSSS01000027.1 GCF_008123425.1 Bradyrhizobium rifense
TTCTGCCAAAGTAGTGCTAGTAAACGCTTGCCAGGCGCCAAAAAATGCGCAGGCCGCGTTGAGGCATGCCCGCGTATTTGGTTCGCGAACCGCGCACGACTGCGCGCGTGCGTCGGTGCACGCTCACCGCCTGCAACTCGCTCCGATGCTACCGACTTACTTGAGGTGTGCGCTGATCTTGTCGATGCCGGCTTTGGCGCAAGCTTCGTCGTCATCAATGCCGGGCCCGCCCGAGACGCCGATGCCACTAACAACCTCATTGCCGACCTTGATGCGAAGACCGCCGACAGCGCAGCGCTTCTTCGGCTCTGCGCCACAACGCATAGCGCGTCGAAGACGCGCGTGAACGCGCCTATGCGCGTTGCAGCTTGTCCGGGACATGAGAGGTGGGCACGCCGTAGCCTCACACTCCGTCATTGCGACGCGGAAACATCATCCCTCAAAATGAAAACGGGCATGCCTTCGTGCGAAGGCATGCCCGCTCAAAACTCTATTCGTGCGACGCGCGTGCGTTCAGTGCACGCTCACCGCCTGCAGCTCGTTGCTCCAGGCATTGGCGACCGCGGCTTCGCGGCTGTCGGTCAGCATGATCGGCGTGCCGTCGGCGGCGTGGAGCGCGAACAGCTTGAGGCCGGGCGCGATCTTCGGCGCTTCGGGAAACAGGCCCGGAACATCCTCGGAGCGGATCTGCTTCACATAGGCGATATGGCCTTCGCCGAGGGTTGCCAACGTCTCGGGCGAGACGGCCTTGGCTTCGTATTCGAACGCAACGTGACCTTCACTCATGGTCTCGACTCCTTCACAGAAACTAAGCGGTCGAGTCCGCTACTCGTTCCATTATTCGTGCTCATTGATAGCGATTGTCTTAACGATCCTCTCCGGTTCTGGCCGGGCCAGGTCGATCGACAACAACCCGTTCTTCAGATCCGCACCCAGCACCAGCATCCCCTCCGCCAGCACGAAGGTGCGCTGGAAGTGGCGCGCGGCGATGCCGCGATGGATGTATTGCCGGGTCTTGTCGTCCTGCTGTCGCCCGCGGATGACGAGCTGGTTTTCCTCAATGGTTACATCGAGTTGGTCGCGGGTGAATCCGGCGACCGCCAGCGTGATCCGCAGCCGCTCGGGCTGGCCGTCGGATCGGTCGCACCTCTCGATATTGTAGGGAGGGTAACCGTCGGCGCCTTTGACGACGCGATCGAGCACGCGCTCGATCTCATCGAAGCCCAGAAGGAACGGACTGGATAACGTGGGAACACGAGACATAGTTTACAAAGTCCTCTCGAAGCGACTTTGGCATTTCAAGGCCCGGAACCGGCGCCCCTTGGTCAGCAATATGGGCATATCCCTGTTTGGGTTCAAGGACGTAGCAGGGGGCTGTGGATTCACTGTTTCAGCGGTCGCCGGCCGTGATGAATTTGCGGGGCGATTTATCCCAATGAAAACAGAGCCCCATCTACTGTGCATGGGGTTGTTTTCGCAGTCCTGGCCGGCCCTTGCGGAACCGGTCAGCCCTCGATTCGCGTCCGCCCGTCGCCGCTGAACAGATGCAGCTTTTGGCGCACCGCCGCGACCCGGATTTTCTGGCCGATGGCGGGAGCCTCGGTTCCGGGAACACGGACGATGACCTCGCCCGGCGGCAGCTCGCCCGGCGTGGCGGCGACGCGCTGCTCGTCCTCGGCGCGTGAGCCGTAAATAAAGGTTTCGGCGCCGACACGTTCGATCGCTTCCACCGTCAGCGGCAATGCGACGCCGCCGGCCGGGGTCTGGTCGGTGATGACAAAATCTTCCGGACGGATGCCGAGGATGCCGGCTTCGCCTGCGCTGCCGAGCTGCGATTTGATCTCCTCAGTGCGCATCGACATCAGATTCATCGGCGGCGCGCCGATGAAGGAGGCGACGAAGGTCGTGGCCGGCTTCTCGTAGATTGCCAGCGGATTGCCGATCTGCTCGACCTGGCCGCCATTCATCACGACGAGAATATCGGCGAGCGTCATCGCCTCGAGCTGGTCGTGGGTGACGTAGATCGACGTCGTGTTGAGCCGGCGCTGCAATTTGCGGATCTCGACCCGCATCGCGATGCGCAGCTTTGCGTCGAGGTTCGACAGCGGCTCGTCGAACAGGAAGACTTTCGGCTGGCGCACGATGGCGCGGCCCATGGCGACGCGCTGGCGCTGGCCGCCGGAGAGCTGGCGCGGCTTGCGCTCCAGCATGGCTGAGAGCTCGAGCACGCGCGCGGCTTCGTCGACGCGGGTCTTGACCTCGGTCTCGGCCATGCCGCGGTTGCGCAGGCCGTAAGCCATGTTGTTGAAGACGCTCATATGCGGATAGAGCGCGTAGTTCTGGAACACCATCGCGATATCGCGATCGGCCGGCTCGACCTGGTTGACGACACGGCCGCCGATGTCGATCTCGCCGCCGGAGACGGTCTCGAGGCCCGCGACCATGCGGAGCAGCGTCGACTTGCCGCAGCCGGAGGGGCCGACCAGCACGCAGAACTGTCCGTCGCCGACATCGACGTTGACGCCCTTGATGGCCTCGAAGCCGCCAGTGTAGGTCTTGCGGACGTTGCGCAGGGTGACGTTGGCCATAACTCTCTACTTCTCCGTCTCGACCAGACCGCGGACGAACAATTTCTGCATGGCGACGACGACGAACACCGGCGGCAGCATGGCCAGCACGGCGGTCGCCATCACCACCGGCCATTCGGTCAGCGCGTCGGTGGTGGTGATCATCTTGCGGATGCCGACCTGGATGGTCTGCATGTCGTCGCGCGTGGTGATCAGCAGCGGCCAGAGATATTGATTCCAGCCGAGGATGAAGAGGATCACGAACAGCGCCGCCATGTTGGTGCGCGACAGCGGCAGCAGCGTATCCCAGAAGAAGCGCAAGGGACCGGCGCCGTCGATGCGCGAGGCCTCAAGCAATTCGTCCGGCACGGTCATGAAGAACTGGCGAAACAGCAATGTCGCGGTGGCGGATGCGATCAGCGGCAGCGCCAGGCCGGCATAGCTGTCGAGCATGTGCAGGTCGGCGACGATCTTGTAGGTCGGGTAGATGCGGACCTCGACCGGCAGCATCAGCGTGATGAAGATGATCCAGAAGATCGGCATCCGGAACGGAAAGCGGAAATACACGATCCCATAGGCAGAGATGATCGAGATCGCGATCTTGCCGACGGCGATCAAGAGCGCCATCACCAGCGAGTTCAGCATCATGTTGTAGACGGGCTCGCGGGTCGAGCCGCTCGTGCCGACGAAGATGGTCTGGTAGTAGACCTCGAAGAAGTGCCCGCCCGGCAGCAGCGACATCTGCCCGTTGGCGATCAGCGCGTTGTCCTGGGTCGAGGCGACGATGGCGATGTAGACGGGAAACGCGACGATCGCGATCCCGATCCAGAGGATGATATGGGCGACGTAGCGTCGAAAGCCCTCTTGCTCGACCATCAGTAGGTCACCTTGCGTTCGACGAAGCGGAACTGGATTCCCGTCAGCACGATGACCATGACCATCAGGATCACCGACTGCGCCGCCGAACTGCCGAGATTGCCGCCGAGCAGGCCGTCGGAATAGACCTTGTAGACCAGCGTCACCGTCGACGTGCCGGGACCGCCGCGGGTCATGGTGTCGATGATGCCGAAGGTGTCGAAGAAGGCGTAGACGATGTTGACGACCAGCAGGAAGAAGATGGTCGGCGACAGCAGCGGGAAGGTCACGGTCCAGAACCGCCGCATCGGGCGCGCGCCGTCGATCGCGGCAGCCTCGAACACGCTTCTGGGGATGGCTTGCAGCCCGGCGAGGAAGAACAGGAAATTATACGAGATCTGCTTCCAGGCCGCGGCGAGGATGATCAGCGCAGCGGCCTGGTTGCCGTCGAGCAGCGGATTCCAGTCGACGCCGGCGGCGCGCAAGTATCGCGCGAGCACGCCGAGCGAGGGATGCAGCATGAAGATCCAGAGCACGCCGACCACGGGCGGTGCGACCGCATAGGGCCAGATCAAGAGCGTACGGTAGAGCATCGAGCCGCGCAGCGGCTTGTCCGCCATCACGGCGAGCAGCAGCGCAAAGGACAGCGACGACACCGCGATCGCAAACGAGAAGAAGAACGTCCGGACGATCGCTTCGAAATAAGCGGGGTCCTTGAACAGCTCGATATAATTGTCGAACCAGACGAAGCTCGACGAAAGACCGAAGGCGTCCTGGAGCAGGAAGGACTGGATCACCGCCTGCAAGGCCGGCCAGTAGAAAAATATCAGGACGATCGCGAGTTGCGGGGCAACCAGCGCGTAGGGCAACAGCTTTGATTGGAAAATGGATTGCTTTTGCATGATGTCAGCAGAGCGGCAGGCCGGATCGCGGTCTGCCGCTCATCGCCTCACTTCACAGCGGTCTTTTCGAACTGACGCAGCATCGTGTTGCCGCGCTCGACAGCCGTATCCAGCGCCTGCTTGGCGGTCTTCTTGCCGGCCAGCGCCTGCTCGATCTCTTCCGACCAGACGTCACGCAGCTGGACCATGTTGCCGAGGCGCAGACCGCGCGAATTGTCGGTCGGCTCCTTGTTGGTCAGCTCGAGCAGCGGGGTCTCGAGATAGGGCTGGTCCTTGTAGAAGCCTTCTTCCTTCGCCTTGGCGTAGGCCGCCTTGGTGATCGGCAGATAGCCCGAGGCCTTGTGGATGTAGACCTGGCGATCGGTGTCCGAGAGGAAGGTCAGGAATTTTGCGACGCCCTTGTATTCGTCGGCCGATTTGCCGCCCATGATCCAGAGCGACGCGCCGCCGATGATCGAGTTCTGCGGTGCGCCCTTGACGTCCGGATAGTACGGCATCGGCGCAGCGGTGAAGTTGAACTTGGCCTGCGCCTTGACGTTGCCGAAGAAGGCGGACGAGGTGATGTAGATCGGGCATTCGCCCGAAGTGAAGCGGCCTTCGCCGGTGTTGGTGCGGCCGGCGTAGTCGTAGATCTTGTCCTTCTGGAGCTCGACCAGCTTCTCGAGGTGCTTCAGCTGGAGCGGCCCGTTGAATTCGAGCACGGTGTCGAAGCCGTCGAGGCCGTTGGCCTTGCTGGCGAGCGGCACGTTGTGCCAGGCGGAGAGCTGCTCGAGATTGACCCAGGTGACCCAGGAGCCGGAGAAGCCGCAGGTCGGATGACCGTTGTCGTGGAGCTTCTTGGCGGCTTCGAAGGTCTCGGGCCAGGTCTTCGGGATCTCGATATTCGCCTTCTTGAGCTCGTCGAGGTTGACCCACATGACGGTCGACGACGAGTTGAAGGGGAAGGACAGCATCTCGCCCTTCGAGGTCGAGTAGTAGCCGGTGATCGCGGACAGATAGTTCTTCGGATCGAATTTCTCGCCGGCCTCGGCCATCAGCTTGTAGACGGGCTTCACGGCGCCGGTCGCGGCCATCATGGTCGCGGTGCCGACTTCGAACACCTGCATGATGTGCGGAGCGTTGCCGGCGCGGAAGGCGGCGATGCCGGCGTTCATCGTGTCGGGATAGTTGCCCTTGTAGGTCGGGATGACCTTGTAGTCGGTCTGCGACGTATTGAAGTCGGTGGCGAGCTTGACGATGACGTCATTGTTGGCGCCCGTCATCGCATGCCACCACTGGATCTCGGTCACAGCCAGCGCCGGCGAAGCCGTCATGCCAACCGCGAT
Organism: Bradyrhizobium rifense; assembly: GCF_008123425.1. Taxonomy (GTDB): domain Bacteria; phylum Pseudomonadota; class Alphaproteobacteria; order Rhizobiales; family Xanthobacteraceae; genus Bradyrhizobium; species Bradyrhizobium rifense. The sequence goes on from NZ_VSSS01000027.1 coordinate 5,650, forward strand.
TGCAACAGCGGCAGCCGCCCCAAAATGTCGAAGAGCCATCAAGTAACCTCCCTTGGCCGTCAAAAAGATCGCTTGCGCTAGCAGCGCCATATGACGTTCACATGACTGTGTAGGCGGCCGAAACGAAAGCGGCAAGCGCGGGAAAAGGGAAGCCGTCAAATAGGCGAATGCCAAACGGGCAGCCGCATCCGTTCGCGGTGCACATGCGTGCTCGCGCCGCACTGCGGCATTTGCAGATTTCTCTAAACCTCTCCCGCTTGCGGGAGAGGTCGGCGCGCGGCGCCGGGTGAGGGCTCTATCCTCCAGGGTTGTCCCGCTGTGGAGACACCCTCTCCCCGACCCTCTCCCGCAAGCGGGAGAGGGAGCGCCCGCCGTGAAGGCTTAGCGCTTGCGCTCGGGACCGCAGACCGTGCCCTTCGCGACCATCGCGTCGATCTCCGCGTTTGAGTAGCCGAACTCGCCCAGTACCTCCTGGGCGTGCTGGCTGAACTTCGGCGGCAGGCGGCGCAGGCTCGGCTTGCTGCGATCGAGCCGGATCGGCGAGGCCACGCCCTTGTACCAGTCCTTCTCGATGACATCGCCGCGCGCGATCGTGTGCGGGTTGGTCAGCGCTTGGTCGATCTTCTGCACGGGACCTGCGGGCAGGCCCGCGGCTAGCAGGCGATTGCACAACGGCTCGGCCTCGTGCTGGCTGAACACCGCGGCAAGTTCGGCACGCAACGCCTCGCGATTGGCGATGCGGTCCTTGTTGCGGGCAAAGCGCGGATCGGTGCCGAGCTCGGGCTTGCCGATTTCCTTGGCGAGCTTGCGGAAGGTGCCGTCATTGCCGACGCCGATGAAGATGTTGTCGGTCTTGGTCGGGAAGATCGCGTAAGGAACGAGGTTCGGATGCTCGTTGCCGGTGAGGCCGGGCGGCTTGCCATGCATGAAATAATTCGCGGTGTGCGGATGCATGATGGCAAGGCCGGTCTCGTACAGCGTCGTCTCCAGGAACTGGCCCTTGCCCGAGCGCTGGCGCTCGGACAGCGCCATCAGGATGCCGATCGCTGCGTAAAGACCGGTGGTGATGTCGACCAGCGGCACGCCGATCCGCATCGGGCCGCTCTCGGGCGAGCCGGTCGCCGCGATCATGCCGGTCATGGCCTGGATGATGGCGTCATAGCCGGGATTGCCGCCGCGCGGACCGTCGGCGCCGAAGCCGCAGATCCGGCAATGCACGAGGCGCGGATATGTCTTGCTGAGCACATCGTTGCCGATGCCCCATTTCTCCAGCGTGCCCGGCTTGAAATTCTCGATCAGGACGTCGGCGGTCTCCAGCATCTTGAGCAGCACGACACGGCCGCCCTCGGAAGCGAGATCGAGGCCGATCGAGCGCTTGTTGCGGTTGATGCCGACGAAATAAGCCGCATCGTCGTCGTGGAAGGGAGGGCCCCAGTCGCGCACCTCGTCGCCCGCAGGCGGCTCGACCTTGATCACATCGGCGCCATGGTCGGCGAGGATCTGGGTGCAGTAGGGGCCGCCGAGCACGCGCGTGAGATCGATGACGCGCAGTCCGCTCATTGCGCCGGTTGCGGCTTCAGTCATGCTTTCGCTTCCCCTGTGTCGATATTTGACCACAGGCCTAGCGAGGTTCGTCCAAGCCAGCAATGGCTTGTCGCGTGGGGGCGTATGCGTCGCGGCACAATCCCGCGGCATGGCAAATCAAACAGAGGCGGCCGGCCCGAGGGAGATCCCGGGCCAGCCAATCCACCGTCTGATCAGACGACCGTCAGGCGGACGTCGACATTGCCGCGCGTCGCGTTGGAATACGGGCACACCTGGTGCGCTTTCTCGACCAGCGCCTCGGCGTCGGCGCGGGACAGGCCCGGCAGCGAGACGGCCAGATCGATGTCGAGGCCGAAGCCGCCGGCCGAGCGCGGGCCGATGCCGACGGTCGAGGTCACGGAGGCGTCGGCGGGGACCTTCGGGCCGCCCTGCGAGGACACGAACTTCATCGCGCCGATGAAGCAGGCGGCATAGCCGGCCGCAAACAGCTGCTCGGGATTGTTGCCGGCGCCGCCGCCGCCGCCGAGCTCCTTCGGCGTGGTAAGCTTGACGTCGAGCGCGCCGTCGAGGGTCGCAGCATGGCCGTCACGGCCGCCGGTGGCTTTTGCGCTGGTCTTGTAGAGGACGTTCACGGACATTTTCGTCTCCCTTGGGGTCTTCGGGTTGGGGTGAGGCCTATATCGCAAACAATTAGATTGTGCGCAATTGAAATCTGCATGCCTCACATTTAATTGTTCGCAATTGAATGTCGGCCCGCCCGGTCCCACAATGCGGGTCAATCTCGTGAGATTCTCTATGGCCCGGAAATTATCGACCCTGGATCCGCAACGCCTCGACAACCAGATCTGCTTCGCCGTCTATTCCGCCGCGCACGCCTTCAACCGCGTCTACAAGCCGCTGCTCGACCGGCTCGACCTGACCTATCCGCAATATCTGGTGATGCTGGTGCTGTGGGAGCGCGACGACGTGCCGCTCAAGGACATCGGCGAAAAGCTGTTTCTGGATTCGGGAACGCTGACGCCGCTGCTCAAGCGGTTAGAGGCCGCGCACCTCGTCAAGCGCACGCGCTCCAGCGAGGACGAGCGTCAGGTCCTGATCGCGCTGACGCCGCAGGGGCACGCGCTGAAGGACAAGGCGCGCAGTGTCCCGCAGTCGATCCTGGCGGCGTCGGATTGCTCGGTGTCAGAACTGGTCGCGATGAAAGACGAGATCGTCGCGCTGCGGGATCGGTTGAATGCGGTGATTGGGGAATAGGGGCTAGCAGAGCCGCTTTTTCGAGAAGGCGCGGCCCGAGTGCGACTTGAGATATTTCTCGAATGCCAAGGCCTTCAGCTTGTCGGGAAAAGCGCAGTACCAGACTAGCTTCCACGGCTTGAATTTGGCCGTGTGAGCGGATTTGCCGGCATTATGCTCAGGGAGTCGTCGCTTCAAATCTTCCGTGGCGCCGATGTATTCCTGGTCGGGGAATTCGATGCTGCGGAGGATGTAGACGTACCACATTGACGTCTCGCGTCTGGGCAGTCGTTAGGTGGAAGTCTCACCGGGTCCGTCTTCGCCCTGCGGGCTTCGCCGGACACCACGCTTCACCCTTCGGGCTCCTCGTGGCTGCGCCACGCGTAGCCCGAAGGGCGAAGCGTGGTGGAGCCAGGCGGGATCGAACCGCCGACCTCTTGCATGCCATGCAAGCGCTCTCCCAGCTGAGCTATGGCCCCTTAAGTCCTGGGACGATCCTTGTGGATCACTCCCGACCGGCGAGCCTGGTGACTCGCGCGGTGCACCCTTTTTCACAGATCAGGGCTGATCTCAAGTCTCTTCATCACCTCCGACATCACCAATGATGTCGGTCACGTCCTCATCGCCCTCTTCTTCGTCGGCAATGAAGGTCGAATCATCGTCATCGTCGTCGTCGAGGGTCTCGTCGACCTCGATATCGTCCTCGGATTCGGGGACGACGGCCTTGACCTTGCCGGTGTTCTCCTCGGCATCGGCCTCCTCGAGCGAAACCTCTTCGACCTCTGCCGGCTCCGGCGTGGTCTCCGCGGCAGCCGCGTGACGGGCTTCGGCGCCGCGGGTGGCGCGGGCCGGCGCCACAGGCGCAATCGGTACCACTTCGCCGGTATAGGGCGAGATCACCGGATTCTTGTTGAGGTCGTAGAATTTCTTGCCCGTCGTGGGGCAAATACGTTTGGTTCCGAGTTCGGACTTGGCCACGGCAGAGGAATCCTGGGATGTCTGAAAAGCGGTGTTTCACTTGGCTAGTTGGCGGCCCGCTGTCAATAGCGCATTACGAGAGAAAGACATGCTCGTGACGGCGGGGAGGCCATGTGGTAGGTGCCCGCGAGCCTCTGAGGCGCATTCAAGGACACAATCTTGACCCATTCCGACAAGCCGACGCCGCTGAAGTCGCGCTCAAGCGGTCCCCTGACCGGGAAAGTACGGGTGCCCGGGGACAAGTCGATTTCCCACCGCGCCCTCATTCTGGGCGCGCTTGCTGTCGGCGAGACCCGGATCACAGGTCTCCTCGAGGGCGAGGACGTCCTCAACACCGCCAAATCCATGCAGGCGCTCGGCGCCAAGGTCGAACGCACCGGTGATTTCGCCTGGAAGGTGCAGGGTGTGGGCGTCGGAGGCTTTGTCCAGCCCAAGGCAGCGCTGGATTTCGGCAACTCCGGCACCGGCTGCCGGCTGGTCATGGGCGCCGTCGCAGGCTGCCCGATCTCGGCGGTGTTCGATGGTGATGCCTCGCTGCGCAGCCGCCCGATGCGCCGGATCCTCGATCCGCTCGAAAAGATGGGCGCCAAGGTCGCGTCTGCCGCTGAGGGTGGCCGCCTGCCGCTGACCGTCCAGGGCGCGCGCGATCCGCTGCCGATTACGTACAAGACCCCGGTCGCCTCGGCCCAGATCAAGTCGGCGGTGCTGCTGGCGGGCCTGTCTGCGCCGGGCACCACGACCGTGATCGAGAACGAGGCCAGCCGCGACCACACCGAGCTGATGCTGAAGCATTTCGGCGCGGATATCACATCGGTTGCCGAAGGTGCTCACGGCCGCCGCATTACGCTGGTCGGCCAACCCGAGCTGCATGGCGCCGCCGTCATCGTGCCCGCCGATCCGTCCTCGGCGGCGTTTCCGGTCGTCGCGGCGCTGATCGTCGAAGGCTCCGATGTCGTTCTGTCCGACGTGATGACCAATCCGCTGCGCACCGGCCTTTTCACGACGTTGCGTGAAATGGGCGCGTCCATCGAGGAAAGCGAAGTGCGCGGCGATGCCGGCGAGCCGATGGCGCAGCTGCGCGTGCGCGCGTCAAAACTGCGCGGCGTCGAGGTGCCGCCGGAGCGTGCGCCCTCGATGATCGACGAATATCTCGTGCTGGCGGTCGCGGCTTCGTTCGCCGAAGGCACGACCATCATGCGCGGCCTGAAGGAGTTGCGCGTCAAGGAATCCGATCGGCTCGAGGCCACCGCGGACATGCTCCGCGTCAATGGCGTGAAGGTCACTGTTTCCGGCGACGATCTGATCGTCGAGGGCCGCGGCCACGTCCCCGGCGGCGGCACCGTCGCCACGCATATGGACCACCGTATCGCGATGTCCGCGCTGGTGATGGGCTGCGCGTCCGATCAGCCCGTGACGGTCGACGACACCGCCTTCATCGCCACCAGTTTCCCGGACTTCATTCCGATGATGCGGTCGCTGGGGGCCGAGTTTTCATGATCATCGCCATCGATGGACCCGCGGCCTCGGGCAAGGGCACGCTCGGCAAGCGCCTCGCGCATCATTACGGTTATCGTCACCTCGATACCGGCGTGATCTATCGTGCGGTCGCCTACGCGCTGATGCAGTCCGGCCATGACCTCCGGGACGAGACGGCTGCGGTGCAAGCCGCGCTGGAACTCGATCCCGAAAAGTTCGGCAATCCGGCCCTCAAGACCCAGACGACCGGCGAGGGCGCCTCCATCGTCTCGGCGATTCCCAGGGTTCGCGAGGTCCTGCTCAATTTCCAGCGGCAATTCGCCGCCGGTCCGCCCGGCGCGGTGCTGGACGGCCGGGACATTGGAACCGTGATCTGCCCCGACGCCGACGTGAAGATCTTCGTCGTGGCTGACCCAAAGGTCCGGGCCCGCCGCCGCACCATGGAGGCGAGAGCGCGGGGCGAGGAGGCGGATGAGGCGGCGGTGCTCGCCGACATCATCCAGCGCGACGAACGGGACAAGAACAGGCCGATCGCGCCTCTAAAACCGGCCGCAGATGCTTACTTGCTTGATAACTCCCAACTGGATATAGAAGGCGGCGTCCGGGCCGCCATCGACATTATCGAGGCCGTCCGAGCGGGCCGGTCGCGGGGTTAAGCCGCAGCCGTCATTGGAGGAAGCGCCCGCTCCCGCTCTTTGAGGTCGATACTCTCGGTCCCTGCTTTGGGGCCGACGCGATCCAGGCTCCGGACAAAAGATTTCCACGTATCGAACGTGCGGGCCCAGCCGGCCCGCTTCCGCTGTTCCGGCAAACCGGAGCAACGAGCGGTCGCTCGAAGGTTTTGTGGACCTTCCGACACTGCACGCGCGGTACGCCCAAAAACCCAACGGCCGGCAAGACATCCGCAACTGGAGAACAAATGGCTTCGACTTCCGCTGATACCTATAGCCCGTCGCGCGACGATTTCGCCGCGATGCTCGACGAGTCCTTCGCAGGTGGCAACCTGCAGGAGAGCTCCGTCGTCAAGGGCAAGGTGGTTGCAATTGAAAAGGACATGGCCGTCATCGACGTCGGCCTGAAGACCGAGGGCCGCGTCGCCCTGCGCGAATTTTCCGGCCCCGGCCGTGAGAGCGAGATCAAGGTCGGCGACGAGGTGGAAGTGTTCCTCGATCGCATCGAGAACGCCCTCGGCGAAGCCGTGCTGTCGCGCGACAAGGCGCGCCGCGAAGAGAGCTGGGGCAAGCTGGAGAAGGCGTTCCAGAACAACGAGAAGGTCACGGGCGTCATCTTCAACCAGGTCAAGGGCGGCTTCACCGTCGACCTCGACGGCGCCGTTGCCTTCCTGCCGCGTTCGCAGGTCGACATCCGTCCGATCCGCGACGTCGCGCCGCTGATGAACAACGCGCAGCCGTTCCAGATCCTCAAGATGGACCGCCGCCGCGGCAACATCGTCGTCTCCCGCCGCACGGTTCTCGAAGAGACTCGCGCCGAGCAGCGTCAGGAGCTGGTGCAGAACCTCGAAGAGGGTCAGGTCATCGACGGCGTGGTCAAGAACATCACCGATTACGGTGCGTTCGTTGATCTCGGCGGCATCGACGGCCTGCTGCACGTCACCGACATCGCGTGGCGCCGCGTCAACCACCCGACCGAGGTGCTCTCGATCGGCCAGACCGTGAAGGTCAAGATCATCAAGATCAACCACGAGACGCACCGCATCTCGCTGGGCATGAAGCAGCTGCTGGACGATCCGTGGCAGGGCATCGAAGCCAAGTACCCGCTGGGTGCCCGCTTCACCGGCCGTGTCACCAACATCACCGACTACGGTGCGTTCGTCGAGCTCGAGCCGGGCATCGAAGGCCTGATCCACGTCTCCGAGATGTCGTGGACCAAGAAGAACATGCACCCCGGCAAGATCGTGTCGACCTCGCAGGAAGTCGACGTGCAGGTGCTGGAAGTCGATTCCGTCAAGCGCCGCATTTCGCTCGGTCTCAAGCAGACCATGCGCAACCCGTGGGAGGTCTTCGTTGAAGGTCACCCGACTGGTTCGACCGTCGAGGGCGAAGTCAAGAACAAGACCGAGTTCGGTCTGTTCCTGGGTCTCGAGGGCGACGTCGACGGCATGGTCCATCTCTCCGACCTCGACTGGAAGCTTCCGGGCGAGCAGGTGATCGACAACTACAAGAAGGGCGACGTGGTGAAAGCCGTGGTGCTCGATGTGGACGTCGAGAAGGAGCGTATCTCGCTCGGCATCAAGCAGCTCGAAGGCGACCCATTCGCCGAGCCGGGCGATGTCAAGAAGGGCGCGGTCGTGACCTGCGAAGTGCTCGAAGTGAAGGAAAGCGGCATCGAGGTGAAGATCGCCGGGACCGACTTCACCACCTTCGTCAAGCGATCGGAGCTCGCGCGTGACCGCAACGACCAGCGCGCCGAACGCTTTGCCGTCGGCGAGAAGGTCGATGCCCGCGTGATCCAGTTCGACAAGAAGGCCCGCAAGGTCCAGGTGTCGATCAAGGCGCTCGAAGTTGCCGAAGAGAAGGAAGCCATCGCGCAGTACGGCTCCTCGGATTCGGGAGCGACTCTCGGCGACATCCTGGGCACCGCGCTCAAGAACCGCGACAGCAAGTAAGCGAAACGCAGGTTTTGCTGACATCAGAGCCCCGGCGCGAGCCGGGGCTTTTTTGTTGGGGCACCGTCCGGGCGACGCGGGGCCTTGTTTTCTTCAAATTGCGCCGCAATTGATGTATCCAGACAATTCATTGGTCACGTTGTGACGGCACAACGCCGGCGGCCCTTCATTTGGAGATATTCCGATGTCACTCGATTCGGACATCATCGTCGATCGCCGCAGGATCCGCCGCAAGCTGACGTTCTGGCGCGTGATGGCTGCGCTGATCGCGATCGCTGCGATCGCGGGCTTTGCGCTGATCGCGACGCCCGGCGCACAGGGCAGCTTCGCCTCCGCAGGCTCAATCGCGCGTGTGCAGATCGACGGCCTGATCCGCAGCGATTCCGAGCGGACGCGGGCGCTGGAGCGGCTGGAGAATTCGCAGGCTGCCGCCGTCATCGTTCACGTCAACTCACCGGGCGGCACCACCGCCGGCTCCGAGCAGCTCTACGATTCCTTGACGCGCCTGAAGGCGAAGAAGCCGCTGGTCGTCGTGGTCGAGGGTCTTGCGGCGTCCGGCGGCTACATCACCGCGATTGCGAGCGACCACATCATCGCCCAGCAGAGTTCGCTGGTCGGCTCGATCGGCGTGCTGTTCCAGTTTCCGAACTTCACCGAGCTGCTGAAGACCGTCGGCGTCAAGGTCGAGGAAGTGAAGTCCACGCCCCTGAAGGCCGCGCCCAACGGTTTTGAGCCGACCAGCCCCGAGGCACGGGCCGCGCTGGATGCGCTGGTGAAGGATTCCTATGCCTGGTTCAAGGATCTGGTGAAGCAGCGCCGTGGCATGGATGACACGCAGCTCGAAAAAGTCGTCGATGGCCGCGTCTTCACCGGACGCCAGGCGATCGATCTCAAGCTGATCGATCAGCTCGGCGACGAGAAAACCGCCGTGACCTGGCTCGAGGAGCAGAAGGGCGTCAAGAAGGGTCTCAACGTGCGCGATTACAAGCTCGAGCCGCGCTTTGGCGACCTGCCGTTCCTCAAGACGGCTGCCGCCGTCACGCTGGAAGCGCTTGGATTCGGCTCGATTGCGCACCAAATCGCGCAAACCGGCGTCGTGCAGGCGGTTGATCGCATCGGGTTGGATGGAATGCTGGCCTTGTGGCAGCCGGCTGCCTCGAATTGACCGGGAATAAGCGGGAACAACGCGAGCTTCAGAGCTTTTTCCCGTCCGGCGGGTAGCCGTGCAGCCCGCTTTTTCGGCATTTGTCACGCATTTTCACGACGCTCAACCTTCATTTAGCGTCTTGACAGATCACGGTATTTTCACGGAAATGGTCATCCGCACGCTCCCGGGTCCTATCTCTCGATGATCAAATCCGAACTTGTTCAGCGTATCGCCGAGCACAACCCGCATCTGTACCAGCGGGATGTCGAGAACATTGTGAATGCGATTCTCGAAGAGATCGTAGCGGCTCTCGCACGCGGTGATCGCGTCGAGTTGCGCGGCTTCGGTGCCTTCTCGGTCAAGCATCGCCCTGCACGCGCTGGGCGTAATCCGCGCACCGGCGCCCATGTCCCCGTCGATCAGAAGAGCGTTCCGTTCTTCAAGACCGGCAAGGAAATGCGCGAGCGGCTGAACCGCGACCATCCGGATCCGGGCGCCCCGGACTAACGCTGTCGTCCGGGCTTAACCGAATGGCCGCATGATGCGGCAGCAAGCTTGATTCAAGACGAGCGATCGCGATGCGAAAGTTCCTGACCGCACTGATCGTGATTCTGGCGTTCCTGGTCCTGGTGACCTTCGCCGTCGCCAACCGGCATTTCGTCACGGTCTCCTTTGATCCCCTCATGGCGAACGATCCGGCGCTGTCGGTCACATGGCCGCTGTTCCTGATCTTGATCGTGGTGGCCGCGCTGGGCGTCGTGGTGGGCGGCTGCGCCGTCTGGTTCGGCCAGCGGCACTGGCGGCGCGCTGCACGCCGGCATGAGGCAGATGCCCGGGCCGCCCAAGTCGAATTGGCCGGACTCCGGGCTCAGGCGGCCCCGGCCAAGCCCGAGTCCCGGCACCTCCCGGTGCCCTCCGGGGTGGGCCTTTACGGGGCTATCGGGCGAGACAAGCAGCGCGCGACGTTGTAGAAGCGGCCCGACCGAAAAAACCCGTTTCCCGGCCGCCGCTTGCGGCCTCCACCCGCTTTGAGACCATGTCCCTGCTCGTCAAAATCTGCGGTCTGTCCACGCGTGAGACGCTCGAAATAGCGCTCGACGCGGGCGCCGACATGGTGGGGTTCGTGTTCTTCCCGCCGTCGCCCCGGCATGTCTCGCTGGAGACGGGGCGCGACCTCGGCCGGCAGGTGAGGCAGCGCGCGCTCAAGGTCGCGCTCACCGTCGATGCCGACGATGCCGCGCTCGACAACATCATGGACGCGCTGTCGCCGGACATTTTTCAGCTCCACGGCCAAGAGAGCGTGGCACGGCTGCGCGACATCAAGCAGAAGTTCGGCCGCCCCGTGATGAAAGCGGTGCCGGTTGCAACATCGGCCGATCTCGCCGTGCTGCCCGGCTATGCCGCGGTCGCCGACCGCATCCTGTTCGACGCGCGTGCGCCGAAGGATGCGACGCGTCCCGGCGGTCTGGGCGCGCCGTTCGATTGGCACCTGCTGGAAAATCTCGACTTGAGGCTGCCCTACATGGTCTCGGGCGGGCTTCACGTCGACAATGTTGCGGAAGCCCTCCGAGTCACCGGCGCCGGTGGCGCCGACGTGTCCTCGGGTGTCGAGAGCGCCCCAGGCGTCAAGGATCCGGAGCTGATCAAGGCCTTCATTCGCGCCGCGCGCGCCACTCAAGAGTTGAGCGTTCGATGAACATCGCCAAACCAAATTCCTATCGCAGCGGCCCCGACGAGCGCGGCCATTTCGGCATCTTTGGCGGACGCTTCGTCGCCGAAACCCTGATGCCGCTGATCCTCGATCTGGAGAAGGCCTACACCGCGGCCAAGGCCGATCCGGCCTTCCAGGCCGAGATGAACGGCTATCTCAAGAACTATGTCGGCCGGCCCTCGCCGCTCTATTTCGCCGAGCGCCTCACCGAGCATCTCGGCGGTGCCAAGATCTATCTGAAGCGCGAAGAGCTCAACCACACCGGTTCGCACAAGGTGAACAACGTGCTCGGCCAGATCATGCTGGCGCGTCGCATGGGCAAGAAGCGCATCATCGCCGAGACCGGCGCCGGCCAGCACGGTGTCGCCACCGCGACGCTGTGCGCGCGCTTCGGCCTGGAATGCGTGGTCTATATGGGCGCCGTCGACGTCGAGCGGCAGCAGCCCAATGTGATCCGCATGGAGATGCTGGGCGCAACGGTGGTCCCGGTGCAGTCGGGCACGCGCACGCTGAAGGACGCGATGAACGAGGCGCTGCGCGATTGGGTCACCAACGTGCACAACACCTTCTACTGCATCGGCACCGTGGCAGGGCCGCATCCCTATCCGACGCTGGTGCGCGACTTCCAGTCCATCATCGGCAACGAGACCAGGACGCAGATGCAGGAGGTCGAGGGCCGCCTGCCGGATTCGCTGGTCGCCTGCATCGGCGGCGGCTCGAACGCGATGGGCCTGTTCCATCCGTTCCTCGACGATTCCACCGTCGAGATTTTTGGTGTCGAAGCCGCAGGTCACGGGCTGACGCAATTGCATGCGGCTTCAATTGCGGGCGGCCGTCCCGGCGTTCTGCATGGCAACCGCACCTATCTCCTGATGGATGCCGACGGTCAGATCCAGGACGCGCATTCGATCTCGGCCGGCCTCGACTATCCCGGCATCGGCCCCGAGCATTCCTGGCTGCACGAGATCGGCCGCGTCAATTATCTCTCCGCGACCGATGACGAGGCGCTCGCCGCGTTCCAGCTGCTCTCGAAGCTCGAAGGCATCATTCCCGCACTCGAGCCCGCGCACGCCATCGCCAAGGTGATGGAGCTTGCGCCGAAGCGGCCGAAAGACCACCTGATGGTCATCAATCTCTCTGGCCGCGGCGACAAGGACGTCCCCCAGGTCGGCGACATCCTGAAGGGCAAGAGCAAGTGAGGCGCGTGTCGCACTCTCTTCACCTCTCCCCGTCGGGGAGAGGTCGGCTGCGAAGCAGCCGGGTGAGGGGTCTATCCGCTCACTCGAACCTCAGTGATGTCTGGATCAGCTCGAGGACACCCTCAAGATTTTCGTACACGTCAGTGTTCGAGACGCGCAGGACGAGGAAGCCGCAGGCCTCGAGCACTTTGGTCTTGGCTTCATCGCGCTCGACCTCGGACGGGCTGGAATGCGTGACGCCGTCGACTTCAACGATGAGTTTTCCGTCCAAGGTCACGAAGTCTACGATGTATCGATCGACCGGATGCTGGCGACGAAATTTCCAGCGGGCGAGCTGCCTGTTGCGCAGCGCCTGCCAAATCTTTGCTTCCGCGCTCGTCTGCGACTCGCGAAGCTTTTGCGCTCTCGATTTGAATCTTTCCATCCCCCTCACCCGGCTGCTCCGCAGCCGACCTCTCCCCGGAGGGGAGAGGTATAGCACAGCGGCCGCCGAATCATGACCACGCGTATCGACACCCGTTTTGCCGAGCTGAAGAAAGCCGGCCGCTCGGCCTTCGTCACCTATGTGATGGCCGGCGATCCCGATCTCACGACTTCGCTCAATATCGTCAAGGCGCTGCCCAAGGCAGGCGCCGACGTCATCGAACTCGGCATTCCCTTCACCGATCCGATGGCGGATGGTCCCTCGATTCAGGCGGCAGGTCTGCGCGCGCTCAAGAACGGCATGACCTTGACGAAGACGCTGGAGCTGGTGCGCGGCTTCCGCAAGGACGACAACGTCACGCCGCTGGTCCTGATGGGCTATTACAATCCGATCTACATTTACGGCGTCGACAGGTTTTTGGCTGATGCCAAGACGGCCGGCGTTGACGGCCTCATCATCGTCGATTTGCCGCCGGAGGAAGACGACGAGCTCTGCATTCCCGCGCTGAAGGCGGGCCTGAACTTCATTCGCCTCGCGACCCCGACCACCGACGACAAGCGCCTGCCCGCGGTGCTCGCGAACACATCGGGCTTTGTCTATTACGTCTCTATCGCCGGCATCACCGGTGCAGCAGCGGCGGACGCGAATGCCGTAGGTCAAGCTGTCGCGCGTATCAAGCGGCATACCAAGCTGCCGATCTGCGTTGGTTTTGGCATCCGCACGCCGGAGGCGGCGCGCGCCATTGCCGAGAAGGCGGATGGTTCGGTGGTCGGCACCGCGCTGGTCGATGCGCTCAAGAACAGTCTCGATGCCGAGGGCCGCGCGACCGCCAAAACCGTTAACGCGGTGGCTGAGCTGACTGCGGCCTTGGCCCAGGGCGTCAAGGGCGCGAAACAGGCGGCTGAGTAGCCATAATTCCGCTTTAGGGGCGGGCGACACCGCGGCTTGCCGGGCAAGGGCCCGGCCGCCATATAGTCCTTCAGGCGATCCCCTGCGGGTTCGCACATCGGAGCAAACCATGAACTGGCTTACCAATGTGGTCCGGCCGAAGATTCGCAACATGCTGCGGCGGGAGACGCCGGAGAATTTGTGGATCAAGTGCCCGGATTCCGGACAGCTTGTGTTCTACAAGGACGTCGAGGCCAACCAGTTCGTCATCCCCGGCTCGAACTACCATATGCGCATGGGCGCGGTGGCGCGGTTGAAGTCGATCTTCGACAACGAGACCTGGTTCGACGTCGCCGTGCCCGACGTCACGCCCGATCCGCTGAAGTTTCGCGACGAGAAGAAGTACGTCGATCGCATCAAGGACGCGCGTGCGCGCACCAATCTGAACGACGCGGTCAAGGTCGGCTACGGCAAGCTCGAAGGCGCCGGCGTCGTCATCGCCGTGCAGGATTTCGATTTCATGGGTGGTTCGCTCGGCATGGCTGCGGGTGAAGCCCTCGTGCGCGGGCTCGAGCTTGCGGTCGAGAAGAAGTCGCCCTTCATCGTGTTCGCTGCATCCGGCGGCGCGCGCATGCAGGAAGGCATCCTGTCGCTGATGCAGATGCCGCGCACCACGGTCGGCGTGCAGATGCTGCGCGAAGCAAAACAGCCCTATATCGTCGTGCTGACCAACCCGACCACCGGCGGCGTCACCGCATCCTATGCGATGCTCGGTGACGTGCAGATCGCCGAGCCCGGCGCGCTGATCGGCTTTGCGGGCGCGCGCGTGATCGAGCAGACCATCCGCGAGAAATTGCCGGAAGGTTTCCAGCGCGCCGAATATCTGAAAGAGCACGGCATGGTCGACATGGTCGTGCATCGCCACGAGTTGCGTCCGACCCTGGCGCGGCTCTGCCGCCTGCTCACCAGGGCGCCGGTGCAGGAGAATGCATCGAAATCGGTGCAGCCGGTCGTCAGCCCGGCGCAGATCGTATCGGCCCCTGAGACGGCGCCGGCTGCGCCCCACGCGTGAACGCGCCCTCTGACAGCGCAAAGCCTTCGCTCGATGCATTGATCGGGCGGCTGTCGGCCCTGCATCAGAAGCGCATCGATCTCGGGCTTGAGCGGATGCATCGCCTGCTCGAGCGGCTCGGTCATCCCGAACGCAAGCTGCCGCCAGTGATCCATGTCGCCGGCACCAACGGCAAGGGCTCGACGGTTGCCTATCTGCGCGCGACGCTGGAGGCGGCCGGCCTGCGCGTCCACGCCTACACTTCGCCCTATCTCGTCCGCATCAACGAATGTTTCCGCATCGGCCGCGTCGGCGGCGGCGTGCTCGTCTCCGACGACGAATTGCGCGCGGCGCTGGAAGAGGTCGAGCGCGTCAATGCCGGCGAGCCTGCGACCGTCTTTGAGCTCAAGACTGCCGCCGCCTTCCATTTGTTCGCGCAAAATCCTGCCGACGCGGTGCTGCTCGAAGTCGGCCTCGGCGGCCGGCTCGATTCGACCAATGTGGTCGATACGCCCGCAGCCTGCGTGATCACGCCTGTCAGCATGGATCATATGGATTTCCTCGGCGACACCCTGGCGTTGATTGCCGGCGAGAAAGCCGCGATCATCAAGCGCGGCATGCCCGTGGTGTGCGCGGAGCAGACGCCCGAGGCGATGGCGGCGATCGAGGCGGAGGCCAAGCGCATGCGCGCGCCGCTGTTTGCCGCCAACGAAAGCTGGCACGTCAATGTCGAGCATGGCCGTCTGGTCTATTCCGACGAGCGCGGCCTGATGGATCTCGCGGCGCCGCGCCTGTTCGGCCGCCATCAGTTCGACAATGCCGGCCTCGCGATCGCGACGCTGCGTGCGATTCCAAACTTCAAGATCAACCATGCGGCATTCGAGGCCGGGATCGTTGGCGCCGAATGGCCGGCGCGGATGCAGCGTCTCACCTCGGGCGAGTTGCTCTCCTGGGGTCCGCAAGGCAGCGAGATCTGGCTCGACGGCGGGCACAATGCCGAAGGCGGCCGCGTCGCGGCCGCCGCGCTCGGCGATCTCGAAGAGCGCGTGTCGCGGCCGCTGGTTGTGATCGCCGGCATGATGGCCAACAAGGATGCGAAAGCGTTTCTTGCCAATTTCGCTGGTCTCACCCGCCACGTCATCGTGGTGCCGATTCCGGATACCGAGAACGCGATGCCTGTCGATCGCCTTGCGGATGCGGTCCGCAGCCTCGGCATGCGCGTCGAGATCGCGCCCGGCATCGAGGCCGCGCTACGCGCTCTGTCGAAGCTCGCCTACGAAGTGCCGCCGCGCATCCTGATCACCGGCTCGCTCTATCTTGCCGGCCACGTGCTCGGCCTCAACGGCACGCCTCCTGCATAGAGCGCCTCGTTGCTGGATACGAGATTGGGAATCCCAATGCGTTTTGCCGCGATTGCCGACGTCCACGGAAACTATCTCGCGCTGGAGGCGGTGCTTGCTGACATCCGCGCGCAAGGCATCGCCGACATCGTCAATCTCGGCGACATGCTGAGCGGCCCGCTCGACGCGCGGCGCACCATCGAGATTCTGATGACGCTCGATGCCGTGCACGTGCTTGGCAATCACGACCGCTATCTGCTCGACCGTCCCCCGGAGAAGATGGGCTCGTGGGACCGCCCCGCGCACGCGCAGCTCAATGCCGCGCAGCTCGACTGGCTGCGGGAGCAGCCGATAATTCGCGTGCTTCGCGACCAGGTCTTCCTCTGTCACGCGACGCCCGAGGATGACGAGATCTACTGGCTCGACACTGTGCACCCAGACGGCACCGTAGCGCTATCGCCTCTCGATCGGATCGAGCAGTTCGCGCAAGGCATCACGCAATCCCTGATCCTCTGCGCCCACACGCATCTTGCCCGTGCCGTGCGGCTTCGCGACGGCCGCCTGATCGTCAATCCCGGCAGCGTCGGCAGCCCCGGCTATCGTGATGTGCATCCGTTCCCGCATGTCGTGGAGGCCGGCACGCCGCACGCGCGCTACGCGATCCTCGAACTCGTTGACGGTGCGTGGCAGGTGACGTTCCGCCACATCGCTTATGATCACGAGGCCATGGCCGCGCTTGCGCACAGCAATGGCCAGGTCGAGCTGGCGCATGCGTTGGCGACGGGCTGGATCGGATAGAGCTGCTTAAGCGCACCTATTGAACGGGGAGGCGTGTCGTGAGCGACGAAAATATCTGGCGGGGCGAATACGCGGTCGAGACATCGGCAACCGCGGAGGCGATCTGGAGCATTTTCCGAGATGTGCCCGCCTGGAAAACCTGGAACGCAGGTATCGAGCAGATCGAGATTGACGGGCCATTTGCGGCCGGCACTTGGTTCACGATGAAGCCTCCGGGCGAGGAAGCGTTACGCTCGCAACTGATCG
Source organism: Bradyrhizobium rifense (assembly GCF_008123425.1). Lineage (GTDB taxonomy): Bacteria > Pseudomonadota > Alphaproteobacteria > Rhizobiales > Xanthobacteraceae > Bradyrhizobium > Bradyrhizobium rifense. The sequence goes on from NZ_VSSS01000027.1 coordinate 22,312, forward strand.
ACGTTCGCGAGAACGCGTCTTTCATCGACGAAACGCGGGTCGGCGATCTCGTCATCAAGGTCGCCCATCGCATCGAAACCATCGGACCCGCGCGCACGCGCGTCGTTTACGCCGTCGACGCCCGAGGGCCGCAGGCGTTCGAGATCGGCCCGGCTGTTGCGTCAGATTTTCCCGAGGTTCTCGCGAGCCTCGCCAAGCTCGCCGAAACGGGATCGGCATGATTGCGGCCGGCAAAAAATAAAACGGCCGGCAGTGGCGCCGGCCGCTTTCAAACAATCAGTCGCGACGTGGATCAGACCGCGGACGTGATCCACTGCTGGAGCTTCGCCTTCGGCGCCGCGCCGACCTGACGGGAGGCCATCTCGCCGCCCTTGAAGATCATCAGGGTCGGGATCGACATCACGCCGTACTTCGACGCGGTCTTCGGGCTCTCGTCGACGTTGAGCTTGACGATCTTGACCTTGTCGCCCATCGCGCCGGCGATCTCATCGAGAGCGGGTGCGATCATGCGGCAGGGGCCGCACCATTCGGCCCAGAAATCGACGACGACGGGACCGTTCGCCTTGAGCACTTCGGCTTCGAAATCGGTATCGGAAACCTTGCCAACGGCCATTGGAGTACCTCACTCGGTTGAAAGAGAATCGGCGCGACATGGAATCGCGCCCGGGATCATGGTCCCAACCTATGAACGGCCCCTTGCCGGGTCAAGGACGCTCACGCCGACATGAAGGGATGCCAGCGCCGCGTCCAGCGCGGGGGCTGAAATCTCCATATATTCAAGGGCCTCGGTCCAGAGCAGGACGGCACGGATCGGCCTTTGGGGATAAAGCCGGGATAGCACCGCGCGGTACAGCGCAAGCTGCCGGACATAGGCGGCGGGGGCTTCCGCGGCGCCTTTGGGGGCGGTCTGGTTGGTCTTGAAATCGACGATCAAAACCTCGTCCGGACGAACGACCAGCCGGTCGATCTGCCCCGACACCAGCGCCGGCGGGCGGCCCGGCCGGTCGAGTTTCCCGACAATGGCGACCTCCGCCCGGCTGCCCTCGGCAAACACCGGTGCAAAGCGTGGTTCGGCGATCAGGGCGAGCACCTTGTCGGCCAGCGTGACGCGATCGGCATCCAGCCAGTCGCCGGCATTGCGGGTCATGAAGCCCAGCGCGGCCTCGCGCCGGCGGTCGGCGGCGATGTCGGGCAGGGACTGCAGCAGCCGGTGCACCAGCGTGCCGCGCTGGAGCGCCAGTGCGCGCGATTGGACTGATTCGCCGGTCCGCACGCTGCGGCCTTCCTCGGCCGACTGGCCGGAGGGACGCACCAGATCGTCGTCGACGCTTTCACGCGGCGCCGGCGTCCGCAGCCAGTCCGGCAGGGTGATCGTCTGGTCGACGGATGTCGCCGGCGTGCCGAGCGCGACGACATCTTCCGGCCGGGCGAATCGGGTTACCTTGCCGAGCGGCGTTTCGATCGTCTGCTTGTCCAGGCCGGAGCCGGTGAGGCCGGTGTCGATGAGGTCGTACCAGCTCAGCTTGCGGACGGTTCTCATGTTGCCGGGCAGGCAGCCGCCGACAACGAGCCGATCGGCCGCGCGCGTCATCGCGACATAGAGCAGGCGGCGATATTCGTCCTCGGTCTCATCCAGCATCGCCTTGCGCGCGTCGGCGACCGGCTTGGGATCGTCCGCCTTGCGCCCGGCCCAGACCACGACCTCGCCGCCGTTGCCGCGCGGCACGTGGATCAGCCGCACCCGCTGCGAATCCGCGGGCGATGACGTCGTGTCGACCATGAACACGACCGATGCCTCAAGACCCTTGGCGCCGTGCACCGTCATCACCCGCACCTCGTCGCGGGTGATTTCCATGTCGCGCTTCACCTCGGTGTCGGCCGAGCGCAGCCAGGCCATGAAGCCCTGCAGCGAGGCCGGGGCCTTGCGCTCGCAGTTCAGCGCCAGCTCCAAAAATTCGTCGAGCGCGTCATTGGCCTCATGGCCGAGCCGGCGCAGGATGCGCGCGCGACCGCCGTCACCGCCGAGCAGCCAGGCATAGAAGGCGAACGGCGTCTCCTCGCGCGCACGGATCTCGCAGGCCTCAAGGCGTCGCAGCACGGTGGCGAATTTCTCGCTTCCAGCGGCGTGCTCGCCGAGCGCGCGGCGCAGCGATCCCTTGCGGTCATGGGCGAGCTGGAACAAATCGTCGTCGTCGAGACCGAACAGCGGGCTCTTCAGCGCCACCGCCAGCGCGAGGTCGTCTTGCGGCAGCAGCAGCGCGTCCGCAAGGTTCATCAGGTCGATGATCGCGATGTGCTCGGTCAGCTTCAGCCGGTCGGCGCCGGCGACGGGAACGTTGGCGTGCTTCAGCGCCTGGATCACCGCGTCGAACGCATTGCCGCGCCGGCGCACCAGGATCAGCATGTCGCCATAGCGCAGCGGCCGCCGCTCGCCTTCGTGTCCCGTCAGCGTGCCGCTCTCGACCAGCCGCTTGATCTCGGCCTGGATGCGGCGAGCGAGCTTGACCTCGGGACTGGTGACGGCGACGCCGTCGAACGGCGCGCGCCAGCCTTCGATCTCCTGCCTGTCATCGGCCTCGGCAAGGTCCCACAGTTCGATCACGCTCGGACCTGCATCGGCGAGCGCGTTGTGCAGGGGGTGGCCGGTCTCGACCGAATGGATGCTCTTGTAGATCGCGGGCTCGCGGAAGACGTGGTCGACCGAGTGCAGAATCGCGGAGCCAGAGCGAAATGAATACGTGAAGGCGACTGGATCGAATTTCAGCCCGGCAGCGGTGAATTTGCGATCCAGCTCCCGCTTGCGCTTGTCGAATTCGTGCGGATCAGCGCCCTGGAACGAGAAGATCGACTGCTTTTCGTCACCGACGGCAAAGACCGTGCGGTTCAGTCCCTCGCGCGCGCCTTCGCCGGCCGTGAATTCCGAGATGATGTGGGCGACGATGTCCCATTGCCGCGGGCTGGTGTCCTGGGCCTCGTCGATCAGCACATGATCGACGCCGCGGTCCAGCTTGTAATGCACCCAGCCGGAGGAGACGCGGTCGAGCATCGCCAGCGTCTTGTCGATGAGATCGTCGTAGTCAAGCAGCCCGCGCTCCTGCTTCTCGCGCCGGTAGTTTGCAGCGGCGGCGGTCGCGATATGCAGGAGAGCCGCGGTGCGGTCACGCATGGTCACTGCGCGGCGCTTCTCGATCAATTCACCGAGGCGCGACGCCTCGTTCTCGAACAAGCGCGCGACGGACGGATTGTGCTCGCCGAACTTCTTGGTGAGCACGGCCTTGCGCGGCAGTTTTTCATCGGTGAGGAAGACGCCGAGATAAGTATCGACCTGCGCCGCGCCGGAGAACGCCTTTGCCTCGCGAAGGCGTCCCGCCTGGTCGTTGTCGGACTTGCCGCCATCCTCTAGCGCGAAGGCGATGTCGTCCCAGCGCAAGCGCGGCAGGAACGGGCCATCGAGGATTTCCGTCTCGACATCCTCGATGCGGTCGCTCGCGTCAACGCCCAGCACGACCGCCATCTGTTCAGCCGCCGCCGCGGCGTTGCCGGCGTCGTCAGTCCAGGCCATGAAATGGTCGCGGCTCAAGCAGGCCTCGCGCACGACCTCCTTGAAGGTGACGTCGGCGGCGCTCGCCATTGCGGTCAGCAGCGCGCGGCCGGTGACGGTCTCCGGATCGCGCGCGGCCTCCAGCAGCACCTTCAGATTGGCGCGCTCCATCATGTCGGTCTGGTCGCGCTCGTCCATCACGGCGAAGCGCGCCGGCACGTTGGCCTCGAACGGGAACTGCTGGAGCAGGCGCGTGCACAGCGCGTGGATGGTCTGCACCTTCAATCCGCCCGGCGTCTCCAGCGCGCAGGCGAACAGTTTTCGCGCTTCGCGGCGCAGTTTTCGATCGGGATGCGGGATGCCGACGGCGCGGATCGCAGCATCGAGCGCCGTGTCATCCAGCGTCACCCAATGACCAAGCGTGGTGAACACGCGCTCGGCCATGTTGGCGGCGGCGGCCTTGGTGAAGGTGATGCAGAGAATCTTTTCCGGCGGCACGCCCGACAGCAGCAGGCGGATCACGCGCTGCACCAGCACATGCGTCTTGCCCGAGCCGGCATTGGCCGACACGAAGGCGGACGCGGTCGGATCCGACGCGCGCCTCTGCGTGTCGCGTACAGCATCGGGGATGGGTCGTAGTGCCTTCACCATTCCTCGATCCCCAGTCCGCCGGCTGCCGACCATTCTTTAATCCGGGCAAGGTCGTCATAAGCGCCGTAGCGGTTGGTCCACATCGGCAGGTTCAGCGAGGTGTACGGCTGGCTCTCGTCCTCGAAGGCGCGGATCAGCGCCTCCAATTTGGCTCTCGCGTCCGCCGCCGCAGTGTCCGGCGGAATTGGCTCGTCACCTTTATTTATCTTGAGCTGAACGATACGATCCTCTCCGGCCGGATTGTTGCCACTCAGGCGGACATAGACGAGCTGGCTCACCGACGAACCGGCGTGGATATCAGGGAAGCCGCCCTCGCGCAGGATCGCGGCTTCCAGCGTCAGCTGCGGTGACAGGCCCAAGCGGACCTGCTTGTCACTCGGCGGCTGGCCAGTCTTGTAGTCGAGGATGGCGTAGCCGCCGCCATGGCGCCGCTCGATGCGGTCGGCGCGCGCGGAAAGACGGAAGCTGCGTTCGCCGTCGAGCCTAATCGAGATCTCGCCGCGGGTCTCTGCCGTGATGGCTTCGATCGAGTCGCGGCGGGCCGTCTCCCATTCGCCAAACCAACGTGCGATGCGCTGGAAGCGCGGCCACCACAGCGCCCGCGCCTCGGGCCGCTCCATCAGCGGGGCAAAATACGTTTCGCCGATCGCGCGCAGCACATTTGCGGGATCGTCGGGCAGACGCGCGGCAAATTGCTCGGTGAATTCGCCGAGCGCATCATGGATCGCCGAGCCGCGGTCGGCGGCCGACAGCGGCATGTCGACGGGATCGAGCGCGTCCAGCCGCAAGATGTGTTTTGCGTAGATCGTGTAGGGATCGCGCAGCCAATCCTCGATCGCGGTGACCGACATCCTTAGTGGCCGTGTCGCGCGCGGCGGTCGTGGCTCCGGCTGCTTGATCGGCGTGACCTCGGCAGGCTGGTCCAGCGCACCTGCGAACCGCACGTATTTTTCGCCGGCGCGAACCGCCGCCTTCCAGAGCTCGTCGCCCGCGACCGCCTCTAGCCGGTGCAGGAAGCGCGAGGCCACCGCCGGTGCGCCGCCGGCCTTGGCGGAATGGGTGAGGATCACCTCGTCGCCGCCGAGCAGTTGTGCAAAGTCGTGAGCCGAGAGGCCGATGCGGCGCTCCGGCAAATCGAGACCAAGCTCGTGCCGCATCGGGCGGCTGAGCCAGGGATCGATGCGCGGCGCCGGCGGCCAGACGCCTTCGATCAGCCCGCCGATGATGACGCGGTCGGCCTGCATCAGGCGCGATTCGAGCGGGCCGTAGATCTGGAGCCGCGCGCCCGGCTTGTCGCGCCGCCGCACCGCACGATCGCTGAACGCGGTCTGGAACACGTCGGCATAGTCCGGCAGCGTCACCATCAATCCGCTAATCGTGCCACCGCGCAGGAGATCGTCGAAGGCGCCGGCGAGCGCGAGGCCTTCGCGCTCCTCGAAAGCGAGCGGAATACCCTGCTCGTCGCGCGACAGCTCGATCATGATCTCGCGATGGCGATGCGCGAGCTCGGCGAAGTCAAACGGCTTTGATGACGCCAGGCTCTCGATCGGTGCCAACGCCTTTTGCAGGGCATCAATCAGCGCCTGGATGCGGTCGAGGTCTTCTGCCTTGAGTCGCGCCCGCGGTTCGGCGTGGTGCAACGCGGAGACCTCGCTGCGTCGCAGCTTGGCCAGCTCCTCGCGAAAGCGATTGAATTCACGCAAGAGACCGCCCGTGCCCGCAGGTGGCCGCGTGCCGCGCAGGACCGCAAGCTCAAGATCCTCGACCGCGGTCTTCCATGCGCCCGGTGCGCGGCCGAGCCGGCACAGCGGATGTTTCAGCATCGCCAGCAGCGTCGGCGGCTCCAATCCCCTGGTCGCCGCTTCCGCCGCGAGACGGGCAAACACGCCGGCGGAGGTTTCCATCAGCACGTCGCCGCCGGAATCGTCGAAGGCAAGATCCCATCGGGTCAGCGCGGCCATCACCCGCCGCGCCAGCGCGCGGTCGGGCGTCACCAGCGCCGCCGATTTGTCGAGGTGCCGTGCCTCGCGCATCGCAATGGCGATCGCGAGCGCTTCCATTTCCGGGTTGGCGGCTTCGACCACCGCGAGATTTGTCATGCCGCCGGCGATCTTTGCGGCGACATCCGGCTGTTTCAGCCGGTCGTGCCAGACTTCCGTCTTGGCGGAGGGGCGCATCGATTCGGATGCCAGCAGATCACGGCCGCCGTCCGCCGGCGACTGAAGGATCTCGACGTCGCTGCGCTTGATGCCAAAGCGATCCAGCAGCGCGCGCATGGCATATTGCGGATGGTTCGAGGCCGGATGCTCCGCGAATTTGCCGAGCGAATCGCGCACGCCGCCGATGCTTCGCCAGGCGTCGTCGTCGAGATCGGTGTCGAGGCCGGGCAGCACCACGGCGCCATGCGGCAGCGAGGCGACCGCATGCAGGAATTTTGCGGTCGCCGGCATCGAGCCGGTCGAGCCCGCCGCGATCACGGGCCCATGCGGATGCGCCGTCAGGCGCTTCGCTTCGGCCGCGATCAGGAGATCGCGCCGTGCCGCCGGCTCGATGCGGTTGATCTCGGCGAGATGGCTCGGCCAGGCGATGCGGGCGATGCGCAAGAATTCCAGCGAGTGCTGCCAGTAACGGTCGAGCATGTCCGGCACCAAGCCGTCGAGCGCGCTCCAGTCGACGCCGCGTGTCACCATGTCGTCGATCAGGCGGGCGAGGTCGCCGGCCAGCGCCAGCGTCGAGGCGGGGCCGCCGACCACGAGCGGCGCCAGCACCGGACCCCTGGCCCAGGCGGCGACGAGTTGCGCCAGCGTCAGCCGACGTTCGAGCTCGCCGAGCCGCGGTGGGATCTCGAGCGGCGTTGCGCCGGAAAACTGTTCGCCTTCGTCGGCGAAAGCGAGCTCGTCCTCGTCGATGTCGCCGAGCGCGACGATGCGCGGCAATACAACGGCGTCCGCCGCCATCTCGTCGAGGAAGATCTCCCTGACCACGCGCATGGCGCGCCGCGTCGGCAGATAGAGCGTGGCGTCCGCCAGCCGCGCCGGTTCCTTGCGCGCCTCGAATCCGTCGACCAGCCGGCCGTCAAGCAGGGCGGTGACGATGGTGCGCAGGAACGGAACTGAGAGGGGAACGCTGAAAACGCGCATGGGCCGCCTGATTCGGAGATCAGGCGCCAATATAGGGAGGCGGACTCAAATGGATATGGGCCGGGGTGAAATCGTCCCCGCTGTTCGCTGGACGAGGACAGGTCTCGTAGGGTGGGCAAAGCGAAGCGTGCCCACCATTCCCGCCGAGTTGCCCGAGCATGTCGTCGGCACGGCGCAAGTGCGCCTTTGCCCACCCTACGGCACCGTGTTTGGGGCGGCTTACGCCACGCTCTCCAAAAACGCCTCTTCCGCGGCGTGCACCGCATCCGGCGTGCCGACATGCATCCAGACGCCGTCGAGGCGGAGGCCGAACAGGCGCTCCTGCTCGTTGGCGCGGTCGAACATCTTCGTCAGCGAAAACTCGCCCTGCGGCGCGTCGGCGAAGATCGTCGGCGACAGAATGGCCGCGCCCGCATAGACGAACGGCACGATCTCTTTTTCCTTGCGCTTGCGCAGCGCACCGTCGGGCAGCATGCCGTAATCGCCGCGGCCGCTATAGCCGATGCTGGTTGCGGTGGGCGCCATCAGCAGCAGGATGTCCATGCGCTCGGGGTCGAAGTTTTCCGCAAGCCGCGTCAGATTGGAACGCACGCCGTCGATCCACAGCGTGTCGGAATTGACATGGTAGAACGGCGCATCGCCGAGCAGCGGCAGCGCCTTGACGACGCCGCCGCCGGTGCCGAGCACCTGGTCGCGCTCGTCCGAGATGGTCACGCGCGGATGCTGGCGGGATGCTGTGTGATTGATGATCTGGTCGGGTAGATAGTGCACGTTGACCACCGCCTCGGTCACGCCGGCCCGGGCAAGCTTGTCGAGCACGTGGTCGAGCAGCGGCTGGCCAGCCACAGGCACCATCGGCTTCGGCATCGTATCCGTCAGCGGACGCATGCGCAGGCCGAACCCTGCGGCGAGCACCATGGCTTTGGTCGGTTTGACGGACATGCTTGGCTTTCTCGAACCTCTGAAATTCGCGTTTGCAGCAATCCTAGCACGGACCGGACTCGACCGCACCGCATCTCAACGGCCTTAACCACCCGCCGTGACGGTTGTACGACGTGTGTTGCCGTCACGCCCCGACGGCTGTGGAACGCGTCTTTTTCTTCTTGTCGCCTTGCTTGAGAAAATTGACACCGATCTGGTCACCATTCACCCAGGCCAGTTCGCAGCGCCGGTAGGCCAATCCGGTCGACGACAGCACGAGAAAAAATTCCTTCAGATGCAGACCTTCGACCGAGCCGTCGATGGTCAGCTTGGCGCCATTCTCGGAGACATCCTCCATGGTGCATTCGCGCCGCCAGGTGCCGTCGATGCCCATCATCTGGGCCGGCACCCCACGTTCGAAAACAACCCGACTTTTCCCGCGATGGTCCGTCTTGACCGCCATCTGCCCTTGCTCCAGCCCGTCTTTGTCCGGCTGCCTGCGGGCGATGATACCGGTGCGATGGCTAACAGCCGGTAAACCGGTTCCGTCTCAGGATTGGGGCGGCGGGACGTTAGCGAGATACCAGTCGCGCAAATGCTCAAGCGCTGGATGCGCCAGCGAGCGCTGGAGATAGGTCCAGATCCGCGGCTGGTGGCGCAAATAATGCGGCTTGCCGTCGCGGCGGTTGAGCCGGGCGAACGTGCCGAGCAGGCGCGTGTTGCGCTGCGCCGACATGATGGCATAGAGCTCGGCAAAACCGGCCGGATCGAAGCTCGCGTCCTCAGCGCGGCGCGCCTTGATGTAGCGCGACAGCAGCGTCAGCTCGAGGGCTTCGGGCACGTCGATGCGGGCGTCCTGAAGTAGCGACACCACATCATAGGAGTGCGGTCCGAGCACGGTGTCCTGGAAGTCGATCACGCCGACGCGCGCCATGCCGGTGCGGTCCGCGAGCCAGATCAGATTGGGCGAGTGGTAGTCGCGGATGATCCAGGTTTTTGGCGCGGAGAGCGGCTTCTTCAGCAGCTCGCGCCACATCGCAAAAAATTCCGCGCGCTTCGCCTCGCTCAGCGGTGCGTTGCGATCGGGCAGATACCATTCCGGCATCAAGCCGATCTCGATCAGCAGTGCGTCGGTGTCCCAGGCGGGAATGGCATGGGTTTGCCCGTCCACCGGCAGCGTCTCCGGCAGAGTCTTGCCGTGCAGCACGGCCAGTACGTCGGTCGCGGCCTCATAGCGCTGAGCGATCGGGCGCGGCGGATCGCCCTCGATCACGCCTTCGCTGCCGAAGTCTTCCGAGATCAGAAAACCGTGGTCGAGATCGACATGGTGGATCGCGGGTGCCGAGATTCCTGCCGCGCGCAGGCCTTCGTCGATGGCGACGAATGGCTTGATGTTCTCCGCAAGATGCACCACGGCGCTGTAGGATTTGCCGTTGTAGACCGCTGCGCCATCGGGACGCTGCGGCGAGTTCATGAGGATGACGACGCCGTCGTCGCGGATCAGCCGCGCATAGGAGCGCGTCGAGGCGTCGCCTGCCATGCGCTTGCGGCCTGCGTTGATATAGCCGGACGCATCGAGGAATTCGCGCAACGCCTTCAGCCGCGCCACGGTGGCTGCGCTCCTGCCGTGACCGGTGATGTCCGCGGCACGCGCATTCGAGCCCAGCGCCGGGCGATGCGTCAGCGCGATGTCGATCCGGTCCGCGGGCATTGCCGAGGGCGCACGCTCGGGCCATTCGATCAGCACCAGCGTCGCATCCGGCAGTGGTGACAGCCCGATCTCCTCGAGCTCGCTCTCGTCCTCGACGCGATAGAGGTCAGCATGCATCACGGCAAATGCCGGCAACTCGTAACCCTGCACCAGCGTGAAAGTCGGGCTTGGCACTTCCAGGTCTACGTCATCGGCGAGGTAGCGGATCAGGCTGCGCGCCGCCGCAGTCTTGCCGGCACCGAGATCGCCGGTGAGCGTGATGACATCGCCCGGGCCGAGCAGCAGCGCGAGATCGGCCATCAATTGCGCGGTGGCCGTCTCGTTGTGAAGCGCGACCGCGAATGTGGTCGGCGCGTTCATTCGGCGGCGTCGCGATGCGCCGCCTGGTCGGTCGGGAAGTCGCAGATCACAACCGTACCTTTGCCGACGACCGAATCCACCTGCACCTTGCCGCCATGCAGCTCGACGAAGGAGCGCACCAGCGACAGCCCGAGCCCGGCGCCGCGATGACGCGAGCCCTGCGAGCGGCTTTCGAACCAGTTGAACACCTTGTCCTTCATGTCGGCGGGTATTCCAGGTCCGGAATCTGTCACAATAAAGACCACACTGCGCTCGGTGCGGCGCGCGCTGATCCCGACGGTGGAATCCTGCGGCGAGAAGCCGACGGCGTTGGCGAGCAGGTTATAGAGCACCTGCACCACGCGCTTCTCGTCGCCGACGAAGCTGCCGACATCGGGCGCAATCTCGACCTTGAGGCGGATGCGGTCGGTGGCAAGCCGGTCCTGGATGCCTTCAGCCGCAAGCTCGATGGTCTTGCTGACGTCGACCGGGCCGAGTTCCAGCTTCATCGCGCCGGCATCGATGGTGGCGAGATCGAGGATGTTGTTGGTGAGCGCCAGCAGCGCATTGGTCGATTTGGTGACGTAGTCGAGATATTCGGCTTGCTTCGGCGTCAGCGGCCCGGTCGAGGGGTCGCTGAGGAAATGCGCGAAGCCGATGATGGTGGTGAGCGGCGAGCGCAGCTCGTAGGAGACGTGGTGGACGAAATCCACCTTCATCTGGTCGGCGGCCTCCAGCGCCTCGTTGCGCTCGCGCAGTGCGCGCTCGACATTCTCGGTGTCGGTGATGTCGAGGAAAGTCAGCATGGTCGCGCCGTCCGGCAGCGGACGGATCATGCCGTCGAGCACGCTGCCGTCCTTGCGCTCCAGCTTGAGCGGCACGTCGGCGCGGTTCTCGATCGAGGTGATGGCCTCGCGAATCTGGCGCCAGACGGTCGGATCGTCGAACAGCTGCTGGCACCAGCCCTCGACGGTCTGGATATGCGGCTCCTCGCGCATGGCGTCGCCGGACAGCTTCCACATCCGGACGAACGCCGGATTGAACAGCTGCGCCTTGCCGTTGCTGCCGAACACGGCGACGCCCTCGGCGAGGCTGTCCAGGGTCTCGCGCTGGACCCGGATCATGCCGTCGAAGCGGCGGGCAAGCTCGAGGCTCTCGGTGACGTCGTCGAACAGATAGGTGACGCCGCCTTCGGGATTGGGCGTGGTGACGACCGACAGCGCGCGGCCGTCGGGCAGGTACCAGGTGTCCTTGGCGGCCTCGACCGCACGATAGGCCTCGTGCAGCTTGGCCTTCCAGGCGCGGAAGTCCGGCTGCTCCGGCAATTTTCGCGCGGCGCGGAGTTGGTCGAGCACGCTGGAGTCGTCGGGATCGGCATCCAGGAATGTGCGGTCGAGGTCCCACAGCCGCCGGTAGGAATCGTTGTAGAAGGCGAGCCGGCGCTGGCCGTCGAACACGGCAACGCCGGACGAAAGCTGATCGAGCGTGCGGCGATGCGCCTCCGCCATCCGCACCAGCGCGGCGCTCAGCGCATCCGCCTCGCTCGCGTCGATCGCGACACCGACACTGCCGCTGCCGACATTGACGGCGCGCACGTCGTACATGCGCCGCTCGCCGCCGGTCACGATCGGCAGCCGCGAGGTGAAGCTCGCGGCGTCCTTCAGGCTGCGCTCCATGGCGGTGCGATCGGCGCTGTCGAGCAGCTCAAGCTTCCGCGCCTGGGCATCAGCGATGCTGGTCGCTTCCGTCGCGCGCGCATAGGCCGGATTGGCGAAGCTCAGCGCGCCGTTCTCGCCCTTGGCCCAGATCGGCCACGGCGCCGCGGCGGCGAAGCCCCGCAGCATCTCGGTTTCGTCGGAGAGCGCCTTGTAGCGCAGATTGGTCTCGGCCAGATCGCGCCGCAGGCCGGAGAGTTCGCGAATCCGGACAATGGCTTGGCCGCCGATGGCACGGCCGATCGCTTCCAGCGTGTGACCGTTGGCGGTGGTCAGCGTGAGCTGGAAGCCGTCACCGCGTTCGCGCAGTGCATCGACGGCGTGATCCATCTGCAGCGCCGGTTCCGGCGGCAACCAGGTTCCGAAGGCGAGCACGCGCTGCGGCGACGAATCGCGCGGCAGCACCATCGCGATGTCGCCCGAGATCTGTGCGCGATCGTCGCCGGCCGGCCAGGAGATCAGAACCTGCGGTTCGGCAAACAGCAGCGCGCCGAAGCGGTCGGACTGCAGTTGCAGTTCCCTGATCCGCGCGCGCAGCGCCGCCTCGGTCTTGGCCTTGCCGACGCGCGTGCGCATCAGCAGGATCGCCGCCACCACCGAGAAGCCGAGCAGAGCCAGCGCGGTGGCCAGCACCGCGAGTTCCTGCCGGTTGAAATCCAGCAATTTCGAGAGTGTGTCGACGAGATCGGCGGCCTCCGCCGGCTCAGCCGGCAGCAGCGCTGCGAGAGCGCCTCCCAACAAGCCGTTGCGCGCCAACGAAGTGCACGACAACAGCGTCCGACGCATCGACACGATCACGCCTGACATAGTTGCCCCAAGACCGCACGAATTTGCGCGCGGCGACCCCCGCCGCACGCGAATCAAACGACAATACCCTCACCGTGACTCCAGCGGTAAGAGTCCAGACCGTGAACGCAAAGGTGGCCCCAAAAAAATGCCGGGCGCGGGGTTCCAGTCCACGTAGTTCTTCGGGATGATTCGGTTGGATTTGCCGCGCGTTAGCGCCCGGTCGAGCCAAAACCGCCGGCGCCGCGATCGGTCGACGACAGTGTTGCCACGGGAACCAGCGCGGCCTGCACCACCGGCGCGATCACCATCTGCGCGATGCGCTCGCCGCGCTTGATCACGAAGGGGGCGGCGCCGTGGTTGATCAGGATCACCTTGATCTCGCCGCGATAGTCGGCGTCGATTGTGCCGGGCGAGTTCAGCACGGTGACGCCGTGTTTGGCCGCAAGCCCCGAGCGCGGCCGCACCTGGGCCTCGTGCCCGGGCGGCAAGGCGATCGCAAGCCCCGTCGGCACCAGCGCGTATTGGCCGGGCGCCAGCGTCATCGGCTCGCTGTCCGCCACCGCCGCCATCAGGTCGAGGCCGGCGGCTTCCGTGGTCTGATAGGCCGGCAGCGGCAGGCCTTCCGCATGGGGCAGGCGTTGCAGTTCGACCGTGACTTTGCTGCTCAAGATGCCGGCTCCAGGGATTTGTCGGTCACGCTTTTGGCAATATGCGCGACCAGTTCGATGGCGACCTGTTCCTTGGTCATCACCGGCCAGGAATCAACTGTGATCTCGCCGTTACTCTCAGCATTCTTGCTGATCAGGTGCACGGTGTTGCGGTCGCCGCCCATCACACCCGTGGCGGGCGAGACATCGTTGGCGACAATCCAGTCGCAGCCCTTGCGGGCGAGCTTTGTCTTGGCGTTGTCGATGAGATGCTCGGTCTCGGCGGCAAAGCCGATCACCAGCGGCGGGCGCTTGTCGGTGAGTTTTGAGATCGTGGCGAGGATGTCGGGGTTTTCCACCAATTGAAGCGGCGGCATGCCGGCCGATGTCTTCTTCAGCTTCTGCTCGCCTTCATTGGCGACGCGCCAGTCGGCGACGGCGGCGGCGAAGATCGCGATGTCGGCGGGAAGCGCGGCCTGCACCTGCTCCAGCATCTGCCGCGCCGATTCCACACGCTTCACCGTCACGCCCTGCGGATTGTCGAGGTCCACTGGGCCGCTGACCAGAATCACCTCGGCGCCCGCGGCCTGCGCCGCTGCGGCGATGGCAAAGCCCTGCTTGCCCGAGGAACGATTGGCGATATAGCGCACCGGATCGATCGGCTCGTGCGTGGGGCCCGCGGTAATCAGCACGCGCTTGCCCGCGAGCGGGCGCGGCACCGGCGGCCGCAGCAGCCGCTCGGCGGCGGCGGCGATCTCGATCGCCTCGGACATGCGGCCGACGCCGGCTTCGCCTGCTTCGGCCATCTCGCCGGAGTTGGGGCCGATCAGCAGGACGCCGTCACGCTGAAGCTGCGCGACGTTGCGCCGGGTCGCCGGATTGTTCCACATCAGCGGATTCATCGCCGGCGCGATCAGGATCTGGCGGTTGGTCGCGAGCAGGATCGCGCTGGCGAGATCGTCGGCATGGCCGTTCGCCATCTTGGCCATCAAATCAGCGGTCGCCGGCGCCACCACGATCAAATCGCAGTCGCGCGCGAGACGGATGTGGCCGGCGTCGAACTCGCTCTGGGGATCGAACAAATCATTGTAGACGCGCTCATGGGAGAGGGCGCTGACCGAGAGCGGCGTGACAAACTGCTCCGCCGCCTTGGTGAGCACGCAGCGGACCTCGATGCGGCGCTCTTTCAGCCTGCGGATCAGGTCGAGCGACTTGAAGGCCGCGATCCCGCCGCCGATGATCAGGGTGACGCTGGCCTCGGGGACGGTGCTGGAGCGCGCCGACGCGGCCGCAGGGGATGCCTCGGGCGGCACCGCAAACGGCGTCAGCGGCTCCTCGCGGCCCTCGATCAGTTCCCGCAGGATGACCCGGACCTCTTCCTCGACCGATCTGCGGTTCTTGGCCGAGCGCAGCCGCAGAAAGGTTTTGACGTGTTCGTCGAGCTTGCGGATGGTCAGGCTTGCCATGACGCCCTCCAGCACGGAATGATAGCGATGATATCACTCGTGTGATTGCAGTGCAATCATAGATTCCGGACGGCGATCAGAATGCCGATGAAGGTCAGGGCGATGATCCAGAGCGCCACGGTGCGCCAGCGGTTCTTGCGGCCTTCGCTGCGGCCCATCGCAGCGATGCTTTCGGGCGACAGCCCGATGCCCTCCCGCGTCATGGTTTCGAGCTGCTCGAGCACCGCGACCGAACGCGCTGCAAGATCCGGGAGACGCATCAGGATGCGGGCGAGATCGCCGCCGCCGGCCAGCGCACCCTGCACCCGGCCGATCGGTCCGAGATTGCGCTCGATCCATTCGCGCACGACGGGATCGGCGACCTTCCAGATGTCGAGCTTGGGATCGAAGCCGCGCGCCACGCCCTCGACCACGACCATGGTCTTCTGCAGCAGGATCAGCTCGGGCCGCGTCGTCATGTCGAACAGGCCGGTGACCTCGAGCAGCAGCGTCAGCAGACGCGCCATCGAGATTTCCTCGGCGGTGCGGTTGTGAATGGGTTCGCCGATGGCGCGGATGGCCTGCGCAAAATTCTCGACCGAGTGATGCGCGGGCACGTAGCCCGCCTCGAAATGCACTTCGGCGACGCGGCGGTAATCGCGCGTGATGAAGCCGAGCAGGATTTCGGCGAGGAAGCGCCGCTCCTTCATGCCGAGCCGGCCCATGATGCCGAAATCGACCGCGACGAGACGGCCGGCCTCATCGAGGAACAGATTGCCCGGATGCATGTCGGCGTGGAAGAAGCCGTCGCGCAGCGCGTGGCGCAGAAAACTCTGGATCACCTTGCGGCCGAGATCGGGCAAATCGACCTGGGCTTCTTCGAGGCGCTTGTGATCGTTCAGCGCGATGCCGTCGATCCACTCCATCGTCAGCACGTTGTGCGTGGTGCGGTCCCAGTCGACGGTCGGCACGCGGAAGTCAGGATCGCCCTGAGTATTCTCTGCCATCTCGGACAGCGCAGCCGCTTCCAGCCGCAAATCCATCTCCATCGCGACCGAGCGCGACATCGTATTGATGACCTCGATCAGGCGCAGTCGACGCGCCTCGGACGAATAGGCCTCGGCCTTGTGCGCAACGTAGAAGAAATCGGAGAGATCGCGGCGGAAGCGCGAGGCGACGTTCGGCCGCAGCACCTTGACGGCAACCGCCTTGCGGACGCCGTCACGCAGTACCTCGCCGCGATGTACCTGCGCGATCGAGGCGGCCGCGACCGGCGGACCGAGCTTCGCAAACACGTCCGTCAGCGGCCGCTCCAGCGATGTCGCGATCGCAGCTTCCGCCTCGGCTTGCGAAAACGGCGGCAGGCGATCCTGAAGGCTCTCGAGGTCACGCGCCATGATGACGCCGACGACGTCAGGCCGCGTCGCCAAGAATTGTCCGAGCTTGAGATAGGCCGGGCCCATCCGGGTCAGCGCGCGCGACATCCGCGGACCATCCTTCGGGCCGCGCCGTTCGACGATGCGCGCAAGCTTCAGCGCAAGCTGCCCGGGCGGCGGCACCAGGCTCGGATCGACGGAGCCGAACACGCCCTCGCGCGCGAACACGAACGCGGCGCGGATCAGGCGCGAAATGTGGGTGATGGCAGAGATCACAAACGCCAGCCCGAATGCAGTGCGACGATGCCGCCGGTCAGGGTCTGAAAGCTGACGCGAGAGAAGCCGGCGTCGCGGATCATGTCGGCGAAGGCGTTCGGCTTCGGAAACTTCCGGATCGATTCGACCAGATATTGGTAGGATTCGGCGTCGCCCGTGACCATGCGCCCGAGCGGCGGAATCACCTTGAACGAGAACAGATCATAGATCTTGTCGAGGCCGGGCATCTCGACGGTGGAGAATTCCAGGCACAGGAAGCGGCTGCCGGGCTTGAGCACGCGATAGGCCTCGCGCAGTGCCTTGTCGATCTGGGGCACGTTGCGAATGCCGAAAGCGATCGTATATGCGTCAAAGCTGCGGTCGGCGAAGGCGAGCGCTTCGGCATTGCCTTCGACGAAGTCGACCTGGGTCTCGAGGTGCCGCTTGGCGGCGCGCTCGCGGCCCACCGCCAGCATGTCGGAATTGATGTCGCAGACGGTGGCATGGAAGGCCGGACCTGCCGCCTTGGCGGCCCGGAACGAAATGTCGCCGGTGCCGCCGGCAACGTCGAGCAATGCAAACGGCCGGTCGCCCCGCGGCGGGTTCAATGCGTTGATCATGATGTCCTTCCAGACCCGGTGCAGGCCGCCGGACATCAAATCGTTCATCAAATCATAGCGCGACGCCACGCTGTGAAACACATCGTTCACCAGCGTCTGCTTGTCCCCCAGGGGAACGTCTTTGAAGCCAAAATGCGTGGTATCGCCCGGCCGATCCATTACTCTACTCCACGACGCCGACCATAGCGCGGCCGCCGCAATGGCGCTATCACACCGCCCTCATAAGGTGAATGCCTGACCATGCCTGAATTGCCCGAAGTCGAGACCGTCCGCCGCGGCCTTCAGCCCGTCATGGAGGGTGCGAAAATCGTCGTCGCGGAGGCCCGCCGGCCCGATTTGCGGTTTCCGTTCCAGCCGGACTTCGTGGCCCGGCTCCAGGGGCAGATCGTCACGGGGCTCGGCCGCCGTGCAAAATATCTCATGGCCGATCTCGGCTCTGGCGACGTGCTGCTGATGCATCTGGGCATGTCGGGCTCGTTCCGCGTCATCAAGCCGGATAACGAGGCCGCGCCCGGCGAGTTTCACTATCCGAAGGGGAAGGACTCCGCACACGACCATGTGCTGTTTCGGATGTCCTCGGGCGCCGACATCGTCTTCAACGATCCGCGCCGCTTCGGTTACATGAAAGTGATCGCGCGCAACGCGCTTGAAGACGAGCCATTGCTGCGCGACCTGGGCCCCGAGCCGCTCGGCAACGAGTTCGATGCCGCGATGCTGGCGCGCTCCTGCCAGGACAAGACCACGAGCCTGAAGGCCGCACTGCTCGACCAGCGCGTCGTGGCCGGCCTCGGCAACATCTATGTCTGCGAGGCCCTGCATCGCTCGCATCTGTCGCCGCGTCGGATCGCCGCGACATTGTCGACCAAGAAGAGCGAGCCGACGGACCATGCCAAGCGATTGGTCGGAGCCATCCACACCGTGCTCAACGACGCCATCAAGGCCGGCGGCTCCTCACTCCGCGACCATCGCCAGACCTCGGGCGAGCTTGGCTATTTCCAGCATTCGTTCAAGGTCTACGATCGCGAGGGCGAGAAATGCACCACGCCACGCTGCGGCGGCACGATCAAGCGCTTCACCCAGAACGGCCGCTCGACCTTCTGGTGCTCGAAATGTCAGAAGTGAGATACGGGCTACGAGAACTGGCGCACGGCCGTTTTGCCCGATGAGTCAAATGTCTACGCGCCGCCGCCGAGGTGCCTCGGCCGGGAGCGGTTCTACTGTGCATGGGGTTGTTTTCGAGATTTTTGTTCGAGGGCGCGTGCGCCATCGCCAAAAAACGCGGAGCGAAGCAATCCGGCCGGGCTGGTGGCCGGATTGCTTCGTCGCTTGGGCTCTTTCACCGGATGGCGAAGAGCCCATTTGGCACCTGAGCGATTGCCCCGCTCAGGACGCCAGGATCGTGGTCTCGTCCGACGCGCGTTCGGCGGCGACGTGCAACATGCCGGCGGCGGCCGAGATGACCTGGTCGATCAGCACGTTGGTCGCCGAGATGTTCAGCCGGGTCTCGACCCACTGCCAGAGGCCGCGGACTTCCTCGGTCGACTTGCCGTTCGGCGCGAATTCACTGACGGCGAGGCCTGAGGCGAGCGAGTCCTGGTGATCATTGCGCATCACGATCAGCGGGCGTGCGAGCACGTCGGCGAGATCGAGCGCTGCTTCCTCGGCGAGCACGTTGGCGGCGTTGTCGATGCGCTGGCCGCGGATCGGCGTCTGGTTCAGCACGAAGCTGTAGGACCGCTTCCAGGCGCGCGCGACGCTGAGGGTGGAGACGGTCGCCTCGATGTCTGCGACGCTCGGGCGCGCCGGGATCAGGCAGAGGTCGGAATGGCGGATCGCGGCGGTGGTGGCGGCGCTGAGGCCGGCCGCGGTGTCGACGATCGCGAGCTGGAGGCCGCTCGTGGCCAGCATCTTCAGCCGCGGCTCGAAATCGGCGGCGTGATAGATCGGCTCGACGACGACATCGTCGTTATTGCGGCGGCGCGCCCAGTTGGACAGGGTGCCCTGCGGGTCGGTCTCGATCAGGCGGACGGTGAAGCCGGCCTGCTTGGCCGCCAGCGCGAGGCCGATGGCGAGCGTGCTCTTGCCACTGCCGCCCTTTTGGGTGGCCAGTACGATCGTGTGCATTGGAAGATGATTCCTTTGGAGTGCCTGGGTCTAGGGGTAACGCCACGCGAACGTGCATCGCTTCTCGATGCTGAGCTCTTCTCGCTCAGGACGTGCCCTGCCCGATCCAAAGGGGACCGCGGATGTCCGAATCAACGGTAACAATGATGGCAGAATCGGGAATGCCAGCCAATCCGTACCACCACTGGACCCGTTATCGCGCACATGATGTGCTCGCCGCCGTGAATAAGAGGGATAGGCGGCATGAGCGGAAACTGGCGCGACCGGACGGCAACCACCTTTGACTGCCAGAAGATGCCGGCGGTCTCGAGCCGCGGCATGGTGGTGAGCAACCATCCGCTCGCCTCCAGCGCCGGGGCCGAGATGCTGGCGGCCGGGGGCAACGCCATCGATGCCGCCATTGCCACCCTGTTCACCCTGACCGTGGTCGAGCCGATGATGGTCGGCATCATCGGCGGCGGCATGGCCCATATCCGCCTCGCCGACGGCAGCCACCGCTTCATCGATGGCCAGAGCACGGTGCCCGCGGCGGTCCGGGACACCACCTACACCTCTAGGCCGGGCTCCGCCCATGACGTGTTCGACACGGTCGGCAATGAGAACCTCAACGGCCCGAAAGCCGTCGCCACGCCGGGATCGCTCAAGGCCTGGTGCGAGACGCTGCGCCGGTTCGGCACCATGTCGCTCGCCGACGTCATGCAGCCCGCGATCAAGCATGCCGCGCGCGGCTATGCGGCGACGCCCTACTTGCACGAATGCATCAGCGAGAGCGCCGCTGCGATGCGCAAGGACAAGCCGATAGCGGCGATCTTCCTGCCCAACGGGGAGCCGCTCAAGGTCGGCGAGCGCGTGGTGCAGGCCGAGTATGCCGAGACGCTCCGATACATCGCCGATCACGGCGAGCGAGCACTCTACGAAGGACCGCTCGGCGACATCCTCGTCGACTACATGGAAAAGGCTGGCGGCTTCATCCGCCGCGGGGATCTCTCCAATTACAAGACTGTCGAGCGGCAGCCGATCCGCGCGGACTATCGTGGCTGGACCATTTTTGGGCCGCCGCCGCCCGCGGCCTCCGGCGTGCATATCGCGCAGATGCTGAACATTCTGGAGGGCTACGATATCGGCGGACTCGGCTTCGGTACGCCCGAGACCATTCACTACCTCTCCGAAGTCTTGAAGATCGCTTTCGCCGACCGCGCCGCCGCCAGCGGTGACCCCGACTACGTCGGCGTGCCCGTGGAGAAGCTGACGTCGAAGGCTTACGCCGAGGAGCGCCGCCGCGCCATCGATCCGGCGCGGGCGCAGGCTTTTGGCGCCGGCGTGACGCAGCTCGAAAGCGCGCATACGACCCACATGACGGCGGCGGATGCCTTCGGCAACGTGGTCGCGACCACGCAGACCATCAACAATCTGTTCGGCGCAAAAATCATGATCCCGGGTTTAGGGGCCATCGCCAACAATTACATGAACCTGTTCGATCCGCGGCCGGGCCATGCGCTGTCGCTCGCGCCCGGCAAGCGCGTGACGACCTCGATGTCGCCGATGATGGCGCTGCGTGACGGCAAGCTGCGCTACGCGCTCGGCCTGCCCGGTGGAAAGCGCATCTTCCCAAGTGCGATGCAGGCGCTGGTCAATCTGATCGACCACGGCATGAGCCTGCAGGAAGCGGTCGAAGCGCCGCGGGTCTGGACCGAAGGCAATGCGCTCGAGGTCGAGCAGAAGGTACCGGAGAGCGTGCGTTTGAGGCTCACAGCGCTCGGCCACAAGGTCCAGCCCGTCGCGACGGTCGCCGGCGGCATGAACGGCATCGCCTTCCACGACGACGGCACCATGACCGGTGCCGCCTGCTGGCGCGCGGATGGCACGCCGGTCGGGATTTCGGGTGGGCTTGCGAAGGCCGGGATCAGGTTCAGGTTGAGTTAGCCGTGTCTTCATGAAAACGGTGCGTCCGCTTTGGGATGCGGCAGACGTCGCCTCTGATCCCAGACGCAAATCTCATTGTGTGGCAGTTTTCGAACCTCCGCGGCCGTCTTCGGACAATTGAGTTCGCAACTGCGAGGCGGACGTCGGATGGTTGGCCCGACCGGCGCGGATGACGACCCAGGTCGGGCGCTGTATGCTGCGCAATTCTGGCGACAGTCGTGTCGATCAGCGTCTGAGTAAGGTTGCGCGTATGGCCGGGGAAGCAATCGGCGACTTTTTGGCCGGGGGCGGCGAGATGGGCGCTCTGACGCGCGCGTTCGACTGGTCGAACACGTCGGTGGGCTCCCCGGAAACCTGGCCCCAAAGTCTTCGGGTTACGGTGCGGCTCGTTCTGACGTCGCGTCACCCGATGTTCATTTGGTGGGGACCAGACCTCATCCAGTTCTATAACGATGCATACCGGGAGACGATGGGGCCCGAAAGGCATCCGAGTGCTCTCGGAGCACAGGGTCGGGAGTGTTGGGCTGAAATCTGGGACATCATTGGGCCTCAGATCGAGCACGTCATGTCCGGCAAGGGCGCGACATGGAATGAGGACCAGCTGGTCCCGGTGACGCGTCATGGTCGTCGCGAGGACGTTTGGTGGACGTATAGCTTTGGCCCGATCGATTTCGAAGGCAAGGTGGGCGGCGTGCTTGTGGTCTGCAAGGATGTCACGTCCGAGCATACGGCAAGAGAAGCGTTGGGCCTCATCAATGAAGAGCTGAAGCACCGCGTAAAGAACACGCTTGCAGTCCTGAGCGCGGTAGCCGCCCAGACTTTTCGCGACCCGACGAGCAAAGCCGATCTCGAAAAGTACCAGGCGCGACTTGGCGCGTTCGGGCGCGCGCATGACCTGTTGACCGCAGCGAATTGGGCTGCCGCGCCGCTTCAGGACGTGATCCGCACCGCCCTCATGCCTTATCGCACCGGCGAAGGCCGCTTCACGGTTTCGGGTCCGCCACTTGTTGTCAAATCTCGACAGGCGCTCGGTCTGTCGCTCGCAATCCACGAGCTTGCGACCAACGCCTTGAAATACGGTGCTCTAACCGTGGCGAGCGGCGGCGTGTCGATTACATGGACGGCGGGAGATCAGGACGAAGATCCAAAATTCGTTTTCGTCTGGCAGGAATTTGGCGGTCCATCGGCGTCGAAGCCCGCCCGCGTCGGCTTTGGTTCACGCCTCATTTCCCGGGTGCTGGAAGACGATTTCAGAGGTGTCGTCGATGTTACTTATGATTCGACTGGTCTTATTTGCCGCCTGACGGCGCCCCTCGAAAATCTGGCACCTTCTGCAAAAGGCGCGTGAGGCAGAGCGAGTGATTATTTGCGCTCGCTTGCCTGCGCCCTACTTTCGCACGCAGATCACGCGCACGACGGCGGCCTTCGCATCGGTCGACGTGCCGTTCGCGGCGACGGAGTTCGCCTTCAGGAAATCGCGCACCGCATCTGCGGAAACCATCACGGCTTGTGATGCCGGCGCCGCCGTCGCAGGTCCCGCAATCATTGCCGGCTTCAACAGCGTAACGCCGGCGAACTTGCCGTCGCTGTCGATCGTCGGCCCGCCGGAAAACCCAACTGCTGGCGGCGGCGACAGTGCGGCATCACCGCCACCGACAGATGCCAACACCGCCTTGATGCTCGACACGCCCGCCGCGCCGCCCTGGCTCTGCGGATCTCCGATGCCGATGACATCGACGCTCGTCTTCGCGGCACCGCTAGTTAGGCTGAGTGGCTTCAGGCCACGTGCGCCATAGATGTGCAGCAGCGCGAGATCGTGCTCCTTGTCCTCGGCAAGACGATCGGCATTGCCATAGCCGCCGATGGTGATGGCGAGGCAGGAATCCGTGACGAGACGATCGGCCAGAATCGCACCATCGTCGCTGACGACGATGCCAGTGCCATATTCGACGCTCTTGCGCGGCGGCGGTCCGGCCTGCGGCCCTGACGGGAATGCATTGAACGCACTCGACATCGCGATCACGACCGGCTCGACGGTGTTCTCGGTCGCCTGGTCGTACAAGATCGTCATGATGCGGACTTCGTCGCCCTTGAAGGTGCCGCGCACGTAAAATTTCTTCAGGCCCTGCAATCCCGACAGCACGAAGAAGTCGGGCTTCACCACGGTGTAGTCGACCTTGCGTCCGGCCGGCTCCTTCTTCTCGGCCTCCGCGAGTTTTGCTGTGGTCGGGTTCGCCTCCTTGCGGCGGCTCAGCAGCACCTGCACCGTTCCGGTCGGCGAGGTCCATTTCGAGCCGTTGGCGTCGGTGGCCTGCTGCGGCACCAGTTTTGAGGGGATGCCGAGCCGCGCGCCGCTGGTCATCTCCGTCACGATTTTCCAGCCGACACTGTCCTGCTTGCGCCGTGCGGTCTCGGCGAGCGCGGCGCGCTCCTGCGGATTGAGCACGCCAGTCGGCTTGCCACCCTTGGCCTTCTGGTACTCCTTGATGGCGTCGACCATGCGGGAACTGACGTCGCCGGTAATCGCGCCGTTATATTCGCCCACCCACGCGAGGTCGGACTGCAGCGACAGCCGCTCGGCCTGCGCCATCCCATCTGCGGTTTCCGACGGCGTCTGCAGGGCGGGCGGCTTGATCGGAACGGTCTGGACCACTTTCGGCTTGGTGCCGGGGAGCTGTGGCGTCGTCATCTGGGCGCTGGCGCCTGTGGCAGACGCCAACATCAGTGTTGCCGCAAGCATCGATCTCATGACAAATCCAGCCAGCCCATTGAACGCGCTGCCATTGAAGCACATCTCGTTGGTCGCGAACAATCTCGGGGTGGTTCAGGCTAGCTGCCGAGCCACGCACCCAGGTCCTCATCCTGAGGAGCGGCCTAAAGGCCGCGTCTCGAAGGACGGCCACGGGCGAGATCGGGGCCTTCATGGTTCGAGACGCGCGTTCCGCGCTCCTCACCATGAGGATCGAGAGCGAGGGCGTGGGAGGAGAGACGGTCGACGATGCTGAGCCCGGACGAACTCGAACGCTATGCCCGCCATATCGTGCTGCGCGATGTTGGCGGCCCGGGCCAGGCTGCGCTGAAGCGCGCCTCTGCGCTGGTGATCGGCGCCGGCGGGCTCGGCGCGCCGGCGCTGATGTATCTGGCTGCGGCCGGCATTGGAACACTCGGCGTGGTCGATGACGACGTCGTGTCGCTGTCAAATCTCCAGCGTCAGGTGATCCACACCACGCCTGACATCGGCCGGCACAAGGTCGAGAGTGCGGCCGAGCGGATCGCGGCGCTCAATCCGCATGTCCGCTTTGTCGGCCACGCCACCTGGCTCAATGCCGACAATGCGCCCTCGCTGATCGGCGACTACGACCTCGTGCTCGATGGTTCCGACAATTTCTCGACGCGCTATCTGGTCTCGGATGCCTGCTTTTTCGCGAAGCGGCCGCTGATCACCGCGGCGCTCGGCACGTTCGACGGCTCGCTCACCACCATCCGCGCGCATGAGACAAACGAGCAAGGCGAATTCAACCCGACCTATCGCTGTCTGTTTCCGGAGGCGCCGCCGCCCGGCACCGTGCCGGCCTGCGCCGAGGCCGGCGTCATGGGTGCGCTGGCCGGCGTCATGGGCTCGATGATGGCGCTGGAGGCGATCCGCGAGATCGTCGGCTTTGGCGACGGCCTGGTCGGCCGCCTCCTGATGATCGATGCGCGCGCGATGCGTTTCGAGACGCTGCGCTACGCGCGCGATCCGGCCAATCCGCTCAATGGCGATGGGCCGGTCATGACTGACCTCAGCGCCCATCGCACCTGATTGAAGCCGTTACGCCGTGGCCGGCTTCTCGCTGTCGAGATGCGCCATCTGCTCAGCTGCGTAGCGCGTGCCGGAGGCGACATTCGGCGGGAACGCTTTTGCCAGCGCCGCAAGATGAGCCGGCGTCAACGTCACCTTGGTCGCGCCGAGCGCTTCGGTGAGACGGGTGCGGGTCTTGGCGCCAACCAGCGGTACGATCTCCTTGCCCTGTGCCGCCACCCAGGCGATCGCGACTTGCGCCGGCGTAGCGCCGATATCCCCGGCAATCGCGCGCAGCTGTTCCACCAGCGCGAGATTGGCGTCGAGATTCGCGCCCTGGAAGCGCGGGCTCATCAGCCGGAAGTCCTTGCCGACCTTGCCCGAGTCCTTCGACCAATGGCCGCTGATCAGGCCGCGCCCCAGCACGCCATAGGCAGTGATGCCGATGCCGAGCTCGCGGCAGGTCTTCAAAATGTCGCGCTCGATGCCACGCGCGATCAGCGAATATTCGATCTGGAGATCGACGATCGGATGCACGGCATGCGCGCGGCGGATGGTATCGGAGCCGACCTCGGACAGGCCGATATGTCTGATGTAGCCGGCCTTCACCATCTCGGCGATACCGCCGATCGTCTCCTCGATGGGAATGCTGGGATCAAGCCGCGCCGGACGGTAGACGTCGACGTAGTCGGTACCAAGTCGTTGCAGCGAATAGGCGAGGAAGTTCCGCGTTGCGGCCGGCCGCGAATCGAATCCGACGAACTCGCCGGCGGGACCGCGCAGCGCGCCGAACTTCACGCTGAGCTGCACCTTGTCGCGCGGGACATCCTTCAGCGCCTCGCGGATCAGCATTTCATTGTGGCCCATGGTGTAGAAATCGCCGGTGTCGAGCAGCGTGATGCCGGCATCGAGCGCCGCATGAATGGTGGCGATGCTCTCGCCGCGATCGGCCGGGCCATAGGCGTCCGACATGGCCATGCAGCCGAGGCCGAGGCTTGAGACATCAGGGCCGGTTGAACCGAGTTTGTGCTGTTCCATATTGGCTCTCCTCGAAAAGGCGGCTGATTGCGCCGCGTGACGAGGCCAGATATGCGTCCGCTCCATTGCGCCGATAAGCTGGACAATCGAGAATGGTCTGTTCATGATATCGAACAATGGCCGATCCCGACCTGCGCGATCTCGATGCCTTCGTGGCCGTCGCCCGCACCCGCAATTTCCGGCGCGCGGCGCTCGAAATTCGCGTGTCGGTGTCGAGCCTTAGCCAGCGCTTGCGGGACCTGGAGGAGTGCCTCGGCGTCCGCCTGATGAACCGCACCACCCGCAGCGTCGCGCTGACCGAGGCGGGCGAGCTGCTGCTGTCGCGCGTGGCGCCGGCCCTGCGCGATGTCGGCGATGCCCTGGACCAGGTCCGGGGCCTGCGTGAGGTGGCCTCAGGGCGCCTGCGCATCAACGCGCCGCCGCCGGCGGTCGACCTCGTGCTGGCGCCGATGGTCGGACCGTTTCTCGAAGCGCATCCGCAGGTCGATCTCGACATCGTCTCCGAAAGCGGTTTCGTCGACATCGTCAGCGGAGGCTACGATGCCGGCGTGCGCTATGGCGAACATCTCGCGCAAGACATGGTGGCGATCCCGCTGAGCGGTCCGCAGAGCTATGCCGTCGTTGCATCGCCTGCTTACGTCGCGCGCCGCGGCAGGCCCAAGCATCCGAAGGACCTGCTCGAGCACGATTGCATCCGCGCCCGCTACTCGAGCGGCGTCATGTTTGATTGGGATTTCGAGAGGGCTGGCCAGGTCGTGAAGGTCGATCCGCCCGCAAAACTGATCTCGACCAATATGGGCCTGGCGATGCGCGCCGCGCTCGATGGCGTCGGCATCTGGGCGACGCTCGATGGCTATGTCGGCGACGCCGTGAAATCCGGCGCGCTGGTCAGCTTGATGGAAGACTGGTGCGAGCCGTTTCCCGGCCCGTTCCTGTACTACCCGAGCCGGCGCCAGACGCCGCCCGCTTTGCGCGCCTTCATCGATTTCGCCGCCGACTGGCGCAAGCGCAGCAAATAGAACTCAGAGCATGCTCGGCAGCACGCGATCCGGCGGCTTGTGCGCGTCGAGGAAGGTGCGGATGTTGATGATCACCTTCTCGCCCATCTCGACGCGGCCTTCGATCGTGGCCGAGCCCATATGCGGCAGCAGCGTCACCTTGCCGGCCCTGGCGAGCCGCACCAGTTTGGGATTGACCGCGGGTTCGTGCTCGTAGACGTCGAGGCCGGCGCCGCCGATCTCGCCGCCTTCGATCAGCTTGATCAGCGTGTCCTCATCGGTCACTCCGCCGCGCGCGGTGTTGACGATGTAGGCGTCCTTGCGGATCA
Source organism: Bradyrhizobium rifense (assembly GCF_008123425.1). Lineage (GTDB taxonomy): Bacteria > Pseudomonadota > Alphaproteobacteria > Rhizobiales > Xanthobacteraceae > Bradyrhizobium > Bradyrhizobium rifense. Next base: position 49,655 of record NZ_VSSS01000027.1, read on the forward strand.
GCTTCAGCCGGCGCGCCGAGAGCAGGTGATAAGTCGCCGGTGTGTGCGGACAGTTCACCGAGATGATGTCCATCCGCGCCAGCATCTGGTCGAGGCTTTCCCAATAGGTCGCACCAAGCTCTTCGGCGATCTTCGGCGCGACGGGACGGCGGTTGTGATAGTGGATCTGCAAGCCGAAGGCGCGGGCGCGGCGCGCGACCGCCTGGCCAATGCGGCCCATGCCGATGATGCCGAGGCGCTTTCCCCCGATGCGGTGGCCGAGCATCCAGGTCGGCGACCAGCCGGCCCAGGGTTTTCCCTCCGTCAGCACCGAGGCGCCTTCGATCATCCGGCGCGGCACCGCGAGGATCAGCGCCATGGTCATGTCGGCGGTGTCTTCGGTCAGAACCTTTGGCGTGTTGGTGACGGTGATGCCGCGGGCGTGCGCGGCCTCGACGTCGATATTGTCGACGCCGTTGCCGAAATTGGCGATCAGGCGGAGCTTGCAGTCAGGCTGATTGACGATGTCGGCGCTGATGTGGTCGGTCACCGTCGGAACCAGGATGTCGGCGGTGCGCGCCGCTTCGGCGAGCTGCTCGGCCGACATCGGTGTGTCGTCGAGATTGATGCGTGCGTCGAACAGCTCGCGCATCCGGGTCTCGATCGAGTCCGGAAGCTTGCGCGTCACCACGACGAGGGGCTTTTTCTTCACCGACATGTCCTGCCCTCATGAGGCGTTGCAGCCCGCCTCTGTCGCCAAAGGCCGGCCGTTGAGGCCTCATTAACCCGGTTGTTCGACACTGCCTTGGCCGTGTCGTCCCCGGCGTTTCCTTCAAGCTTTCCTCCCCACTTTCCGGCCGGAAAATCGGGGCAAACTGGTTGTTCAGATGTCCGTCCTCTCTAGCAGAAGGCCGGGCCAAGACAAGAACCACGGGTCAAGGCTTGGCGGAACACCCGCGTGGGGCGGGAGAGGGTCTACACGGCAGGTTTTGGAATTTGGGGTGAGGACCTGGCTCAGGCCGAGGTCTTCGACAGGAGACGGGTTGATGGCGTTGGGGCGTTTTTGTTCGGTGATGGCGCTCGTTTGTACCTGGTTGAGCGCCTCGGTCAGCCCCGGGCACTCGGCCAAGGACAGCACCCCCCAGACGGCCAGCGGCCTTCCGGTGCCGCGCTATGTCAGCCTCAAATCGGATCACGTGAACGTCCGCGCCGGCCCGACCAAGGACAATGACGTGGCGTGGGTCTACACCCGTTCCGGCCTGCCGGTCGAAATCACCGCCGAGTTCGAGAACTGGCGCCGGGTGCGCGATTCCGAAGGCGCCGAGGGATGGGTCTATCATTCGCTGCTGTCGGGCCGCCGCACTGCGGTTGTCACCATGAAGAACAAGGACGAGCTGGCGCCGATCTATGACCGCGCCGATCCCGACAGCGCGGTGGCGGCGAAACTCCAGGCCGGCGTCGTCACACAGGTGAAGAAGTGCACCACAAACTGGTGCCACGTCGCCGGCAACGGCTTTGACGGCTGGATCCAGCAGGAGCGCCTCTGGGGCGTGTATTCGGACGAGCAGGTCAACTGACGGCCCGAAACGACAATGGCCGGGACAAAGCCCGGCCATGACGATCAAGTCAGTGATGTAGGACGATCTCAGCGCTTCTTGCGCAGGCGCACGACCATGTCGATGCGCGCGATCTCGTAGCCTTCCGGCACCTCCGGCATCTTGGACAGCGCCAGATGCGGATCCTCGATATCGACCAGCTCGTGGCTGTTCTCGAGGTAATAGTGATGGTGCGTGGTGACGTTGGTGTCGAAATAGGTCTTGGTGCCGTCGACGCTGACCTGACGCAGCAGGCCGGCATCGGTCAGCTGGTTCAGCGTGTTGTAGACGGTCGCGAGCGAGACCGGGACCTTGGCCAGCGTCGCTTCCTCATAGAGCATTTCAGCCGTGAGGTGGCGTGCACCCTTGCCGAACAGCAGCCAGCCCAGAGCCATGCGCTGGCGCGTCGGCCGTAGGCCGGCAGACTGGAGCATTTCATTGACGTCGTGCCAGGGACAGCCGGTCAGGGCCGGCTGGCGGCCGGACAGAAGGGCCGCCGCATGGGCGTCTTCGTCGTGATGGGTGGCGTTGTTTTCGCTCATTTCCAGAATTCGGGCACGCGTGAACACTATCTATTTGCAATATATGGACAGATAGATGCAGATGCAAGTTTCTCGCAACTAGAGTGGTTCTAATCAGCGGAGGAACCGAGCCGGGTCCCGGTCACTTTACCTTCATGGGACCGCTTTGCCACCCGAAAAGGCCTGTGTTAGAGAGCGCGCGGTTCCGCTTAGCCGATTGTGGCGCGGCCGGGCATTGAGGCCAGGTTCGCAAGTCCATCCGGGCTCTCGGCATTCGCGCCTGACGACGGCAATTGGCGTTGCTTTCCGAACGAAACCGGGCCCATTTTTGCCAGAAACGCCGCTCAATCGGGGTTCAAACAGAGGCTTCCGCATGCTGAACAGGCGCAACGGTTACGAATACGAAGATCTGCTGGCATGTGGCCGCGGTGAGATGTTCGGCCCGGGCAATGCCCAGCTGCCGCTGCCGCCGATGCTGATGTTCGACCGCATCACGGAAATCAGCGACAATGGCGGCGAGTACGGCAAGGGCGTGGTGCGCGCCGAGCTCGACGTGAAACCCGACCTCTGGTTCTTCGGCTGCCACTTCAAGAACGATCCCGTGATGCCCGGCTGCCTCGGTCTCGATGCGCTGTGGCAAATGGTCGGCTTTTTTCTGGGCTGGACCGGAGGCGAAGGTCGTGGCCGCGCGCTCGGCTTGAACGAATTGAAGTTCAGTGGCCAGGTGCTGCCCGAGGCGCGCAAGGTTGTGTACAACGTCGATATCAAGCGCATGATGCGTTCAAAGCTCGTGCTCGGCATTGCCGACGGATGGCTTTCGGTCGACGACCAGATTATTTATCGCGCCAAGGATCTGAAGGTCGGCCTGTTCAAGCAGGGCACGAGCCTGAGCTAACGCGCATCACCAAGAAGACAACGATTATAGGGCGAGGCTGTCATGAGGCGGGTTGTGGTGACCGGGATGGGTATCGTCTCGTCGATCGGAAACAACACCCAGGAAGTGCTTGCGAGCCTTCACGAGGCGAAGTCGGGCATTTCGCGGGCTGAGAAATATGCCGAGCTCGGCTTCCGTTCGCAGGTGCAAGGTGCGCCGACGCTCGATCCTTCGACAGTGGTCGACCGCCGCGCGATGCGTTTCCTCGGCCAGGGCGCGGCGTGGAATCACGTCGCGATGGAGCAGGCGATCCTGGACTCCGGTCTGTCGCCTGACGAAGTCTCCAACATCCGCACCGGCATCATCATGGGTTCCGGCGGTCCCTCGGCGCGCACCATCGTGGAGGCCGCCGACATCACCCGCACCAAAGGACCGAAGCGCGTCGGTCCGTTCGCAGTGCCGAAGGCGATGTCATCCACGGCGTCTGCGACGCTCGCGACCTGGTTCAAGATCAAGGGCGTGAACTATTCGATCTCCTCGGCCTGTGCGACCTCGAACCATTGCGTCGGCAACGCCTATGAGACGATCCAGATCGGCAAGCAGGATGTTGTCTTCGCCGGCGGCTGCGAGGAGCTCGACTGGTCGCTGTCGGTGCTGTTCGACGCCATGGGTGCGATGTCCTCGAAGTACAATGACACGCCCGCCACTGCCTCGCGTCCCTACGACGTCAACCGCGACGGTTTTGTCATCGCCGGCGGCGCGGGAGTCCTCGTCCTGGAAGAGCTTGAGCACGCCAAGGCGCGCGGCGCGCGCATCTACGGCGAGATCGTCGGCTATGGCGCGACCTCGGATGGTTACGACATGGTCGCGCCGTCAGGTGAAGGCGCCGAGCGCTGCATGCGCATGGCGATGTCGACGGTGAAGACCAAGGTCGACTACATCAACCCGCACGCCACCTCGACGCCGGCAGGCGATCCGCCGGAGATCGACGCGCTTCGCCGCGTGTTCGGCGCCGGCGAGAAGTGCCCACCGATTTCGGCGACCAAGGCGCTGACCGGCCACTCGCTGGGCGCGACCGGCGTGCAGGAGGCGATCTATTCGCTCTTGATGATGAACAACGGTTTCATCTGCGAAAGCGCACACATCCAGGAGCTCGATCCCGTGTTCGCCGACATGCCGATCGTGCGCAAGCGCATCGACAACGTCAAGATCGGCACCGTGCTGTCGAACTCCTTCGGCTTCGGCGGCACCAATGCCACGCTGGTGTTCAGCCGGCTGGATGTGTGACGTCACTGTTGGCGCGCCAATAATTTCTCGTCATGGCCGGGCAAAAGCGCGAAGCGCGTCTTCGCGAATGATGTCCCGGCCATCCACGTCTTAGCTCTTAGCTCTCACAGGCGTGACGAAAGCGGAAGGTGATCGCGAGATGGAAGGTTTGATGCAGGGCAAGCGCGGTCTGATCATGGGCATCGCCAATGATCATTCGATCGCCTGGGGCATGGCGAAGACGCTGCATGCCCAAGGCGCCGAGCTCGCCTTCACCTTCCAGGGCGAGGCCCTCGGCAAGCGCGTCAAGCCGCTCGCAGAGTCTCTCGGGGTCGAACTGGTGCTGCCTTGCGACGTCGAGGACACTGCCAGCGTCGACGCCACGTTCGACGTCTTGCGCGAGAAGTGGGGCAAGCTCGACTTCGTTATCCACGCAATTGGTTTCGCCGACAAGAACGAGCTGAAGGGCCGCTACGCCGACACCAGCCGCGAAAACTTTTCGCGCACCATGGTGATCTCCTGCTTCTCGTTCACGGAGGTCGCGAAACGCGCGGCCGAGCTGATGACGGACGGCGGCAGCATGATCACGCTGACCTTCGGCGCCTCGGAGCGATCGATGCCGAATTACAACGTGATGGGCGTGGCCAAGGCGGCGCTGGAAGCCTCGGTGCGCTACCTCGCCTCCGATTTCGGGCCGCGCGGCATCCGCGTCAACGCGATCTCCGCCGGCCCCATCCGCACGCTCGCCGGCTCCGGCATCGGCGAGGCGCGCGCGATGTTTGCCTTCATGCAAAAGCACTCGCCACTCCGCCGCGGCGTTACGCTCGACGAGCTCGGCGGCTCGGCGCTGTATCTGCTGTCGGATCTCTCCGGCGGCGTGACCGGCGAAATTCACTATGTCGATTCCGGCTACAACACCGTCCTGATGCCGAGGCCGGACGATTTGAAGATGCCGGACTAGCCCGCAGCGATCTTCTCCGCGCGCTGGAACGCCGGCCGCGCCATGCAGCGCGTGATATAGGCATCGAACACGGTGCGTGTCGGCACCATCTTGAACAGGCGCACTGCGAAATTCAGGCCTGCGCCGATCGTGATGTCGGCCGCGGAAAATTGCTCGCCAAGAATCCACGGCCCCTTTTCGAGCGCCGCCTCCAGGACGTCGAACACCTGCGTCGCGCTGCCCCAGGCCGCGGTCGAGGTCGGTACCTCGATCTTGGTGAAGATCTGGATGATCGCAGGCTCAATGCAGCTCGGCGAGAAGAACAGCCATTGCAGATAGCGCGCGCGGCGCGGATCGGTCACGGCCGGTGCGAGCTTCGTTTCGGGATAGCGGTCGGCGATGTAAGCACAGATCGCTGCGGCCTCGCCGAGCGCAGCGTCGCCGTCGCTGAGCGCCGGCACCTTGCCCATCGGATTGACCTTCAAATAGTCCGGTGCCTTCTGCGCGCCGGTCGAAATGTCGGTCAGCACGCGCTCATAGGGAAGCCCGCTCTCTTCCATCAGCCAGAGCGCAGAGAACGAGCGCGAGCGGGGCGACCAATAGAGCTTGATCATCGCATTGACCTTTCATCGGCGAGGGACGGGCGAGGGCGCATTCATTGCGTGTTTGCGTCGGATGCGCAACGCACTACGCCTGGATGGATGAGCCGCTGTGCGAGCGACATCTTGGTCAACGCGACGGAGACGGGCGCTGCAGCAGGGCCGGCAGCGTCTTGTCGAGGCTCTTCGTCAGCATCGTGCGTACGCCGTCGCGCAGCACCGGATTGCTGATCGCGTCCGCCGGCTTCTCGGGAAACATCGTGCGATCCAGCTCGGTTGACGGGCCGCCAAGCGGATTGTGCATCACGCGCTCGATATACGTGTCTTCGGTCATCAAGGCGGGTGCCTCCCTGATCAAGGCGAAGGTCGTGCCGTCATAGACCCGGATGTACATCATGGCGAAGAGAAATACTGGCCCGTTTAAAGGGTATTGCGAGATCCCAATGCCGTATTCCCGCTGACTCCCGCCGTGACGGTGCACGACGACGTAGCGCTCACAACGGAGTTTCGGCGCGAGAAACCGAACGAAGCTTTCGACGGCGGTCGAGGTGCGGTAAAAAAATGGATTCTGCTTTGCACGACCTCCGGACTTGAGCTCTTCCCTAGTGAAGGGAATCCGCCTCACTGAACTGCCGGACGCTGCGGCGCGAACGCGCGAGACGACGAGGTCGTCGAGCGCCCACGCCGCAACCGAGGTATGCGAATATTTGTCCAGGAAGGTGAAGGCCCCGAATTTCTCGACCATGAAGAGGTCGCCTGCGATCGGAATCACGCCGATCTGGCACGGGCCGCTTTCTACAGGCTTGGCCGGCGTGACGGTTGCCGGCTTCCTGACCGCAGGCCTGACCACTTCAGGCTTTGGCGCCGGTTGCACCTGCCCACCTGTCGGCGACAGCAGGGCATATGAGACCAATGCGGCAGCGAGCAGGGTCATCATCACACGCTCTCGCGCTTCACGGCGCGAAATAGGGCGGCATGATCTTGTCGAGCCGCTCCGTCAGGAAATCGCGAATGTTGTCCCGCAGGGCCGTGTTGTTGGCGGCGTCGGATGCCGTAACCGGATACAGGGAGTCGTCCACTTTGCGCAAATGTTCGTCTAGCCCGAAGCCGTCAGCCATATGCTTCATGACGCCTTCCAACGTCACCGCAGGCCCCTTCTTGATTTCAAAGGTCTGGCCGTCGAGCACGGTCACACCGACATAGGCGTACAGAAACGAATAGCTGATGGGACCGACACCACGATGGAGAATGCCGAGTCCCCGGAGTGGCTGATTGGTCCCGGGCAGCATGCCCTCGCTGCGCGTGACGACGACATAGCGTTCGCAGCCCGCATTGCCCGCGATCTGGCGGATCAGGTTCGACAGCTCTTCGCGCTCGTTGCGAAACAGGCTGGGCTTCGGGTGATAATAGGCGTCGAACGCGCCTTTGGCGTAGGCAATTCGCCGGATCTGCGTGGTACCCGCCACCGCACGCACACGTGCGAAAACAAGATCGTCAAGGCCCCAGGACACCTGCACTTCCGTATATTCGTTGCCGAACACGGTGAGGCCGATCGTTTCGACAACGAACGGGTCCTGGGTCGCCGCGATCACGCCGACGCTGCAAGGACCGGCAGCCGTCTGCTCTGCGGGTTTGGCCGGCGATGCCTTCGGCTTCGCCGGTTTCTTGGCCACTGGCTTTACCGGTGCAGTCTGAGCGGGCGGCGCGGCGGGTGCGGGAGGGGTTTGCGCGACTGCCGCGCTCAAAAGGGACAGCAGCGCGATCAGCGAGACGGCAATTCGAAACATGGATTCCAGGAGATCGGCGGCAGGAGGTTGTCGGATAGGCCACACTAGGGTGGGATCGTGACAACCGCAAGCTGCGCCGGGAGATCGGTGCCTACCCGATGGGCCGCTTCCACCGGTAGTACTTCATCATGAAGCCGTTCGACGGTTCGACCTCTTCCTTCTCGAACACAAAGCCCTCGCGTTCGTACCAGCGCCAGGCCTTTTCGTTCTCGCGAATGCAGCGCAGATACATTTCATCCGGCATCTGCGTGCGCGTGAAGGCGAGCAGCTTCCGACCGAGCGATTGCCCCTGATAAGCGGGCCCGACGAACAGCATGTCGAGATAGAGTTTTGGCAGATGCAGCGCCAGCATCGCGGCGATGATGCCGTTGTCGTCGGCGACGAACAGGCTCCAGCCGTTCTCGATCTCGCGCCGGATCCGTGCACGCAGGTTTGCCAGCAGAAAGTCACTCGCCTCGGCAAGTCCGGTCGAGACCCAGCTCTCCATCCAGACGCGGCCGATCTCGTCATATTCGTCGTGATGGGCAAGGCGGATGGTCAGATCTGACATAGAGCCTCACGCCCGTTGGCTACGCGTGGCCTGCCGCGGCCGCGCCTTGCCGGCTGACAGGCACACCACCTCGGAGATCTGGAGCAGCTGCCGCGCCAGCGGGCTGGTCTTGCGCCAGACCATGCCGATGGTGCGCGAGGGCTCGGGGTCGCGGAATCGCGACAGTGAGACCGAGGCCGATCGCGTCTCCACCGACACCGCCATCTCCGGAATTAGGGTGACACCGATGCCGGCGCTGACCATCTGGACCAATGTCGAGAGTGAATTGGCGTCCAGCATCTCGCGCGGCGGCGCCGATTGCATGTTGCAGAACGACAGCGCCTGGTCGCGAAAACAATGGCCCTCTTCGAGCAGCAACAACCGCATCTCGCGCATCATCTCGCGCGACGGCGCCGGCGTGCCCGCATCCGTGCCGGGCCGTACCAGCAGGAATTTTTCCTCAAACAGGGCGACCTCGGTGAGCGAGGGCTCGGACACCGGCAGCGCGACGATGGCGGTGTCGAGCCGGCCCTCGACCAGTTCCTGGATCAGCCGCGGCGTCATCGTCTCACGCACGCGGATGTCGAGTTCCGGATGCATGCGCGTGAGGTTTTTGGTGATCTTGGGTAGGAGATAAGGCGCGATCGTCGGGATCATGCCGATGCGCAGTCGTCCGGCAAAGCGGTCCTGCGAGGCGCGCGCGAAATCGCCGAGCTCGTCGACCGAGCGCAGGATGTCGCGGACGCGCTGTGCGAGTTCCTCGCCAAACCGGGTCAGCGCGACCTGCCGGGCGCTGCGCTCCAGCAACAGTCCGCCGAGCGCCTCCTCCAGTTCCTTGATCTGCATCGACAGCGCCGGCTGCGAGATGGAACAGGACTCCGCGGCGCGGCCGAAATGACCATGGCGCGCAAGCGCGTCGAAATATCGCAGCTGGCGCATCGTCACGTTGATCATCAGAAAATCCTATCGCAGCGATCATTAAAGTCAACTTCCCCTGATCGGACGCGGCGCTTAGAGTGGTTCTACCTGGTCAAAGGCGCCGTCGGACGCCACCAGAGGAGGTAATCATGGACGACACTTCGAAGTGCCCGTTTTCGGGCGGAAAACGCGTGCCAGCGAACCGCGACTGGTGGCCAACTCAACTCAGCATCGAGATGCTGCACAAGAATTCCGGCCTCTCCGATCCAATGGGCAAGGAATTCGACTACACCAAGGAATTCAAGACGCTCGACCTGAACGCGGTCATCAAGGACCTGACCGCGCTGATGACGGATTCGCAGGAATGGTGGCCCGCCGATTTCGGTCACTATGGCGGTCTCATGATCCGCATGGCCTGGCACAGTGCGGGCACCTATCGCATCACCGACGGTCGCGGTGGCGCCGGTGCCGGTCAGCAGCGTTTCGCTCCCCTCAACAGCTGGCCCGATAACGCCAACCTCGACAAGGCGCGTCGGCTGCTCTGGCCGATCAAGCAGAAATACGGCCGCAAGATCTCCTGGGCCGATCTGATGGTGCTCGCCGGCAACGTCGCGCTGGAATCGATGGGCTTCAAGACCTTCGGTTTCGCCGGTGGCCGCGCCGACGTCTGGGAGCCGGAAGAGCTCTATTGGGGTCCCGAAGGCACGTGGCTGGGCGATGAGCGCTACAGCGGCGAACGTCAGCTCGCCGAGCCGCTCGGCGCTGTGCAGATGGGCCTGATCTACGTCAACCCGGAAGGCCCGAACGGCAAGCCGGATCCGATCGCCGCGGCCAAGGACATCCGCGAGACCTTCTTCCGCATGGCGATGAACGACGAAGAGACCGTCGCGCTGATTGCCGGCGGCCACTCTTTCGGCAAGACCCATGGCGCGGGCGATCCGTCGCTGGTCGGTCCGGAGCCGGAAGCGGGCGCGCTCGAGGATCAAGGCCTCGGCTGGAAGAGCAAGCACGCGTCGGGCCTGGCGGGCGATTCCATCACCAGCGGTATCGAGGTGACCTGGACGACGACGCCGACGAAGTGGAGCAACAACTTCTTCGAGAACCTGTTCAACTTCGAATGGGAGCTGACGAAGAGCCCGGGCGGTGCGAACCAGTGGACGGCCAAGGGCGCTGACGCGATCATTCCGGACGCGTTCGACAAGTCGAAGAAGCATCGGCCGACGATGCTGACGACCGACCTCTCGCTGCGCATGGATCCGGCCTATGAGAAGATCTCACGCCGCTTCCTGGAAAACCCCGATCAGTTCGCGGACGCCTTCGCCCGCGCCTGGTTCAAGCTCACCCACCGCGACATGGGCCCGATCGTGCGCTACCTCGGCCCGCTGGTGCCGAAGGAAACGCTGATCTGGCAGGATCCGATTCCGAAGGTCGACCACGAGCTGGTCAGCGATCAGGACATCGCTGCACTGAAAACCAAGATCCTGGCATCGGGCCTCTCGGTGTCGGAGCTGGTCTCGACCGCCTGGGCCTCGGCCTCGACGTTCCGCGGCTCGGACAAGCGCGGCGGCGCCAACGGCGCGCGCATCCGTCTTGCCCCGCAGAAAGACTGGGAGGTGAACCAGCCGGCCCAGCTCTCCAAGGTGCTCGGCAAGCTCGAAGCGATCCAGAAGGACTTCAACGCGGGCGCGAAGAAGGTCTCGATCGCCGATCTGATCGTGCTCGGCGGTTCTGCCGCGGTCGAGAAGGCCGCGAAGGATGCCGGCGTCGACGTCAAGGTCGCGTTCACGCCGGGCCGCATGGATGCTTCGCAGGAGCAGACCGATACTGCGTCCTTCGCTCCGCTCGAGCCGCGAGCCGATGGCTTCCGCAACTATGTCGGCAAGCGGCATCAATTCCTGCAGCAGGAAGAGGCGCTTATCGATCGCGCGCAGCTTCTGAAGCTCTCGGGCCCCGAACTCACGGTGCTCGTCGGCGGCCTGCGCGTGCTCGGTGCCAATGCGAACGGTTCGAAGAACGGCGTCTTCACCACCAAGGTGGGCACGCTCTCCAACGACTTCTTCGTCAACCTGCTCGACATGAGCACGCAGTGGACGCCGGCTGCTGACGGCTCCTACGAGGCCCGCGACCGCAAGACCAATGCGGTGAAGTGGACCGGCACGCGCGCCGATCTGATCTTCGGCTCGCACTCGCAGCTCCGCGCCTTCGCCGAGGTCTATGCCTCGTCGGATGCCAAGCAGCAGTTCGTGCAGGATTTTGCCAAGGCCTGGACCAAGGTGATGAACCTCGACCGGTTCGACCTCGCGGCGTGATGCCAGCACACAGCAAGCGACAAACAAAAAGGGCGGCCGCGAGGCCGCCCTTCGTGTATCTGGGGTCGCGGAGCGATTACTCGCCGGCCGCTTCGCGCGGGGCCTTCTCGCCGTCGCCGCCCTTGCCTTCGAGGTCTTCGCCGGTGGTCTGGTCGACGACCTTCATCGACAGGCGGGTCTTGCCGCGATCGTCGAAGCCGAGCAGCTTGACCTTGACCTTGTCGCCTTCCTTGACGACGTCGGAGGTCTTCTGCACGCGCGCCGAAGCGAGCTGGCTGATGTGGACGAGACCGTCCTTGGAGCCGAAGAAGTTCACGAAGGCGCCGAACTCCATCACCTTGACGACGGTGCCGTCATAGATCTGGCCGACTTCCGGATCGGACGCGATCGACTTGATCCACTTGATAGCGGCCTTCATCGCCTCGCCGTCGGAGGAGGCGACCTTCACGGTGCCGTCGTCCTCGATGTTGACCTTGGCGCCGGTCTTCTCGACGATCTCGCGGATCACCTTGCCGCCGGTGCCGATCACTTCGCGGATCTTGTCGGTGGCGATTTTGAAGGTCTCGATGCGCGGCGCGTATTCGCCGAGCTCGGCGCGGGCGTTGGTGAGCGCCTTCGCCATCTCGCCGAGGATGTGGATACGCCCGTCCTTGGCCTGGCCGAGCGCGACCTTCATGATCTCCTCGGTGATGCCCTCGATCTTGATGTCCATCTGGAGCGAGGTGATGCCCGCTTCCGTGCCGGCAACCTTGAAGTCCATGTCGCCGAGATGGTCCTCGTCACCGAGGATGTCCGAGAGAACCGCGAAGCGCTTGTCTTCGAGGATCAGGCCCATCGCGATGCCCGCGGTCGGCCGCTTCAACGGCACGCCGGCGTCCATCAGTGCGAGCGAGGCGCCGCACACCGAAGCCATCGACGAGGAGCCGTTGGACTCGGTGATCTCGGAGACCACGCGGATCGTGTACGGGAACTCGTGATGCGGCGGCAGCACCGGGTGGATCGCGCGCCAGGCAAGCTTGCCGTGGCCGATCTCGCGGCGCTTGGTGCCGCCGAGGCGGCCGGTCTCACCGACCGAGTAGGGAGGGAAGTTATAGTGCAGCAGGAACGTCTCTTTGTACGTTCCCGACAGCGCGTCGATGTACTGCTCGTCCTCGCCGGTGCCGAGCGTGGTCACGACCAGGCCCTGGGTCTCGCCGCGGGTGAACAGCGCCGAACCGTGAGCGCGGGGCAGCACGCCGACTTCGGCGATGATGTTGCGCACGGTCTTTGAGTCACGGCCGTCGATGCGCTTGCCGGTGTCGAGGATGTTCCAGCGAACGATCTTCGCCTCGAGCTCCTTGAACACGGCGCCGATGCGCAGCTTGTCGTATTTCGGCTCCTGCCCTTCGGGGAAATAGTGGGCGATCACCTTTTCCTTGACCTTGCCGACCGCGGCGTAGCGATCCTGCTTGACCGGAATGGCGTAGGCGGCGCGCAGCTCCTGCTCGACGAGGCCGAGCATTTCCTTTTCGAGCGCGGAATTGTCGATGACGGTGACTTCGCGCGGCTCCTTGGCGGCCTTCTCGGCGAGCTCGATGATCGCGTTGATGACCGGCTGGAAGTGCCGGTGACCGAACATCACGGCACCGAGCATGATGTCTTCGTTCAGCTCCTTGGCTTCCGATTCCACCATCAGCACGGCGTCAGCGGTGCCGGCGACGACGAGGTCGAGCTGGGTGTCGACCATCTCGTCGAGCGTCGGGTTGAGGATGAACTCGTCATTGGCGAAGCCGACGCGGGCAGCGCCAATCGGGCCCTTGAAGGGCGCGCCGGACAGGGTCAGCGCGGCCGAGGAGGCCACCAGCGCGACGATGTCGGGATCGTTCTCCATGTCGTGCGACAGCACGGTGGCGATCACCTGGGTCTCGTTGCGCCAGCCGTCGACGAACAGCGGACGGATCGGACGGTCGATCAGACGGGAGACCAGCGTCTCCTTCTCGGTCGGACGGCCCTCGCGCTTGAAATAGCCGCCGGGAATGCGGCCAGCTGCGTAGGTCTTTTCCTGGTAGTCGACGGTCAGCGGCAGGAAGTCGACGCCTTCACGCGGCGACTTCGCAGCGACGACGGTGGCGAGCACCACGGTCTCGCCATAGGTGGCGAGGACGGCGCCGTCGGCCTGACGCGCGATCTTGCCGGTTTCGAGCTTGAGAGGGCGTCCGCCCCAGTCGATCTCGACTGAATGCTTATTGAACATAGAAGTCTTCTTTCATGGTTTCTCGAAAGAAGGGACGGCTCGAAAAACAAAAACCATGCCAAGATTGCAGGACGCTGATCGGAGCGGGCGATCAGCGTCCTGCGATCCTGCCATGGTTTTTGGATGTCGGATGGCGTCCATCCTTTCGGGTCATACGGGCACCTTGCCCGTTGCGCCCAGCCGCCGGATTGCTGCTGGACTGTCAGTCGGCACGCGCGCGAACACCGAACCGCGGTCTTCGCTCATCGTGCCCCCGGATGCGAAGCAACATTTGGCCCGCACCGGACGTACGCGTGAGCCTCGATCAAAAACCTTAAAATAAGCGCTTTCGCTCGAAATCACGCGCAAAAACGCGCGCCGGTGGCGCGCGCAAGAACTCTTAGCGACGAATGTTGTGCTTCTCGAGCAGCGCCTTGTACCGCGCCTCGTCCCTCTTCTTGAGGTAGTCGAGCAGCGAACGGCGAGTCGAGACCAGCTTCAAGAGACCACGACGCGAATGGTTGTCCTTCACGTGGGTCTTGAAATGGTTGGTCAGGTTGTTGATGCGTTCCGACAGGATCGCGACCTGAACCTCTGGCGAGCCGGTGTCGCCGGCCTTGTTGGCATTCGTCTTGATGACTTCCGCTTTGCGTTCTGCGGCAATCGACATCGTCAATTTCTCTCGTTGCGACCGGTTGAGGCAGTCAAGCCGGTCAGGTTGAACACACGCTTGGGGATGATTTCGCCGTTGCCGACTTCAGCAAGCGCCAAAAGACGGCCTGCTACCGTGACATAGACTGTGCCGCTACTTGTGGGCGCATCCCGTCCGCGCAACAAAACGGCCTGGCCCCGATGGAGCCTTGCCGCATCAGCCCGAGTGACGGCCAGTGCCGGGATGTCGTCCAGCGCGGTCTCAACGGGCATCAGCGCGTCGGCGAGGCTTCCCTCGCCGGACGCGGCTCTATCGCACAAAGCCTCCAGCTGATCCAGTGGAATCATGTCATTTTCGCCAAACGGGCCGACCAGGGTCCGCCGCAGCGCGCAGATATGGCCGAAAGTGCCCAGAATCCGGCCCATATCGCGGGCGAGCGCCCGGACATAGGTACCCTTGCCGCACTCGGCCTCGAACACGGCCCGGTCGTTATCCGGTTGATCAACAAGGGTTAAATGGTGAATTTCGACCGGGCGGGGCGCCAGTTCCACGATTTCGCCGTCACGGGCAAGGTCATAGGCCCGCTCGCCCTGGACCTTGATCGCCGAATAGCGCGGCGGAACCTGCTCGATCACCCCGGTGAAACGGGGCAAGAGGGCTTCGATGGCCTCACGGGTCGGGCGCTGGTCCGAGGTCGCGGTGACCTGGCCTTCGATGTCGTCGGTGTCGCGCTCCGCCCCCCAGCACACGGTGAAGCGGTAGCGCTTGCGGCCGTCCATGACGAAGGGAACCGTCTTGGTGGCTTCGCCGAGCGCAATCGGAAGACCGCCCGAGGCGAGCGGGTCGAGCGTGCCGGCGTGGCCGGCGCGCTTGGCGTTGAACAGACGCTTGAGCACGGCCACGGCTTGCGTCGAGGTCATCCCGATCGGTTTGTCGAGCACGACCCAACCGTGCACGTCGCGCCGGTCGCGGCGCGGCTGATTGCCCTTCTGCTTATTGGCGCGCGGATCGTTGTTGACGCGACGCGCCTCCTGATGCGGCTGAGCATCGGCATCTGCAAAATTATTTTTCTGCAGGTCGCGCGTATCGGCCTCTTCGCTGCCGATCGTGCCGTGAGCCGGGTCCATCATCATTGTTCTTCTTCCCGATCCGAGTCCGGATCCTGTTCCAGGTCCTTCTGCACCGCAGGTGTTCGCAAAAGCTTCTCGATCCGTTCCGCCTCGTCGAATCGTTCGTCGACGCGGAAGCGAAGGTCAGGTGCAAATTTCAGGTTAACGCGCCGCGCGACTTCGCCGCGCAGGAATTTCTTGTTGCGATCGAGCGCAGTGATGACGAGCTCGGTGTCGCGGCCACCAAGCGGCATCACGTAGATTGTCGCGAGCTTCAGGTCGGGCGACATCCGCACCTCCGGCACGGTGATGATGTGACCTTCGAGGTCCGCATCATGCACACCGCCTTGCGCCAGAATCTCGGCTATCGCGTGGCGAACCTGCTCGCCGACGCGCAGCTGACGCTGCGAGCCGCCGGGCACGGAACTTTTCTTCTGATGATGGCGCGGCATAGTCGAAAATCACCTCGTCGTGCCCGCGTTTGGGACACGAGCATTGTCATTTGTCCTGTTGGAACGAATGAGGCGTGGATGGCCGGAAAAAATCCGGCCATCGCACTCCCGCAATTTCAGCTCAAAAAGATCCGGGCGCTTCGGTAAGATTTGGACTTACAGGGAGCGCTGGATCGTCTCCACGCGATAACACTCGATCACGTCACCGGCACGCATGTCGTGATAGTTCTCGAAGGCCATGCCGCATTCCTGACCGGACTGGACTTCCTTCACTTCGTCCTTGAAGCGCTTCAGCGTCGACAGCTTGCCTTCGTGCACGACGACGTTGTCGCGGATCAGGCGCACATTGGCGCCGCGTTCCACGGTGCCGTCGGTGACGCGGCAGCCGGCAACCTTGCCGACCTTGGAGATGTTGAAGATCTCCAGGATCGAAGCATTGCCCAGCATGGTTTCGCGCAAGGTCGGCGCGAGCAGGCCGCTCATCGCCTTCTTCACGTCGTCCACGAGGTCGTAGATGATGTTGTAGTAGCGGATCTCGATGCCGTTGCGCTTGGCGGCCGCAGCCGCTTCCTTGTTCGCACGAACCGAGAAGCCGATGATCGCGGCGTTAAAGCCTTCCGCGAGCGTCACGTCGGATTCCGAGATGCCGCCGACGCCGGCATGCAGGATGCGGGCTGCGACTTCGTCGGTGCCGAGCTTCTCCAGCGAGCCGAGGATCGCTTCCAGCGAGCCCTGCACGTCGGCCTTGATGATCAGCGGGAATTCCTTGCGGCCCGCCGTCTTCAATTGCGACATCATCTGCTCGAGCGAGCCGCGCATGCCGGAGATCGAGGCAGCCGCGTTCTCGCGCTTCTGGTGCGCGCGGTAGCTCGTGACCTGGCGGGCGCGGGCTTCGTTCTCGACGACCGCGAGACGATCGCCGGCTTCCGGCGGACCGTTGAAGCCGAGTACTTCGACCGGCACCGAGGGGCCGGCTTCCTGCACCGTCTCGCCCTGATCCGAGATCAGCGCGCGGACACGGCCCATTTCGGCGCCGGCGACGATGATGTCACCGACCCGAAGCGTGCCGCGCTGGACCAGCACGGTCGCGACCGGACCACGGCCGCGATCGAGCTTGGCTTCGATCACGGTGCCTTCGGCCGGACGCTCCGAATTGGTCTTCAGGTCGAGGATGTCGGCCTGAAGCGCGATCATCTCGAGCAGCTTGTCGAGATTGGTCTTGTTCTTGGCGGACACTTCGACGTCGACGACGTCGCCGCCGAAGGATTCCACCTGCACCTCGTGCTGGAGCAGCTCGGTGCGGACGCGCTCGGGCCGGGCATCGGGCTTGTCGATCTTGTTGATGGCAACGATGATCGGCACCCGCGCCGCCTTGGCGTGGTTGATGGCTTCGACGGTCTGCGGCATCACGCCGTCATCGGCCGCGACCACCAGCACGACGATATCGGTGACCTTGGCGCCACGGGCGCGCATCGCGGTGAACGCGGCGTGGCCGGGCGTGTCGATGAAGGTGATCTTCTTGCCGCTCTCGGGCGACAGCACCTGATAAGCGCCGATATGCTGGGTGATGCCGCCGGCTTCGCCGGACACCACGTTGGCATGTCGGAGCGCGTCGAGCAGCGAAGTCTTGCCGTGGTCGACGTGACCCATCACGGTCACCACAGGCGAGCGCGTCTCGGTATCGGTGGAATCGTCGGTGGCGTCGAACAGGCCTTCCTCAACGTCGGACGCGGCAACGCGCTTAACGGTGTGGCCGAGCTCTTCGGCGATCAGCTGCGCGGTGTCGGCGTCGATCACGTCGGTGATCTTGTGCATCGCGCCCTGCTTCATCAGCATGCGGATGACATCGACCGCGCGCTCGGCCATGCGGTTGGCGAGTTCCTGGATGGTGATCGCTTCCGGAATGATCACCTCGCGGATCAGCTTTTCCTTCGGCTCGTTCGAGACGTGGCCCTTCAGGCGCTGGGTGCGGCGACGGAACGAGGCGATCGAGCGCTCGCGCACCTCGTCGGCGTTGAGCGCGGTGACGACGGTCAGTCGGCCACGCTCTTTCTGTGGGCCAGGCTTATGGGTCGGCTTGGGCGCGACCACAGGACGCGCGGCGCCGCCGGGGCCGCGACGGATCTGGCGCGGACCGTCATCTTCGTCCGGTCCGGCTGCGACACCGGGGGCACGAGCCGCCGGAACACCCGGCCGCGCCGTGGTGGTGGTGGCCGGGCGAGCGGTCGTCGTCGCTCCCGGTCGCGTCGTGGTCGGCGCGGGACGCGGAGCGCTGGTCGCCGGGGCGGCGGTTGCCGCGGGACGCGCGGCCGATGCTGCCTGCTCGCCTTCGCCAAAACGCTTCTTGGCTTCGGTCTCGGCCTTGCGCTTGGCCTCGTCCTCGTGACGGTGGCGCTCTTCCTCGGCCTTGCGGCGGGATTCGGCGGCGTCGCGCTCGGCGCGCTCGGCGGCCTCGCGAACGGTGCGGCGCTGGGCCTCTTCCTCGGCCTGGCGGCGCTCTTCGACTTCGCGCACCTTGGCGTCCGCGAGCGCGCTGGCGCGCGCGGAACGTTCGTCCTCGGTGAGCGTGCGCAGCACCACGCCGGAACCGGCGTTGCGCGGCGGTGCCGGGCGTGACGGGGCGGGCGCAGGTGCAGCCGGTGCCGGCTTTGCAACAACCGTCGGCGCCTGCGGCTCAGGGCTACCGTCGATACGGCGCTTGCCACGCTTCTCGACCACGACCTGCTTGCTGCGGCCATGGCTGAAGCTCTGGCGCACAGTGCCCGTTTCGACGCGCGGCTTGAGCGATAGCGTCTTGCTCGGAACGCTCAGCTTCTTGTCGTCAGGGGTCTTGGTATCAACCATTCAGCAGTCCTAATCCTGATTTATCAGTGTTGTGCGTTGCCGCACCGTCCTATTGGGTCGTCGTTATCTTCAGAAATCCTGGCCGGGCTTTTCGGCAGTCTTGTCAGCGTCCGCCATCCGGTATCGGACCAGCATCTGGCTACGTGACAGGAATGACTTGCTCGCCGGGCCCGCGAGCAGGGCAGCATGTATCACATTTGACCGGGTAAGTGCCAAATCCAATTCTATCGATTTCAGGGCCGTGACGACGGGAATCTGCGGCTCGGCACCGCGATTTCCGGCATTTTGACGCGCCAGCATGTCCAATTTGCGGATTCCGTCCGCGGCCCCGTCGCTGGCGTGGATCAGGACCTCGACCGTGCCTTCCCGCAGGGCGCTTTCGACCTTGCCGAAGCCGGCAACGATCTGGCCCGCCTTGGCGGCAATCCCAAGGGCTTCGGTCACGCTCCGAACCAGGAGCGCATCGATGTCGGCGGGAAGCGTCTGGGGAATGCGCAGATCGCGCTTGAAGGCTTTAGTAAATTGGTGACGACGGACGGCTTCCGCAACCACCTGTCGCGATGCCGTGACCCACATGCCCCGTCCGGGCAATTTACGCTTGAGATCGGGAACTATGTCGCCTTGCGGCGAGACGACGAAGCGGATCAGCTCGTCGATCGGCCGGACCTCGCGGCTGACAGCGCACATGCGCATGGTCGCGGACCTTTCGGTCCGCGGTCCATGGTCGAGTTCGTTGTCAATGCTGGCAAGCATCCGGGCGACATTCTCCTTTGCCCTTAAGCCGGCTGATCTTCGGCCGCCTCAGCCTCTTCGGCCGGCTTGGCGAGGTCAGCCTCGGTGATCCAGCCGGCCTTGACGCGGGCCTGCATGATCATGGCTTCCGCATCATCGCGGGAGACGCCGAGGCCATCGAGCGCGCCGGCGAATTTGGTCTGCTCGCCGCCTTCCTTGCGCTCGGTCCAGCCGACCAGATCGTCGGTGGCGCAGCCGGCGAGGTCCTCGACCGACTTGATGTCGTTCTCGCCGAACTTCACCAGCATCTTCGACGTGACGCCGGGCACGTCCTTGACGGCGTCCTCGACGCCGAGTTCCTTGCGGCGGGCCTCGATCTCGGCTTCCTGCTGATCGAGATATTCGCGGGCACGGGTCTGCAGTTCCTGCGCGGTTTCCTCGTCAAAACCCTCGATTCCGGCGAGCTCCTTGAGATCGACCATCGCGAGTTCCTCGACCGAGGTGAAGCCCTCGGACGCGAGCAGCTGGCCGACGACTTCGTCGACATTGAGCGATTCCATGAAAACGCGGGTGGAGTTCTCGAAGTCGGCCTGGCGGCGCTCCGATTCCTCCTGCTCGGTCAGGATGTCGATGTCCCAGCCGGTGAGCTGCGAGGCGAGACGGACGTTCTGGCCGCGGCGGCCGATCGCGAGCGAAAGCTGGTTGTTGGTGTCGGGCACCACGACCTCGATGCGTTCGCGGTCTTCGTCGATGACGACCTTGGAGACTTCGGCCGGCGCCAGCGCGTTGACCACGAAGGTCGCGATGTCGGGCGACCAGGGAATGATGTCGATCTTCTCGCCCTGCAGTTCGTTCACGACGGCCTGCACGCGCGAGCCGCGCATACCGACGCAGGCGCCGACCGGATCGACGGAGGAATCGCGGGAAATCACGCCGATTTTCGCGCGCGAGCCCGGATCGCGGGCGACCGCCTTGATCTCGACGATGCCGTCATAGATCTCAGGCACTTCCTGCGCGAACAGCTTTGCCATGAACTGGGGATGGGTGCGGGACAGGAATATCTGCGGACCGCGGGTCTCGCGGCGGACGTCGAAAATGTAGGCGCGGACGCGGTCGCCGTTGCGGAACACTTCGCGCGGCAGCATCTCGTCGCGGCGGATGATGGCTTCACCGCGGCCGAGATCGACGATGACGCTGCCATATTCGACGCGCTTGACGACGCCGTTGACGATGTCGCCGATGCGGTCCTTGAATTCCTGGTATTGCCGGTCACGCTCGGCCTCGCGCACCTTCTGCACGATCACCTGCTTGGCCGATTGCGCGGCGATGCGGCCGTATTCCAGCGGCGGCAGGGTGTCGGCGATGGTGTCGCCGACCTGGGCGCCGGGATTGGCGCGCTGCGCATCGACCAGCGAAATCTGGTTGGAGTGGTTCTCGACCTTCTCGACCACCAGCATGTGGCGCGACAGCCGCAGCTCGCCCTTCTTCGGGTCGATCTCGGCGTGAACGTCAGTCTCGCTGCCGTAACGGGCCCGCGCGGCCTTGGCGATGGCATCTTCCATCGCCGCGATGACGATGCCACGGTCGATCGATTTCTCGCGGGCGACGGCGTCGGCGATCTGGAGCAATTCAAGTCGATTGGCGCTGACTGCCATGGCTAGTCTCCTTCGTCAGGCTCGATCTCGCCGCGCCGCGCACGTTCGGCAGCAAGGCGATGTTTCTTCGTATTGGCCGGAGCCGGCTTCTTTTTCGGCTTGGTGTTCTTGGTGGTCTTCGCACTGATCTCCGCGTGCGGTGCCTGCGGCGGCGCGATGCCGAGATCGCGGCGCATCTTGCGCTCCTCGGCCTTGCCGCGGCGCATGGATTCCGCGATCAGCTCATCGGTCAGCACCAGCCGTGCCTCGCCGATATCCTCCATCGTCAGGAGCACGTTGGCATCGTCGTTCGGCTTGGCGTCGTCGCGATGCAGATGCACGCGGTCGCCTTCGACAGCACCGAGCGTGCCACGGAACCGCTTGCGCCCCTCATGGGCGACCGCCATGTCGATCTTCACCAAATAGCCGGAATAGCGCTCGAAATCGGAGCGGCGCACCAGCGGACGGTCGATCCCCGGCGAGGAGATCTCCAGCCGATAGGCGCGATCGATGGGGTCGGCGACGTCGAGCACGGGCGACAGCGCCCTTGAGATCGCCTCGCAATCCTCGAGCTGCATCGAGCCGTCCGGCCGCTCGGCCATGATCTGCACGGTGCAGCCGGATTCCCCGGAAATACGGATCCGCACCAGGCGATAACCCATGCCCTCGAGCACCGGAGCCGCGACCGCAGACACCCGCGCCGCCGCGCCCGGCTCGACCACGAGCCTCGGCTCGGCCAGCAACTCGGCATCGGTGGAACCAGTGTTCGGTTCGGTCATATCAGGGGTCAAGGCGCTCGATAGTCTCGATGGTTAAGGCTTGGTTAAAACGTCAAAGCCCGCTTCGGAACTTTCCCGACACTCCGTCGGGCCGCATCTTCCGCCAAGCCGCGTTCAGGTAATAAAAAAGAGCGGGTCCTTTCGGGCCCACTCTCACTACGCGGATCGTATGAGAAGATGAATTGGCGCTGATATAGCCCTTTCCGCCTGCCCGGACAAGGCCCATCGCAGCCGGATGCGGGCTTTTTGCGACCCGGCAGGCCCCCCGGGAGCAACGCTTCTTTCACGAAACGGGCCTAAATTTCCCGGTTGTGGGGCGGCTTGAGCTTATGGCGCGCCCACGGCGTGCCAGAATCCGAGTTGCGTTTTATGACCGTTGCCACGTCGCTCATTCCCGGACTGGACGATATCGTCAAACGCGGCGATCCGCGTCGTCGTGGCGAGATCGCGAGCGCCATTGCCGCGCTGTTCTTTCAGGACGCCTCAAAACTCCGTCCCGAGCTCGTCGATCTCTTCGACAATCTCCTGATCGATCTCGTCCCGCATGCGGAGCTTGCCTCGCGCGTCGATCTCGCCGAGCGCTTCTCGCGGCTGGACAATGCGCCGCCTCATCTGGTCGGCCAGCTCGCTCGTGAAAACGAAATCCTGGTGGCGGGTCCGGTGCTGCGCCGTTCGCCCGTGCTCGATGAAGCCGCGCTCGTCGAGATTGCCCGGCTGAAGGGCCAGGGCCATCTGCTGGCGATGACCGAACGGCCGACCCTGTCGACTGAGATCACCGACGTGCTGGTCGAGCGCGGCGATCGCGACGTGGTGCGTCGCGCCGCCGGCAATGCCGGTGCGATCTTCTCAGCCGGTGGCTATTCGGAGCTGATCAAGCGCGCCAGCCAGGATGGCGTGCTGACGCTCAAGATCGGCCAGCGCGAAGATCTCTCCGGCGAGCATCTCAAGGAACTCCTGGACGGCACGCTCGATGTCATTCGCCGTCGCCTGTCCAGCGTGGTCAATCCGACGCGCCAGGTCGAGATCAAGCGCGCCATGGCTTCGATCGAGGAAGCAAAGCTGCCGCCCGGCCCGCGGCGCGATTTCTCCGCCGCGCAACGTACGGTGCTTGGCCTGCATCGCGGCGGCCATCTCGGCGAAAGCGCGCTGCTTGGTTTTGCCAAGGCGCACAAATACGAGGAATCGGTCGCCACGCTCTCGGCGATGGCCGGCGTCAGGCTTTCGATGCTCGATCGCCTGATCGCGGGCGACCGCTACGATCCGATCCTGATCCTCGGCCGTGTCCTGAATCTCGGCTGGCCCACGGTGCGCGCGCTGATCCTGATGTGGTACGGGCCGCATCGCATGCCGGCCGATGCCGATCTTGAGCAAGCCCGAACGAATTTCACCCGCCTGATGCCGGCGACCGCCGAGCGCGTCGTGAATTTCTGGCGCAACCGGCGAACGATCTAGCTTCGGCGAAATCGCAAGTACGCCGCCTTGCGTCCTTCGCGCGCGGCTTTTCGTCCATAGCGCGTCATGGTGTAGCCGGCCCAGGGCTGACGAAAATCATCGGCGCGTTCCGCAAGCCATTGAAAGTCCGGCGCGCGTGCAAGATGCGACAGCGTCCAGGCGCAGTAATCGTCGATATCGCAGACGAAACGGAATTCACCGCCCGACTTCAGCACGCGCGCCATCGCGACGATCGTCCGGTCCTGAACGAAGCGCCGCTTCCAGTGTCGCCGCTTCGGCCAGGGATCGGGGTGGATCAGATCGACCCGCGACAGCGAGGCGTCCGGGAGCCACGCCAGCAGTTCGGCGGCATCGCCGGCGAACAAGCGGATGTTGGCGATGTTGGCGGCCTCGATCTGCGCAAGGATCTTTGCCATGCCGTTGACATAGGGCTCGCAGCCGATGAAGCCCGTCGTCGTGAAGTTTTGCGCTTCCGCCGCGAGATGCTCGCCCCCGCCGAAGCCGATCTCGAGCCGGATGTCTTCGGCCGCGGGATCGAAGATCTCGGCGGCGTCCGCCGGCCTCTCCGTCGTGATGTCGAGCGCAAGATGCGGCAGCAGATGATCGACCAGCTCGGCCTGGTGTTGCCTGAGCTTGTGGCCCTTGCGCCGTCCGAAGAAGGCGCGCTCGCCGTCGGCGCGATCAGGATCTGATTTGCGTTCGCTCATCGCAGCGTCTGGTACAGGCGATGGAGCAGCCGCGCGCGCGGCTCGAGCGAGGAGACGTAGAGCTGCTCATAGTGAGTATGCGCGCCCTTGCCGTCGACGC
The DNA here is from genome assembly GCF_008123425.1 of Bradyrhizobium rifense. Lineage (GTDB taxonomy): Bacteria > Pseudomonadota > Alphaproteobacteria > Rhizobiales > Xanthobacteraceae > Bradyrhizobium > Bradyrhizobium rifense. The sequence continues at coordinate 73,645 of NZ_VSSS01000027.1, forward strand.
CGAGCCCGTCGAGCGTGCCGGTGTACGGCGCGGTGAAATTGCCGTCGGAGCCGCCGCCCGTGTGGGTGTCGATCAGCTCGAAGCCGATCTCTGCGGCGATGGTCTTGGCGTGCTCATAGAGCGAGGCACCCGCGTTGCCCTTCTCGTAAGGAGGACGGTTGAGCTCGCCGGTGACGGTGACGGTCACGCCGTCGGTCTTCGAAGTCAGTCCGAGGATCTTGGCGACGAATTCTTCGGCATCGTTGAAGCTCGGCACGCGCAGATCGACTTCGGCATAGGCCTCTTCCGGCGTGACGTTGGGGCGCGTGCCGCCGCGCACCACGCCGACATTGACGGTGACGCCGCGCTTCAGGTCGTTCATCCCTTCTAGCGTCTGGATCACGTTGGCGAGCTCGCGCACGGCGCTGCGGCCGTCTTCGGGCCGCGAGCCGGCATGCGCGGGCACGCCCTTGATGTAAATCTTGAATCGTCCGACGCCCTTGCGTCCGGTGACGATCTTGCCGCCGTCGCGCGCCGGTTCCGTCACCAGCACATATTTGGCCTTGCGCCCTTCCGCCTCGATCAGCGCGCGCGAGGTCGGGCTGCCGATCTCCTCGTCGGAGGTGAACATGTGGGTGATGCCGAGCGGCGGACGCTCGGGCGCAGCGCAAAGCTCGCGAAAGGCGTGATAGGCGATGTAGGCGCCACCCTTCATGTCGTAGATGCCGGGACCGAACGCACTGTCGCCTTCGACCTTGAAAGGCAGGCGTTGGATGAAGCCCATGGGATGAACGGTATCGAGATGGCTGAGCACCAGGATACCGGGCCGGTCCTGACCCCAGGTCGAACGCACCACGAGATGATCGCCGCAGCCATCGACGCCGGCGACGCGTTCGAGCGTGACGGGCAGATCGCGGTAATGGTCGGCAACCACGGAGACCAGCCTGTTGACCTGGTCAGGCACTTCCGTCGGCGTCTCGATCTCCACCCAGCGGCGGATACCAGCGAGAATAGTTTGGGAATCGAACGAATTGGAGTTCGCCATGTACGTATCTGTGCCTTCGAATCGCATCATCTCAGCGGAGGCGCGCTGAAGAGCGCCCGCAAATGACGACATAGGCCAGATTTGGCGCAGTCTCAAATCGGAATGAGGTGGCGCCTCAGCGCTTGTCCGGGCCTTCGCGGGCGGCGATCTGCTCGACGAGATCGACGATCGAACGGCGCAGCTTCGAATCGGTGATTCGCGTGAACGCCCTGGTCAGCGCGAGCCCTTCGGAGGTCGCGAGGAAGTCGGAGACATAAGAGGGCGATGCACCTTCCGCGAAGCCGTTGGGCCCGGCGACGCCGCTCGGTCCGCCCTCGAACAGGAACGACACCGGCACCTGCAGAATCTCGGCGATCTGCTGGATTCGGCTTGCACCGACGCGGTTCGTGCCCTTCTCGTACTTCTGAATCTGCTGGAAAGTCAGGCCCAAAGCTTCACCGAGCTTTTCCTGACTCATGCCCAACATGATGCGGCGCATGCGCACGCGACTGCCGACATATTTGTCAACAGGGTTGGGCGCTTTCGACATTTCCTCAGCCCTCCAAACACCACCGTCGGCGCAATAGAAGTATTGCCTCAGGTGACAGCGACGTCAAAACTTCACCCTGATTGGGGAAACATTGCGGAGAAATTTAGCAATGCACCGCTGTCTTGTGCAGCCGGTGCAGAATGGGGAGCCCGCGTGCAGTCTGTCAACCGTGGGACTGCGGTTGTCAAAGGTTTCCGGCCGCCTCGCCGGAAACCGCTAGCGACGGCACGATCAGGGGTGCCGTTTGGCAACACGTCGTCGCACCGCCAAAATCACAGCCAGCGCGACGAGCATGGCTGCGGGGATGTCACCGACTCTCGCATAGATGGTGGGCGGGATTGAGGTGGGCAGGTTTGCATCCAAAATGCCTTCGATTCCGAGACCGAGGCTGGCCACCGTGCGTCCGACCGGATCGATCACGGCCGAGATGCCGGTATTGGCGGAGCGGACCAGCGGCAGTCCGAGCTCGATGGCGCGCATCCGCGCCTGCTCCAGATGCTGATACGGACCGGTCGAAATGCCGAACCAGCCGTCATTGGTGAGGTTCACCATCCAGCCCGGGCGCTCGTCGCGCGTCCCGACCTCGCCGGGGAAAATCGCCTCGTAGCAGATCGACGGCAGCGCGGGCGGTGCGCCCGGCACCGGCAGCACGTGCCGCACCGTGCCGGCAATGAAGCCGCCACGCATCCGCGTCAGTTGTTCGAAGCCGAGCTTCTCCATCAAACCCTGGTAGGGAAGATATTCGCCGAACGGAACCAGGTGCAGCTTGTCGTAGACCGCAAGCACGCTGCCATCATGATCGATCACGTAGATCGAATTATAGGCCCGCGTGATCGGTGTGCCCGGCGGCAGATCGGGGGCGCGGACCGATCCGGTGATCAGCACCGTGCCCTTGGGCAGCAGCTCGGCGATTTGCGCCATCGCATCGGCTTCGCGCGTCAGGAAGAACGGAAAGGCGGATTCCGGCCAGATCAAAATCGTGGCAGCGCTCACGCCTGTCGATTGCGGCCCGGAGGCGCGGTCCGACAGCGCGAGATATTTCTTCATCACCTCCGCCTTGGCGGCGTAGTTGAATTTCAGGTCCTGCTGCAGGTTCGGCTGCATCAGGCGCAGCTTGGCACCCGCGACCATCGTGGTCGGATGCAGCGCCATGCGGATGGCGCCGAAGATGCCCATCACGACCAGCAGCGCAATGGCCGCGGCGGGCACGCGCCAGGCCAGGCTGCGATCGCGCGTGCGGTCGATCAGCACTGCCGGGCTCGCGAAGATCGCGACCGTGAGGAAGGTCATGCCCCACTGCCCGATCAGCGAGGCGGTCTGCGCCAGCGCCAGCGGCTCCGACAGCGCATAGCCGAAGGCGTTCCAGGGGAAGCCGGTCAGCACGTGTCCGCGCAACCATTCGCCGACCGTGAGGCTCGCGGCGAGCGCGAGAATGCGGGTGGCATCCTTGGTCCAGAGCAGGCGGGCCAGCGCAAAACCGATCGCGGTGAAAATCGAGAGATAGGCCGGCAGGCCCAGCACGGCAAACGGCGTCAGCCAGGCGAACACATCCGCGTCGACGAAGAAGGCGATGCCGATCCAGTAGAGGCCGGGGACGAAATAGCCGAGCCCGAACCAGTAGCCGGTCAGCGCCGCGGCGGGGACGCCGCCATATCGCCCGGCCCCGGCGCCATCGATCAGCCAGACCATCACGGGGAAGGTGATGAACAGCACCGGAAAGAAATTGAACGGGGCCAGCGCCAGCACCGACAGCGCGCCGCACGCCATCGCCAGCAGCGCGCGCTTCCACCCCCAGGTCAGGATGATAGCGAGCGCAATCTGCCGAAGTCGCTGGAACGCGCTCACTGCGGGCCGGTCCCGTCGGCAGGCGGCGGGGTTGGCGTGTCGCCGGCCGGCGGCTGGCCGCTCTCGGGCGGGGCCTCGCGGCGGCGGCTCTCGCGCTGGGTGCGCGGCGCCGGGCGTTCCTTCCGCGTCGAGATGCGCAGCCGCTTGACGCGGCGCGGATCGGCATCGAGCACCTCGACCTCGTAATGGCCGGGGCCCGAGATCACCTCGCCGCGCACCGGCAGGCGCCCGACGAAGCTGACGAGATAGCCGCCCAGCGTCTCCACTTCCTCGCCGGCCTCGCCGGTGACAAAGTCCTCGCCGATCACGGTGCGCACGTCGTCGAGGCTGGCGCGGGCATCGGCGATGAAGGCGTTGTCGGGCAGCCGCACGATCGACGGCGGCTCGTCGCTGTCATGCTCGTCGTCGATTTCGCCGACGATCTGCTCGACGATATCCTCGAGCGAAACCAGCCCGTCGCTGCCGCCATATTCGTCGACGACCAGCGCCAGATGAATGCGCGTCGCCTGCATCTGCGCGAGCAAATCGATCGCCCGCATCGACGGCGGTACATAGAGCAGCTTGCGGATGATGCGCGCGTCATGCAGCGGCAGTGCGAGATCGACGGTGCGCAAATCGAGCCCGGCCGGCAGCGGCTTCTTGCGCTTGGTCTTGGTGGCCTCCGACACGCGCGCACGCGCGGTCATGAAGGCGAGCAGGTCGCGGATGTGGACGATGCCGACGGGGTCGTCCAGCGTCTCGTTGTAGACCACGAGGCGCGAATGGCCCGCGCTCTCGAAACGGTCCATCAATTCGCCGAGCGGGATGTCGCGCTTCACCGCGATGATGTCGGCACGATGCACCATGACGTCGGCGATGCGGCGCTCGTGCAGGCCGAGGATGTTGCGCAGCATGGTGCGCTCGACCGCGGAGAAGCCGGTGTCGTCGGGTGTCGTCGCATCGAGCACGACCTGGAGATCGTCGCGCACCGATCCGGCCTTCCAACCGAACAGCGTGCGGATGGCGCGCAGCAGCCAGCCATCCGCTGTCGGGCGCAGCACTTCGCCGGGCGCTACCACGGCCGGCAGATTGGCCGTGTTGCGCGGATTGTCGTGAATAGGCTCTGAATCCGGCATCTCAGTGCGTCCCCGTGCGGTCTGCATAGGGATCGGGGATGCCGAGGTGAGCCAGGATCTCGGTTTCGAGCGTTTCCATCTCTTCCGCGTCGTCGTCGTTCTCGTGATCGTAGCCGATCAGATGCAGGAAGCCATGCACCGCGAGATGACTCAAATGATGGTCGAACGGCTTGTGTTCCTCGTCCGCCTCGCGCCGCATGGTCTCGTAGGCGATCGCGATGTCGCCGAGCATGCGCGGCGCATCGCCCGGCTTCCACTCGCCCTCCGGCTGGAGCGCGGGAAACGACAGCACGTTGGTCGGTTTGTCCATGCCCCGCCAGTTGCTGTTGAGCGTGCGGATGCCGGCATCATCGGTCAGCATCACAGCCACTTCCGCCTCCGCGACATCTTCATCGACGGATTCGGCGGCGGCCGCGACGGCGCGCTGGATCACGGTTTCGGCATCGGGCTCGCTCTGCCAGCAATCGGCGACGACGAGAACCTCGGTCATGGGAAGGTTGGGATGTGACATTGTCTTTGTTCGGAACGAAAGGGCGCTTCGTCCGCGCCCGCAGGGTCCGGCTGTTGTCCCGTCAGGATTTACCGGCGGCCGGCCGCTGCGGCTGCCCTTCATAGGCAGAGACGATCCGCGCCACGAGCTCGTGGCGGATCACGTCCTCGGCTTTAAAATGAACTTGCGCAATGCCTTCGACGCCGCTCAGAAGCCGGGTTGCTTCGGCCAGTCCCGAGGTCTGGCCGTTCGGCAGATCGATCTGCGAGGGATCGCCGGTCACGATCATGCGGCTGTTCTCGCCGAGACGGGTCAGGAACATCTTCATCTGCATCGATGTCGTGTTCTGCGCCTCATCGAGGATGATCGCGGCGTTGGTCAGCGTACGGCCGCGCATGAAGGCGAGCGGCGCGATCTCGATCTCGCCGGTCTGCAATGCGCGTTCGACGATGCGTGCGTCCATGAGGTCGTAGAGCGCGTCGTAGATCGGGCGCAGATACGGATCGACCTTCTCGCGGAGGTCGCCGGGCAGGAAGCCCAGCCGCTCGCCGGCTTCGACCGCCGGACGCGACAGGATGATCTTGTCGACCTCCTTGCGCTCGAACAATTGCGCGGCATGCGCGACCGCGAGCCAGGTCTTGCCGGTGCCGGCGGGGCCGATGCCGAACACGAGCTCATGGCGCTTCAGCGCGCGGATGTAGGAGTCCTGCGCAGCCGTGCGTGCGCGCACCGGGCGCTTGCGCAAGTTGATGCTGTCGAAGGTCGACTTCGCTGACTTGGCGTCGAACTCGAACAGCGACCCTTGCGCGATCACCGCGCGAATCGCGCCTTCGACCTCGCCCTGGTCGACATCCTGCCCCTTCACGGCGTGCGCGTAGAGCGTCTCCAGCACGCGGCGCGCCGCATCGCAGCCATCGCGCGAGCCGCCGATGGTGATGTGATTGCCTTTGGAGTCCACGACGACGCCGAGCCGCCGCTCGATCTGCGCCAAATTCTGGCCATAGGGTCCGACCAGCGCGGATGCGGCGCGGTTGTCGTCGAAGTCGATGACGACCTGGGTCTCGGGCGGAACTTGCATGTCGCGGTCAAATTTGCGGCTGGGAGCGATAGAAGACGAATCCGATGCGCTTTTTGGCAAGGGTTCAGGCTCCAGTGGCTATGAATGATAAAGCGGGCTCGTGCGTGCGCGGCGTGGCGAGCTCGCCGAGGAAACTGTAACGCTCGAGGCTGTCGATCCGCACCGGCAGGATCTGTCCGATGATGTCGGGCGAGGCCATGACATGGGCAGGTTGAAGGAAGGCGGTGCGGCCGACGATCTGGCCTTCCCTGCGCGCCGGACGTTCGAACAGCACGTCGACCGTTGAGCCAATCGCAGCCTTGTTGAAGGCCGATTGCTGGCTGTCGATCAATTCCTGGAGCCGCTCCAATCGCTGGTCCATCTCGACGGGGGAAACCGTCTCCTGCATATCCGCGGCCGGCGTTCCCGGCCGGGCGGAGTATTTGAACGAATATGCCGCAGCGTAGCCGATTTGCGTGACAAGCGCGAGTGTGGCGAGAAAATCTTGCTCGCTCTCGCCGGGGAAGCCGACGATAAAATCTGATGAAAAAGCAATGTCTTGGCGCGCCGACCGGAAACGGTCGATGACACGCCGATAATCATCGGCGGTATGTTTCCGGTTCATGGCGGCCAGGATTCGGTCCGAACCCGACTGCACCGGCAGGTGCACGAACGGCATCAGTGCGGCGAGATCACGATGGGCTGCAATCAAGCTGTCATCGACGTCGCGGGGGTGGCTGGTCGAATAGCGCAGCCGTGCGACGCCGGGAATCTCGGCCAGGCGCTCCAGCAATTGGCCGAGCCCCCAGCTTTTTCCGTCCGGTCCGTCGCCATGATAGGCGTTGACGTTCTGGCCGATCAGCGTGAGCTCGCGCACGCCGTTGTCGGCGAGACGCTTCACGTCGTCGACGATCTTTGCCACCGGACGCGAGACTTCGGCGCCGCGCGTGTAGGGTACGACGCAGAAGGTGCAGAACTTGTCGCAGCCTTCCTGCACCGTGACGAAAGCGGAAATGCCGCGCGCGCGGATCGCATCGGGCTTCGGCTGGGCGAGGAAGCCGAATTTGTCCGCGGCCGGAAACTCGGTCTCGATCGCGCGGCCTTCATGGCCGGCGCGCTTCAACAACTCGGGCAGATGATGATAGCTCTGCGGACCGACCACGACGTCGACGGTGGGCGCGCGACGCACGATCTCCTCGCCTTCGGCCTGCGCGACGCAGCCTGCCACCGCAATCTGCATGGCGCGGCCCTCGCGCGCGGCCTCTTCCTTGGCGACGCGCAGGCGGCCGAGCTCGGAATAGACCTTTTCGGAGGCTTTTTCGCGAATGTGGCAGGTGTTGAGGATGACGAGGTCGGCGTCCTCGGCGTTGGCCGTCTCCACGAATCCTTCCGGAGCCAGCGTGTCCACCATGCGCTGGGCATCGTAGACGTTCATCTGGCAGCCATATGATTTGATGTGCAGCTTGCGCGGCGGCTTCATGGAACCCGGAATTGAGGTGGAGGACGGCCCTCAGATATAGGCTGGGGGCCCGAAAATCCAGCGATTGGGGCGTGAAAGGGGCGTTTCAAGGTACGACGCAGCCGCGAAATGCGGAATCGGGAGGTTTGGCGCCGGATTCAGCCCGTCAGGGCGTCCGCGGCGACCTGCCGGACCAGCTCGGGCAATTGATGCATGTCCGAGAAGGTCAGGTCGGCACCGGCCTGGCGCAGGGTCTCGGCATGGCCGGCCCCGCAATGGCTGCCGCCGTAAAAGCCGAGCACTTTCATCCTGGCCGCCCGCGCCCCGGCGATGCCGGCAAGGCTGTCCTCGATCACGACACAGCGCTCGGGCGGGACGCCCATTTCCTTCGCAGCAAACAGGAACAGGTCCGGTGCGGGCTTGCCGTTTGTCACCTGCGAGGACGAGAAGATGTTCGGCGCGAGGCGTTCGTAGAGCCCCGTGCGTCCGAGACTCACCCGCATGCGTGGATGCGAACCGCTCGAGGCAACGCAGACAAATTGCGTCACGACGTCGAGCACGTCGTGGATGCCGCGGATCGCTTCGAGGTCGGCCTCGAATGCGCGAAACAGCTCGTCCTGCAGATCGCCGTGATAGGCCTCGGGCAACTTGCGGCCGAGTTCGGTTTCGATCTCGAGATTGGCCTGCTTTGTCGAGCGGCCAAGGAAGCGCTCGGACACCTGCTCCGATGTGATCGGATAGCCGTGCCGGGTCAGCACATCCGCATGCGCGCGACAGGAGATCACCTCGCTGTCCACGAGCACGCCGTCGCAATCGAAGATGATGAGGTCAACGGCCACGAGATCAGGATGTCGGCTTGTCGTCGTCGAGCGGAACGCAATAGAGCTCGAGCCGGTGATCGACCAGCTTGTAGCCGAGCTTGCGGGCGATCTCCGCCTGGAGCTTCTCGATCTCTTCCGAGGTGAACTCAATCACCTTGCCGTCGCGCAGATTGATGAGGTGGTCGTGATGGCTGTCGCGCATCGTCTCATAGCGTGCGCGGCCCTCGCGGAAATCGTGACGCTCGATGATGCCGGCATCCTCGAACAGTTTGACGGTGCGATAGACGGTCGAGATCGAGATCTTGTCGTCGACCGCGACGCAGCGCCGGTACAATTCCTCGACGTCGGGATGATCGACCGCTTCCGCAAGCACGCGGGCTATGACGCGGCGTTGCTCGGTCATGCGCATGCCGGTTGCGGCACAGCGCGCCTCGATGCCGGACGCCTTGGATGCGGGAGAGGGTTTAAGTCCAGTCATGTGATGTCTGCCTGACGGGGCGCTTTCTGCCATCAATATTACGACAAGTCACGTCGCATCAGAAGTGCGTTCAATTGTTCCCCGTTGGCCTGTTTATAGTAGCGTTCGCGGCGCCCGACCACCACGAATCCGCCTCTCGCATAGAGCCGTCGTGCCGGCTGATTGTTCTCCTCGACCTCCAGAAATATCGTGCGCACGCCTCGCCCTGCGAGGTGACCGAGATGGGTCATCAGCAGCGTGCGGGAAAGGCCGCGGCCGCGATGGGACTGGTCGACCGCGACCGAGAGGATTTCGGCTTCGTCCGCGCCGATCCGCGACACGGCAAAGCCGATCGTCTTGCGACCGAGCCGCAAGCGGTGGACGAGTGTGTTGCGCTCGCTGAGCATGGTCTCGAACTCGCTCTCGCCCCAGCCGTGCGCGAAGGAGGCGCCGTGGAGCTGCGCCAGCCGCGCCGCGTCGCGCGCGGACGCCGGTTCGACGGCGGCGGTGCCGCCGCGCCACCATTCCGAAAGCCATCTCATCATGACGTTGCGGCTTGAGCTGCGAGCAGCGGCTGGGCCGCCGGCTTTGCATCGGGCGCCTTCAGATAGAACGGCCGCGCCGGATTGGTGTCGGGATTTGCCGCGGCGCCGAGCCAGGCGACCCAGCTGATGTCGGGCGCGGGCTGCGCGTCGATCGAAACAGGTTGTGGCGCATCTTTCGGCCAGCGCTCGGCGAGAATTTTCGCGGCGTTGCCGACCAGATGCGGCGGGCCGAATTTCGAGGCTGCGATCGCCTCGTCGATGGGAGCGACGGCCGGCCGCAGCAGCAAGCTGCCGTCACCGGCCACGATCTGGAAATAGACGTGGTCGTGCCGCGCATCGATCGCCGAGATCACCGGCACCGGTCCGCTCTGGCCGACAATGGCGGCCGCATAGGCCGACAAGGTCGTCAGTCCGACAGCCGGCCGCTTGGCCGCGAGCGCAAGACCGCGGGCCGCCGAAATGCCGACGCGCAAGCCGGTGAAGCTGCCGGGGCCGACCGTGACCGCGATGCGGTCGAGCGCCGTGAAAGCGAGATTGGCCGACTGCATCACGCGCGCGATCATCGGCATCAGCGCCTCGGCATGGCCGCGCTTCATGAGCAACTGCTCCTGCGCGAGGAGCTCGCCGGCGTCGGTGTCCAGAACGGCAGCCGCGCACGCCTCCAGCGCGGTGTCGAGAGCAAGGATCAGCATAAAGCCATCATAGCATTGGCAATCGGATGATGCCCAAGGTTCTTGCCGTCATGGCCGGGCTTGACCCAGCCATCCACGACTTTGCGGCCACAAAACGCGGATGCCCGGGACAGGCCCGGGCATTACGGAATTCAGTGCGTCGATCGTCCAGATTACATCGGCCGGACTTCAACCACGTCAGGCACGAAGTGCTTCAGCAGATTCTGGATGCCGTGCTGGAGTGTCGCGGTCGATGACGGGCAGCCGGCGCAGGAGCCCTTCATGTTGAGATAGACGATGCCGTCCTTGAAGCCGCGGAAGGTGATGTCGCCGCCGTCATTGGCGACGGCAGGCCGCACGCGGGTCTCGATCAGATCCTTGATCATGTCGACCGTCTCGGCATCGGACTCGTCGAAGAACTCGTCTTCGTCATCGAGATCGACATCGCTTTGCACCGTGCCGCCGGCGAGCAGCGGCGCGCCGGACATGTAGTGCTCCATGATGGCGCCGAGGATCGCGGGCTTGAGCTGCTGCCATTCACCGTTCGCCTTGGTGACGGTGATGAAATCCGATCCATAGAACACGCCGGTGACGCCGGGCACCTCGAACAGCTTTTCCGCGAGCGGTGAGCGCGTTGCGGATTCGCGGCTCGCAAATTCCATCGGGCTGCCGTCGACAACGACGCGGCCGGGAATGAATTTCAGCGTGGCGGGATTGGGGGTGGCTTCGGTTTGAATGAACATGGTTTTCTCCAGACGTCGCCGGTTCAAGGCCGGCGCGTACTCCATCCAGTAGCAGATGGCGACGGCGAACGCACGGTCAAGGGGAGGGGAGGCCGTTCCGCTGTTATTTCAGCGGGTTAGGGCGGTGCCATCCTCCTTGGAGGGGAGGGTAAGTGGCAGCTACGCCAGCGAATCCACGCTTCCGTCGCTCAGCGCACCTGAAATGATCGTCACCGGCACCGGGAACGTGCCGAGCGCATGCGTGAGCAGCGCCACCCATGGGCCTGGCCCTTCCGCGCCGGGGCTGGCGGCGAGTACGAGCATGGCGATATCAGGGTCTTCGTCGATCACCGCGAGCAGCTGCTCCATCGCGGCGCCCTCGCGGATGAGCCGTTCCGGCGTGATCGCGGCGATGCCGTTGGCGCGGCCGGCGGCGCGGTCGAGCGCGGCTTCCGCCGCTTCATGCGCCTCGGCGCGCATGATGTCGGCGACACCCAGCCATTGCTGGTTCTGGTCCTCGATCTCGATGATGCGCAGCATCACCACGCCGCCGCCGGCGCGGATCGCCCAGCGGCTGGCGTAATAGACCGCGCGATCCCATTCGGCGGTGTCGTCGACGATGACGAGGCATTTGGGCTTGTGACCCGGCTCGAAGCAAAGTCGCTTGCTGGTCATGCATGTCCCGGAAAGTGCACGGGAAGCATGCTGCCATACTCGCCCACGCTTGGGGAGAGGCGAAGCGGCCCGCGCCGTGGCGCAGGCCCAAGTTCGCAACCGCAATAATCAGCGACGGCGGATGAAGCCGACGATGTCCTTGGAGAGGTTCATGGTCTCCCCGGCGAGGGCGCGGGCCCGGTCGGAACCATCGTTCAGGATGGTATCGATATGGCTGGGGTCGGCGACCAGGCGCTTCATTTCGCCGGCGATCGGCGCGAGCTTCGTCACGCACAGCTCCGCCAGCGCGTTCTTGAAGCTGGAGAACTGCCCGCCGCCGAACTCGGTGAGCACGCTGGCCTTGGAACGGCCGGAGAGCGCGGCGAAAATGCCGACGAGATTGTCGGCCTCGGGACGCGCTTCCAGGCCCTTCTCTTCGCTCGGCAACGGCTCCGGATCGGTCTTCGCCTTGCGGATCTTCTGCGCGATGGTGTCGGCATCGTCGGTCAGATTGATGCGCGAATTGTCGGATGCATCCGACTTCGACATCTTCTTGGTGCCGTCGCGCAAGCTCATCACGCGCGTCGCCGGGCCCGTGATCAAGGGTTCCGGCAACGGGAAGAACAGGCCGTCATTGGCGCCGTGGCTGCGAATGGAATCGCCGAAGTCGTTGTTGAACTTCTGCGCGATGTCGCGCGAGAGCTCAAGATGCTGCTTCTGGTCCTCACCGACTGGAACGTGGGTGGCGCGGTAAAGCAGAATGTCGGCGGCCATCAGCACGGGATAGTCGAACAGCCCGACCGAGGCGTTCTCGCGGTCCTTGCCGGCCTTCTCCTTGAACTGGGTCATGCGGCCGAGCCAGCCCATGCGCGCGACGCAGTTGAAGATCCAGGCGAGCTCGGCGTGGCCGGACACCTGGCTCTGGTTGAACACGATGTGCTTCTTGGGATCGATGCCGCTGGCGATGAACGCCGCGGTCACCTCGCGGGTGTTGCGCGCGAGCTCGGCCGGGCCGCCCCAGACGTCCAGGCCCTGCGTGATCGCGTGCATGTCGACGACGCAATAGATGCAGTTGTGGGTTTCTTGCATCTTCACGAAGTTGACGATCGCGCCGAGGTAATTGCCGAGGTGCAGATTGCCGGTCGGCTGGACGCCCGAAAAAACCCGTTCAACGAATGGCATGGCAAGTGTTCCCAGAGGTATTCGGGCCGTCGTTTCCAACAGCGGCGCTGCCCCGTCAAGGGTAATTCGATCAACCCGCGCGGGCCGAGGTCGGTCAGGCGGGCCGCTTCAGGGCGTTAACCGCCTCGCGCCAGGACACCGCGCCGAGGATTTGCAGGAGCAGGCCGTAGACGGCGATTCCGGCGCCGATCTGCAAGCCCAGCACAATGAAGCGGATGAGGCCGTGGGCCTCGACCGGCATCAGCCCCGCTGTTAGCCAGAGCAGGGCGCCCATCGCGGCGGCCGCAAGCACGATCCGCGGCAGCCGTTTGCGGGCGGCGGCGTCGACCGAGAAGCCGAATTCGCTGGTGCCGTTCCGAAGCAAAGAGACAGCGCTGCTCCAGGCGCCGGCGGCGATGCTCGCGGCGACCCCGCTCGCGCCGAAGAAGTGGCCGAGCAGGACGGCGAGCGCGACCGCGACGACAAAGCCTTTGGCGGTTGCGAGCAGCGGCGTCATCGTGTCGCTGCGGGCAAAGAAGGCCGGCGACAGCGCCTTGATCAGCACATGCGCCGGCAGGCCCAGCGCCAGCCACAGCAGTGCATGCGCGGTTGCCGTACTGTCCTCCGCGCTGAACGCGCCGTGCTCGAACAACAGCCGCACGATAGGATCGGCCAGCACGGCAAGGCCCAGCGTGGCGGGCAGAGCCAGCCCGGTCGCAAGCTCCAGCGCGCGAGATTCCGCATGCGCGACGGCCTCACGGTCGCCGCCTCCCACTGCGCGCGTCAATTCCGGCACCAGCACCGTGCCCATGGCGACGCCGACAATGCCGAGCGGCAGCTCGATCAGGCGGTTGGCGAAATAGAGCCAGGACACGGCAGACGGCGTCGCCGAGGCGATGATTGCGCCGGCCACCATCAGCCATTGCGGCCCCGAGCTTGCGATCATGCCGGGGATCGCCTTGGCGAAGAAGCCGCGCATCTCCTTGTCGAAACTTGCGCGCAACGGTGACGCAAGATGCGCACTTCGCTGCGACGCCAGCATCAGGAGTTGCAGCAGGCCGGCAATGCCGACGGTCGCCGCCAGCATCCATGTGGCGAAGGACGCATCGGCGTGCCAGACAAGCAGCATCGCGATTGTTGCAATCAGCGCGATGTTGAACAGCAGCGGCGAGAACGCCGTGAGCGCAAATCTTCCTTGCGCGTTCAGCAGTCCCATCAGCACCGTGACCGGACCGGCAAAGGCCAGATAAGGCAGCATCAACCGTGCGTTCTGGACCGCGAGATCGAGCGTGGGGCTGCCGACGAAGCCCGGCGCGATGATCATGATGATCAGCGGCATTGCGACGGCAATGGCAATCGAGATCACGATCAGGGCCGCGCTGACTGTGCCGAGCACCCGCCCCGCAAACGCGGAGGAGGCCGCTTCGCCATCGCGGTCACGGACGCGCAGCCAGGCCGGGATCAGGGCCGCATTCAGCGCCCCTTCGCTGAGCAGGCGCCGCACCACGTTGACGAGCTGGAAGGCGGCGAGAAAGGCATCCGCCACGGCGCCGGTGCCGAGCAGCGCCGCGATCAGGGAATCGCGGGCAAAGCCCAGCAGCCGCGAGGCCAGTGTTCCCGTCGAGACTGTCAGGAAGGAGCGGATCATTGTGCCGACATAATACCGTTGCTTGCCCGTGGAGGCCCGGTCGTGATAGGCCGCGGACCAGATTTCAGGGCGACAGGAAGCGGATTTCCGCGGGTATCGCAATCCGGCAAACAGGATCAAGGTGAATGGCTGACGTGAAATATGACGTTCTCGGCATCGGCAACGCGCTGTTCGACGTGCTGGTCCGGACCGATGAAGCCTTTTTGGCCAAGCACGGCATGACCAAGGGCAGCATGTCCTTGATCGACGAGGCGCGGGCCGCCGCGATCTATGCCGACATGGGCCCGGCGACCGAAGTCTCGGGCGGCTCGGCCGCCAACACCATCGTCGGCATCGGTAGCCTGGGCGCGCGTGCCGCTTATGTCGGCAAGGTCAAGGACGACCAGATCGGCAAGCTCTATGTCCACGACATCCGCGCCGCCGGCGTCGCCTTCAACACGCCGGCCGCGAAAGACGGCCCGGCCACCGGCTGCTCCTACATCCTGGTCACGGGCGACGGCGAGCGCACAATGAACACCTATCTCGGCGCGGCGCAGGATCTGTCGCCCGCCGATATCGATCCGGCCGAGATCGCAGCCGCCAAGATCGTCTATCTCGAAGGCTATCTCTGGGATCCGCCGGGCGCCAAGGAAGCCTTCCTGAAGGCCTCCAAGATTGCCCACGAGGCCGGCCGCAAGGTGGCGCTGACGCTGTCGGACTCCTTCTGCGTCGGCCGCTACCGTGACGAATTTCTCGGACTGATGCGCAACGGCACGGCCGACATCGTGTTCGCCAACGAATCCGAGCTGCACTCGCTCTACGAGACCTCCGACTTCGACACCGCGCTCAAGCAGCTGCGCAGCGACGTCAAGCTCGGCGTGGTCACCCGCAGCGAGAAGGGCTGCGTGGTGGTGACGCCGACGGACGCCGTTTCTGCGCCGGCCTCACCCATCGCGCAATTGGTCGACACCACCGGCGCCGGCGATCTGTTCGCGGCCGGCTTCCTGTACGGCCTCTCGCGCGATCTGTCGCACAAGCAATGCGGCGAACTCGGTGCGCTCGCGGCCGCCGAGGTGATCCAGCACATCGGCGCGCGCCCGCAGGTGTCGCTGAAGGAGCTGGCCCAGCAGCGCGGGCTGACGGTTTAACTCCGCTTTCTCCCCGTCGTTGCGAGGAGCGTAGCGACGAAGCAATCCAGTCTGCCTCCGCGGAAAGATTCTGGATCGCTTCGCTGCGCTCGCAATGACGCCGGGGTTGCCAATTTAGGCCGTCTTCGCCGCCTTCAGCCCCAGCCGCTGCTCGACCGCGTCGCGCATCACGAATTTCTGGATCTTTCCGGTCACGGTCATCGGAAATTCGTCGACGAACTCGACGTAGCGCGGGATCTTGTTGTGGGCGATCTGGCCATCGCAGAAGGCGCGGACCTCCTCTGCGGTCAGCGTCTCGCCTGACCTGACACGAACCCAGGCGCAGAGCTCCTCGCCGTAGCGGGTGTCGGCCACGCCAAAGATCTGCACGTCCTGGATCTTCGGGTGACGGTACAAGAATTCCTCGATCTCGCGTGGATAGAGGTTCTCGCCGCCGCGGATGACCAGATCCTTGATGCGGCCGACGATGTTGCAATAGCCCTCGTCATCGATGGTCGCGAGATCGCCGGTGTGCATCCAGCCGTTGGCATCGAGTACGTCGCCGGTCTTTTCCTTCTCCTCCCAATAGCCCAGCATCACGCTGTAGCCGCGGGTACAGAGCTCGCCGCGTTCGCCGCGTTTGACGATCCGGCCGTCGAGATCGACGACCTTCACCTCGACGTGCGGATGAATCCGCCCGACGGTGGAGACGCGCCGCTCGAGCGGATCGTCTGTCGCGCTCTGGAAGCTGACCGGGCTGGTCTCGGTCATGCCATAGGCGATGGTGACCTCGCGCATGTTCATCTCGGTGTTGACGCGCTTCATCACCTCGATCGGGCAGGGCGCGCCGGCCATGATGCCTGTGCGCAGTGATTTCAGATTGAACGTCGCGAATTCGGGATGATCGAGTTCCGCGATGAACATGGTCGGCACGCCGTACAACGCGGTGCATTTCTCCTGCTCGATCGCGCGCAGCGTCGCGAGCGGATCAAAGCCCTCGCCGGGATAGACCATGGTTGTGCCGAGCGTGACGGATGCGAGGTTGCCCATCACCATGCCGAAGCAATGATAGAGCGGCACGGGAATGCAGATGCGATCCTGCTCGGTCAGGCGCATCGCGCGGCCGGTGAAATAGCCGTTGTTGAGGATGTTGTGATGGGTCAGCGTCACGCCCTTCGGCGATCCCGTGGTGCCGCTGGTGAACTGGATGTTGACGGGATCGTCGAACTGAAGCGCCGCGCCGAGTGCGGCGAGCTGTCCGCCATGCGCAGGCCCACCCATGCGTGCGACCTCCTCGAAGGGGATCGTGCCGGGCGCTGAAGGTCCGCCGATCTGGATCACCATCCGCAAAGCCGGCAGCCGCGCCGCCTGCAGCTGTCCCGGTTTTGCGCTCGCCAGCTCCGGCAGCAGCGTGTTGAGCATCTCCATGTATTGGCTGGTCTTGAATGCCGTCGCGGTGACGATCGCCGCGCAGCCGACTTTCTTCAGCGCGAATTCCAATTCGCTGAGCCGATAGGCGGGATTGATCGTCACCAGGATCAGGCCAGCCTTGGCCGCCGCGAACTGGGTCAGCGTCCATTCCGGCCGGTTCAGCGACCAGATGCCGATCCGCTCACCGCGTTCGAGCCCGAGCGCGAGAAAGCCCGCAGCGAGTGCGTCGACGCGCTCCGAAAACTCCCTCCAGGTCCATCGTACGCCGTGGCTGGGCGAGACCAGTGCTTCACGGTTGCCCCAGCGCCGCACGGCGTGGTCGAGACTGCGACCGATGGTGTCGCCGAGCAGCGGCGTGTCCGAGATGCCGCAAACATAGCTGTTGCTCTTATCCGCCAAATCGAAATCCTCTCGTCAAAGATGGTCGGCGTGATCTCTCTCGGTCGTCATGGCCGGGACGAGCCCGGCCATGACGTGTGGTGAGAGTTCTCAGCCTCTCAGGCCGCCTTCTTCCCGCTGCCCGCATCTAGCCCGGCATAGACGCCGCGTTCAAATCCCGCGAACGCCTGCAGACATTTTGCATCCGCAAACGGTAGCAGCTGCATCAGGATCACGCCGGTGACGTCGCGCGCCGGGTCGATCCAGTAATAGGTGTTGGCGAGGCCGGCCCAGGCGAGGCTGCCGGCGCTGCGGCCTTCCGCGGTCTTGGCGGTGTTGATCATGAAGCTGAGGCCCCACTTCTTCACCTGATCCGGATAGAGATCGACGTCGTTGGTGTAGATCGGCGCCGCCGTGGCGAGCTTGGTCATGTTGAGATCGCCCATCTGGTTCTGCCCCATCATGGCGATCGTCTCGGCCTTCAGCACCTGGTTGCCGTTGCCGCGGCCCTTGTTCAGGATCATCTGGGTAAACTTGAGGTAATCGCCCGCGGTCGAATAGAGGCCGCCGCCACCCATGTGGAATTCCGGGTTCTGCTCGAGCTCGAACGGGATCGCGGCGAGCTGGCCGTCCTCGCCGCGGGCATGCATGCCGACCAGGCGCTTGCGCATGTCGTCGGTGATCTTGAAACCGGTGTCGGACATGCCGAGCGGCGCGAAGAGATTGTCGCGCAGATAAGCGTCAAGACGCTTGCCGCTGACGGCTTCCACGGCTTTGCCGACGAAATCGATATTGGTGCCGTATTCCCAGCGCGTGCCGGGATCGGTCATAACAGGCGTCTTCAGCGCGGCGTTCTGGCAGGTGGTGATCGCAGGGATGCCGGTCTTCTCAAGATAGACCGCGAGGTCGCCGTTCCACATGTTGTAGGCGAAGCCGGCGGTGTGGGTCATCAGCTGGCGCAGCGTGATCGCGCTCTTCGCCGGCCGCAGCTTTGGCTCGCCCTTGGCATCAAAGCCTTCCAGCACCTGCGGCTTGGCGAGATCGGGCAGCAGCGATCCGATCGGCGCATCGAGCGAGAGCTTGCCCTGCTCGACCAGCTGCATCGCGCCGGCACTGGTCACCGCTTTGGTCATCGAGGCGATCCAGAACACGCTGTCCGCGGTCATCGCATCGGGCTTGGACAGATCGCGCTTGCCGAACGCGCCCTGATACAGAACCTCGTTGCCGCTCGCGGCGATCGCAACAACGCCGGGAATCTCCTTGGCGTCGCTTGTCTTGCTCAGAATCCCGTCGATCTCAGCTTTGCTTTGCATACGCGTTTCCTCCGGTTTGATTATTGTTGGAAGTGACCGATTGTCCTCCCGCCTCCGCTGCGCGGCAAGCGTGGCGATATGCAGCCTCCGGTCGCGATGTCGTGATTTGACGGTCCCGGCGTGGCGCGGGACGACTGATTTGCAACACGTCTTCACAATCTGCGGTGGATGGCCGCGACTGACCGTGACCATGGATGGTCTCAGGCGATATGTTTCGAGCGTTTGAAGCACTTGAAACATTTTGTGCGTTGCGGCGTTCAGCATCGGGCCCAACGGGCGGCTGACGTTAAGACTTGAAGCAAATTTGGCGGCCGCTTAACCGGCCGCGAGGGGACCTGAAATGATTTCGACCTGGAGCGAATGGAAGCGCTATCCCCGTCCCGGACGGGGCGACAATCTCGAAGCGCCGATCGCACCCGGCATTTACGAGGTCCGCATCGCCGGCACCGGCGCGCTCTATTCCTTCGGCGCGGTCGACAATCTGGCGCAGGCCCTGGCGCTGCTGCCGGTCGGCTCAAAATCCTGGTTCGGCCGCCGCGACACCTCCGATGCGCCCGATCTCGAATATCGGACCTGTGCGACCTCCTCGAAGGCCGATGCCAAGGCCGCCGCCGAGCGTATGATCGGCCGCCGCGAGACCTATATGAGCGGCGCGGCGTAACCTTGGCGCTCCGAGTTTAGCTGCCGGCAGATGTGCGTTGCGGGACGGTGCATTGCGCACCGTCTGTCCCTATATTCCGGGCCGATTAACCGCCCGATGGAGTAACGCCATGACGCCGACCGCCGCCGCACGCGCCCAGCACGCCACCGCCACCCTGCGTGACCGGTTGAAGGACCCTTCGCTCCTGAAGGAGGCCTGCTACATCGACGGCGCCTGGGTCGGCGCGCCGGTCTTTGCCGTGAACAATCCCGCCACGGGCGTCGAGATCGCAAAGGTCCCGCAGCTCGGCGCGGACGACACCACCAAGGCGGTCGAAGCCGCCCAGCGCGCCTTCCCGGCCTGGGCCAAGCATACCGCCAAGCAGCGCTCCAACATCCTGCGCAAATGGTTCGAGCTGATCACCGCCAACCGCGAGGACCTCGCGCTGATCCTCACCTCCGAGCAGGGCAAGCCGCTGTCGGAAGCGCTCGGCGAGGTCGATATCGGTGCCGCCTATATCGAGTTCTTCGCCGAGGAAGCCCGCCGCGTCTATGGCGAGACCATCCCGTCGCAACGGCCCGATGCGCGCCTGCTTGCGATCAAGCAGCCGATCGGCGTCTGCGGCGCGATCACGCCGTGGAATTTCCCGAACTCGATGATCACCCGAAAGGTGTCGCCGGCGCTGGCCGCGGGCTGCACCGTGGTGCTGAAGCCCGCCAACGAGACGCCGCTGTCGGCTCTGGCACTGGCCGTGCTTGCCGAGAAGGCTGGCATCCCCAAGGGCGTGCTCAACATCATCACCGGTGACGCGCCGCCGATCGGCAAGGTGCTGTGCGAGCATCCGGCGGTGCGCTTTGTCGGCTTCACCGGTTCGACCGCCGTCGGCAAGATCCTCTACCAGCAGGCTTCCGTCGGCGTGAAGCGGCTCGGCCTCGAGCTCGGCGGCAACGCACCGTTCGTGGTGTTCGACGATGCCGACATCGACGCCGCAGTCGAGGGCGCGATCGTCTCGAAATACCGCAACATGGGCCAGACCTGCGTCTGCGCCAACCGCATCTACGCCCAGGACAAGATCTACGACGAGTTCGTCAAGAAGCTGTCGGCGAAGGTCTCGGCGATGAAGATCGGCGATGGCACCGAAGCCGGCGTCACGCAGGGCCCGTTGATCAACATGAAGGCGATCGACAAGGTCGAGCGCCACATTGCCGATGCCGTCAAGCGCGGCGCCAAGGTCGTCACCGGCGGCAAGCGCAGCGAGCTCGGACGTTCCTTCTTCGAGCCGACCGTGCTCGCCGACGTCAATCCGGACTCGCTGGTCTCGCAGGAGGAAACCTTCGGCCCGCTCGCGCCGGTGATCCGTTTCAAGGATGAAGCCGACGTGATCGCGATGTGCAACGCCTCGCCGTTTGGCCTGGCATCGTACTTCTATTCCCGCGATCTCGGCCGCGTCTGGCGCGTGGCCGAAGCACTGGAATCCGGCATGGTCGGCGTCAACACCGGCCTCATCACCACCGAAGTCGCGCCCTTCGGCGGCGTCAAGGAAAGCGGCCTGGGCCGTGAAGGCTCGCGCCACGGCATGGAAGAATATCTCGAGATCAAATACGTGATGATGGCGGGGGTGTGAGGACCCCCAATCAGTTCTTGCTTCGGCGCAGTTCACCAGGACTGCGCCCGAACTCGCGGCGCATCCATTTAGCCAGGTGGGACTGATGGGAAAAGCCTGCTTCCAGGGCGATGTCGCTGAGCTTGCGATCGCCCTGGAGGAGGAGCTGGCGTGCGTGCTCCAACCTCCGTCTCAGGATGTAGCGATGAATCGTGACCTCCGTGGCCGCCTTGAACCAGGTCCGCAGATGTGAGCTGCTGACGCCGGCCTCGCGGCAGAGAATGTCGATGGTGAGCGGCTGGTCGAGGTTTGCATCGATATAGGCCAGAACTCTCTGGAGTTGCGAGTTCGATAGGCGAACGGCCTTATCAAGCGGATCATTCGCCAGGTTGAGCAACTCGACCGCCAGGGCCATCCCAACGTTCTCGGCAAACAGCGGGCCGCTCGGCGAGCCTGCCTTGACGTCGCTTTCGAGAGCCTGCCCAAGCAGAACGATGCGGTCATTCCTCAGCATGTGATGGTGCGCGAGCCGCGCGGATGCCAATTGCCGGCTCTTTGATGCCGCATGATCCAGCATGCCCGGCGCGAGCCGGATCTGAAGCGACTGGTAGGGCGTTTCCGCAACGAAGCCGCCGACGGCGCCGGACGGAATCACATTGATATCGCCGGCCTGACGCAGAAATTTGTCTCCGGTCTCGAGACAAATTGTGCGCGTCGTAGGGCTGAGGTGGATGATGATCCGGTGATCGCCGATCGGGTCCAGCGCAACGAAATCCGGCTCGGTGCGCATGGCTGCGGCGGTGCTGCCGGTCGATGTTGGCGCCCAATTCGATCTCGCAGGCATGGGCAGGCTCCAGAATCTTCGGGCTCCAAAGGCTTGGCGGAACGTGATCGATATTTGGCGGATCGTGCGCGATTTTCAACGGGGCCGGCGTCAAAGAACTCATCTGTCGTTTTGTGGTAAATGAGGATGCAAAGTGAGTCATTACGTGATCGTCGGAGCCGGTCCCGTTGGGCGCGAGACGGCTCGTCTTCTGGCAGAGGAAGGACACAGCGTCATCCTCACCAGCAGGAATGCCGGGTCGCTCGATGCCGGGGATGTGCGTACGGTTTCGTCGGATGCCACCGATGCCGCTCAGCTCGCGGCGCTCAGCAAGGGCGCGGATGCGATCTTCATGTGCGCGATGGCGGCCTATCATCGATGGCCGACCGATTTCTTTCCGATCATGGACGGAACGGTCAAGGCGGCCGAACAGGTTGGCGCCAGGCTGCTCGTGGTCGGGAACGTCTACGGCTATGGCGCGGGAGCTGTGAGCCCTCTCACTCCCGACCTGGAGCCGGACCCGACCACCCGAAAGGGAACGACGCGCCACATCATGTGGCAGCGCGCGCTGCGATCGAACGTTCCTGCCGTCGAGGTCCGTGCAAGCGACTATCTGGGCAAGGATGCGGTCGCGTATTTCTCACTGTTGGCATTGCCGTCGCTGCTCAAGAACGAGCCGGTCTCTTTCCTTGGCGATCCCGATATGGCGCATGCCTGGTCGTTCACCAAGGACACCGCGAAGACGCTGGTCGCCGCAGCGCGCTTCACCGGAGAATGGGGCCGCGCCTTTCATGTGCCGTCGCAGTCCGCATCCGTACGCGAGCTGGTGCGACGATTCGCGGCCGCGCTGAAGATCGACGTTCCAAACCTGCTACGCCTCACCGCAGCCGATCTGGAAACCATCGGCTTCAGCGAGGGAATCGAGATGGCCTATTTGTTCGAAAAGCCGCTGCTGCTCGACGCCGACGAGACAGAGAAACTGCTGGGTGTCACCGCGAGCAGCCTGGACACGATGGTTCGTGACACCCTCGCGTAGGTGACAGGCATGGATGTGACTAGGAAGGAAACAGAATGAGCGAACAGGTGACAAATCTCGTCCAGGACTACATCGCCGTTTGGAACGAGCGCGATGCCGGGAAACGCCGGCTGCTGATCGACAAGGTTTTTAGCGACGAATGCGTCTATATCGACCCGAACGACTCGGTCGCCGGACGGGATGCAATCGAGCGCCTGGTGGAAGCGTTGCAGGCAAGGGTTCCGGATTTGCGTTTCACATTGGCGGGCCGCGTGAATGCGCATCACGATCAGGCCCTGTTTGGCTGGACACTGGCCGCGCTCGGAGCCGCAACGCCGGCTGCCACCGGCATCGACATGGCGGTCCTGGATGGAGACCGCATCCGGCAGCTTCATGGATTTGTAAATCCGCGGGACCAGTAGTTCGAAGCCCTATCGCCGCAGCACCGCGATCGTCCGGTTCGCAAATGTCAGCCGCTCCGCCATCACCGACACGAAATACGTCAGCAGCTTGTGGCTGAGCGCGGGGTCTTCTTCCCGGATCGCGTCGAACTGGTGCGTGTTCAGCACGTAGAGCACGCTGTCGACCTCGGCCTGGATGGTGGCGCTGCGCGGGGTCTGTGACACCAGGCCCATCTCGCCGATCGTGGTGTAGCGGCCCAGGCTGCGCACGCGCGTGGTGCGGTCGTCCTCGGCGGGGACCATGATGCCGACGCGGCCGTCGAGGATGAAGTGCATGGAATCGGCGGGATCGCCGGCCTGCACGATGACCTCGCCGGCTTCGACCTCGATGCGCTGGCAGCGGCGGATCAGCTCGTCGGCGTCGTCCTCGCTGTCGAGAATGCCGGTGAACCAGTCGCGCAGGCTGGCCTCTTCCTGCGCCAGGCCCTGGTGCTGCGAGATCAGTTCGTTCTCGCACCATTCCAGCGCACGATCGAGCTCGGGGATGATGGTGACGCTGCCGCCAACGAAATCGCTGGAGCGCAGCACCTTCTCGGCCGCGACCGACAGATGCACCAGGATCAGCTCGACGCCGAGATCGGCTGCGCTGCGCTTGATCTGGGCGAAACTGTAGGCTGCCGACGAATCCACACCGGTGACGAGCTTGAAGTCGAACAGCAGATAGCGGCACTCCGGGCGCTCATGGAGCAATTGCTTGACGTGCTGGTAGAGCCGGTTGGCGGAGCCGAAGAACAGATAGCTCTGCAGATTGAGGCCCTGGATCTTGCCGCCATGGGCCAGCAGCACCTCCTGGTCGTCGCGCGAGCGGTCGAGCGAGGAGCGGTATTCGGAGCCGTCAAAACTGTACTTGATCGATTCCACCCGCGCCGCGCTGAAGGCAAAGGTCGCGCAGCCGATGATGACCCCGATCAGGATGCCCGGCACGAAGCCCCAGGCCACGATGATGACGATGATGGCCACCAGCGACAGATATTCGAGCTTCGAAAGCCGCTTGCGCGACTCGATGATCCATTTGTGCAGCTGGTCGGCGCCGAGATAGAGCAGCAGGCCGCCAAGCACGAATTTCGGAATGAAGCCGAGCAGCTCGGGCGCGATGGCGAGCATCAGCAGCGACAGCACCGAGGCGGTGAGGCCGGACAGCCGTCCGCGGCCGCCGCTGGAGAAATTCAGGATCGAGCGGCTGATCGAGCTGCAGCCGGTGTAGCCGCCGAGCACGCCGGAGAGGATGTTGGCCGCGCCCGTGACGTTCAACTCGCGCTCCAGATTGGCCTCGCGGTGCACGGCGACCTCGATGCCGGTGGTGTTGAACAGCGTGCTCGACGCGGTGACGAAGATGACGGCGACGAGATTGCCGAGCAGGTCGGGCACGGCAAACCAGGGATATTGGGCGAGTTCGCCGGTGTGCCAGGGCAGCATGAACGCCGCCTGCGGCGGCGGCTGAAACGTCCAGCCCATACTGCGTGCCCCGTCGAGCGAGACACCCGAGATCCAGAACGCCAGATGTGCCGTGACCACGCCGCCGACCAGGATGATCGGCAGACCGAACGGATTCCGTGAGCGGTGCCAGGTCAGGTACAGCACCAGCGCCATGGCGCAGGCGGCGCCGAGCTCCAGCAGCGTGGTGCCGTTGGCGAAGCGCGGCAGTGTCGAGAGCTGCACCGGGTAATTGGTGATGACCCTGACCGCACCGAGGGCGATGAGAAGTCCGGTGGCACCGAGGAAGCCGCCGACCACGGGATAGGGCACGTAGCGGATGGCGCGGCCCAGCCGCGTCAGGCCCAGCCCGCACAGCACGACGCCAGTGAGCACGGTCGACAGGCCGAGCGTGATCAGGACCGGCGAGAGCAGCGGGGCCGAGAGATTGGCCGTTTCGATGTGCTCGACCAGCGAGGCCGCCAGAATTCCTGTGACGGCCGCGGTCGAGCTGTCGGGGGCGGCGATCGTAAAGGGAAGCGAGCTGCCGAGGCCAATCACGGCGGCAAGCACCGCCGAGCTGATGAAGGTCGCTGCGATGCCGTAGGACAGATAGGGCGAGAGCGGGCCGGCGAAGATCAGCAGCGAATAGGACAGCCCGAACGTGACGGTGAGGATGCTCGCAGCACCTCCGCCCAGCATATCATTCAGCGCACGCTTGACGGACGGGTTGATCCCAGCGACCGGATCAAAGCCAATTGCCGGATCTGTCACGTCCTGAAACTCGCTCATGAAATGTCCTGTCCGGAGAGGTAGACGACTACGAGCCTAGCGCAACAGGATTCTTGCAAATATGAAGTATCCGACAGTTCCGCGGCAATCCGCGTGTGAACGGTCAATCATATGGTGGACGGAAAACCGAAATGGTAGCCTCACACTCAGTGTCGTCCCGGCGAACGCCCTA
>NZ_VSSS01000028.1 GCF_008123425.1 Bradyrhizobium rifense
TAATGGTTGCTACGGCACCGCCGCCGCGGCTAACGCTTACAGCTGCCCCAGCAGCGTATCGCCGCCGGACACCTCGACCTTGCCGGGCATCGCCTCGAGGTTCAGCTTCTTGACCACGCCGTCCTCGACCAGCATCGAGTAGCGCTTGGAGCGGATGCCGAGGCCGTTGCCGGAGGCGTCGAGCTCCATGCCGATCGCCTTGGCGAAGTCGGCATTGCCGTCGGCGAGGAAGATCGCTTCGTCGCGCTGGTCGGTGTCGCGCTTCCAGGCGTTCATGACGAAGGCGTCGTTGACGGAGACGATCGCGATGGTGTCGACGCCCTTGTCCTTCATGGCATAGGCGTTGAGGAAGATGCTCGGCAGATGCATCTTGTGGCAGGTGCCGGTGTAGGCGCCGGGCACGGCGAACAGCGCCACCTTCTTGCCCTTGAAGATATCGTCGGTGGTCTTCACCTGCGGGCCTTCCGCCGTCATCACGCGGAATTTCGCCTCGGGCAGCTTGTCGCCAGTCTGGATCGCCATCGTCAGTCTCCCTGAAAATCGGTCCCGCTTTGTAGACCGTGCGGCCGGGAGGCACAATATTGCCAGCGAGGGAAGCAGTAAGGACCTCAGCCCTTCACCGTTATGTCATCAGCCGGCAAAACCGCCGCCATCGAGGAAGGCCTGTTCGTCGGCCGTGGTTTCGCGGCCGAGCAGGCCGTTGCGGTGGGGGAAGCGGCCGAACCGCTGGATGATGTCGGCATGCTCCCGGGCGTATTTCAGGTTTTCGGCATTCTCCGTGTTTTCAAACAGCGCAACGCACTGCAGCTGGTCGGGCAAATGCTCGGAATGCATGAAGGGCATGTAGAGGAATTCGAGCAGCAGCGGATCGATCCTCGCGTCGGCGCCCCTTTCGATGGCACGGCGGGCGACGTCACGCGCCAGCGCGTCGCTGGCAAAAGCCTCCGGCGTGCCGCGGAAGATGTTGCGGGGAAACTGGTCAAGCACAATCACGAGCGCGAGTGCGCCGTCGTCGCTGCCTTCCCATGACGCCAGCGCGCCAGCGGCTGCCTTCTGCCAGAGCAGAAGAAAACGACGCCGGACCTCGGCATCGAAAGCGTCGTTGCGCTTGTACCAGCGCTCGCGGCCGGCCTCGCGCCAGAAGGCGAGAATGCCGGCCGGCGTCACGTTAGAGGTCTCTGACATCAGCAAGAGACGGCTTACGCCGCCTGAGCCTTCTTCTCGTCGCGCAGCTCGCGGCGCAGGATCTTGCCGACATTGGTCTTGGGCAGGTCGGCACGGAATTCGATCTGCTTGGGCACCTTGTAGCCGGTGAGCTGCTCGCGGCAGAACTTGATGACGTCCTCTGCCGTGAGGTTCGGATCCTTCTTCACCACGAAGGCCTTCACCGCTTCGCCGGAGCCGCTGTCGGGAACGCCGATCACGGCGCATTCGAGCACGCCCGGATGGCTCGCGATCACTTCCTCGATCTCGTTCGGATAGACGTTGAAGCCGGAGACCAGGATCATGTCCTTCTTGCGGTCCACGATCTTGGTGTAGCCCTTCTCGTCCATGATGCCGATGTCGCCGGTGCGGAAATAGCCGTCCGCGGTCATGACCTTCGCGGTCTCCTCCGGCCTGTTCCAATAGCCCGACATCACCTGCGGGCCCTTGGCGCAGATCTCGCCGGGCTGGCCGAGCGGGACTTCGTTGCCGTCATCGTCGCGGATCGAGATCCAGGTCGAGGGCACGGGGATGCCGATCGATCCGGAGAATTCGGTCGTGGTCGCGGGATTGCAGGTCAGCGTCGGCGAGGTCTCCGACAGGCCGTAGCCCTCGGCGATGAAGCAGCCGGTCACGTTTTTCCACTGCTCGGCCACCGGGCGCTGCACGGCCATGCCGCCGCCATTGGAGATCTTCAGCTTGGAGAAGTCGAGCTTCTTGAAATCAGGATGGTGCATCAAGCCGTTGTAGAGCGTGTTCACGGCCGGGAAGCTGTTGACCTGGTATTTTGCCAGTTCCTTGACGAAGCCCGCGATGTCGCGCGGATTGGGGATCAGGAGATTGCAGCCGCCGGCGCGCACCGCGAGCAGGTAGCAGGCCGTCAGTGCGAAGATATGATAGAGCGGCAGCGCGCAGACGATCATGAGCTGATCGACATGGGGCGGCGCAGCCATCGCCGGCTGCAGCCAGGCATCGTTCTGCAGCACGTTGGCGACGATGTTGCGATGGACCAGCGTGGCGCCCTTGGAGACGCCGGTGGTGCCGCCGGTATATTGCAGGAAGGCGACGTCGCCGGGCGACAGCTTTGGCTTGTTGAAGGTTGCGCCTCGGCCGGCCGAGAGCGCGTCGTTGAACGAGACCGCGCCCGGCAGCGACCAGGCCGGCACCATCTTCTTGACGCGGCGGACGACGAGATTGACGATCACGCCCTTGAAGCCGAGCAGATCGCCCATGCTGGCGACGATGACGTGCTTGACCTGCGTCTTCGCGATCACCTGCTCGACGGTATGCGCAAAGTTCTCCAGCACGATGACGGCTTCGGCGCCGGAATCCTTGAGCTGATGCTCGAGCTCGCGCGGGGTGTAGAGCGGATTGACGTTGACCACGGCGAATCCGGCGCGCAGCACGGCTGCGGTGGCGACCGGATATTGCAGCACGTTCGGCATCATGATCGCGACGCGCGCGCCGCGCTGCAGGCCACGTCCCTGCAGGTAAGCAGCGAGCGCCAGCGACATCTGGTCGAGGTCGCGATAGCTGATCGCCTTGTCCATGCAGATGAACGCCTTGCGGTCGGCGAACTTCGCAAAGCTCTCCTCAAGGAGGTCGACCAGCGATGCGTACTGCGTCGGCTCGATATCAGCTGGCACGCCGGGCGGATATTGCTTGAGCCAGATGCGCTCCATGGAAACTCCCCTCTCTTGCATCAGAGCCCGTTGTGTCTCGGGCTTGCCTCATTGCCGGCAGTATCGAGCTTGCCGCAACGGCTGGCAAGCGGTCGAGGCTTAGGGCAAAGGTCGGGGAGTTGGCTACTGGAATCGTCGCAAATCGCTGCCGCAGTTGCGAAGTGCGACGCAACCCGGCGGGCCTGGAGTGTTAACCTAGCTGTTGTTGGGCGCGGGCTTCGACGCAGGTTTTGTCGCTGCCTTGGGCTTGGCCGGCTTGGCAGCCTGATCGCCGCTTGCCGCCGGCTTGTCCGCAGCGGGCTTGGCCGCTGCATCAGGCTTGGCCGCGGCATGCTTGGCCCCTGCCGGCTTGGCCGCAGTCTTTGCGTCAGCTTTGGGCGCAGCGTCAGGTTTGGCGGCCGCCGGTTTCGCTGCGGCCGTTTTGGCGTCGCTGCCGGCGTCGGGCTTCTTGGCGACGCGCGACTTCTTGCCACGCGCCTTTGGCGGGGTCTGCTGGTCGGTGTCGGCTGCGACTGCTGCGACCAGGGCTGCGCCGGTGCGGGTCGGGCCGGTATAGACCACCACGGGCTCTGCGGCTGCTGGCGCCGAGGCCATCAGCTCGGACGCCTTCATCAGCGGCGGCTGGAGGCCTGCGGTGAAGAACGTCACCTGCGCTTCGCCGCCGGTGGCAGAACCACCCGTGCCGCCGCTGTTGGTCGCGATCAGCGCATCGTCGTCGTCGCTGGCCGGCCGCTTGCGGTGACCGCCGCACATCTCCTCGCGCAGGTTCGGCGGCGAGGCGTCGACCGGAACGAGGTTCTCGACGGTGCCGAGCGAGGGGCGCAGCCACGACAGATTGTCCTGGCTGAAGCCGCGCTCCAAGAGCTGCGCCGCCTTCACCGCGCGCGCGGTGCCCGAGTTGGCGCCGAGCACCACCGCGATCAGGCGGCGGCCGTTGCGCGTGGCTGACGCCACGAGGTTATAGCCGGAGGCGCAGATGAAGCCGGTCTTGAAACCGTCGGCGCCGGGATAGCGGCCAATCAGCTTGTTGAAATTGCCGGTGACGCGCTTGCCGAAGCGGATCGCTGGGATGTGCACGTAGTACTCATATTCCGGTAGGTCGCGCAGAAACGAGCGGGCAAGAATGCCGAGGTCGCGCGCCGAGGTGACGTGTCCGTCCGCGGGCAGGCCGTTCGGATTGACGTAGTTCGTCTGCGTCATGCCGAGCTTCTTCGCGGTGTCGTTCATCATCACGGAGAAGCCGTCGATCGAACCGCCGAGGCCTTCGGCGAGCACCACGGCCATGTCGTTCGCCGACTTGACCATCATCATCTTCAGCGCGTTGTCGACGGTGAGCTGTGTTCCCGGACGGAGGCCCATCTTCGAGGGCGATTGCGAGGCGGCCGTCGGCGACACCGTCAGCATCGAGTCGAGCGTGATCTTGCCGTCCTTCACCGCCTTCAGCGTCACATAGGCGGTCATGATCTTGGTAACGGAGGCTGGATACCAGGGAATGGTCGCGTTGTCGGCCTGCAGCACCTTGCCGCTGTCGGCTTCGATCAGAAGCAGCGCTTCCGCGTTTGCGATGCGCGGTGCGAGCAGCGCGCCGACTGCGAGGGCCGCAGCGAACAGGTTGAACAGGGGCTTGCGAAGCAGCGGGCGAAAGACGTGCACTATCCGATTCCGGTCCTTGGAGATCCGCCGGTTCCGGTCGGAATCTCGTGATCTCTGTTCGGTTCTGAAATCCAGCGCCGCCGCTCGCGGCAGCGCAAACCTATACCGGCTCTTGCGTCGAGAATAGGGGTTTCGGCCGGGTATTCCGCAATGAAATAGGCCGAATTTCGACGGTGCTACGGGGACTTGCTAAGGGGACTTGGCGGCAGAGGCCGCGGCCTCGGCGGCACCCACGCTGGCCCTCGTATGTTCCTGCACCATGAACTGGGCCTTGGCGAGCTCGGCAAAATGGCCGCCTTTGGCCACGAGTTCATCGAAAGTTCCGGTTTCGATCACCCGTCCGTTCTCGAACACCAGGATCCGCGTGGCATTGCGGATGGTGGAGAGGCGGTGGGCGATCACGAAGGTGGTGCGGCCCTTCATCACTTCATCGAGAGCAGCGTTCACCTTGGCCTCGGTGAGGGCATCGAGCGCGCTGGTCGCCTCGTCCAGGATCAGGATCGGCGGGTCCTTCAGCAGCGCGCGCGCGATCGACAGCCGCTGCCGCTCGCCGCCGGAGAGCATGCGGCCGCGCTCGCCGGCATTGGTCTCGAAGCCACCGCTGCGATCGATGAATTCGAGCGCCTGCGCGCGCGCGGCGGCCTTGCGCATCTCGGCCTCGGTCGCGTCAGGCTTGCCGATGCGCAGATTCTCAGCGATCGAGCGGTTGAACAGCAGCGCTTCCTGGAACACGACGCCGATGTTTCGCCGCAGCGATGTCAGCGTGACGCCGCGCACGTCCATGCCGTCGATCCTGATGAAGCCGGATTGCGGATCGAAGGCGCGATGCAAAAGCGCGATCGCGGTCGACTTGCCGGCGCCGGTCGGGCCGACCAGCGCGATGGTCTGGCCGGGCAGCGCGGTGAAGGAGAGATCCTCGATCGCCGGCCGCTTGCCGTCATAGGAGAAGGTGACGTCGTTGAACTCGACGAGGCCGGAGAGCCGCCCCGCATCGATCGCATCCGGCCGGTCGTGCACCGCGGGTACGGCATCGAGCACGTTGAAGAATTCGCGCAGGCGCGGGGCTTCCATGAACACGTTGTTGATGAAGCTCACGACCTGCTCGAGCTTCTGGATCAGCAGCGTCGCGAAGCTCACGAACATCACGATCTCGCCGACCGAGGTCAGGCCCTGGTCATGCAGCGCGATGCCGAGCGTGAAGATCGCGAGCACGGTGATGGTGGTGGAGGCGCGCGTGATCACAGTGACGAGCGCCCACCACGACAGCACCGGCATTTGTGCTGCGAGCAGTTGGTCGGCGACGGAGCGCAGGCCCTGCACCTCGGACTCGACGCGGACGAAGCTCTGCACCAGCGCGACATTGCCGAGCGCGTCGGAGGCGCGCGCGGAGAGTTCGCTATATTGCTCCTCGACCGCCATCTGCATGCCGAACGTCCTGCGCACGACGAAGGTCGTCAGCGCGGTGAAGACGACACAGAGCACGAACAGCAGGATCGCAAGCCGCCAGTTCAGGTACAACGACAGCGGCAGCAGCACCACCACCGACAGGATCGCTGCAAAGTGCTCGCGGAAGAAGCCGAGCCAGAGCCGCCACAGCGCGTCCGTGCCGTTGAGCATCACCTTCATCAGCCGGCCCGAATGGGTGCCGGAATGGAAGGTCAGCGGCAGTTGCAGAATGTGCTCGAAATAGCTGGTCAGCACCGCCTGGCGCTGGCGGTGGGAGAGCCGGTCGGCCTGCAACGCCACCAGCGCGCTGCAGCCGATGGTGAACAATCCGAACGCGACCCATGCCATCAGGAATGGCCAGGCCGAGCTGGAGCCTGCCACCGCCTTGCCGGAGAGCACATCGACGATCCGGCCGAACAGCACCGGTTCGGCGAACTGCGAGGCCGCCAGCAGAAGATTGGCGAACGCCAGCAGCCAGCCAAGGCGCGCCTCCTTGCCAAGCAGCTCGAGAACGCGGGTGTAGAGGCTGAAAATGGACATGCGGGGGTGAACTCTGGGGATCAAACGAGATGAGCCGATATTCTAAGCAGGGAACGCCCGCGAGATACAGCGGAAGCTGCCAGTTTTGCTCAATTGATGAGCCGGCTTTCGACCGGCGGCAGGAACCGGCCGTCGAAGATGTCGTCCGCCGCCGGACGCTTGCGGAATCTGAAATCCTCCGCGATTTGGTCAATCGAACGCTCCAGGCGTGCCGGGTCGATGCCGCCGAGGCCGTTGCGTCTGACCTCGTCGGTCAGGATGTTGTCGGCAAGCACCGTGCGCAGGCGCGCGAGCTCGAGGTCGCGGTCGCCGTCGTCGATGCGGCCGGCGGCTTCGTCCGCCGCGCGCGCCGGTTCTTTCGCAGTTGCGTTGATGCCCGCAATCAGCGCGCGGACAAAACCCTTCAGCGCGTCCGGCTTCACCGTGGCGAAGGCGGGATTCGCGACGACCGCAAAACCGTAGGCCTCGCAGCCATAGTCGGCATAACGCAGCACCGCGAGATCGTCGGCCGGCACGCCGCGGTCGCGCAAATTCACGGCCGAGAGATAGGAAAAGCCGGCGACGGCGTCGACCTGTCCTGCCGAGAGCACCGGCTCGCGCACTGCCGCGCTCATCTTGAAGAATTTGACATGCGCGACGTCGATGCCGTTCTGCCGCGCCAGCGCCGGCCACAGCCGGATCGACAGATCGCTGTCGGCGACGCCGACGGTCTTGCCATCGAGGTCGGAGAGCAGATGGATGCCGCGGCTCTTGCGGGCGACGATTGCGTAAGGCGCGCGGTTGAACAGCACGAACACGGCCCTGATGGGCGGCGCATCGGCCTTGTCGCGAAAACGAATGAGCTCGTTGATGTCGACGAGCGCGAGCTCGCTGTCGCCTTTCGCAACGCGCGCAAGCGCTTCCGGCGATCCGGCCGCGCTGTTGAAGGAGACGTTGAGGTGCTCGGCGCCGAACTTGCCGTCCCTTGCTGCCATGAAGAACGGCGCCATGCTCGCATCGACCGGGCGGTCGAAGCTGACGTGGATCACCACAGACGGCGCCGCGGTCTCGCCCGCATGGACGTCGCGTGCGGCAAGCACGAGCGAGAGGACCAGCAGGCAGTGAGAGATGATCGTCCTGAATCCAACCATCGGTAGCGCCGGTTCCGCATTGTTGTGGTTTCGTGACGCTCGCAGCGCTGGCCGGCCATGAGTGTCTCCGCATCAACATGAACGGCGCATGAGCGGTGGTTGCGTCACGATCACGCAGCCCCATTCATCTTCCGTTGGGGTTGGGGAACCCAACATGGGCTGCGGGTGTTTGAAAGGCATGAGCCTGTCTCGAGGCACCATTGAAGGTCCCAAGGAGGGTCCAAGCGATGTTTGACCGATTTTCGAAATTTGCCGGCCGCAAGGCCGTTCTCGCCACCGCCGCGGTGCTGGCGCTGACCAGCGTCGCCCCCACCGCATCGTTCGCAGGCGGCCGCCACTGGCATGGTGGCGGCGGCGCGGCCTTCGCCGGCGCAGCCATTGCCGGCGCCATCGGCACCGGGCTTGCGATCGCCGCGACCCGTGACGCCTACGCCTACGACGCCCCGGCCTATTACGGCGGCGGTCCGGTCTATTACGATCAGGGTCCGGCCTATTACGGCGGCCCGGGCTATTACAGGAACGATCGCGAATACCTTGGCACCAATGGCAGTGGCGGTCGCGACCCCTTTGCCACGTGCAGCCGAAGCGGCGCGGGTTGTTGGTAAGTCGTTGACCACAAAAGGCCGGCGCGCTTGTCGCGCCGGCCTTTTTGTCTTTTATTGTCAGGCGTTAACGCGCTCGCCATTGGTTTAGAGTAGTTTTGAGTACCATGAGTGATTCGCTTGAGCGGCTATATCTGGCTGTGCTCGCGGCCAGAGACCTTGATCCGGCAACATCGCGTACTGCCCGGCTGTTTCAGCGTGGGCCCTCCAAAATGGCGAAGAAACTGGCCGAAGAGGCGATCGAGGTCGTGATCGATGCGGTCAACGGCGACAGCGAGGCCGTGGTCCGGGAAAGCGCCGATCTGCTCTACAATCTCACCGTGCTCTGGGCTTCAGCCGGCGTGCGCCCTGAAGACGTCTGGCGCGAAATGTCGCGGCGTGAGGACATGTTGGGCATTGCCGAAAAGCTGCCGAAGTCGCCGATGAAGCTGCCCAAAGTCGCGTCACCGCGCATCTCCGCCCGGCGGCCAATTGTCGCGCTCGAGGGTCGCGCGGCGCGCAAGCGGCACTAAAACCGTCACAAAACTCACGATGGACAAATCCGTCCCATGGTGCTTCATCGCGGCGCCATGCTGAAACGTATCTACGACTGGTGCATCGACGCCGCCCACAAGCCTTACGCGCTCTGGATCATGGGTGCCGTGGCTTTCGCCGAAAGCTCCTTCTTTCCCGTTCCCCCGGACGTGATGCTGATCCCGATGTCGCTGGCGCGCCCGCAGCGCGCCTGGCTCTACGCCGCAATCTGCACGGTCACCTCGGTGATCGGCGGCCTGCTCGGCTACGCCATCGGCGCGCTGCTGTTCGACTCGGTCGGCCATTGGCTGATCCAGGTCTACGGCCTCGGCGACAAGGTCGATGCTTTTCGCGCCTCCTATGCGGAGTGGGGCGCGGTGATCATCCTGCTCAAAGGCCTGACGCCGATCCCCTACAAGCTCGTCACCATCACCTCGGGCTTTGCCGGCTACAATCTCGTTCTTTTCATCCTGTGCTCGATCGTCGCGCGCGGCGGGCGCTTCTTCATCGTGGCGATCCTGCTCAACCGCTATGGCGACTGGATCCGGCACAAGCTCGAGGAGCATCTCGGCCTATGGGTGGCGCTCGGCGCCGCGGTGCTGGTGCTCGGCTTCGTCGTTGCAATCAAGTTGATCTAGGGCTGCTGCGGCTTTGCCGCCGCGCCGGCTTCGGCTACGGTTGTCCCTATGATGGTTCGATCCGGAAATCCGGCGGTGCGGCTCGGGACGCTGATCTCAGCGGTGCTGCTGCTCCTGCCCGGTGCCGGCGGGACCGGGTGGGCGCAATCGGCGCCGCCGTCGCTTGGCTTGCAGGAGCAGGGGCCGCAGGCCGCGCCGCCGCCTTCGACGCCCGCACCTTCGGAAAACCCCGGGCTGATCAATGAAATGGGCAAGCTGTTCGACAAGCTGCCCTCGATGCTGCCGCCGATCAAAAGCCCGAGCGAGACCATGAACGATTTGTCGCGCCTGGCGCGGCCGTCCACCATGGTGTCGGGGCGCGTGGCCTGTCCAGTCTCGTCAAGCGGCGGGCCCGACTGCAAGCTCGCGGCCGATCAGCTCTGCCAGGGCAAGGGCTACAAGGAAGGCAAGAGCCTGAACACCGATTCCGCCGAGAAGTGCTCGGCCAAGGTTCTCATTCCGGGCAGGCAACGCAAAGCGGACGATTGCCGCACCGATACCGTCATCACCAGCGCGCTGTGCCAGAACTGAGGACGTCGCGCGAGCATAAGGAGCGCCCATGAGCCGCACTGAGCAGGACTTCCTCGGACAGCGTGAGATCGCCGACGACATCTATTACGGCGTCCAGACCATCCGGGGTAAGGAAAACTTCCATATCACCGGCATTCCGATGAACCAGGAGCCTTACTTCGTGAAGGCGCTGGGTTACGTGAAGAAGGCGGCAGCGATGGCCAACCGCGATCTCGGCGCCATCGACACGAAGGTGGCGGATGCGATCATCCTCGGCTGCGACCGTGTCATCGCCGGCGACATGATGGACCAGTTCGTCACCGACTTCATCCAGGGCGGCGCCGGCACCTCGACCAACATGAATGCCAACGAGGTGATCGCCAACCTCGCGCTGGAATCGATGGGCTTCCACAAGGGCGATTACCAGCACGTCAGCCCGAACGACCACGTCAATTACGGCCAGTCCACCAACGACACCTATCCGACCGCATTTCGGCTGGCGCTGATCCTGCGCCTCGAGAGCTACATGACGGCGCTGCGCCAGCTCCAGGAGGCCTTCTTCGCCAAGGGCCGCGAGTTCGAGCGCGTGCTGAAGATGGGCCGCACGCATCTGCAGGACGCAGTCCCAATGTCGCTCGGCGCCGAATTCCGCGGCTGGGGCACCACCATCGGCGAGGAGGTCGACCGCATCTCGGAAGCGCGCGCGCTGCTGCGCGAGATCAATCTCGGCGCCACCGCGATCGGCACCTCCGTCACCGCGGCGGCTGGTTATCCCAAGCTCGCGGTCCGGCATCTCAGCGGATTGACCGGCGTCGATTTTATCCTTGCCGGCGACCTGGTCGAGGCGACGTCGGACACTGGCGCTTACGTGCAGCTCTCCGGCGTGCTCAAGCGTACTGCGAGCAAGCTGACCAAAATCTGCAACGACATCCGCCTGCTCGCCTCCGGCCCGCGCGCCGGCTTCAACGAGATCAACCTGCCGCAATTGCAGCCGGGCTCCTCCATCATGCCGGGCAAGGTCAATCCGGTGATCCCCGAGGTCGTCAACCAGACCAGCTTCCTCGTCATCGGCCTCGACATGACCGTCACGCTGGCAGCAAGTGCCGGTCAGCTCCAGCTCAACGTGATGGAGCCGGTGATCTCGTTCGCGCTGTTCTTCTCGATCCGCACCATGGAGCGCGCCGTCAACAGCCTGCGCGAGAACTGCATTGTCGGCATCACCGCCAACGAGGAGCACACCCGCAACATGGTGCTGAACTCGCTCGGCATCGTCACCGTGCTGAAGCCGCTGCTCGGCTACAAGCAATGCGCCGAGATCGCGCGCGAGGGCTACAAGAGCGGCAAGTCGCTGCACCAGATCGTGGTGACAGAACGCAAGCTGCTGACCCAGGAAAAATGGGACGAGATGTTCTCGTTCGAGCGTTTGATCAATCCGGATTTGCTTGGGTGACCGCGGTTGCGCGCGATGCCACACCTCTCCCACAGGGAGAGGTCGGCTTGTAGCGCCGGGTGAGGGGTTACCCTCGCTCGTGGGACTTGATCCCCTCACCCGAATTGCTTCGCAATTCGACCTCTCCCCATGGGAGAGGTGAGAGAGGAATTCCGCGCGTTGGAATTGCGGTAACGGCATCCGCCAGGGCGTCAAAACGCAATACTTGACAGTGGAAAGATTGCCTTGTTGGTATGGCTCCCAACCTTCAATGCGTCTGCCCGCAAAGGATCGTTCCGCAATGTCCATGCCTGCTCTGTTCAAGGGACGCCTGTCGATCCCCGTGATCGGTTCGCCGCTCTTCATCATCTCGGTGCCCGACCTCGTGATCGCGCAGTGCAAGGCGGGCGTGGTCGGCTCGTTTCCCTCGCTGAACGCGCGGCCGCCGGAGCTTCTCGACGAATGGCTGGCGCGGATCACCGAAGAGCTCGCGGCCTATGACCGCGCCCATCCCGACAAGCCGTCGGCGCCGTTCGCGGTCAACCAGATCGTGCACAAGTCGAACAACCGGCTCGACCACGACATGCAGCTCTGCGCCAAGTACAAGGTGCCGATGATCATCTCCTCGCTCGGCGCGCGCGAGGAGCTCAATCAGGCCGTTCACGGCTGGGGCGGCATCGTCTTCCACGACGTGATCAATCAGAAATTTGCGCACAAGGCGATCGAGAAGGGCGCCGACGGCCTGATCCTGGTCGCGGCCGGCGCCGGCGGCCATGCCGGCACCATCTCGCCGCTCGCCTTTGTTGCCGAAACCCGCAAGTGGTTTGACGGTCCGATCGCACTGTCGGGCGCCATCGGTAACGGCAAGGCAATCCGTGCCGCGCGCATTCTCGGTGCCGACTTCGCCTATATCGGCTCGGCGTTCATCGCGACCAAGGAAGCCAACGCGATCGAGAAGTACAAGGAGATGATCGCGGGCTCGACGGCCGACGACATCGTCTATTCCAACCTCTTTACCGGCGTGCACGGCAATTATCTGAAGCCCTCGATTCTCGCCGCCGGCATGGATCCGGAAAACCTGCCGACCTCCGATCCCTCCAAGATGAATTTTGGCACCGACGCCTCCGGCGAACGGGCCAAGCCGAAGGCCTGGAAGGAGATCTGGGGCTCCGGCCAGGGCATCGGCAGCGTTGACGGCATCGTGCCCGCCGCCGAGATGATCGCGCGCTTCAAGAAGGAATACGAGGAAGCGATCGATCCGCCGTTGTGATGGCGCTCGCAATGCCCGCCATCTATCACGTCGACGGCAACAGCGTCGTCACCAGCCCCAATGCGGCGGGGCCATGGGACCGGCGCATGCAGCACGGCTCGGCGCCATCGGCGCTGGTGACGTGGGCGGCGGAGCGGATTCCAACACAGGTCGCGATGAACATCGCGCGCGTCACGATCGATCTGATGCGCCCGGTGCCGGTCGCGCCGCTCACGATCGAGAGCAAGGTGTTGCGCGAGGGCCGCAAGATCCAGCTGTGCGCGGTCAAGCTGCTCGCCGATGGCGTGCAGGTCGTCGGCGCCACCGTGCTCAAGATCAAGCAGCAGTCACAGCCGCTGCCCGATGACGTCAGGGAGTTGCCGGTCACGTTGCCGTCGCCGGAGGACTCGCTGGTCGAGGACGGTCACGGCGCGACCAGTCCGTTCGCGGGCATGGTCTCGATGCGCGCCGCACGTGGCCGCTTCGGCCAGGCCGGTGCCGGCGCGATCTGGTTTCGCCTCGACCATCAGCTGGTCGAAGGTGAGGCGGTCTCGCAGGCGATGCGCGCCGTGGTCGCCGCCGATTTCTCCAACGGCACCGCCTCGACGCTCGACTTCCGCACCTGGACCTACATCAACGCCGACCTCTCGGTGAACCTGGCGCGCCAGCCGGTCGGCGACTGGATCCTGCTCGACGGCGAATCCTGGATTGGCCCGGATGGCGCGGGGCTCGCGATGTCGCGGCTCGCTGACAGGCAAGGCTATTTCGGTCGCGCAGTGCAGAGCCTGGTGATCGAGAAGCGGTAAGCGTCACGCGCAAGCGTCGCGGCTGCTCTTGGGCCGATTTCTTGGGCCGATTGAACGGCAGGCTTCCGCCGCCGCGGAAGGGATGCTTGGTCGTGCTCGACCAGGGCATCCTGCCTGTTCATGCGCCGTAGAAGATCTTGATCTCCCACAGCACGATGATGATAGCCGTGATCAACGTAACCGCGGCGACTGCACTTTCCAGGGAAGCGACTCGCATGTCTTACTCCGCTTCCCAGCCCCATCAGCGGTCTAATTGATTCCCGGATTCGCCGGCAATCGGGCGCCCGTCTTGGACGCACACTCCGTCACGCATTGTGGTGCCGAGGCCACAACGGCCCCGTAGAATCCCGGGGTATTTACCCCACCATCCGCCGTGATGGCGTCTCTTGGCCCGGGCGGCCGCCGAGTACGCGACGCGTTCCGCGCCGCCCAGCACGGTTAATCCCGCATGGCTCCGCAAGGCCACGCTTAACGGCAGATTAACCATCGCCCGCCAACAATCCCCTCACGGCCGTCAATCAGGACGAGAGGGACAGGCAATGGGTTTCGATTTTCTCAACAGCAAGACAGCCGCAACGCTGGACGAGATCCGCGTCCGCGTCGCGCATGCGCTGGCCCGTCACCCGCTCTGCCGCACTGTCCGCTTCGACATCGTCAGCGTTCCCCGCACCCGCCGGGGCGGCAATTGGACGGTGGCGCTGCAATCGGTCGAGCCGCGCGCCGTCTGGGAGGCCTCCGAGATCGTTGCCGATATCCAGGATGCCTACGATCTGGCCGCAGCTGCCTGATTTCATTTGGCTTTTTGGCTTTGTCGCGGCAGACATGGTGAATGTCGCCGCAAAGGCACACTCAAGCCTTATTTCGTTCCCTTTTTCCCGGCATCGCTAACAACAACGTGAAGCGGTCCTTCCGGAGAGACGTTTGTCCAGAGCCATCACCCTCATTGTGCTGACCTGCTTTCTCGTCCTCGGTGTCGCCACCACTGCCATTCTCGGCCGCGACAGCGTGCCCAGCGTCAGCGCCGAGATGATCACGCAGGCCCCGCCGAAGCCGCTCGCCGCCAACCGCGCCGCCAAGGCCGACCGGCTGGTTCCGACGCTGGCGCTGGCCTCGGCCGCCATCAACCCGGTGCAGGTTCCCGCCGACCAGCTTTCGCAGGCCCCCGTCTTGACCGAGCCGCTGCGCCAGGCCTTTGCCGCAGCGACGCCCGCTGATTTCCCGATGTCCAAGCCGAACGTGAACGAGGCGCCCGCTCCTTCGGAAACCCCCGCCGCCATCGAGGCTGCACCGAAGCCGAAGGCCGTCGCGAAGCCGCAGCCGCAAAAGACCTATTCGCTGCTCTCCGAGGTGCAGATCGCCGGCATCAGGGATCGCCTGAAGCTGTCGTCGTCGCAGGAATATTACTGGCCCTCGGTCGAGTCCGCGCTGCGCAACGTCGCCCGCAAGATCTCGGCCAACAAGCTCTCCAATCCCAACGGGCCGACCGTGCAGATCGATCCGAATTGCGACGAGGTTCAGCAGTTGAAGTCGGCCGCAATGCCGCTGCTGTTCCAGCTGCGTGACGACCAGAAGGAAGAAGTGCGCAAGCTCGCCCGCATCATCGGGCTCGAGAAGGTCGCGCAGCAGATCTGAGGCTTGAGATCTAAGGTTTGGGTTCCTGAGAGGAACCGCGCTCTCATCAGGAACATCCGGCAATCGACAGGCGTTGCCTGCTCCGAACAGGGAGTGGACCAATGCGCGCCTCGACAGCCTATTTCGTCGGTGCCGGATCGATCGTCGCCGCCATTGCCATTGGTCTCGGCGGCGGCATCGTCGCCGGCAATATCATGCATCCGATCGCGCCCAAGCAGGGGCCCGATACCGGCAAGATGGCGCAACGCGCCGAAGCCGCCGCGCCGGCCACGACAAATGCGCCATCGGAGCGCGTGCAATATATCACGGGATCGCAATCTTTCGGCGCGATGAACGCGGCGCAGAGCGAAGCCAAGCCTAAAACCAAGGCTGAAACCAAGCCTGATGTGCAGACCACTCCGGCGAGCACTGAATCTGCAGCGCCGCCGCCTCCGCTGACAACGGCCGGGGTCGAGCCGCCCAAGCCGGCGCCCGCGCCGTCTTCGCAAGCGACAAAACCCGTCGAGCAACAGGCTTCGACCGAACCGGCACCCGCACCTGACAACGCCTATGCCAAGGCCAGGGATTCTGACGTGAAGCGTGCCGCGTCCGAGCGGCGACGTGCGGAGCGTCACGAGCGCTGGGCCGAGCGACGCCGCTATGACACGCGCGATGCACGCGGCGGGCGTGATCAGACCGACTGGGATGATGTCGCGCGCAATGTTCGCGCGGATTCCGATACCCGCGATGTTGTCGTCCGCCGTCCGCGCGGTGGCTTCTCGTTGTTCGGTGACGACTGACATCTGAGGCGTTCGCCGCGCACGCGAACGTGAGCGGCAGTTCGTTCTGCGGCAGCGCGTGCCGCAAATTTCAACTTCCGGATGATCTCGGTCCAAGGCATGATTGACGCTGCCAGCCAGAGGCCGCGTCATGGGAGTAGCGCTGCTAGCTTGGGGACGCTTCTTCGGTCCGCACGGCGAACGCGTGACCGTGCCGGCGCCGGTTGACGGGCGCGGCGCACCCTGGCTGCTCGATTTCCTCACCACCCATGTCCGCGCGCTGCGCAATGTCGGCTTCACCGCGATCCAGCTGCCGCCGACGTCGAAGGCGCAAGGTGGTGCCGGCCCAGGCTGCGACGGCTACGGCGTGTTCGATCCCCGCGACATCGGCAGCAAGCACCAGCAAGGCTCCCTCGCCACGCGCTACGGCACCAGGGCATCGCTGACGCGTCTGGTCGCCGTCGCGCATGCCTGCGATATCGACGTTTATCTCGATCTCGTTCTGCATCAGCGCAGCGGCGAGAATGGTGGGCCCGGCGTGTTCCGCTATCTCGGCGCGGACGGGCAGACGCTGAACGGACGGCACACCACCTCGCCCGGCTGGTTTCGCGGCGTGCCGCCGGACGATCTTCCTGATGATGACGTGCCGAGCCCGCCCGACGATTTTCCGTTCGGTCGCGAACTGTCGTATCAGCGCTGCCGTCCGCCGCGCGTCACGATCGAGGATGCGCTCGACTTCGGCGAATGGGTGTTCCGCACCACAGGCGCGGACGGCGCGCGCTTCGACGACGTCAAGGGCACCTGGGCGCCGTTCGTGCGCGAATTCATGACCCACGGCGTGATGGTGTCGAAGTTTTTCTATTCGGAGTATTTCGACGGCAATCGCGCGATCCTCAACGGCTGGGCGACGCAGCCGCCGCTTAATGGCCGGTCTCTCGTCGCCGACTTCCCGATGCATTGGGCATTGCAATCCGCCTGCGACGGCGGCAATGCGCGCGTGCTGGATGGCGCCGGCTATACCAGCTGGCGTCCCGATCTCACCTGCACCTTCGTCGACAATCCCGATACCGACACCTCGCCGGGCCAACAGGTCATCAGCAACAAGCTGCTCGCCTACGCCTTCCTGCTGTCGATCGAAGGCTACCCCTTCGTCTACGGCAAGGACTACTTCCCGCCGCGCGTCTGGCCCGGCGCCTACGGCCTGAAGCCGTGGATCGACAATCTGGTCTGGATCCACGAGCACCTCGCCAATGGACCGACCAGCGGGCGCTTCCTCGATGACAAGGTGATCGTGCTCAACAGGACCGGCGCACCCGGCCTGCTGACCGCGCTGAACTTCGACACCATGAATGCGCGTACGATCAGCTGCCAGACAGCGTTCGGCGCCAACGTGCAATTGCACGACTACACCGGCCATCACGACGATATCTGGACCGATGGAAGCGGCGTCGCGCGATTCACGATTCCGAGCAATGCCTTCAGCAAGGGCCAGAGCTATCTGTGCTTCTCGCGTGCCGGCCTGAACGTGGCGTCCATCCGCCATCCGCGCCACACCACGCAGACGATCTTCGGCGCCGCCGATCTCGACACGGGGCCTGCCACCAACGCCGAGACCGAGACGGCACGGATCTGGGTGGAGCAGGGCAGCAAGATCGCCCTCCGGGTCAGCCTCGATCGTCGCGGCGTGCTGGCAGATGGCTCGCTCAAGGTCACCGTCACCGATACGCAAGGGCGCAGCGTGGTCGAGGCCGTGTGCAGCGGCGACCATGTCAGCGCGGAAGCAACAGCCGGTGCGACCGGCGAGCATCATATTCGCGTCGCGGGCCGGCTTTTGCCGGAGCACGGCGCGGCGTTTTCCATCGACGTCACCTACCTTGCCTCACAGATTGTTTGAGAGGATTCCCATGTCATTGCATCTGTTGTGGACGTCCGCGGACAGCCTGATTGCTGCCTTCGCGTTGTCCTTCATTCTGCCGGGGCGGCATGCGCTGCCGCTCGCGCTGATGTTCGGCCTGTGCGACGGGCTCGGCTCGGCACTTGGCCTCAGTCTGCCGCTCGCGGGTGGGCTTGCTGCGATGCTGCTGATGGCGTGTGGTGCGGCGCTTCTCGTCGGCCTGCCCATTGTGCAACGTCTGTTGACGGCGCCGGGCTGGCTCTACGTCCTGCCGCCGCTGCTGGCGATCGACAATGTCGTGTCGCACGTATCCGATGCGCCGGCCCTTGCGGCGCTATCGAGCGCGATCATGGCCGGGCTCGGCTTTGCCTCCGGCGCCGTCGTGTTGAGCTGGTGGCGCGCAGGCTTGCGCGATGCGCGACCATTGGCTGCGGCCTGCCTGATCGCGGCCGGAAGCCTGCTTGCCTGGGGAGCCTGACCATGGCCGGCTCTGTCACCACCCGCAGTTATGACCTGGCCCGAACCGGCGCAAATAATGCCGAGACGGTGCTGACGGCGACCGCCGTCCGCACCAAAGGCATCGCAAAACTCTTCAGCATCGCTATCCCCGACGATCCCCGGCTCGAGGCGCAGCCG
Source organism: Bradyrhizobium rifense (assembly GCF_008123425.1). GTDB lineage: Bacteria > Pseudomonadota > Alphaproteobacteria > Rhizobiales > Xanthobacteraceae > Bradyrhizobium > Bradyrhizobium rifense. Next base: position 18,361 of record NZ_VSSS01000028.1, read on the forward strand.
TTGGCTGTCGGCGGCGTGCACACACCTGATGGCAAGACCCGCGACCTGATTTTTCAGGCCACCATGGGCAATTGGGTCTACGCCTTCGATGCGGTAACCGGCGAAAAAATCTGGGCGACGAATCTTGGTCGTCCCATCGTCGGAACGCCGGCCATCGACGGTCACATGACCAATGTCGATTGGGGGATCCTCTCGACCCCCGTGATCGACGAGGGCACCGGCATTCTCTACGCCTGCGCCTGGATCAGCGATGATGGCAGCGTTGCCAGAGCCCAGCATTTTCTTGCAGGCTTGCGCATCAGCGACGGCTCCAAGGTGCACGACCTGCTCAATCTGGAGGGCGCGGTCTACACCCCGCCGGGTGGCTTGCCCGTGCAGAAATTCGTCTCGATCCAGCGCAAGCAACGCAGCGCGCTGACGCTGACGCGGAACCACGTGCTGGTTCCCTTCGGTACGGTCAGGGAGACCTCGGCGGCGGCGCGGGGTTGGCTGATCGCGGTCGACATCCATGCCTGGCATCTTGCGGCCGCATGGTGCTCCACCGTGACCCACTCCGGTGGCGGGCTGTGGCAGAGCGGGGCCGGCCCCGCCATTGCTCCCGACGGGTCGATCTATGTCATCACCGGCAACGGATCGTTCTTGCCGCAGCAAGGTGATTTCGGCGAAAGCGTGGTGCGGCTGGCCTTGCACACCGGACCTCTCGCTCATTTCGAGGTGTTGTCGTGGTGGACGCCGTGGACGGACGCCAACCGGGTCGGCGCCGCGGCCGCAGCGCCGCTCGACGACGACGATGCGCACGCGCTGCCGTCGAACGTCTCGCTGACCGCGGTGATCGGCCATGCCAAGCGGATGGGAATGGCGCTCACGCCGCTTCATGCGCGCGAGATGGCGCATGTCGCGGTGACGTCGGGGCCCGACCCGATGGATGCGCAGATCGCGCCGGTCGTGGCGCATCATTTGGCGGCGATGAAGGAATCGGCGTGGAGCGACCAGGATTTTGGTTCGGGCGGACCGGTCTATGTCGCATCGGCCCACGCCGTGCTCGCGGCGGGCAAGGACGGCATTCTCTACACTGGCAATGCCGCGGCGCTCGGCGACACGCAACCGGGCGATCTTCAGGCCGGTCATTTCGCCGCCAACTATGCCAAGCTCAAGATGCCGCCGATCCTCTACACGTTCTTCGATCCTACCGTGCCGCCGGCGCCGGCCTCGCCGACGGAGCTGAATCTGTATCCGGGCGGCGCGACGCGGCATCTGCATGGCACACCGCTGCTATTCTCGTCCACAACACATGGCGTGATGCACATCGTCGGCGGCGAGAACAGCGCGCTGCGGGCGTGGTCGATCGCGGCCGACGGGACCTCGATCTATCTCGCCGGATCCAACGAGATCGCCTCGCCGCAATCGCCGCGTCCATCAGGCGGCATGCCCGGCTGGAGCATCACGCTCGCCGCCAACAACGGCACCGACGCCATCATCGTCGCAATGGTCCCCTACAAGGACAGCAACATGATGCTCAGCCCGGGCCGTTTCCTGGTCTATGACGCCCAGAATTTCGCGACCAATCCGGATGGCTCGAAGCGGCTTCAGGTGATCTGGGACAGTGAGAACTGGGGCCCTGAGCACGCCTTCACGCATCCGAAGTTCAACCGTCCGATCGCCTGGAAGGGCCGCATCTATCGCCCGACCTATGACGGGCGCCTCGACGTTTATGGGCCGACCACTTAGCCGCGGCGCTTCCCTTGTCTCCTTCCTTTTCATCTACTTTTGGTTGTTGTAATGTTCGACGGTATTTCTAAGAACTTGTCATGTTGTAGGGATTGCCATGCTTGCACGCGTTTTCCCGCTTTTGATGTTTGCATCCGTCGCCTCGGCCGACATCTCTTTTGCAAGTGACAGTTGCCGGTTTCTGCCGGATAGCTTGGGCCCGTTGCAGGACGGCCAGCTTTTCGCATCCGGCAAGTCGGGCTGGCAGACGTTCGACACTCTGTCCGAATTGGTTGCGAGGTCGCCGCAGGAAGTCGAGTTCGCCTATGTGATCGGGGCCAATGGCGCACCCGATCGTGCAGGCGTGTTCGTCGTCAAGACCAACCGGCCCGTCGCTTCAACCGATACCGAGCAATTGCGCAACAGGGTCAAACTTGTGCGCCGCGATATCGTAAGCGATCCCGGTTGCGCGGCGGCCGGGCTCCCTAATTCAGAGACATCGATTTCGACCCAGTCGTTTCGCGACTACCATGATTTTCCTCCACGCGCGACTGCGGCCCTGCGTCAGACCACGGAAGGTGGCGTCACCGAATTTGACGCGGTCAGGGCGTTTCACTTCGAGTACCGTTCCGCACGCAAACGGAAATGTGTGCGAACCGACAATGACGAGTACGACGACTTCCCGACCAACACGAATAGCAACCGGGCGCAGTTTTCCTTCGACAAGACCGTCGTGGCCAGCGGAGCCTATACCGTGTTCCGGCTATTCTGGGTGCCAGCATCGCCATTCGACGGCACTGCGGAACATCGTGTGCTCGTCAGGAAATATGCGACCCAGGGCGGCTTGGCCTGCGTCCGCTTCTCGGTGCCACTGCGGTCGACCGATTATTCGTTCCGGATCAATGATCTGGAAGCGCGGGTCTCGGAATCGTCAAACCGCCGCAAAGACGAGCTAGATCGAACATGGCCGCCTGGACGATGACATGATTAACGTGACATTATCCTGCCGTCGCCATGATCATCGAGACTTCAGGCTTGGAAAGGCAGCAGGCTTGGAAGGAGCGGGTTTGGAATATGAGTGACGCCCTGATCCCTTCGGTGCAGGAACGCCGCAGCCCGGTGCTTGGTGGCGGCTCCGTCGCGGGCTTTGTCGCATCTCTCGCGGCGGGATGTGTTCTGTTCGTCGTCGATCGCAAGCTGACATGGGGCGTGGAAGAGCCCTTGCTGACTCCCTGGCTGCTCTGGTTTGCCGTCGTCCCACTCGGCGCATACGTCGCTCTCGCACTTGCTCTGCCGTCATCCCCGTACCATCGCAATCTGCCTATGGCCCGGTACGGCCGACTTTCCTCCGTCTGGATCGCGTCTCTGGTTCTCTATGCCGTGGCACAGATGGCGACACTGTCGCGCTGGATCGACGATCCGATCTACGAGTCATTCGGCCTGAACCTGACCGCATACGCTTTGCTGACGGCTATCTACGTCACGGCGTCGTTCGCGGCCGTCTGGGCGATCGAAGCCGTTCGGCGGAGAGATCAAGAGAGTGACCAAGAAGGGGATTCCCGCGAGGTGGCGCGGCGCATGGAGATCGTCGTCGGCGCAACGATGTGCGTGCCGATGTTCCTGCTCTTCGTATTGTATCTCCCGGTCTAAGGCCGGCTGCCACGAACTCGGGTCATTCTACGGTTGAGTCTGGCCCAGAGTCGTGAAGGGTCTTGACCGCCTGGCGGCTGTGGTCGCGGCCTGTTTCGATACGCGGCGAGAACTGCATTTGTATCGATGGGGTTGGACCCGAGATTGAGTTCGCCGATCGCCTTGTCCATGTTCGCGAAGCCGACGATGCGGTAGGCCTCGACCTGCTCGGGCACGAAGAACTGATCGGTGGTCGGCTGGTGCGGGAAATCCGCGTGCTGTGCGCGATATCCCAGGGCATCGAACCCTAGTCCCTGGACCAGCGAAAGCTTCACATAGACCAGAACGCCGCGGCTGCCGTCATCATAGGTGATCTCGGCGACGAAATACGGGCGGGTGACGAAACTCACCCCCTCCGGATAACCCTTGCCCTTCTCCGGAATGAGATCGTCCAAAACCCCGTCGAGGTCGATCTTGGCCTTGAAATCCTCGCGAATGCGTTGCGCGACAGAATAGAGCGCCGGCAGCGCCATGTTGGGGTCTTCCTCACCGTCAATCGCGATGATGACCGCACATTTCCTGCGCGCCAGCTCGTAGATGCCGGAATTGTCGAAGTGACCTCCATCGGTGAGCTCGACGAAACTGCTGTCGGATCGGTAGCCTGACCGGGTCAGGCCGTAGCGAAAGCCGGGCGACCAATGGTTGGGCTCGCGTTTCAGACGGCTGGCGCCATGATCATCAGGACGCGTTGCCCACATGCCGAGCCGAAGATTGAGCAGCACCAGGACGATCGAGACCAGCCGGTCACGTGTGACGCCGGCGCCGACATAGGCAGCGTTGGCATTGATGGCCGCGCCCGAGGCCGCCATCGCGGAGGGCACCGACACCGGACCGTTCTTGGCGATGTAGCTGCTTGTTCGCTCCCATCCCGTCGCGGACGAGCCGACAAACAGTGGGCTCACGATGAAATTGTCGCCGCCCCGCCACGACAGCAGACGGTCGGGGTCATTCATCATAATGACGTTGGTGTTGACGATGGGGTAGGGAATGTCGCGCAGCGGCGCGCCCGCGGCGCGTGGTGGCGGCCACAAATCGGCCATCGAAAGCCGGTCGGCGGTGGGGGAAAAGTCGATGACGTTGCGCCGGACCGCCTCGTCCGAGGGCATGAAAGCTTCCATCAGCCGGTCGCGATAGAAGCGATGCAGTCCGACATAGTTGATGTTCGTGAATGATGCCATCACAAGCGCGACGAAAACCCATGCCGTGATGCCTGCGCGGATCAGATTGGATGCAAGCTGGTTGTCGCCTGAACCGAGCAGGAATTCCGGAGCGAACCAGAACTGCGCGATGCTGTAGGCCACGACCGCGATGGAGTAGATGAAGACCGCCGAGGCGACCATCAGGATCCATCTGCTGAGATCGGTCGGCGCGCTCTGTGCTGACTGAGCCTGGTGACCGAATACACCTGCATACAGACCGCTCGCGAGTGAAGCGACCGTCGCTGCGGCCTTTGCAGCGAAGCCTGCCTTGTTGATCAGCAGATAGGGAATGACCGGAACAGTGCCGAGCGCGATCAGGATCGTGATCCATGGTAGCGACCATCCGGCCGTGATCTCGAACCTGCGTCGCCAGTTGTAGTTCGCAGAGACTGTCCGGTTTGACTTCTGAAGCCGATAGAGAACGCCCGCCAGGTAAGCAAAGACGAGGAACAGTATCGCGACGGCAAAAGAGATGGGATCCAGAACTGGTTCACCCGTGATCCAGAACCAGACGGTCAGCCTCAGGAAGATCAGGCCGCACAGCAGCGAAACGGCGCCGCAAAGCAGGCGCAGCCGGGGGTTCGGAGCCACGTCCTGCTTCGGAGATATCCGCGTATCCACCGAGAACCCGATCGCCCAGAGCGCGAAGCGGGCGATCCACAGCAGCGCGGCCACCAGGCATATCTCGAAAAAAAGATCGAGTTTCCAGAAGCATTCCGGTTGCATGGCTTTGGCAGCGAGGCTGGTCGCCGCCGTGCAGATCTGGGCTCCACCTGGAATATGCGCTGCCGAAGCCGCCGCCGAAGCCGTCTCGGCCGCGCCCTTGCATATCGCCAGCGCATCGCCTTCGCAGTCGTTCCGCCACCGCGAGGCCATCACGAGTGCCAGCAGATTGGGAAGCTTGTCGATGTATGGAATCTTTTCGAGCAGCCGGAACAGCAGCATCATGAAGACATAGGCTAGCGCGCCGATCGGCAGCCAGACGGAGAGGTTCAGAAACAGGGTGCGAGTGACCACGGCGCTCAGTGACCAGATCGACAGATGTTCGTCCGGGATGAGGTATTGTCCGTGTGAGCGGAGATAGGCGAGCCGCTTGTCCTTGGTCTCGTTGCCGCTGCGATAATCGCGGGTGGCGCCGAAGGGAAAGCCCGCTTGCGACGACCCGGTGGTGGTATCGGTTCGCCAGAGCCATTGCAGCGCGGCCGCGACATAGCCGCCGCCGGATACGCTCGACATGTAGTCGAAGCTCGGCATGACGTTTTTGGCGGCGAGCGCCTGAAGCGCGCCGAGACAGAAGATCGCCGACCTGATGCCGCCGCCGGAGAGTGCGAGCCCATACCAATCGGTTCGCCCATCCCGCGCACGGTTGCTCGCGATGAAGGTCTTTTCCTCCGTGAGGAGCTGTTCGGCCTGATCCTTTTCAAAGTAGTCGGTCATGCCCCCATCCCCTTGATGCCGGTTCGACTTTCCGCGGGCTATTTCGGCGGCAGCGACAAAGGGACGTTGCCCTGGTTCCATTTCTCGACCTTGCCGAGGATGCCCCAGAGCGTCATGGCTATGAATATCGGCACACCGATCTGCGGAACGAGCGCCAGTCCGCCAGCACTGGCTCCTCCCAGACCGGCTGCCATGCCTGCGCCACCGAACAGGCCCGAGGAGCCGATGATCGGCGCAAGCCATGAAGCCAGCGAACCGAAGATTCCGAGCGCAGTCTTCTTGCCATTGAGGAGCTCACCGATGGTCTGCCCTAGTGCGCCGTTCACTTGGCCGAGCTGCGGAATCTGCTTGCTGAGCGCCGGCACGATGATCTTTGCGATCAGGTCGATGATCTGTGCGCTCGGATCGGCAGCAGGGGTCGGGGCGGGCGTCGGGGACGCCGGGCCGGGCGCTGCATTCTGTCCCTGGAGAAATTTGAACAGCTGCTGAAGAATGGCGCTGACGTCGTCGGCTGGAAGCGGCATCTTGATGGCTCCGTCCTTCACGATTTTCTGCAGCAATACGAGAATTGGCAGCGCGGCCTCTGGGTTCGCTTGCGGGCCTTGCACGGCACCCACGAATTCCCAATCGACGACGCCTTTGCCCGGGACGCCGATCGCGCGCGCGGCGCCCGGCGTGAGATCGATACCGGCACCGTTGGTCCGTCGTCCCGTCAGGTCCGTTCCGGACTCGGCCTGCGGCCTTGCGCCCTTCTCCCAATAGGGATCGCGGATGTTCCAGGGTCCGACATCGACGATGTTGCAGACCACGGATTTGCCGTTCGCCCTGTTGGTGACCCGGACCTGGGGACGCGGTCCGGAGAAGCGAGATGGCAGGGCGACGCCAAGCTCCACGTCGTCGATTCGGTGGCCGTCATAGGCGCTCTTCTCGTCCCGGTCAGCGCTGCCGCCGAAGACCGTCGCCGTGATGTTGATGCAATGGCTCGTGCTACCGGCCGCAGCCTCGGGAAAGATCTTGGCTCGCCGCATGAGGTTGGGATCGATCTGCCAGGCCGACGTGTCGTCATACAGGCTCGGCGTATCCATGACGGAAACATGAACATGATGCTCGTGAGCGTTGGCGCCGTTGTAGGGTCGCCATTGCCAGGGCGAGACGACGCTCGAGGCGATCCGGCGGTTGGAGATGATGTACTTGATGCGCTTGTCCTGCGACTGGCGGAGCGTTTCTGCAAGGTCGCCCGCGTCGACGCCATGAGCCGGATCATGGCTGATGTCCATCGCGGTCACCACGCCGTTGGCGTCGGGGTTGTGGTCGGATTTGCGCGTCTGGTGGGATTGATCGCCGAGCATCCCGTCGCTCGATTTGTCGCGCCCGGGCGCCATGTCGTTGACCTGCTTGAGCAGGACTTCAAGGCTCCTGGCCGGCCTCCAATCGATGCTCATTCGCGCGCTCCAAATATTTTAAAGTGAGCACAGCTGGTCCGCGATCAGGGTCGACATGCCGGAGCCTGACCGGGTCGATAAAAAAATCTGCGATTGCCACGAAAGACGATCTTCGGGTGGCAACGCCCATGCGTCCAGTGTCCTTAAATTGCCTTGCAATCTTTCGTTGTGCAAGATGCTATGTCACGAAATATCGAATTTGCACGCCGGTCTGCGACAAAGCAGCGCAAGCCGGGATCGTGTCATCGTCGTCCCCAAAAGGGGACACGCGCCGGGTGGCTGGCTTCCCCAGCCCAGGATCGCGGCGGCCGCGCATTCGGCGTTCAGGATCGTCGGCGTCTGGCTTAGCCGCGGCGCTGCGGGCGCGACACCCATAATCATGGGGGCGCGGGCGCTGGCAATCGCTGCAGGCGGATCGTCGCCGTTCCGCTGTTGTTTTTGTAGAACTGCACGCGCCGGCCCTGCACGGGCACGAGCCAGCGCGGCGCGAGCCGCGTGGAGATGAAACGCGGGAAAAGCTGGACGGCGTCGTTGACGTAGAAGAACAGCTCGCCGGCCTCGGGCGCCTCGAATTCCGCGACGAACAGCTCGGACAATCCCTGCTTGCGCCAGAGCGCGCGCGCCGCCGGCAGCGCGGCGGCGGGGATCTGTTCGAAATCTCCGAACGGCTTCCAGACGCGATTCAATTCGCTGCCTTGTGTCTTGAACTCGGCGGAGTCCTCGACATGGATCGGGTAGTTGTTCTTGCTCTCGTCCTCGTAGGCCGGCACCGTCGCATTGACCCGCCGCGGCAGTTCGTTCGCGGGCAGTCCGTTGATGGCCTGCAGCGGCAGATCGTACGATCCGCGCGCGCCTATCCGCACCACCGGCTGGAACCAGTCGGCGCCCTGCAGCCGCAGGAGCGGGACGGCGAGGCGGTGGGTCGGATCCGGCGGGGTCTTGAATCCGTTGAGGCCGGTCATGATGGTGCGGTCGAACCACGGATCGGCCATCTCGATCCAGACGCGGTATTTGCGGCCCTTCTCGACCGCGAGGCGGCTTGGCCAGCAGAAATCGCTGACGTCGAACAATTCGCCGTCGCGGGCCGCGACCGGCGTATCGCCTACGGCATGCGTCGATGCGCTGCTCTTGCAGAAGTCGCCGACGCCCGCGCGCCAGTCGAGATAGCCGCGGGACAGCAACAGCAGAGCGGAGCCGAAAATGGCGATGAGGAAGACACCCGGCATCAGGACGTTGGTGAAGGCCATGCGCACCGGCCAGGCATGCAGCCGCATCCAGCGGCCGATCGCGAGCAACCAGCCGGATTTGCTCACTCGGCGTCGCGAGGCCATCCGGTCGGGCCTGTACCAGGCCAGCCGGGCGCGTTCCTGAATGCTGTCGCGCAGCGCCGCATTTCTGTTCCACGCGATCAGGATGATGATGACGAGCACCGTGGTGACGAAGGGATAATACAGCGCGATCGCAAGCCATGGTGCCGCGTAGGACGGCAGCACGCTCGCGAGCAGATCGGCGAACGGCTTGACGACCGTGCTCGTGCCGTTGTCGATGGCCGTGATCCATTTGAGCAGGGTGGTATCCTCAAGCCCGTGCTCCTTGGACGAGCCGACGACGGAACGCGCGATCCACGGCCATGCGACCAGGATGCCGAGCGCGATCAGCAGCGAGAAATAGGCGAAGCGGCGCCACCACACGGTATCGAGAACCTGTCGCGCCATCTCGGGATTCGGCGGGCTCATCGCCATGAAGGCGTCGGCTTCCGCCGCCCTGTTGCCGTCGCCTTCTCGCTTCGCGTAGGCGGACCGCATGGCCTTGCGCGTTTCGTCGCGCGTCAGCGGCAGCACCTGGCCATCCGGCAGCAGCACTTTGGCATTGGCCGGAAGCATCAGCGGCGCATAATTGTCGCATCCGTGCAGCATGCGCTCGACCACGCCGAAGTGCACCACCGGCGGTCCGCCATCTTCCACGCGGTCGTGGATCGGCCGCGGACCGTAGCGATACAGCACGCCGGCGCCGCTGCGCGAATCGTGCATCGGCCCGATCGCCGACTGGTACTCGCGGAAGCGCGCGATCGTGCCGCCCTGGAAGCGGAGCTGGTTGCCGAGCTGCTCGGCCATCCAGACCAACGGCACGAAGGACAGCGTGGATTCCGGATAGCCGCCGCCGATGTCGGAATGGGAGCCCGCGAACCACACCTCCTTGACGATCTGCCCCTCGGCAAGGTCGGCCTGGTCGATGCGCAGCGGGTGGAAGGTGGTGCGCTCGTCATCGAGCGCGAGCGCCTGGCAGGCGTGCTTCACCTTGTCGGAGAGCCGGTAGTTTCGGAACGAGATCGGCCAGATCGCCCAGTCGATCGCGACACGGAGCTCCTCGATCGGTACGCCGAATGCCTCGACCGTGTCGAACAGTCCGAGGAATTCGATCTTGACCTCCTTGCGGCCGTCCATGGCCTCGCGGACGCTGGCATAAGAGCGATGCCGGAAAACGAGATCATAGAGATAGATCAGCACGTCGCGGATCCAGCGCACGACCCAGATCGTCGGCAGGCTGCGATAGCCGACCGATTGCTTGCGATACTCTCGCCACGCGGCCATCGTGTTGCGTTGCATCTCCGCATGCGACACGGCCACCTTGTCGATCACCGCCGGCACGAGGCCCTGGCTTGCGATCAGCGCTGCCAGCGTGCGCGCGGTGAAGGCGCCGCGGCTGAAGCCGAAGATGTAGATCTCGTCGCCCTCGCGCCAGTTCCAGCACAGGAAGCGATAAAGCTTGCGGACGTTGGCCGGCACACCGATGCCGGTGGCGCCGTCGAGGGCTGCGAGCGGCGCCCAGCCGGCGGTGCCGACGCCCTTGATGTAGTAGGCGATCTGATCGGGCTTGGTATGGTCGAGCGCCTCGTAGAGCCGCCAGACGCTGGATTCCTGGGTGGTGAAGGCGTTGCCGGTGCCGTCGGCGAACAGCACCAGCTTGCGCGGCGGACTTGCGTCGGGTGCATTCGCCGCGGCATTTGATTCATCGTGCGTAGGGGCCGGCCTTGCAGGACCGCCATGCAGCGCCCTGTCCTGGTGCGTCATGGACTCCTCCGAAAATTCAGTTGGGGATGCTTTAAGCCCGGTTCGGGCGGCATCCTTCAAATTCAATCAGTGGTTACATTATGAAGTAGTGGATGTATTTCGCCCACAATCGCGCTGAGGTAGCAAGGACGGTTGCGCCGTTTCGCTCCGGCTGTCTATGATCTCCGCCACAATCGGCAAAAGAAATGCCCGGGCAGGCCCGGGCATGACTCCTATCTGCGAAGCGTGGTGTGTGTGGCCGGCGCTTACCTGCCGTTGCCGCGGCAGGCGCCGCCGGGGCCGATATGGAAGCCGCGCGGGCAGGCATGCGCGGCGGGGTTGGCGAAGTTTCGCAAGCAACCGCCATAGGGCCCGCGGTGCCAGCCGGCGCCGCAGCCGCCGGCGACCGCAATGATATCGCCATTGCTCTGCGCGCCGAACGGCGCCAACGGCATGGCTTGGGCCGAGCTGACGATTGCGCCGAGCGCGAACGCCGCGGCAAATACGGTTCGTATCATGCTGTGTTCTCCTGGATTGCGTCGCTCAGTGGGTGGCTGCGAAAGCGATGCCGGCGCGCACTTCGGCGACCGCTTGGTCGATCAGCCCCAGCGCCCGTTCGCGATGGCCGCCCTTGTTGGGCTCGGCCTTGACGAGCTCGGCGCGGGCCGATTGCAGGATCGCCACCGCCTCGTCCATATGCGGTTGCGCGCCGAGCGCGTAGCCGATGTAGAGGCTGGTTGCGATGGCGCCGCCGAGCACGAGGCTGCGGGGTAGAGAGGTTCGCATGACGTTGTCTCCTCCAGCGGGCGTCAGGCTGGGGCCGCCCGGTTGCCCGGATGCGATTCGCGTGTGGCGGGATGTCGCATCCGTTGCCTGAATAGGATGGGTGTGTGCGGGCCGTCTTGGACTGTCCGGCGCCCGAGGCGGTGCGGCTTGGACTGACCGGCGCAGCTTGAATCAGATGGCCGTACTGGTAGCCTGTGACCGTCGGCCTTCAGCGCGGGTTCATTCCCGGCTTGCAAGGCTCAATTGTTTTCTGCGCGATTTTTTCCGAAAAAGTCTTTCCCGGAAGTCCTCACCGATGTCCGTCATCAGGAAGTCGCTCTCGACCGAGATGCTGCCGCAGGATCTGTCCGACCGGCAGCGCTTCATCCGTTTCGCCGAGCTGTTCGAGCATTTTTCCAACACCGGCGAGCTCGACCCGGCCTCCGACGTGCCGTTTCGCGCCACGATGAACTCGATCCATATCGGCACCACCATGCTCGGCCGCTGCGACGGCAGCTTCGTCACGGTGCGGCGGGAAAAGCGCCAGGTGATCGAGACCGGCGACGACCGCTTTTGCCTCGTGCGCAACACCGGCGATCGTCCCTCGCAGGTGGTTCATCGCGGTCGCGAATTCACCATGCGGGCGGGATCGATGGTGCTGCTCAAGCTCGACGAGCCGTTCTTCGCTGCCGATGGCGCGAGCCAGAAGCGTTTCACCAATGTGCATCTGCCGGTCGATTCACTGCGTGCGATGGTCACTGATGTCGACGACCTCGTCGGCTGCGAGCTCGAGCCCGGCGGCGCGCTGTCGCTGGTGATGGACTATAGCGATCTCCTGCTTCGTCATCCCGTGGCCGCCGACGAGGCCGGCATGGCGATCGCATCCCATCTGTTGGATCTCGCCGCGATCGGCCTGGGCGCCCGCAGCGACATTGCGGCCGCGGCACGGCGCCGGGGCCTGCGCGCGGTACGGCTGAAAGCCGTGCTGTCGATCCTCGAGACGCGCTTCCACGAGCCGGATTTTTCCGCGCAGAAGCTCGCCATGGCGGCCGGTCTTTCCGAGCGCTATGTCAACGAGCTCTTGTTCGAGGCGGGCGCGAGCTTCACCACCCGCCTGACCGAATTGCGCCTGCGCAAGGCGGCCGATTTGCTCACCCATCGCGAAGGCCGCATCAGCGACATCGCCTTCGCCTGCGGCTTCAACGATCTCTCGTACTTCAACCGCTGCTTTCGCCGCAGGTTCGGCCTGACGCCGACCGCGGCGCGGGGCAAGTGAGGCAGGCCTAAAGCGTCTCCACCTTCGGCGGCGGGTATCGCCGCGCCAGCATCGACAGCGGCAGGCGCCGTTCGTCCACCGGCAGCTCCAGCCAGGCCAGCACCAGCGGCCGCTTCCAGTCGCCGACGCCGAATTCCATGTCGACCCATTTCTGCGGCTTGGGCCCGTCGAGGCCGCGGACCCAGACGAAATAGCGGGGCAGGTCGTCGGTGTCCGTCGTGGGTCTCCTGGCCATCACTTGCTCACTGCCTCGACACGCATTGTCGACAGGATATAGGTAGCGGCGCGGCAAAGTCGAACGCGGGCCCCGCGGATGTTGCGCCGCCGACGGGGCACGTGGGTCTAGAGCACATGAACGAAACTGTGATCGATGCTTGGGATGATGCGTCGCAGGTGATGACGCGGCTCGCCGGCGCCTGGTCGTTCGACCGGGTCATCGAAGGTCAAGGGAGCATGCAGGGCCTTGCGACCTTCGCGCCATTGGACGCGGAGAATCTGGCCTATCGCGAGCAGGGACGCTTGAAGCTCCAGAACGGCACCGAGCTTGATGCGGAGCGGGAGTACGTTTTCCGCAAGCGCGACCGGGGATTCGAAGTCTTCTTCAAGGAGACTCCGCCACGGCTATTCCAAGCGATCGAACTCGCTGCATCCGATGGCGGCGGCTTCAGCGGAAGCGCCGGCCATCTCTGCAATCTCGATCATTATCAGTCGACTTACATCTTCCGCGGCGATGGCGGCTTTGTCATTCGTCACATCGTGTCGGGTCCGCGCAAGGATTACGTGATGATCACGACCTACACGCGGATGCGGTAAGGCGCGCGGCGGACCGCGCCGTCACTGCCAAAGCTCGCAGGTCGCCACCCGGTTGATATCAGCCAGCCGCCGCTCGGCATCGCCGCGGAGGTCGAGGCTTGCCAGCAGCGTCAGTAGGCGTTGATAGGCGCTCTCGGCGACTGCGACCGGCAGCGGTGCCTCGTCAAACGCTTCGACATAGCTGCCGACCAGATTGCTGAGGAGACGGCACAAGCCGCGCTGGGCGGGATCGTCCCGACCGAGCGTTTCGAGTTTTTGCTGAAAGATCCGGAAGGTCCGCAAACCGTCGTGCTGTTCGGAAAGCCACGCGTGCAGGTCGTTCATATGAGCTCCTTCGAGGAAGAGGAAGAAGCTACCGGTTTATACAGGGAGGATGTGACGTTTGGGAGGGGCAGGGCGAGATGCTGCTATGCTGTGACAGTCCGTCTCCGCCAAGAGGCTGCTTCAATACCAGGCCTGTGGATACCAAGGCGCAGCTTCCTCATGGAAGTCCGTGCAGCCTAGATGAGAACTTTCAGGATGTTGTCCATTCGGTCCAGCCAAGTCATCCCTGTCCATTCTACAATGCCGGCTCGGCCGTTTTCGCCGATGTGGAGACAATCACCCTGAACCGGTTCGCGCTGGTTTGGCGGGTGAACGCGCTCGACTCCCTCCTTTGTGCGCGCGAGATGATCCATGAGAGAAAACAGCCGACATCGCATATTGGGCTACTCCGGTCACGCATTGCCGAAGACCAATTAGCATCGCACGCCTGTCGTCCTCACGATGCACGAAGCAGAATGGCAGCGCTGGGAGCGGCGGGTTGCTACTGAGGGTTCAATGGAGGTCAGGCGGTTTGGTCGTCGGAATGGGCCAGAGCAAAAAAGCGGAGAAGCTGCGCGATAATATATGATATATTGTAGTCCGGCGTGTCGGTGGCACGCTGACAACGCACCATACGAGCCTGGAAGGGATTAATGGCAAACACGATCGATTTCAGCTCGAAGGATTATTTGCCCGATCTGGACAGCGCGGCGGTTGTGCCCGGGCTCCGCGGGGCTGTTGATCTCCGCCGCGACGCCTGGGGCATACCGCATATCCGCGCCGCCTCCGTCACCGATGGTTTCGCCGGGCTCGGCTTCGCCCATGCGCAGGACCGGCTCTGGCAGATGGAAGCGCTGCTGCGTCGAGGTACCGGGCGTTATGCGGAATGGGTTGGGAAACCCGCAATTGCCGGTGATATCCTGGCGCGCCAGCTCAACACCACGGGTGCTTCGAAGCGAGATTTCGCGCTGCTTAATGCCGAAACGAAGGCGATGCTCGAGGCCTATGCGCGCGGCGTCAATGCCTTCATCGCGCTTGGCGTGTGGCCGGTGGAGTACGCCCTTCTTGGCGCGAAGCCCTCGGCATGGGAGCCGTGGCATTCGATCGCGGTGATGCGCCAGATCGGCTTCCTGATGGGGTCGGTGTGGTGGAAATTGTGGCGAGCGGCGGCGTTGCCCATCGTCGGCGCTGGCGAAATCGGAAAGCTGCGTTTTGACGACGGCGGCGACGACATGTTGTGCATTCCGCCGGGTGCGGAAGGCGAGCGGTACTTGGCGGCCTTGGCCGACCTCAAGCCCGGGCTGGAGGCGATGCTGGCCACCGGAAACTACCAAGCCGACGCCGAAGTCGCGGGCGGCAGCAACAACTGGGTGCTGTCGTCGCAGCGCACCGCCACCGGCCGTCCGCTGCTGGCGGGCGATCCGCACCGCGTGCTGGAAATGCCGAGCATGTACTACCAGGCGCATCTGGCCTGCGACGAGTTCGACGCTATCGGCCTCTCTGTGCCGGGCGCGCCGGGCTTTCCCAATTTCGGCCATAACGGCAAGGTGGCGTGGTGCGTCACCCATGCCTTCGTCGACATTCACGATCTCTATATCGAGCGCTTTGATGCTGCGGTCGAAAACACCGCCTTCAAGGGCGGCTGGTCGCCGGTCACTCATCGTGCGGAGACCATTTCTGTGCGCGGCGAAAGTGATGTAGTGATCGACGTGGTGGAGACCATGCACGGTCCGGTCATCGTCGGCGAGCCCAAGGCCGGTACCGCCTTAGTGCTGCGTTCCATGCAGTTCGCGGAGCCCGACACCTCGTTCGACTGCACGCTGAAAGTGCTGCGTTCGAGCACAGTGAAAGAGCTGTACGAGGCCGGCGCCGAATGGGGCCTGATGGATCACAATCTGGTCGCCGCCGATATCAAGGGGCAGATCGGTAACCGCGTTCGCGCCAAGGTGCCAGTGCGCCCGCGCGCCAACGGCTGGCTGCCTGTGCCGGGCTGGACCGGCGAGCACGAGTGGAAGGGGATGATCCCGTTCGCAGACATGCCTTGGACCATCGATCCGGTCGAGCAGGCCATTGTCACCGCAAACAACCGCGTGATGGAAAATGGCACTCATTATTTTTGCACCGATGCCATGCCGCCGCATCGCACGCGGCGGATCTGGCAGCGCCTCGCCGGGATGGCGAAAGCGACGGTGGAGGACATGGCGTCGATTCATCGCGATACGGTCAGCGTGGTGGCGATCGAGTTTCGCGACCGGATCCGCAACGTCGCAGTCGCTGGAGAAGCTCTGGTCCTGCGCGACCGCATTCTCGACTGGGACGGCGCGATGGACGCACAGTCCAAGGCCGCGGTCGCCTATGTGGCCCTGCGCACCGCGCTGACCAAACTGGTTGCGGACAAAAGCGGCGTCCGTGCAGTGTCCGAGAGTCCCTACACCAAGGTACCGCCGGGGATATTTGGCGAGAGCCAGATATGGTGGACCGTGCCGCAGCTTTTGCGCGCGAACGATACCGGCTTGCTGAAGGGCGCCTCATGGGACGAGTTGCTGGCACAGGCGCTGGTTGACGCGGCGAGGGATTGCCCCGCGGAAGACTGGGCCGCGGTTCACCGGCCGATTCTGCGTCATCCGCTGTCGGCGATCTATCCCGAGTATGCCGCATCGCTTGACAAGCCCTGCGGTTTGCTCGGCGGCGACAATGATACGCCCTTCGCCACCGGCTACATTGCTCGGCTTGGCACCAAGGCAACCTATGCCGCATTGTCGCGCTACGTGTTCGACGTCGGCGCCTGGGACAATTGCCAGTGGATCGTGTTCCACGGCGCGTCCGGCCATACGGCCAGCGCAAGCTACGACAACCAGAATGCCGCGTGGGTGGAAGGAAAAATGGTCCCGATGCTATATGACTGGAAGCAGATCGAGTCGTCGGCCACGTCGCATCAGCAATTGCGCTCTGCGTGACGGCCGGAGATGATTTGGTGGACGACGGCCTGTGGACGATTCGCGATTTACTCCCTGAGGCACGATGCTCAAAGGCCTGAAAGTCAGCAGCCGGGATAACCTGACCTCGCGGGTCTATGACCAGATGCGGATCGGGCTCATGTCTGGCAGTTTCTGGCCTGGCCAGCGCCTGCGGGTGCGCGAGGTCGCGGCGGCCATGGAGGTCAGCGACACGCCGGTGCGCGAGGCGATGATGCAACTGGTCCGCGAAGGCGGACTGGAAATGCGGTCGGGCCAGACCATCAACGTCGTCAAGCTGTCGCGGGCACGCTATCTCGAACTGCGCGAAATTCGCTTCCTGCTGGAAGGCATGGCGACCGAGAAGGCAACGCCGCGGATGACCCCGGCCATGATCGCGCAACTGGAGAACCTGCACGCGCAGCTGATCGAGGCCGAGCAGACCGCGGACTATGAAGCGGCGACGCTGACCAACTACCAGTTCCATTTTCTGGTGTACCGCGCCTCAGGCATCGAGGACTTGGTCTCGATTCTGGAAAGCATCTGGCTGCGGCACGGGCCGATGCTCAAGCTGCTGTATCCTCATGCGCCGCCGGCCTATCCCGTGCGGCACCAGCATTTGAATTTGATGGATGCGCTGCGCAGCAATGACGCGGCCCTGGCGCGCCATGCGATCCTCGCCGACATCATTGAGGGCGGCAAGGCGATGGTCGATCTGCTCGAGCAGCTCGAAGACGGCCGCGCCGCCATGGTGGAGACCGCGCAAGGCGTCGTCGAACTGCAGTTTGGCCAGCCTGCGGCAGTTTCGAGCAAAACAAGCGCAGCTTGAGCGTCTTTTCATCTGGTCCTGCCGCCAATGACGTCAGGGTAATCCTTGCCGCCAAGAATATATCATATATCTTGGTGCTGACGATGGAGCATGGTAGCTGATGACAAGTGACCTCCGCCCGATCGACAAGAGCCTTCGTGACCGCGCCAGCCGCGTCGTGCCAGGCGGAATGTATGGCCATATGCGCGCCAGCGGTCTGCCGGACGGCTATCCGCAATTCTTCGCCCGCGGCGAGGGCTGCCACATCTGGGATGTGGACGGCCGCAAATATCTCGATTTCATGTGCAGCTGGGGCCCGATCGTGCTCGGCCACCATCATCCGGTGGTGGACGCCGCGGCGCGCAGGCAGATGGAGCAGGGTGACGTCCTCAACGGGCCATCCGAGCGCATGGTCGAACTGGCGGAGCGGGTGGTCGGCCTCGTCACCCATGCCGACTGGGCACTGTTTTCCAAGAACGGCACCGATGCCACGACCACCTGCGTGACACTGGCGCGCGGAGCCACTGGCAAGCGCAAGGTGCTGCTGGCCAAGGGCGCCTATCACGGCGCCGTTCCTTGGTGCTCGCCGCATCCGTACGGCGTGATGTCCGAGGATCGTGCCCACATCCTGTATTTCGACTACAACGACGTGGCCAGCCTGGAGGCGGCCGTGACGCAGGCGGGCGGTGATCTCGCTGCCATCGTGGTGTCGGCGTTCAAACATGATTACGGCCAGCATCAGGAATTGCCGGATCTGGCGTTCGCGCAGCGTGCACGGGCGTTGTGCGATGCCAACGATGCGGCTTTGATCCTCGATGACGTTCGCGCCGGCTTCCGGCTAACGCTGCATGGCAGTTGGGACCAGATCGGTGTGCAACCGGATCTCAGTGCCTGGAGCAAGGCGATCGCCAACGGTTACGCGCTTTCTGCAGTGATGGGCAACAACCGGTTTCGCGACGCGGCTGCGGCGCTATTCGCGACCGGCTCGTTCTGGTGCGGCGCCGTCGCGATGGCCGCGTCACTGGCGACCCTGGACGTGCTGGAAGCGGAGAACGGCCCCGAGCACATGCGCGCGATGGGACAGCGGCTGCGCGACGGCATCGCCGAACAGGCGCGGCGCTACAATCTCGGCGTCCGCCAGAGCGGCCCGGTGCAGATGCCGACCATCCTGTTCGAGGACGATGCCGATTACGCCAGAGGCAACCGCTTCACCCAGGAGACGCTGAAGCGCGGCGTTTATATGCATCCCAAGCACAACATGTTTCTCTCCGTCGCCCATACCGCAGCGGATATCGATCATGCGTTGTCGGTGACCGACGATGCCTTCAAGATCGTGGCGGGGCTTTAGATTGCGGGCGTGAACGGAATTTGCGGCGAACACTCGGGAGCAGGCGAATGAAGCAGAAACTCGCTCGACGCGGCGTTGCAGTGGCCCTGGCCCTGGTCCTCGGAGTTTCCTTTGGCGCCGCCGCCGCGCAAACGCCCAAGAAGGGTGGCACGCTGGTCTATGCCAGTGTGTCCGGTCCGGGCACGCTGGATCCCTACATGGCCTCCAGCGTTGTCGAGCTCGAAGTCATCAACAACATTTTCGAAGGCCTGGTGACCCTGGACAACGTCAACGCCACCAAACCGATGCTGGCGTCGAAAGCCACCGCCTCCGCCGATTTCAAGACGTACTCGTTCGAGCTCCGAAAGGGGGTCAAGTTTCACAACGGCCAGGAGATGACGTCGGCCGACGTCAAGGCGTCGTTCGAGCGCTATAAGCGCATCAGTCCCAACGCCAAGAACCTCGATGCCGTCGATCATTTCGACACGCCGGATCCCTACAGCTTCGTGATCGTGCTGAAGGAGCCCAATGTCGTGCTGCTCGACGTCATCAAGTCGCCGATCTATCCGCTGATGATCCTGCCGGCGTCGCAGAAGGACAAGCCGGCCCGCGACATCGAAGTGATCGGTACCGGCCCCTACAAGCTTGGCGAATGGGTCAAGGACAGCCACCTTGTCATTACCCGATTTGACGACTACACGGCCGACACCAGCTCGCCGGGCCGCGACGGCTACGCCGGCCGCAAGACCGTCTATCTCGATGCGGTGCGTTACCGCTTCATGCCGGAGATCACGACGCGTATCGCGGCTTTACAGAATGGCGAGGCGCAGCTGATCTCAAGCGTACCGCCCGACCTCAGCGCCAAGATCACTGAGCGCAAGGATCTGGCGATCCGCGAGGTGTTTCCGACACTCGGCAGCTATATCATCGTCAATTCGCAGAAGGGCCTCACTGCGAATGTGCTGATTCGTCAGGCGATCGCCGCGGCGATCAATGTCGATGAGATCATCGAAGGCGCCGGCGGGCTCAACAAGCGCAATCCCTGGATGTCGTTTCCCGGCACGCCCTACTTCCTCGGTGATACGGCACCGACCCCCTGGTACGACATCAAGAATCCAGCCAAGGCCAAGGAATTGCTGAAGCAGGCCGGCTACAAGGGCGAAAAGATAATCATCGAGACCAACAGCAACTACCAGTGGATGCGCGACACCATGCTGATCGTCGCCGAGCAGCTGAAGGCCGCCGGCATGACCGTCGATGTCCAAGTGACTGACTGGACCACGAACGCGTCGCACATGCAGCAAGGCACCGGAGACTGGAACCTGTCGACCACGGCGTTCGGTCCCGATCACATTCTCGGGCCGCAGCAGTGGCGGCCGATGCTCTACACGTTCCCGCACATTACCGGCAACGACATCATCGACAAGGCCTATGCCGAATTCTTCCAGGGCCAGACGCTGGAGGCGCGGCGCGCCAGCTGGCTGACGATTCAAAAGGAAGTGTTGGGCGGCGGCTATCTCGTCAAGATCGCAGATACCGGCCGGTTGAGCGGATATTCGAAGAGCCTGCAGGGCCAGAACGACTACGCCGGCATCCTGCAGCTATGGGATCTGTGGCTCAATTGATACGTGGCAACTGCAGGCTCCCGATGATTCGTCGGAGGAGGTCGCCCTGATACGCATCGTTGCCGTCAAGTTGCTTCAGGCCGTGCCGGTCATCCTGATCATCTCGATCCTGGCGTTCCTGCTGCTCAGCCTGCTGCCTGGCGATCCCGCGATGATCATTGCTGGCGACCAGGCCTCGCCTGCGGCGATCGAACAGGTACGCCGGCAACTCGGTCTCGATCGCTCGTTTCTGGAGCAACTCGGCATCTGGCTATTCAATCTGGCGCGCGGCAATTTCGGATCATCGCTGATCCTCAACCAGAGCGTATTGTCGGCGGTGGGCGAGCGTCTGCCGGTGACCTTGTCGCTGGCGGCATTGTCCATCGGTTTTACGATTCCGGTGGGCGTATTTCTCGGATCTCTGGCGGCGTATTTCCGGCGCACCTGGATCGACTCTGCGGTGATGACCGTGGCGCTGCTCGGTGTTTCCATCCCGGCATTTTGGATCGCTATCCTCGGCGTGATCCTGTTCAGCGTGCAACTGGGCTGGGTGCCCTCGAGCGGTTTTGCGCCGATCTCGCAGGGCGTCGGCCGGTGGTTCGCTTCCATGGCGTTGCCGGCTTTGATTTTGTCGCTGTTCCAGATCGGATTCCTCGCCCGCATGACCCGTTCGGCGATGCTCGACGTGCTTAGCCAGGACTACATCCGTACTGCCCGTGCCAAGGGGCTCAGCGAGTGGCGCACCGTCGGAAAGCACGCACTGCGCAACGCGCTGATCCTGATCATCACTGCCACCGGTATCCTGCTGAGTGCGGCTATCGGCGGCTCGGTGATCATCGAGCAGGTGTTCGCATTGCCGGGCATCGGCCGCATGGTGGTGCAAGCGATCATGGCGCGCGATTATCCGCTGGTGCAGGGCACCATGCTGATCCTCGGTTTCACGTTCGTGATGATCAACCTGATCGTCGACATTCTCTACACTCTCGCCGATCCGCGTGTGCGCCATGACTGACGTCGGCATCGGAGCCCCGGCGACGGCGGCAGCGATTGCCGCACCGCGCGGCCACGGTACGTTGCGCCGGCTGCTGCGGCATCGCTCGTTCCTGATCGGCTTCACCATCATCGCGCTGCTGGCGATTCTCGCCCTACTGGCTCCTCTGATTGCGCCGGTTGATCCTTCCGCGATGCGGGTGCGTTTCCGTTTCCGGCCGCCGCAGGCCGCGTTCTGGTTCGGCACCGACCAGTTCGGCCGCGACATCTTCACCCGCGTGTTGTACGGCACGCGCATTTCGCTGTTCGTCGGTTTTGCGGTCTGCGTGGTCTCCGGCCTTTGCAGCGCCATTCTCGGCGTGATCGCAGCGCAGTTTCGCCGGCTAGACAGCGCCATCATGCGGTTGATGGATGCGTTGATGTCGTTCCCCGCGATCCTGCTGGCGCTGGGTATCGCCGCGGCGTTGGGCCCGCGGGTCTCAAGCGTCATCATCGCTCTGACCGTTGCCTACATTCCCGCTGGCGTGCGCATTGTCCGCGCCGCCGCGCTGACCGTGCGCGAGATGGATTACGTGCAGGCTGCACAGGTGTCCGGCGCGTCGTCGCTGCGCATCGTGCTGCGTCATATCCTGCCGAACTGCTTCAGCCCGCTCTTGGTGCACCTCACCTTCATCTTCGCCTACGCGATGCTGGCAGAGGCGGCGCTCAGCTTTCTCGGCGTTGGCATCCAGCCGCCGATTGCCAGCTGGGGCAACATCATCGCCGAGGGCCGCGACTACGCCACCCAGGCTTGGTGGGTGATGCTGTTTCCCGGCATTGCCATCAGCCTCGCCGCGCTCAGTCTCAACCTGCTGGGCGACGCACTGGGCGACATGCTCGACCCCCGCCTCAAGGGAGGCGAGTGATGGCCGTGCCGCTGCTCTCCATCCGCAACCTGACGGTCCAGTTTCGCG
Organism: Bradyrhizobium rifense; assembly: GCF_008123425.1. Lineage (GTDB taxonomy): Bacteria > Pseudomonadota > Alphaproteobacteria > Rhizobiales > Xanthobacteraceae > Bradyrhizobium > Bradyrhizobium rifense. The sequence goes on from NZ_VSSS01000028.1 coordinate 40,678, forward strand.
TCGATACCGGCTGGGTTACGGCCATCGACGACGTCTCGCTGGATGTCGGCACCGGCGATTGCGTCGGCGTTGTGGGCGAATCCGGTAGCGGCAAGAGCGTCACCGCGCTGTCGGTCCTGCAACTGCACGATCGCGTCACCACGCGGATGCCGTCAGGCTCGATCCTGTACCAGGGCGACGACCTGCTGCGTGCCAAAGGTTCGACCATGCGGCGGATCCGCGGCAGCGAGATCGCCATGATCTTCCAGGACCCGATGTCGTCGCTCAATCCGGTGCTGACCGTGGCCGACCAGATTTCCGAGACGCTGCGTCAGCATCAGGGCCTCACCGGCGCGGCCGCGCGAAAGCGCGTGATCGAGCTGCTCGGTTTGGTCCGGATTCCCGACGCGGCGCGACGCGCCGACGACTATCCTCACCGCTTGTCCGGTGGCATGCGGCAGCGCGTAATGATCGCCATGGCCATCGCCTGCAAGCCGCGGCTGCTGATCGCCGATGAGCCGACCACCGCGCTGGACGTCACCATCCAGGCGCAGATCCTCGAATTGCTGCGCGATCTGCGCCGCGAATTGAGCATGTCGGTGATGCTGATCTCCCACGATCTCGGCGTGATCGCCGAATTCGCCCAGCGCGTCGTGGTGATGTATGCCGGCCGCGTCGTCGAGGACGCGCCGGTAACACAGCTCTTTCGCCGGCCGGTACATCCCTACACCATGGGCCTGATCGCGGCCGTGCCGGCGCTCGACAGTGATGCACCAAGGCTGACCACGATCGCAGGGCGCATTCCCGGCCCGCAGGAGATCATCCCCGGCTGCCGTTTCAGCCCGCGCTGTGCGCTGGTGCTACAGGGTTGCCGCGAGGAGCCACCATCCATGCAGATGGTCAGTGATGGCCAGTCGGCGCGTTGTCCGCCGCGGATCCAGGTTCTGGATGTGCGGCATGTCTGATCAGCCCATCGTTGAGGTCCGTGACCTCAGGAAGACCTTTTCCGTCAAGCATGCTGGCGGCGTCTCGACGCTTCATGCGCTGAGCGGCGTCAATTTCGAGATCATGCGCGGCGAGACCCTGGGGCTGGTCGGCGAGTCCGGCTCCGGCAAGACCACCGCCGGCCGCATTCTGGTCGGGCTGGTCCCGGCCGGCAGCGGTAGCGTGCGCCTGTTCGGCCACGACATCACCGGCGCCGATGGCAAGGTGCAGCTGGCAAAGGTGCGCACGCGGCTGCAATTCGTGTTTCAGGATCCTTATGCTTCGCTCAATCCGCGAATGCGGATCGGCAGCGCCATCGCCGAGCCGCTGGATATCGCCGGCGGCCTGTCGCGAAAGGATCGCAACGATCGTGTCGCCGAATTGCTCGATCTGGTCGGATTGCCAAAGACCAGCATCGATCGCTATCCGCACGAGTTCTCAGGCGGCCAGCGCCAGCGCATCGTCATTGCTCGCGCGCTGGCGCTCAATCCGGAGTTCGTGGTCTGCGACGAGCCGGTGTCGGCGCTCGACGTCTCCATGCAGGCGCAGATCGTCAACCTGCTGCTCGATCTGCAGGACCGGCTTGGCTTGAGCTATTTGTTCATCGCGCACGATCTCGCGGTGGTTCGGGCAGTATCGACGCGAGTCGCGGTGATGTATGCCGGTTCGATTGTCGAGACGGCGCCGAAATCGCAGATCTACAGCGATCCGCAGCATCCCTATTCGCGTGCGCTGCTCGACGCGGTGCCGCGCGCTGATCCGGACTATGTCAGACATCCGGTGGTGTCAGGCGAAGTGCCGAGCCTGCTCGATCCGCCGCCGGGCTGCAGCTTTCATCCGCGCTGCCCGTTCGCATTCGAGCGCTGTCGGGTCGAGGTGCCGATCCTCAAGGAATCCGGGCCTGATCGACGTGTCGCCTGTCATCTCTTCGCATGATGCCGACCTAGCGATCGCTATTTCGTTTCGTCTTAGGGGAGACTTCATTGCCGCTGTCGTCCACCGATTCGGCCGAGCCGGATCTCGCGCGCCGGCAGGCCTCTTACGCGGGAATGGATCGCGGACGAAAGGCGCTCTTGGCGGACTTTCACAACTGGGCCCCGCGAGTCAGTCTGTCCTCCGATGGCAAAGCGAGAGGCCTGCGATAGCGGTATGCGAGATCGTGCCATCCTTGCCGTTGCCGTAAGGGCCGATGGAGTAGGTTTTTTGACCGCTATGGAAGCGGTAGCCCATCCGCCGGAGCTTGGAGGCAGCATTGCCGGGCCTGCTCTCGTCCGGCGTGACGAAGAGTTTTCGTTCGCGCGACCGCACATCGACGCCTTTTTCGTGCCGCGGTTTCTTCGGCAAAGCTTCACGAAGGGCTAACTCGGTCCTAAGGCAATTGTGCAAAGCAGTGTGAGCTGGGCGAGGGGCCAGCAAAACACGAAGCGCCTCAAATGACCAGAAGTGGACACGATCATGAACAATTCCATCGAAGCATCCGAGTTCTTGTCTGTTCAGCTGGAGGGCACCGCTGTGGTGGGCCCGGACGGCGATCGAATCGGATCGATCGAAAGTGCCGCCATCGACCGGACGAGTGGCTCCCTCTCGCACGTGGTGATGGCCGTCACACGATTCGGATTCGTTACGGCACGGTATATGCTTCCTTGGCATCACCTCGACTATGACCGCCAACTCGCCGCCTATCGGGTGGATCTCACGCATGGGCAGTTGCAGGCTGCTTCGCTTCCTCAGGAGCCCTTCGGTTACGGGCTTTGACCGACGTCGACGGCCGGCGTGCGGGGCCCAATGCGATCAAGGTCGCGGGTCTGTTGCCAACATCGAAGGCAAAAAAAGCTTCAGTCAGTCTGATGCTAAGGTACTCTTCTCCAATTCGCCGACTTGCAGACCAATCCACCGATGATGCAGCCCGAGGTGCTGAGGGTCGATCCTTCAATAAGCATCTTGCCTGAATAGATTGACCCGTTGTCAGGATTGACGGCCTTTCCGGTCCATGAGTTCGCCCCATCGGGACGCATGTCGAAGAACAGACGTTGCCCGACTTTGGCTTTTGTCTCCGCGCCGGGCTTTAACCACGCGATGTTTCCGCAAATGGCGTCGCCACACGTGTCAAACTTGACATGCACAGCGCCATTATCGCGTGACCAGGTCCCCAAGATACCGTCCGCGAGACTGGAACTCGTGCTCAGCAGCAAGACCGTCAAAGCTAGGCCTAGGCGCACTACGTTCATCACATCATCCTCGGTTATTGCTTCCAATTAACGAACATCCGCGAGGTGCATGTCGCTCAGGGTTGTCGAAAGGCTGCGTACGATGAGCGCCGTGATCGCTCTATGGAGATTTTCATTTTGTACGGGTTCGCCAGTGCTTGGTGAGTAACTGTCGTCGACTTGCCTGGTGGGACCCGGAAGCTGGACCTCCACCGCGTCGTCGAGCGGTGGCGCGCTCCTTTTTTCAATAACGTCGAACGTCTTGCCGTCGAAAACTCTGATTTCGTAGAGTGCATGGATCTGGTTGTAAGACGCCAGCATCGTCCCGTAGTTAACGACGCCGATGCCTTCGACCTTTAGGGCGCCGCGGCCGAAATTCGATTTTGCCTTGGTGATCACGATGTAGGCGTCGAGCCCTTGCGGGGACACTTCAGTCCGAACCAGCTTCTTGAATGGATCGTCACGAACGAGGTTTACGGGTGCAATCGGAGAATCCTTGACCGCCGCAAAGGCAGCTCGGTTGTAACGGATCGGCTGCACCTGAAACCGCCCGTTCAATGCCGTGGTTGCCTGCTGAACGATCAGATCGTCGAGGCCCCATGACCCGATCGGGAAACTTTGACTGGGGTTGTTGCTCAGCCCGGTGAACCCCGCCCTTGCAAAGCTCATCTCGCCGCCGACTGCCGAGATGATGCCGACGGTCTTCACCGCCTGCAGTTTCGTCTCGCCAGTTTCGAACATGGCGCAGGCACTGACGCTGATGGCAACAAGAAGTACTGTTGCAGAGTTTAGGTGTCGATTGCTTCGGCGCATGGTGTTCTATCGAATTTTGAAGTCGAATGAATAGGAGGCGCCAATGCCGACGGTCGTTTGATTCGGCGAACCGCGAAGGGTCACCAGAGGACTCTTCGCTGCGTCGCCGAGCAGCCGCTCGTACTCGACATAGGCGTGGACCTCCCATTTCGGATCGATCCGATAGGATACCTGTGCGCCCGCTCCGTACGAGTGCGCGCCGCCCTTGGCGTCGAAGGCGGGCAAACCTGTCGCCAACGCTTGCGCGGCGTCGATGCCGAAATAGGGTGTGGTCGCTTTGGTGCTTTCCCAAGTGAAGCGCGGACCGGCTGACAGGGTGAGACGCTGAATGATTGGCACGATGAAGTCTGCCGACAGATCGGCGACGACGCCGTGGTGGCCGCCGATGCCCTGGCGGAGTTCGCCGCGCGTCCGAAACCAGTCGACCGGATAGTATTCGACAAAGCCGCCGAGCTCGACCGTAGTGCCGACGTCGCCGAGGCCAGTCAGCTCGGAATAGCTGCTGGCCTTTCGCGACGATACGAACTTGGCAGCTGGGCCTGCCCGAAGGTCACCGAAGTCGATCAGTGCGATGCTGGCGCTGTCGCGCGGGCCACGAAACTGATCCGTCGTGCCGGCACGACGGATCGCAAAAATCGGGACCGGGCTGAACATGCTCCGGTTCGCGCCCTCGAAATCGGGTTTGTATTCGCCGCCCACCCCGACCATGACGGTCCAGTTGCCGGACACTGAAGGCACCATGGGCAACTCAAAAGGGGGAGCTGGCAACGTGAACAGAGTTTGCGCTGATGCGGAATTGGAGACGGCGCCGCCGCTACCGAGTGCGGTAAGCAGCGCAGTCAAGAACGTTCGCCGGGCGCCCCGGCTCGTTGACGGGTGGAGGCCGGCTTTGACGGCATTCTTCATTGGAGGGGGCCTCTGACCCCCGGGCCTTTTTGGCAGGGTCGGCTCGTGTGGTTGGGAGCGGCAAGGTGATGCGCCTACATTGCCTCAAGATTGCCCCGTGGGGGCAAACCGGAACTCCCCCGAAAACTTCCAGGGCCGGATGTTCGCCGGAATGTCTTCCAGATTGTATGCGTGCCGCCTTGACGGCCGACGTGCGGGCTCCCCACGGACTGGAGAGCGCCGACGTTGCGAACCTCAGGCGCGATTCGTCTTGCCATGAATGCGGCTAACGCTCGGCGAAATCGCCAGTCTAGCGCACGCGATCATTATATTTGGACGGCCTTGGCGAGATCGCTGAAGTTGCTGGAATCGCAGCCGGTAAGTATTTTGCAAGAACGGAGGCATCGAGGCTATGGACTGCGCTATCGGGCAGTCGATTCCAGACTTCGTCGTGCCCAAAAATCGACATACCCACATAGCCGCGAAGCGTAAGGGCTTGACCGTCGGGACTGACGGTCATGTTCGCGCTGTAAATCTTGCCGTCGCGCGGATCGAGGATGTCGCCACCTTCGTATTTCAAGCCGTTCCGTTTCATTCCCCTGATAAAGGCAAGACCCAATAGCGGCTCATTCCTGCGATCATCGACGCATTTGGTGCAGACCGCGCCGGAATCGTCTCCCGGCTTGGGAAATCTCTTTGCAATAGCCCCTTCATAGGTGCCGCCGCGCTCGAAGATCAACACCCATACGACAGGCTTCCCAGCTGCAGTTTTTTCCCACAGGCCAGTGGCCGTGGGTTCGTCCGCTCTCGCTGAATGCGGCAACGCCGTGAGCTCCGCGATGCTGACCACCAGCAGCATAGCCAACCGAAGCCGCTTTAAGATCTTGCAAATTGTCATCGCGGTTCCCGAGTACAAAAGCTGCGCTGATATTCCATGGCTTTGAGAGTTACCTCATGGTCGTATGGCTCATGAGCTCGAGGTACGCATGGTCCACCAACATTGCCCCAAGATTGCCTCGGGCGAATCAGTAGCCTTCACCTTTGCATGAGCCGGTCCGATCCTCCGCGACTTGCGTTGGCGGGACAAATTGCCCTAAGGGGGAAGCTCCGGGCGGACCGACGTGTCAAAATCCAGCGAAGCGGGGAATGCCGCGATCCCGCAACATCAGCCCCAGCAGGGAAGATCGATGCGCTCCCTTGTGATCGAAGACGAACCGCAGATCGGGGCCTATCTTGCTCGTTTGCTCGGGCAGTTGCAGGGAATCGTTGACGTCGTCGCGTCCGTTTCGGATGCCCAGCAAGCGCTCAGCAATTTCAAGTACGATCTCGCAATCGTCGACCGGATGCTGCCTGACGGCGACGCGCTCAAGATCGTCATAGCATTGAGCCAGCTGCCCGAAAGGCCGGCGATCATTATGCTGACGGCTAAAGATGCCAAGGAAGACGTGATCGATGGCCTCAACAGCGGAGCAGACGATTATCTCGGCAAACCCTTCGAGCCGCAGGAATTCATCGCCAGGGTGCGGGCCGTGCTGCGGCGGCCTCGGCTCCTCGCTCCGTCGGTCCTGTCGTTCGGAAACGTCGAGCTGCACGTCGGCACCAATGAGGCCATTGTGGCCAACAAGAAGGTTCTGCTGCGGCGACGTCAAGCTCTGATCCTCGGGGCGTTGCTGATGCGGCGCGACCGCGTCATCACGCGCGCGGCCCTGATGGAGGAGATCTATGGGTTCGATGACGAGATCGAATCCAATACGCTCGAAGCGCAGGTATCCCGGCTCCGCAAAACGCTGACCGAGCTTGGCGGAGACGTCGAGATCCGGAGCATGCGGGGCATTGGCTACATTCTGAGGATGACGCAGACCCGATGACGTCGATCACCAGGACGCTGACGCTTTCGCTCAGCCTGGCTGCAGCGGCAATCTTCCTCGTCTTGCTCAGCATCGTGATCTGGCTGGATATGACGCGCGAACGCGAGCAAGCCTTTTGCCAGGCAGCCGCGGTGATTCTCGATCGCGCCACGGTGGTCGATTCCGGCCGGGAACTGACGATCCGTTCCATAGACGGCATCCGGGAGCTGAAATCCAATAGCCCCAACCTGTGGTACGTCGTGTCCTACAATGGCTTGATGGTCGAGTTCGGACGCGAACTCAGACCCGCCCTCCCGTTCTCACTACCCTATACCGGGCCGATCGGTTTCTCGGTCCTCAATACGCTTGACCAGAAGAGCTCCTTCTGCCTGGCCGTGGTCCGCAGCGGTGCTTCCGAACTCGTTATGATAGTCGGAGGTGCGCAAGTCAGGTTCGGCCAGATCGTAAGGTCGTTCGTCGGACGAAATCTTTTCCCCGTTCTGCTGCTTGCCGTTGCCTTTGCGTTGACGGTCGCGACCGGCGCGTTCCTGTCTGCGCGCTTCGTGGCCCGCAGCATCGAACGCGTGACCAGGCTGGCGCTCGCAATCGAGCCGACCGCGCCCCAGGCGTCGATCTCGCTCGATGAGGTCCCGTCCGAGCTCAAGCCGCTGGTTAGAGCGCTTAACCGCGCCTTCCATGAGATCGACGCCTACATCCAGCGGCAACGCAGATTTATCGGCAATGCGGCCCATCAGCTCCGAACGCCGTTGACCCTGCTGCGTGCCAAGATCGACGACGTGACCGAACCTGCCCTGAAAATTGAATTGGTGCGCGATGTTCGTCGCCTCTCGTCGCTGGTCTCGGCCATGCTGGACCTGGCGCGGTTACAAAATCATGCGATCGAAAAGCGGCCCGTTGATCTGGGAGTTGTAACGCGGGACGTCCTTGCAGATTTGAGTCCCTCCGCGCTGGACGCCGGAATCGAGCTCTCGCTAGAGCAGGTCGGGGAAGGCACCCTCGTGGTGCACGGCGTCGAAGCTGCTATTCGGAGCGCCCTGGCCAACCTGGTCGGCAACGCATTAGTCCATGCGCACGGCGCCGGACGCGTCGTGGCCAACCTTAATCGCGGCAGCGTTTCGATCTGCGACGACGGGGCTGGAATCTTTCCAAGCGCCGGGCGCATCGAGCCGTTTCAAACCGGCAATCCGTCAAAAGAGGGTTACGGACTCGGCCTGTCGATCGTCCAGGAGATCATGGCGGCCCACGGAGGGACGCTGATCGTCACGTCGACGCCAGGACGCGGGACGACGGCCACCCTGCGCTTTCCCGAGGCTTCTGAAGCAACGCCCGGCGAAGCCGGTTCCGGCAACATTGAGGCAATCTAGTCGGAGCTCTCCGCTGGCGGCGTGCATCGCACGTCATGCCAAGCAGAGAGATTCACGGCACATGGAAATGCCAAACCGCCCTTCGCCCCGGCCACAGCCTGTCCGGCTGGCACTTCAACCACATGAAGGACGGTAACCCACCGGACGCGATGACGCCCGCTCTGTAGAGATGGCGTTGATGAAGCCCGAAGCCTTGCGGTCGGAGGATAGGCAATGCTGCGGCAATCTACCGACGGCCTAGTGCACCGTGCGATGGCTTGGAGCAGCGAAGGATCCAGCTTTGTCACCCAACCATGTTTGTGCGCGAGGCGCGAAGACACCGAGAAAGGCTATCCATGCACTTCAAAATCGTCCCGGCCATAGGGCCACGCTATTGGGTTGGTATTATGATCGCCAGCATCTGTGGAGCGAACATGGGTGATTTCATACCCGATGTGCTCAAGTTGAGCGACTTGGGCGGCCTCTTGATGCTTGCACTGATGTTCGCCGTCATTGCGTTGGCAAATCAATTGAGCAGACGTGGAAATGAGGCCCTGTACTGGCTGGCAATCCTCGTTCTACGAGCCGCCGCGACCAACTTGGCCGACATCGGAATCCACCGCACGCATCTGGACTACATCACGGTCTCGGCCTGCGTGGCCGCGCTCCTGGTCGCGCTCCTTGCCTTGCGCCGCGTATCATCGTTACCGCCGGTGACATACGGGCTCCCACACACCAACGGCCTCTACTGGTTGACCATGCTGACTGCCGGAACGCTCGGCACTGTGCTCGGTGACGGCATAGGTCACATGATCCACCCGATCACGGTCGGAGTACCGATCTCTGCCATCATCGCGACCGGAGCCGTTGCCCTTATTCTCGCGCAGAAAGCGCGCCTCGACATGGCATCCGCCGGGGCTGCAAGCTATTGGGCCGCGATCGTGGCGATCCGCACCTGGGGCACCAACGTCGGCGATATCGCGGGTTTCGTTCTGTCGCTTCCCGTGAGCATGATGCTGAGCGGTCTGCTGCTGGCAGGCACACTGATTGTTTGGCGCGAGCCGAGCAATCCCATAGTCCCGGCAGCCACCTAGTCTGTTCCGTCGATCGCGCCGATAATCACGGCTCCGACCGAGGCGCGCTCTTGAGCGCGCTCTTGGCTTTGAGTGGAAACGCTAGTCGATATCGACTTCAAGCAATCGCGCAAATTGCTGTCCGGCGTGCATATCCCGCTCGCGCATCCATCCCTGCGGATGGGGGCGTGGATAGGAGATCTTGATCATGCGAAGCCTGTCGACCGGCACTCGCCTGACGAGCTCGGCATCAGTGCCGAACAGGTGTGCGAACAGTTCAGGTCCAAGAGCCGCGGTGTCACGGTATCGCTTGAATGATTCCTCGCCGTCGAAGAAAAAATCCACGGTGACCCAGAACGGACCGGCGTTCTTGGAGCGGACATGACGGCAAACATCCTTGATCTTGGGCATCTTTAGGCCTTCTCGGCGAGGTCGGTCCACTCGGTGCGAACGAGTTCGAACCCGTCATGCGTGTGCACCACGTGATTTAGGACGAACTCGTAAACCTGTCCGCGGGGGATCTCCGCCGGCGTGAATGGAAACGCGTAGCTCGGCATCTCGATACCCGGGCGTAACGGTGTATGGAAGAAGTACGGATTGCAAGCCTTGGCCATGCGGTTGGCGAGATCCTGCGTCGGTGCCGTGACGACGAACACGACGCCGACGTCGCGCGGTGGCGCTGTGCCGGCCGGGACCGGCCGTCCAGACGTTCCGTTCCACCCGTAGAGCCGCAGCGACAGATCAAAGCGAATCGCAGCACCGAACGTCTGGGTGATCCGATCCGTCAGCACGCGTTGCATACGGTCGTGAAATTCGTCCAGATTTGCTAGCACCTGCGGGTCTTCTATTCCGATCAGCATGATGGTCTGGAAGTCGCCGCTTCGCGCGCCTTCGAGCTTCATGGTGTAGGGCATGGGCTCCCATTTCGACCCGGTCACGCGCGTAATGCGATTATCGACCCATCGATAGTCGGCCTCGCTCACATCAAGAACTCCGCCAGGTTCCGTCAGACGAAACGGATCGCTGTTTTCATAGAGGAGATGCGCCGAGACGCTCTCCGGCGAGCACTGGTTGCCGAGATCGAGAGGCTCCACGTCGAAGGCATCCTCGCCAACGCGCATGAGCACTCCGCCGTGGCGCGGATTGACCGTGCACTGTCCACCACACTCGGCGATCTTCGCGGCGTGCCATGCGGCACCGGCGCCGGCGCCCTTCAAGAGCGGAATCGCGGCCAGCACTGCGGTGTCGGTGGTGCGGCCGCCCAGCACGATGTCGGCTCCGGCCGCGATTGCTGCCATATAAGGCTCGGGACCCATCAATGCGACGATGTGCTCGCAAGACTCGAGTGCGCTGTCGTTTAGTGGTCTGAGCGGCGGCAATGGCGTGATCTTGCCTTGTTGATTTCTCCGAATGAGTTCGGCTGGAGATTGTTCGCTGTAGAGGCAGGCGATCTTCGGAGTGATCCCGAGCTCACCCGCCACCTCGATGGCGATATCCCGTGTCCAGTCTACGCCGGCGTCGGTGCCGCTGGTGCCGCACGTCCCCACCAGCAGAGGGATCCCAGCCCTGTTCGCCTCGCTCATCAGGACTTCCAGGTCATGCTTGATGGATTCCCGATTCGTCTTCGAGACGCCGCGGGCGAGATACGAAGGGCCGCTGTCGGTCGATCCGGAATCCACAGCGATCGCGTGAGCGCCGCAGACGATGCCATAATGCACGTGATGACGGTGGACGCCCCCGCCGAGCATTCCCGTCGGGACGATGATCTTGATCTCGCCCGGAAGCCTGTCTCTCTCGGTCATGTTTTCGATCATCCTTTGCACGCCCAACATCCTGCGACCTCAGGTCTTTTCTCTCGGCGAGAGCCGTCCGATCGCCTCATGCGCGATATCCTCCAGCGAGCGTCCGCGGGTCAGCGGTCCGAAGATGCCGATCGACAGCATCACCACGAGCATGCTGAGGGAAATGAGGACGAAGACGCCCACCGTTCCAAAGTGCTGAAGGCAAAATGCAATCATGAAGCTGGTAAAGATGGTGGAGAGCCGACTGAAGGAATAAACGAAGCCGACGGCACGGGCGCGGATCGGTGTCGGATAGAGCTCTGCCTGATACGGATGGTAGGCAAACGACATCAGCGTATTCGCGCCGGTGATCAGGATGCCGAGCAGGATCAACAATTCGGGCCGGGATTGGAAGGCGAACAACAGGCCGAGAACGACTGTCACGCCGGACGCGACGACGATCTGCCACTTTCGCTCGAACCGGTCGGCGATGGTGAAACTCCACAACAGCGGCCATAGCGGGAACGAGACCGCAATCGCTGCGGAATAGAGCAGGCTCTTGGCGATAGAATGCCCCTGGGCGGCGAGCAGCGCCGGCAGCCAGTTGGTGAAGCCGTAGAATCCGATGGTCTGGCAGAAGTTGAAGACCATCAGCATCACAGTACGCGAGCGATACGCCGGCTGCCAGATCTCGGCGAACGTCCCCTGACGGCCGATGCCGACGATACTGATTTGCGGTGCAGGGAGCGCACGTCCGGTTTCCGCTTCGATCTTCGTCTCGAGTGATCCGAGAATTCTTTCCGCCTCCTCGATGTCGCCCCGCTCAGCCAGCCATCGTGGCGATTCCGGCAGCCCCCTGCGAAGCCACCAGATCGCGATCGCTCCGGTGCTGCCGATCAGAACGAGCCAGCGCCACCCGGCGACATCCAGAGGGTCGATGGGTATGAGCAGATAGGCAAGGAAGGCCAGCAGCGGGATGGCGAGGTAGGAGATGGAATGAACGATGGCCGCCGCCTTGCCGCGGATATGCTTCGGTACGATTTCAATCAGGTAAGCGTCTATGGTTACGAGCTCGACGCCTAGTCCAATCCCTGCAAACAGACGGCACGCGTAGATGCCGAGTGCGCTCACCTGCAGTGCCATTGCCAGGGTCGCGATACTGTAGCCGACCAGCGCCCAGACAAATACAGGTCTGCGACCGAAGCGATCGGCCACCGACCCAAAGGCCGTCGCTCCGATGAAAAGACCGAGAAATGTTGCGGCGGCGAAGGTCGCCTGGCCTGAAAGGCCGAAGACCGCCTTGTCCGCGTCGGCGAAAATGCCGTCGCGAACGAGACCAACGGGGACATAGGCGGTTTGCGCGAGGTCGTAGACCTCAAAGATCCCCGCGAGCGCAAGCAAAATGATCTGTCGCCAGATGGTCGGCGATTCAGGAAGGCGATCGATGCGGGCCCCGATGAGCGCAGCGCTCCGCGCGTCGCGCGGCACCGACGTGGTCGTACCGACCGCGGCCTCCATGAGCGCCTGCATATGACCGTCCTCCCGATACGCGCACGTTCCCAAGGCGCGATGATGGCTCCATCTTTGAATACAATCCGACAGATTGTCAACAATATGAAATTATTGTCGTCAATCTGTTGAACTCAAAGCTGAATCGCCCTAGGCTGTCTCGATGATTGAGCTTCTAGGTGGCGGAATTGACATGAACGCAGCTGAAGGCCCGGGCCGTGCGCTGATAGATCAGACCGTATCCCAACTTGAGCATTTGATCTTTCGCGGGGAGTTGAAGCCCGGCGACAAGCTGTCCGAGCAGGCGCTGTCGTCGCGCTTTGGGATCAGTCGTGGGCCACTCCGCGAGGCGATCCGCAGTCTGGAGGGGCGACGTCTCGTCGAGCGGGTGCCCTTTGCCGGCGTGCGCGTCGTTCAATTGACGGTCGACGACATCGAACAATTGCTGGTGACGCGCGAGGCGCTCGAGGGCATGGCGTGCCGTCAGGCGGCCGAAAACATGACGCTGCATGAGACGCGGCAGCTGTTTCAGTCGCTTGCGGAACTTGAGAGGAAATTTCTCGAGGAGGGTCCGAGCGGCGTCTTTCGCAATGGCGCGGCGGACAATGATCTGCACATCCAGATCGCGCGGGGCAGCCGAAACCGTTGGCTGATCGATATTATTTGCGGCGAGCTCTATCCGCTTCTGCGAATCTGCCGGTTTCAAAGCATGATTGTCACGGCGAGCCAGAAGCATCGCGGCAAGGCGGTAAATCGCGAACACCGCGCGATCATCGAGGCGATCGAACAAAGGGATCCGGACGCCGCCGAGCGCCTGATGCGCGCACATCTTGTGGCATCGCGCGAGAATCTCATGAAATGGCTGCGTCGGCAGGACGGTATTGCGCGGACTCCAGCCCACCGTATGGAGGCATGACCGTCATCACGACCGGCGGCTTGCTTTCGGATCATCTTGTGATGCGGACGTCTCTGCGGGTGTTCGTGAGTAGCCACGCGCTTAAGCATTTCATCATTGATCGCTTGGGACGCATCTTCGTCAATGTCGGATCGCACAGCGACGACCGCATCACATAATTGCCGATCACCAAGCCGTGTGCCGCAGGCGAGGGGCCGTCACCGCTCGCCTCCATCCTGATGTTTATGCTGCCGGCGAGTGGAATCTTTCCCGGCGTTCAAGCAGGCGCCACCACCAGCTCCGATCCTCTTCAATTATCGACAAAAAGCGAATTTTGGTATCGGTAGTTGCGCCTCCAACGCGAAGCCTTCTCCGGCGTTGAAGCGTCGAGAAAGGTGCGCCCTTGCCGATGTCCCGCATCGTGCCCGTTTCGCCCCAATACCCTGGCGAGGTCGATATCACAGCGCTCCGTTCTCGCGTCCTCGGGTCACGCTCCGAGCAAGCACTTCACGCTTGCTCCGATTCCTTCAAGCGTTGACCAGCCCCTTTTCACGATGGCGTGTTTCCAGCGGCGGCGCGCTTGCATTTTTCATAAGCAAGCTTATCAAATTCATAAGCAAGCTCATCATAAGCTTACGTAGGAGTACCGAGAGCCTTGGAAGCCGAATCCCCCACCCTTGGTTTTCTGCTGCACGAAGTCGCGCGGCTGCTCAGGAAGAGGTTTGAGCAGATTTCCCGCGAATCCGGGCTGACGCGATCGCAATGGCAGGCACTGGCCTATCTGGCTCAGAACGAGGGCATCAACCAAAGCGGATTGGCGGAACTCCTCGACATCGAGCCGATCACGCTTTCGCGCATTTTGGACAAGCTGGAGGCTTGCGGGTTGATCGAGCGACATACGGATTCGTCGGACCGGCGGGTCCGTATCCTCCGGCTTGCGCCGGCTGCCCGGCCAAAGCTGATGCAGGCGCGCAAACTCGGCGAGACCACCCGCCGCGAGGCGCTGACTGGTCTATCCGAGGCGGAAGGTTTGCACCTGCTGGAGACCCTCAAAGTTTTGAAAATCAACCTCACCGAAGCGTGCGACTTCGGAGGAAAAGCAGAAGCGAGCAAGTCATGGGTAGTACCGGCGAAGTAAATTCTAAACGGCACGGTGCCGACAGCGAAAAGGCCATCCCCCAGGGTGATCCACAGGGCGCTGAGGACAAGGTCTATCGTTTAGCACGCCATCCGCCGGAGACGACGGACGCTCAAGGCACAGACGCAGCCGCCGAGCCGACAGCGAAAGAGCGGTCGGATGATCGCAAGTCGCCCGGCGAACCGCACCACCGGCCTGCGTCGGCCGCTCCGGGAGCGCCGAAAAAATCCCGAAAGCGGGTTCTGATGTTTGCCTTGTTGCCGGTGGCGCTAATGGTCGGCGGCTATCTCTATGTGACGGGGGGCGCTGTCATGTCGACCGACAACGCCTACGTCCAGGCCGACATGGTCGGATTGTCTACCGACGTTTCCGGGATTGTCACTAACGTACTCGTCCACGACAACCAGAAGGTCGCGAAGGGCGACGTGCTGTTCAAGCTGGACGACCTGCCATTTCGGCTGGCGCTGGATCGGGCTGAAGCCCAGATCGGAAACACCCGGAATGATCTTGTCGCGCTGCAGACCAGCTACCGCAACATGCAGAGCCAGGTCGAACAAGCCAAAACAGATGTCGATTTCAACAATGTCAACTTCAAGCGCCAGCAGCAGTTGATCACCAACGACTTCACGCCGCGGGCGACGTTTGACGCGGCCCGCAATACGCTGCAAGCATCACAGCAAAAGCTCGCCTCGCTGGAAGCGCAGCTTGCCGGAATCGCCGCAAACCTGAACGACAATCCGGATGCGCCGATTGAGAATCATCCACGTTACAAGGATGCGCTGGCCGCGCGCAACGAGGCCGCGCGCCAGCTGTCCCATACCGTTGTCAAAGCACCCTTCGCCGGAATCGTAACCAACGTGCCGTCGTTGCAGCCCGGCCAATATCTCGCTGCCGCAGCAACGGCATTCAACATTGTGTCGACCGATCATGTCTGGATTCAAGCCAGCCCGAAGGAAACCGAGCTGACTTATGTCAAGCCCGGACAGAAGGTGACGGTCGACGTCGATAGCTATCCTGGCGAGCGATGGGTTGGCACGGTCGAAAGCATAAGCCCGGCGTCGGCATCGAGCTTTTCATTGCTTCCGGCCGAAAATACCAGCGGCAACTGGGTCAAGGTCGTCCAGCGCATTCCGATGCGCATCCGGGTCAACAATGCGCCCGACAAGCCGTCATTGCGCGTCGGCATGAGCGTGGAATTGAACATCGATACCGGACACGAGCGCGGACTGCCCAGCTTCATCACTGACCTGTTCAGCTCCTCGTCCCCGGAAAGCGAAAATGACTGATTCCACGGCCGTCGAGGCTCGGCCGATCAACCGGCCGGCCATCACGGCCTGCGTGATCCTCGCCGTGATCATGCAGGCGTTGGATACCACGATCGCCAACGTCGCGCTTCCGTATATGCAGGGGAGCGTTTCTGCCAGCGCGGATCAGATCAATTGGGTGCTCACATCCTACATTGTGGCCGCGGCGATCATGACTCCGCCATCCGGCTTTCTCGTCAACAAGTTCGGGCGCCGGCGGGTCCTGTTGGCGGCGGTTACCGGCTTCGTTGTTGCGTCCGTCCTGTGCGGCCTCGCGCAGTCGCTGGTCCAGATCGTGGCGTTCCGCCTGCTGCAAGGCTTCTTCGGCGCGGCGCTGGTGCCGGTGTCACAGTCGATCCTGCTCGATATCTATACTCCCGAAGAGCGGGGATCGGCGATGGCGCTGTTCGGCGTGTCCGTGATGGTCGGGCCGGTGCTCGGCCCCGTGATCGGCGGCTGGCTGACGGACCATTACAGCTGGCGCTGGGTTTTTTATATCAACGTGCCGATTGGCGCGATCGCTTTTGCCGGCATCTCGTTCTTCCTGCGGGAAACCAAAACCAGCGCAGCCGCCAGGCTCGATTGGGTCGGATTTGGCAGCCTGAGTATCGCCATCGCCGCCATGCAGGTCTTTCTGGATCGGGGCGCGCAGCTCGACTGGTTTTCCTCCTTCGAGATCCTGATCGAGGCCGTCGTCGCGGTATCGGCGTTCTACGTCTTCCTGGTTCATACCTTCACGGCCGACGATTCGTTCGTCAATCCGAAGCTGTTCCTCGACCGCAACTTCACGGTGGGAATGCTGTTCATTTTCATCGTCGGCATCACCTATCTGGCTTCGCTGGCGCTGATGACGCCCTATTTGCAAACGCTGATGGGGTATCCCGTCGTCACGGCTGGGCTCGTCATGGGCCCGCGCGGTATTGGGACCATGGTCTGCATGTTCCTGGTCGGCAGGCTGATCGGGCGGATCGACACCAGGGTCCTCCTCGTAATTGGTCTGCTGCTGACTGCGTGGGCGCTGTATGACATGACCGGTTGGACTCCCGACGTCTCGCAATGGACGATCGCGGTGACCGGTTTCATCCAGGGCGCGGGACTTGGATTTCTTTTTGTCCCGCTGACCACGGTGACCTTTGCCACGCTTGCCCCAGAGCAGCGGCCCGACGCAACCGGTCTGTACAACCTCTCGCGAAACGTCGGCTCCAGCGTCGGAATCTCCGTCGTTTCCTATCTCCTGACCAGGAATGGCCAGATCAACCACGCCATCATCGGAAGCCATGTCACGGGGGTTAATCCCGGCTTCAGGAATAGCGTCATCGCACACGCGTGGAGTCCATGGACCGCCTCAGGACGGGCTGCCCTCGATCAGGTCATCCAGAACCAGGCTTCCATCATCAGCTACATCGACGACTTCAAACTGATGATGGTTCTCTCGCTGGGCGCCATTCCCCTTGTGCTGTTGCTGCGGCGTGCTGCGTCGCAGGCAAGTAGCGACCATGCGATGGTCATGGAATGAAGCTGCATTTGCCGGGTTTCACGACTGTTGAACAAGACGACTGCCGAAGAGAAAGGAAACGCAAATGAATAGAGTTCTGCTGGCCCTCGCGTTGCTCGCGAGCCTGTCGACGATGGCCTTTGCCCAGCACGCCGGTAGCGATCAGGACGAGAAGGCCTGCATCCACGACGTTGAGCGACTATGCCGCAAGTGGATGGATCAAGGCGATTTCACCATTCTGGCCTGCCTGAAGGAAAATCGCGCTAAGCTGCATCCGTCTTGCCGAGACGTGCTGATCAAACATGGGCAATAGGATGCGCAAGAATGCCTCCGATCGGATTTCAGAGTCGATCCGCGCCCGCATCGATACCTTCCAGGGGACCGGCCGCGAACGGAATGAGCAACAGTCCGAGCAGCGCCACGCAAGCGAGGAGGGCCCAGGCTTCGTTGGCGCTGAGCGCGAACGCGGCCTTTTCGACCATGGGACGCAGATAGGCTTCAACCGTGGCATCGGAGACCTGCGGGGGGCGGTGGGTAAACAGCGTCAGGTCAAGCCCGATCGCCTGAGCCGCAGTCACATCGCCCGCAATCAGACGCTCGCGCAGAGCCTCGGCGTGCCCGCCGGTGCGCCCGTAAAGGATCGTATCGATCAGCGCGATACCGATTGCGCCCCCGACGTTTCGCATCAGATTGAACAGGCCGCTTGCGTCGGGTACCCGTGATGCGGTCAGCGAACCCAACGCCAGCCGGGTCGGAGGCAGCAGGCAGAACATGATCGCAACGCCGCGCAAGACTTGCGGCCAGAACATTTCCTGGAAGTCGGCGACACGGCTCTCGAATGCGCTGCAACCCAGTCCAATCGCGAACAGACCAAACCCCGCCGCCGACAACCAACGGGGATCAAACCTGCTTTCCAGCAGGCCCGCAACCGGCGCGGTGGCAAGCTGCGCAACGCCGGTGACGAGCATGATCGTGCCGATTTCAAATGCGTCATGATGTCGGACATAAGCGAGGAAGACCGGCATGAGATAGACCGAGCCGAACAATCCAATTCCGAGGCAGAAGCTCAAGGCGCAACCGATCGCAAACGAGCGAGATTTGAATGTCGACAGTTCGACCACCGGATGCGCGGTCCTGAGTGTTCGGATCGCGAAGACGGTTGCCGCGGCAGCACTCAAGACGATCAGGATGGAGCAGAACGGAGAGAGCCACCCGTGTTGCGGGCCTTCCTTCAGACCGATCTCCAGGCATGCAAGCGAAACCGCAAGAAGTCCGAGAGACGGCACGTCGAGTGTGGCCAGATCAGAAAGCCGGGGTCGTTCGCGCGGCAGCAGCATTGGCGTGGCGAGTGCGGCGACCACGCCGGGGGCGACATTGATCAGAAACAGCCAATGCCAGGACCATGTGTCGGTGATCCAGCCACCAACCACCGGCCCGACCGTGGGCGCCAGCACGGCCATAATGCCGGCCATGGTGGTGGCAACGGGATGCAAACGGATCGGAAACAGCAGGAAGACAGCGGAAAAAACCGCCGGAATCAGCACGCCGCCAGCGAAGCCCTGAAGCACGCGGAAGCTGACAAGCGTCGTAAAACTGCTGCTGAATGCGCAACCGATAGAGGCGAGAGTAAAGAGGCTGATCGCAATAACGAACAGCCATCGCAGCGTCAGAGCGCGCGTAAGCCACCCGGTCAGTGGAATGGCGATGATCTCGGCGATCAGATACGCGGTTTGAATCCAGCTCATCGCCTCTCGCGATATGGCGAGTGTACTCTGGATCGTGGGTAGCGAAGTGGCGACGACCTGAATGTCGAGGATCGCCATGAACATGCCAAGGCACATCAGCGCGAAGCCAAGCCACGTAGCCGCACTCGGCTCGATAACCCGTTCAGTCATGATGCGCCACGCACAATGTCTCACGGGATGCGGCGAGGGCGCGGTTTTCGGCCCGTATGCGGATCGCAAGGACCGCAGCGTTGAGGATGGTGAAGACGATGGCCAGCAGCGGCAGACCCAGAACCAAAGGGAGCACAGCGATCTCGCCGGCAACCACGGCATAGTTGGGATGCGACAGAAATCGATAGGGTCCCGCTGACACCAGCGGCAGTTCGGGCAGAACAATAATCCGCGTCGTCCATCGTGAGCCGAGCGTCCAGATGACCCAGAAGCGAAGGCACTGAAGGGCAAGGTAGCCGGCCAGGGCGACGACATTCACCGGTTGGTCGCGTCCGAACACCCACAGCGACAATAGCCAGGCTGCATGAACCGTGATGATCAACGGATAATGCCGGGGTGCCACCTCGACGGCGCCACGCGCCAGGAGCTTTCGCGTGTTAGCGCGCGAAATGACGAGTTCGCCCACGCGCTGCAGCGTGATGGCGCCGAGAATGAGTTCAGCAAACGTCACGCAGTGTGCCGTAGCGTGACACAGCTCGCGGTGAAGCCGGGTCCGAGCGCCGTCAACAGCGAGCGTGCCGGCAGCCCCTTCGCGCGAGCCTGCTCGAGCACGAACAATACAGTGGGTGACGACATGTTGCCAAAGTCGGCGATAATCTGCCGTTCATGGGAAAGCGTTCCCTGGTCGAGCGCGAGCGCGCTTTCCAATGCACCGATAACCTTCGCGCCGCCGGGATGGCAGATGAACCGTTCGATGTCTTCCATCGAAAGATGCATTCTGGAGAGAATTTCGGTCACGGCGGAGCTGAAATGCCTCGTGACGAAGTCAGGTATGGTGCGGCGAAAGATGACGCCGAATCCCTCCGGGTCGACACTCCATCCCATGATGCCGAGCGTATCCGGCCAAAGGTGTTCGCCGGCCGCCTCGATCTGCGTCGCGCCGCCATCGCCCGCGCGCAACACGATTGCGGCAGCGCCGTCGCCAAACAGGCTGACAGCGACGATGTTGGCTTTGGTAAGTTCGTCCAGGCGAAGTGCGAGCGAGCAGAGCTCGATCGTGACCAGCAGCACGTTGGTACCGGGCCGCGCTTGGGCGAGGCGCGATGCAATCGATAAACCCGAAACCCCGCCCGCACAGCCGAGACCAAACACCGGTACGCGCATTGCGTCGGACCGAAAGCCCATCCGGCGAGCAACGCGCGCCTCGAGACTTGGTGTCGCGATTCCCGTGGAAGAGACGGTCACGACAGTGTCGACATCGCCGCCGGCAAGTTGCGCGCTCGCCAGCGCCTTCTCGGCGACATCGACAAATAGCGCTTCAGCTCCTTCGAGAAAGGCCTCGGTGCGTTCGGGCCAGCCTCGTCGTTCGAGATACCAGTCGAACGGCTTGACACCGTGACGCTTCACGATTCCGGTGTTCGAGAAGATGCTTGAGAACCTCTCGAATTCGGGAAAGCGGGCGCCGAAGACATCCCATGCCGCCGTCAGCACGTCCTCTTGCAAAAACACGTGGGGAGGCACCGACGTCGCCAGGGAGACCAGTGCAGCCGGGGGCATCGGGAATTCTGGTGTTTCTGTCATCAGCATAAGAAACATCGGCGCGGTGCAAATATTTCGACGCTTGTACGAAATGATCTAGCCGGACCCGTCACTAAAACTTGAATGGCGCTACGACCTCCCCGGTTTGGATTCGACATGCAGAGGTTGTTGCTTCCGCCTGGCGAGGCATTCGAGCGCCATCAGAATCTGACCATGGTCCATCAAACTGCGGCACTCCACGTCAACGAAGGCAAGGGCAATCAGTCCCGTTTGATCGATGACATAAGTCGCGGGGGCGGACCCAATCTCGCGCCCCTGTGGATTGCCGTTTGTGTCATCAATGTCTGGGCCATTTGGTGCCGACACCTGGAAGGTCAATCCGTAAGACTGGGCCACGTCTCCTTTTTTGTCAGCCAGGATGGGAAAGGGAAAAGACGCCGCGTCTTTGCCCAAGGGACGAGGGTCGAACGGTTCGACTGCGATAACGACCAGCGCCGCCCCTATTCGCTCCACATCGCCTTGGAGCGCCGACAAAGAGTTGAATTCGCGAACACAGCTTGCCGCATTCTCATTGCGGCAGAATCGAAGAACAACTGAGCTGCGAAGCAACAGCTCGCTCAGCACTACGCGACGGCCGTGTTGATCGCGAAGGCGGAAGTCAGGGGCCTTCTTCCCCGCTCGCACGACGCGCAAGCCTAGACCAGGCGTACCGGTGTCATCAGGCGAGCGAGAGCGCCCGGCGGGTAAGCCAGGTGGATCCGATCCGTCGTTTGACCATATCAATCTGGTCACCATTTATTCTCGGACAGGTCGACGCGCCACACCATGGGCGATCTTTCGCTCTGACGACACCCTTCTCGGGGTGATAATGCTCATTCCAAGGGAGAATGGATATGGACCGGCACCTTGCGATGGAGACGTTCGTTCGCGTTGTTGACACGGGATCGTTCTCCGCCGCGGCGAGCCAGATGAGAGTGGGGCAGCCGGCGGTATCCAAAGCGATTGCTCAGCTTGAGGAATGGCTTGGTGTTCGTCTTCTGTTGCGATCGACGCGCAGCTTGACCCCTACCGAAGCGGGGATGAATTTCTATGTCAGGGCAAAACGCTCCATCGAGGAGGCTGAAGAAGCCGTTCTGGCAGCGCGCGGCGCCGGAGCCGCACTGACTGGAAAGCTGCGCATCGCCGCTTCCGTTTGCTTCGGGCGCCTTCACATCATGCGCCAACTTGATCGTTTTCTGGAGAAGAACCCCGAACTCGAGATCGATATGGTGCTGGATGATCGGCCCATCAACCTGGTGGAGGAAGGCATCGATGTTGCCTTCCGCAGTGGCTCGCTGGCGGATTCGACCTTGGTGGCAAGAAAGCTTGGTCAGGCGCGCCGGCGGGTCATGGCGACCCCGGAATACTTCGCGAAGTACGGAGAGCCCAAAAGTCCGGCAGAGTTGATCGCGCATCAGACCGTCATTTACACTCCGGATGGGGGTGGCGTGTCCTGGACGTTCCGTCAAGGATCGGCTGAGACGTCGGTGGCGGTTGGGGGCAGATTAAAAGTCACCGCCGCGGAGGGATTGCGGGAGGCGGTGTTTGCTCACCTCGGCATTGCCATTACGTCCGAGTGGAACTTCGCTCCCGAACTTGCGTCAGGTATCGTCAAATCCGTTATGAATGACTGGGAGCTTCCCAGCCTGGAGCTCTGGGCGGTTTATCCGACCGGGCGGATGGCGAGCGCCAAGGCGAGAGAGTTCGCCTCATTTGTCGAGACTTGTATTCCGACCACACAGAGCGAGTCACTGAAGAGACCACTGACCGCGTGAGATAAGGCGCGCGGGCCATTCATTCTTGGTCAGAATATCTAATAGTCCCCTCTCGCGTCTAATGCGGGGAGCATCCCGCCGCTACCTTCGTCTTGATGATTGAGATCGAACAACGCTGACGATCATCGTCACGCGACGGTGCGATCGCGCATGGACGAAGTGCCGCGCGTTTCGGGCGGCCAACAAAGGATCGTAGAATGAGCACGCAAGTTGTTTTGATCACCGGTGGCCTCACGGGCATCGGGCGCGCCGCCGCCGTCGCCTTCGCCAGGAAGGGCGCAAAGGTGGCCGTTGCCGGCCGGCGGGATGAGGTCGGCAAGGAGCTGGTCAAGGAGCTTCGTTCTCTGGGTGCCGAGGCTGAGTTCATCAAGGCCGACGTCCGCAAGGAAGATGACGTTCGCGCCATGGTCGACAAGACCGTCGCACGGTTTGGTCGTCTCGACGTCGCGGTGAACAATGCCGCCACCGAAGGCCAGGTTGGCCCGATCACGGACCAGACCGCCGAAACCGTTGCGGCGACGTTCGAGACCAACGTTGTCGGAGTGGTCCTGAGCATGAAGCACGAAGTGCGTGCCATGCAGGCCCAGGGGAGCGGGAGCATCATCAACATTTCCTCGACCTATGGGCACGAGGGCGCGGCTTTTGCCTCGATCTATGTCGGCGCCAAGCACGCCGTGGAAGGCATTACCAAATCGGTGGCGCTCGAAGTTGCCAAGTCGGGAATTCGCGTGAATGCCGTCGCGCCTGGTCCGACGGACACCGGCATGCTGACCCGCTTCACCGGCACGGCGGAGAACAAGGCGGCTTTGGCGACGCAGGTTCCACTGGGTCGGCTCGGGCTCTCCGAGGAGGTCGCCGACGGCATCGTGTTCATCGGTTCGGACGAGGCCAGGTTCATCACCGGTCACGTTCTCAACGTCGACGGCGGACACAGCGCCAACTGATCCTGTTGGGGCGCGGAGGCTTACTCCGCGCCCCAATACGGGCGTGGTCGTCCCGAGGCAACCCTTCTCGCAGCTTCGCTGCGCGTCCGGACGCCGCCACTTTCGACCGCTTCGTACCCAGGCTCGAGCCGCCGCAAAAGGGAATCAATGACCCAGCATAATCACCAGACCGCGCCGACGCAGTTTGTCGAAGCCAACGGCATCCGCTTTGCCTATCGCCGCTTTGGCAAGGCAGCCGGCGTGCCGCTCGTCTTCAACCAGCATTTCACCGGCACCATGGACCATTGGGATCCGGCAGTGACCGACGGTCTCGCCAAGGACCGCGAAGTGATCCTGTTCAACAACGCCGGTGTGTCCAGCTCCTCTGGAGAGGTGCCCACCACGATCGGGAAAATGGGCGCCAATGCGGTGGCGTTCATCAAGGCGCTAAGACTGACGAAGGTCGATGTGCTCGGCTTCTCCATCGGCGGCTTTGTCGCGCAGGAAATCGCCCTTCAGGCGTCCGCCCTCGTGAGGCGACTGGTCTTGGTCGGCACCGGTCCGCGCGGTGGCGAGGGCATGGCCACGCTTACGCCAGAGGCGCAGGAGATCTTCGGCGCCACCTATGACGAGCCCGATCGTCTCTGGCTTCGTGTGCATTTCACGAAGTCCGAGAAGAGCCAGGCTGCGGGCCGCGAGTTCCTCAAACGCTTCCGGTTACGCGCCGAGCACCGCGATCCCGAGGTCAACGATAAGGTCGCACCCGCCCAGATCGAGGCGATCAGCGAATGGGGCGCGCCACGGGAGGAGCCGTTCGAATATCTGAAGGCGATCCGTCAGCCGGCACTGGTCGTGAACGGCGGCAAGGACGTGATCATCTACTCCGTGAATTCGTTCATCCTGCAGCGGCACCTGCCTGACGCCCAGCTTGTCCTCTATCCCGACGCCAATCACGGTTCGCAGTACCAATATCCGAAGCGGTTCGTCCAGCACGTTTCCGCATTCTTGTCCGAAGAGGATGCGCGATGACGCAGCGCTCGTGCCGCTTGTCAAATCTGCCCCCGATCCAAGAGCACCCATGTCAGTTCCAGTGAAAATCGTCGTCGTCTATCACAGCGGATATGGGCACACCGTGAAGATCGCCGAAGCAGTCGCACGTGGTGCAACGGCCGTCAGTGGCGCGAGCGTGGAACTTGTAACGGCAGAGCAAGCGCCAGCTCGCTGGGAGCTTCTCGATGGTGCAGACGCCATCATCATGGGAGCGCCAACCTACATGGGGAGCCTGTCGGCACCATTCAAAGCATTCATGGATGCGACCTCGCACCTTCAATATGCCGAAAAACGCTGGGAGGGAAAAATCGCTGCTGGCTTCACCAATGGCGCGTCCCGCGGCGGCGACAAGCAGAACTCGCTGGTCCAGCTGATGACATTCGCGGCCCAACACCAAATGCATTGGATCAATCTCGGGCTGAACTATGGGAACAATCGCTCCTACACCAACGAGGACATCCTCAACCGCGACAGCTACACGCTCGGGATGGCCGGCCAGGCCGACATGGATCTGAGCGGCGATGTTGCTCCTCCGCCCTCCGATCTTCGGACCGCGGAATTCCTCGGCCGCCGAGTGGCCGAGGTCGCGCAGGAGCTGTCGGCTGGCCGGGCGGCGCTCGGCCGGCGATCTAACCGCGGCGTTTCGGGTGGTGCCGACAATCAGGATCCGGAAGGCCGGGGCGTGATGGCTTCCAAACACAATCGAGGCACGACTGGGCGGGTCACGGCCTAAGGTTTCGCACGATCCGCTTCCATTCAGGAGACACGTCATGACTGACAGGCCGATAAAGGTTCCAGGGCCCGATCACCTCATTTCGATCGAGGCAAACCTGTCTCGCGTCGTTGTCAAAGTCGGCGGAAAAGTTATCGCCGACACGGGTGATGCGCTGACGCTTCGCGAAGCGTCCTATCCGCCGGTTCAATACGTCCCCCGCCGGGATGTCGATATGGCAGCGCTCGCGCGCAGCGAACACACCACCTACTGCCCCTACAAGGGCGACGCCTCCTACTACAGCATTCCAGCGGGCGGGGATCGTTCACGCAATGCAGTGTGGACTTATGAGACCCCGTTTGAAGCGATGGCGCAAATCAAGGATTACGTCGCCTTCTATCCAGATCGCGTCGACGAGATCAAGGCGACGTAAGGGAGAGAGTACAGATGCCGACGACAAAGCGCACTGCACTTGTCACAGGTGCCTCCGGCCTGGCCGGCGGCTACATGCTGGCTCACCTGCTCGAGCAGGGTGGCTGGGATATCGTTGCGGTGTCGCGCCGGAAGCCGCGGATACCCGGCGACTACAGGCACATCGCCGTGGATCTTCTCGATCCGGCCGACTGCCGGGCCAAGCTCGGTCCGCTCACGAACATCACGCACCTGTTCTATTTGGCCATCACGGAGCGGGCAGATCCCGCCGAGACGATGTCGGCGAACGCCAACATGTTCTTCAACCTCGTCAAGACCGTCGAGGCTGCGTCACCCGTGCTCGAGCATGTTCATCTCTCTCAGGGCACCAGGTGGTACGGAAATCACCTCGGTCCCTACAAGACTCCGACCAAGGAAGATGATCCGCGGCACATGCCGCCGAATTTCTATTACGACCAGCAGGACTTTCTCGAAGAATTCCAGAAAGGAAAGCGCTGGACGTGGTCGGTCGGGCGTCCGCACGCGGTCTGCGGATTCTCCACGGGAGGACCGATGAACCTGACCCTGGCGATCGCAGTCTATGCGAACGTCTGCAAGGCATTGGGGTTGCCTCTCAGCTTTCCGGGCAAGCCGGGAGCCTATACCGCGCTCTACCAGTGCACGGACGCCGCTCTTCTGGCAAAGGCCGTCGCGTGGATGGCGACCGATCCGAAATGCGCCAACCAGGCGTTCAACATCACCAATAGCGATCTCATCAGGTGGCAGAACCTGTGGCCCAGATTCGCGAACTTCTTCGGGATGGAGCTGGCTCCACCACGGCACATCAACCTTGCGCGGTCCATGGCGGACAAGGGACCGACCTGGGACAAAATCGTCAAGAAGAACGGATTGCAGAAATTCCGCTTCGAAGAGATTGCGGCCTGGGGCTACCCGGACGGCGTATTCGCTTCCGATTACGATATCGTCTCTGATACCAGCAAGGCCCGCCGTTTCGGATTCCACGACCTGGTGGACACCGAGGAAATGTTCTTTCGGATGTTTTCAGACTTTCGGCGTGAGCGGATCATTCCGTGACCTGCCAGACCGAGCGGCCAGCCCTTTACGAAATGCTTCCGCTTCCACGCGCGATCAGGTCGTCCACTTTGGAGAGAAACACCTTGAGAAGTGAGGACGTGTTTGCCCTGTTGTAGCCGATCACAAGATCGATCATCGGTGCTTCGCCTTGCAAAGGGCGGCTGACGACCGATGGTGGAAGAAGATTTCGGGCATAAAGCGGCAACAAGGCGAGGCCGCGCGTGGATACGATCATTGAGATCGCCATCGAAATATTGTCGACTTCCTGGTCAGGGGTGAGATCGATTCCGGTGCGCGCGGCATAATCGTCGATGACAGCCCTGAGAGCCGGTGATGTCGTCTTGGGAACACTGATGAAGGTTTCGCGCGGGATGTCTTGCGGGCGAATAGCGTCGTGCTTGGCGAGGCGATGATCGCTGGGCAGCAGAACGACGAGGGGCTCTTTGGCCAGAAACTTGAATGCCAGGCCCGGCACCTGGTCTTCCCGCCGGAGAAAGGCCACATCGAGTTTGCCCTGAAGCAGCCCCCTTGCGAGGTCGGGCGATAGCTGACTGTGCACGATGACTTCAATGTTGGATTGATCGTCGCGGAGAATCCTCAGGGCTTCGGGAAGCCACGTCACCTCGTGCCCGGTCAGAAATCCAAGAACGAAAGACGGCTTGGCGACCTGTGCCGCCCGCCGCGCCGCTTCGCCGGCGACCTCGACCTGCGCCAGCGCCAGGCGCGCGTGATCGAGAAAGGCGCGGCCCGCCGGGGTCAGTTCGATTCCACGCGAATTGCGTATCAGTAATTGGGCGCCGACCTCCAACTCGAGATCACGGATCTGCCGGCTCAGGGACGGCTGAGCGGTGTGAAGCCGCCGCTCGGCCGCCAGCGTGAGGCTTCCTTCCTCAGCCACCGCAATGAAATAGCGCAGATGACGCAGCTCCATGCTCTGTCCATACCTTTAGAGTATGGGATGGACCCTACAAAGTCTTTCTCCTTTCCGCCATGGGCACCTAGATCACTTGTACTGAAGGTATCTGGAACGCGACGCCCGACTGGGCTCTCAGGGGGTAAACCTGCCAAGAAAGGCTTTCCAGCAATACCGTGCGATCCTACAGGAGAAGCTCCATGACCACCTCCGTTGTCCTGATCACCGGCGCCTTGGCCGGTATTGGCCGTGCCACCGCCCTGGCCTTCGCGCAGGAGGGCGCCCGGATTGTCGTCTCCGGCCGCCGCGATGAGGCGGGACATGCCCTGACCCAGGAACTCCGCAGCCTCGGCGTGGAAGCCGAATTCATTCGCACGGACGTTCGCCACGAAGACGAAGTCCGCAACTTGATCGACAGGACCGTGACACGGTTCGGTCGACTCGATGTGGCCGTCAACAACGCCGGCACTGAAGGCAAGCCCGGTCCGGTGACGGAACAGACCGCCGAAAGCTACGCGGCCACTTTCGACACCAACGTGCTCGGTGTGCTGCTCAGCATGAAGCATGAAATGCGCGTGATGCAGGCGCAGGGCAGCGGCAGCATCGTGAACCTCTCGTCGACCATGGGACATCGCGGCGCGCCGGGTGCATCGATCTACACCGCCAGCAAGCACGCGGTCGAAGGGCTGACGAAATCCGCGGCGCTCGAAGGTGCGGCATCGGGCATTCGCGTCAATGCGGTCGCGCCCGGGCCCGTTGAAACGGAAATGCTGGACCGGTTCACCGGCACGCCCGAGAGAAAAGCCGGACTGGTCGCGGGAGTGCCTCTCAAGCGTGTCGGCACCCCTACGGAGATCGCCGATGCCATCGTGTTCGTCGCTTCCGCCAAGGCGTCGTTCATCACCGGCCAGATCATCGCCGTGAATGGCGGCAAAACCGCTTCGTAAACTTCCAGAGACCTTGTGGAATTTGCGAGGACGACAGCGATGATCAAGGCAGCGCCTGCGTCCGTTCGCGGTAACGTGGCGGACCGGACCCAGCCTTCGGTGGCAGGGCGGTTCACCCTGGGGCGTCGCGCGAGTCTGCTGGTTTCGGCTGGGGTGGTGGGTCATACGCTCTGGACAAGTGCGGCGCCGGCGCTGACCTACGGGCTTTATGCCGAGCAGTGGCATCTCACCCATACGATGACGGCGGCCATCTTCGCCATCTATCCGATGACCGTCGTCGTCATGCTGGTCGGCTTCGGCGGCATTTCCGACCAGATTGGCCGCCGCGCGACGATGTTGTCGGGCCTCTTTGCTTCTCTTGTCGGTGCGCTATTGTTTGCCGTCGCGCCTAACGTGTGGTGGGTATTCGCGGGGCGTGCCCTGATGGGCATCGGCGTCGGCCTGGCGGCGAGCCCGTCGACCGCCGCTATCCTGGAGTTCACGAGCCCGGAGCACGCGAAGAGCGCCGCCTCGCTCACGATGGGGGCGCAGGCCATCGGCTTCGTTGCTGCTCTGCTGCTCGGCGGCGCCTTGACGCAATACGGGCCATGGCCGACGCGCCTTTGCTTCTGGGTACTTGCCCTTTTTCTCATCGTTCTTCTGATCGGGACGTGGTTCTTGCCCCGCCACACACCCGGCGATACGGGCGGTGACCGGCGCTCGTGGATGCCATCCGTTCCAAAGCATCTACGTCGGGCTTTTGCGGTGTCATCGACCGCCATCGTGGCGGCCTATACGTTCGGCGTTTTGGTTCTCTCGCTCGGCGGCCAAGTTGAGCACGACCTCATCGGTTCACCCAACGCCTTTCTCAACAGCGCCGTTCTTTCATTGTTTCCCATCGTGATGGGAACGACCGGGATCATCGCCCGGACTCTCTCGCCGCGGGCGGCGCTGATCGTCGGCGCGCTGATCTCGTGTTCGGGCATGGCGCTGCTCGTCCTGGCGGTCAGCCTGCGGGATCTGGTCACCTATTTGCTGGCGACCTCCGCCGCGGGAGGGGCCTACAGCCTGTTGTTTGTCGGCGGCCTGCAACTGATCAGCGCGGTGGCTCCCAAGCGTAACCGCGGCGGCATACTCTCCGCCCTCTATCTCCTGGGTTATCTGTCGATGGGCGCGCTCGCCCTCGTTCTGGGCGCTATTGCGACGGCGAGGGGGCTCAGTCTCGCCGTCGATATCGGTGCGGCAGCGATCATCCTGTTGAACGTTGTCACGCTTGCGCTCGCAACGTCGACGCCCACCATACCTCCATCACCACCCGACCCGCATCCATGTGAGGACCACGCGAACGATCGTGCGTCGTACTTTGAGTGATGTCGAAGTAACTTTCGTTGCAGCTCCCCGATTTGAATCTACCGTTCGACAAGCTTCTGAGTTGGGCAGAGGCGCCTTTGTCGAATTTCGGTAGGGTGGCGCTACAGTCGACGTGTTCGGGTTGGCGCCCACGCCATCGTTCTTGCGGCCATCTGCTCAATTCCCTCGTTCGGAATAGCGGAATTCGCCGTTTCCTCAGATACCAACAAAAATGCCAACAAACCGGACAGCTGCAGTGAATTTTCACGCGTGTTTTCAGCGCGCCGCGAAAATTTTCCTGATAATGTGGAATCAAACCAATAGTGTAAGCTATTGTTATTATTGATATTTTTGGCTTGGTGCCCCTGGCCGGAATCGAACCAGCACTCCTTGCGGAACTCGATTTTGAGTCGAGCGCGTCTACCAGTTCCGCCACAGGGGCCCTCGGTCGGTCCCGGGAAGGAGCCTCGCGAAGCCGGCGGACTATAGCCATGGAAAAAGCGGGGTCAACCCGCGCCAAAGTGATCCCGGGCGTTCTCGACAGGGGCTTGGGCGGGGGTTAGAGCCTTGAAGCCAAGCCTGATCCGGAGAGGCCGCCGTGACGACCCAGAGTGCTGCAATACCTGCATTTCGATCGGCCGCGAGTAGCCCTGCGCTGACCGCCTCGCTGGCCGTCACCCTGATCGCGGCGGCGACGATTGCGGGCGCCTGGTTCTTCCAGCTCGTGCTGGAAATCCTGCCCTGTCCGCTCTGCCTCGAGCAGCGCTATGCCTATTATCTCGCGATCCCGCTCGGTGCGCTCACGGTTCTTGCGGCGCGGAGCGGCGCGCCGCGACCGCTGCTGCTGGCCGGGCTCGCGATCCTCGCGCTGGCGGCGCTCGCCAATGCCGGCCTCGGCACCTACCATTCGGGCGTCGAATGGGGGTTCTGGAAGGGGCCGACCGATTGCTCTGGGCCGGTCGTCAATCTCGGTAGCGCCGGCGATCTGCTGTCGCGGCTCGACACCGTCAAGGTGGTGCGCTGCGACGAGGTGCAGTGGCGCTTCCTCGGCCTGTCGCTGGCCGGCTACAATGTGCTGATCTCGCTGCTGATGGCAGGGATCGCCGCCTGGGGCTTTGTGCGGACGGCGCAGCGCGCGTAGTTAGATTACGCTCCCGCCTTCGTGCTGGAAGCCGAGATAGCTGGCCGCCACCGCCTCGTTCGCCGCGATATCGCTGGCCTTGCCGCTGAGCACGAACTCGCCGAGCTCCATCACATAGGCCTGATCGGCGATCTTCAGCGCGGCCTGCGCGTTCTGCTCAACCAGCAGCACGGAGACGCCGCTGGCGCGCAGCTCGGTGATGATGCGGAAAATATCGGCGACGATGATCGGCGCAAGGCCGAGGCTCGGCTCGTCCAGCATCAGGAGTTTCGGCGCGCCCATCAGCGCGCGGCCCATCGCGAGCATCTGTTGTTCGCCGCCGGAGAGCGTGCCGGCGAGCTGCTTGCGCCGCTCCTTCAGCCGCGGAAACAGCGTATAGACCTGCTCCATCGAGGCCTTTGCCTTGCTTCTCTCGATGCGGAAAGCGCCGAGCTCAAGATTGTCCTCGACATTCATGGTCACGAACAATTCGCGGTGCTCGGGCACGAGGCCGAGCCCCATCGCGACGCGGTCCTCGATGTCGAGCCGGGCGAGGTCCTGGCCGGCAAAGGCGACACGGCCCTTCAACGGCAGGATGCCCATGATGGCCGACAGCAGCGTGGTCTTGCCGGCGCCGTTGGCGCCGACGATGGTGACGATCTGGTTCTCGCCGACGTCGAGCCCAACCGAACGCACGGCTTCGACCTTGCCGTAGGCGACATGCGCATCGGTGACGGACAACAGCGCGCTCATGCCGCCACTCCGAGATAGGCCTTGATCACTTCGGGATTGGTCTTGATCGTGGCAGGCGTGCCTTCCGCGATCTTGGTGCCGAAATCCAGCACCACGATGCGGTCGGCGAGATTCATCACGAAGCCCATGTCGTGCTCGACCAGCAGCACGCTCATGCCGCCGTCGCGCAGATCGCGCAGCAGTTTCGCGAGCTGCTGCTTCTCCATGTGGCGCAGGCCGGCGGCGGGCTCGTCGAGCAGCAGCAGCATCGGATCGACGCACAGGGCGCGGGCGATCTCGACGATGCGCTGCTGTCCCAGCGACAGCGAGCCTGCGAGGTGATGCATCTGGTCGGAGAGGCCGACCCGCTCGATCTGGCGGGCGGCCTCCGCAAGCAGCTTGGCTTCGTCGGCGCGGTCGAGCCGCAGCATCGAGGCGAGCGGCCCGGAATGGCCGCGCAGATGCGCGCCGATCGCGACATTCTCCAGCACGGTCATGTCGGGCACGAGCTTGACGTGCTGGAAGGTCCTGCTGATGCCGAGCTTGACGATCTCCTGCGGCGGCGCGCGATCCACTTTCTTGCCGAGCACCGAGATCGAGCCTGAGGTCGCCGACAGCACGCCGGTGATCAGGTTGAACGTGGTGCTCTTGCCGGCGCCGTTCGGTCCGATCAGCGCGACGATCTCGCGGGCCTGGACATCGAAGGAGACGTTGTTGACCGCGATCACGCCGCCGAATTGTTTGCGCGCCTTCTCGACCTGAAGCAGGACGCCGGATTGGCCGGCCGCGCGGGTGCGCGACTCGAGCATCAGCGAGGTGTCCGGCTTCCTGCCACCCGTGCGCTCGGGCAGGAACGACATCAGCCAGGGCCAGACGCCGCCGGGCGCAAGTTGCAGCAGCGCCACCAGCATGATGCCGAACACAATGGTTTCGACCTGGCCGGAGCCGGGCAGGAGCAGCGGCAGATAGCTTTGCAGCACCTCTTTCAGGATCACGACGATCGCAGCGCCCAGCACGCCGCCCCAGACATAGCCGGCGCCGCCGACCACCGCGATGAAGAGATATTCGATGCCGGCCTGCGCACCGAACGGGGTCGGGTTCACCGCGCGCTGGAGATGAGCGTAGAGCCAGCCGGAGAGGCCGGCGAGCACGGCGGCGTGGATGAACACCAGCATTTTGGCGCGCGGCGTGTGCACGCCGAACGCTTCGGCCGCGACATGGCCGCGCCGCAGCGCGCGGATGGCGCGGCCGGTGCGGGAATCCAGCAGGTTCATCGTGAGCAGGGCCGAGAGGATCACGGCGACCCAGATCGCGTAATAGATCGATCCGGGTGAGAGCATCTTGAACGAGCCGATCGACAGCGGCGGGATCGCCGAGATGCCGTCATTGCGACCCAAAAATTCCAGCTTGCTGAAAAGATAAAACAGACCGAGCCCCCAGGCCAGCGTGCCGAGCGGCAGATAATGGCCGGAGAGCCGGACCGTCACCAGGCCGAGCAGCACCGCGAGCAATCCACTGACCACGAGCGACAGCGGCAAGGTCAACCAGGGCGACAGGCCGTAAGCCGTCGTCAGCAGCGCCGTGGTGTAGGCGCCGAAGCCGACGAAGGCCGCCTGTCCGAACGAGGTCAGGCCACCGACACCGGTGAGCAGCACGAGGCCCATCGCGACGAGGGCAGCGAGGCCGATATTGTCGAGCAGCACGATCCAGAATGGCGGCATGCCCGGGACGAACGGGATCGCGGCCATCAAAACTGCGAAGATGAGGATGGGAAGCCGGCTCTGCATCTTGGCGTCAGTCCTTCTCTTCCTCGACGGCGGGTGCTGCGAGCGACCGCAGCAGCAGCACGGGGATCAGGAGCATGAACACGATCACCTCCTTGTAGTTGGAGGCATAGAAGGACGAGAACGCCTCGACGATGCCGACGAAGAGGGCTGCGACCGCCGTGAGCGGATAGCTGACAAGGCCGCCGATGATCGCGGCGACAAAGCCCTTCAGGCCGATCAGGAAGCCCGAGTCATAGTAGAGCGTCGTGATCGGCACGATCATGATGCCCGACAGCGCGCCGATGACGGAGGCCAGCAGGAAGGCGATCTGGCCCGACAGCGTGGTGCGGATGCCGGCGAGCCGAGCCCCTAACCGGTTGACGGCGGTGGCGCGCAGCGCCTTGCCGTAGAGCGTCAGCCCGAAGAACAGCCACAGACCGACGATGAAGGCGATGGTGATGCCGTAGACCGTGAGGCTCTGGCCGGTGAAGCGCAGCGAGCCCGCGGTGAAGGCGCCGGACAGCACCGCCGGACCGCGCTGGCCCTCGGCACCGAAGAACAGCAGGCCCAGTCCCTGGAGCGCCAGATGGACGCCGACCGAGGCGATCAGCAGCACCAGCACCGAGGTGTGCGCCAGCGGCTGGAACGCAATGCGGTAAAGAAACAGGCCGATCATCGCGACGATCAGCAGCGACAGCGCGATGCAGACCGCGACCGGCGGCTTCTGGCCGGCGAAATAGAGCGTCACGGCCAGCACGATGGCCGGCAGCACGATGTTGGTGAGGACGCTGCGGACGATCAACCGGCCATGCAGCGCCTTGCGCGCCACGAACAGGTCGAAAGCGAAGGCGACGATGCCCATGGCCAGCGCAAGCTTGGCCGTGCCCGGCATCTGGCCCGAGGCCAGCGAGGCATAGGTCAGCGCGCCATAGGTGACGAATTCGCCCTGGGGGATCAGGATGACGCGGGTGACGGCGAACACCAGCACCAGCGCCAGGCCGAGCAGCGCGTAGATCGCGCCATTGGTAATGCCGTCCTGCAGCAGGAACAGCATGATGGTGGTGTTCAAGACCGGACGCTCCCCCTCAACGATCCGGACCGGTCTCCGCGGTTGCGGTGGATGGTCCGTTCACAGCCATTGAAATACGCTGACGATATTTGATATGGTCCATAACAATTATCAAATATAATCTCAAGGGCAGCAAACGACCCGACCCGAATTTAGCGGGATTGCGAGCATGAGGCGATGACCGTTTCTAAAACCGCTGAAAAGTCCTCCGAAAAGCCGTCCGACGCGACCAAGGGCCGCAAGGATGCCACCGAGGGCCTGCCCGAGGCCCTCCAGCTCGGCGAGCTCTCCGAACAGCTCGGCTATGTGCTGAAGCGGGCACAGCTCAAGGTGTTCGAGAACTTCTTGCGCTGCATGGCCTCGCTCCAGCTGACGCCGGCGCAGTTCTCGGTGTTGCTGCTGGTGGAGAAGAACCCGGGCCGGAACCAGACCGAGATCGCCTCCACCCTCGGCATCCTCCGGCCGAATTTCGTCGCCCTGCTCGACAATCTCGAGAGCCGCGACCTCTGCGCCCGGATCCGCTCCACCAACGACCGCCGCTCGCACATCCTGGTTTTGACCGACAAGGGCAAGGCGGTACTGACGCGCGCCAAGAAGCTCGTCGCCACCAAGCACGAGTCACGGTTGAACGAGCTGCTGGGGCAGGCCAACCGCGAAGCCCTGCTCGAGATGCTGTCGAAGATCGCGAACGAGTTTTGAGGGGAGCGCTCCCGTAGGAGATCAGGCGGCGGCGAACCGGTCGCGCAGCGCGGGTGCCTCGAGGGAGAGGAAGCGGCGCTCGATTTCGGCCGCGGGCAAAGGACGGCTGAACAGATAGCCCTGCATTTCCGTGCACCCCTCCGCCGCGATCCGCTCGAGTTGCTCGCGCGTTTCGACGCCCTCGGCTGTCGCCGTCATTCCCATCCCGTTCGCGAGTGCAGCAATCGCCCGCACGATGTTGAGCGACCCGGCATCGGTCGCGACGTCGCGCACGAAGGAACGGTCGATCTTGATCTTGTCGAACGGGAAGCATTGCAGATAGGTCAGCGACGAATAGCCGGTGCCGAAATCGTCCAAGGCGATCCGGACGCCGAGCTCACGCAGCCGGTGCAGGATGGCGAGCGTCCCCTCCTTGTCCTGCAAGAGGACGCTCTCCGTAATCTCGATTTCGAGCCGGCTTGCTTCCAGCCCCGCGGATGCGAGGGCGCCGACAATGACCTCGGCGAGGCCGGCGTAGCGGAACTGTGCAGCAGAGATGTTGACGGCGACATGGAGGTGTTTCGGCCATTGGCTCGCGGTCCTGCACGCCTGTCGAATGACCCATTCGCCGATCGGTACGATGAGGCCGATTTCCTCCGCGAGCGGAATGAAGCTGCCCGGCGCGATCAGCCCGTGCTTCGGATGCTGCCAGCGGATCAGGGCCTCGAAGCCGCTGATCTCGCCGCTCTCTGTCTTGACCAGCGGCTGGTAGTGAAGCTCGAATTCGCCACCAGCGAGTGCCCTGCGCAGGTCGAGCTCCAATGCGCGGCGGCTTTGCACCTCTTCGTCCATCGCAGGTTCGAACAAGCGGTACGTGCCCCTGCCGTCGCTCTTGGCCCGGTAGAGCGCAAGGTCCGCATTGCGCAGCAATTGCTCCGGTGTTGTGCCGTCGGCCGGTGCAATGGCGATGCCAACGCTTGCCCCTGCGATCGTCTGCTGTTCGTCGATTTCGAACGGCGCGTCCATCTGCTCGATGATGCGCTGCGCAAGCGCGCCCGCTTCGCTCCGGTCGCCGATCGGGATTTGCAGGACGACGAATTCGTCACCGCCCATGCGGGCGATCGTGTCGCTCGGACGGACGAGGCGACGCAGGCGCTCGCTGACGCCTTTCAGAAGGGCATCGCCGGCGTGATGTCCCAACGTGTCGTTGACCGATTTGAACTTGTCGAGATCGATATGATGCACGGCGAACGTCTGGTTTGACGCGAACGCCTGCGCGAGCCGCTGGTTGAGCAAGGTGCGATTGGCAAGGTCGGTCAGCGCATCGTGATGCGCCATATGCGCGATCTTCAGCTCGGCCCGGCGTTGTTCGGTGATGTCTTCGTGGGTCGCCACCCAGCCAAGATCCGGCATCGGCCGATGGCGGACCTTGAAGGTGCGTCCGTTGCGCATCTCCATGATGCTGTCGACGGGCTCGGCCGAGACGACGACGCCGGTTCGCCACTTCATGAATTCGTCCCGCGTCATCGCGGGCACGCTGCCGGCTTCGAAGCGCATGTCGACGATTTCCGACAGCGGCATGCCGGGACGGACGCGCTCGGGCGGCAGCCCGTACATGTCGATGAAGTCCCTGTTGCACACGATCAGCCGGTGATCGGCATCGAAGAAGCACAGCCCGTGCGACATGTTGTTGATCGCGATGTCGAACTGCATGTTGCGCTGCTGCAAGCGCGCGCTGAGCTCCTCGCGTTCGGTGATGTCCTCATGGGTGGCCATGCCGCCGCCATTCGGCAGCGGGTGGGCGGTATAGGCGATGATCCGCCCGTCCGCGAATTCCTGGACGGTTCGTTCGCTAACGAACGTGCCTTCCGTCCGGGCGCGGATATAGGCATCGGCCTCGCCGCGGATCTTCAGGCCCAGTGCGAGACGATGCTGGATCAGATCACTGACCGGCGTGCCCGGCCGCACCTGCTCCGGCGAAAGGCGGTACAAGTCCATGTAGCGCTGGTTGCAGTAGACGACCTCGCGCCTCTGGTTGAAAAGGATGATGCCAAGCCAAAGGTTATTGACGGCCTGCTCGAGCAGCCCGCCAAGGACGAGCTGGTCGATCTCGCCGACCTGCCTGTCACGATCGTCCATGAGTCCTTGCCCTCCCTCAAGCGCGGCAGCATTAGAGCAGAATCCGGTGAATCGTCGCCATGATCTGCCTCATGCGCAGGCAGCTTCCCGAAATTGCAACGAATTTCACGTTAAGAAAGCTGGCGCTATGCGGGCCGGACCCCGCTTCCGTACACTTTGCGTTAAGCATACGGGGGCGAGGGCCTCGGGTTCGACAGGCGGGGCGCGTTTCGCACTCTAGTCCCGACGCACTGCGGGGTGGTGGCGGGCTCAGTCGACCAGGATCACCCTGATGTCGTTCACATTGGTCAGCGTCGGTCCCGGCTGCAGCAGATCGCCCGTCGCCTCGAAGAACGTGGTCGCGTCGTTGTTGTCCAGATACGCCTGCGGCTGAAGCCCCTGCGCTTTCATCTTGGCAAAGGTCGCCGCGTCGATCAGCGCGCCGGCGGGATCGGTGGGGTGGCCGGCGCCGCCGTCGGCGCCGTCGGTGTCGCCGGCGAGTGCCGAGATGTCCGGCGTGTCCTTCAACAACGAGGCCAGCGCCAGCGCGTATTCCTGGTTGGGGCCGCCACGGCCATTGCCGCGCACGGTCACCGTGAGCTCGCCGCCGGAGAGGATCGCGACGCGCTTGCCTTGCGCGCGGGCCTGCAGCGCCAGCCTGGCGTGATCGGCCGCGACCTCGCGGGCCTCGCCTTCGAGATCGGCGCCGAGATCGATGGTCTCGTAGCCGGCGTCCTTTGCGAGCTTCACCGCGGCGTCGAGCGACTGCTTCGGGCGCGCGATCAATTCGAAATGCGCACGCGCAAAGGCAGCGTCGCCCGACTTGGCGCTTTCGTTGGCGGGATCGTCGAGCGCGTGGCGCACGGCATCGTCGATGGCGAGCTTGTATTTCGCGACGATCGCGCGCGCATCCGAAAGCGTAGTCGGATCGGGTACGGTCGGGCCCGACGCGATCGCGGACGGATCGTCGTGCGGCACGTCGGAGATCGCGAGCGTCACGATCTCGGCGGCGTTCTGGCCGGCGCGCGCCAGTCGTCCGCCCTTGATGCGCGAGAGATGTTTTCGCACGACGTTCATCTCGCCGATCGGCGCGCCCGAGCGCAGCAGCGCTTTGTTGACCGCCTGCTTCTGTGCGAAGCTGATGCCGTCGACGGGCGCGATCCAGTTCGCCGAGCCGCCGCCGGTGAGCAGCACCAGCAGCAGATCGTCAGGCTCGGCCGCGCCCGCGAGCGCGAGCGTGTCGGCGGCGCCCTTGAGGCCAGCCTCGTCCGGCACGGGATGGCCGGCCTCGACGACGCGGATGCGGCGCGTCGGCACGCCATAGCCATGGCGCGTGGTGGCGATGCCGACAAGCTGCTCCGGCGCGAGCTTGAGCGTGTCGAGATAATGCCGCTCCGCAGCCGCGGCCATCGCGGCGGCGCCCTTGCCGGCGGCGAGGCAGATCACGCGCCCCTTGGGTACGGGCCGCAGATGCGGCGCCAGGATCGTGTTCGGATGGGCGGCGGCAACGGCGGCGTCGTAGAGCGCGCGGAGCAGGGGGCGTCGGTCGGTCATGACGATGGCCTTCGGCAAACTCGTGAGCAGACTAAAGCTGTGGCGAGAACGTCGCCATGCCCCTGCCTACCGCATCAGGCACGAAAGGGTAAGCAGGCTTTACCATCATTCGATTGTGCAATCGCGTGATCATAATCGGGGCGCAAGCAAAACCCCCTGCGATCATCTCGCAGGGGGCTTGTTATCGTCGGAGGTCGAGGCGGCTAGCCGCCGACGTCGGCGCTGATCACGTCGCCGAACAACTCAAACTTCTCGCCCTTGAACTTCTCAAGCTGAAGTTGGCTGATCGGCGCGAAATCGGTCGGCGAGGTGTTGATCTTCACGCCCGGCAGCAGCGCCTCGGTGCGGAAGTCCTTCAGGTTCGCCGCCTGCTTCATGATGTTCTCGCGCGTGAGATCATCACCGCACTGCTTCAGGACCTGGACCAGCGTCTGCGCCACGGCATAGCCGACGATGGTGCCCTTATCGAGCTTGTCGCCGTCGGGGAAGTATTTGCCCATGAACGCCAGGAATTCTTTCATGCCGGCATCATTGGCCCATGCGGGATCCGACACGTCCTTCAGATAATCCGCAGAGATGACATCCTGACCGTTTTCGAAGCCGGCCGGCTTCATCACGCTGCCGACGGAGGCCGAGACGTTGTTGAGGAAGTGCAGCGGCTTCCAGCCGACCTCCGCCACTTTCTTGATCGCCTGGGCTGCGAATTTCGGCGTCGTGATGTTCATGAAAACGTCGGCGCCGGTCGATTTCAGCTTCACGATATGGTTGTCGATGGTCGGTTCGGAGGTCTCGTAGCTCTCTTCCGCAACGATCATCGAGGACGCCTTGGCGCCGAGACCGTCCTTCAGGCCCTTGACGTAGTCCTTGCCGTAGTCGTCGTTTTGATAGAGCACGGCGATCTTGGCGTCAGGCTTGTTCTTCAGCAGCCACTTCGCATAGATCTGTGTCTCGCTCTGGTAGTTGGGCTGCCAGCCCATGGTCCAAGGGAAGTTCTGCGGATCGTTCCACTTGGTGGCGCCGGTCGCGACGAACAGCTGCGGCACCTTCTTCGAGTTCATGTATTTGTGGATTGCCGAGTTCGGCGGCGTGCCGAGCGAATTGAAGATGAACAGCACTTCGTCGCTCTCGACCAGCTTGCGCGCCTGCTCGACCGTCTTCGGCGGCGAGTAGGCGTCGTCATAGCTGATGTAGTTGATCTTGCGGCCGTTGATGCCGCCTTCCTCGTTGATCTTCTTGAAATAGGCGGCTTCGGTCCGCCCGATGATGCCGTAGGCGGAGGCCGGACCGCTGTAGGGCATGATGTTGCCGATCTTGATCTCGGTGTCGGTCGCGCCGGTATCGTATTTCTTCTGGGCCGATGCGGTGGAGGTCGCGGCTGCAATGAGCGCGAACGCCAGTGACGCGGCCGCAAGCTTGCCGGTGACAGCGGGCATTCCAATCTCCCTATTTTCTTGGTGTGTGTGCGCTCCTTTTCTTGGCTTGATTGTTTTTGGGTGACGCGGCTGCAATTCAATACGATTTGGCTGATGGCTTCAACAGAAAGCCCCTGCGATGGCGTCGCAGGGGCTGCTCCTTTAGTAGTCAGGGCCGCCGCAATTCGTCATGTGCGGCTGCGAGACGGCGGCACTGCCTGGAATTGCTTTTTTGTTCTCGGCTATTTTAAGTTGACAATCTCAGTGACCGAGGTCACTCGAGATGATTTCGCCGAACAATTCCCAGGTCTTGCCCTTGAACCGCATCATCTGGAGCTGTTCGATCGGCGCGAAATTGTCGGGCGCGGTGTTGATCTTGATGCCGGGCAGCAGCGTGTCCGGCGCGAAGTCCTTCAGGGACGCCGCCTGCTTCATGATGTTGTCGCGGGTGAGGTTGTCGCCGCACATCTGCAGCACCTTCACCATGGTCTGGGCTGCGGCATAGCCGAACACCACGCCGGCATCGAGCTTGTTGGCCTTCGGATCGAACTGCGCGATGAAGTTATAGAACCTCTTCATGCCCTCATCGGCGTTCCATTGCGGGTCGGAGCCGTCCTTGGTGTAGCTCGCCGACAAAATGCCTTGCGAGATCTCGAAGCCCGCGGGCTCGATCACGCCGCCGACGGAGGCCGAGACGTTGGAGATGATGTGCATCGGGTGCCAGTTGATCTCGGCCGCCTTCTTGATCGCCTGCGCCGCGAATTTCGGCGTGGTGATGCTGATGAAGACGTCAGCGCCGGCGGCCTTCAGCTTCACGACGTGCTCGTCGATTGCGGGCTCCGAGGTGTCGTAAGGCTCCTCCATCACGATCATCGAGGCCTTGTCGCCGAGCCCGTCCTTCAGCCCCCTCAGATAGTCCTTGCCGAAATCGTCGTTCTGGTAGAGCACGCCGATCTTGCCATCCGGCTTTTCCTTCAAAATGTACTTGGCGTAGATCTTGGCTTCGCTGGCGTAGCTCGGCTGCCAGCCCATCGTCCACGGGAAGTTCTTCGGATCGTTCCACTTCGAGGCGCCGCTCGCCACGAACAATTGCGGCACCTTCTTCTCGTTCATGTATTTGCGGATGGCGCCGTTGGTGGAGGTGCCGAGCGAGCCGAAGATCAAGAGCACATTGTCGCTCTCGACCAGCTTGCGCGCGTGTTCCACCGTCTTCGGCGGCGAATAAGCATCGTCATACGAGATGAACTTGATCTTGCGGCCGTTGACGCCGCCCTCGGCATTGACCTTGTTGAAATAGGCTTCCTCGGCCTTGCCGATCACGGCGTAGGCCGAGGCCGGGCCGCTATAGGGCATGATGTTGCCGATCCTGATTTCAGTGTCGGAAGCGCCGTTGTCGTAGGACTTCTGTGCCAGCGCGGGATTGCTCATCGCAGTGCACAACGCGAATGCGGCCGAAAGCACCGCAACCTGAAATCGAACGACAGCCATTTTTCTCCTGCCTCAACTGGATCGGCGCCGCATTGAACAAGATTGATGCACGACGTCAACAAAAAGCCCCCGCGATTGCGCGCGGGGGCTTTTCAACCTTGGACTAAAGCGTCAGCGCGTCACTCGGGGGCGACGTCGCCGTTCAGGATGTCGCCGAACTGTTCCCACTTCTCGCCCTTGAACCGCTGCATCTGCAGCTGGCTGATCGGGGCGAAGTCGTTCGGTCCGGTGTTGATCTTGACGCCGGGCAGCAGGGTGTCCGGCGTGAAATCCTTCAGGCTCGCCGCCTGCTTCATCAGATTGGCGCGGGTGAGATCGTCGCCGCACTGCTCCAGCGCCTTGGCCAGTGTCTGCGCGGCGCCGTAGCCGTAGACGACGCTGGAATCGGTCTTGTCGGCGCCCGGCATGTACTTGTCGAGGAACTCCACCCACTTCTTCATGGCGGCATCGTCAGCCCAGCGCGGATCCGCGCCGTCCTTGGCATAGGCCGCCGACAGCACGCCTTGGGAAGCCTCGAAGCCTGCCGGCTTCATCACGCTGCCGACCGAGGCCGACACGTTGGTGATGATCTGGAGCGGCTTCCAGCCGAGCTCGGCGGTCTTCTTGATGGTCTGGGCGCCGAACTTCGGCGTCGTGTAGATCAGCAGCACGTCGGGATTGGCGGCCTTGATCTTGACGATGTGGCCGTCGATCGACGGCTCGGAGACCTCATAGCTCTCTTCCAGGATGATTGCGGACGACGCCTTGGCGCCAAAACCGTCCTTGGTGCCCTTGAGGTAGTCTTTGCCGAAATCGTCGTTCTGATAAAGGATCGCGACCTTGGCGTCGGGCTTCTCCTTGAGCAGCCATTTCGCGTAGATCTGCGCTTCGCTCTGGTAGGAGGGCTGCCATCCCATGGTCCAGGGGAAATTCTTCGGATCGTTCCACTTGGTGGCGCCGGTGGCGACGAACAGCTGCGGGATCTTCTTGGCGTTGAGATATTTCTGGATCGCGCTGTTCGAGGGCGTGCCGAGCGGGTTGAACACGGCGAGCACCTCGTCGCTTTCAACGAGCTTGCGGACCTGCTCGACGGCCTTGGGCGGCGAATAGCCATCGTCATAGGTGACGTAGACGATCTTACGGCCGTTGATGCCGCCCTTGTCGTTGATCATCTTGAAATAGGCTTCTTCGGTCTTGCCGATGACGCCATAGGCCGACGCCGGACCGCTGTACGGCATGATGTTGCCGATCTTGATCTCGGTATCGGAGGCGCCGGTATCGTATTTCTTCTGGGCGAGTGCTGCGCCGGAGGTGAGGGTCGCGACCGCCGTTACGAGTGCGGTGGTTCGCAGTGTTCTTCCGAAAAACAAATTTGGTCTCCTTCTTTAATTGAACGGTTTCAGTTTTTTCTGAGCTTACCGGCGAGTTGCTGGCCCAGGATCGCGACTTGCCTTGCGCCATGCGGCACCAGGTAGATGACGAGAAACAGCAGCACGCCGAACACCGCGCCGGAGAGGCC
This sequence comes from Bradyrhizobium rifense, assembly GCF_008123425.1. Classification (GTDB taxonomy): domain Bacteria; phylum Pseudomonadota; class Alphaproteobacteria; order Rhizobiales; family Xanthobacteraceae; genus Bradyrhizobium; species Bradyrhizobium rifense. The sequence continues at coordinate 84,015 of NZ_VSSS01000028.1, forward strand.
CTTGGAGATGCCCTCCGCGATGTTCGGCACGAAGATGATGAAGGCGGCACCCACGATCGAGCCGGGCAGCCAGCCGACGCCGCCGACGACCATGCCGAGGAACAGCTGGATCGCGAGCGTGATGGTGAAGCTGTCGGGCGCGACGAACTGCACCGCGATGGCGCTCAGGCCGCCGGCGACGCCGGTGATGGCCGCGGAGACGCCGAAGGCCAGCGTCTTGTACAGCGCGACGTTGACACCCATGGCGGAGGCCGCGATCTCGTTGTCGCGGATCGCCATGAAGGCGCGGCCCGAGCGCGAGCGCAGCAGGTTGACCGAGAAGATATAGATCGCGAGCACGACCACGAGCGTGAAGTAATACAGCCACATGTCCTGCGACATCGGCAGGCCGAACGGCGCGTCGGGCTTGGTGACGACGAGGCCCTGCACGCCGCCGGTCCACTTCTCGAGGAAGTTCAGCTTGAGCAGCTGCGGCATCGCGGTGGCGAGCGCGAAGGTCGCAAGCGCAAGGTACACGCCGGAGAGCCGCAGCGCCGGCTGGCCGAACAGGAAGCCCGCGCCGAAGCAGACCACGGCCGCGACCGGCAGGCAGAGGAAGTACGGGATGTTGAACTGCTCCATCATGACAGCAGTGACGTAGGCGCCGATGCCGTAGAACGCGCTCTGGCCGAGCGAGAACTGGCCACTTCCGCCGGTCAGGATGTTCAGCGCCAGCACGGCGAGGCCCAGATACAACAGCTGGGTCAGCTGGAAGATCACGAAGTTCTTGGCGAACAGCGGAATGGCGATGAGAAGCAACAGCACCACCACCGAGGTGCCCGTGCCCAGCGTCATCGCCCGCTTCGGAACCGCCTCGACGGCCGGGGCTTCCGTGACGACGTCTTCTACAGCGCTCATGATCAAACTCGCTTGACGATGTGCCGGCCGAACAGACCAGCGGGTTTGACGACCAGGACGGAGATGATCAGCGCGAGCGCGATCGGGAGTTTCAGCTCGTTGCCGACGCCAGGGATGTAGGTGCCGGCAAGGTTCTCGAAGATGCCGACCAGGAAGCCGCCGACCACGGCGCCGAACGGGCTGGTCAGTCCGCCGAGCACGGCTGCGGCGAAGCCGTAGATCAGCACGCCGCCCATCATGTTGGGCTCGAGGAACACGACCGGGGCAATCAGCATGCCGGCGATGGCGCCGATGGCGGACGCCATGCCCCAGCCCAGCGCGATCATCCAGGAGGTGTTGATGCCGACCAGGCGTGCCGATTCAGGCACCGATGCGGCCGCCCGCATGGCAAGCCCGATCCGCGTGTACTGGAAGAAGAAATAGAGCCCGATCAGCAGCAGCACGGTGACGCCGATCATGCCGGCCTGGTGGGTCGAGATCAGCTGGCTGCCGAGGAACGGCGAGGAGCCGAACGGCGTCGGATATTGCTTGATGGTAAAGTCCCAGATCAGCCCGGCCGAGGAGTTGATGATGGCGTAGAGCGCGATGAAGCCGGCGACGTTGGTCAGCACCGGCGCCTTGGCCAGCGGCTTGAACAGGATGCGCTCGATCGCGATGCCGCCGACGAAGGAGAGCGCCAGCGCGATGATGAACGCGCCCCAATAGGGCACACCCCACTGCATCAACTGCCAGGAGATGAAGGTCGAGAACATCGCCATCTCGCCCTGCGCGAAGTTGAGATGGTCGATCGCCTGGTAGATCATGACCACGGCGAGCGCCATGCAGGCGTAGATGGCGCCCGTGGCAATCCCGGCCAGGACCTGGTTGGTAAACAGTTCCATCGTGCCGGCTCCTCAGTAACCCAGATAGGATTTGCGGATTTCTTCGTTGTTCGCGATGTCCTTGGCATTGCCCGACATCACGATACGGCCGGTCTCGATCACATAGGCCTGGTCGGCGAGCTCGAGCGCGAGCTGGGCGTTCTGCTCGACCACCAGGATCGACACCTTGTCCTCGCGATTGATCTTGCCGAGGATGCCGAACAGGTCGCGCACGACCAGCGGTGCGAGGCCAAAGGACGGCTCGTCGAGCAGCATCAGCCGCGGCCGCAGCATCAGTGCGCGGGCGACCGCGAGCATCTGCTGCTCGCCGCCGGAGAGCGTGCCGGCCTGCTGGGTGTGCCGCTGCTTCAGCACTGGGAAATGCGCATACATGCGCTCGATATCGGAGACGATGCCGGCATTGTCCTTGCGGGTGATGGCACCGAGCTGGAGGTTCTCTTCCACCGTCATGGTGGTGAAGGTGCCGCGGCCCTGCGGCACATGGGCGATGCCGAAGCGCACGATGCTTTCGGTCGATTTGTTGTTCAGCGGTTTGCCGTCGAACTCGATGCCGCCGGTGGAGCGCACCATGTTGCAGATCGCGCGCAGCGTCGTGGTCTTGCCGGCGCCGTTGGCGCCCAAGAGCGTCGTCAGCGACCCCTCGCTGAGCGAGAAGGACAGGCCATGGAGCGCCTGGACCTGGCCGTAATAGGCGCGCAGGTCCTTGACGTTGAGCAGCGTCGTCATTGGTCCTTGCTCCCGAGATAGGCCGTGATGACGTCGGGGTTCACCTGCACCTGGGCGGGCGTGCCTTCCGCAAGCTTCTTGCCGAAATTCAGCGCGACGACGTGGTCGGCGATCGACATCACGAGGCCCATGTGATGCTCGACCAGCAGCACGGTCATGCCGCGCTCGTCGCGGATGCGGCGGATGAGGTCGCCGAGCACGTAGACCTCTTCGTGATTGAGGCCGCCGGCGGGCTCGTCGAGCAGCAGGATCTTCGGGTCGGCCGCCAGCGCCCGCGCCAATTCGACGCGCTTCTGCGTGCCGAAGGGCAGGCCGGAGACGACGGTGTGGGCGACGTCCTCGAGGTCGAGATAGGCGAGGATCTCGTGCACCTTCTTGTTGACGGTGCTCTCGCTGCGGCGAATCCAGGCGAGCCGCAGCGAGTCGCTGATGATGTCAGAGGAGGTGCGGGCATGCGTGCCGACGCGGACATTGTCCATCACCGACAAATTCGGAAACAGCGCCACGTTCTGGAAGGTGCGGCCGATGCCGATCTCGGCGATCCTGTGCGGCGGGCGCGTCAGAATACTCGCGCCTTCCATCAGGATGTCGCCGGACGACGGCTGGTACAGGCGGGAGAGGCAGTTGAAGAGCGTGGTCTTGCCGGCGCCGTTGGGGCCGATCAATCCGAGGATCTGGCCCTTGTGCATGTCGAAGGACACACCATTGAGCGCGACGATGCCGCCGAACACGACGCTGACGTCGCGAACGGCGAGCAGGGGCGATGTCCCCTGCGCGAGCTGTGCCTGCGTCATGTCGTCTCGCCCACGGACGTCAGTGGGCAATGGTGCGATGCGAACCGCTCCCGATGATGACTAAGGCTATCTGAATCCCTCGGCCACACGCGCAACTTTTCCTCCTGATTTCAGCTTTTTGCTGACTTCTTTTTTGGATTGCGGCATCAGACCCCCAAGTGCCGCTTCGATGTTCCTTACCATCGCCAGCAGTCGCGGTCCAATGTCGTTGATCAAACGCTCTTCCGTGAAGCGGAATGCGGGTGCACCGCAATTGAATGCGTAGGGACCGGTTCCGTCATTGAGCTTGAGCGCGACGCCGGCGGCGCCGATGTCGTCGTGCCAGTCGCCGACGGACAGCGCGAAACCATATTTCGCGACCGTCTCGCCCGAACGTTCCAGCCCGTCGCGCATCTTGGGCCAGCGACTGCCGTAATGTTCGCGCAGGATGCGCGTCACTTCGGCGCGATCCTCGTCGCCGAGCGCCCAGAAATACGCGCGGCCCATCGCGCTGGTTGCAATCGGCACGCGGGAGCCGACGTCGAGTTGAACGCCGACCGTCTCGCTGCCACGGCTTTGCCCGAAATAGATCATGCTGTGGCGGTCGCGGCCGCCGATTGCGACGGCGCCGCCGGTCGCGCGCATCATTTCCTCGCGAAACGGCTCGGACAAATGCCGAACGCCGAGATTGGCCAGCGCCGCGTAACCGAGCGCCATCGCGGCCGGCGCCAGCTGGTACTTCTCGAAACGGGGAACCGGTGTCAGATAGCCGAGCTTCGTCAGCGTGTAGGTCAGCCGCGAAACCGTCGGTTTTGGCAGGTTGGTGCGGGAGGCAATCTCCTGATTGCCGAGAAGTCCGTCGCTGGGTTGGAATGCTCGCAATACGTCAAGCCCGCGGGAAAGCGCGACGACGAAATTCCGATCGGTCGCGGTCTTCTTTCCTGTACGCTTCATCCCTGATCTGCTCTTGCGCGGAGTCGTTGACAAGCCACGTGCTTCAAAATAACCCTGCCGTCAAGATGCGGAATTAAATTCCGCACCGCGAAATCGAACAAAAGTAAATCCCCACCAAGGAGGGAAACCGTGAGCGAAGTGGTCAAGCTTGAGCGTCATGACGAAGTCGGGATCGTCACGGTCAATAGCCCTCCGGTCAATGCGCTGAGTGCCGCAGTCCGCGGTGGTATCCTGGAGTGCATCAAGGCCGCCATCGCCGATCCCGCGATCAAGGGCATCGTTCTGACCTGCGCCGGCCGCACCTTCATTGCCGGTGCCGACATCACCGAATTCGGCAAGCCGCCGAAGTCGCCGGGCCTCAATGAGGTGCTCGCCGAGATCGAGAACTCGCCGAAGCCGGTCGTGGCCGCGATCCACGGCACCGCGCTCGGCGGCGGCCTCGAGGTCACGCTGGCCTGTCATTTCCGCGTGGCTGTCAAAGAGGCAAAGCTCGGCCTGCCCGAGGTGAAGCTCGGCCTTTTGCCCGGCGCCGGTGGCACCCAGCGGCTGCCGCGCGCGGTCGGGCCGGAGCTCGCCGTCAAGATGATCGTCGGCGGTGATCCGATTTCCGCTGCCGAAGCGCTCAAGAGCGGCTTGATCGAGGAGATCGTGGAAGGTCCGGCCTCCGGCGGCGAAGCCTTCGTCCGCAAATTGCTCGCCGAGAAGCGTCCGCTGCGCCGTCTGCGCGACGACGATTCCAAGATCGCGGCGGCCAAGGCCGATCGTTCGATCTTCACCAATGCGGTCGCCGCCATGACCAAGAAGTCGCGCGGCCTGGAAGCGCCGTTCGCGGCGGCCGATGCCGTCGGTGCGGCGATCGACCTGCCGTTCGACGAAGGTCTGAAGAAGGAGCGCGAGGGCTTCCTCAAGCTCGTCGCCAGCGACCAGTCCAAGGCGCAGCGCTACGCCTTCTTCGCCGAACGCGAGGCCGCCAAGATCGCGGGCGTCCCTGAAGGCACCAAGTCGCGCCCCGTTAACCGTGTTGCCATTCTCGGCGCCGGCACCATGGGTGGCGGCATCGCGATGTCGTTTGCCAATGCCGGTGTTCCCGTCACCCTGATCGAGACCGGCGAGGAGCAGCTCAAGCGCGGCATGGGCATCATGCAGAAGAACTGGGAGGCGACCGCCGCGCGCGGTGGCATCCCGGCGGATGCACCCGCCAAGCGCATGGCGCTGATCAACGGCGTGGTCGGTATCGAGAATGTCGGCGACGCCGATCTCGTCATCGAAGCCGTGTTCGAGACCATGGCGGTGAAGCAGGAAGTGTTCGGCAAGCTCGACCAATACGTCAAGCCGGGCGCCGTGCTGGCCTCCAACACCTCGTACCTGAACATCGACGAGATCGCGAAGGCGACCAAGCGTCCGCAGGACGTGCTCGGCATGCACTTCTTCTCGCCGGCCAACGTCATGAAGCTGTGCGAGATCGTGCGCGCCGACAAGACCGCGCCGGACGCGCTCGTGACCGCAGTCACGATTGCGCGTAAAATTGCAAAGGTGCCGGCCGTGGTCGGCGTCTGCGACGGTTTCGTCGGCAACCGCATGTTGGCCCAGCGCGGCAAGCAGTCTGAAAAGCTGTTGTTCGAAGGCGCGCTGCCGCAGCAGGTGGACGCTGTGGTGACGAAGTTCGGCATGCCGATGGGACCGTTCGCGATGGGCGATCTCGCCGGCCTCGACATCGGCTGGCGCTCGCGCAAGGACCGCGGCATCAAGTCGGATATTGCGGACGCGCTGTGCGAAGCCGGCCGCTTCGGCCAGAAGACCGGCAAGGGCTACTACAAGTATGAAGCGGGCTCCCGCTCCGCGCTGCCCGATCCCGAGGTCGAGAAGCTGATCGACGAGACGCTGCTGCGCCTCGGCCGCAAGAAGCGAATCGTCAGCGACGACGAGATCCTCGAGCGCATGATGTACCCGATGATCAACGAGGGCGCGAAGATCCTCGAAGAGGGCATCGCGGCACGTCCGTCCGACATCGATGTGGTCTGGCTCTACGGCTATGGCTGGCCGATCTATCGCGGTGGCCCGATGTTCTGGGCCGACACCGTCGGCCTCAAGCACATCGCCGACCGTCTCGCTTTCTACGCCAAGGAGACCAACGACCCGAGCCTCGAGCCCGCGCCCTTGCTGAAGAAGCTCGCGGCCGAAGGCAAGACGTTCGCCTCGCTCGCTGCGGCGTCGAAGGCTGCTTGATCGGATTGGCTGTGGCCGCGACCTCTTCTTTCTCCGAGGCACACTCTCTCCGTTCCCTCCCCCCTTGTGGGGGAGGGTCAGGGAGGGGGGTAGCCCCGGGCGCCGGCGTTTGTGGCTACCCCCTTCCCCAACCCTTCCCCACAAGGGGGAAGGGAGCCAAACCGTCCGTGCCCGCCTTACATGGAATTGCTGCCTAGGCAGCGCAGAGTAGCTATCTTAATGACCCATCCCGGCGAACAGTTTTACCCCGAGGGCGTGCATTGGGACGACACCATCGTCCAGGGCACGCTGCCTGACCTGCTCTCGACGGCCGCCGCAAGTTATGGCCCGCGGACAGCACTGGAATTTCGCGATCGTCCGATCACCTATGCCGAGCTCGCCGCCATGGCCGAGCGCGCGGCGGCTGCGTTCCTGCGCGCCGGCTGCGGCAAGAACACCTCTGTCGCGCTGTTCCTCGGCAACACGCCGGATCATCCCGTCAATTTCTTTGGCGCGCTGAAGGCCGGCGCCCGGGTCGCGCATCTCTCGCCGCTCGACGGCGAGATCGCGCTGACGCACAAGGTCTCGGACTCCGGCTCGCGCCTGCTGGTCACCTCGAACCTCCAGGCGTTGCTGCCGACCGCGCTGAAGTTCCTGGAGAAGGGGCTGATTGATCGCCTGGTCGTTTGCGAGGACGACACTTGGGGCAAGGTCGGCACGCCGCAGGCGGCGATCCCCGATGATCCCCGTATCGTCACCTTCAAGGCCTTCGTCGAAGGCGCGCCGCTGCCGGCGCAATGGCCCGCCGTTGCGGTCGATGACGTCGCTCTGCTGCAATATACCGGCGGCACCACCGGTCTGCCAAAGGGTGCCATGCTGACGCACGGCAATCTCACCTCGGCAGTGTCGATCTACGAGGTCTGGGGTCTGCCGACGCGGGGAGCGCGTGGCGCTGCCATCGAGCGCGTGATCTGCGTGCTGCCGCTGTTCCACATCTATGCGCTCACCGTCGTGCTGCTGTCCTCGCTCAGCCGCGGCAATCTGATCTCGCTGCATCAGCGTTTCGATGTCGAAGCCGTGATGCGCGACATCGAGGTCAAGCGCGCGACCTATTTTCCGGGCGTGCCGACGATGTGGATCGCGATCGCCGCGCTGCCCGATCTCGACAAGCGCGACTTCTCTTCGCTTGCCGCCATCGGCTCCGGCGGCGCGCCGCTGCCGGTCGAGGTCGCGAGCTTCTTCGAGCGCAAGGTCGGCAAGAAGCTCAAGAGCGGCTGGGGCATGACCGAGACCTGCTCGCCCGGTACCGGCCACCCGCCTGTCGGTCCCGACAAGCCGGGCTCGATCGGACTGATGCTGCCCGGCATCGAGCTCGACGTCGTCTCGCTGGACGACCCGACCAAGGTCCTGCCGCCAGGTGAAGTCGGCGAGATCCGCATCAAGGGCCCGAACGTCACCAAGGGCTATTGGAACAAGCAGAAGGACTCCGCGGAGTATTTCTCCGACGGCCGCTTCCTCACCGGCGACATCGGCTATGTCGATACCGACGGCTACTTCTTCCTGGTCGACCGCAAGAAGGACATGATCATCTCCGGCGGCTTCAACGTCTATCCGCAGATGATCGAGCAGGCGATCTACACTGTTCCCGGCGTGCACGAGGTGATCGTGCTCGGCATTCCCGACCAATATCGCGGCGAGGCCGCAAAGGCCTTCATCAAGCTGAAGCCGGATGCAAAACCGTTCTCGCTCGACGAGCTGCGCGCGCAGCTCGCCGGCAAGGTCGGCAAGCACGAATTGCCGGCGGAGGTCGAGTTCGTCGACGATCTGCCGCGCACGCCGGTCGGAAAGCTGTCGCGCCACGAATTGCGCCAGCAGCAGAAACCATCACAATCCACCCAACACGCATCAGGAGGTCGCTCTTGACCGACGCCGTCATCGTTTCCACCGCCCGTACGCCGATCGGCAAGGCCTATCGCGGCATGCTCAACGCCACCGAGGGCGCCACGCTGCTTGGCCACGCCATCGGCGAGGCCGTTGCGCGTGCAAAAGTCGATCCGAAGGAGATCGAGGACGTCGTGATGGGCGCCGCGCTCCAGCAAGGCGCGACCGGCGGCAACATCGCGCGCAAGGCGCTGCTCCGCGCCGGTCTGCCCGTCACCGTTGCCGGCACCACGATCGACCGTCAGTGCGCCTCGGGCCTGCAGGCGATCGTGCTTGCCGCACGCTCGGTGATCTTCGACGGTGTTGAGGTCGCGGTCGGTGGCGGCGGCGAGTCGATCAGCCTCGTGCAGAACGACAAGATGAACGGCTTTCACGCCCAGGACCCGGCGCTGCTCAAGATCAAGGGCGAGGTTTACATGCCCATGATCGACACCGCCGAGATCGTTGCCAAGCGCTACGGCATCTCGCGCGAGAAGCAGGACGAATATTCGCTGGAGAGCCAGCGCCGCACCGCCGCAGCGCAACAGGGCGGCAAGTTCAAGGACGAGCTCGCGCCGATCACCACACAGATGGCGATCACCGACAAGGCGACCGGCGCCGTCTCCTTCAAGGAGGTGACCTTGTCGCAGGACGAAGGTCCGCGCCCCGAGACCACCGCTGAGGGCCTTGCCGGCCTGAAGGCCGTTCGTGGCGAAGGCTTTTCTATCACCGCCGGCAATGCCAGCCAGCTCTCGGATGGCGCCAGCGCCTCCGTCATCATGAGCGACAAGGAAGCTTCGAAGCGCGGCCTCAAGCCGCTCGGCATCTTCCGCGGCTTCGTCTCGGCAGGCTGCGAGCCGGACGAGATGGGCATCGGCCCGGTCTTTGCCGTGCCGCGCCTCTTGAAGCGTCACGGCCTCAAGGTCGACGACATCGATCTCTGGGAGCTCAACGAAGCCTTCGCGGTGCAGGTGCTGTATTGCCGCGACAAGCTCGGCATCGATCCCGAGAAGATCAACGTCGACGGCGGCGCGATCGCGGTCGGCCATCCCTACGGCATGTCGGGCGCGCGCCTGACCGGCCACGCTTTGATCGAAGGCCGCCGCCGCAAGGCAAAATACGCGGTCGTCACCATGTGCGTCGGCGGCGGCATGGGCGCTGCCGGTCTGTTCGAGGTTTTGCAGTAATTCACAGGAGGATCCGATGGATCTCGCATTCACGAAGGAAGAGCAGGCGTTTCGCGATGAAGTGCGATCATTCTTCCGCGACAACGTGCCGCCGGATACGCGGCGCAAGCTGGTCGAGGGCCGTCATCTCTCGAAGGACGAGATGGTGACGTGGTGGCGTATCCTCAACAAGAAGGGCTGGGGCACCAGCCACTGGCCGACGCAGTATGGCGGCACGGGGTGGACCTCCGTGCAGCACTACATCTTCAACGAGGAGCTGCAGTCCTATCCGGCGCCGCAGCCGCTCGCCTTCGGCGTCAGCATGGTTGGCCCGGTCATCTACACCTTCGGCAATGAAGAGCAGAAGAAGAAGTACCTGCCGCGCATCGCCAATGTCGACGACTGGTGGTGCCAGGGCTTTTCGGAGCCGGGCTCGGGTTCGGACCTCGCCTCGCTGAAGACCAAAGCCGAGCGCAAGGGCGACAAGTGGATCATCAACGGCCAGAAGACCTGGACCACGCTCGCCCAGCACGCCGACATGATCTTCTGCCTCTGCCGCACCGACAACAATGCCAAGAAGCAGATGGGCATCTCCTTCATCGTGTTCTCGATGAAGTCGAAGGGCGTCACCGTGCGCCCGATCCAGACCATCGACGGCGGCGTCGAGGTCAACGAAGTCTTCTTCGATGACGTCGAGGTGCCGGTCGAGAACCTGATCGGCGAGGAGAACAAGGGTTGGGATTACGCAAAATTCCTGCTCGGCAATGAGCGCACCGGCATTGCGCGCGTCGGCGTGTCCAAGGAGCGGCTGCGCCGCATCCGCGACCTGGCCTCCAAGGTCGAAGCCGGCGGCAAGCCGATCATCCAGGATGCTGCGTTTCGCGAGAAGCTGGCGGCCTGCGAGATCGAGCTGAAGGCGCTCGAGCTGACGCAGCTCCGTGTCGTCGCTGACGAGGGCAAGCACGGCAAGGGCAAGCCCAATCCGGCCTCCTCGGTGCTGAAGATCAAGGGCTCCGAGATCCAGCAGACCACCACCGAGCTGCTGATGGAAGTGATCGGCCCGTTCGCCGCGCCCTACGATGTGCACGGCGACGACGGCTCCAACGAAGCCATGGACTGGACCGCTCAGATCGCGCCGAGCTACTTCAACAACCGCAAGGTCTCGATCTACGGCGGCTCCAACGAGATCCAGCGCAACATCATCGCCAAGGCAGTGCTGGGACTGTGACTCCTTCTTCTCCCTCGCCCCGCGCTTCGCGGGGAGAGGGTTGGGGTGAGGGGGCCTCTCTCCGCGCAGAGACTTGTTAGTTTGAGGAAACAGAGATGGATTTTGATTTGACCGAGGAGCAGCGGCTCCTGAAGGACAGCATCGACGGCCTGCTGACCGATTCCTACGATTTCGAGAGCCGCAAGAAGTACATGAAGGAGAAGGGCGGCTGGAGCAAAGCCGTCTGGGGCAAGCTCGCCGAGCAGGGCCTGCTCGGTCTGCCCTTCGCGGAAGCCGATGGCGGCTTCGGCGGCGGCGGCGTCGAGACCATGATCGTGATGGAAGCGCTCGGCAAGGCGCTGGTGCTCGAGCCGTATCTCGCGACCGTCGTGATCGGCGGCGGCTTCCTGCGCCATGCCGGCTCCGATGCGCAGAAGGCCGCGCATGTGCCAGGAATCGTCGACGGCAGCAAGACGCTGGCGTTCGCCCAGCTCGAGAAGAACTCGCGCTATGATCTCTTTGACGTCGCTACGACGGCGAAGAAGAAGGGCGACGGCTGGGTCATCGACGGCGAAAAGTTCGTCGTGCTCAACGGCGAGAACGCCGACACGCTTATCGTCACCGCGCGCACCAAGGGCAACCGCCGCGATACGACCGGCATCGGCGTGTTCCTGGTGCCGGCCAATGCGAAGGGCGTGACCAAGAAGTCGTACCCGACGCAGGACGGCCTGCACGCCGCCGACATCACCTTGACGGGTGTCGAGGTCGGCGCCGACGCTGCGATCGGCAACCCCGATGACTCGCTCGCCCTGATCGAGCGCGTGGTGGACGAAGCCCGCGTCGCACTCTGCGCCGAAGCGGTCGGCCTGATGGACGAATCGCTGAAGACCACTGTCGAGTACATCAAGACGCGCAAGCAATTCGGCGTCGCGATCGGCTCGTTCCAGTCGCTTCAGCACCGCGCCTCCGACATGTTCGTCGCGGCCGAGCAGGCGCGCTCGATGTCGATGTTCGCGACCATGGCGGGTGATTTCGAGGACGCCAAGGAGCGCTCCAACGCGATCGCTGCGGCCAAGGTGCAGATCGGCAAGTCGCTGAAATTCGTCGGCCAGCAGGCGATCCAGCTCCACGGCGGTATCGGCATGACCATGGAGGCGAAGATCGGACACTACTTCAAGCGCCTGACCATGATCGAGAACACGTTCGGCGACACCGACTACCACCAGCGCCGCGTCGCGGATGCGGGTGGGTTGGTCTAGTCGCCACCACCGTCATCGCGAGGAGCGTAGCGACGAAGCAATCCAGACTTTCTCCGCGGAAAGACTCTGGATTGCTTCGCTGCGCTCGCAATGACGGAGCAAGTTGAATCAGCGGAGCAACAACAATGAAAAACACCCCGTTCGATCTCACCGGCAAGGTCGCCGTGGTCACCGGCTCCAGCCGCGGCATCGGCCGCTCCTCGGCTGAATTGCTGGCAAAGCTCGGCGCCAAAGTCGTGGTGTCATCGCGGAAAGCGGAAGCCTGCAAGGAGGTCGCCGACGGCATCAATGCGTCCGGCGGCGATGCCACCGTCATCCCCTGCAACATCGCGCGCAAGGCCGAGGTCGAGGCGCTGATATCGGGCACGATCAAGCACTACGGCAAGATCGATATCCTGGTCTGCAACGCCGCGGTGAACCCGTATTACGGCCCGCTGCTCGACATCACCGACGAGGCCTTCGACAAGATCATGGGCTCGAACGTCAAGAGCAACATCTGGCTCTCCGCGCTCGCGATCCCGCAGATGGCGGAGCGCGGCAACGGTTCCGTCGTCATCATCTCCTCGATCGGCGGCTTGCGCGGTTCGACCGTGATCGGCGCCTACGGCATCTCCAAGGCCGCCGACTTCGCGCTGTGCCGCTCGCTCGCCGGCGAATGGGCCCGAAGGGCGTCCGCGTCAACTGCATCGCGCCGGGCCTGGTCAAGACCGATTTCGCCCGCGCGCTGTGGGAAGACGAAGCCAACCTCAAGCGCCGCACCGCGACCACGCCGCTGCGACGTATTGGCGAGCCCGACGAGATCGCCGGGGCGGTTGCCTACCTCGCCTCGGATGCGTCGAGCTTCATGACGGGACAGACCATCGTCATCGACGGCGGCGTGACCACGGCTTCCGTGTAGCCGCTACCGGCCGCGCTCGGCGAGCGCGCTTTCGATCGCGCGCACGACGAGCAGGGCCGATCTCTCGTCGAGATGCACGCCGTCGGCCCAGCGCAGTTCGCTCAATGGCGGATTGATCGGCAGCCAGCGCCCGCGGTCCGGGAAGGCTGCGTGGACGATCGCCTTGCTCATCGTGACCATGCGCGACTCCTCGATCTCCGGCGCGAAGGGAATCTCGAGCAGGAAGGCGCGTGATCCCCGCCGCTCGATGTCGTCGATGAGCTCCTTCATGCGCGCCACGTTCACCCGCGCCGGAACGGTGGGGTCGTCGTCATTCATCTGTTGCACGGCCCGATCGAGATAGACCTTGTTGTCGAACGGGCTCGGCGGCTCGCTGAGCAGGCGATCCCGCTCGGCGCGCGCGTCCGCGGCGCTCAGTGGCGTGTGATTCCAGGTCTCGTAGGCCGCAACCGCCGTTCGCACCGGACGCAGGAACAGCGCCTCGGTGCGCGCGCCGCCCGAGAATTTCGCGATCAGCGCGGCGTCGGGCAGGCGCGTGAGAACATTGGTCTCGATCAGGACGATCTTCGGCAGGCTCTTCTGCTTCGCCACGATGTCCAGGCTGGTCACCGGGGAGCCGCCGGCCAGCGCGAGATTGCGGACGCGGGGATGCGAGAAATATTCCTCCTTGAGACGCCAGGCGACCGAGCTGCCGACCAGCACGAGATCAGGCACCGGCTCCCCGACATACCGGTTGAGGGTGATGATGGTGCCGTCGCGGGTCGTGACGGTCGGCTGCTGCAGCGCGGAGCCGAATCGCGCGGTGGCAAGGCCGCAGGCCAGCAGCAGCGCCACCGCGACGCCCGCGCATTTGATCAGCCATGAAAGCCTGGATGCGTGCGGCATGGTCAGAACTGGAAATAGATGAAGGCAGCCTCCGGCCCGGCCTCGAGCCAGGCCGTCGCCGCGAGCCCGCCATAGAGATACGGCTCCCATCGCCGCAATTTGCCGGCGAGCAGCGCACCGATGCCGAGGTGCTGGATCAGCACGGGCAGAGCGTAGAGAAGCGCCATGTTGCGGAACAGCTTGGTCGGATTGGGATTGTCCGTCGGCGAGAACATGCCTGCGAGATAGCCGAGCGCGTGATCGAAGTTCGGCAGCTTGAAGAAGATCCAGAGCATCGTCACGCAGAAAAACACCACGCCCATGCGGGCGACCCGCACCACGGGCCCGGCTTCGCCGAGAAGTCTCAGGAACGGCCGCTCGACGACCAGCAGCAGGCCGTGCAGCATGCCCCACAGCGCGTAGCTCAGGCTCGCGCTATGCCAGAGCCCGCCGAGCGTCATCACGATCATCAGATTGAGGCAGGTGCGGGCCGGCCCCTTTCTGTTGCCGCCGAGCGGGATGTAGAGATAGGTCCTGAGCCAGGTGGACAACGAGATGTGCCAGCGGGTCCAGAACTCGGAGAACGAGACCGAGATGTAGGGCAGGTCAAAGTTGACGGGCAAGCGGTAGCCGAACAGCAGCCCCAGGCCGAGCGCGATCGCCGAATAGCCGAAGAAGTCAGCATAGATCTGGTAGCTGTACAGGAACACGAGCAGCCAGCGGTCCGGCGTGGCCACGGTCTCGTAGAGCGGATAGTCCATATAGGACGTCATCTCGTTGAGATTGTTCGCGACGTAGAGCTTGAAGAAGAAGCCGGTCAGCACCCATTTGGCCGCTGCCACGAAGTCGACGTCGGAGAGCTGCTTGGGCGCGATCTGCGGCATGAATTGCCCCGCGCGGGTGATCGGCCCGGATACGAGCTGCGGGAAGAAGATGATGTAGAGGAACACGTCCCGCAGCGGTGGCGGCTGTTTCTCCCGCGTCAGGTCGACCAGCAGGCTGATGTTGTGGAACACGAAGAACGAGATGCCGATCGGCAGCGGCAGCCGCAACAGCAAGTCGATCGGCGCGACGCCGGTCGGGTGAACCGCGCCCGGGTCAATGAACAGCAGCTTGTATTTGAAGAACGCCAAGAGCGCGAGATTGAAGACGATGCCGGCCGGCATCCAGACCGCGCGGTTGTCGAACGCCAGCACCAGGCAGAGATAGGTCCCGAGCACGGCGAGCAGCAGCAGCGGCAGCAGGTCGGGCTGGCCGGAACCATAGAACACCAGGCTTGCGAGCACCAGCAGCTGGACCTGGAAGCGGCGCAACGGCGGCAGATAATAGGCGCCAAACACCACCGCAACGAAGATGCCGAACTGAAGGGAAGTGAATGTCATGCTGCCCCGGATTGCCCGATCCGGCATGTACCATCTTCGCTCCCGCCGTCCTAGTCTTGCGGGCTTGAGTTGGGTGTGCACCGCCACCCGCCGAGATGCACCGCAAGCCACCTTGACCTTGCCGCCCTAATCCGCTCCTTTTGGCGCGACACAATGACCCGTCACCGGGAAACGCCAAGAGAACACCAAGGTAAGCTTCCATGTCTTTCGTCCTCGCCATCGATCAGGGCACCACCTCCTCGCGCGCGATCGTGTTTCGCAGTGACATCTCGATTGCTGCTCGCGCGCAGCAGGAGTTTCCGCAGCATTTTCCGGCCTCGGGCTGGGTCGAGCACGAGCCGGAGGACATCTGGACCTCGACCGTGATGGTCTGCCGCGACGCGATCGAGCAGGCCGGCATCATGGCCAAGGACATCGCGGCGATCGGCATCACCAACCAGCGCGAGACCACCGTGGTGTGGGATCGCGCCACGGGACAAGCCGTGCACCGCGCCATCGTCTGGCAGGACCGCCGCACGGCCGATATCTGTGCGAAGCTCAAGCACGATGGTCGCGAGCCGCTGATCTCGCAGAAGACCGGCCTGATCATCGATCCCTATTTCTCCGGCACCAAGGTCGCCTGGATCCTCGACCACGTCCCCGGCGCGCGTGGACGCGCCGCGCGCGGCGAGCTGATGTTCGGCACCGTCGATTGCTACCTGCTCTGGCGCCTCACCGGCGGCAAGGTCCACGCCACCGATGCCACCAACGCCTCGCGCACGCTGCTGTTCAACATCCATACCGGCCAGTGGGACGACGAGCTCCTGGAGATCATCGGCGTGCCGCGCTCGATGCTCCCCGAGGTGAAGGATTCCTCGGCCCATTTCGGCGAGAGCACGCCGGATTTGTTCGGTGGCCCGATCGCGATCTCCGGCATCGCCGGCGACCAGCAGGCCGCGACCATTGGCCAGGCCTGCTTCCGCCCGGGCATGATGAAGTCGACCTACGGCACCGGCTGTTTTGCGCTGCTCAACACCGGCACCACGCCTGTCGTGTCGAAGAACAAGCTGCTCACCACCATCGCCTACCAGCTCGGGGGAAAACGCACCTACGCGCTCGAAGGCTCGATCTTCGTTGCGGGCTCAGCGGTGCAATGGCTGCGCGACGGCCTCGGCATCATCAAGCACGCGGCCGAGACCGGACCTCTTGCCGATCAATCCGACTCCATGCAGAGCGTCTATCTGGTGCCGGCCTTCGTCGGCATGGGCGCGCCCTACTGGAATCCGCGCGTCCGTGGCGCGCTGTTCGGCCTCACCCGCAACACCGGCCCTGCCGAGCTTGCGCATGCCGCGCTGGAAAGCGTCTGCTACCAGACCTTCGATCTCTGGGCCGCGATGCGCGCGGACTGGCCGAGCTCGGAAACCGCGAGCGTCGTGCTCCGCGTCGATGGCGGCATGACCGCGTCGGACTGGACCATGCAGCGCCTCGCCGATCTCCTGGACGCACCGGTCGACCGCCCCGTGATCCAGGAAACCACTGCGCTCGGCGCGGCCTATCTCGCCGGCCTCCAGGCCGGCGTCTATCCCGAGCCGACCAAGTTCGCCGACAATTGGCGGCTCGAGCTCCGCTTCAAGCCGAACATGAGCCAGGCCACGCGCGACCGAAAGCTCGCCGGCTGGGCCCGTGCGGTGAAAGGCGTGCTGGCGAGCGACGAGGGCGAGGAGTAGGCAGGCTCTCGTAGCCCGGATGGAGCGGAAGCGAAATCCGGGACTTTCTCAACCGCCGACAGAATCCCGGATTTAGCTTCGCTCCATCCGGGCTACAGCCTTCATCAGCAAGGGCGCAAAAAAACAACAACGGGAGAAACGACAATGAACACGGATCTCAACCGCGTCATCCAAAACCTCTGCACCGCCGCGCTCTGCGCCGCGCTGCTCGCCTCGCCAGCCATCGCGCGCGACAAACCGAACCCGCTCGGCAGCGCGCGGCAAACCAAAACCGACGTTGCCGGCCTCAACGCCCCCGCCCAGATACTGGTTGACGTCTGGGGCATCCCGCATATCTATGCCGGCAACGAGCACGACCTGTTCTTCCTGCAAGGTTTCAACGCCGCGCGCGACCGGCTCTGGCAGATCGATCTCTGGCGCAAGCGCGGCCTCGGCCTGCTCGCGAAGGACTTTGGCCAGGCCTATGCCGAGCAGGACAAGGCGCTGCGGCTGTTTCTTTATCGCGGCGACATGAATGCGGAGTGGGCGGCTTACGGCCCCAAGGCGAAGACCTATGCGGACGCCTTTGTTGCCGGCGTCAACGCCTATGTCCCCGATGTGCGCGCAGGCAAGCGACCGCTGCCGATCGAGTTCAGGATCGCCGGCACCATGCCCGATGCCTGGACGGCGGACGACGTCGTCCGCATCCGCAGCCACGGCCTGACGCGCAACGTCGCCTCGGAGGTGAAGCGCTCGCTGGTCGCCTGCGCCGCTGGTCTCGATGCCGATCGGTTTCGGGTGAAGCTCGAGCCGGCCTGGACCACGAAAATCCCCGAAGGCCTCGACCCCTGTAGCGTGCCGAAGGCGGTGCTCGCAGCTTACGACCTCGCGACGCGCCCCGTGGCCTTTGCCGCGCCCAAGGACAGACAAGCCGCGCTCGCGCACGATCCCGACAAATATCTCACAGAGGCCGACCAGCAGCGCGACACCATCGGCTCCAACAATTGGGTGATCGCGGCCTCGCGCACCGCGACCGGCCGCCCCATCCTCGCCAACGATCCGCATCGCGAGCACAGCGTGCCCTCGCTGCGTTACATCGTCGGCCTCAACGCGCCCGGCCTCTCCGTGATCGGCGCCGGTGAGCCGGCGCTGCCGGGCATCTCGATCGGCCACAACGGCACCATCGCCTTCGGCCTCACCATCTTCAACGTCGACCAGGAAGACCTCTACGTCTACGAGCTCAATCCGCAAAATCCCAACCAGTATCGCTACGGCAACGGCTGGGAGGACATGCGCATCGTCCACGAGACCGAACAGGTGAAGGGCGAGGCCGATCGCGATCTCGAGCTGAAATTCACCCGCCACGGGCCCGTCATCTTCGTCGATGACGCCAACAAGCGCGCCTTCGCCGTGCGATCGATCTGGTTCGAGCCCGGCACCTCGGCCTATTTCGGCTCGTCGGATTACATGACCGCGAAGGACTGGAACGGTTTTCTCGGCGCCATGCGGCGCTGGGGCGCGCCGTCGGAGAACCAGGTCTATGCCGACACCAAGGGCAATATCGGCTGGGTCGCCGCCGGCAAGACGCCGCGCCGCCTGAATTTTGACGGCCTGATGCCGGTGCCCGGCGACGGCCGCTATGAGTGGCAGGGCTTCCTCTCGCTCGACGAGCTGCCGAAATCCTATCAGCCCAAGCAGGGCTTTTTCGCCACGGCGAACCACATGAACCTGCCGCCCGATTATCCCGTCAACGAGCGCAGGGTCGGCTTCGAATGGTCCGACAGCGCGCGCTGGCAGCGCATCACCGACGTGCTCGCGGCCAACACCAAGGTGACGCTCGCCGACGCCATGGATCTGCAGAACGACGATACGGCCATGATGGGACGCCGGTTGGTCAAGCTGCTGCAGCCGCTCACCTCCGACGATGCGAATGTGAAGCAGGGCCTCGATCTGCTCAAGCCATGGGACGCGCGCGATTCCGCCGACAGCGCGGCGGCGGCTGTGTTCGAGGTCTGGATATCAAATCATCTTGGGCCGGTGCTGTTGAAGACCACCGCGCCGAAGGCCGCGGACCTGATTGCGCCCGAGGCCTCCAGCATTTCGGCGCTCGTCGCCGCGCTGGAATCTCCGGATGCGTCGTTCGGCTCCGATCCCGCAGCCGGGCGCGACCAGATCTTGCGCGACAGCCTCGGTGCTGCGGTGGCCGATGTCGCCAGCAAGCTCGGCCCTGATCCGTCCACCTGGCGCTGGGGCCGCTTGCACGTCGCTAAATTCGATCACGCACTGATGCCGCTCGCCGACAAGGCGACGGCGGCGCAATTGTCGGTCGGCCCGCTCGCCTATGGCGGCGCCGCCAACGTGCCCCGCGCCGCCACCTATCGCCGCTCGGATTACCAGCTCACTGCGGGTGCCTCGTTCCGCATGGTGCTCGACGTCGGCAATTGGGATGCAAGCCGCACCATCAACACGCCCGGCCAATCCGGCGATCCCTTCAGCGGCCACTACCGCGACCTCGCCCCGCTCTGGGCAACGGGCCAGTACGTGCCGCTGCTCTACAGCCTCCAGGCGGTGGAGGCGGCGACCGCAGAAGCGATTACGCTGACGCCGAGGTGAGGGGGCTTCACCTCGCCCCGCTTGCGGGGAGAGGTCGGAACGCATCGTGAGATGCGTTCCGGGTGAGGGGGTACAGGTCTATCGAAAGACAGAGCTCGCGGAGAAAGCCCCTCACCCCAACCCTCTCCCCGTAAGAACAGGGAGAGGGAGCGCAGTGCCGCTGCGGTCGCCAGATTGCTCTACAGGAAACCCCCATGATCCTCCCCGACGGCTATTCCGACATCCCCGCCGGCAAGATCGCCGCAGTCGTCACCCATCTGGAGATGACCGCGCGCCCCGCCCGTCGCGACGATCCACCCGGCACATGGACCCTGCGCAAGTCCGACACGCCCGCGCTCGCCTGGTACCGCGATCTCCACCGCCGTGTCGGCGAGGACTGGCTGTGGTTTTCGCGATTGCGCATGAGCGACACAGAGCTCGCCGCGATCATCCACGCCGCAGGCATCGAAATCTACGCCCTCGTCGTGGACGGCCGCGACGAAGGCCTGCTGGAGCTGGATTTCCGCGAGCCCGGCCAATGCGAGCTGGTCTATTTCGGCGTCACCGCCAGCATGATCGGCACTGGCGCCGCCCGCTTCCTGATGAACCGCGCGCTGGAGCGTGCTTGGTCCGGCGACGTGCGCCGCGTCTGGCTGCACACCTGCACCTTCGATCATCCGTCGGCCGTGGCGTTCTATCAGCGCTCAGGCTTCGTCCCGTTCCGCCGCCAGATCGAGATCGCCGATGATCCGCGCCTGGACGGCCCGGCACCGCGCACGGCGGCGAAGCATGTGCCGATCATCGAGTAGGCTACGCGGCTCCTTCCGTCATTGCGAGGAGCCCTTGCGACGAAGCAATCCAGGCCGCCTCCGCGGAAAGATTCTGGATTGCTTCGCGGAGCCTGTCATCGGGCCGCGCTTCGCGCGGACCCGGTGGCGCGCAATGAGGAAGTGTGGCGATCGCGTTCGCCCAACACTCAATAATTATACCGCACCCCAAAACTGAACCCCTGTGCGAGCAGGTTCGTCGTGTTCATCACCGGCAGCGGCCGGATCGGGCCGGCAGGTGGTCCCGGCGGCACCAGGCTCGGATTGATGGTGGTGTCGATCAGGCCGCCGGCGCGTTGCACGCCGGTCCAGTACAGCACATCGTAGCCGACGGTCAGGCTCCAGGCGGGCGCAATCTGGTAGCCGGCCTTGAGCGACAGCTCCGGCACCACGGTGAATTTGGTCTGCGAGAAATGGCCGCTGTTGCTGGCCAATGCGAGGAAGCCGCCCGGCACCGTCGTGGTGACGGCAGCTATCGTCGAAATCGTCGAGCCCGAAACGTCGGCCGTGTTGAGATTGGCGCCGAGCGCGACCTTGCCGCGCCATTCCAGCGACCACGGCCCATTGCGCCAGTCACCGGTAAGACCAAGATCGAGACCGTGGAAATTGCTCGCCGCCTTGAAATTATCGCTCGGCGTAAGCGTGCCGAAGACGATGCTGCTCGCCGTATCGGTGATCCACAGCGTGTCGGAGGAGCGCAGATAGCGATAGCCGATCAGCGCGCTGATGCGCTGTCCGCTCCATATCCCGATATCCTGGCGATAGAGCGCGCCGGCGCCGAGAAGGCGCGATGTCTCGCTGGCGTTGACGCTGCCGGTGGCGATGCCCGGAAAACCTACGATCAATGTGTCGGGAAATCCCGTCAGCGCGTTGGTGAAAGGCTGCATCAGGATCGGATAGGCGCCGGAATTGGCGGCAAAGCCGGTCGAAGCGTTCTCCAGCCCGAAGAACGAGGCCTCGATGCCACGGCTGCGCTGCGGATCGAGCCAGTAGCCGGCCGTGATCCGTCCACCCGAGCGCCAGTCCTTGTTGACGCTGGAATCGCCGAACAGCACCGTCGTGGTCGGTTGCCCCAACACGCCGGCCACGCCGAACGGCGTACCGACGGGGGCCGTCGTCACCAGTGCGGGCAGCTTGTCGCCGCTCACGCTCCAGGCAAGATAGTCGGCCTCGGCCCAGAACGGATTGAAATCGACGGCTTTCGGCGGCGCCTTCACCGGCAGATCGGCGGCAAGTGCGCCGCCGCTCAGTGCGACCGCTGCGAATGCCACGCCAAAAGCCGCCGCCCCCATCCGCCGAGTCATTTGCCTTCCCCAAGGTCCGTGGGATGGAACCATGCGACAATCTGTTCGGCAAGGAGGAGTTGAGGTGGTGGGGACGCGAAAACGTCCGGCTGTTGCCGTTGGGTATCGCCTGCTGGTTTGTATCGCGTTGTCTGGACGACCGAGAGCGATTGGTTCACGCGTCCGAATCCGTTCAGAAGGGCCACCTTCGCGCCGGCCTTCTTCCGCATGGCGCGACTATTAAAACGACGCCGGAGCGGCGCGCCGTTCGACCTGACCCGCAACAGCTGTACTGCAGCCTTGATGCAGTCCGAACCTGACGAGGCATTTCAGAACAATGTTGCGGCTTGCTAGATCCTTGATCTACGAATAGAAAAACAAAGATACTCAACTTATAAATGTAGTTGGCGGCTGCGGTGTGCAATGGACCAATTCTTCGAACGTGCAATTGCAAACGTAATTCGGCACGGCGACACCGACATCTTTCCGTTTCCCATTGAGAACCACATCTTCTTCGATAAGAAGGCCCAATGTCTGGACCTGTTGCGGGAGATTCACCGGGATTTTGACGGCAATCTAAATCGATATCCTCCAGCGCACGATGCTGCGTTGGCGCCGGTGAACTATACGGGATTTCGCTGGGCCACCCAGATGGACCCGCTCTGGAACCTGTACTTTCTTGCGCTGGTTCTCTCGATATCTGACGCAATTGAGCGCGCTCGACTTCCAGTCAGCGCAAAGCGCGTCTTTTCCTATCGGTGCCAATGGGACGACAATACGGCGGACATTTTCGACGGCGCATGCAACTGGCGTGATTTCATGGGGTGTTCACTTGAGCACGCGAAGAAATTCAAGTTCGTTGTTGTCTGCGATATCTCAGAATTCTATCCGCATCCACATTTTGCAAGGTTCACTCGTCGTTTTGGAAGAGCATTACGCCGACTACCGATATTTTTGTCCGACGTTTAAACTTGGGGCACTACGTGCGCGAGTTTCCCGGGATGGCAAGCTCTGCCGCTCCGATACGGAGAGGCTTTATTAACGAAGTTGCTTTTGCTGCATTTTGCCAAACAGCAAACAACAACGTTGGCTGGCCTCCGGGAGAATTGACGCCAGAGGAGTTGGTGCGGGCTGTTTCGTATGTTCGGTCGTTGCCAATTCGTCGGGAAACTCAAGGCGATATTGCTGCCGACGGCGGGCTTGCACCTGAAGAAATCGTCGATATTGACGAGCAACGACGCCGTCTAATCTGGATGTTTTTGTTTAATAAGCCTGCTGGCTCCCTTCTCACCGAGCCAACCTTCCCGGGTTGTGGAATGATAGATTCATGCAAGGGAGATCTGATCGCTTCAGATGCCCTTTATGAAGTAAAGGCGGGTGACCGGTTGTTTCGGTCGATCGATGTTCGTCAACTCATTGTGTATGGTGCCCTGAACTTCATCGCTAAGCGCTTTAAAATAGAGCGGTTGGGGCTATTCAATCCGAGAATAGGGATTGGAGCGACGATGTCTGCCGATGACCTATGTTTTGAAATTAGCGGGAAGCAGAGTAGCGAGCTTTTCTCCGAGATTGCTGCCGCTTTTTCGAGCGGCGAAATTTCGAGGTAAACGCTTTCGACGGCTTTGATATTTCAAAACACCTTCTGCTCCGCCCGCGCCAGCGAGAACCCGTGCTGCATCGCGTTGAAGCACGTCTGGTCCGACCGAGACGTGAATCCCGCGCGCTGCCACACCTCGCCATAGGCGAGCACTGGCAGCGACGGATCGCCTCTCGGGCAATCAGCGGTCGGACGCAATTCGCTCGCGCACGCATTGCAATGGATGGCCGTGCTGGCGTGCCAGCTCGGACACCTCTGTCACCTTGGCGTCAGCGATGTGGTGAGGATAGATGCCGCATGCACCGACGCCCTTGTCATGAATCTCAAGCATGTTCCGGGTTGCTGTCTCACGGTCTTTGCCGAATACCCACTCCAATATGAAAATCACGAACTCCATCGGCGTAGCATCATCATTCAGAAGCTGTACTTCACTCAACAGGTCCGGGGCTATGTCAGAGCCATTGTGAGGTTCGGTGTCCTTCGCTTCAATTCGTTTCGGCGCGGTGCGGTCACCATTCTGGTGCAAGACAAGTCCGTCGACCGCGCCCTCAGGATTGCGCGTAAACGTCATGCTGATCCCGGCGACCTTGGCGAAAAACTCATTGGGCGCCCACGGAAAAATTGGGAACGCACCTTGTCCGGTGGCCCGGGCGTAAAGTCCGTCGTTCATCCGACGCAGGTACAGCAGGAAGTTCTCGGCCAACTCGTAGGCTCCGACATATTCATCAAGCGACGCACCGGGGAGGACGATTGCCTTATATGCTGGCGCCAGCGGCGCATCGGCGTCCAGCGTGGCGAAACCGAGATCGTCAGGATCCGCAAACGTATTGGTGAGAACGACAACACCTCGTTTCCGATCGGCTGTGAAACCGAGAAAGCTTCGGTAGCCGCCGGTTCCGCCGGTGTGCCAGACGATTCCCTTATCGGTTGTCCCCCACGCCAGGCCGACTTTCGCGGTATCGCTGCGCGGCTGTTGCGCGAAGTTCATCGCGGCGGCCAATGCGGGCTCGCCGATGCCCATGTTGGCCTTCAGATAGCGCAGCATGTCATGAGCCGTGGAACGGAGGGCGCCAGCTCCTGCCAATGCGCCCAGGTCCCAGTTCTTTACCACCTTGCCTTCGTCGTCGTGACCAGGAGCGAGATGAGCACGCATTGCATCCGTGAACGCCATGCCGGTCATCGTCATGCCGAGCGGCTTCAGAATGCCGTTGTCGATGAGTGCGTCATAAGTGGTGAGCCCGGACTGGGCAAGCGCATGGCCCAGGAGGCCATATCCCAGATTCGAATATTCGTAGGAGGCCCCTGGGGCGCGGGGCAGTTGGTATCCGGCAAGAAACACATTCATCTTCGCCGCGTCGTAGTCGGCATAGGGATTGGCTGGGTCCTTTGGCGTGAAGTTAGACGGCATTCGCGGCAAGCCGGAGTGATGCGTGGCAAGGTCGCCGAGCGTAATGTCTCTGTCGCCGCGGGACGGGATTTTGGAGTCCGCCAAAAGTTCTGCCACCGGCGTCTCGAGCGTCAACCGGCCTGACAGGATGGCCTGCGCCAGGAGTGTGGCCGTGAAGGTCTTGGTGATCGAGCCGATTTCGTAGACTGTTTCGCCATCAGGCGCGTTGCCGTCATCGAGCTTGCCGAAAGCCACAACCTCGCTCTCGTCGCCATCCACGATGGCGAACACGAGTGTCTGGTAGGTACCTGCCTCGATCCGTTCCTGCGCGGCCTTTTCGACCGGCTTCGGTAGGAGTGCGATGTTCGCTGACGTGCTCGTCATGAAGCGTGCCCCTGGCGCAATGTCGTCGGATCGCGGCGCGCTACGACAAGCTCGTCGCCAATTATCATGCCTTTCCGGCGTGCATCCATCCGGTCGTGGCTGGCTACGCGCTATGAGTCCACGCCCTAGCTGTCGAAGTTCACAGCCGTCGTGTTGGCACCGCAGACCAGCACCGCGATGCGCTCGCCTGCCGAGGGACGATAACGGCCAGAGAGCAGCGCGGCAAACGCGGCCGCGCCGCCGGGCTCGGCGACGAGGCGCAGGCTCGACCACAGCGCGGCCTGGGCCTGCCGGATCGCGTCGTCGCTGACCAGGACGACCCGCTCGACATGGGCGCGCGCGATCGGAAACATCAATTCACCGACGCGCCGCGGCGCGAGGCTGTCGGCGGCGAGGCCGCCGGCCGGTGCGTCGACCGGCGCTCCCGCCGCGAATGCGGCGTGCAGGGTTGGCGACTGCTCCGGCTCGATCGCAACGATGCGCGTTCGGCCTTCGTACCACGCCGCGATGCCGCCGATCAGTCCGCCGCCGCCGACGGCGACCAGCAGCGTGTCGATGCCGGGCGCATCCTGCTCCAGCTCCAGACCGACGCTGCCCTGGCCGAGCAGGGTCTCGGCCTGGTCGTAGGCGTGAACCGCCAGCGCGCCGGTCTCCGCGAGATGCGCTTCGCTCGCGGCGAGCGCATCGGCGTATCGGTTGCCCGCGATCACGAGTTTTGCGCCGTAGCCCCTGATCCGCTCGGCCTTGGCGGGCGAGGTGATGTCGGGCACGAAGATGGTGGCGGGAATGCCGAGGCGTTGTGCCGCATAGGCGACCGCCGCGCCGTGATTGCCGCCGGATGCGGCGACGACACCGGCTTGCGGCACCTGCCGCAGCAGCAGATTGGCAAAGGCGCCCCGCGCCTTGAACGATCCGGAATGCTGCAGCAGCTCGAGCTTGAGTGTGATGGGCGCCGCCGGCAGGCCGAAATCGGCGAGATCGGCCTGGACCAGCGGTGTACGCCTGATGTGCGGACGGATGACGGCCTCGGTCGCCGCGATCCGCTCCCGATTGATGTCTGATGTCGCTGTCATGATGCCGTCCTTGATAGCGCATTGGGGAGACGTTGTCGCGGCGCCGATGCATTCGGCGCAATGCTCCATTTCCAAGATCTTTCTTGCGCGGCAGCGATCTTGTCGGGGAAGCTGATCGGCCCTGCCTTGTCCAACGCCAGAGAAGAGCGAGAACCATGTTCCTGATTGGCCAATATGATTCCCCCTTCGTCCGCCGCGTCGCGATTGCGCTGCGGCTTTACGACCTCACCTTCGAGCACAGACCGTGGTCGACCTTCGGCGATGCCGACAAGATCGCGCCGTACAATCCCTTGCGCCGCGTGCCGACGCTGGTACTCGACGACGGCGAAGCGCTGATCGAGAGCACGATCATCCTGGATTATCTCGACGAGCTCGTCGGTGCGGACAAGGCGATGCTGCCGCGAAGCGGCTCCGAGCGTCGCCGGCACTTGCGCATCTGCGCGCTCGCCACCGGCCTCGGCGACAAGGCGGTCAGCCTGCTCTACGAGCGCGTGCTGCGGAAGGAGCAGCTGGCGCTATGGGTCGAGCGCTGCCAGGCGCAGATCGGCGACGTGCTCGCCGTGCTGGAAGCCGAGCGCGCCAAGGTGACGACGCCGTACTGGCTCGGTGACCGCATCGGCCACGCCGACATCGCGGTCGCCTGCGTCACCCGCTTCACCCGCGAGGCGCATCCGCAGCTGTTCGACACGGCGCGCTATCCGGCGCTGAGCGCACACGCCGAGCGCTGCGAGGCGCTGGCCCCGTTCAAGGAGATCGTGCAGCCGCTGGCGCCGCCGAAGGGGTGAGGGCGTCATTGCGAGTGCAAGCTCTCGCCACACGTCATTGCGAGGAGCCCTTGCGACGAAGCAATCCAGAATCCCACAGCGGAGGGATTCTGGATTGCTTCGCTGCGCTCGCAATGACGGCGTTGAAGCACTTGCACGCGGCGGACCAAGCGGAGAGTGCCTGGCGGGCACGACACCCGATCCTGCCTTGATACAGGTGTTTTGCCCGACCAGGCT
>NZ_VSSS01000003.1 GCF_008123425.1 Bradyrhizobium rifense
AGATGTGTATAAGAGACAGTCGCTGACGAGAGCCGCAATTGCGGCATGGCTGTCCTGGCGCCGCAGATAGCCCTGATAGCGCAGCTTTTCCGCACAGGTCAGCAGTTCTGGATTGATCGTCGTCGCTCCGATTGCGGTTCGGATTCTGTTCATGGAGCGGCGCACCGCATCAAGGAAGGCCGCGCTCGCATTTTCCATCAGATGCCAGCGGTCGGCGACTTGGATGGCGTTCGGCAGCGCCTTGGCTGCTGCCTCGCCGTATCCACCACCGCGATCTCGCGACACAATGTTGATCGCTGGGTGCTTCGATAGCCACGCCCGAACGGTCGCAGTTTCCCTGTCGGGCAGCAGGGTAACGATCCGCCGACGCTCCAAATCGCACACGATCGTCCCGTATCGATGGTTTCTCCGGAACGCCCAGTCATCGATGCCCACGACAAGCAATGGATCTGTCGGCATCGCCGTCCGCCGGCGGACCACCCGCAGCAAGGTATCGTTGCTGACAGGCAGCATGAGCCGCTTGGCAAAGCTTGCCGCCGGCCGGCCGCCGAGCGCCAACCCCAAGTGATGGACGATGTATTCCAGCCGTGCCGTCCGGCGCCGTCGAAGCGGGACGATGTCTTCTCCGAACCGCTCCGCGAAGATCCGCCGGCGGCAATGCGGCACCTCACATGTGAAGCGCCGCGTGAGCAATCGGAGGCGCACCTTTCTGCCCGCTGATGGCAAATCGGCCACGTGCCGGATGTAACGGCTATGGATTCTGCGCGACGCTGTCGCGCACAAAGGGCACTGGGCCTCCGCAGCCTCTGACCGAACAGCCAGAATAACCGAATCCTCTGAATCACTTACGCCATCAAACGCCAAACCACTCGGTACTAGCGATGAAATTCGAAAGCCTGTCCGCATGGCGCCGATTCTCCGTTGAAGAACCACAGTCGCCGGCCAACTTCATCAGAAATGAGTCAGAGCC
>NZ_VSSS01000029.1 GCF_008123425.1 Bradyrhizobium rifense
TCAACGAAGCGCCTCATCAGCTTCCCCCGCAGAATCACGAGGGAATCATAGCAAAGCAGCGGCGTTTTCACACAGCCAGGATCAAACGGTGAAATACCGGCGCTGCCAGCCCAAGTCTACCTTTCCCTGGAAGCGAACGTCGCCCACACATGAGCACCGCTTCCGGGCTTCGGCCGGATCCTCGCGATGATGGCATCCTGCCAGTGTTTTGCCCGACGCGTCAACGTCGCCGGAGCGCTGGAGGTCGCTCCGGGGCCGACCGAAAAACCCCTTGTCCATCAAGGGGCCTTCTACTGTGCATGGGGTTGTTTTCGACTTTTGTTTCGAGCTTGCGAAGAAAAATCAGGCGCAGCTCACTCCGCCTGCAGGATCTCCGCGATCGCCGCGCCCGCCGCGATGGTGCCGAGCTTGCCGCCGACATCGCGCGTCGCCCTGCCCTCGCCGATCGCCTTTGCCACGGCAGTCTCGATCGCACGTGCGGCTTCCTCGTAGCGGACCGCGCCGCTTGTCTCGCCATGCCAGCCGAGCAGCAGCGCGGTCGAGAGGATCAGCGAGACCGGGTTGGCGACGTCCTGGCCTGCGATGTCAGGCGCCGAGCCGTGCGCGGCCTGCGCCATGGCATAGCGATCGCCGACATTGAGCGAGCCGCCGAGGCCGAGGCTGCCGGAGAGCTCAGCCGTGAGATCAGAGAGAATATCGCCGAACATGTTGGTGGCGACGATGACGTCGAAGCGGTCGGGGTTGCGCACCACATGCGCCATCATGGCGTCGACGAGGATGTCGTCGACGGCGAGGCCGGGATAGTTCTTAGCCGCCTCGCGGCAGATGTCGAGAAACATGCCGTCGCCGATCTTGAGCACATTGGCCTTGTGCACGATGGTGAGATGTTTTCGTCGTTTCATCGCCAGACGACAGGCGGCGTGCGCGATACGCTCGCAGCACAGCCGCGTGATCCGCCGCAGCGAGATCACGACGTCTGGCGTGACCAGCAGCTCGCCATTGCCCTGCTCCATGTTGCGGTCGGCGTAAAACCCTTCGGTGTTCTCGCGGACCACGACGAGGTCGAAATCGCCGAGCCGGCCAGGCCGGCCTGCATAGGTGCGGGCGGGCCTGATGTTGGCGTAGAGGTCGAGGTTCTTGCGGAAGTGGCGCGACGGATTGATCTCGCCATGCGCCTCGTCCTTGAAGTCGAAGGTCGCGGTCGGCCCCAGGATCAGGCCGTCGGCGGCGCGGACGATGTCGAGCAGCTCGGGGCGCACCGTCGTGCCGAACTGCTTCAGGCTCGCGTGGCCAACCGCATGCTCCTCCAGCCGCAGATTGAGCTGGAAGCGCTCGGACGCCGCGCGCAGCACGCCCGTTGTCGCGGCCGTGATCTCGGGTCCGATGCCGTCCCCCGGCAGAACGACGATTTGCATGGTGATCCCCCTCCGAGAGCGGCAGCTGGCGCGATCATACGCCAGCGCGCAGGCTCATCGCCTGACCTTCGCGCATACAATGCATGCAAGCATATGCCTGTGGAAGCGCCGTGGGGCGTAGTACATGCCGAAAGACCATTCGAGCCCCGCTGTCGGAGAACGCGCAAGGCAATGACAATCACGTTACCTGCCGCTGCGCGCGAGCCCGATCATCCCGTTGCCGATGGCCTGCCGGCCGAGCAGCGCCGCTGGGCGATCGCCGCGATCTTCACCGCGCTGGCGATGGCCTCGCTCGACACCGCGATCGCCAACATCGCGCTGCCCGCCATTGCCGCGGATCTGCATGTCAGCCCGGAGCAGTCGGTCTGGGTGGTCAACGTCTACCAGATCGCGCTGGTGGCGACGCTGCTGCCGCTCGGCGCGCTCGGTGAGATCGTCGGGCACCAGCGCATCTATCTCGGCGGCCTCGTGCTGTTCACCATCGCCTCGCTGTTCTGCGCGGTCGCCTGGTCGCTGGACAGTCTGCTGGTCGCGCGCACGCTGCAAGGCCTGGGTGCCAGCGGTATCATGAGCGTCAACACCGCGCTGGTGCGTTTCGTCTATCCCGGCCGGATGCTGGGCCGCGGCTTCGGCCACAACGCGCTGGTGGTCGCCACCGCCTTCACCTTCGGGCCCTCGATTGCGTCTGCGATCCTCGCGGTCGGTCCGTGGCCGTGGCTGTTCGCCGTCAACATCCCGTTCGGCCTCGTCGCAACCGGCATCGGCTTTGCGATGCTGCCGAAGACGCCGCGCGCCGATCACGGCTTTGATTTCCCTGGCGCGCTTCTCGCGGCCGCCTGCCTCGGCCTGTTCATCACGGGCATCGGCAGCGCCGCGCATAATTTGTCGCCGGTCGTCGTCGCCGTCGAGCTGGTCACGGCGCTCGCGCTCGGCTTCATCCTGACGCGCCGTCATGCCGACCATCCTGCACCGATGCTGCCGATCGATTTGTTCAGCCGGCCGATGTTCGCGCTGTCGGCGGCGACCGCGGTCTGCTCCTTCGCGGTGCAGGGCCTCGCCTTCGTCTCGCTGCCGTTCTATTTCGAGGACGTGCTCGGCCGCTCGCAGGTCGAGACCGGTTTCTTCATGACGCCGTGGCCACTGGTGGTCGGCATCATGGCGCCGATCGCCGGTCGCCTCTCCGATCGTCATCCCGTCGGCCTGCTGGGCGGCATCGGCCTTATCCTGCTCGGCCTCGGCATGGCGCTGCTCGCGCTACTTCCGGCGAACCCAGGCATTCCTGACATCGTCTGGCGGATCATGATCTGCGGCATGGGGTTCGGCTTCTTCCAGGCGCCGAACATGAAGGCGATCATGTCGAGCGCGCCGCCACACCGGGGTGGCAGCGCCTCAGGCATCGTCGCCACCGCGCGCCTGACCGGACAGACGACCGGCGCGGCGCTGGCCGCGGCGTGCTTTGCGCTCGCCGGTCACAACGGCGCGACCGTCGCGCTGGCGTTAGGTGCAGGCTTTGCCGCACTCGGCAGCGTGATGAGCTTTTTGCGGCTAGCGGTGAAGTAGGCCGGCTCTATTGCGCCTTCTGCGTGATCGGCCGGCTCACGATCGCTGCCGTATCGAGCGGCTCGCATTTGATCGTCCGTCTCAGCTTTGGTGGACCGTCCCAACCAGCGGCGTCTTTCACGGGGGTGAACGTAGCGCCCTGCGGCGCCAGGATGATCGGCTCCGACTTCAGACAGGCATCGGGAAACGCGATGCCGTGTCCGGCGCCTTTCGAGAAATGCCCGACCAGCATCTGCGACGCTTGCATCCGCGCCGCCGGCGAGGCCCGCATCGAACGATCTGGATCGAAGGCGCGATAGCATGGCCAGTCGGTATGACCGGCTGCGAACTCATAGGTGATCCTGCAAGCCGCGCCGGCCGATTTCAAGAACGGCGCATCCGAAGGCGCAGCCGCGTCGCGCTCGAACACCAGCGTCTGCAATGTCAGTGCTTCCGTCGTCGCCCCCGGCGAGGCGGGCTTGTCGGGATCGGTCGCGATTTCGCCGCGCGAGAACACCAGCTTCGTCTTGGGTTGAGCGTCCCTGGTCTCCAGCACCATCAAGGGTCTTGCGGCCCAGGAGCGATCCAGCTCCACATCGCCGCCGCCCATCGTCAATCGCACGCTGCCGATGGCGGGGTTGTCCTTGGCGAAATCGACCATGCGCAGGCGCACGGTCTCTTTCGATGCCTCCAGGCTGAGGAAGCGCAGATCGTCGACCTTGCGCGTGATCGGCATCATCGGGTCAAAGCGATCGTCGATATTGAACCGGACAATCTTCTTCAGGCTGGCCGCGGCGGGTCCCTTGGGCGTGGCCGGCGGCGCGACGTCGATCACGAGCAGCGCACCACCCGGTGAATAGGTATCGCCGAAGGCGCGCTGCCAGATCGCCGTCAGCGCCGAATTTGTCCGCTGATCGACGTCCCGCGCGAAGACGATCTGCTGTCCGGGACGAATGACCGGAAAATCCTGGAACGCGCCAAGCGCTGCGCCCTTGGTGACGGCCTCTCCAGTGAAGTTGATGCATCTGGACCGGTCGTCATTGCCGGACTGGTCGACCGCCCGGGATGCCGAGCGCGTGCAGAAGCTGAGATCGTTGTCGACCGTCTTCTGCGGGCTGATGGCCGTCGCGTAGATGGGCTCAGGCGCGCCTGGAATTTCCATCGGCAGCGGCGACGTCGCGAACATATCGACCTCCACCATGCTCAGCAAAGAGCCGGCATCCTTCGAGCAGAGATCCCGCCGCGGCAGCGTATTGGTGAGAAGCTGCGCGGCGTCGGCACCAACGATACAGGACATGGTGTCCTGCGGATTGTTCCGGCTCATCCAGATCAGATGATCCTTGCCTTTGCTGTCGACCAGCAAATGCGGCGCCGCATGATGGCGGCGCGGCGGCAGCCATATCGGAACGGTTTCCGACAGCATCGGTTCGCGCTTGAGCAGCGCCTCCGGCAGCTTGGTCACGCCCACCGATTGCAGTTCGGCGTCGATCTCGTTCGGATCCTGGGTGTACTCGAACACAGGCAGCTTTCCGCACGTCATGCAGGTGACGGCGATGTCCGATCGCACGTTCTCGAAGGACAGGATGACCTGATCCGGGTCGTTGCGATATTTGGCGGGATCGACGGCCTTGAACGGATGGTCCACCACGCGGCTGGCCTGGAAGCCGTCAGAGCGGAACGGATCGGATTCGAACTCGAAATAGGTCGATCGATCCCAGCCGCGAAAGGCGTTGTATCCGCCCATGCTGACGCCTGCGAGGACCATCTTCGAATCGGTCTGGCAACGCGTCGCGCTGCCGGTCCCGCTGCCGTTGCGGATATAGGTGCAGAGCCGGAACGCCGCATTCTGCAGGATGCGATCGCAATCGTTCTGGTTATAGCCGTAGGTGGCGAGGCCGTGGCGGTAGCAGAGGTCGTGGAAGACGCAGGCCTGCCGGAAGTGCTGCAGGACGAGATGGCGCCTGCCCTTGTCGTCCCTGCTTCCGTCGAAGACGATGTTGGTCAGCGCGGGAAGACTACAGTTCAGTCCCTCCCCACTGCCGCCGATCGTGCTGATGACGTCCGGTCCGGATTCGAACGAGGTGACGGTGGCGGGCATCTCTCCGTCGGTGATGTCGTCGACATTCTTGTAGAGGGAGTCGGCGACGAACGAGGGCAGATAATTCAGGATCAGAAAGATCGCGGCAATCGCCGCGATCGACCAGCCGATCAGCTTCCTGGACATGCCGCACTCCGCTAAAGCTATTTTTGTCGCAATCCCGGTCTTGATGACCGATAGGCTCGGAAATTGGCGAGGGTCGCCGCAATCGATGGCGTCCCGGTGTTAACCGGACGACGATCGCCTCCAGGTTGTCGCGGTGTCAAGCGAGGGGCTCACAATCGCGGCCGAGAATTTCGGCGGGATGTCAGGCCAGATTTCGCGCCACGCTCGCGCCCTCGGCAACGGCCGGAACCGGCATTTGCTCATTCAGCGCGGCGAGGCGCGCGTCGATGGCGTCGATGACCTTGCGCGAGAACGGTCCGAGATGCGCATAGGCCGCGATCATCTGCACCGCGATCCGCGCCGAGGAGGTGTCGCGCTTGGCGCAATTCATGAAGGTCTGCCACAGCGGTCCGCGGGCCTCGGGGATCGCCGTGACCACGCGGTGCACGGTCTCCATCGCCCCGACCCGCGCGCGGATGTCGCCCTCGGCGAGTTCGTGGCGCTGTCTCGACCGGTCGAGCAGCGTCATCAACTTGTCGACACGACCCGCATAGGCTGCCGGACTGTAGACGCGCTCCAGCACCGTCTTGTAGTCCATCAGGATATCGCGCAACGGGCGCACCGGGTCGAAATTGATGCCGCCGGTGCACTGGTCGCCGCCTGTCGTGGATGCCAGATCATGGTCCGCGTGCAACCGGCCCTCCTTCGCAAGCCGGCGCGTGAGCTGCGTGTTCGGCAACGCGTAGAGCAGACCGACCATGGCGACGGGAATCGCGGCCTCCTCGATGAAATCAATCATGGCCTCCGCCATCGAGACCTTCTCTGTGTCGAAGCCAACGATGAAGCCGGCGGTGACGAGCATGCCGGCGGCATAGATCTTGTGGATGCTCTCGGCGATGTTGCGCCGCGTGTTCTGCTTCTTCCGCATCGCGACCAGCGTCGCGGGATCCGGACTCTCGATGCCGACGAAGATGCAGAAGAAGTTCGCCTCCCCCATCAGCTCCAGCAGTTCCGGATCGTCGGCCAGATTGACCGAGGCCTCGGTCGACAATTCGAAGGGATAGCCATGCGCGCGCTGCCATTCCGCGAGCTGCGGCAGGAACAGCCTGAGCGACTTCTTGTTGCCGATGAAATTGTCATCGACGAAGTCGAGATGGCCGCGATAGCCCATCTGGTAGAGCCGATCGAGTTCGACCAGCATCTGCTCATTCGTCTTGGTCCGCGGCACGCGGCCATAGAGCTCGATGATGTCGCAGAACTCGCAGGTGAACGGACAGCCGCGCGAATACTGCACGCCGAGATAGAGATAGTCCTCGAATTTGAGCAGGTCGAAGCGCGGCACCGGCGTCCTGGTGACGTCGGCCTGGAATTTAGGCGCCGTGAAAACGCCGGACCGTACGCCGCTATCCCAGGCAGCGACGAACTCGTCGATGACGCTCTCGGCCTCGCCGAGCACCTGAAAGTCTGCGCTGGCGTAAACGTGCGGGCTCGACGTCGGGTCGGGTCCACCGACCACCACCGGCTTGCCCGCGACGCGGCACCTGTCGATCAGAAGCAGCGTATCGGCCTGCTGCGGCAGCATGCCCCCGGTGAAGACGACGTCGGCCCAGGCGAGATCGTCGTCCCCGAAGGCTTGCGTGTTGCAGTCGATCAGCCGCACCGTCCAGCTCTCCGGCAACATTGCGGCCACGGTGATCAGGCCGAGCGGAGCAGCCGGACGCCGGACGCCCATCAGTTTGCAGGACTCGCCAAAACTCCAGAAGGACTCCGCCGTGAACAGCGGATAGAGCATGAGCACGTTGCAAGGGCGCGATACGGTCATGGAACCCCTTTTGCTTCGCACGAGTGTACCAGAGCGTTGACGTCTTGCACCCCGACAAAAGGGACAAACTGTCGCTCGTCCTCAAGCTCAGACGTCGCCCCAAACCGTGTCCGCTGGCGCAGGGAGGCAACACCGCCCGCTCCATAATCTTCCCGCGACCGCCGAAATCTTCATGGCTACCCCTCAGACTCTTGATTTGAACAGTTCCAATTTGCCGGACACATTGCGCCCCTGAGTCCATCGGTGGATGGGCCAATCAGGGGACTTGCGATGGCAAACCTAACAATCAACGGAAAAACCTTCACGCTCGACGTCGAGCCGGACACGCCGTTGCTCTGGGCGATCCGCGAAAATGCCGGCCTGACCGGCACCAAATATGGCTGCGGCATTGCACAATGTGGCGCCTGCACCGTCCATATGGACGGTGTCGCCACCCGCTCCTGCGGCGTCTCGGTCGCCGAGGCCGAAGGCAAGAAGATCACCACGATCGAGGGCCTCGCCTCCGGCAGCACGCTGCACAAGGTGCAGCAGGCCTGGATCGCCAAGGACGTTCCGCAATGCGGTTATTGCCAGAGCGGCATGATCATGGCCGTGGCGGCGCTGCTGAGCGAGAAGCCGAAGCCGACCGATGCCGACATCGACGAGGCCATCACCAATATCTGCCGCTGCGGCACCTTCAAGCAGGTGCGCGAAGCGATCCACACGATCGCAAGCGCCTAAAGGAGCCGGCACATGAACAAGCATGTTTCTCCCAAGATGAACCGCCGCGCCTTCGTTATCGGCACCGCCGCTGTCGGCACCGGCCTCGCCATCGGCCTCGATCTTCCGTTCGGCGGCCCCGCCGTGGTCCGCGCGGCCGCCGCCTCGCCCGAGGTCAATGCCTGGGTCGTGATCAGGCCTGACGACACCGTGGTGATCCGCATCGCCCGCTCCGAGATGGGCCAGGGCTCGCTCACCGGCCTCGCCCAGCTCGTCGCCGAGGAGCTCGAATGCGACTGGTCGAAGGTCACGACCGAATATCCGACACCCGGCCAGAGCGTCGCCCGCAAGCGCGTCTGGGGCGATTTCTCGACCGGTGGCAGCCGCGGCATCCGCTCCTCGCAGGACTATGTCCGCAAGGGCGGCGCCACCGCGCGCGTGATGCTGATCCAGGCCGCTGCCGACGAGTGGAGGGTGCCGGCTTCCGAATGCACCGTCGCCAAGGGTGTCATTACCCATACGGCATCGGGCAAGACCACGACCTACGGCAAGGTCGCCGAGGCCGCTGCAAAGCTGACGCCGCCGGCGGAGGTCAAGCTCAAGGACCCGAAGGACTGGACCATCGCCGGCAAGGGCTTGCTGCGGCTCGACACCGCCGACAAGACCACCGGCACGATGGTCTACGGCATCGACATCAAGCTGCCGGGCATGCTGAACGCCGCGATCAAGGACTGCCCTGTGTTCGGCGGCAAGGTGAAGAGCTTTGACGAAGCCAAGATCACCGGAATGAAAGGTGTCAAGAAGATCGTCAAGGTCGGCGACAGCGCGGTCGCGGTCGTTGCCGACACCTGGTGGCACGCCAAGACCGCACTGGAAGCTCTGCCGATCGTCTGGGACGAAGGCGACAACGCAAAGGTCTCGAGCGAGACGATTGCGAAGTGGCTGGCGGAAGGCCTCGACGACACGCAGCCGGCCTATGTCGGCAATAAGAACGGTGATGTGAAGGCGGCCATTGCCGGCGCCGCCAAGAAGGTCGAGGCCGTCTACAACTATCCCTACCAGAACCACGCCACGATGGAGCCGATGAACGCCACCGCGCTCTACACCGCGGACAAATGCGAGGTCTGGTGCGGCACGCAGAATGGCGAAGCGGCCTTCGCGGCGGTGCTTGAGGCCTCCGGCCTGCCGGCGGAAAAGTGCGACGTGCACAAGGTGATGCTGGGCGGCGGCTTCGGCCGGCGCGGCATGACGGACTATGTCCGCCAGGCGGTTGCGATCGCCAAGCAGATGCCGGGCACGCCGATCAAGCTGTTGTGGTCGCGCGAAGAGGACATGACGCACGGCAGGTATCACCCGATCACCCAGTGCAAGATGACCGGCGCGTTCGATGCCGACAACAATCTGATCGCGCTGCACTACCGCCTGTCCGGGCAATCCATCCTGTTCTCGGTGCGCCCCGACGCGCTGCAGAACGGCATGGATCCGGCGGCATTCCAGGGCGTCGCCCAATCCGGCGAAGCCGCGCTCGGCTACTCGGTGCCCAACCTCCTGGTCGAGCATTCGATGCGCAACCCGCACGTTCCGCCCGGCTTCTGGCGCGGCGTGAACGTCAATCACAACGCGATCTACATGGAATGCTTCATGGACGAGCTCGCCCATGCCGCAGGCCAGGACCCGCTCGAATTCCGCCGCAAGCTGATGGGCAAGAACCCCAAGCATCTGGCGGTGCTCAATGCGGTGGCCGAGAAGATCGGCTGGACCACGCCGGCGCCACAAGGCGTCTATCGCGGCATTGCGCAGGTGATGGGCTATGGCAGCTACGTCGCCGGCGCCGCCGAAATCTCGGTGACCGACGGCAGCAAGATCAAGGTGCTTCGCATCGTCGCCTCCACCGACCCCGGCTACGTCGTCAATCCGGCGCAGGTGGAGCGGCAGATCGCGGGCTCCTTCGTCTATGGCCTCTCGGCGCTGTTCTACGGCGGCTGCACCGTCAAGGACGGCCGCATCGAGCAAACCAACTTCGACACCTTCAACTCGATGCGCATCAACGAGATGCCGAAAGTTGAGTCGGTGATGGTGCCGAGCGGCGGGTTCTGGGGCGGTGTCGGCGAGCCGACCATCGGTGTTGCGGCGCCTGCGGTGCTGAACGCCTATTTCGCAGCGACGGGCAAGCGCATCCGCTCGGTTCCGCTGCGCGACCAGAACATCAGCTTCGCGTAAGAAAAGCCGCGGCGGCCATTATGGCCGCCGCGGCACTTGCCTGGATGATCCGCATGACCACGCGACCGATGACACGGCGAACTGCCGTGCTCGGCATCACCGCCGCGACCGCGACATTGGCGCGGCCATCGGTCTTGCGTGCGCAATCGACAGGCCGCGTCGTCGTGGTCGGTGGCGGCTTCGGCGGCGCGGCCTGCGCCCGCGCGCTCAAGCGCGCGCAAGCAGACTTGCAGGTCATCCTGATCGAGCCCAATGCGGTCTTCACCTCCTGCCCCCTGAGCAACGAGGTGATCGCGGGCCTGCGCGACATCGAAGTGCAGCAGTTTGACTACGACAAGCTGGCAGCCGAGGGCGTCACCGTGATCGGCCAGGCCGTGACCACCATCGAGTCGCAGCTGCGTAGCGTCCTGACGGCCGATGGCGTCGCCCTGCCCTATGACCGTCTCGTGCTCTCGCCCGGGATCGATTTCCACTTCGAGGCCCTACCCGGCTATGACGAGGCCGCGTCTGAAAAGATGCCGCACGCCTGGAAGGCCGGCGCGCAGACGCTGCTGCTGCGCAGGCAGCTGGAGGCGATGGACGACGGCGGCACCGTCGCCATCGCGGTTCCTGCCAATCCCTCGCGCTGTCCGCCGGCTCCTTACGAGCGCGCCAGCCTGATCGCGCATTATTTGAAGACCAGGAAGCCGCGCTCGAAAGTGCTGATCCTCGATGCCAAGGACAATTTCTCGCAGCAGCGGCTGTTCGAGAAGGCCTGGAAGGAGCTCTACGGCGACATGATCGAGCGCATCGGCCTGTCGCAAGGCGGCCGCGTCACCTCGGTCGATCCCGCGACCAAAACCATCGTCACCGAGTTCGGCAACTACACGCCCGATGTCGCCAACGTCATCCCGCCGCAGCGCGCGGGGCGCATTGCCGAGATCGCCGGCGTAACTGACGCCACCGGCTGGTGTCCGATCGATCCTGTCACCTTCGAGTCGAAGCTCGTCAAAAACGTCCACGTCATCGGCGACGCCTGCCTCGGCGGCGGCATCCCGAAATCAGCGTCGGCCGCGAGCGCGCAAGGCAAGGCTTGTGCTGCGGCCATCGTCAACCTGCTCGCCGGCCGCGCGCCGGAGGCGCCACGGCTGACCGGCGTCTGCTACAACACCGTCGCGCCCGGCTACGGCTTCTCGCTCGCCGGCAATTACCAGCCGAGAGGCGACATCTTTGCCGAAGTCGAGGGCGGCGCGACGAGCCCGGTCGATGCACCGCGCGAACTGCGCGCCCGCGAGGCGTCCGAGGCGGAGCGCTGGTTTCAAACCATCACGGCGGACACCTTTGGCTAGGTCGATAGTCCACACCGCTGCGTTGATCGCCAGTCTCGCGTTCGTGGCCAACGCACGCGCAGAGGGGCTCGCGCCCTATGAGATCATTGGCGACGGCATCGCGGAATCGCTCACAGGCGCCCCCGGCGATGCCGCGCGCGGGCGCGCGCTGGTGCTGGCGCGCACGACGACCTGTATCCTCTGCCATTCCGGCCCCTTCCCTGAAACGCGGTTCCAGGGCGACCTCGCGCCTGATCTCACCGGCGCGGGGAACCGCTGGACGGTGAGCCAGTTGCGGCTTCGGATGGTTGACGCCGCGCGCTTCAACCCGGACACCATCATGCCGTCCTACTATCGAGCGGACGGCCTCGTCCGCGTCGGACGCAATTTCGCCGGCAAGCCGATATTGTCGGCCGCGGAGATCGAGGACATCGTGGCCTATCTTGCAACACTTCGGGACTAGGACTGTTCATGCGAACCACGCGACGACAATTTCTAAGCCTGGCTGGCAGTGTCACCGTCATCCCGATCGTTACACTACGGCCGCTCGAAGCAACGCCTGCGATGCTCAACACGGCCGTCCGAAACATCGTCGGCGAAGCGCCAATTCACACCGGCAAGGTCAAGCTCGACATTCCGCCGCTGGTCGAGAACGGCAACACGGTGCCGATGACGGTGAGCGTCGCGAGCCCGATGACGGCGGACGATTACGTCAAGAGCATCCACGTCTTCAACGAGAAGAACCCGCAGCCGAACATCGGTAATTTCTATCTGAACCCATCGTCCGGCCGTGCCCAGATCTCGACGCGGATCCGGCTCGCTGACACCCAGAAGGTGGTCGCGATCGCGCGCCTGTCCGACGATAGCTTCTGGCAGGTCGCAGCGGATATTGTCGTGACACTGGCCGCCTGCACCGAGGAGGTGAACTGATGGCCGCGCTCATCAACGTTCCCGCAAAGGCCAAACGCGGCGATATCATCGAGATCCGCACGCTGACCTCGCACATCATGGAAACCGGCTTTCGCCACACCATGGACGGTGCACTGGTGCCGCGCGACATCATCACGAGCTTCACCTGCCGCTACAACGGCGCCGAGATCTTCCGCGCCGATCTGTTTCCGGCCATCGCCGCCAATCCGTATCTGTCCTTCTTCACGGTCGCCAAAGAGAGCGGCAAGTTCGAATTCGAATGGATCGGCGACAACGGCTATTCGTCCACCGCATCGGCATCGATCACGGTCGAATGAATTTTTGGCGCGCGATAGTGCTGGCGGCGCTTGTCGCCACGGCCCCTGCCCCGCTCGCCGGTGAAATCCCGCCCGATGCGCGCCGCTCCGGCTATTCCTTCATGGGCCCCGATACGCGCGCCATGCAGGATGACGACACCTCCAGTCCGGGCATGCTGTTCGTGCTCGACGGCGAGACGCTGTGGACGAAGAAGGCGGGCAGCGCGGACAAGGCGTGCGCGGACTGCCATGGCGATGCGCGAAGCAGCATGAAGGGCGTCGCGGCCCGCTACCCCGCCTTCGACAAGGCGCTGGCGCGCCCCGTCACGCTCGACCAGCGCATCAACCTCTGCCGCGCCAATCATCAGCAGGCGGCACCGCTGCCCTACGAGAGCCGCGACATCCTGGCGCTCTCCGCCTTCGTTGCCCACCAATCGCGCGGCGTCGCAATCACCGCCGGCGACGATCCACAACTCAAACCCTTCATCGAGCAAGGCCGCAATCTCTTCATGCAGCGTGAGGGTCAACTCAACCTGGCCTGCACCAATTGCCACGACGACAACTTTGAGAAGCGCCTCGCGGGCTCGCCGATCACGCAAGCGCAGCCGACAGGCTATCCGCTCTATCGGCTGGAATGGCAGACGCTGGGATCGCTGGAGCGGCGGTTGCGCAGCTGCATGACCGGCGTCCGCGCCCAGGCCTATGATTACGGCGCACCCGAGCTGGTCGCGCTCGAGCTCTATCTGATGGCGCGCGCACGCGGTATGCCGATGGAAACGCCAGCGGTGCGACCGTAACGCCCAAATTAGGGCTAGGCAGGCGTGGAACGGTCGCTAGTATCCCCCCAAAGAATTGAATCAAAGGGAGGGACTAAAGTGGCTGACCATAAAATCTCGCGCCGCACGCTGTTGACGGGCACCGCTGCGGCTGGCGCGCTCAGCCTGACCGGGCTCCCGGCGCGCGCCGAGGTAAATTGGAAGAAATACGCAGGCACCAAGCTGGAGGTGATCCTCGCCAAAGGCCCGCGCGGCGATAATCTGCAAAAATACGTCAAGGAATTCACCGAGCTCACCGGCATCCAGGTCGAATCCGAGCAGATTCCCGAGCAGCAGCAGCGCCAGAAATGCGTCATCGAGCTCACCTCGGGCCGGCCGAGCTTTGACGTCGTCCATATCAGCTATCACGTGCAGAAGCGGCAGTTCGAGAAAGCCGGTTGGCTCGCCGATATGACGCCCTTCATGAAGGATCCGACGCTGACCGCGCCCGATCTCGTCGAGAGCGATTTCTCGGCCGCCGGCCTGCAATACGCCAAGAACGACAAGGGCCAGATGCTGTCGCTGCCCTGGTCAGTCGACTATTTCATCCTCTACTACAACAAGGAGCTCTTCCAGAAGAAGGGTGTCGCCGTCCCCAAGACCCTCGACGAGATGCTCGCGGCCGCGGAGAAGCTCACCGACGCCAAGGAAGGCACCTTCGGCTTCGTCGGGCGCGGCTTGCGCAACGCCAACATGACGTTGTGGACCAATTTCTTCCTCAACTATGGCGGTGAATTCCTCGACGCCAAGGGCAACATCCTGACCGACGGTCCTGAAGCCATCGAGGCCACCAAGCTCTACCAGGCACTGCTGACGAAGGTGGCTCCGCCCGGTGTTGCCGGCTTCAACTGGATGGAGTCGATGGCCTCGTTCACGCAAGGACGTTCAGCGATGTGGATCGACGGTGTCGGCTGGGCGCCGCCGCTGGAAGATCCGGCCGCCTCGCGCGTGGTCGGCAAAGTCGGCTACACCGTGGTGCCTGCCGGACCGAAGGGGCAGTATTCGGCCACCTATGGCGACGGCATCGGTATTCCAGCGGCGAGCAAGAACAAGGAAGCGGCCTATCTGCTCTGCCAGTGGATCGTCTCGAAGCAGCAGGGCGCGCGGCTGTTGCAGGCCGGCGGCGGCGTGCCGTTCCGCAGCTCGATCCTGAATGACGCCGAAGTCCAGAAGGGCGTGAAGACCAAGGAGTGGCTGCAGTCGGTGATCGATTCCGGCAAGATCAGCAAGCTTGGCCTGCCCGTCGTGATCCCGGTCGCCGAATTCCGCGACATCGTCGGCGCGGCGATCACCGCCACGCTGTCCGGCGCCGATCCCGCAACTGAACTGAAAAAGGCCAACGACCAGTTCCGGCCGATCCTGGAGCGTAGCGAAAAGGCGTGAGTACGTTGATACAATCGACTCCGGCCGCGGCACAGTCTGATGCCGCGCCGGAGAAGGAATTGCGACCACCGTCCTACTGGCCGTTTGTGGTGCCGGCGCTGGTTGTCGTGCTCGCGATCATCATCTTCCCGTGGGTGTTCACGATCTGGATGAGCCTGAACGAATGGAAGGTCGGTTCGGCGACCACCTTCGTCGGGTTCTCCAACTATCTGCGGCTGACCAGCGATCCCCGCTTCATCGAGGCGATCGGACATACGCTGGTCTACACCGTGCTGTCGGTGCTGCTGCCGCTCGTGTTCGGCACGTTCGCGGCCGTGGTGTTTCACCAGAAATTCGCCGGCCGCGGCTTCCTGCGCGGCGTCTTCATCATGCCGATGATGGCCACGCCCGTGGCGATCGCGCTGGTCTGGACCATGATGTTCCACCCGCAGCTCGGCGTGCTCAACTATCTGCTGTCGCTGGTCGGGATCCCTCCGCAGCTCTGGGTGTTTCATCCGGCAACCGTCATTCCCTCGCTGGTGCTGGTCGAGACCTGGCAATGGACGCCGCTCGTCATGCTGATCGTGCTCGGCGGCCTCGCCGCGATCCCGACCGAACCTTACGAGAGCGCGCAGATCGACGGCGCCAGCCTGTGGCAGGTGTTCCGCTTCATCACCCTGCCGCTGATCATGCCGTTCCTGTTCATCGCCGGCATGATCCGCA
The DNA here is from genome assembly GCF_008123425.1 of Bradyrhizobium rifense. Classification (GTDB taxonomy): domain Bacteria; phylum Pseudomonadota; class Alphaproteobacteria; order Rhizobiales; family Xanthobacteraceae; genus Bradyrhizobium; species Bradyrhizobium rifense. The sequence goes on from NZ_VSSS01000029.1 coordinate 15,332, forward strand.
TGATCGACGCGGTGAAGAGTTTTGACATCATCTTCGCAATCACGCAGGGCGGACCAGGCTCAGCGTCGGAGACGATCAACCTCTATCTCTACAGCGTCGCGTTCATCTACTATGACCTCGGCTACGGCTCGGCGATCGCGGTCGTATTCTTCCTGCTGATTGTCCTGCTTGCGGCGGTGATGCTCTACGCCCGCCAGCGCATGCTGTGGACCGAGATCGCGAGCGACGCATGAGCCCGAAGCAAATCATCGGCAGGATCGGCCTGTGGTTCGCGGTGCTCGTCATCGTGTCGCCGGCGATCCTGTTCTTCCTCTGGATGCTGTCGCTCTCGCTCAAATTCGAGATCGATAATGCCTCCTACCCGCCGGTGTTCATCCCCGAGCATGTCGCCTGGAAGAACTATACCGACGTGCTCGCCTCCAACCGCTTCCTGACCTATTTCGTCAACAGCCTGATCGTGACCGGCAGCGCGACTGTACTCGCGCTCGTGATCGGCGTCCCCGCCGGCTACGGCATCGCGCGCATGGCTGCGCACAAATCCGCAATCGTGATCCTGATCGCCCGCATCACGCCCGGCCTGTCCTATTTGATTCCGCTGTTCCTGATGTTCCAGTGGCTCGGCTTGCTCGGCACGCTGGTGCCGCAGATCATCATTCACCTCGTGGTGACGGTACCGATCGTGATCTGGATCATGATCGGCTATTTCGAGACCACGCCGATGGAGCTGGAGGAAGCCGCGCTGATCGACGGCGCCACGCGCTGGCAGGTGTTCCGCCACGTCGCGCTGCCGATTGCAAAACCCGGCATCGCGGTCGCCTTCATTCTCGCGGTGATCTTCTCCTGGAACAATTTTGTGTTCGGCATCGTGCTGGCGGGACGCGAGACCCGCACCCTGCCCGTTGCCGTCTACAACATGATCTCGTTCGACCAGCTGAGCTGGGGCCCGCTGGCCGCCGCCGCGCTGATCGTCACGCTCCCGGTGCTGCTGCTGACGGTGTTCGCCCAGCGGCAGATCGTGGCCGGGCTCACCGCGGGTGCGGTCAAGGGCGGGTAGTCACGCCAATCTCAATCCTCCAGGGAGCGCGCTCGTTCGCGCTTCCCGCGCCACGAGCACGCCCGCGCTCTACTTGGAGTTGACGTAATCTTTTCGCGCCCATATGCTACACGCCGTAGCATTAAGCAGCGAGACGCCACATGTCAGCTCGCCCCCTGATCCCGCGCCGAAAACTGTTTGGCAATCCGACCTATGTCGGCGCCAAGCTGTCGCCGGATGGGCAATGGCTGTGTTGGGCCGCCCCTGTCGACGGCGTCCTGAATGTCTGGGTGTCTCCGGTCGACAACATTGCGGCCGGACAGCCCGTGACGCGCACCAGGGGCCGGCCGATCAACTGGCAGACCTGGAGCCCGGATGGTCGCTACATCATGTTTCTCAACGACGAGAACGGGGATGAGAATCTGCACCTGTTCGCCGTCGATCCCCGCACGATGGAGCTCCGGGATCTCACGCCCTTTGCGAACGTCCGAGCGATGCCGACGCACTGGTCGCACATCGTTCCCGACAAGATTGCGGTCAGCCTCAACGATCGCGACGCGCGCTGGCACGACGTCTACGCGCTCGACCTCACAACCGGCGAACGCAGCCTGGTTGGGAAAATCGCCAGGAGTTCCATTACGTCGGGCTCGACTGGCAGTTGACGCCGCGCTACGCGCACAGCAATGCGCCTGATGGAGGTACGCGGCTCTGGCGCATTGACGACGGCAAGGTCACGCACTGGCGCGATACCTCATACGAGGCCTACATCAGCACCCAGCCCTGGAATTTCGACGCGGAGGGCAACTCCCTCCATATGACTTCGAGCGTGACGCACGACAAGTCGGCGCTGCTCAGCATCAACTGGTCGACGGGTGACGAACGTGTCCTGTTCGCAAGCGACCGCGCCGATGTGACGGGAGCCATATTCAACACCAGGACGCTCGAACCCGAAGCGGTCTGCATCGATCCCGGTAGGCAGGAGTGGACGGCTTTGGCGCCCGCGGTTGCGGGCGAGCTTGATCTGATCAAGGCGCGACTACCGGACGACGCGTTTCATGTTGAGAGCCAAAGCGACGATGGCCGCCGATGGATCGTGGCAGGCCACGCGCCGGATCAACCGGTCACGTATCATCTCCTTGACCGAGACAAGCAGACCCTGACCGAGCTGTTCACGGCCCGACCGGAGCTCAAGCCATACCGGCTGGCGCCGATGCAGGAAGTGCAGGGCAAGTCGCGCGACGGACTGACCCTCGTCTCATACCTCACGCTGCCCGCCGACATCGATGGTGACCGCCCGCCCCGGCCGCTGCCGATGGTCCTCATCGTCCATGGCGGCCCGTGGGGCCGTGACATCTACGGCTATCGCAGGGATCACCAATGGCTGGCCGATCGCGGCTATGCCGTGCTTTCGGTCAACTATCGGGGATCGACAGGCTTCGGCAAGGCGTTCGTCGCGGCGAGCGAGAAAGAGCACGCCCGAAAGATGCACGACGATCTCATCGACATGGTCGATTGGGCAATCGCCGAAGGCATCGCGCAAAAGGACAAGGTCGCGATTTTCGGCCTGTCCTATGGCGGACTGGCCTCGTTCGTCGGCGCTACCTTCACGCCGGGCGTCTTCTGCTGTTCCGTACCGGTCGTCGGCATCTCCAACCTGCAAACGCTGCTGGAATCGATGCCGCCCTATTGGGCGGGTTTCGCGGAATTCATGTACCGCAGCTACGGCGATCCCCGCACCGAGGAAGGCCGCAAGCTGCTGGCCGAACGTTCACCGATCAACAAGGTCGACAATATCAAGAAGCCCATGCTGATCTTTCATGGCGCCAACGACGTTCGCTGCAAGATCGCGGAGAGCGACAGCATCGCGGCGGCCATGCAGGCGAAAAACATTCCCGTGACCTACATCGTCTATCCCGATGAGGGACACGGATTCCAGAGGCCGCCGAACCAGCTCTCCCATCTCGCGATTGCCGAAGCCTTCTTTGCACGGCATCTGGGCGGCGCCTGCGAGCCCGTTGGCGAGGATTTCAAGGGATCCAGTCACGAGGTTCGTGCCGGGGCCGATATCTTGTCCGATCTGGGCGTGGCCTGAAAGAACGGCCGGGCGACATGGCGTCCCCCGGCCGCGCTTCATTTCCTGCCTGTCCTACTCCGCAGGTGCAGCGTGCATCTCCGGATGGGCGGCATAATGTTCGGTGCTGCCGAACTTGCTGGCTGCGAACAGGCCGGCCGCCATCACGGCATAAGCAAACGCCACCGCGGGCGTCACGCCGATGCCGACGGCCTCGCCATGCATGAAGCCAAAAAAGGTCAGCACTGCCCCGACGAGCGCGAAGGCCGATGCCTTTTCGAAGTCACGTTCGATGATGAAGACGCCGATCGCACCCAGGATCAGGCCGCCGAGGATGGAGCCGCCGCCCATCACTTCCAGCCCGTGATAGAACACGCCCTGCTGCGGCAGTGCTGCGATCGCCGCGGCCTTGACCGCATCGGCCTTGTCGGCCGCCATGCCGCCGACAGTCGCCGCAGCATTCATGGTCGAGCCCAGCATCGTGTCGATCTGGAGCTTGGCCCAGGCGGCGAGATGCGGCGTGAAGGCCAGCGCCACGGCGGGCGCGTGCTTCGACGGCGTGGTCTGGAAGGCCTGTGCGGTCATCAGCATGCCGATATAGAGCAGGATCGGCGAGATCGCGACGACAGGCACCAGCGCCAGCAGCACCGAAATGACGCCGAACCAGGACAGCACCACCACCATGATGCCGGTCGCAGCCGAATAGCCGATGCGGCCCCCCATCGCCTTCCAGCCGGGATGACCGATATAGACCGCGTTGATGAAGGGATTGCCCATCAGGCAACCGATCAGGCTGACGACGCCGTCGGCGGTCAGCACCCGCGTGGTCGGATATTCGTCGCTGGCGGCTTCCGCGCTCTCGACATTGTCCATTGCCTCGACGAGGTCATAGATGCCGAACGGAATGGCGGTGACCAGGATCACGCCGAGATATTCGAAGCCAGAGAAGACATAGTTCACCGCCGGGATCGGCACCGAGAAGCCGAAATTGGCGAAGGCATCACCGACACCCTTGAGGCTCAGTCCGCCGAGGCCGAGACCGAACAGGTTCGAGCCCCAGGCGATGATCATGCCAACCACGATCGCGACGAGACCGGCGGGAATGCCCTTCGGATATTTCACGCCACCGAACCAGCTCACCAGAATGACGGCGAAGCAGACCAGACCGATTTGCGGCGTCATGTACATCTCGAGCGCCGGACGCATCGCGATGAAAGTCAGCGAGACACCTGCGAGCGTGCCGAGCAGCGCAGCGCGCGGGGTGATCTTCCGAATGAAGGGCGCGATGAAACCGCCGATCATGAGGATAAAACTCTGGAAGAACACCCAGACAAGGCCGGCCGACCAGCCCTTCAGCGGATCGCCGGTCTTGAGCGTCACCGGCAGCATGATCACGAAGGTGACGATGAACATGTGCGGTACGCTGACGCCCGACGGCAGCGCACAGACATCCGTGCGGCCGGTCTTCTGCGCCAGACGATAGGCGAGGAACGCATAGTAGAAGGTGGAGAGGCACATCATCAACCCCAGCGCGGGCAGGATGCGGCCGAACACGAGACTGTCCGGCATCTTCAGCACGAAGCGCAAGAGGCCCGTGAGCACCAACATGTTGACGAGGATGTTGGTGCCGAAGCCGAAAAATGCGTTCCAGTCGCCCGGTGTCCATATTGCCGGCTTGAACTCGGACTTGCCGGCCGTCCCCGTCAATGTGCTCATGATATTCCCCTATGTGGTCGAAACCTTCATCGCCTCCAGTACTGCGGCTGAGTCCGCGACCCAGCCGAAGATGCCGCCCTGGGCCTTGATCATCTTCAGGCCCATCTCGTGAAATTCGGGAAAGTAGGACGCGCAGCCGTCCGAGATGACGACGCAGCGATAGCCGCGGTCATTGGCCTCGCGCACGGTGGTGTTGACGCACACCTCCGTGGTGACGCCGCACACCAGAAGATTCTCGATGCCGTATTTCTCCAGCACATCGGTCAGCTCGGTGGCGTAGAACGCACCCTTGCCGGGCTTGTCGATCACGACCTCGCTGTCGAGCGGATAAAGCTCCGGGATGATGTCGTGACCGGCTTCGCCGCGGATGAGAATGCGGCCCATCGGGCCGGGATCGCCGATGCGCAACGACGGCGCGCCGCGCTCGACTTTCGCCGGCGGCGCATCGGAGAGATCGGGCAGATGGCCCTCTCGGGTGTGGACGACGAGCATGCCGGTGTCGCGCGCCGCCTTCAGCAGCGCACCGATCGGCTTCACCGCGCGCGCAAGCTGGCTGACGTCATTGCCGAGCGTTTCGCCGAAGCCACCGGGCTCCATAAAGTCGCGCTGCATGTCGATGATCACGAGCGCGGTGCTCGCCCAGTCGAGCTGGATCGGCTCGGGCTCGGCGCTGATGACGCCCAGTGTCGGCTTGGCTGAGTTCAACATGACGCAGGCCCCCGCGAGAACTCTCTTTGTCAGGAGTTCTGCAAGCGCCGTGCCATTGTGTACAATAGCGATTGAACGCGCAGCGCAGAGAAATTCGCTGCGCTATCAGAATGTTATCGGAAGGGATCGCGTCTGCTTATTCGCTGTGCGACGACTTTGCGACGTGCATTTGCTCAAAGGATGAGCGGCGGCGAAGCCCGCTTTTTTAGCGGGCAGTATCTCCATACAGCCGCCGATACTCTTCCTCATAGGGCGCGTAAGAGTCCTTGAGCGTCGCCATGTTGAGCAGCATGGTGGCGATCATCGTGCCCGCCTTGTCGAACACACGCGTCCTGATCCAGGCACTCTCGGTGCGGCGGCTGCCGGACAGCGCGACGACCTCGCGCTCGACGTCGTACTCCTCGTCAACGAACAGTGGACCCTTCACCAGCCGAATTTCCTGGTCCGCGAACAGGCCGACGGCCGGTCCCTTGGCCGGCAGCGGATCGTCCTTGGAGCGGTACTGAAACAGCACGCTCAGCATCTCCATCGGGATGATCGGCTTCTGCCACGGATTGTCGGCGCTCGAAAAGTACGGTGAGTTCTCGGTGATGACCGCGAGCTTCTGGCGCAGCGAGAACGGATAGAGGGCGCCCATGTTCTGGTCGAACGCCATCCGCACCGCTTGCCGCTTGCTCGTCTGCGCGACCTTCACGGCGCGCAGGATCACGGGATCGGCAAGCGGCTTGAGCTCGGTCAGGCGCGTCTCGAGCGCAGTCGCGACCTGCGCATCGCCGACCGAGGCTGTGCCACGCAGCACCTCGGTGCCGTCGCGCTTGACCATCTGGATCTGGCACTGGCTCGTTCCAGACAAAGGTTTGGACAGGATCGCCTGCACCTCCTCACCTTCGAAGCAGGCATTGCGATAATGCGCGGAGAGACAACCGCTCTCGAACCACGCCTGTCCCCACAACCGCGCACCGAGCGGCGCGAACTGGCTGAAATGCGTTGGACCCTCGATGGTCCCGCCCTTGAAGCCGAGCTTTTGGGCGGTGGCGTCGTCATGGATGGAGGCGTGCGCGTCGTAAGTTTGCGCGTGGAGCATTTGACGCGGCTGGCGCCACGGCCCGATCAGGGCTTCGGCGGTCTCTGTGATCTCGGTGTCGAATGCGTTTGCAGCCATGGTGTCCTCCGGTCGAAGCCATGACTAGCAGGAGCGCCACGGATGCGGCTAGCCGTATTGACTTCGCCGGCCCATGCCCTTGACTGTCACAATTCGCGTCGCGCAGCCGCAAATCCCTCCCGCTGCGCAAACCCCGCCGAGTGAAAGACGAGGACTTCTGAAATGACGCTGATGCAGGTCGAGCTGGATGACAAATACCGGCTCGAATCGAAGCGGATCTTCCTGTCCGGCACCCAGGCCCTGGTCCGCCTGCCCATGTTGCAGCGCGAACGCGACCGGCTCCAGGGGCTCAACACCGGCGGCTTCATCTCCGGCTATCGCGGTTCCCCGCTCGGCATGTACGATCACGCGCTGTGGCGCGCGAAGTCGCACCTTCAGCAGCACGACATCGCCTTCGTCCCCGGCCTGAACGAGGACTTAGCTGCGACCGCAGTCTGGGGCAGCCAGCAGGTCGGCCTGTTTCCCGGCGCCAAGGTCGATGGCGTGTTCGGCATCTGGTACGGCAAGGGCCCAGGCGTCGACCGATCGGTCGACGCGCTCAAGCACGCCAACGCGGCCGGCACCTCGCTCAATGGCGGCGTGCTCGCGCTCGCCGGCGACGACCACGGCTGCCAGTCCTCGACGCTGGCGCATCAGAGCGAGCAGGTCTTCGCGGCAGCGCTGATCCCCGTGATCAATCCGGCCACGCTGCAGGATTATCTCGATCTCGGCCTCTACGGTTTCGCACTGTCGCGCTTCTCCGGCTGCTGGGTCGGCTTCAAGGCGATCAGCGAGACGGTGGAAAGCTCGGCCTCCATCTACAGCGATCCCGCACGTATCCAGATCAGGCTTCCCGATGATTTCGAGATGCCGCCCGGCGGCCTCAACATCCGCTGGCCCGATCCGCCGCTGGACGCCGAGCGTCGGCTGTTCGGCCCGAAGATGGCCGCGGTGCAGGCCTTTGCCCGCGCCAACCAGCTCGACCGCATCGTGCTCGATTCAAAGCCCGCGCGGCTCGGCATTGTCGCGACCGGCAAGGCCTATCTCGATCTGCGCCAGGCGCTCGCCGACTTGGGGATCACCGACAAGGACGCACAGGACCTGGGCTTGCGCATCTACAAGGTCGCACTGACCTGGCCGCTGGAGGAAAGCGGCGCCAAGCGTTTCGCCGAAGGCCTTCAGGACGTGCTCGTGGTCGAGGAGAAGCGCGGCTTCATCGAAGACCAGCTGATGCGCATCCTCTACAATATCGATGCGTCCAGGCGCCCGACCGTCACGGGGAAACGCGACGAGAGCGGCGCGCCGCTGCTGCCGAGCGAGGGTGAGTTGACACCGACCATCGTTGCCGGCGCGGTGGTGGCGCGCTTGCGCAAGCTCGGTCATCACAATCCGGTGCTGGAGCAGCGCCTCGCCCGGCTCGAGGCCTTCGACAATCCCGTCACCGCCACCACGCAGATCAAGCTCGCGCGCACGCCGTTCTTCTGCTCGGGCTGCCCGCACAACACGTCGACGCGCGTGCCGGAGGGCAGCCGCGCCATGGCCGGCATCGGCTGCCATGGCATGGCCCTGAGCATGCCGACCCGCCGCACCGACCTGATCTCGCATATGGGCGCCGAGGGCGTGAACTGGATCGGCCAGTCGCCCTTCACCACCGAGAAGCATATTTTCCAGAATCTCGGCGACGGCACCTACACGCATTCGGGGCTCCTCGCCCTTCGCGCGGCATCGGCCGCCGGCATCAACATCACCTACAAGATCCTCTACAATGACGCTGTCGCCATGACCGGCGGCCAGCCGGCCGAGGGCGCCTTCAACGTCGCGCAGATCGCGCACCAGGTCTGGGCCGAGGGCGTGAAGCGCCTTGCGATCGTCTCGGACGATCCGACGAAATATCCTGAAGGTAATTACTTCCCGCAAGGCGCAACCATCCACCACCGCCGCGAGCTCGATGCCGTGCAGCGCGAGCTGCGTGACATCGGGGGTCTCACGGTCGTGATCTACGACCAGACCTGCGCCGCGGAAAAGCGCCGCCGCCGCAAGCGCGGGCTCTATCCGGATCCCGCCAAACGCGCTTTCATCAACGAGCTCGTCTGCGAAGGCTGCGGCGATTGCTCGCAGGCCTCCAACTGCGTCTCGGTGCAGCCGCTGGAGACCGAGTTCGGCCGCAAGCGCCAGATCGACCAGTCGAACTGCAACAAGGACTTTTCCTGCGTCGAGGGTTTTTGCCCGAGCTTTGTCACCGTGCATGGCGGCTCACTGAAGCGCATGAAGACTTCGTCGGTGGATTCAGGCCAGCTGTTCGCCGATTTGCCGCTACCGCCCGCGCGTGAGCTCGATGCGCCCTACAACATCCTCGTCACCGGCATCGGCGGCACCGGCGTCATCACCATCGGCGCCCTGCTCGGCATGGCCGCCCATGTCGACGGCCGGGGCTGTTCGGCGCTGGACTTCACCGGCCTGTCGCAGAAAAACGGCGCGGTGATGAGCCATGTCCGTATTGCGCCGAAGCTGGAAGATATTTCCGCGGTCCGCATCACCACCGGCGGCGCCGACGTCATCCTCGGCTGCGACATGATCGTCTCGGCTGGCCCGACTGCACTGAGCCGCGCCGAGCGCGGCGTGACCAAGGCCTATATCAACGCCGATCTGCAGCCGACCGCCAGCTTCGTGCAAAACCCCGATATCGATTTCGAGATGGGCACGATGCAGACCGTGCTGCGCGACGCTGTCGGCGACAAGAACCTCGACATCATCGACGCCACCGGCATCGCTGCGGCGCTGATGGGCGACAGCATCGCAACCAATCCCTTCATGCTCGGCTTCGCCTTCCAGAAGGGCGCGATCCCGCTGTCGCTGGAGGCCCTGCTGCGCGCCATCGAGATCAACGGCGCCGCCATCGAGATGAACAAGCTCGCCTTCACCTGGGGCCGCCTCGCCGCTCACGACATGTCGCGCGTGCGCAGCGTGCTCCAGTTCAAGAGCCGCGCGTCCGCACCGACCAAGTCGCTCGACGACATCATCGCGACCCGTGCCGAATTCCTGACCGGCTACCAGGACAAGGCCCACGCGGACCGCTATCTCGCGGCCGTCGCCAAGGTGCGCAAGGCAGAGAACGCCGCATCACCAGCGTCCACGGAGCTGACCGAGGCGGTCGCGAAAAACCTGTTCAAGCTGATGTCCTACAAGGACGAGTACGAGGTCGCGCGGCTCTATACCGACGGCAGCTTTGCCAGGAAGGTGTCGGAGAAATTCGACGGTGACTTCACGCTGAAATTCCACCTGGCGCCGCCGATCTTCGCGCAGCGCGACAAGACAACGGGCCATCTCCAGAAGAAGGAGTTCGGCGGTTGGATGATCCACGCCTTCCGCGTGCTCGCCAAGCTGAAATTCCTGCGCGGCGGCGCGCTCGACCCGTTCGGCCGCAGCAAGGAGCGCCGGACCGAGCGGAAGCTGGTCGCGGACTATCTGGCGATGATCGACCACCGGACGGCCGGGCTGAAGGCGGAGCAAATTCCGCTGCTGACAAGGCTCGCCCGCGTGCCGGAGAGCATCCGCGGGTTCGGGCACGTCAAGGAAGCCAACGTCAAGCTGGCGGCGGCCGAGAAGGCGCGGCTGGAAGCGGAGCTGGAGAACAGCCGCTTTGCCGCGGCTGCAGAGTAGCCGTTAAGCGCGAGCCCTCTCCTCGTCATTGCGAGGAGCCCTTGCGACGAAGCAATCCAGAGTCCCTCCGAGGAGACAGTCTGGATTGCTTCGCTGCGCTCGCAATGACGCGGAAATAGCGGGTGCGACAATCAAACAGCCGCCTTCGCGGTGGTCGGCGCCATCGTAGCTCCCTCCGCCAGATGCCGTCCCGCGACATACCCGAACGTCAGCGCCGGCCCCAGCGTGATGCCGGGCCCCGGATAGTTCCCGTTCATGATCGAACCCATGTCGTTGCCGCAGGCATAGAGGCCCGCTATCGGCGTGCCGTCCTCGCGCAGCACGCGCGCCTGGGCGTCCACCCTCATGCCGATGGCCGTGCCGAGATCGGCCGGGTAGATGCGCATCGCGAAGAACGGCGCACGGTAGATCGGCGCGACACAAGGGTTGGGCTTGTGGCTGATATCGCCGAGGTGCCGCTGGTAGATGGTGCTGCCACGGCCGAATTCGGGATCGCGGCCCTCCTTCGCATCGGAGTTGTAGCTCCCGATCGTCGCATTAAGCACAGACGGCTTGATGCCGATCTTCGCCGCGAGCTGCGCGATATCCGGAGCCTCGAACAACTCCCCGCTTGCCACAGAACGTCGCACACTACGTGTGAACGGCTTGATGCGACCGAGGCCATAGCTCCACAGGAACTGACGGTCGCAGATCAAATAGAACGGCCGGTCCGGTTCACCATTGCCGTCGCGCAGCATGGCGAGCACGAATTCGTGGTACGACAGCGCCTCATTGACGAAACGCCGCCCCGCCGCATTCACCGCGATCACGCCGGGCTTGGCACGGTCGGTCACTGTGTGCGGGAAAACACCGCGACTTCCATCGTCACGCCGGAATAGCGAGGCCGGCACCCAATAGGCCGGGCTCGTCGCCTCCGTATTGAGCGCGGCGCCGCGTGCGGTCGCAAGGCGAAGTCCATCGCCCGTGCCTGCTGTGTTGGCGGCCGAGACCAAGCCGGCCGCCGCCGGGAAGAAGCGTTTGCGCAAAGTCGCATCGTGCGAGAACCCGCCGGTCGCGAGCACCACGCCGCGGCGCGCGGCAATCGAACGGTCGCGTGAGCCATGGCGAATGACCACGCCACTGACGCGATCGCCCTGCATCGACAAATCCTCGACGTCCGCGCTGAAGAGGATCTCGACCTGCCGCGACAGCAGCGACGCATAGAGCCGCGCCGCAAGCGCATTGCCGAGATGCAACGTCGTGCCGCGGGGCCAGCGCAGCCGCTGCAGCGCGTATTCCGAGACCAGCCGCGCCGCGCGCAAGGTGGAGCGCAGCGATTTTCCGATCCGGCGCAGATGCGGGATGTCGAGGCGATTGACCATCATCCCGCCGAACAGCGTGAATTCCGGCAGCGGCGCGCGCAGCCGTGCGAAATGCGCGCCGAGCCGGATGCCGTCGAACGCAACCGGCTCCAGCACGCGCCCGCCCGCCGTCGCACCGAGCCGTTCCGGATAGTAGTCGGGATAGGCTTTCACCGGCTGCAGGCGAACTTCCGTGTTGGCTTCGAGCCAGGCGACCGCCTCCGGCCCACGCGCCAGGAAGGCCGCGCGCAAGCCCGCATTGGCGGGCTCCGGCACCGTGTTCGACAGATATTGGACGGCATCCGTGATGCTGTCGGAGAGCCCCGCCTCCTTCATCTTGGCATTGGCGGGGATCCAGACCATGCCGCCCGACCATGCGGTCGTGCCGCCGACGAAGGCGGTCTTCTCGATCACCAGCACCCGCAGACCTTCGGCGGCGGCAACCGCCGCAGCCGTCATGCCGCCGGCACCGGCGCCGATGACAATGACGTCGTAGGTCTCATGCGCCGGCATCATGCGGCAAAGGTCCGGAGGCGAGGCATGACACCGTCATACTCCGCCCGTGGCCTCACAGCTAGCGCTGGGGCTTCCGCTCGATCGGATCGATGTCGATCGCCCGCAGGCGGCCGAGCCGCAGCACGTCCATGGCGAGCCGCCGTCCGATCCGGTCGCGGTCGAGCACCCGGATCAGATCGTCGACGCCGTTGATCTCGATGCCGTCGAGCCTGATCACGACGTCGCCGGGCAACAGGCTCGCCTTCGCCGCCGGGCCGTCCGGTTCGATCTGCGCGAGCAGCGCACCCATCTTGTTCTCGACGCCGGCCAGCACAGCATGCCGCCGCGGCACCGGCGCGGTCTGTCCGGCGACGCCGATAAAGGCGCGGCGGACATAGCCGTGGCGGATGATCTCCGACAGCACGAACTGCGCGGTGTTGCTGGCGACCGCAAAGCAGATGCCTTGCGCACCATTGATGATGGCGGTGTTGATGCCGATCACCTCCGCATTCGACGACACCAGCGGTCCGCCGGAATTGCCCGGATTGAGCGCGGCATCGGTCTGGATCACGTCCTCGATGGTACGGCCGCTGACGGAGCGGATCGAGCGCCCGAGTGCCGAGACCACGCCGGCCGTGACAGTCGACTCGAAGCCGAGCGGGTTGCCGATCGCGATCACGAGCTGGCCACGCCGCAGCGTCTTCGAATTGCCAAGCGCGGCATAGGGCAGATCGCGCACACCATTGGCGCGCAACAGCGCCAGATCGGTGTCGGGGTCGACGCCGAGCACCCTTGCGTCACCCACGTTGCCCTCGACGTCCCGCAGCCGGATCTCCTTGGAGGAACCGACCACATGGCTGTTGGTGAGGACGAGCCCGTCCGGCGAGATCACGATGCCCGAGCCGAGCCCGCCGCGCTCGCGGCCGTTCGGCACTTTTGGCCCGGTCTCGACACGCACGACGGCAGGACCGACACGGTCGGTCACATCGATCACGGCATTGGAATAGGCATCCAGCAAGGCCCGGTCGTCGACCGGGGCAGATGGAGCCGTTCGCGATGACGCGGCGTCATCGACGATATCTGAAGTGATATCCAGCATGGCAAAAGTCCTTGAGGCTCACACAGATGGTGGCCTGTTCCCGCCGGTGCAAGTGGCCTGCCTGGGGCGCAAGGCTGGACTGCCCAGTGCGTGACTACCCGAGTGGCTAGGGCGCTCGCCGCAACGTACCAGCCCTCGCCTTGACTGGATCGAGCAGCGACCAGTCGCCATCCGGGAGCACATAGCCCTTGGGGAACGGCGGGCGCAACTCGAGCCCGAGCGAACGCAGCACGCGGTCGTCGCGGTAGTAGCATTGCAGCACGACGCGAACCAGCGTTGCCGCAGCCCCGCCACCGTCTTTGCGAAACGCCTGCGCCACTGCATCGCGCCTGGCGGCGGCGAGCTCCGCGAGCGGCCCTCCTGCGAGCCGCGCCAGATGGTCCAGCGCCGCCGTCACCAATTTGGTGTCGCGGCCGAGCGTCGCCACGATGTCGGCCTGGATCGCGGGATCGTCGGCGCCGGGCACCTTGTACTCGTCGCTGGCGGGCACGATCATGCCGGCGACGGTGCGGAGGTCGTCGCGCTGGGCACGCGTGAGTTGATTGTCTTCGGACATGACGGCCTCAGTCGAACAAGTTTGCAAGACGGCTCTTCATCTGGTCGGCGATATAGAGCGCGAGGGCCTGGATGGTGGAGGTCGGGTTCACGCCACCCGAGGTGACGAAGATGCTGCCGTCGACGATAAAGAGATTCTTCACATCGTGCGTGCGGCCCCATTCGTTGACGACGGAGCGCTTGGGATCAGTGCCCATGCGCGCGGTGCCGAGCAGATGCCAGCCGCCCCACGGGATCGGCGAGTTGACGCAGATGTCGGTCGCCCCCGCCGTCTCGAGGATCTCGCGGCCGCGGGCGAGCGCATGGTCCATCATCTTCCGGCTGTTCTCGGAGATCGTGTAGTTGATCTTCGGCGCGGGTATGCCGTGGCTGTCCTCCAGCACGGGATCGAGCGTGACCTGATTGTGCTCCTCCGGCAGATCCTCGCAGATCGCGGAGAACCCGAGCCGATGGCCGTTGAGCTTGCGGAACACGCGGTGATGATCCGCGCCCCAGGGCAGAATGCCCTTCTGCTCGCTGACGACAGCCTCGAACACCGGCCCCGCCCCGCGCACGAACTGGACGCCATAGCCGCGCACGAAGCCGCGCGACAAATCCGTGTCGTACCACTCCTTGCTCCACAGGCAGGTCGGCGGCGCGCGGTTGCTGTCGGTCGGCTCCTTCACGTAACCGTAGATCTGCGCATAGGGATGGAACATCAAATTCTTGCCGACGAGGCCCGACGAATTGGCAAGACCATTCGGGAAGCGGTCAGATTTTGAGTTGAGCAACAGGCGGGGCGTGCCGACGCCGTTGCAGGCGACGATGACGACATGCGCCGGCTGGAACTGCTCGACGCCGTCCTTGTCGTAATAGACCACGCCCGTGGCCATGCCGGTCTCGTCGGTGGTGATCTCCCGTACCCGGCAATGGGTGCGCAGCTCGACGCCGGCGCGGACCGCCTGCGGCCAATAGGTGATGTCGGTCGAGGATTTTGCGCCTTGCGCGCAGGCCGGCGTGCAATGGCCGAGATTGATGCAGCGGGCGCGGCCTTCATAGTCTGTGGTCGCGACCGTCGTGTCCGACGGCCACCAGTGCCAGCCGAGCTTGTTCATGGCCTTGCCGATGATCGCGCCGGACAATCCCATCGGCTGCTGCGGCATCGGCGGATGCGTCAGCGGCGAGAGTGGATCGCCCGACAGACCGGACGTGCCCATGATGCGGTCGTTCTCCTCGAAGAACGGCGTCAGCGCGTCGTAGTCGATCGGCCAGTCGTCGGCGACGCCGTCCAGCGTCTTCACCTTGAAATCGGAGGGATGCAGCCGCGGCCAATGCGCGGTGTACATCACCGTCGAGCCACCGACCGCGTTGTAGTTGACGACCTTGATCGGCGAACTGTCGTCGTTGATCGGATAGTCCTCGGGCCGGCCGCGGACGTTCGGGCTCGACGACCACTCGCCGTAGAATTTGGCCTCCCAGTCGCGGCCCGTGCTGGGATATTCCGCCGGGTTCATCCAGCTGCCCTGCTCCAGGCAGAGGATGTGCATCTTGGTCTCGGCCAGCGACCACGCCACTGCGGCACCCGAAGCGCCGGCGCCGATGATCAGGACGTCCACGGGATCTTTCGTCAAAACTTCTTCCTCCAGCCCTCGCCGCTTCCCGGGCGATTCGGCCATCACGGCTCACAAGGCCGGCAAACGATAGGGGCAGACCGGCGGGCGAGTAAAGGCTGGCTGGCGAATGTCGCACTTCGCACAGCGCAGACCATTGGTATCGTCCGATCCGGATGCTAGGAACGAGGGGCAATAGCAATCGATAGCGAGAAATTATGTCCGCCGAGAATTCATTGGCCGCCACCCGCGCCTTCGCGCTTGTCTTGTTTCTCGCTCTGTCCGGATTTCTGGGGACCTCCAGCCCCGCCACCGCGCTGACCGCGGCCGCCACGGTCCGGGACGCCAATTCGATCCAGCTCGGCGACGTCACCTACCGGCTCGACGGCGTCGACGCGCCCGAGCTCGACCAGGTCTGCATCGACGACCACGCCGATCCCTGGACCTGCGGCATCGACGCCCGCGACCAGCTCACCAAGCTGATCGGCGGAAAGCCGGTTCGCTGCGACGATGTCGGACCCGAGAAGAATTTTGGCAAGCGCCACCGTGCGATCTGCACCGTCGAGGGCGACAAGGTCTCGTTGAACGAGCAGCTGCTCAAGCTGGGCTTTGCCATCGCGCGCGAGCCCATCAAGGCCAACGTCAAGCCGGCGGCCACCGAGGCCAAGACGGCGTCGGCCGGCATCTGGAAAGGCTGCTTTGTTGCACCGCAAGAATTCCGCACCGGCAAGAAGGACGGCACGCTGCTCGGCGCCGCCTGCCGCTCCGACCGCGACAAGGAGATCCGTGCGGTGCTGTTTCCGGACGAGCTGACGGCGCCGCCGAGCTGCGCCATCAAGGGCAAGCTTGCGGTGCGCGCCCGCGTCACCGGCAATATCGGCATCTATCATCTGCGGGGCTGCCCGAGCTACGCCGCGACCACCAGGCCGGACCGCTGGTTCTGCTCGGAGGACGACGCCCAGGCTTCGGGCTTCCGCAAGGCCTACAATTGCCGCCGGCCAAAGTGAACAAGACGGTTCACGCACCCGTGAGTGGTAGACCGAGACAGTATTGATCCGGAATTGAACTCCAACGGGAGTTGCTGCACCTATATGTGTACGCAAGCGCTTTGCGCGAGCGTTTCCTTGGCGGACGATCCTCATCGGATTGTCTTTGCTCGGGCGTTTCCTCCCTAGACTTGGGCCGCTTGTCACAAACAAGCGGCTCTTCTTTTTTGCGCAGCGCTAGCTGTGCATCCGAATGAACTGATCCATCGGCGGCATGTTCTGGTTGAGATGCCCCATGATCCAGACGGTTCCGCCCACCACCAGGAACACGACCAGAAGCCCGAAGGCCAGCGCCAGCACGTTGTTGGTATTGTCCGGGCCCGTGGTGATGTGCAGGAAGAACACCAGGTGCACGCCCATCTGCGCGATCGCCAGCACGATCAGCGCAACCGGGATCGAAGGCTGCCAGACCAGATCGGTACCGGCGATAAAGAACGAGGTCGCGGTGAGCAGCAGCGCGAGACCGAGGCCGACGACATAGCCGACGATGCGCTCGCCGACGCTGTGTTGCTCTTCATCGCCAGGTGCGATGTCATGCTCGCCATTCATGTGCGTCTGATCGCTCATACGCCACTCCCAAGCAGGTACACGACGGAAAACACGCCGACCCAGATGATGTCGAGCGCGTGCCAGAACAGCGCAAAGCACATCATCCGGCGCAGCACGTCGGCGCGAAAGCCCTTGGCAAAGACCTGGGCCATCATGGTGAGCAGCCAGAGCACGCCGGCGGAAACGTGCAGGCCGTGACACCCGACCAACGAGAAGAACGCGGTCAGGAAGGCGCTGCGTGACGGGCCATAGCCGCGGGAGACGAGATCGGCGAATTCACGGAACTCGATCACGAGGAAGATGACCCCGAGCAGGCAGGTGACGGCCATGCCGAGATAGAACCAGAACCGGTTGCGGACGTCGGCCGCGATGCTGGCCATGCCGCAGGTAAAACTCGACAGCAGCAGGCAGACCGTCTCGATCGCGACGTTCCGCTGCTCGAAGATCTCCGAGCCCTTGGGGCCATCGGCGGTCTGGCTGACCAGCACCGCGTAGGCCGCAAAGAAGCAGGAGAACATCACGATGTCGGAAAGCAGGAACACCCAGAAGCCATAGGCGGTGACGGTGCGCTTAGGCGCCGGCCCGGGATGCTCAACGACGAGGCCGATGTGATGGGGATCGGCATGTGCGCGGCCGATAGTTGCGGTCATCGCCATCAGATCGCTCCCGCCATGCTGACGAGATTGCGCCGTTCCTCGAGATTGACGCGATCGATCGCGGCGACCTCCGCGGCCGGGATGACGTATTCGTCGTGGTCGCGCCACGCAAAGACGACGAAGGTCGCGAACGCGCCGATGCCGCCCAAAATCACCATCCACCAGATGTGCCAGATCAGCGCAAAGCCCATGATGGTGGCGAAGAACGCGCAGACGAAGCCGGTCGGCGAATTCCTGGGCATCTCGATGTCGTGATACTCCGGCTCTTCGTGATCGAGCGATTGCTGCTGGGCGCTGAGCTTCATGTCCCAATAGGCGTCCTCGCCGCGCACGTCCGGATGGAAGGCGAAATTGAACACCGGCGGCGGCGATGAGGTCGCCCATTCCAGCGAGCGGCCGTCCCAGGGATCGCCGGTGCGGTCACGCAACGCCTCGCGATTGCGGATGCTGACCACGAGCTGCATGATCTGGCAGATGACGCCGATCGACAGCACCGCCATCCCGATCGCCGCTACGATCATCCACGGCCGCCACTCAGCGACATCATAGTGCTGCAGGCGCCGGGTCATGCCCAGCATGCCGGCGACATAGAGCGGAACGAAGGTGACGTAGAAGCCTGTGAACGTGAACCAGAACGCGAGCTTGCCCCAGCGCTCGTCGAGGCGGAAGCCGAACGCCTTCGGGAACCAGTATTCGAAGCCGGCGAAGGCACCGAACAGCACGCCGCCGATGATGACGTTGTGGAAGTGCGCCACCAGGAACATGCTGTTGTGAAGCATGAAATCCGCGGGCGGCACCGCGACCAGCACGCCGGTCAAGCCGCCGATGATGAAGGTGACCATGAAGCCGACCGCCCACAGCATCGGCGTCGTAAAGCGAATGCGCCCGCCATACATTGTGAATAGCCAGTTGTAGATCTTCACGCCCGTCGGCACTGCGATGATCATGCTGGCGATGCCGAAGATGGCGTTGACGTCGGGCCCCGCCCCCATCGTGAAGAAATGGTGCAGCCAGACCATGAAGGCGATGACGCAGATCGCCATGGTGGCGAGCACCATGGAGCGATAACCGAACAGTGCCTTGCCGGAGAAGGTCGAGACCACCTCGGAGAAGATGCCGAAGGCGGGCAGCACGAGGATATAGACTTCCGGATGGCCCCAGGCCCAGATCAAATTCATGAACATCATGACGTTGCCGCCGGCTTCGTTAGTGAAGAAATGGAAGCCGAGGTAACGGTCGAGCAGCAGCATCGCGAGCGTCGCGGTGAGGATCGGGAACGCCGCGACGATCAGCAGGTTCGAGGCCAGCGTGGTCCAGCAAAACATTGGCATGCGCAGATAGTTCATGCCTTTGGTCCGCAGCTTCAGCACGGTCGTGACGAGGTTGACGCCTGCCACCAGCGTGCCGACACCGGATATCTGGAGCGACCAGGCGTAATAGTCGACGCCGACGCCGGGTGAATAGGACAGCTCCGAGAGCGGCGGAAAGGCGAGCCAGCCTGTGCGCGCGAACTCGCCGATCACGAGCGACAGGTTGACCAGCAGCGCGCCTGTTGCGGTCAGCCAGAAGCCAACCGAATTGAGCGTCGGGAACGCGACGTCGCGCACGCCCAACTGGAGCGGCACGATCAGGTTCATCAGCCCGATCACGAACGGCATCGCCACGAAGAAGATCATGATGGTGCCGTGGGCCGAGAATATCTGGTTGTAGTGCTCCGGCGGGAGATAGCCCTGTGACTGATAGGCGATCGCCTGCTGGATTCGCATCATGATAGCGTCGCTGCCGCCGCGCAGCAGCATCACCGAGGCGAGCAGGATATACATGACGCCGATCCGCTTGTGATCGACGCTGGTGATCCATTCGTGCCAGAGATAGGGCAGATGCCCTTTCACCACGACCCAGATCAGCACGGCGAGGATGCCGACCAGCACCACACCGCCTGCGATAAGCGGAATGGGCTGTTCGAACGGAATCGCCGACCAGTCGAGCTTACCGAGCATCGTGCCCTCCACTGTGCGGCCGGCCGGCATCGGAGATCAGCTCCGGTCCGGGCCCCGGCGGAATGTGCTGGGTCGCGATCAGATCGAACAGCCGGGGATCATCCAGGCGATAGGTCGGCCTGCCCCGCTCGATGCCCTGCTGCATCAGCTTCTTGTAGCTCTCCTCGTTCAGCACGGCACCGGACTTGGCGGTGTTCGCCACCCAGTCCGGAAAGGCGAGCGGCGAGATCACGTTGACGTCGAACATCATGTCCGGAAAACCGTCGCCGGAGAAATGCGCCGCCAGGCCCTGGAGCTTGCCTTCATTGTCGGCACGCAGGTTCAACCGCGTCACCATGCCGTTCATGGAGTAGATCATGCTGCCGAGCTGCGGGATGAAGAACACGTTCATCACGCTCGACGACGTCAGCTGAAAATTCAGCTCCGCGCCTGCCGGCACCGTCAGCGTGTTGACGGTGGCGATGCGCTGGTCCGGATAGATGAAGAGCCACTTCCAGTCGAGCGAGACAGCCTGGATGCGCACCGGGCTGCCGGTGCCCGGCACGGGCACTGCGGGATCGAGCTTATGCGAGCCGATCCATGCAACGCCGCCGAGCAGGATCACGGTCAGCGCGGGGATTGCCCACACCACCATCTCGACGCGTCCGGAATAGACGAAGTCAGGCTGGTAGCGCGCTTTGGTGTTGGACGCGCGAAACCAGAACGCAAAAGCCAAAATCGCGAAAATGGTTGGCACCACGATCGCGAGCATGATGAAGACGGAATCGACCAAAATCGTGCTGTTGGCCGCAGCCACGGGCCCTTGTGGATCAAGCAGATTCATCGGCAAGCCACTGGCGGTTGGGAGTCCCCGAGACGGAGCGTAACGCGAAAAGTACCCCCGCCGCAAACACGGAGCGTAACGCGAAAAGTACCCCCGCCGCAAACGCAGTTGTGTGAAGACGGTTCCGCAACACGCTCGCTCGACTCCGGGCCGTCCCGCGCGGCGGCATGCAATTCCATGCGATGTCAATGACATCCGCGCGGGACAGCTGGCCTTCTCACCTCTGCGCTCCATTGCTAGTTTGCACGAAAATATCGGGATGAAACGACATGCACGGCCCTGAGGACGATGCCGGCCTCGCCGGCAAGGTGGCGCTGATCAGCGGCGGCGGGGCCGCGGGCGATGGCATCGGCAACGGCCGCGCTGCAGCAATTCTGCTCGCCCGTGCCGGCGTAAAAGTGCTGGTGGCCGATCGCGATCTCAAGCTTGCCGAACGCACGGTCGAGATGATCGCAGGCGAAGGCGGCACCGCCGCGGCGCATGGCGGCGACGTCACCAGCGAGGGCGATTGCAAGACGCTGGTCGAAGCCGCGCTCGACCGCTGGGGCCGGCTCGATTTCCTCGACAACAATGTCGGCATCGGCAGCCGCGGCAGCGTTGTCGATGAGGCGCCCGAGCAATACCGCCGCGTCATGCAGGTCAATGTCGAGACCATGTTCCTGCTCTCGAAGCACGCGATCCCCGCGATGATCAAGACCGCCAAGGGCGGCGCCATCGTCAACATCTCCTCGATCTCGGCGCTGCGGCCGCGCGGACTCACGACTTACACCACCTCGAAGGCTGCCATCATCGGGCTGACGCGCGCGATGGCCGTCGACCACGGCCGCGACAACATTCGCGTCAACTGCATCTGTCCCGGACCGATGTATACGCCGATGGTCTATGCCCGCGGCATGGGCGAGCAGGCCCGCGCCAACCGCGCCAGGGCCTCGCTGCTCAAGACAGAAGGCACCGGCTGGGACGTCGGCCACGCCGTCAAATTCCTGCTCAGCAATTTTGCGCGCTACATCACCGGCCAGGTGCTGGTGGTCGACGGCGGCGTGACGCTGCAGGCGCCCGAACGCGAGTCACAAGAACACTGATGGAAGGAAGCACAGATGGCCCGCTTGCCCTATCTCGAGGCCGACCAGGTCGCGCCCGAATATCGCGACATGCTCAAGCGCAACACGAATCTGCACAAGCTGCTGGTCAACTCGCCGGAGATGGCGCGTGCCTTCAACGGCATCGGCGGCTACATCCGCTTCAAGAGCAAGCTCGACCCGCGCCTGCGCGAGCTCGCCATCCTTCAGGTCGGCTGGATGGAGAAGTCGGAATACGAGTTCACCCATCATGTGAAGATCGGAAAGGAGTTCGGCGTCACCGACGAGGACATCGCCGGCCTGATAGCGGAGACAGAGGGCAAGCCGTCGAAGCTCGAGCCGCTCGCCAGCGCGATCCTCAAAGGCGCCCGTGAGATGGTGCGCGAGCTCGCCATGTCGGATGCGACCTTCGCCGAGATCAAGAAAGATCTCTCCGACGAGCACATGGTCGATCTCGTGCTCACCATCGCCTTCTATTGCGGCGTGGTGCGCGTGCTCGCCACCATGAAGATCGACAACGAACCCACTTACAAAGAGGTACTGCAGCAGTACCCGATCCCGGGAGTGAAGTGACATGCGCCTCAAGGACAAGGTTGCGATCATCGTCGGCGCCGGCCAGAGCCCCGGCGAGGGCATGGGCAACGGCCGCGCCACCGCGCTGACCTTCGCGCGCGAGGGCGCGAAGGTGCTGTGCGTCGACCATCATCTGGAATCGGCGCAGGAAACCGTCGATCTGATCGCCGCGAAGCAAGGCATCGCCGCGGCCTTCAGGGCCGACGTGACCAAATCTGCCGACATCACGGCGATGGTCGCCGACGCCAAATCGCGCTGGGGCCGCATCGACGTACTGCACAACAATGTCGGCGTCAGCCTGTCCGGCGGCGATGCCGAGCTGCTTCAGATCACCGAAGAAGCTTTTGACCGTGTCGTCGCCATCAATCTGAAGAGCTGCATTCTGGCGGCCAAGGAAGTGATCCCGATCATGCGCGCGCAGAGAAGCGGCGCCATCATCAACATCTCCTCGATGGCCGCGATCACCACCTATCCTTACGTCGCCTACAAGGCGACGAAGTCGGCGATGATCGCCTTCACCGAACAGCTCGCCTACCAGAACGCCGAATACGGCATCCGCGCCAACGTCATCCTGCCCGGCCTGATGAACACGCCGATGGCCGTCGACACCCGCGCCCGCGAATGGCACAAGACCCTCGCCGAAGTCGAAGCCGAACGCGACAGCAAGGTCCCGCTGCGCAAGAAGATGGGCACCGGCTGGGACGTGGCGAATGCCGCGCTGTTCCTGGCGTCGGACGAGGCGAATTTCATCACGGGCGTGACACTGCCGGTGGATGGCGGGGCGAGTGTGAGGCGGGGGTAGACCTTCTCCCTCTCCCCGTTCTTACGGGGAGAGGGTTGGGGTGAGGGGCCGCTTCCGCAGACACGGTAACAATTGGACTCGCGGAGAGTCCCCCTCACCCGGATCGCATCTTGCGATGCGATCCGGCCTCTCCCCGCAAGCGGGGAGAGGCGAAGGCAGCTCGCTCATCCCCGCGTGAGGCTAATGCGTCACCCGCCAGATCGTGCCGCCCGTGTCTTCCGAGATCAGCAGCGCGCCATCCTTCGCCACCGCAATCCCCACCGGACGCCCCCATACCTGGGTGTCATTCACGACAAAGCCCGTGGCAAAGTCCTCGTACTCTCCGGTCGGCTTGCCGTCCTTCATCCGGATGCGGATCACCTTGTAGCCGGTGCGCTTCGACCGGTTCCAGGAGCCGTGCTCGGCGGCGAAGGCGTCGCCCTGGTATTCGGATGGAAACTGCGTGCCCTGGTAAAAGGTCATGCCGAGCGAGGCAGAATGCGGCTGCACCAGCACATCAGGCACCGTCACCTTGTCCTTGAGGTCCGGCCGCGCGCCGGCGTGGCGCGGATCTTCGTTGTTGCCGATATAGAACCACGGCCAACCGTAGAAGGCGCCCTCCTTTACGCTGGTGACGTAGTCGGGCACGAGATCGTCGCCGAGGCCGTCGCGCTCGTTGGTCGAGCACCAGGGCAAGCCTGTCTGCGGCTGGATCGCGAGGCCGACGCAATTGCGGATGCCGGTGGCGTAGAGCTTGCGGTCCTTGCCTTCGGGGTCGAAGGACAGCACCGCCGCACGCTCGGCCTCATAGCCCCAGGAGGCGCCGACCGCCTGCGCCTTCGACCAGGCCTCGAGCCCGCCGGGCGGGCTCCCCATGCCCTCGGCGACATTGCTGGCGGAGCCGACCGACACCAGCATGCGCTTGCCGTCGGGCGTGAACACGATGTCGCGGGTGGAATGCCCAGAGCCCTGCGCGAGGTTCGCCACCACGACGTCAGCCTTGCCCGACGCCTTCAGGTCGCCGGCATGATAGGGAAACCGGACGACATTGCCGATATTGGCGACATAGACCCATTGCGGATTATCGCCGTTCGGGAAGAAGGCGATGCCGAACGGGCGGCTCAGCCCGCTGGCAAAGACCTCGTTCGTGACGACCTTGCCGCCCTCCCCAAAACGCAGCACGCGAATGCGCCCGGGCCCGGTCTCGGCAACGAAAATGTCGCCATTCGGCGCGACGCGCAGCACGCGCGCATCGGACAGGCCGTCAGTCAACAGCTCGATCTTGAATCCCTCCGGCACGAGCGGCGTGGCGCTGCCGCGTGCCGTCACGCGCGTGGCATTGGAGACCGACGGCGAGGCGCCGGGCTTGGCCAGATCCTGCGGGCGGATCAGCCTGACAACGCCGGGCTTGTCGGCTTGCCAGCTGCCATAGGCATCCTTGCCTTGCAGCACGGACTCGGCCTGCGCGCCGGCGCAGGCAACCAACATCCAGGCGGGCACCATCATGTGCGAAACACGAGATATCACGTCGCCTTCCTCCCGGACTTTTTCTGCCAAATCCCACGTCAGCTCATGCCCGCACGATGTGCATTTGGTATGACCCATCGTACTGGAAAATGGCGCGGATCGGTGCAACAGATTGTAAGGGCACGACCGCCGGTTGCGGTCATCAAAGCTGCGGCATCGACGTCGCGATTGATGGGGTGATCATGTGGGGATCGATCGTATCGGAATGGGCGAGCCTGCTGCTGCGCTGGCTTCATGTGGTGGCGGCGATCGCCTGGATCGGCAGCTCGTTCTATTTCATCGCCCTCGACCTTAGCCTCAAGCCCAGGAGCGACCTGCCGGACGGCGTGCAAGGCGAGGCCTGGCAGGTCCATGGCGGCGGCTTCTACCGGATCATGAAATATCTGGTGGCCCCTAGCCAGATGCCGGACGAACTGACCTGGTTCAAATGGGAGGCCTACACCACCTGGCTGTCCGGCTTCGCGCTGATGGTGGTGGTGTACTATCTCGACGCCGATTTGTTCCTGGTCGACAAGTCGATCCTCGACCTCACGCCGATCCAGGCCGGATTGTTCAGCTTTGGTAGCCTAGCGCTGGCGTGGCTGCTCTATGAGGTCGCCTGCCGCACCGGGCTCGCACAGCGCGAGCTGCCCTTTGCCATCGGCGGCTATCTGTTCCTGGTCGCGCTGACCTACGCCTTCACCCACGTGCTGAGCGGCCGTGGCGCCTTCAACCAGATCGGAGCAATCATCGGCACCATCATGGTGGCCAACGTCTTCACGGTGATCATCCCGAACCAGAAGAAGATCGTCGCCAGCCTGATCGCGGGCCAGGCGCCGGACCCGAAGCTCGGCAAGACAAGCAAGGAACGCTCGGTCCACAACAACTATCTGACACTGCCGGTCGTCGTGCTGATGATCAGCAACCACTATCCCCTGCTCTACGCCACGCGCTTCAACTGGATCATCGTTGCGATCGTGCTCGCGCTGGGGCCGGTGATCCGTCATTTCTTCAACGAGGGCCACGCCGGGCGCAAATCGCCGTGGTGGGTGTGGGGCGTCGCAGCCGCGGGCGCGATCGCGATCCTCTTCCTGTCCGCAGCCGGCCCACGCGAGGTCAAGACGGGCGCGCTGTCGGCGCAGCCCACGGTCGCCAATGTCGAGGAGATCGTGATGTCCCGCTGCAGCATGTGCCACGCGACCGAACCGGTCTGGGCCGGCATCGTCACCGCGCCAAAGGGCATTTTGCTCGACGCGCCCGAGCATATCCACCGCAACATCCGCCTGATCGGCCGCGTGGCCGCCTGGTCCAATGCGATGCCGCCGGGCAATATCACCGAGATGACCAGCGAGGAGCGCGCCATTCTCGCCGCCTATATCAGCGAGCAGGATCGCTGACGGCACAACGCGTCGATGCCGCATTTCGCGGAATGAAATTCCGCTTCCCCCGCCGATTTGAAAATGACTTGATCGCCCATCCGGCGTAGACAGGACCAGCGGCCGCGGGCCGTCCAAAGTCAGTTTGCAATTGCCGGGAAAATCACAGTGGCCCTCAAGAACATCATCGGGATCGACCACGCCGTGGTCATGGTGCAGGACCTCGACAAGGCCGCCGAAAACTACAGGCAGCTTGGTTTCACGCTGTCGCCGCGCGGCACCCACAGCGCGCATATGGGCACCGGCAACTACACCATCATGTTCGATCCGGACTATATGGAGCTGCTCGGCGTGCTGGTGCCGACCGAACACAATGCGCCCGCGCGCGCCTTCGTCGAGCGGCACGGTGAAGGCATCGAGCGCATCGCCTTCACCGCGGTCGATTCCGCCGCCGGCGCCGAGGAGATCCGTGCACGCGGCCTCACACCGATCGGCCCGACCGATTTCGAGCGGCCCGTCACGCTGCCGAACGGCACGGTCTCGGCCGCCAAATTCCGCACCTTCATGTGGCCGACCGCGGAAGCGCCCGGCGGCGTTCGCATCTTCGCTTGCCAGCACAAGACGCGCGAAACCGTTTGGATTCCTGAATTGATGAAACACGCCAATGCGGCGAAGCGGATCAGCGAGGTGCTGATCGCGACGCCCGAGCCCGCGAAGGAAGCAGCCCATCTGGCGCGGCTGATCGATCGCGAGCCGAAGGCAGAAGCCGACGGTGCTGTGACCGTGACCTCCGGCGGCGATCGCGCCGATTTCGTCTATCTGACGCTGGATCAGCTCGGCAAACGCTATCCCGGCGTGCCGCTCGCAGGCCTCTCCGAGCGCGGCGGCGCGGCGCTGGTGCTCGTCAGCGACGATCTCGCAGCGACCGAGAAGGCGCTGAGCTCAGTGGCTATCCGCAGCGGAGCCGCGATCGTCGTGCCCCCGGCCAAGGCCAACGGCACCCTGCTCGCCTTCATTTCCGGCTGATTTGAACCAATTCTTTAACGCGCGTTTACCCGGCGGCTCTAGGATTCCTGGCAGTCCAAGTCGCCCCGGGGCCACGCGCATGTTCAAAGAGGAATCGCCGATCGCCTACGACGCGCCGGCCGAACTGAAGAAGTGGCCGTCGCTGAAGGGCGAGAGGCAGAAGGACAGAGGTCCGCCCTATCTCGTCTACAACGGCACGCTGGCCGATTGCGTCCGCGAGCTGATCGGAAAGCCGATCAAGGGCATCTCGCTGTACGACATCATGACGAAACCGCAGCCGGCTTTCGACCAAACTGTGTTGTCGCCCGGCGATGCCGCCGAGATCGCAATGCGCAAGGATTTCCCCAAGGTGTAACCGCCGGGGCTTCCCGCAAGACCGTTTGCAGTCCTGAGTTTCCCTGCGGCTCCCGTAGAACCGCGGGAGCAACGTTGCGTTTTCTGCGATGGGAACACCGTACTAACACCGGCCGTCTCGCGGAATCGCAGCTTCGCCGCAATTACGGTTAAGAAGTCCTTGTCACCGGCGCGCGCTGGGCGTTCCCCCACAGTTCGAGGACTTTTACCGAGATGCGATTTCTCGTCGCGGCTTGCGCTGCGCTCCTGATTCTGATGTGCGACGTCAGCACGCCGCCCACCTCGCAGGCTTCCTACTTCGACAACGCAACGCCCAAGGCCGATCGCGCGCCCTCGCTGGTCCCCCTCGTCGAGCTGTTTCTTGCAAGCGTGCAGGCCATCGAACTCGCCAATGCGCGCGCATCGTACGAGGAGACGATCGAGCCGCCGCGCGCGGTCGAAACGATCATGCAGGCTCCGGCGTCGCCGACCGAACAATTCTGCCGTGCGCTGAAGGAAGCGGCCGAGGAGAGCGGCATTCCCGTGCCGTTCTTCGCCCGCCTGCTCTGGCAAGAGAGCCGCTTTCGTTCCAACGAGGTCAGCCAGGCCGGCGCCCAGGGAGTTGCGCAATTCATGCCGGAGACCGCCGCCGAGGTCGGGCTCGATGATCCCTTCGATGCCATGAAGGCTCTGCCGGCATCGGCAAAATTCCTGCGCAAGCTCCGCGACGATTTCGGCAATCTCGGCCTTGCCGCAGCCGCCTACAACGCGGGCCCGGGTCGCATCCAGAAATGGCTCGCCAAGGAGAGCGAGCTGCCGCGTGAGACGCGCGACTATGTTCGCATCATCACCGGCACCAGGGCTGAGGACTGGATCGAGCGCTCGGAAGCGCTGGCGATCCGGATCGACCTGCCGCGCGAGGCGCCTTGCGAAGGCGTCGGCAGCCTGTCCAAGACCAGGGACGTCGCCTGGGTGCGCGCGAACCTCACGCCCTCGACGGCCACCATCATTCGCAAGGCCGAGCAATTGGCGGCGCGGCTCTCGGCGAACCGCGCCCGCAAGCGCCTTGTTGCCCTGCTCCACAAGAACGGCGCAGCCCACGGCCGAGCGCGCAGCATGATCGCGGCCCGCGCGAAGGGTACGAAGGCTCACGCCATCCGTATCGCGGCGCGCGAGCGCTCCTCGGGCTAAATCAAATCGGCTTCTCGTCGTCGGTGACCGGCGAGGTCACCACCAGGAACACGAGATCGGTCAGGCCCGAATTGGAGATCGCGTGCTCGACGCCGGGCGGCAGAAAGATCACGTCGTGCTTGCGCACGACATGGTTCTTGCCGGCGATCTCCATCAATCCTTCGCCGTCGAGCACGTGATAGACCTGCTCCTGCACCTTGTGGTGATGCCGCGCCACATAGGCCATCGGCTGGTACATCGAGATGCGGTAGTCGATGCGGCGCGAGCCCGCCGTCTCCGGCATCACCAGCGGCTTGGACAGCGCACCACCAAAATGGTTGGGGAATTCGCGCCAAGGCACTTCCGCGATGTTGCGGATGAAGGCGCCGCCAATCTCCTCGGCCATGCTCGTGCTCCCTAATTCACCAGTGCGCCGCCGTCGACATAGACGATCGAGCCCGTGGCAAAGCCGTTGTTCATGAAGCTCGCGATCTGCTGGGCGATGTCCTCGGCCATGCCGACGCGGCCGACCGGAAGTGCTGCCGCCGTCCTGGCCAGCATCTCTTTTCGCGCAGCCTCCGGCATCGCAGCCCGGATCGGCGTATCGATCACACCCGGCGACACCGCATTGACACGCACCGGTGCAAGCTCGAGCGCCAGCGCACGAGCCAGCGACTCCAGCGCGCCATTGGCCGCGCTGACGATCGCCGAGTTCGGCCGCGGCCGGACACTGAGGAAGCCGGTGACCAGCGTCAGCGACCCGCCTGGCCGGATCTCGGCCTCGCGCGCAACGCGCCAGGCGCCCCAGAATTTTCCTTCCATCGTGGCCCGCACATCCTCCATCGCGACAGTCTTGAACGGCCCGGTGCGAAGCTGCGCGGCTGTCAGCACGACATGATCGACAGCGCCGGTGCGCTTGAACAGCTCGGCGACGCTCTGATCGCTGGTGACGTCAGTCGGGATCGCCGTCACCTTCAGCCGCTCGGCGACCGGATCGAGCTTCGCGGCGCTGCGCGAGGCGATGACGACGTCAGCACCCTCCGATTTTGCAAGCTCCGCCGTGGCGAGGCCGATGCCTGAGGAGCCGCCGATCACGACGACCTTCTTCCCTGCGAGGGTCATTCCCATCTCCCGATATTTTGTTGATTGCTTCTGCGAACCGCGATCAGCCCGGCTGGAAGCGCGTGCCGATGCCGGCCTTGCTCTGGCCCAGACCCGGCAATTCCCAGATGCCGGCGCCGGAGGGATTGACGTCCGCGGCGATGTCGACATCGATCAGATAAGGCCTGTTGGCAGCGATGCCCTTGCGGATCGCCTCGCCAAGATCGCCGGCGCGATCGACCCGCACGCCTTCGACGCCACAGGAGCGCGCCATCGCCGCGAAGTCGGGATTGTAGCGCTGACCCGTCTCCGGGTGCTTGAAGTCGGTCGCAAGCTCGCGCCCGCCGAGATAGCCGCGCTGAAGCCCGCGGATCGAGGCATAGGCGTAGTTGTTCCAGACCACCCAGACCACAGGCAGATTGTATTCGACCGCCGTGCCGAGCACGTTGGCATGCATGAAGAAGGCGCCGTCGCCGCAGACCGACACGCAGGGCCGATCGGGCGCGGCGAATTTCGCGCCCATCACGCCGGCAACGCCAAAGCCCATCGGACCAAACCCCATCGAGCCGATCAGCGAATCCGGCCGCTTCGGCTTGCAGAAGCCGAGCAGCCAGTTGTGATGCACGCCGATGTCGGAGACGAGGATGGCGTCCGCCGGCAGCGCCTTGTCGATCTCGGCCGCCGCGCGCTGCGGATTGATCGGTGTGGTGTCGTCGGAGAAGCCGGGCGCGACGAACTTGTCCCACTCCTTGCGATAACCATCGATCTGCGCCAGCCACTTTTTGCGCGCATCCGATTTCTTGAACAGATTGTCGCGGCGATCGAGCTCGGCATGCACCTGTCGCAGGAAGGTGCGAACATCGGCCATCAATCCGAGTGCGACGGGATAGTTGCGGCCGATCTCCTCGGGATCGATGTCGACGTGGATCAATCTCGTCGGCGGGATCGTGAAGGAATAGCCGGGAATCCACGAGCTCGAGGTGCGGTCGTCAAAGCGGACGCCGAGCGCAAGCAGAATGTCGGCCTGACGCGTTGCGTGATTGGCCTGGTAGTGGCCGGCACGCGCGACGAGGCCGAGCGCCAGCGGATGATTGACATCAAGCGCACCGAGGCCGCTTGCGGATGCCGCAACCGGAATCTGCAGCCGTTCGGCAAGCTTCCGCAACTCCTCCGCCGCGCCGCCGTAGCGCACGCCCTGCCCGACCAGCATCACCGGCCGCTCGGCCGCAAGCAGCATGTCGACCGCCTTCTCGACGCCTTCCGGATCGGCACCGCAGCGGCTGGAGATGTTGGCGCTCCACTCGGCAGCCTTCGGCGCCTCCTCGGCCGCCGCCTCCATGAACACATCGAAGGGCACATCGATCACAACGGGACCGGGCCGGCCCGTGACCATGGTCTTCCAGGCCTGCCGCACCGCGAGCGGCACCATTTCGCCGCGCGTCGGCTGGAACACCTTCTTGCACATCGTGCGCACGGTGGAGGGAAAGTCAGCCTGATAGTGCCGATACATTTCCTGGAACGCACCGCGATTGAACTGGCTGGTCGGCACATTGCCGGTGATCGCCATGAACGGCACGGAATCGAGGAAGGCGTTCGCCAGCGAGATCGGCAGATTCGCCGAGCCCGGCCCGCAGGACGTGAAAGTCGCGGTCGGCCGGCCGGAGACGCGGTAGTAAACGTCAGCCATGAAGCCGGCGACGCTCTCGTGATGCACGGAGATGGTCTTGATCTCTTGGGAGCGCTCGTACAGCGCGTCGATAAACTGGATGTTGCCGTGGCCGCAGAGCCCGAACACCTGCGGCACCTTCTCCTGGATCAGGTAGTCGACAATGACCTGGGCGCCATTGAGCATATTTTTCGACATCAATCGGTCTCCCTCTCGGCCCGTCGACTTCTTCTGTACCGATGCGGAGAACGCGGCCGGTCATCATGGGGCCGCGGGAGCCTATTTCTCATAATGCTGTACGTCAATTTATATTGTGGTAGGCTTTCTCCTTGAGGAAACGCGAAGCTCCGCGCCGACGGCTGCGCCGGTTGCGTGCTACTGTCGCAAGAACGGAGCCATGTCGATTCACCAGAGGGAGCCCAGTCCTTGAGATCGCGTACCAAGCCGACCACCGGCGAGAAGCCTGCAAGCCCGCGCAAGGCCGCGATTGCCAAACTGGTCCCAGCACCCAAGGCGGATGGCGACGACGACGCCGAGGACAAGCAACGCGGCGGCGGCGTTCAATCGCTCGGGCGCGCCTTCTCGATCCTCGAAGAGGTGGCGCGCCATCGCGAAGGAATTGGACTTGCGGAGCTGAGCAAGCTGGTCGGCCTGCACAACTCGACGACATTTCATCTGGCCAAGACGCTGGTCTCGCTCGGCTACCTCCGCCAGGAGAAGGACAACAAGCGCTATCGCATCGGCCGGCCGCTGTTTGCGCTTGCCGCGTCAGCGCTCGACGAGATCGAGATGGTCAGTGTCGCAACGCCTGTGCTGGAGGAACTATCGCGCCAGACCGGTGAAAGCGGCCATTTTGCCGTGCGGATGGGCGATGCGGTGGTCGTGATCGCCCGCACCAGCGGCCCCGGCGCGTTTCAGCTCACCGATCGCGTCGGCGTGGTGCGGCCCGCCCATTGCACCGCGCTCGGCAAGATCATTCTGGCTTCGCTGCGCCCCGAGCAGCTCAAGCGCTTCATCGATCGCGTCGAGCTGAAACCGTCGACGCCCAGATCCATCAGCGATGTCGGTGCGCTGATGCGCGAGATCGCCGAGGTGCAGCGTACCGGGGTTGCCTTCGACGACGGCGAGTTCAATCCGGAAGTGCGCTGCGTTGCCGTGCCCGTCACCGATTTCACCGGGCAGGTGATCGGCGCGCTCGGCATTTCAGGTCCGATCTGGCGCCTCTCCAACCAGGCGCTGCACGCCGGCGCTCAGGTCGTGCAGGCCGCCGCCGACCGCCTGTCGGTGGAGTTCGGCGCCAAGGACCGGGCGCAAAAGGCGTTCACGCAAAAAGCCTGAGCCGCAACCCAGGCGACGATTTTGCCGGTTGACACCGGCAATGGCGTTCGGGATTATCCTCCAGCATTAGAAAAAGCTCTCTCACAATACCGGATATCCGGTTTTGAAGGGAGGCACGCGATGCACCCGGGAGGAGACAGAGATGATCCGCTACCCACGACGGACGTTGTTACGGGCGGGCGCAGCCTTTGCAGGCGCAGCCGCCCTCGGGTTTCCCGCGATCGCAAGAGCCCAGGCCGAGAAGATCCGGATCGGGCACCTGACGCCGCTCACCGGCTTCCTCGGCGTGATCGGCAGCTACGCGCAGCTCGGTGCAAAACTCGCCGCGGAGGAGATCAACGCCTCCGGTGGCATTTTGGGCAGGCCGATCGACCTGCTCTCGGAAGATTCGATCAACCCGGCGACCGCCGCGACCAAGGCGCAGCGCATGCTGGAGCAGGACGGCGCGGTGGTGCTGCTCGGCGAGATCTCGTCGGCGTCCTCGCTCACCATCATGCAGGTCGCCGAACGAAACAAGAAGGTGTTCTTCTCCACCGGCGCGCGGTCGGACGCGCTGCGCGGCAAGAGCTGCAACAAATACTCGTTCCACTGCGACATCCCGAACACCGTGATGGTGAACGCGGTTGGCACCGCGCTGTCGCAGCAGGGCATGGTGAAGGGCAAGAAGTTCTTCACGCTGACGGCCGACTACATTTTCGGTCACGATCTGCTCAAGGCCGCCAAGACGTTCTTCGGCGCGCATGATGCGAACCTGATCGGCGACGAGCTGATCGCAACAGATGTCACCGACTTCAGCCCGTATCTGCTGAAAGTGCGGCAGGCAAAGCCCGACGTGGTCTGCTGCAACCTCGCCGGCAACCAGGTGACAAATCTCGTCAAGCAATATGCCGAGTTCGGCTTCCCCTATCCGCTGGTCGGCTTCAATCTCAACACCGGCGATGCCTGGGCTGCGGGCGCGGGCAATCTCAGCGGCACCTGGCCGACGGTCTGGTATCACACGCTGGACAATCCGACATCAAAGGCCTTCGTCGCCGCCTTCAGCAAGAAATACGGCAAGCCGCCGGAGAATCACGCCTGGATCGACTACGTCACGCTGAAGCTCCTGGCGGAAGCGATCAACACGACCAAGTCGACCGACAGCGGCGAGCTCATCGCCTATTTCGAGAAGCAGGCGCAGTTCGACATCGGCAAGGCGCGCAAGGCCTATTTCCGCTCCTGGGATCACCAGCTGGTGCAGGAAGCCTATCCGTTCACCGTCAAGCCAAAGGACCAGATGAAGGACCAGTGGGACATGCTGGTGCTGGGCGATGCGGTACCGGCGGCGAACGATCCGCTGGAGACGATCTACCCGACCAAAGAGCAGAACCCCTGCGAGATGAAGGCCTGACGCCCGCACCCGGCAGAGCCGATAGGCGTTAACGGCGCCGGCCTAACCGGCGCCGTTCTTCATCAAAGATGGCACACGCAACATGCAGTTCGAGTTCTTGCTGGAACAGGTGGTGAATGGCCTCGTACTCGGAGGCTATTACCTGCTCATCGCGCTCGGACTGTCGTTGATCTTTTCCGTCGGCGGCATCGTCAATCTCGCGCACGGTGCATTCTATGCGCTCGGTGCCTACATCTGCGTCGAGCTGACGAAGCGCCTCGGCTTCGGCGTTTCCGTCGTGATCTCGCCGCTTGCGGTCGCGCTGCTCGGCATCCTGTTCGAGCGCTTCATCCTGCGCCGCTTCTACACGGCCGATCCGATCCTCAGCCTGCTCGTGACCTTCGGGCTCGCGATGGTCGCGGAGCAGGCAATCCGCATGATCTGGGGCGCTGCACCGGTCTCGACCGAGATCCCGCAAAGTTTTCGCGGCTCGGTCATCGTCGGCGACTTCCTGTTCTCGCGCTATCGCCTGCTGATCCTCGGCGTGGTCGCTGCGATCATGGTTGGTGTCTGGCTGCTGCTGCACAAGACCTCATTCGGACGCGTGGTCCGCGCCGGCATCCAGCGGCCGGACATGGTGGCTGCACTCGGCATTCGCCTGCAGCCCTATATGACCGCGATCGTCATGCTCGGCGTCGGTCTCGCTGCGCTCGGCGGCGCGTTCTTCGCGCCGATCACGACCGTGCATCCGGCGATGGGCGCCGATATCATGACCATCGCCTTCGTCGTGGTCGTGATCGGCGGGCTCGGCAGCTTCTGGGGCGTGATCATCGCCGCCCTCCTTGTCGGCGTGGTGCGCGGCATCGCCATTCATTTCGAGCCGGCGGCCGGCGAGGCCTCGATCTACATCCTCATGTTCGTGGTGCTGCTGGTGCGCCCGCGCGGCCTGCTCGGCGAACGCATCGAGAAGTTCGAATGAGGAACGCCTCGACCATGGAACGGTTGAGGCCGCTGCTGATCGCGACAATCGCAGTCATCGCGTTGCCGTTCCTGCTTCGGTCGCTCGGCCTGTCGCTCAACACCGGCACCTGGATGCTTGGGCTAGCCATCGCGGCGATGGGGCTCAATCTCTGCATCGGCACTACCGGCCTTGTCTCGTTCGGCCACAGCACCTGGTTCGGCATCGGCGCCTATGCCGCCGGGCTGATCCAGCTCCGCGTCTTCCCCGGTGAGATCTGGCTGCCGCTGCTGGGATCGATGGTCGTCGTCGCGATCGCGTCAGCCGTGATCGGGATGCTGATCCTGCGCCGGCGCGGCGTGTATTTCTCGCTGCTGACGCTGGCGCTGGCAGCCCTCGTCTACACGACCGCCTTCCGCTGGACGAGCCTCACCGGCGGCGAGGACGGGCTCGGCGGACTGAAGCGCGGCGGCATCGGCGCCTTCAGCTTCGACAGCGCGCTCAACTTTTACATCGTGGTCGCGGCGATCGGGCTTGTCGTGCTCTATGTGCTGATGCGCCTGGTGCGCTCGCCGTTCGGGCATGTGCTGGTGGCAATTCGCGAGAACCAGCTGCGCGCGAGCTTTCAGGGCTATCCGGTCGAGCGCTACAAGCTCGCGGTGTTCGTGATCTCGGCCGTCGTCACGGGACTAGCCGGCGCGCTGATCGCGTTCCTGAATTATCTCGTCTCGGCCGAAGCCGTCTCGGTGCCGTTCGCGGGCGAGCTGCTGGCCATGGTCGTGATCGGCGGCATGCGCAGCCTGCTCGGCCCCGCGCTCGGCGCGGTGTTCTTCATCCTGTTCCGCGAGCTGTTCTCGATCTGGACGTCGGACTGGCTGTTCTGGTTCGGCCTCACCTTCGTGGCCTTCGTGATGTACTCGCCCGGCGGCCTCGTCGGCATCGGTTCGCTGGTCCTGCGTCGCTTCCGTCCGCCCGCGGAAGAGACGGCCGCGATGAGCCGGCGCAAGATCTATGACGGCCTGCCGCTGCCGGACTTCTTGCGGCCGGAGGCGTTGAAGGGCACGGTGCTGGAAGTCAGCCACGTCTCCCGAAAGTTCGGCGGCATTCGCGCAGTCGAGAATGCGAGCCTCATGGTCGCCGCCGGCGAGATCCACGCGCTGATCGGGCCGAACGGCGCCGGCAAGACCACGCTGTTCAATCTGGTCTCCGGCCTCTACGCGCCGGACCAGGGCACGATCCGTCTGCAGGGGCGCGACATCGCGGGCGTGCCAACGAATGCGATCTGCCATCAGGGGCTGGCGCGCTCGTTCCAGATCACCAATCTGTTTCGCGGGCTCTCGATCTACGAGAATCTGCGCCTGTCGCTGCAGGCGCGGCGGCCGATGCGCTTCAACATCTGGAACGACATCGACGCCTACGAGGACATCCACGCCGAGACCGCCGCGCTCACAAAGTTCCTCGGGCTCGAAGGCATCGAGGAGATCGAGGGCGGCGAGCTCTCCTATGGCGGGCAGCGGCTGGTCGATCTCGGCATCGCGCTCGGATCAAAACCACAGGTGCTGCTGCTCGACGAGCCGCTTGCCGGCCTTGCCGCAGCCGAGCGTGAGCGCGTCTCCAATCTGGTCAAGAACATCGCGGCGAACATTCCCGTGCTGATCGTCGAGCACGACATCGACCGCGTGCTCGGCTTCTCTCAAGTCGTCACCGTGATGAACCAGGGCGAGGTGCTGATGTCCGACTGCCCCGCCGCCGTGCGGGCCGACCCGCGGGTGCAGGAGATCTACACCGGCAAGGGCATCCCCCCCGTCGAGCACCGCCGCAGCGACGCGGACGCCGGCACGCACGAGACCGTGCTGCGGCTCGACGGTGTCAACACGTTCTATGGCAAGAGCCACATCCTCGACAATGCCGCGCTCGATGTGCGCGAGGGCGAGATCGTCGCGCTGCTGGGCCGCAACGGCGCAGGCAAGTCGACGCTGCTGAAAACCATCGCGGGTCTCGTGCCGGCGGCGTCCGGCAGCATCGCCTATCGCGGCGATGATATCGCAAGCCTCGCCGCTCCTGACATCGCGCGCCGCGGCATCGGCTATGTGCCGCAGGGCCGCGGGCTGTTCGCTGGCATGACAGTGCGTGAAAACCTCGCGCTCGGGCGTCTGGCGCGCAAGACCGACGGCAGCGATGGCGTGGTCTGGGACGAGGAACAGATCCTGCAATACTTCCCGCGCCTGAAGGAGCGGATGAACGTCGCGGCCGACTATCTCTCCGGCGGTGAGCAGCAGATGGTCGCGGTCGCGCGTGCGATGTCGGGCAATGTGCGCCTGCTGCTGCTCGATGAGCCGTTCGAGGGACTCGCGCCGGCCGTGACGCTGGAACTGTTCAAAGTGTTCGATGCGCTCCGCCGCGACATGTCGATCGTGATCGTCGAGCACAATCTCGACCTCGTGCTCGCGCTCGCCGACCGCGTCTTCGCGCTGGAGCGCGGCGCCGTGTTCCACCAGGGTCCGGCGGCGCCGCTGCTGAACGATCTCGGCTATCGCAAGCAGATCCTCTGGCTGTGATGGAAACAGGTGCGCCCCCTCTCCCTCTCCCGCTTGCGGGAGAGGGTTGGGGAGAGGGTGTCTCCGCGATGGGACAATCCCCTAGAGGATAGAGCCCTCACCCGCGCCTTCGGCGCGACCTCTCCCGCAAGCGGGAGAGGTTAAGGAAGGGCGCGCCGCCTACTCCGCCTTGATGTTCGCGGCGGCGACGACCTCGGCGAGTTCCCTCGTCTCCTTCGCGATCTTGGCAGCGTAGTCGGCGGGGCTGAGCACGCTCACCACGCCCTGCGAGCCGAGCCGTTCCTCGACCGTCGGATCCTTGGCGGCTGCGACGATCTCCCGGTGCAGCGTTTCGAGGATCGGCGCCGGCGTTGCCTTCGGCATGAAGAAGCCGACCCAGAACGAGAGATCAAAACCGGGATAGCCGGCTTCCGCGACCGTCGGCACGTCCGGCAGCGACGGCAGCCGCTCGGCCGAGGACACCGCGAGCGCGCGCAGCTTGCCGGCCTTCACCAGCGGCACCGCGGAGAGCGGATCGAACACCGCCAGCACCTCCTGCGCGAGGATGCCGACTTCGGACGCGGCACCACCGCGATAGGGCACGTGGATCATCTTGATGCCGGCGCGCTGGCTGAGCAGCTCCATCGCAAGATGGGCGAGGTTGCCGTTGCCGCCCGAGCCGTAGGCCAGCGCGCCGGGCGCCGCCTTCGCCGCCGCGACGAGATCGGCGACGGTGTTGATATTCGCCGTCTTGGGATTCTCCGGATTGACCACCAGCACCAGCGGCGCCGAGACGACAGTGGTCAGCGGCGCGAAGTCGCTTACCGGATCGTAGCGGATGTCCTTGAAGAGCGTCTTGTTCAGCGTGATCGTGGACGAGTTGCAGGCGAGCACGGTGTAGCCGTCGGCCTCCGCATGTGCGACGCCTTCGGCGGCGATCATGCCGTTGGCGCCGGCGCGGTTCTCGACCACGAAGGGCTGCCCGAGTTTTGCGCCGAGCCTGTCGCCGATGATGCGCGCGACCACGTCGACCGGACCGCCGGCGCTGAAGCCGACCATGATCTTGACCGGCCGTACCGGATATTTTTGCGCGACGGCCTGCGTCGACAGCGCGGACGCGCAAAGGCCGGCAATGAGCGCCAGCAGGCGGGCCGTTCGTCGCATTGGTTCTCTCCCCGGACCCCGGCGCCTGTGCTTGTTGTTGGTGCGGCGCGTTCGCCGATCATGAATAGCGGCCACCTTGGATTTCGCAATCGCGTTTCCGTCAGGCATTCCGTCGCACGGCAGGTAAGCGCCGCTATCCCAACAAAAACGCGAAAACAACCCCATGCACAGTAGCCGACGCCAGCCAGACCAACGACTTGCGCGGGGGCGATTGCGGAATCACCGAAATTCCGTTTGACACGTCGGGCAAAACAGGCGCACGATGGCATCATCGCGACAATCGCCCGTGTCCAAGCCCCGCCCGCTCCTGGGCGCGCTCGACCTGCCCGCGCGAAAACGCCTCATCGACATCTGAAAATCTCAACCGCCGCTCAGCGGGCGCGCGACCGGCTTCGCTCGCAGCGAACCCTTGCGCCTGCGCCGGCAAAGGACACATCCATGACGACATTACCGACACCACCCGAGACGATGCCGATCGCGGCGAACGATCTTGCCCCGATCATCGCAAGCCCAAAAGTAAAACTCCGCCGCAGGCGCATTTTGATCGACCATCCCGATCCGCGCAGCGGCGAAAAGCTGCTGGCCGAGGCGATCGGCGCCGTCGACCGCGATGCGCTGCATGGCCTGTTGAGCCAGTTGGTGAAAGCCAGCGCGGTTGCGCGGAAGCCCGACCAGGGCAATCTCTCCTTCATGGTCTCGATGCTCAAAAGCATCGCGCCGAAGGATTCGCTCGAGGCGATGCTGGCGGCGCAGATGGTTGGCATTCACGTCGCGTCGATGCGCTGCGCCTGCCGTCTCGCCCTGACCGACGACGTGCCGCAGCAGGAAAGCCTCACGCGCGCGCTGACCCGGCTGGCCCGCACCTACGCCGCCCAGATGGAGGCCCTGAGCCGCCATCGCAGCAATGGCGCGTGTGCGATCACGGTGCAGAATTTGTCGGTGCAGGACGGCGGCAAAGCCGTCGTCGGCCATTTCACACAACACGCGAGCCTGATCGCTGCGCAGCCGGGCCTTGTGGACGCCGTCCCCGCATGAGCCACGCCCGCAGCACCGGCCCGATGCTGGCGAGCCCGCGTTGCGGCGCGCAGACGCGCAACGGTGGAACCTGCCGCGCGCCGGCACTGCGCGGCAAGGCGCGATGCCGCATGCACGGCGGCGCCGCGGGATCGGGTGCGCCCTGGGGAAATCAGAATGCGCGGACCCATGGGCGGTTCACAAGGGATGCAATCGCCGAGCGGAGGCAGATCCAGACTCTGCTTGATGAGGCGCGCAAGACGCTCTCGGAGTTGACACATAGCGCCGGTGGAATCGGACAGATCGCGGTTGATCCAGCGGCGGCCGGTGGCCTCGCGCCGGTTCGGCCAAAGGCCATTCGTCGAAACTGACGTTATTTCTCATCCACGCGCCGAACCCCGACTCTGGGTTGCCCACGCCCCAAGCCAGGAGGGCGAAGAAAAAGCCCGCGGCGGCGACAGCGGCCCTCAACGCCCTCGATCAGGTGCACCGTCATTCCCCGTCACTAGTTCCGTATTTTCATGCGGTGCTTTTCAGCGTCAGGTCCGAGTACCGGCCAAACCTAGTATTTGAGCACGCGATACGGCCTGCGCCCGCTTTTCCACCTTCAGCTTGATGAAGATGTTCTTGATATGCGACTTCACCGTTTCGGGAGCGATGGCCAGATCCTTGGCGATTTCCTTGTTGGACAGGCCCGCAGCAATCAATCCGAGTATGTCGCTTTCCCGCGGGCTCAGGGACTCGGCAGCCGCAGACGCCGACGCGTCCCGCGGCTCGGCTTCATAAGGCGACTTCCAGGTCGCGCTCAGGTTGGACACATACGACATGAGTTCGCGGGAGCCGCCGGTTCTCTCCGCCTTGTCCTGAAAGGCCGCAAGCAAAGGTCCGACCTCCTTCCCTTCATCCAGAATGGGTTGATATATGCTCGCGCGCGCGAATACCTTGACGATATCGCCGAAGCTGTCCAGCGCCTCTGCGACTTGCTTCGCCCGGAACCTCACGGTCGCCAGGTGTGCCTGGGCCCGGAAAGCCAGGTGGCGATTGCCGGCGCTTTCGAATTCGTCCCGCAGCCCGCTCAAAATCGAAATAGCGTCGTCAAACCGCTCCTCTGCAGA
This sequence comes from Bradyrhizobium rifense, assembly GCF_008123425.1. Taxonomy (GTDB): domain Bacteria; phylum Pseudomonadota; class Alphaproteobacteria; order Rhizobiales; family Xanthobacteraceae; genus Bradyrhizobium; species Bradyrhizobium rifense. Next base: position 55,916 of record NZ_VSSS01000029.1, read on the forward strand.
GGCGAGATAAGCGCGCCCAAACGCTGCGTACCAATGGATATCCGACCAGGCGCAATTGGTCGGGGCCGGATATTCTGCGGCAAGGCGCTCCAGTCTCTTGATGCACCCCGCGCCTTCATCGATTCGGCCCTCATTGAAGAACAGCCGCGCCCGCTCCAAGACAGCCGCTGCACTCAAACGTCCCCAACCACGCGCATTGCCCTGGTTCTCCGCGAGTTCCAGCAAGGTGTGGGCCCACTCCACATTCATCCTGTGTGCGGCTATCCTCGCCATGACGGAATAGGCGCTCAATACGCAGTCCAGCAGCGCACCGCCGTTGATGAGCGGCATGCGGTCGATCAGCAGGGATTCCGCTTCGTCCAGCCGCCCCTGTTCGTATCGAACGCGAGCGATCAAGCTGGCGGGTAACGCCGCCGCGGCTGAGTTCGGGCCAACGTGCTGTTCGGCAAGTCGCATTGCGTCGAGATAATAGCGATCGGCAGAGCCAAAACGCAGCAGTTGGACTTCTGACATCCCCTGCAAGCAGCGGTAATAGACTGACGCAAAGACGTTCCTCCTGTCCTCCTCGATCGAGTAGGAAATCCAGGGTGTCGCGTAGAATTCCCTTAGATCGCCGCGTTTCAGGCGACCGAAACGGACAACATTCGAAGCAACATTGGCAGTCCATGGATCCGCCGACCGACCGAGACAATCCTGCGCGATGGACAGCGCTGCTTCACTGTCGTCCTTCAATGCGAATGCCACCGAACGTATCGTATCGTATTCGCAGCGGAAAGCTTCCGGGTCGTGCGAACGATCTGCGCTGATGTCCCGCTCCACTTCGCTGAGCAGCGCGAGTGACTCGTCATATCGTACCGCGAGCGCCATGCCCCAGGCGATCGCAAGCCCGACCTCCGGCTGGCCACGCATGAGGAGCCCGGCAGGAAAAAGACGTTGCCAGCCAAGCAAGGTAAAGAGATCACCTCTTTTTACCAGGGGCATCGCGCAATTCTTGATCCAGCCAAGCGCTCGCACTGCATCACCCGCCGCGAACGCATGTTGCACGGCTTCCGTCCATAATTCCTGCGCTGCATACCAGAGCGATGCTCGCTGATGCAGACCAAGTATCTCGTTGCCAAGCTCCGATTCGAGCCTCTGGCTCAAATACTCGGCGAGGAGCGAGTGGTAGCGATACCACTGACCTTCCTGATCGAGGGGCATAAGCAGCAATTGACGTTGCTCGATTGAGCGAAGTAACTCCTGGCCTGAGCTCGCTCCAGTGACAACCTCACACAACGGGGCACAAAGCCGGTCCAGTACGGCGGTGCGGAGCATGAACTGAACCATGTCGCGCGGAAGGCCATCGAGCATTTCTTCGAAATAAGCGCCAATTGGCCGCTGCACGCCGGAAAGGTTGTGCACGTATTGCCCGAAATCCTGGCCCAATTGTATCGACGTGGACGTCACAATCCTCAGTGCAGCCGGCCAGCCTTCCGTCTTCTCATGCAAAAGCCTCACATCGGAGGGGCTGAGGGTGCCGGGTCTCTCGACCTCAATAAAATGTCGCATTTCCAGCAGATCAAATCGCAAGGCCGGGGCATCGATTTCCAGCAGTCTGTTCCGAGCACGCAATGAGGCCAGGGACAACGGCGACGCTGTTCGGGTCGTGAGAACGACGTGGCAATTTGACGGGGCATGTTTGAGGAAAAACGATAGCGCCTCGTGAACTTCCGGATTGGTAATCCAGTGATAGTCCTCCAGCGTCAGATATATCTCGTCATCAACGTCCGCTAAATCATTCACCAAAGTCGATAGGATCGCACGCGAGTCGAGCAGGAACCTCTCCCCAATCAGATCGATCGCAGCAGTGCCTACGGTATCGCACGCTCGGTGTAGTGCATGACATAGATAGAAGATGAATGTTGCCGGCTCGTCATCGTCGGGATCGATTGTCAGCCACCCGACGGCATTTCCACTCTGTTGAAGTTCTTCCGACCAGGCCGCAACCAGCGACGTTTTGCCGAACCCTGCCGGCGCCTTGATCACGGCCAGTCTCTTTCCGGAGAGCTGGGACACCATGTCCAGGAGCCGGGGACGCGGGATCAGTCCCTCGCATCGCGGCGGAACGACCTTGGTCGCGAGGAATTCGAGCTGCTTCCTGTCGAGGATAGCGCCCTTGGAAGGGGGTAGCTCGCCTTCGGCGCCCGTCGAACCCGGCTCTGTCAATGGTGTGTCTCCATCGAAGCTTCGCTCGGTCCCGATCCGTGCAATCGCACTTCGGTTCCTCACTATACGGCTTGGACGGACATAGGGAAAGCCACGGGGCGGTTTGACGGGACCGGCGGCGAGGTGACGCAGGCGATGTTCATCACCCGCGAACGGCGCACGAGCCGGATCTCGGGTGTCCCTTCAGGCGCGATCTCGTTGAAGGGTCTGGAGAGCCGCAATCCGGAATCGAGCGGAACCCAGCGCACCTACCGGGAACGGATTCAAGCCCTTCGCACTTAACAAATGATATGAAATGAGGTGCAACCATGGGCCAATCGAAACCGCATCGCCCGACCGCGATCGTCGTCGAGGATGACGACATTCAACGCGAGATGCTCGCGCTGATGCTCGAAGAGCGCAATTTCGAGGTGCTCCAGTGCGAGGATGCAGAGACCGCGGCTCTGGCACTCAAGGCACGGCACCCAGTCCTGATCGTCACCGACATCAATCTGGTCGGGAAGATGGATGGCGTCGATCTGGCTTACTTCGCTCAACAGCAAGACGCCGACGTGCGGATCATCGTGATTTCAGGCCGTCCGTTACCGCGGCCGCTGCCGCCCGGTGCAAAGTTCTTCACCAAGCCGGTCTATCCGACGGCGCTGCTGGCGGAAGCGGCGCGATAACGTCAACGATTTCTTCGCGTGAGCGGCCTAGCCGTGAAGCTGCGCGTTGAGGCCATCCCAATTTGGTGTGCGTCGGGTTGCCTCAAGAGCGCCGCTCTGGGAATTGCGACGAAAAAGAAGGCCCTTTTGGCCTGAGAGTTCCTTGGCTTTCAGGACTCGGCCATCTTCCAAAAGGATGCGCGCGCCTGCCGTGATGTAACAGCCTGCTTCGACGATACAATCGTCACCCAATGAAATGCCGATACCGGCGTTGGCACCGATCAGGCAGCGCTCACCAACCGTAATCCGCTCTTTCCCGCCTCCGGACAGCGTGCCCATGATCGACGCGCCGCCACCAACGTCGCTGCCAGTTCCCACGACCACACCGGCGCTGATCCGGCCTTCGACCATGCAGGGACCGAGCGTGCCTGCATTGAAATTGCAGAAGCCTTCATGCATGACGGTCGTGCCCGGCGCCAGATAGGCACCTAACCTGACGCGATCCGCATCCGCAATTCTCACATCGGCAGGCGTCACGTAGTCAGTCATGCGCGGAAACTTATCCACGCCTGTCACCTCAAACGCGAGGGCGCGCTTTCGTGCCAGGAGTCGTGCGTCCGGCACAAGAGAGGGTTCGCAGGCACCGAGGGTGGTCCAGGCATTGTTAGGTAACAGACCGAAAATGCCGTCAAGGTTCAGGCAATTGGGCTGGACGAGCCGGTGGCTCAGGAGATGGAGTCGAAGATATGCGTCGTGCACATCGGTCGGCGCAGATGCAAGGGAGTCAATGTCCGTACGGATTGCAACGATATCGACATTGCGGACGTCGTCGTGCCGCGCATATCCGTCTGCCGACTCGCTCAGCGATCTGATGATCTCGTCCTTCGTCAGCCGTGCCGTTGCCGCCTTGCCGGCCTCCTCAACCAGGCGCAGCTGAATGAACCAGGAATCCAACACGCGACCGTCGGTGGTCACCGTCGCAAATCCCTCGCCTCTCGCGCCCCTCAGCTCTATCGCCATTTGAATTGCTCGCACCACGATCCTGCACATAGCGCATACGCGAATTCTGCTGGAATTGGCAACTTCTGCATTCTCAAACACGTCCGCTAATGGGATGGTCCGGCCG
>NZ_VSSS01000030.1:0-277531 GCF_008123425.1 Bradyrhizobium rifense
CGACAGGCGGGCGTGGTGGTGGCGGCGCCGCCCGCGGCAGAGGCGGCGCGGCGACCCGCGGCGGAGGCGGAGGTGCCGGCCTTGCGAGCGCCTGCGGGTGCGGCGCTGACGGCGGGGTCCTTGTGACCTGCGCGGGCGATGGCGTTACAGGCCGCAGGCTCTGCGGCTTGATCTGCTCCCGCGCCGCGACCGGCGGCGAAGAAGGCTGCGTCGGCTTCCCATTGGTCACGGTCGTCGTGGTCACGGGCGGCTTGCCCGCCGGGGTCGTGGTCGGTGGCGTGACGGCCGGCTCATGCGCCAGTGATTTTGCATGCGGATCCGGCCCGCCGGTCGTTGGCGTTTGTGCCACGGGCGGCTTCGTACCCGGCGTGGTCGCGGCGTTGGCCGGAGTGGTCGTGGTAGCCGGCGCCGTCGCCGTATTGGGATGAACCTGCGGCTGTCCGTTGGCGGGCGCTGTTGCCGTCGGCGCCTGCCGATTCGGCGCGGTTTGCGGACCCGCTGCACCAGCCGGCGCGGACGGCGTGTTCTGGGTGCCCGGCACCGGAAGCGCATGGCCGGCTGCCGGCGACGCCGCGGTCGGAGTAACCGCGGTCGGCGTCGTGTGGACCTGCATCACCTTCATCGCCCCCGGCTTTGCCGTGGGGTTGCTGACGAGCGCCGCCTGGCTCGGCTTCAGCTGCTGGTTCGGATTGGCCTGGATCTGCTGCGCCTGCTGCTTCACGACCGTCGGCACCTGCGTCATCCCGCTCGGGCGCCCCGCTCCATTCGCGGCGACGGCTGCAGCCGCGGCGGCGTTGCCGGCCGGCAGCGGGGCCGGTGGCTGGTTGATCACGGTGTTGATGACCGTGGTGTTATGGATGTTGTTGAAGATGATGTTGTTCGGCGGCGGCGCGACATAGACCGGCGGGCTGACGAAGACCGGCATCGGCACGAACACCGGCTGCGGCAGCACAAACAGGCCGACGACCGCGAGCGGCGGTGCCAGCACGACGAAGTCCGGCGGCGGCGGCGGACAGAAATAGTCCGGCGGCGGCGGTGGCGGCGCGAAGCCGAAATCCGGGTCGCTGAAATACAGCACCGGACGGTCGACATAGACCACTTCGGCCGGCGGCGGCGGCGGCACGTCATAGTCCATCATCGCGAAGGTCGGCGGCGGCTCCAGCGGCGCGGTCAGGATCGCCAACCGCCGACGCGCGTCACCCGCATGCGGCCCGCGCGGATAGCGGCGCAGATACGACCAATAAGCGTCCGGCGTATCGGCGCGATAGGACCGCCGCCAGGTGATCGCCTCGCGGCGCGCCGCCACGATCGCCATGACGCGCTTCGCCATGGGATCACCGGGATAGGCGGCGAGAAACTCCTCATAGGCCGGCAGCGTGTCGCGCTCGAGCGCGGCCGCGTAGGCGTCCTGCACGCCGAGGTCGCGGATCGGCTTGTCGCGGATCGCCGCGACCTGGTCGGGCGCAGTCTGCGGCGGCGGCGCGTCGGGGGCACGCTCGAAGAAGGCGAATTGCGCGCTGACCTTCTGGTCGTCCCACGGCACCTGCGCGCCCTTCGAGGCCTCGTTGACGCGCAAGCGAACGCGGTCGAACACCTCCGGCAACGACAGGCCGCCGGTGCGGATCATCTCGGCGAGCGATTGCGCATAGACACCGTACGGCCCCGGCTCTTCTGGCGCCACCGTGCCGGGCGCGGCGTTGAAGGCGATCAGCATGTTCGGATCGGGCTCGACCAGTGCCAGGCCGCTCGCGATCGGCTGCTGGCCGCCCTCGATGAAGGGCTGCGCGCGCGCCGCATCGAGCACGACGATGTTGGCCTTGAGCGGGATCGCGGCGAGCTGGCGGGCGTAATCGCTGATGCGCAGTGCCTCGGTCGGAATGTCGGTATCGCGCGCGATGTTGGAATCGACCGGGATGAAATAGTTCTCGCCGGCAAGCTGCACGCCATAGCCGGCCAGATAGATCATCGCGACGGTGCCGGGGCCTGAGGCCTGCGCCTTCTGGATGAAGTCGCGAAGACTCTTGCGCAGCGTGTCGCCGTCGAGATCCCGCGCGCCGACCACGTCGAAGCCCGCCGCCTGCAGCGTCTGCGCGATCAAACCGGCATCGTTCGCGGTGGTTGCCAGCGGCGACTTCGAATAGGCGCCGTTGCCGACCACGAGCGCGATGCGCTTTTCGGGTTGCTGCGCGCGCACCGGGCCAAGCGCGCCCGCAACGAAGAGGATCGGCAGAAGGAGGCAGATGAAGACCTTGTGTGTCCCGCGCATGGCTTGCTCGCCCGTTATTGTTTGTTGAGGTGCCAACCCGCATGAGGCGCGCGGCCGGCTGAACGGCAGTTGAACGAAAGGCTCGGATTGAGGCGGCGGCATGGCGCCAGCCAAGCCCGATGTCTTGCGTAAGCTCCGCGTAAGCCTCAGCCTTGTTGCATGAACCTCAGCCTCGAGTTTCAGCCTTGAGTTTCAGCCTTGAGTTTCAACCCTGCGCGATCAGATCGACCGTTCCCGTGGTGAGCCGGTAGATGCCGCCGGCGATCTTCAGCTTGCCCTGTTCCACGGCTGCATTGAGGATCGGCGCGGCCGACTTCAGCTTGCCGACATTGTCGATCACGTTCTGCCGGATCGCCTTGTCGAGCACCTCCCCGCCCTGCTGCATCGCAGCTTTCGCGGCCGGGGCGATTGCATCGACCAGCGAGGGAATGTGTCCCGGCGGCGATGTGTTGTCCTTGAGCGCCTTCAGCGTCGCATCGACCGCGCCGCAAGCATCATGGCCGAGCACGAGGATCAGCGGCGCGTTGAGCACGGCAACCGCATATTCCAGGCTGGCGATGGTCTCGGTGCCTGCAAAATTGCCGGCGACGCGGCAGACAAAGAGATCACCGCGGCCGGTGTCGAAGGCATATTCGGGCGCGATGCGCGAGTCGGCGCAGCTCAGCACTGCCGCGAACGGATTCTGCCCGCCAGCCAGCGCCTCGCGCTCATGCTTGAAATCGTGGCGCCGTGACACGCCATCGACATAGCGCGCATTGCCCTCCATCAGCCGCTTCAACGCCGCATCGGGCGACAGCACGTTCTGCGGTTTGGGCGGTGGCTTGTTATCCTTGGCGAAGGCTCGGCCGCTCAAGGCGGTGCCAAGCGCGGCAGCAGTCAGCAGCAGCGCGGATCGTCGCGATGGCGCGATTCTGTCATGTACAGATTCAGAGCACCTGTCACACATCACGTTCCCTCCCGGCGCAACGAACGCGTCCTCGCAGACGCGCCGCATTGCAACGATCATACCCGTAATGATGTGACGAGACTACAAGGTCGATCCGCGGGCGCCAACCATCCGGCGCGGCTGGCGCCGGCGGCAGACCTACTCCGCCAGCTTAAGCTCCGCGATGGTCGTCCTTGCCGCCTGTTCGTCCAGCGGCAGGAAATCCAGCGGCCCCTGATTCTTGTAGCCGGAGGTCATAGCCAGCGTGAGGCCCCAACCCAACACGCCCGTGCTCGCGTTTGCGATCACGGCGCTCTTGCGCGCGCTCATGCGCGTCACGAAGAACGCCGTCTGGCCGGATTGAGCGGAGAAATCCACGCGTGTGACGCCGAGGGCCGCCTCCTCCGCCACGAATTGGTGTTGGCCCGCCGGACGATCGACATAGACATATGTTCCGGTCTTCAGGCCCTTGATCGGCGTGCCGTCCAGGGAAAACACCCAGTCCGGATCGCCAATGCCGCCGTAACCCTTCTCGCGAAACACAACCACGCGCGCCTGCCCGGCCCTGGGTGGCCCGATCTTGCGCACCGTCTCCGAATAGTCGAGCCCACTTCTCGCCGTCTCACAGCCGCACAGCAACGCAGCAGCCATGAGCAACACCAGCCCACGCAGTAACATCACGCCCCCGAATTTTCCCCGGGAGCAGGCTAGCCGGAATCAGCGGCAGGTTGCAACGGGTCCGGCACAGCTACTGCCGCAAAATATGCGATCAGCCGCAACATCATGCGTGCTGCTAGAGCTGCTGCACGTCGACCACGCCCGCGACCGCCTTGATGGCGCCGGCGATCTGCGGCGAGACCTTGAAGCGGCCGGGCAGCTTCATCTCGACCTCGGTCTCGAGGTCGAGCATCATCACCAGCGAGACCTCGCCGTCGCCGTTGGAGCGCGGTGCGATGCCGGGGCTGCCGATCTTTGGCGCGGCGCCGTTGCTGCCTGCGGCCTCCGGTCCGGCCAGGCGCTTGGCGATCGAGTCCAGCGGCTTGGTGTCCCGCACGAAGATGCGCAGGCCCTTCTGCGTCTTGGCGGCGGCGTCATCCAGCGGCTCGGCATGCAGCACACGGGCGCGGACGTCCTCGCCCTGCAATTCGGCACCGAGCTGGAGCAGCACGGCTGCGCCCGGTTCCAGCACGTCGCGATATTGCGCAAGGCCTTCGGAGAACAGCACCGCCTCGAAATGGCCCGTGGGATCGGAAAGTCCCATGATGCCCATCTTGTTGCCGGTCTTGGTGCGCCGCTCCATGCGCGACACCACGGTGGCCGCGACCTTGCCGGCGGTGGCACCTGTCTTCACCGCGCGCGAAAATTCCGCCCAGCTCTGCACCCGCAGCCGCTTCAAGACGGTGGCGTAATCGTCGAGCGGATGGCCCGACAGGAAGAAGCCGATCGCGTCATATTCGCGGCGCAGCCGCTCGGCCGGCAGCCACGGCTCGATCTGCGGCAGCATGATGGTCGGCGCGTCCGCCGACATGCCGAACATGTCGTTCTGGCCGATGGTCTCGGCCTGATGCGCGCGCTGGCACGCGGCCAGGATCGAGTCCGCGCCAGCGAAGACACGTGCGCGGTTCGGCTCCAGCGTGTCGAAGGCGCCGGCGGCGGCGAGACTTTCGATGATGCGCTTGTTGATCGCCCGCGGATTGACGCGCGCCGCGAAGTCGGCGAGCGAGGTGAATAGCCCCCGCTTGGTCCGCTCCTCGATGATCTGGTCGATGGCCTGGATGCCGACGCCCTTGAGCGCTGCGAGCGCGTAGTAGATGACCTTGTCGCCAACCTCGAAGGTCGCGCCGGAGCGATTGATGTTCGGCGGCTCGACCTTGATGCCGAGGCGCTGCGCCTCGGAGCGGAATTCGGAGAGCTTGTCCGTGTTGTTGAGATCGAGCGTCATCGACGCCGCGATGAACTCCACCGGATAATGCGCCTTCATGTAGGCGGTGTGGTAGGACACCAGCGCATAGGCCGCCGCGTGGCTCTTGTTGAAGCCGTAGTCGGCGAATTTCGCCAAGAGCTCGAAGATGGTCTCGGCCTGCGCCTTCGGCACGCCGTTCTTCACCGCGCCGGCGACGAAGATGTCGCGCTGCTTGTCCATCTCGGCGCGGATCTTCTTGCCCATGGCGCGGCGCAGCAGGTCGGCATCGCCGAGCGAATAGCCCGACATCACCTGCGCGATCTGCATCACCTGTTCCTGGTAGATGATGACGCCGAAAGTCTCCTTCAGGATCGGCTCGAGCACGGGATGAAGATATTCCGGCTCCTCGTCGCCGTGCTTGCGCGAACAATAGGTCGGGATGTTCGCCATCGGGCCCGGGCGATACAGCGCGACCAGCGCGATGATGTCCTCGAAACGGTCGGGACGCATGTCGACCAGCGCGCGCCGCATGCCCTGGCTTTCAACCTGGAACACGCCGACCACCTCGCCGCGCGCCAGCATCTGGTAGCTCTCGGCATCGTCGATCGGCAACGTCGCGAGATCGACATGGATGTCGCGCGGCTTGAGCAGTTTGCAGGCGACGTCGAGCACGGTCAGCGTCTTGAGGCCGAGGAAGTCGAATTTGACGAGGCCGGCCGGCTCGACCCATTTCATGTTGAACTGGGTCACCGGCATGTCCGACTTCGGATCGCGGTACATCGGCACGAGTTCGCTCAAGGGGCGATCGCCGATCACGATGCCCGCGGCGTGGGTCGAGGCGTGCCGCGTCAGACCTTCGAGGCGCTGGGCGATGTCGAAGGCGCGCGCCACCACCGGGTCTTCGTCGCGAAACGCCTGGAGTTTCGGCTCGCTCTCGATCGCAGCGGCAAGCGTCACCGGCGCGGCCGGATTCTGCGGCACGAGTTTGGTGAGCTTGTCGACCTGGCCGTAGGGCATCTGCAGCACGCGGCCGACGTCGCGCAGCACGCCGCGCGCCTGCAGCGTACCGAAGGTGATGATCTGCGCGACCTGGTCGCGGCCGTAGCGCTCCTGCACATACCTGATCACCTCGCCGCGGCGGTCCTGGCAGAAGTCGATGTCGAAGTCCGGCATCGAGACGCGCTCGGGATTGAGGAAGCGCTCGAACAGCAGGCCGAACTTGATCGGGTCGAGGTCGGTGATGGTCAGCGCCCACGCCACCAGCGAGCCTGCGCCGGAGCCGCGGCCCGGTCCGACCGGAATGCCCTGCGCCTTTGCCCATTTGATGAAGTCGGACACGATCAGGAAGTAGCCCGCGTATTTCATGCGCATGATGACGTCGAGCTCGAACGCCAGGCGCTTGTTGTAGTCCTCTTCCGTCGTGCCCTGCGACAGGCCGTGCACGCGCAGGCGATTGGCGAGCCCCTCCTCCGCCTGCCGTTTCAGCTCGGCCGACTCGACCGCGGCGGCATCGGAGCTTGCGGCGGCACCGACGGTGAAGAACGGCAGGATCGGCTTCCGCGTCATCGGTCGGAACGAGCAGCGCTCGGCGATCTCCACTGTGGACGCCAGCGCCTCCGGAATGTCGGCAAACAGCACCGCCATCTCGGCGCGGGTCTTGAAGCGGTGATCCGGCGTGAGCTGCTCGCGCTCGGTCTCCGCGATCAGCCGGCCGCCGGCGATGCAGAGCAGCGCATCATGCGCCTCGTAATCGTCGGTCGACGCGAAATACGGCTCGTTGGTCGCGACCAGCGGCAGGCCTTTGGCATAGGCGATGTCGATCAGCCCGCTCTCGACGCGCCGTTCCTTGTCGATGTTGTGGCGCTGCAATTCGACGTAGAGGCGGTCGCCGAACAGCCCGGCGAGCCGCTCGCAGCGCGCAGCCGCAATCTCGGCCTGCCCCGACGCAAGCGCGAGCGAGATCGGCCCGTCCGGGCCGCCGGTCAGCGCGATCAGGCCCTCGGTCTCGCCGTCGAACCAGTCGAACTTGATGAACGGCGCGTGGCTGTCGGGCGATTCGAGGAAGGCGCGCGAATTCAGCCGCATCAGGCTGCGATAGCCGCGCTCCTGCGCTGCCAGCAGCACCACGCGCGAAGGTGGCAGCGCGTTGCGCGCATTGGGATCCTGGTCGCCGAAATCGATCGCGAGCTCGCAGCCGACGATCGGCTGGATGCCGGATCCCGCCATCTTGTCGGAGAATTCCAGCGCACCGAACAGGTTGTCGGTGTCGGTCAGCGCCAGGGCCGGCTGGTGGTCCTTCTTCGCAAGCTCGGCGAGCTTGGCGATCTTGATCGAGCCCTTGAGCAACGAATAGGCCGAGTGAACGTGAAGGTGGACAAATCCGGCGCTCGGCATGGTCGCGTGATGGCCTCTTGTGAGATGCGTTGGAGCGATCGCCGGCAGCATCCCCTGCATCGCCCGGCCGACTCGCCTCACAATGGTGGGGTGTCGCCGCGCCAGAGTCCACGCCGCAGCCGCCGATCGGCCGCCTCATCCCGCTTTTCCCCAAGGGGGTCCAGCAAGGGGCCCGGCCGGCTAGAGCTGCGGTATGACCTGGGCCCAGATCGCGATCATCCCGACGAACAGCGCGATCGACGTCAGTGCAGCGGCTTCTTCCACGAAAATCCTGAACATGGCTTGCTCCATCACTAGAACGTATGAAGAACATTGTTCCCATTTCGTTCTCGGGAGTCAAGCGAACTCAGCCGCTTCAAAATGAAATGGTTAACTCGCTGAATTCACGCAACAAAAAAGCCCCGACGCGAGGCCGGGGCTTCGACGATCGCTCGAAAGGAGCGACTAGTCTCAGTACTTCGCGATGATCGGGCCGCCGAACTTGTAGTTCAGGCGGACGAGACCCATGTCGACGTCCTGCTTGATGTGGTCGGTCTGGAAGCCGGTGAAGGTGACATCCTTGCCGGACAGGAAGATGTGGTTGTACTCGACGCCAACCGACCAGTTCGGAGCGAAGCCGAACTCGAGGCCCGCACCGACAGTGCCGCCCCAACGGGTGTCGTTGACCGAAGCAAACGTCGCGCCGGCGGCACGCAGCTCGTTCTTGGTACCAACCACAGCCGCACCGCCCTTCACGTAGAGCAGAACGTTGTTCCAGGCGTAGCCGACCTGACCGGTGAGCAGACCGAACGAATCGATCTTCGAGCGGTCGGTGAAGCCGGTCAGCGCGCTGAGGTTGTCGCCGGAGAAGTCAGCCCAGTTGCCCTGGCCTTCCACGCCGAACACCCACTGTGCCGACTGCCAGCGATAGCCGACCTGACCACCGACCGTGCCGCCCGTGGCGTTGTGGGAACCTTCGCCGCCAACCAGCGGAGCGGTCTGATTCCAGGTCGTGTGAGCGGAAGCGCCGCCGCCGTTGATGCCGATGTAGAAGCCGCTCCAGTCATAGACGGTGGCGATCATCGCGGGCGCCTTGGTGTAAGGCCGAGCGGCAAGGTCAGCAGCCAGCGCCGGTGCAGTCGCGCTGATCGCGACGAGGCTCACAGCAGCAAGCAACAAATTCTTGTTCATTTGAATCCCGTTCCAGTTTCGTCGTTAGGCCCCCGGGCCATGGCGACGTCATAACAGCCGTCGACGGAATTGCTGTAACCTCGACGCAACAGTTCACGCCAAAGGGCCGCTCTACATTAATGAAAGTTTAGCGGCGCGTGCGCGGAAACCCTTTGAAACAAGAGACTTCAGCAGTTCCAACGTCATCGGAACAACATGCATTGCGAACGCGCGTAACGACGTCGCCCGCACAATCCTGTGATCGGAAAATCGAAGAATGCGCGCATCGTTTTCTCTCCCCATTACCGCCACATTCTCAGGCGCGATCGCCATAATTGCGTTCATGTTCGGCGCGAGCGCGCCTGTGCGCGCGCAAACCTATGATCCCGACTATCCGGTCTGCGCGCAGATCTACGGCCGCAGCAGCTATTACGATTGCCGCTACGCCTCGCTTGAGCAGTGCAGGTCTCTCGCCGTCACCCGCTCCACAAGCTGCGTCGTCAATCCGTATTTCGCGCCGAAGAAGGAGGCCGCCCCTCGCCGCTCGCGGCGCGTCGATTGAGGGATCAATGCCACTCGCGGCGGACCCAGCCTCCGGCACGCGGGAATGCCACTGAAAGTTGTAGCTGGTTCCATCATCCTGTAACGTCAGCGCGTGTCCTTCCCTGCCCGGTCTGCTCATTCCATGCTTGCCCGTATCCTGCTTCTCGTGGCCACGCTCTCGATCCCTGGCGCATCGCGTGCAGAACAGACGGAGGCCGAGAAAGCAGGATTTGCATCCAGGCTGACGATCTATCTTGCCAAGGGGGCCCCTGACGCTTGCGGGCCGGGCTGCGACCGCTGGATCGCGATCGAGGGCCAGGTCGACAATGACGCGGCATCGCGCGTCCGCCGCTTCCTCGCCGGCGTCAAGGACACGCAGCGCCCGATCTATCTTCATTCGCCCGGCGGCAATGTGGAACAGTCCTATGTCATCGGGCGCCTGCTGCGCAGCCGCAAGGCGGTCGCGCGGGTCGGCCAGACGATTGTAACCGCGTGTGCCGCGGGCACGCAGGTGGACGCCGCATGCCTGAAGACGAAGAACGCAGGCGGCGAGATCGAGGCCGAGCTCACGACGTACCACGCGATGTGCAACTCGGCCTGCGGTTACCTGTTTCTCGGCGCGACGTCGCGCGAGGTGGCACCCGACGCGGCGCTTGCGGTCCATAACTCCAGGCTCGTCTTTGCGATTCACGGCCATCCGCCTGCCGCGTTGCTCGCAGAATTCAGGCAGCGGCGCACGGCAGCCGCCGACCGCGACCGCACCGCGTATATCTCCGCTATGGGGATCAGCCGCGAGCTTGACGATCTGATCCACACCGTGAAGTTTGAAAACCTGCACGTGCTGACGCGCACCGAGCTCGACAGGTTCGGCATCGACACGCGTTCTCTTGCCGAGACGATGTGGCGGCTCGAGAAAGGAACGACGCCCTACGTCAGCAAGTTCGCAATGCTGAAGAACGAAATCGGCCCGTCGTTCCGAACGATGGAATGGCGCCTGTATTGCGACAACAAGAATCGCGTGCCGCTGATGTTCGCGGCCGAGATCGACGAGGCTGCGATCGGCAAACGCACAATCGTGATGACGGCGGACGCCGCCCCCAACGAGGAAGCCGGAGGATTATCGGTACGGGCCGGCAAATACGAAATGTGGAGCGGCTCGCTCGATTTCGGCAAATTCAGAGCGATCATGGCGTCCCGCTCCCTGCATGTCCGGGAGATCACGCGGAAGCCGGACGAAACGGCAGACACGACAAAGTTCGACATCGACGCCACGGGCCTGCCGTCGGCGTGGAGGCAGCTCGAGGCAAATTGCCCTCCGGCGACGGCCGCTCCGAAGAGTCCCTGGCCATCGGCTCCTCTGCCAGGTCGCGGCACCTAAGGCCGCAGGCGCGTCGTGCTCAGCCTGCCGCCGCGATCTTCGCGCGGAACGATTCCTGTCCCTCGACGATCTTGTCGATCAGCGCATCGAGCGCCCAGAAGCGTTCGCGAATGTCGAAATCGACCGCCCGGCTCTCGATGCAGGAAAAGGTGCCGAGCCGCTGGTGATAGAGCTTGGCCAGTTTCGGATACCCCATCGGCTCCGCCATCGCGGCAAGCGCGAGATAGACCGAAAGCTCATTCGCCAGCGACGGGTGCTTCTGGTGCTGCGTCAGCAGCCATTTGTAGAGGTCGGGGTGGAAGTTCGTGAACACACCGGTGAATCCGGGAGCCCCCGACTTGATCGCGTCGAAGGCGATCGCGGCATTGGCGTTGACGATCCGCAGCGGCGAGCCGTTCGTCAGCTTGACCCGGCGCTGCACGGTCGGAAGATCACACGAGACGTCCTTGAGAATCGCAAAACGGCCGCTGTCGGCGCAAAAGGCCAGCTCATCATCGGAGAGAAGCCGGCGGAACGGCGCCGGACATTCATAGAGACCGAGCGTCATGTCCTTGGGCAGCCTGTCGAGCAGCCAGGTCACATTGTCGGTGAAATTCGTCCCCGTCAGATCGAGCGACGCAAGACGGTTCGTCACCAGCACCAATCCATCGACACCTGTCTTCGCGATCGACGTCAGCTCGGTCAGCTGGTCTTCCCTGGATTCGCTGATATGGCCGGATGCGATGACGGGAAGCCGGCCGGCCGCCGTCCTGGCGACGAACCTTGCGAGCTCGACGCGTTCGTCCAGCGTCAGGAACTGCATCTCGCTGGACTGAGCGACCGCGAACAATGCGTCGGCACCGTTGGCGATATACCACTCGATCAGCCTTTCGAGGCCGGAATAGTCGATCGTCTTCGCCTCGGTGAATGGCGTCAGCATCACGGGAATGATGCCCTTGAGCGCGATGGTCACAAGCAAGCTCCAGACAGTGGCGAATGAGGCAGCGAGTTCGCTGTCCATTCCGCGATTATAGATCAACGGCAAGTCGGCGTCCGCAGCAGCAAAGCGGGCTGCCGCGGACGCCTGTTGTTAGTCGCTGACGATCTTCTTGATGCGGTCGATCATCTCGTCGACGGCCTGCTCGGGCGGCACCTTGTCGAGCACCACACGGATCGTGGCTTTCGCCCAGACGTTCTCGTTGTTGACCGTGGTGAACTTGTAGTTCCGCGTCATCTCGTAGCCACCGACGCCGGCTGCGAACTGGTCGCGCAGGATCTTGCGATGCTCGTCGCCGTTCCAGAAGGTCGACTTCACGGCGGCGGTTTTCACCGGGAACCAGCGGCCCAGCGCGCCTTCGACATAGGGCTGGAGGTTTTCGTCCTGAAGCAGGAACTGCACGAACTCCTTGGCGCGCGCCTTGTTCTTCGCCTGCTGGAACACCACGCCGACGACGACAGACGCGCGGGTGTGCATCGGCGAGCCGTCCGGCTTGCTCGGCCAGGGCAGCGTCCGGATGCGCTCCTCGTAGTTCTTCCTGGCTTCGTCCCGCTGCTCGGCGGTCAGGGTCTGGTTGGTCGAGTCATCCAGCCACTTGCCGGGAATCGAGATGGTTGGATTGAAGGTCATCACCGTCGTCTTGTTGTGGAAGGCGACGTTGTTGTCCGCGTCCTTCCAGCTCGTCGCGGAGGACGGGACGCAGCCCTTCTTGTAGATATCGGTGTAATCCCTGAGCGCAGACACGAGCCCGGCCTTCACCTTGGGATCGTCGAGCAGCAGCTTGCCGCTGTCGTCGACCATCACGACGTTATAGGCCTCGGCGAAGGTCAGAAAGCCGATCAGGCTGTCGCTGCTGTCCACTCCCATCGGCAGACCGATGCCATAGACGCGCTTGCCGCTCGCCTTGCGGACGGCCGGCTGAGCCTTGTCGCACCAGAATGACCAGAAGCCTTTCCAGTCCTTCGGAATGTCGCTTTCCTTGAGACCGCCCTCCTCGAGCATGTCTTTCCAATAGTGCAGATGCAGCGTCGCCTGCTTCACCGGGAAGGCGTAATAGCCCTTGATCTTGGTCTGCTCGTTCTGGAGCATCACCGTCTCGAGTGCGGTCTTGTCGAACTGGTCCTTGAGCGGCGTCAGCACGGAGCCCAGGTCTTCGAGCTTGCCTTCTGCGGCCCATTTGCCAACGCTCTGGAAGTTGAAGGTGTCGGCGTAGGCGACATCCGGCACCGTACCGGAATCGAGCGCAGCGACGGTCTTCGGAATGATGTCTTGCGTCGCGTATTGCGACAGCTCGACCTTCACGCCGGTCTTGGCTTCGAATTTGTGGATCGCCTGGAGCAGCGCGTCCTCTTCGGCCGAGTAGAAGCCCTTGTTCCACCAAATCACCAGCTTCTCCTCGGCGTGCGCCGCCGGCGATGCCGCGAAGGAGCTCAGCAGAAGCGTGGCTGCGACTGCCCAGCCGTTCAATGTTTTCGACAGACCGACCCGCATTCCCGCATGTCCTCCCCTGGCGCTTCCTTGCGAAACGCTCGCTACGCTTATGGCGATGAGCCGCGAATTTTGTAAGCGCTTACAGACAGGGTGTCAATTCCGGCAGAACAGCCGTTTTCTCTTGTTTTTCAATGAGATGATTCGGTTCTAGATTTGCGCAGATCAGCCATCTCGCCCGCCAGACCGGCAAGGCGGCTGTCCCCGGCCGAATATCACGCGCGATCCTGGGGCCACCTGCCAGAGCTGTCCCTGATCTGCAGCACAGGAGCGACCTCTTCGGACTGCGGGCCAGCCTGGCGGCCCGTGACGACGGCGAGGAGTTGATTGGCGGCCGATGTGCCGATCGACTGGTTGTCGACCTTCATGGTGGTCAGGCCTGGTGCAAAGCGCGACGAAATCGCGAGATCGTCGAACCCTGTGATCGAGAAGTCTGTTGGCGCCTTCAGGCCCAGGGCGTTGGCCGCCATCAATGCGCCGAGCGCGATGTTGTCGTTGCCGCAAACGATGGCCGTCGGTCGCACCTCTCGTTCCCGCGTCATCAGGTGCGAAAAACTCTCGGCGCCGAATTCCAGCGTGGAGGGACCGACCAGCAGGTTCTCGTCCGCCATCGCCAGATCCGCAGCCGCCAATGCGTCCCTCACGCCGGCTAGCCGCGCGGCGACACGATCGTTGTTGGCGACCGGCTGGAAGATGCCGGCGAAGCGGCGATGTCCGAGCGCGAGCAGATGATCCGTCATCCGGATGAAGGCGGCACGATTGTCGAACCCGATACAGGGATGTTCGGACAGCTTGCTGTAGGAGTATGTGACGACATAGGGAATGTCGCGGGCTTTCAAGGCCGCAAAAAGCTCCGCCGGATGGTTCTCACCGACGAGCGCAATCGCCTCCACGCCGCGCGCAAGCATCGCCTCCGCCTGCCTCAAGCCTTCCAGTGGATCGTAATTGGAACAGCCCAGAAACAGCGTGAAGCCGGCATTGCTGAAGACGGCCTGCATGCCGCCGATCTGGTGCGCGAAGATTTCGTTGTCCAGCGTCGGGATGATCGCGCCCGCAATATGCGTTCGGCTCGATGCCAGCGCCCTGCCCGCGGCATTCGGGATCCAGTTGAGGGCGCGCGCCGCCTCCTTCACGCGCTCCCGGATCGCCTCGGACACCTTGTCCGGCTCGTTGAACACCCGCGACACAGTCGCCGTCGATACATTCGCGGCACTGGCGACCGCCTCGAGCTTGACCCGGCCGCTTCCCTCGCGCGTTCGTTTCGTGCCAGTCACAGTCCAAGCCCACCCCGGTGATCGCGTTTTGAATAGTGAACCTACTCGAAGACTCCATTGTTTCGCAAAGAGGTTCACCCGCCCCTACACCGGCGTGTAGATCACGAGCTTCAGCGCGGAATCGTCATTGACCTGAAAGCTCATGTGCTCGAAATGCAGCACGCCCTTGGTCGGATGGGACATGGCCCGAGGCGGTGCTGCGGATCTTGGTCTACGATTACAACGGCGGACCGGCGCCGGACGCCAAACGCCTGTCGGCGAACCAGCCGCGGGCATCTCGACGGAAGAGCAGCGCCACGGCGACCGTCCACATGGCGAATGCCGCGCACGAGGCGATTGTCATGGTGGCGTTGAACCTGAAGCGTTCATCGAAGCCGAGGATTTCCCCCGGAATTGCCAGAACGACCAGAACGAGACTTGTCCAACGGGCCCAGTTCTGTCGCTTGCGGGCGACCAGCGAAATCCAGAGCAGTTGTACCGCAAACACGCAGGCGACCATGATTGGATAGAAAATCGGCTGCTGATTATAGTACTTGATGAGAACAGCCCAGTCCGCGGCGGCCGATATCGCGGTGAGCGCGACCCCCACCCAGGCGAGGCGTTCGTACCATATGATGCTTGCCGGACGGAGCCCCGTCTCCGACTTCGCCGGGCTCTTATCTGTCACGAGGAAATACTTCCCCAAACGGCCGTCCGGCTTTGACCTATCCAGCCACCTTGAATTTTCGGAGGAAACCGGCGGCCGCCCGTCGATCGAGGTGCATCGATCACGAACCCAAATCGTTGCCCAGAAATGACCTTCAAGCGCTGTCCTCTTGAGCAACTGCTCCCCCAGAACCCTGCGGGCCGGATGTATTGGTGGCGAAACAAAGCCGCCACAAGCTCAGAAGGATCGGAAACTGGAGAACGACGCTCATCGCAAGGGCGCCCACCAACCCCAAAATGCCGTGCGATGCGGTCACCGAGTGGGCACCGCCCAAAAACAGTACGCAGACCAGCTGATAGCCGACGTAAATCACCGCAAAAGCTCTCCAAAAGCCCTGCGAAAGGAAGGGCCTTTTGAAGGCAACGAGGAAGAGACCGGCCACCCCACCCAATCCGAGAGCAAATCCGACGACGCGAAGCGGCGTTCCATAGAACGTTGGATCAAAGAGCGAAGCCGAAAAACAAACCGCATAAAAAAATGCTGCGATCTTCAAGAACATTCCAAACCCTCGACGCGAGCAAAAAACATAGAGCACGCTCTGGTCGCAGGCAAGGCCACCAGCCTAGGGGCTTTCGCCCTCACACCGGCGTGTAGATCACGAGCTTCAGCGCGGGATCGTCATTGGCCTGAAAGCTCGTGTGCTCGAAATGCAGCACGCCCTTGGTCGGATGGGTCATGGTCTTGCGGCCCGACAAGGTGCCGTGCACCTCATGCGCGCCCCACCATTTGACGAATTCGGGACTGCCTTGGCGCAACCGCGTCAGCAATTCCGCGAAGGCGGGATCGCCGGCCCAGACGTCGTGGGTGGCGCGAAACATCGCGACCATGCGCTTGGCCACATCAGCCCAGCCCGCGCCGTAGGATTTTCGCGTTCGCTTGTTGGTCATCATCAGCAACAACGTGTTGCGATCCTCCTCCGGCAACCGGCCGAACGCAAAAATCTCCTCGGCGGCTTCGTTCCAGGCCAGCACGTCCCAGCGGCGCCCGGTGATGTAGGCCGGATGCGGCAGGCTCTCGACCAGGCGCAGAATGGGCGGCGGCACCACTTCGCGGGTGAACGCGCCCCGCGCGCCGTCGCGCGCGAGGTCCTTGAGGTGCGCATGCTCGGTCTTGCTGAGGCGCAGCGCACGCGCCAGCGCATCGACGGTGGTGACCGACGGGCTGACGGTGCGGCCCTGCTCGAGGCGGATGTACCAGTCGACGCCGATGCCGGCGAGCTGGGCGACCTCCTCGCGGCGAAGCCCCGCGGTGCGCCGCCTTTGCCCTGCGGGAAGGCCGACCGTCTTCGGCGACAGCTTTTCGCGGCGGGAGCGGAGGAAATCGCCGAATTCGACGCGGCGGGGGTCGGCCATGGCGTGTTCCCGTGGATGGAGGGTCTGGGAATACTAGGATAATACCAGGCCTTCTTGTCCCTTCAAGGGCGCCGCATATGGGTGTCACCCGTCTCTGAGGTGAACATCATGAAAGCTGCCGTACTCAAATCCTTCGGATCGCCGCTGATGATCGAGAACGCCCCGGATCCGGCGCTTGGCACCGGCGAGGTCATCGTCGACGTCGTCGCCACGCGCGTCCTGTCCTACATGAACGAGGTCTTTAGCGGTGAGCGCAACTACGCGCTCGATCTGCCGATCATCCCCGGCCCTGGCGGCATCGGCCGGGTGCGCGCGATCGGCCCGGACGCAACCAAGCTCAGCATTGGCGACTGGGTGTTCTGTGACCCGACGGTGCGTTCGCGCGACGATGTCGTGGCGCCCGACATCGCCCTGCAGGGGCTCACGGCCGCCGGCCCCGGCGGCATGCGCTTGCAACAGCATTTTCGCCACGGCTCGTATGCCGAGCAGATGCGCGTGCCGACGGAGAACGTGAAGCGCCTGGGCGCGATCAATTCGGAAGAAGCCTCGCAATGGTGCGCGCTGGGAACGGCGCTGGTGCCCTATGGCGGCTTTCTCGCCGCAAACCTTCAAGCAGGCGAGACCGTGCTGGTAAGCGGGGCCACCGGCAATTTCGGCAGCGCGGCCGTCTCCGTCGCACTCGCGATGGGCGCGGCCTGCGTGGTAACGCCCGGTCGCAACGAGAAAATCCTCGCTGACCTCGTCCGTCGCTTCGGCACGCGGGTGAAGCCGGTCAGGCTCACTGGCAACGAGGACGACGACCGCGAGGCGATGAAGCGCGCTGCAGGTGGCCCGATCGACTGCGTGTTCGACATCATGCCGCCCTCGGTGAGCACGAGCGTGGTACGCGCGGCGATCATGACGGTGCGCGCTTACGGTCGCGTCGTGCTGATGGGCGGCGTCGGCATGGCCGGCGGTCCGGGCCTCGAACTGCCCTACCCCTGGCTCATGCGCAATTGCATCTCCATCCACGGCGTCTGGATGTATCCGCCGGATGCGGCAACGCGTCTGATCGGGTTGGTGCGCGCGGGGCTGCTGCGGCTCGACGAATATGCGACGACGGATTTCGACCTCGACCACGTCAATGAGGCCGTGGCCCATGCCGCAGCCAATGGCGGACCGTTCAAATTGACGGTGATCCGGCCGTAATCGGCCGGCCCACTGCGGCGATGCGCAGCTGCGGCGGGTTTGCCTGATTGATCAAATGGATGGGAGACGTCACCCCGATCATGGACGGCCGCGGCCGTCTACTGTGCACGGGGTTGTTTTCGCGTTTTTATTCGAGCTCGATGACCTGGCCGTTCGACAGCGACACGCGCCGGTCCATGCGGCCGGCGAGCTCCATGTTATGGGTCGCAATCAGCATCGAGACCTTGGTCGCCTTGACCAGCTGCATCAGGGCCTGGAACACGTGGTCGGCGGTGTGCGGATCGAGGTTGCCGGTCGGCTCGTCCGCGAACAGCACACGGGGCGCATTGGCGACCGCGCGCGCAATCGCGACACGCTGCTGCTCACCGCCCGACAGCTCCGCCGGCCGATGCGTGATGCGGTCGCCGAGGCCGAGATAGCCGAGGATCTCCTTGGCGCGCTTGACGCTCTCGGACTTCTTCAGGCCGCGGATCATCTGCGGCATCATCACGTTCTCCAGCGCAGAAAACTCCGGCAGCAGCCGGTGCGACTGGTAGACGAAGCCGATATCGGTGCGGCGCAGCTGGGTGCGCTCGATGTCGGGCAGTTGCGATGTCGGCGCGCCATTGACATAGACCTCGCCGGAATCGGGCGCTTCGAGCAGGCCGGCGATGTGCAGCAGCGTCGACTTGCCCGAACCCGACGGCGCGACCAGCGCCACGGATTGTCCCGCCCACAGCGCGAGCTTGGCGTTGTCCAGGATCGTCAGCGCCGCCTCGCCCTGCAGGTACTGCCGTTTTATCTCGTGGAGATAGATGACCGGTACATCTTCCGCCCCCTGCTGCTGCTCCATCAGCCCCTCACTCGTACCGCAGCGCTTCGACCGGATCGAGGCGCGCGGCGCGCCACGACGGGTAGAGCGTCGCCAGGAACGACAGCGTCAGCGCCATGATGACGACGGCCGTGGTCTCGCCGACGTCGATCTCGGCGGGCAGTTTCGACAGGAAGTAGAGTTCTGGCGAGAACAGCTCGGTGCTGGTCAGCCAGGACAGGAATTGCCGGATGGATTCGATGTTGAGGCAGATCACGAGCCCCACGAAGAAACCGACCAGCGTGCCGACCACGCCGATGGAGGCGCCCGTGATCAGGAAGATCCGCATGATCGAGCCTTGCGAGGCGCCCATCGTGCGCAGGATCGCGATGTCGCTGCCCTTGTCCTTCACCAGCATGATCAGGCCGGAGACGATGTTCAGCGCCGCGACCAGCACGATCATGGTCAGGATCAGGAACATCACGTTGCGCTCGACCTGGAGCGCGTTGAAGAAGGTCGAATTGCGTTGCCGCCAGTCGACCAGGAACACTGGCCGGCCCGCCGCCTCCGTCACCGCTTTGCGGAAGGCGTCGATCCTGTCGGGATTGGTGGTGAACACCTCGATCGAGGTGACGTCGCTGCTGCGGTTGAAATAGGCCTGCGCTTCGGC
This sequence comes from Bradyrhizobium rifense, assembly GCF_008123425.1. Lineage (GTDB taxonomy): Bacteria > Pseudomonadota > Alphaproteobacteria > Rhizobiales > Xanthobacteraceae > Bradyrhizobium > Bradyrhizobium rifense. The sequence goes on from NZ_VSSS01000030.1 coordinate 19,003, forward strand.
AAGCGGCATGAAGACGAAGCCGAGATCGTATTCGGACATGCCGATCTCGAACACCGCGACGATCTTGTAGGGTTTTATGCGCGGCGTCGTGCCCATCGGCGTCACCGCGCCCTTCGGCGCCACCAGCGTCACGCTGTCTCCGGCATGCAGCGACAGCTGGTCGGCGAGCCGCCGGCCGATCGCGACGCCCTGCCCGTCGTCAAAGCCCTCGAGCGAGCCCTGCTTGATGTTCTTGGCAATCGAAGTGAGGTTGTTGAGGTCGTCGGAGCGGATGCCGCGCACCAGCACGCCCGAGGCGTTCCAGGGCGAGGACGCCAGCGCCTGGCCGTCGACCACGGGGGCCGCGAGCCGGATGCCCTGCACCTGGCTGATGCGCTCGGCGACGTCCTTCCAATCGGTCAGCGGCGATTCCAGCGGCTGTACCAGGATGTGGCCGTTCAGCCCCAGGATCTTGTCCAGCAGCTCCTTGCGGAAGCCGTTCATCACGGCCATCACGATGATCAGCGTCGCGACGCCGAGCATGATGCCAAGGAAGGAGAACCCGGCGATGACCGAGATGAATCCCTCCTTGCGGCGCGCCCGCAAATAGCGCGCGGACAGCATCCACTCGAAGGGCGCGAAAGGCGCGGTCTGCACGGTCTCGGTCATGGTTTCATCCATCGCTTGATAATCCCATGATTCGGGGTCAATTGTGGCCGGATTGCCGGCCCATTATCGCGCGATGAACACTATTCAGCCGACCAGGCGGGCGACCGCGTCCGCAGGCGACATCGTCTCGCGGGAGCCGTCACTACGCTTCTTGATCTCGACCTTGCCCTCGGCCAGCCCCTTCGGCCCGATCATGATCTGCCAGGGGATGCCGATCAGGTCGGCGGCGGCAAATTTGGCTCCGGCGCGCTGGTCGGTGTCGTCGTAGAGCACGTCGACACCCTTGGCGTTGAGCTCGGCATAGAGCTTCTCGCAAGCCGCATCGACCGCGGCATCGCCCTGCTTCAGATTGAGGATCGAGGCGCGGAACGGAGCCACCGCCTCCGGCCATTTGATGCCGGCATCGTCGTGGCAGGCCTCGATGATGGCACCCAGCAGGCGCGACACGCCGACGCCGTAGGAGCCGCCATGGATCGGCACGTCGACGCCGTCGGGACCCGCCACCATCGCCTTCATCGGCTCGGAGTACTTCGTGCCGAAATAGAAGATCTGGCCGACCTCGATACCACGGGTGTTCACGCGCTTGTCGGCAGGCACTTCCTGCTCGAACCGTGCAGCGTCATGAACGTCCTCAGTGGCGGCATAGACCGAGGTCCACTGCTTGATGATCGGGGTCAGGTCGCCCTCGTAGTCGACGTCCTCGCCCGGCACCGGCAGGTCCAGCACGTCGCGATTGATGAACACGCCGGATTCGCCGGTTTCGGCAAGCACGATGAATTCGTGGCTGAGATCGCCGCCGATCGGGCCGGTCTCGGCGCGCATCGGGATCGCCTTCAGCCCCATCCGCGCAAAGGTGCGCAAATAGGCGACGAACATCTTGTTGTAGGCGACGCGCGCGGCAGCCTCGTTGAGATCGAAGGAATAGGCGTCCTTCATCAGGAACTCGCGGCCGCGCATCACGCCGAAGCGCGGACGCTGCTCGTCGCGGAATTTCCATTGGATATGATAGAGATTCAGCGGCAGGTTCTTGTAGGACTTCACGTAAGCGCGGAAGATCTCCGTGATCATTTCCTCGTTGGTCGGCCCGTACAAGAGCTCGCGCTTGTGGCGGTCAGCGATGCGCAGCATCTCCGGGCCGTAGGCGTCGTAGCGGCCGCTCTCGCGCCAGAGGTCGGCGAGCTGGAGCGTCGGCATCAACAGTTCCAGCGCGCCGGAGCGGTCCTGCTCTTCGCGCACGATCTGCTCGATCTTCTTCAGCACCCGGAAGCCCAGCGGTAGCCAGGCATAGATGCCGGCCGCCTCCTGGCGGATCATGCCGGCGCGCAGCATCAGCCGATGCGAGACGATCTCGGCCTCTTTCGGATTTTCCTTCAGAATGGGCAGAAAGAACCGCGACAACCGCATGGCAATACTCTGGGAATCAGTGATGGCCCGCAGTGAAACCGGATTGGGAGCGAAAACACAAGGCCGGGAATGAGGAAAAGCCGCTAACGCGGCGGAATTCCTGTCATTTTTCCGTTGCCTTCAGGTTCGACTTGAACTCCGCCGCCTTAACGCGGCGCGACCTCGAGCTCGTCCTCGAGGGTGATTTTCTCGAAATCGGTCACCAGCGCGTCGATCCGCACATGCCAGCGGCCGGCGAAGGGCAGCTCGACCTTGCGGACGTGCCAATAGCCGTCTGGACCCAGCTCGGCGTCACGCTCCATCGGCTCGATCCCGCGCTCGGGCAGACTGAGCGTCAGCGTCGCCTCCTTGGCCTTCAGCGGCGTCGCCTCGCCGGTCATGAGCTGAAGCACGAAATCGTCCACGCCGGCCTTGCCGGGGGACACCAGCACCTGGAACATCGCTTTGTCGGTGTGAATGTGGATCGCCAGCGGCGTCTCCGGGACGATGGTCCGCGGCGGCGGCGTGAAGCGCCAGCCGGCGACGACGGCGAAGATGCCGAGCGCGACCCCGCATTCGAGCAGGATCGAACGCTTGAGTGCAGGCGCGCCCCTCTGATCCCTCGCCAGCGCCGGCGTCAGCCGAGTGCGATTGAGCCCGGCGAGCGCCAGCAGGGACAAGACCAGCGCCAGCTTGGCCGAGAGAATGAGGCCGTAGCTGGTCTCGACCAGCGCCGACGGCTTTTCGAGCTGGATGACCGCAAGCGTGAGCCCGGTCAGCGCCAGCGCGGCGACCACCGGCATGGCGATGCGCGAGAAGCGGTTCAAAAGCGGCAGCACTGCCGATGTCGGCTTCGACAGCAACGCTGCAAGCGGCGCCAGCGCGCCAATCCAGAAGGCGACAGCGAGGCCATGGAGAAAGATCGCCGGCCGCGTCAACACCTCAGGCGACGCCGTTGCGGCGTGCCCGGTCATGGCGAGCGTGAGCCCGACGCCGGCGAACGCGATGGCGGCGAGCACACGCGCATACCACGCCCGCCCCAGCGCCATCAGCGCGAGCAGCATCGCCGCGATGGCGACAAGCAAGGCGGGACCGGCGCTGGTCGCGAATGCGATGGTCCAGGGAGCCGCGGTCACGAGTGCCGCCGGCGGCAGGCCAAGGAGATCGAGACCCAACACGCCCAGCGACACAACGGCGCTTGGGAGACCGACAAGCAGCGCTGCGCGCGGCACGCTCATGCCCGCCATCGACCACGAAATCCAGCGGCCAAAGAACACACCGCCGACACCGACAAACAGCCCGAGATAAAGACCGATCCGCGACAGCCAGATCAGCGCGTTCAACCCCCCGTCTGCATTGGCCGGAGGCTGCGTAGCCGTCGGTACGCCGACCGAAAAGATCACCGATCCCGCGACGGGATGGCCGTCCTGCGAGATCACCCGGTAGCTCACGACCGCCGTGCCCTGCGGCAGGTCCGGCGGCATCGCAACGGAAATGCTCTCGCCGGATGTCGTGACGCGCGCATCGTCGCGCGCCCTGCCCGCGCCGTCGATCAACTGGATCGCGCCCGGGGTCACCGCCTCATTGAAGCGCAGTTCCACCGCCTTCGGCGCGTTCGTCAGGATGCTGCCGCTCGCCGGCTCGACCGAGATCAGCGCCGCATGCGCCCACACACCGGTCGAAGTGCCGGCGGCGAGGAGCAGCATCGCGAGCGCAGCGAGAAGACGCATCACGGCTTGGGCAGCAGCTTCACGCCGGGCGCCGGCGATTTGTCCTCATGCGAATGCGCTGCCCCCTCCGCCGGAATTTCGATCCAGCGGCTGACACCCTTCTCGCATTCCTGCACCACCGGGAAATACAGCGTGGTGTCGGGCTTCAGGCTGTCCGTGAGGAAGCTGCTGACGACGAACTCATCGTAATTGTGATCCGGCAACTTGCCGCCGGACCAGACCACTTCCTTCACGCCCGAGGTCAGCTTGTTGCCGTGATAGTCGTATGCGCTGGCATATTGGCCCTCGACGACATCGACGTTCCAGCCGGCCTTCGGCATCGGTTTCACCGCAATGACACCTTCGGGAATCTGCACGCGGATCTTCACCGTCGGCGAGCCGGAGCAGCCGTGCGGCACGGCGAAGACGGCCTTGTAGGACGCACCGACCGTGGCCTGCTTGCCTTCCAGATAGACGTGCGCCGCCGCAGGCGATGCGGCGAGCGCAGCCATCAGGATCAGCCAGGGTGTCTTCGACATGCTCGATCTCCCGGAAGTTAGATCACATCAATCACATTTTCATTCCCGAATGATCGGGCATTTTCTTCATCATCATGCTTCCGCCGCCGGGCGCCTGGGCACCGACGCCCTGGACATCGAGCGACACGGCGACCTTTCCGGCCTTCTCGAACTGAAGCGTCACCGGCACCTTCTCGCCCTCCTTGAACGGGCCCTTGAGATCCTGGAGCATCAGATGATAGCCGCCCGGTGCGAGCTTCACGGTCTTGCCCGGCTCGATGACGAGGCCCTTGTCCAGCGGGCGCATCTTCATCACACCATTGTCCATCGCCATCTCGTGAACCTCGGTCTTCCCGGCGATTTCGGCGGTCACCGCGACGAGCTTGTCGGGTGCAGAGCCCTTGTTCTCGATGGTCAGGAAGCCGCCGGCGACTTTTGCGCCGCCAGGCGTCGCCCGGCTCCAGGCCTGCGAGATGACGAGATCGCCCGCCTTGACGTCATCAGCGCGGACGGGAGCCGCGATCACAACGGCCGAGAGCGCCGCGAGTGCGAAGATGCGTGAGAGCTTGTTCATGTCGATTGCCTTTCTTGCCGCCATTGAGAGTGTCCCACCCGTCAGAACGTGTACTTGCCGGCGAGAACGTAAGTTCGTCCCGGGAACGGATGGAACAGGAAGTATTGCGCGTTGAAGATGTTGTCGATTCCGAAATCGAACGCGAAGTTCTGCGTCGCCTTGTAGTGAATCTTCATGTCGAACACCAAAAACGGATCGAAGGCCTGATAGACGTGTGCAAAGGTGTCGGTGTTATCGAGGGTCGCATATTGCTTTCCGGTGTAGCGTCCCGCGACTGTATAGGCCCAGTTGTCGTTCGGCCGATAGGTAACCCCGACCGTAGAGCGCCATTCTGGAACATTGGGCACGCGCTTGCCCGTCGCGGTTGTGCCGCCGATCGTACCGACAAATGTCGGATCGCTTAGAATCCGAGAATCCACATAGGTTACGCTGCCGAACACCTGCAGCCCCTTGACCAGCACGTCATCCTTGTCGGCCGACAGCTCAACGCCTTGCATTCGGATTGCGTCGACATTGCCGATGGTCGTCGTGGGAGTCTGACCGCCCGTCGAATTCGTCACGTTCGTGGTTTGCGAGATGATTGCGTTGTTGGTTCTCTCTTTGAACAGCGTCAGCCTGACGCGGCCATCATTCCATTTCCGCTCAACGTTCAATTCACCGGTGAAGTCTTGTTCGGGCTTCAGGTTAGGATTGGCGAACGTCGCGACACCAGCAACTGTTATGTTCTGATATAGTTCGGTAACGGTCGGATAGCGATACGATTCACCAAAGCTCGCGGTGACGTTCCACTCCTTGCTGAGATCATAAGAGAGCGAGGCTTTCGGCGAGAAGTTGGTCGAGTTGAGCCCTGGCTGGTTCTTTGGGACTGCAACGAAGACCGGAATCGGCGCCGCCGGGATACCGCTGGTGGCCGTCGGATTGGAGTTGATATTGAATCCATCCAGTGAGCGCCAAGTCTCAAGCCGCCCGCCCAGCGTCAGCTTCAGATTGGGAACGATCTTCCAGGCGTCCTGCAGCCAAAGAGCACCGGTACGGGTTTCGCCGACGCCAGTGGTAAGAAGCTGACCGGTACCGGTCGAGGACGTCGCATACCAGACGGAAGACAAATAGACCGGATTTTCCAACCGATAGCGGTCGCCGTGAATACCGAAGCTGATCTCGTGAGGACCATCGATGCCGAACGGTCTCCAGATGCCTTTGGCATCGGCGTTCTGCCAGTTTGTACCATCGTTACGGGTAATCTTGCCATTCAGCGAATAGCCGACCCCGGTCGGGGTCACGGTGAACGGATTGAGGAGAGTATCTTGCAAGTAGTTGTAGCTCGACGCTGAAAGATCGAAATCGAAAACGCCTTTGGTGTCGCTCTTGAGCGATACAGCGTTGCTCAAATGCGTCTGATCCCAAGTGTACTTGTTGCTCGCAAACGCGCCTTGGCCACCAAAAGTTGGCTGACCGTTCAGCGTCGACGTCAAGTAGGTCTGTGGATCGGAGGTCTGGTGATTGTTCCAGATACCCAGTGAGTAGGTCGCCTGCACCAGCGGCGAGATATCATAGGCAACTCTCAGATTCCCGGACGTCTGCTGCGAGTGCGCCAGCGCACCCGTGCCTATGACATTCGCAACGCCGCCCGTCCTGTTCCATGCGCCAATGGCTCCGGTCGTGTTTGCGGGGCCGACACCAAAAACGGTGCCAAAGGTCGTGTACGTCAGCGGCTGCTGGTAGCTGTCGAGATGATTTGCAGTGACGAGCCAGGACAGATTGCCGTCGCGATTGCCCGCGGCAGCGCTGGTCTGACTGGTGACATAGGTGTCTTTGGTGCCGTATTGATTCCACGGCATCACCGAGACGGTTTCCTTGGCCACCGCAAACGGCTTGTCTGGCATCTTGGACGTGATTAGCAGAACGCCGCCGATGGAATTGCCGGGATAGGCGGCCGCGAACGGACCGTTGAGGAAATCGACCCGCCCGATCGCCTCGGGCGAGATCAGATTCCATTTCGGCGAAGCACCGGAGTTGTTGTTGCCGATCAGCGCCGAGATCAGCAGATCGTCGTAATAGATCAGCGTCCGCGCACTCGAGTTCAGGCCCCAGCTTCGCGTCGCCAGCACCGCCTGATTGTCGCCGTCATTGCGCTTCCGCACAAACAGGCTCGGCATGTATTTGACGGCGTCCTCGGGGTCCTTGAGGTTGATGGTCTCGTCGACCTGCTTTGCCGTGATGCTGAAGGACCGCTGCGGCAGCTGATAGCGCGCCACCGCCGCCGGCTGATCGAGCGACGCCCGGGCGCTGTCCGCTCCCTGCCCGTTGGTTGCGGCAACCGCGGCCGGCCGTTCGGCCACCGGCTTCGCCGAATTCCCCCTGGCGCCTGCGGTTTGCACCGCCGGCTTGCGCGGCTTGGGTTTCGCCGTCGCGGGTGCATCGACGGTCACGGCCGGCAACTCCCTTGGGCTGCTCTGGGCGAAAACGCCGCTCGACGAGGCAAGCAGCGCGGCTTGAACGGCAACGACGCTCACACCGCAGCGGGCATGACGAGGTAACATTTGGCATTCCTGACGCCGGCTTTCTCTCCGGCCATTCGACAGCATCGATCGCCAACGGATGAACCGAGCCGATCACGAGAGGTCGTCAGGAAAAGTGGGGAGGTCCCCGCGCCTGGGCGCTTGAGCCCTTGTGGGCAGCGACAGCGGACGCATCCGCCTCGTACCACACCACGCGTTCGGCGTGGCGGATGGGAACGGAGAGCGTCGTGTGCGGCGGCGAATCGAAGGACGCGTTGGCCTGCGCCAGGCAACACAGCGCGCAGGCACCGGCATGCGCGGTCGGCGAACCATTTTGGTCGCCCGGAGTACCCTGCTCGCTGACGCTGTGGCAGATGACTCCGGTGCCAAGCGGATCGGCGACGGCCTGGCCGGCCGCCCAGCAGGCGGCAATCGGCGCCAGCACCTGCATCGCCAAGGCGAGCAGGACGATGGGTAGCAACTTTTGCAGCCGAGCGCGCATCCACCGAACCATTCGTTCGTCTGCTAACTAAACACCACCCCCGCCCCGAGTCGAGATCACATCGCCGCCCTTGTTGGGGAGGCGCAAATTTCTCGAAAACTGTGTCGGGATAGACCCGCCCTGGGGACCGCATCCGGCATTTGAGGCAGCCCACCGTCCTAGGGCATCCACAGATTTCTTATATTTGTCATATACTTATGGGGTCAATGACCCGATCATTTCGTCAACTGCTCGAATTTTGAACAATCGTTGCCGAAAATGATGACAAGTGAGAAAAGTTGATCTAGCATCCCTCTTGCTCAGGCTAGCCGCGAGGTCAAAGTCTGGTGGTCCAAGTCTCGGGAGGAGCCCCTGGCGCGCAAAACGCAGCGTCGCCCCGCCAATCAAGATCAAATCTTAGAATCGGGGATAATAGGGTCGACACAATTTTTGAGCGGGGCTAGGGCCCCGCTCTTTTTTTGTCTTTCGCGGCTGATGTACCGATGAGTGCTTCTCCCAATCCGATCGAGCAAAGCTTTGAGCTTGCGGCGGCGCGCTGCGCGGATCTCACGCCCCTGGTCTATCAACGGCTGTTCAACCGGCATCCCGAAACGCGGGCGATGTTCCGTTCGCAAGGCAGCGAGTTGGTGATGGGATCGATGCTTGCGCTGACCATCGAGGTGATCCTCGACTTTGCCGGCGAGCGCCGTGGCCATTTCCGGATGATCGCCTGTGAAGTCGTCTCGCACGACGCCTATGGCACGCCGCGCGAGCTGTTCATCGCCTTCTTCGCTACCATCAGGGATACGCTGGGCGACCTGCTCGGTGACCAATGGTCGCCGGACGTGGCGCAGGCATGGGACCAGTTGCTCGTCGAGATCGAGGCCTTCGCTGGCATCGCAGCGTAGCGCTTTGCGCTGCACCAACACGGGCAGCGACAATCCCGACGTTGATTGCACATTGAGTGGCATCAACTCTTGTGAGACACTTTCCGAGATCGGTAGCGCAACCAATGACGCGCCGACGATAAAATATATGGGAGCGAGCGATGTCCGGGACGAAAGATTTCTCGACGACGAGGCGCGATCTTCTTCAGGCGGCAGCAACCGCCGGCGCCGCGACTGCCATCCTCGGCAGCATGGGCATAAATCCAGCACTTGCAGCCGAAGTCGGACGATCCGAGAAGCCGTTGAAGGCGGCCTTCTCCAACGCAGGCCTCCAGGCCACCTGGTGCGCACAGGGCAAGCAGGCCGCGGAATTCTGGGGCAAGCTGTTCAACGTCGAAGTGACCTGGTTCGATGGCCAGCTCGACGCCGTGAAGCAGCGCGCGGCGATCGACAACATGGCCTCGCAGAAATGGGACTTTGTTGCGATCCAGGCCTTCGGCATCGGTACCCTCACCCAGCCCGTGCAGAAGATGATCGACGCCGGCACGCCTGTGATCGACATGGACACGCTGATCGCGCCGCTCGACCAGATCAACGTCCATTCCTTCCTCGCACCCGACAACGAGTTCATGGGCGCCTCGGTGACGCAGGCGCTGTGCAACGCCATGGGCGGCAAGGGCAAGATCATCATGACCCAAGGCGCGCTCGGACATACAGGCGCGCAAGGAAGAGCCAAGGGCTTCAACAACGTCGTCAAGCAATTCCCCGGCATCGAGGTGCTCGACACCCAGCCGGCCGATTGGGACGTCTCCAAGACGGCGCGGCTCTGGGAAACCTATCTGACCAAGTACCCGCAGATCGACGCGGCGTTCTTCCACAATGACGACATGGCGCTTGCGGCCGCCAACATCATGAAGGCGCACAACCGCACCAACATCCTGATCGGTGGTGTGGACGCCATGCCGCCGGCGATCCAGGCTGTGAGCGAGGGGCGCATGTTCGCGACCGTCCGCAATCCGTCCTGCCGCATCCATGGCGGCGCGATCATCGCGGGCGTCGCGGCCGTCGCAGGCGGCGAGAAGAGCGGCCAGGGCATCCCCAAGAACGTCGTCACCGATGGTCCGGTCGTGACCAAGGCCAATGCCGCCGGCATGCAGTGGATGCAGGATCACTTCCTGATCTGAATCTCCATGCCTGAGGGTCGTTCGCCCATCCTGGAACTCCAGGGCATCACGAAGAGCTTCGGCGGCGTCGAAGCGCTTCGTGGTGTCGACTTCGCGCTTCTTCCCGGCGAGATCCACGGTCTCGTCGGCGAGAATGGCGCGGGCAAAAGCACGCTGATGAAGATCATCGCCGGCGTGCACACCGAGTTCTCCGGCCGCTTCCTGATCGACGGCCAGGAGACCCACTTCCGCTCGGCGCGCGATGCGCACGCGGCCGGCATCGCCATGGTGCATCAGGAGCTCTCCGTCGCGCCCGACCTCACCGTCGCGGAGAACGTCTTTCTCGGCAACCAGCCGACCAACCGCCTCGGCCTCGTGCAATGGCGGCGCATGGCGCGCGAGGCCGGCGAGCAGCTGTCGCGATTCGGCATCGACGTCGATCCGATGAGCAGGCTCGGCGACCTGCCGATCGGGCTGCAGCAGCTGATCGAGATCGCCCGCGTGCTGTTCTCGGGCGCGCGCATCGTCATCCTGGACGAGCCGACCTCCGCCCTCTCCCCGCCGGAGGTCGAGCGGCTGTTTACGACCTTGCGACGGCTGCGCGAGCAGGGCACGGCCATCGTCTTCATCTCGCATTTCATCGAGGACATTCTGCGCGTGTCCGATACGGTCACCGTGTTCCGCAACGGGCGGAAGGTCGCCGAGACCGCGAGCACCGCGACCAGCAAGGGCGCGCTGATCGAGGCCATGATCGGTCGCGGCGGCGAAGCGCTCGAGCACAGCTACAGCGACGATCTGATGCTGCCGCGCCCGAGCGACAGTTCGGTCGTGCTGAAAGTCGACCAGCTGTCGCTGGCGCGCAGCCTCAACGACGTCTCCTTCGAAGCGCGCGCCGGCGAAGTGCTCGGCATCTACGGTTTCATGGGCTGCGGCCAGCAGGAGCTGTCGCGCATCCTCTTTGGCAAGCTGAAGCCCGACGCCGGCACGCTTGCCGTCGACGGCAAGCCAAAGACATTTGCCAGCACGGCGGCGGCGCGGCGCGCTGGCGTGGCGCTGGTGCCGGAGAGTCGGCGCGCCATGCTGTTCCATCAGGAGCCAGTCTACAAGAACATCTCGATCAGCATCCTGGACCGCATCTCGTCGCTGCTGCTCAAGCCGGCGCAGGAGCGCGATATTGCGCAGCGCCAGGTCGAGCAGCTGCAGATCCGGCCGCCGGTGGTCGGCCTCGATCTCGGTATGCTCTCGGGCGGCAACCAGCAGAAGGTCGCGCTGGCAAAGTGGCTGACCTATCCGCCCAAGCTCCTCGTGCTGTGCGAGCCGACCCGCGGCATGGATGTCGGCGCCAAGAACGACGTCATCAACATCGTCCGCGACCTCCGCGCCAAGGGGCTCGCGATCATCGTGCTGTCGACCGAACCGGAAACGGTGCTGTCGCTGGCCGACCGCATCCTCGTGCTCAAGCGCGGCGCGGTGGTGCGGGAATTCAAGAACGAGCCGGTCAGCAAGGACCGCCTGCTGGAAGCGGCGTGACGGAGAAGCACCATGGCGAGCAGTGAGACGGCACCAGCGGCGGGCCAGCGCGCAAAGGGCCTTGCGCCCTTCCTGCGCTCGCAGATGCGCAACATCGCGCCGTTCCTGACGCTGATCTTCCTGTCCGGCTTCTTCGCGCTTGCGAGCCCCTCCTTTGCAACGATCGACAATCTCGGCAACATCCTGACGCAGGTGTCGGTGACCGGCATCATCGCCGTCGGCCTCACCTTCGTGATCCTCTGCGCGGAGATCGATCTGTCGATCGCCGGCATCGCCAACGTCACCGGCATCGCGGTTGCCTACTTCACGCTGCAGGAATCCTACGTCAACATTCCGAACATCCCCCTCGCCGGCGCAGCCGCGATCCTGCTCGCGCTCCTGCTCTGCGCGGCGCTCGGCCTTGTCAACGCGCTGGGGCTGACCGTGATCGGGATCCCCTCCTTCATCATGACCTTGGCCATGATGCAGATCGCGGCCGGCATCTCGGCGCTCTTGGTGCGCGGCCAGATCGCCTACAAGGTGCCGAGCCTGATCACGACGCTCGGCTCCGGCTCGATCGGCGGCATTCCCTGGATCGTGATCGTCGCGGCCATCATGCTGCTCGGCGGCCATCTGGTGCTGACCTACACGCGCTTCGGCCGCTACGTCTACATGGTCGGGGGCAACCGCGAGGCGGCCGAATATTCCGGCCTCAACGTCAAGCTCATCCTCGGCGCGGTCATGGTGATCTCGGCGGTGTGCTCCGGTATCGGCGGCATGCTGGGCGTCGCCCATTTCGGCAGCGCGCAGCAGAACGAGTTCGACACCTACCTCCTCGACTCCATCGCCGCCGTCGTGGTCGGCGGCACCAGCCTGTTCGGCGGCCGCGGCGGCATCGGCAACACCATCGTCGGACTGTTCGTGCTTGGCGTCCTCAACAACGGCCTCGACCACGTCAACATCGACAGCTTCCTGAAGATCCTGATCCGCGGCGTGATCCTGCTGATGGCGCTGATCATCAACGTCTATGCGCAGCGCTTACGAGAAAAAGCGGCGGACTGATCCTCTCGAAACAAAAACCGCGAAAACAACCCCATGCACAGTACAAATCATTGGGGAATTTGGCGCGGAGCGGTTTGAGCCGCTGCTTCAGCGGCGTTTGACACGTCGGGCAAAACAGGAGCACGATGTCATCATGGCGCCGATCGCGGGTCGGAGGAGCGCCACGCTCTGGCTGGCGCCGCCCAGCCCCGTTTCCCGCTTGATCCCGCCACCACCCCGCGCCAGATTGCACTGGGGGCGAGGATTGAATGCAGCAAATCGAAGAGTGGCTCGAGCAGCTGGGCATGTCTGCCTATGCCCAGCGGTTTCTCGAAAATCGTATCGATATCTCCGTCTTGGGAGATCTGGACGACCAGGACCTCCGGGAGCTCGGAATCGTCCTCGGCGATCGCAAGAAAATCCTGCGCGCCATCCGTGAGTTGCACGCCTCCGACCCCACGGCATCTTCCACCGCGTCGGCGGAAGCGGCGCCTGATGTCGCCGAACGGCGCCAGTTGACGGTCATGTTCTGCGATCTCGTCGGCTCGACGGCCCTGTCGACGCAGCTCGATCCGGAGGACTTGCGGACAATCATCGGCGCCTACCACCGGACCTGCGCAGCAATCGTCGAAGAGAACGGCGGCTTCGTCGCAAAATATATGGGCGACGGCGTGCTGGTGTATTTCGGCTATCCGCGGGCCCACGAGCACGATGCCGAACACGCCGTGCAGGCCGCACTTGAGCTCGTTGCGGCGGTCGGAAAGCTCGATACGGCGGCCCCCGGCCGACTGGAGGTGCGTATCGGCATCGCAACGGGACTGGTCGTTGTCGGAGACATCGTCGGCTCCGGAGAGGCGCAGGAACGCGGTGTCGTCGGCGAAACACCGAATCTGGCGGCCCGTCTGCAGGCCGTTGCCGGTCCTGGAATGGTCGTGATCGCGGACGCAACCCGACGGCTGGTCGGCGATCTCTTTCTGCTGACGAGCCTTGGGGCACAACACTTGAAGGGCCTCGCTGGACCGGTTGAAGCCTGGGCGGTCCAGGGCGCGAACGCCATCGACGGCCGTTTCGAAGCCCTGCATCGCCGCGGATTGGGGGCCCTGGTCGGACGCGAGCGCGAATGCGCGGTGCTGGCGCAGAGCTGGTCCAGAGCGCAAACGAACGACGGGCAAGTCGTCCTCATTGCAGGCGAAGCGGGCATCGGCAAATCGCGCCTGGTGGCTGCCATTCTAGAGCAGGTCGCCCCGGATGCGCCAACGCAGCTGCGCTACTATTGCTCTCCGCAGCATACCAATTCTGCGCTTTATCCGATCATCAAGCAGATCGGGCGACGCGCGAATTTTACGCGCGAAGATGACCAGAAGACACGCCTGGGCAAACTTGACGCGGTGCTCGACCGTTCATCGGCGCCTGTCTCACACAGGGCTGCCCTTGCCGACCTGCTCCAACTCGCCAATGACGGCCGCTATCCCACCGACGGCCTGACGCCGGCGCAGCGCCGCCAACGAATGTTCGAAGCGATCGTGCTCGATATCCAGAGCCAGGCGCGCGCCAATCCTGTTCTCATGATCTTCGAGGATTTGCATTGGATCGATCCGACCAGCCTCGAACTGCTTGGCCAGCTCATCGAGGTGATTGCCGCCCTTCCCGTTTTGCTGGTTGCGACGTTCCGGACCGAATTTGCGCCACCCTGGGCCGTTGGGCCTCACATCAATGCGATGACGATCACCCGGCTTGGCGCGCGGGAAACCGAAGCCCTGCTCGATGAGGTGATCGGAGAACACCTCCTCCCGGCGCACATTCGCAAGGAGATCATCGATCGCACCGACGGCATACCCTTGTTTGTCCAGGAGATGACCAAGGCCGTGCTGGAAGCAGGCACCGAAACGCGACTCGTCGGAGCGATTCCTGCGGTCGCGAGCTCGGTGCCGGCCACCCTTCACGCATCCCTGATGGCCAGGTTGGACCGGCTTGGGCCTGCCAAGGAGGTTGCACAGATGGCAGCCGCGATCGGTCGCGAATTCAGCCAGGCGTTGCTCGCCGCCATCGTGCCATTGACGGAGTCCGATCTGAGCCGTGCGCTCGAACGCCTCGTCGGTGCGGGGTTGGTGTTTCGCCAGGGCGAGCCACAAGGCGGGCCAGAGGATGCGAGCTACGTCTTCAATCACGCGCTGGTCCAGGAGGCTGCCTATGGCACGCTGCTGCGTGAGAAGCGTCGCGCGCTCCACGCTGCGCTCGCCGAGACCATTGAAATCGATTTCGTCGACATCGCCGACAGCCAGCCGGAAGTGCTGGCCCGGCACTACACCGAAGCCGGTTTGCTTGAGAAGGCGGCAGGCCTGTGGAGCAAGGCCGGAAGGCGCTCGTTGTCCCGATCGGCGCTGGTCGAAGCCGCCGAGCAGCTGGCGCGCGCTCTCAACCTGATCGCCAAATCGCCCGAGACCGCCTTGTCGCGACGTGAGCGGATCACATTGCAGATCGAGCTCGCCAACGCCCTCATCCACACCAAAGGCCATGCCGCCCCCGAGACAAGAGCGGCCTTCGATCAGGCCCGCGCGTTCATCGAGCATGCGGAGAAGCTTGGGGATGCGACCGACGATCCTCTCCTGCTGTTTTCGGTGCTCTACGGCTTCTGGGTAGCAAGCCGCATGTCGTTCCAGGCCGACGTGACGCGGGAGCTGGCCACCCAATTCCAGGCCCTCGCCGAGCAACGGCAGGCAAGCACACCAATCATGATTGGGCACCTCCTGATGGGAATTTCCCTTGTGCTCGCCGGGGATTTGACCGTCGGCTCTGCCGAACTCGACCGCGCCGTGGAGTTGTATCAACACCCCGAGCACCGCCCGCTGGCGATGCGGTTTGGCCATGATGTTCTCGTCTCTGCGTTGGCATGGCGCGCCTTTTCGCAATGGGTGCTCGGTCATGACGACACGGCGACGGCCGACGTAGAGCGCGCAATCCGCGAGGCCCGCGAATTCGGTCACGCCGCCACGCTGATGTATGCGCTCGCCCATGTGTCGCTCACGCTGATCTACATGGGCAAGCTCGACGCCGCGGACGCGCTCGCCGACGAACTCATGCGGCTCGCCGACGGAAAGGGATCACGCTTCTGGAACGCTTATGGCACGCTATTGCGCGGCCGTGTGCTTGCCCTCGAGGGGCAGGATCGCGCTGCCGCCGACATGATCGAGGCCGGGATTTCAGCCATGCGATCCACCGGCGCGACAGCCTATGCGCCGTGGTACCTCAGCATTTTGGGCGCGACGTACGCCCGGACCGGACAGGTTGGCGATGCGCAGCGCTGGTGTGAAGACGCGTTGCTGAGGATCAGCGAAAGCGGCGAACGCTGGCAGGAGGCGGAAGCCTGCCGCATTGCCGGAGAGGTGGCGCTGGCGCTCGATCCGCCTGACGTTGAGCAGGCGCGGGCTCATTTCGAGCGGTCCCTCTTCGTCGCGAAACAGCAGATGGCCAAATCATTCGAGTTGAGAGCGGCTGAGAGCCTGGCCAGACTTTCGGCGCCGCGGACATCCCCTCCATCCTAGGGATATTCGCTCATGGCCGAAGCCAATGCGGTTTGACACGTCGGGCAAAACGGAAGCAGGATGGCATCATCACGCCGATCGCGGATCGGAGGGGCGCCATCATGCCGCGACGTGTCGCTTGCCTGTTTGCTGTCCTTATCACCCTTGCTTGGACAGCTGGCGCTACTGCAGCCGATGTCAGGGTGATGATCTCGGCCGGCTTCTTCGGCGTCTATAGCGAGCTGGGCCCTGCATTCGAGACATCAACTGGCCACAAGCTCATCACCACGCGCGGTCCGTCGATTGGAGATTCGCCGGAAGCAATTCCGACGCGCCTCGCGCGTGGCGAGGAAGCCGACGTGGTGATCATGGACGGTGTCGGCGTCGATCTCCTGGACCAGCGCAACCTGATCCGACCCGATAGCCGGGTGCCGCTGGCGGAATCATTCATCGGCATGGTGGTTCGAGCGGGTCAACCCAAACCGGACATCAGCACAATGGATGCGATGCGCAGCACGTTGCTCGCAGCCAAGTCCATTGCCTATTCGGACAGCTCGAGCGGCACCATCTTTCAACAATCGGCTTCAAGAAGCTCGGCGTCGCCGACCAACTCGCCGGCCGGACCCGCAAGGTGCGAGGCCCCCCTTCAGGCGAACCTGTGGCCGCAGTCGTCGCCCGTGGCGAGGCGGATATCGGCTTCCAGCAGGTCCCCGAGCTGATCCATGTCCCCGGCATCGATTTCGTGGGCACGGTGCCGTCCGAGGTCCAACCTCCCACTCTGTTTGTCGGGGCGCTGCCTAAAACTTCGCAACATCCCGATGTCGGGTTCGAGCTCCTGAAATTCCTGTCCGCTGCTGATGCCGCAGCCGTCATCACGAAGGCTGGATTGAAGCCATTGTCGCCGCGTTGAATTTGGTTCGCCAGCTCCACGCTGAACCGTGTGGTTGACGCCTGCTACTGGCCCCTTAGCGGATCTTGGCACTTGCTCCTGCGATGTCTGCAAGTAACCCGAAGCAGACCAAGGCCTGGGGAATGTTCACGACAGCCGAACCCGTTCGAACTGGACTAGGCACGGACCCGGAGCGTAACGACCTTCGTGGTGAGCCCCTAGCCGGTGTTCCTGACTGCCTCGGCTAGCATGGCGTAAAGCTGCTGCTTGCTGAATTCCTTAGGCTGCTGCCGCTCTGCTGTGCTCCGCGACACCTTCTTCGCTACTGGACGTGTGGAGGCGGCTGACGACGCCGGCCTTAGCTTCGGGTGCGGCCTTATCGTGGGTCTTGCTGTTGGCGGCTTGTGGCCACGCTTCAGGCCCGAACGGGTTAACATGCCGCAGACCGCGTTACGGCTACATCCGAGACGACGCGCAATCTGTGCCGCGCTCTGTCCTGCGGCCCAGAGCCTTTTAAGCAGCGCTACGTCTTTCGCACCCCAGTCCATGGCAGATATTATAGCGCTGACTGCCAGACACCGGCTAGTCTAGTCTTCGTCCGGCTCGCGCACGACTGCCGGATCGTCGGCGTCATCCTCCTCTTCGTCGTCCTCTTCGTCGTCCTCGTCTTCATCAGGATCTCGGGGCGGCATCACGGCACCCATAGCCACGAGCGGCATCCGGACGATCGCTGTGATGAAAAATGCTTCGAAGTCGTGTTGCTTCATGTTGTTGTTACTCCTCGAAAAGCATGCGCAGTCTAATATTCCTGATGGACGACATCCGGATGTCCAGAGTGCGATCGCTCCGACGTGACGGCGATCAGATCGACAGCAGCGGCAAGGGGCGGCACCGCACACAACTGGCGGCGTTTACGAACACTTTATGCCCGAGGACGCATCAGGTCCTATATTCACTAAAACGTCGCCGGCAGTGATTTCGGGATCTCCAAGATCGAGGTCAAGCAGACTTGCTTGAACAAACTCCAGTATCTTAGCGTTCGCTGCATTGGCACTTTCGCGGTCCTCGAATATCATCACAGCGACACCAACGCCGTCGCCCCCATCCAGCACGTAGTAAGACCTGAATCCGTGCGATTGCCTCAGGATCTGACCGATGCCGCTCTTGGCGCGACGAGCAGCGTCCGCAACCGAACGAACCTTGGTGTACTTGCGAAGGACGATGTACATGAGGTCACCACGCGTTACAGTTCCCGTCCCACGCATCAAAGCATATTGGGTCCCGGTTGGACCAGGGCGCCACTTCCAGGATGGATCATAAACGCCAATCGACGGGCCGCGCGACGTGCCTTGTTCCAGTGAGCCAACCTCGCCCCGCAGGCGGGGCGAGGTGCTGGGGCTCAGGAACCGTCGAACTTGAACGAAACGTTGAGCTTGGCGCGATAGGCCTCTACGTTTCCCTTCGCATCCAGTTGCATATCGAGTTTGACGACTTCTGCAATGCGAAGATCTCGGAGAGATTTTGCAGCTTGCCCGACCGCATTGGCGGCCGCCTTCTCCCATGAGTCGCTGCTGGTGCCGATCAGTTCAATGACCTTGTAGACGCTATCAGGCATGTCGTCCTCCGGTTCGGTATGAAGCAGGAAGCAGGTGCTCCCTGCCGTTGTGAAATCTAGCATCAGGATATCGGCGCTGATAGACGCGATACGGTCTCGGCCGTCGCCCGGAGCCCGATAAGGGACAAACTGCATTTGGCGGGGATGTCGGCTTTTGACCCCGAAGCCGACTTTGCGCTGGCGGTCTCGGCAGCTATGATGTCAGCCGATGAAGATAACATCTGACACAGCAACGAGGGTCTGTCGTCGATGAGGTTAATGTGTGCGGTTCTTTGGCTTGCCTTGACGCAGTCCGTAGATGCGCAGCAGCAAGGCTCGACGATCACTTTGGCTTGCAACGGAACAAGTAAGTTGGTGGCTTCATCCGGAGCAGAGTTGAAATTGGACCCCGTCACCAATCTCAGCATCATTGTGAGCGCGCGCAGTCAAACAGTGTCGTTCCTTGATAACGTCGTACCGATCACGAAGACCACCCCTTTGCTTGTCGGGTTCAGCAGCCAGTACGCGAATGGGAGGCCGACCATCTCTGGCCGGATTGATCGGCTTACCAAGAGTGTCGAAATCGATTGGATGTACGAGAACGTCGGCGATAACACCCATTGGGAGCTTACGTGTCGTCCCGTCGTTCCCTTTTCTGAAGCCCCCAATTTTGATCGCCCACGGGCCCACAGCTGACGTTAGCTTCTCGGCTAATGTCAGATAAAGGCACATCAGACGGCCAGCATCGGTAGCAAAGAAAACGAAGCCACGCTCGGGATGATGACCCAACGTAGGCGATAAACGCCCGATGGATGCCATTTGCCAAGCCGGTTGTTGGCCCATCGCTTCCGTTGACGCAGGGCAGCTACATGTCGGTTCGCAGGGGTAGACCGGAAGTTTGAATCCGAGCGTCAAACCGACGCGATTGACCCTGAGCGGACTTCGCGCTTTGTGCTATGCGCTAGAGCTGGGCAGCACGATGGGAAAGCCTATTGCGCGACCGTTACCTTGGTCAGTGGATGCGGATGTATCGAGAGCTCTCTATCTGGAAGCGAATTGACGCCGAAAGGGCTGTTCACTTCAGATGCTTTGAGGACGTTGCCTCGCATCTTTTTTGCGTCCAAAGCGCTGACTTTTATGCCTTGCCAGTGACGGTCAACGCCCGCCTTGAGTTCGATCGCCAATTTGTCGAGCTTTTTATCGAAGTCGAGCCGATGGAACGCAGTCGATGGTTCGCCACTGTTGATCAGGCCATTACTGCACATGAAGAGGAGTTCTTCTCGATAGGGCGCGATGTCGCCGACCAGGAAAAGAAGAAATGATGTGACGTCTGGAACTGGCCCCTTAGCTGACGTACCGCGCGGCTTGGCCTTGACATCCGACAATGGCCACGCAGCGGACATAGCTCACCAACTTTTCCTTTTCGGTCGCCGCATCCGCCTTCCTAAAAATGTTCGCCTTTGGCCGACACCAACGCCGCCTGCCCCGCAATCTCATCCGCTCGCCAGCACCTGATCGCATGCCCATCGGGCCGCGTCTCCAGCACCGGCCCCGGCTCACGCCGGCACACCGCCTCCGCATAGCGGCATCTTGGGCTGAAGGCGCAGCCATTGGGTGGATTGAGCGGATTGGGCAGATCGCCGCCTGTCGTCGCCAGCGGGGCATGACGCAGGGGATCGGGGATGGCGGCGATCAGAGCTTGGGTATAGGGGTGCGCCGGGTGCTCAAAGATTTCGCGCCAGTCGCCGTTCTCGACGATGCGGCCGAGATACATCACGGCGACCCGGTCGCTCATGTGCTCGACCACGCCGAGGTCGTGGCTGATCATGATGTAGGACAGACCGAGCGTGTCCTTCAATTCCAGCAGGAGATTGATGATCTGGGCGCGGATCGAGACGTCGAGCGCCGAGACGGGCTCGTCGCAGATGACGATCTTGGGGTTGAGGATCAGGGCGCGCGCGATGCCGATGCGCTGGCGCTGGCCGCCCGAGAATTCATGCGGGTAGCGGTCGGCCTGTTCGGGCCGCAAGCCGACATGCCGCAGCATGGTCGCGACGCGGTCCTCGATCTCGCTTTTCGTGGTCACACCATGCACACGCAGGGGATCTTCCAGCGTGCGGCGAACGGTCTGGCGCGGATTGAGTGAGGCGTAGGGATCCTGAAACACGATCTGGACAGTGCGGGCCAGTGCCTTGCGATCGGCGGATGGCCTGTTCGTTACGACCTGCCCGTCCAGCACGATCCGGCCGCGCGTCGGCGTCTGCAGGCCAAGGATCGACAACGCCACCGTCGACTTGCCGGAGCCGGACTCGCCGACGAGGCCGAGGCACTCGCCACGCTTCAGCTTGAGATCGACACCATCGACAGCGCGAAGCATCCGCTGGCCGCGGCCGAACAGGCCGCCACCCAGCGGAAAGTGAACCGCAAGATCCTCGACGCTGAGAATGAGATCCTCGTCTGCCCTGCCCTCACCCGATTTGTCCTTGGGCTCATGCATGGTGATGGCACCTCACCAGACCGCCAGCCTCCAGAACATCCGCGGTCGGCGCGACGGTCCTGCAAATGTCGGTCGCCTGCGCGCAGCGCGGGTTGAACCGGCAGCCATCCGGAAAATTCGTGATCGCCGGCACGACGCCCGCGATCTCCTTCAGCCGGCTACGGCCAAGTGCTGCACGGCTGCCCAGTCGCGGCAGCGAGTCGACCAGGCCCTGCGTGTAGGGGTGCGAGGGGGTGCGAAAAATATCGGCGGAGCCGCGCTCCTCGACGATGCGGCCGGCGTACATGACGGCGACGCGGCGGCAGACATTGGCAACAAGGCCGAGGTCGTGGCTGATCATCAGGATCGCCGTGCCACGTTCGGCGCAGAGGTTGCGCATCAGCTCGATGATTTCGGCCTGCACGGTCACGTCGAGCGCGGTGGTCGGCTCGTCGGCAATCAGGAGATCCGGGCCGCAGGCGAGCGCAATGGCGATCATCACGCGCTGGCGCATGCCGCCGGAAAGCTGGTGCGGGTAGTCGTTGACGCGCCGCTCCGGCGCGGAAACGCGGACACTCGCCAATGCCTCGACCGCCAGCTGGTTGGCCTCCCGCCAGCTCTTGCCCTTGTGCAGCACGAACATCTCGGCGATCTGCCGCCCCACCGGCGAGACCGGATTGAGCGCCGTCATCGGCTCCTGGAAGATCATGGCGATGCGATTGCCGCGCAGATCCCGTTGCCTCGCGGCCGAAAGGTGCTGGATTTCCTGCCCCTCGAAGCGAATGACGCCGCCGCCGATCGACAGCGGCTGCCGCAACAGGCCGATCAGGGCGAGCGCCGTAATGCTCTTGCCACAGCCGGATTCGCCGACCAGGCCGAAGGTCTCGCCGCGATCGATGCGGAATGAAATGCCCTCGGCCGCGGCAACGCGCCGCGATCCATCGTCGAGATCGATGCGCAAATCCTCGACCTCGATCAGCGGCGCGCCGGTCATGTCCGCCGGCTCCGCGACTGGGGATCGAGAATGTCGCGCAGGCCGTCGCCGAGCAGGTTGAGGCCGAGCACCGTCAGGAAGATGGCCAGGCCCGGAAACACCGAGAGCCACGGCGCCGTCGTGATCTGATCGCGCGCGTCCGACAGCATGCTGCCCCAGCTCGGAAACGGCGGCCGGACACCGAGGCCGAGGAACGACAAGGCGGCCTCGGAGAGGACCGCGCTGCCCATGCCGAGCGTGCCGATGACGACGATCGGCCCCAGCATGTTCGGCAAGAGCTGCGTGATCATGATGCGCAGATCGCCGTAGCCGAGCACGGTCGCCGCCTGCACATAGCCCTGGCTCCTCAACGACAGCGCCGAGGCGCGCGCGATCCGGCAGGTGAAGGACCAGTTGGTCAGCCCCAGCGCAATCAGCAGGCTGGTCAGGCCCGGTCCGAGCACGGCCATGATGGCCAGCGCAAAGATCAGCGAGGGGATCGCGAGCATGACATTGGTCAGGGCGTTGACGACATCGTCCCACCAGCCGCCCCAATAGCCGGCGCTCAGGCCCAGCGCCACGCCGATGACGCTGTTGATGAGCTGCGAGACGATGCCGACCGTCAGCGAAACACGCGCGCCGTAGACGACACGGGAATAGATGTCGCGGCCCTGGTCGTCGGTGCCGAACCACCAGGTCCAGCTCGGCGGCTCCTCCGCGTTCAGCAGATTGGCGTCCAGGACGGGATCGGTGTGCGCCAGCCAGGGCGCAAGCACACCGACCAGGATCGCGAGCGCGAACAACGCGCCACCGATGACGAGATTGGCGCGAAGCTTCATGCGTATCTGATCCTGGGATCGATCACGCCGTAGAGCATGTCGATCAGCAAGTTGATCGCGAGAAAGGCCAGCACCACCACGAGAATGGAGCCCTGGACGGCGGGAAGGTCGCGCTGCAGGACGCTGTCCACCAGCAGCGAGCCGATGCCCGGCCAGGAAAACAGCTTTTCGACGACGACCGCCTGCCCCATCAGCCCGCCGAACTGCAGGCCGACGGTGGTGAGAATGATGACGAGCGCGTTGCGCATCACGTGCCACTTCACCACCCGGGTCTCGCTCATGCCCTTGGAGCGCGCGGTGCGGACGAAATCGGCCGTCATGATCTCGAGCACCGCGGCGCGCGTCGTCCGGGCAAACAGGGCCATCGGCGAGACGCCGAGCGTCACGGCCGGGAGGATCAGATATTTGAGGCCGCCATCGCCGTAGCCGAAGCTCGGCAACCAGCCGAGCTTCAACGCAAAGACATACATCATCACCAGTCCGAGCCAGAATTTGGCAATGGACAGGCCCGACACCGCCACGACCATCGCGAGCGTGTCGACGAGACCGCCCGGCCGCAATGCGGCAATGAAGCCGAGGGGTACGCCGAGCAGAACCGAGAATGCCATGGCGGTGAAGATCAGCTGCAGCGTCGGCCAGGCCCGCTTGGCGATCATGGTCGTGACAGGCTCGCGGGTCCGGAACGACGTGCCGAAATCACCGGTGGCGAGCTTGGCGATATAGGCGCCGAAACGCACATAGACGGGATCGTCGAGGCCGAGCTGCTTCTTCAGGCGCAGCTCGACCTGGGGATCAGCGTCGTCGCTCATGGACGAGACGATGCTGCCGGGAACAACGCTGAACAGCACGAAGACCAGAGCCACGACGGCGAGCACGGTCGGAATGGTTTGCAGGAGACGACGGATCAGGAAGGAGAGCATCGGCACTTTCTTCCCTCCCCCCATCGTTCACTGCGATGGAGGGAGCACGAGAACGCGTATCACTTCGCGGGCGAGGTCTCGTCGACCCAGAGGTCCTCGACGTTCTGGTGGGTCAGCTCGGTCGCGTTCAGCTGAACGCCGTGGAGCCATGGCTGCACGGCCATGACCGCCTTGTTGTAATTGAAGAACCAGACCGGCGCCTCTTCATACAGCAGCGCATTGGCCTTCTGCAGCAGCTGGATGCGCTTTGCGGAATCGTCGGACTGCCCGGCCTCGTCGAGAATCTTGTCGAGGTCGGCGTTCTTGAAGTTCATGTAGTTGCAGGCCGATTGCGGCGTCGACGAGTGGAAGCATTTCAGCGCCGCCTGGGGGTCCGGGCCTGTCTGCTGGGAATAGATGAAGGCCTGGTAGTCGCCGGACCGCACCACCTCCGACAGCACCGCGGCCTCGACCTGCTTGACCTTCACCTTGATGCCGACCTTGTCCAGCATCGGGATGACCGCCGAGACGATCGGCAGGCCCCAGCTTTCATTCTGGCTGGTGGTCCATTCGAATTCGAAGCCGGAGGGGTAGCCGGCGTCAGCGAGCAGCTGCTTGGCCTTGGCGGGATCGAAGGGGTAAGGCTTCATCGCCTTGTCGTAGGCCGTCGAGGTCAGCGGCAGCCAGCCGGTGGCGCGATAGGCCTTGCCCTTGACCAGCTTGCTGATGATCAAATCGGTATCGATCGCATAGTTGATCGCCTGCCGGACGCGCTTGTCGGCGAACGGCTTGAACGCGGGATTCATCCCCATGTAACGCGTGAAAACCTCGGCGACCTCGGCGATGGTGCCCTTGAGGTTGGGATCGGCCTGATAGGCGACATATTGCGCCGGCCCGAGCACGGAGGTGTCGATCTCCTTGTTGCGGAAGGCGACATCGCGCGCCGCGGCTTCGCCCATGATCGACACGATGACCTTGTCGGCGTAGGGCTTGCCGGGCTTGTAGAACCGGTCCCAGCGCTCCAGGACGATGCGCGATCCCGGCACGTGCTCGACGAACTTGAACGGTCCAAGGCCGATCGGATGCTGGATGAAGCCGTCCTTGGCGGCCTCGTCGGCCGGATAGATCGAGGTCAGCGCGGTGAACAAGTAGAAGGCCGGATCGACTTTCTCGGTCAGCTTCATCTCGACGGTGAAGTCGTCGATCTTCTTCAGGCCGGAAATTTCCTTGGCCTGGCCCTTCTCCACCGCGGCCGCGCCCTCGATGATCCGGACATAGCGCGCGCCGGGGTAGGCCTTGGTGCCGTCCATGATGCGGTTGTAGGACCAGATGAGGTCGTCAGCCGTCATCTTGCGGCCGTTGTGGAAATAGGCGTCGTCGCGGAGCTTGAAGGTGTAGACGAGACCTCCGCCCGAAACCACGGCCTCCTTGGCAAGCTCCGGGATCGGCTTACCTTCCGCGGAATCCCAGATGTAGAGCGAGCGATGCAGGCCCTTGGCGTAGATCTCGTCCTGGGCGCGCTGGGTGGTGTGGATGTCCAGGCTCGTGAAACTCGAGCCATAGGGCGCGGTCATGCGGATGGTTCCGCCCTTGCGCGGTGTCTGAGCCTCTGCCGGGGCGGCGAGCGCCAGTCCCAGGCCCGCAACGATCGCCAACATCCTGAACATCATGTGTCCCCCAACAACGCAGGTAGTCCGATCAGGGATTTGATCATTCGGAGCCCGTCGAATGCAAGCCTCGTTTTGATGGCGATCAGTGGTTCCGGGCCTCGGGCAGGTTGTATCCCCCCGCGATGCAAGGCCGATTGACGCGGTGCCGGGACCAGTGAACATTTTTCGCAATCAATGCGACCAAACCCATGATCGTTATCTGAGCCCCAGGGATCGCGGAAAAAATGACTCGCCGAACGCTCTTTGTCTTGCTCGCGGGCAGTCTGCTCGCCGCGACGGCGGCGATGGCGATCCCCGTTACGCCGGACCCCTCTCGCGACAGTCCGACCAACACCATCCACGCCGGCTGGCAGCACACCTCGCGGTCAAACGGGTATGTCGACCAGACCTGGTGGGCCGTCAGGGACAGTTGCTCCCCGGAATATCTCGGTGAGCGCCTGCTCTGCGACGCTGTCGGGGTTTTGGCCCGGGCCACGAGCCGGACCTTCGAGGCCAAAATGTCCGAAGACATGGGTCTGCCGCTCCCCGACGGCTGGGGCCTGATGACCGCGAAGAACTCGCCTTTCATCCGGTCGGCTCACGTCGAGACGCCGCGCGATCTTGAGGTCGTGCTCAGCTTCTATCGCGCCGCACTCAGCAAAAACGGCTGGACCGAGACTGACGGTGCGGTGGTCGAGCCCGACCGGGCCGTGATCGCCTTCACGACTTCAGATGGACCGGCGCTGCTCCGGCTCACCCGTCAGGACGGCAAGACCATCGCCGACCTGTCGCGGCGCAAGCCGGCGGTGGCGACGTCAGGCCTCCTGCCGAAGCCGGGGCAAGTGAAGCTGATGCTCGGCAACAAGACGGATGACGCGGCAGTCGTCACCGTCGACCAGCGAACCATCAGGCTGGCTGCGCATGCCGGAGAGAAGCTCGCCTACTCCGACGACACGGCGAACGAATTGCCGGATAGCCAAAAGATCGACCTGCCGCCGGGTAAGTACAAGGTTACCATCAGGATCGACGGCGGCACGGCCGAGAGCCGCGCGTTCGAGGTCGCGGCCAACGAGACCTGGGGCCTGCTGGTCGGCCCGGACGGCGCTGCACTTCCGATGCGGCTGTATTGACCGCCTCCACGCCATGAGGCTCTCAGCCGGATAGCTCCGGCTGCCAGTCGCGCAATTTTCGCGCGGCGCCGGTGACGTCGGCGATGGTCCGAAACGCCACTGCCTCCACCATCATTCCGCGCGCCAGCCGCACGGCGCGGGCTTCGCTGATGGCGCGCCTCTTCGGGTCCTCGATCAGCTCGAAATCGATGTTGTGGGCGAGGCCGAAGATGCGGCGGATGGTCTTCGCGGCGGCGAAGCCGACGGTGTCAGTGAAGAGACGCTGCATATAGGCCTGCCGCTCGAGCTCCAGCCGCGCAACGCCCTTCTCGCCGGCGAACAGCGAGACCGGATAGGCGTCGCCGCCGGCGTCCGTCCGCCAGAGCTCGAGGAATTTTCGCGCGAACTCGTTCCAGACCTGGTCGACCGTTTCCAGCACCCAGCTCTCAAAGGCATGCCGCTCGCCCGGTGCGCGCTCGTGGCCGGCGGAGGCGAAAAAGGCCATCAGGAGGTTCGCCAGCACCGCGCCGACGTCAAACCCCATCGGGCCGTAAAAGGCGAATTCGGGGTCGATCACCCGCGTCTCGCTGTCGGTCACCATGATCGAGCCGGTGTGGAGATCGCCGTGCAGCAGTCCTTCCGGGCTTGCCATGAATTTCAGCTTCAGCCGGGAGATCGCGACATGCAGCTCCATGTCGTCGCGCAAGGCCGCGGCCACCCCGTCGAGATAAGGCGCGGTCCAGCGGTTCTGCTCGGCGATACGATAGGGATCGGTGAAGATCAGATCCTCGGTGATCTTGCACAGCGCATGGTTGCCGGCGAAGGCCGCGATGGCCTCCTTCTTCTCCGCGGCTGTGAGCGCGAGATCTGAGGTGAAGAACAGCGTCCGCGCCATGAAGGTCGTGATGTCATCGACGAAGCGCGGATAGCGCGTGCCGGCGACCAGCCCCTTGCGCATGATGATATGGGGCTCGAGCAGCTCCATCACCGTGAGTGCCAGCATCTCGTTGTGGTGCAGCAGCGCCGGCACGAGGCCGGGCGCGAGCTGGGCCTGCCGGGTCAACGCGAGATATTCGTAGTGGGCGCGCGACAACGGCAGCGGCCAACTCTCGCCGACGAGGCGGACGTAAGGCAGCGCCTGCTTCACGGCGATGCCGCCACGCGCACCCTTGACGATGAAGACGAGGTTGAGGTTGCCGTCACCGACCTCGGTGATCCCCCAGGCGGCCGGCTTGCCGCCGAGCAGTGCCGCGATGTCAGGCAGGCCCGCGAGATAGTCCCGCAAGGCTGCTTCCTGCAAAATCCGATAGTCCCCCGTCCGGCTCCCGGTCATGACGATCCCATCCCATGCTTGATGGCCGGATCGTTACTCGCGCTCCAGGAAGCTCGAGCCGATCTCGGCCTTTCTTTTGATCGGATCGTAATCACAATAGACGCTGTCCGCCACCAGCGTGTAGCTGGCGCTGACGGTGTATTTGTCCAGCTTGACAGAGTTCAATCCGATCACCGAGGTGCTCTTGCCGCCGTTCCATTTGAACGGCGTCGAGCTCTTGGCCTGCTCGCAGGCCTGCACGGCTTCGTTGAAGACGTAGCCCTCGACGAACGCCTTCAGTGTTCGCACCTGCACGGCCATCTTCCACTCAAAATAGCCGATCGCACTGATCCCGGCGACGATCAGCACCAGAAGCGCGACGACGATCCTCTGAAAAGTCATTCGTTCCCCCAACAACGACGCAACTGCAAAATCGCTAAAACGGCATTCCCATCAATTTCGACAGCCGCTCGATCGAGAGATAGCCGGCCTGATAGGCCGCCATGCCGAGCCCATAGATGATCGCCGAGATGATCGTGGTCCAGATCAGCTTGCGCTTCATGCCGGTCAGGACCGGGGCGCCGGGGTCTGTGCCTGGCGCGCCGACGCCGTCCTCGTGCTGGCTGCGCACGCCGAACGGCAGCGTCAGAAACAGCGCGATCCACCAGATGACGAAGTAGATCGCGAGCGCGGTTGAGATCTGGACGGCCATGATCCCGTCCCTACGCCTGCTCGATTTCGACCAGCGCGCCGGAAAAGTCCTTCGGGTGCAGGAACAGCACCGGCTTGCCGTGGGCGCCGATCTTCGGCACGCCGTCACCAAGGACCCGCGCGCCTTCCTTCACCAGGGTGTCGCGCGAGGCGATGATGTCGACGACCTCGTAGCAGACGTGGTGGATGCCGCCGTCGGCATTGCGCTCGAGAAACTTTGCGATCGGCGAGGTCTCACCGAGCGGCTCGATGAACTCGATCTTGGTGTTGGGGAGCGTCGCGAACACGGTGGTGACGCCATGCTCGGGCAGCAGCACAGCGTCAGAAATCTGCGCCCCGAACGCCGCACCGTAGATTTTTGCGGACTTGACGGCATCCCTGGTCGCGATCGCGACGTGGTTGAGGCGACCCAGCATGTTTCTTCTCCCTCATCGCATGATCCGAAGACCATGCTCAACTACACCGTCAGGACGTGTACCAGACAGGGGGGCTTTTTGCCCCAATGTTCGTTGATGACGGCCCGGACGGCGCGTCGCACCGATTCCGCCAGCGCGTCCGCATCCCTGCGGCGCGCCTTGGGCAGGCCCTCGATCGTGGACATCACGGCGTCGAAAACGATGTCGTCGAGCGGCTCACCTGCCCTGTTCTTCTCGGGGATGCCGACCAGATCGACCTCGGGCTCGTCGACCAGCTCGCCCTGCGCGGTCATGGCGACTGCGACGAAGGCGCAGCCGGAGAACGCCATGCGGCGGCGCTCGACCACGGCGCGGGACTTGGAATCCTCAAGAATCGTGCCGTCCTTGTAGAGCCGGCCCGACGGTATCTCGCCGATGATGCCGGGATCGCCGGGACCGAGCTTGACGAGGTCGCCGTTGCGAATGACCAGGACCCGCGGCACGCCGGCGGCGCGCGCTAGCTTGGCGTGCTCGTTCAGGTGCAGGGCTTCGCCATGGACGGGGATCAGGAGCTGCGGCTTCACCCAGGAGATCATGTCGCGCAGCTCGTCGCGGCGGGGATGGCCCGAGACGTGGACCAGATGGTCGCGGTCGGTGAGGACCTCGACGCCCTGCAGCACCAGATTGTTGATGATCGAGCCGACGGCCTTCTCGTTGCCGGGAATGGTGCGCGAGGAGAAGATCACGCTGTCGCCGCGGTTGAGCGTGATTTCGGGATGGTCGTCATTGGCGATGCGCGCCAGCGCGGCGCGGGATTCACCCTGGCTGCCGGTGCAGAGCGCCAGCACCTTGTCCTGCGGCAGATGGCCGTAGACCTCGGGCGAGCGGAAATTCTGTACGCCGTCGAGATAGCCGGTCTCGCGCGCGACCTGCACCACGCGCTCCATGGCGCGACCGACCACCACTACCTCGCGGTCGGCGGCTTTCGCAGCATCGGCGACAGCCTTGATGCGGGCGACGTTGGAGGCGAAGGTCGTGACCGCGACGCGGCCCTTGGCGGCCTTCACGAGGTCGATGATGGTGCGGGCAACTTCGGCTTCGGAAGGCGAGCGGCCGTCTCGGACGGCATTGGTGGAATCGCCGATCAGGGCAATCACGCCCTCCTCGCCGAGCTCGCGCAGCCGCTTCTCGTCGGTTGGACGTCCCAAGGTCGGAGTCGGATCGATTTTCCAGTCGCCGGTGTGCAGCACCGTCCCGGCCTCGGTGTGGATCGCCAGCGCATGCGCTTCCGGAATCGAGTGCGCAACCGGGATGAACTCGACGTTGAAGGGGCCGACGTCGATGCGGCCGCCCGACGGGACGATGGTGACCGGGATTTTCGGCGCATTGCGCTCGGCGGCGCATTTGGCCTCGAACAGCGCCGCGCTGAACTGCGTGGCGTAGATCGGGCATTTCAGCCGGGGCCAGAGATCGATGATGGCGCCAAAATGGTCCTCATGGGCGTGGGTCAGCACCAGGCCCATCAGGTTCTTGCGTTCCTTCTCCAGGAAGCTGATGTCCGGCATGATCAAATCGATGCCGGGCAGATGCTCCTCGTCGCCAAAGGAGACGCCAAGATCGACCGCCAGCCAGGACCGCTGCTGGCGGTTGCCGAGGCCGTAGATCGACAGGTTCATGCCGATCTCGCCGACGCCGCCGAGCGGTGCAAATACCAGTTCGTCGGGTCTCGCCATCACGCAGCTCCCACCGAACGGACCGGGCCGAAGAACACCTCGCCCGCGGCGATCGGCACGCGACGGCCCTCCGCGGTGCGGACGATCAGGCAGCCGGTGTCGTCGATCGTGTCAAAAATACCTTCCAGCACCTTGGTTCCCGTGTGGATCGCGATCGGCTCGCCAAGGCGGGCGGCGCGCTCCAGCCAGAGCTTTCGGATCTCGGCAAAGCCGCGGCCATCGTCCCAGATGCCGCGAAACTCGACCCAGGCGTCCGTCAGCTCGGAGAACAGCTCCTCAGCGCTGATCTGGACGCCGAGCGCCGCGAGCGACACCGCCGGTGTCGGCGTGCCTTCGGGCGCCGCCACGATGTTGGTGCCGATGCCGACCACGATGGCGAGGCGATCGCCAACGGCTTCGGCCTCCAGGCCAATGCCGACCAGCTTCTTGCCGTTGGCAAGGACGTCATTCGGCCATTTCAGGGTGTATCGGGGCCGGTCGGAGCCGAGCCGCAGCGCGGCCTCGATGCTGACTTTCTCGAGCGCCGCTTCCTCCGCCAGCCCTGCGGCGAAACCGATCGTGGCGGCCACCGCGGGTGCGATGTCGAGGACTTCAAGGACGCTGGCCGCGAGATTGCCCCGCGGCGAGACCCAGGCACGCTGGCGACGGCCGCGGCCCGCCGTCTGCTCCGCTGTCACGAACCAGATCGGACCGCGCTCGCCTGCGCGCGCGCTTTCGATCGCGTCGGTATTGGTCGAGCCGGTCCGCTCAGAAGCTGCGAGCTTGTAGCCCGCCGCGATAGCACGAGGACCGAGCGCGAACCCCATCCTAGAACAGCGACTTGGCGGCAGCGGAAGCGACGCTCACCACCGGACCCGCGAACAATGCGAACAGGATGTTGAACAGGCCAAAGACCGCCATCACCGTCTTCACCTCGACGCGCACCGGATCGACCTGGCCTGCCGGCTCGTCGAAATACATCGTCTTGACGATGGTGAGATAGTAGTAGGCGCCCACGACGCTGGAGAGCACGCCGATCACGGCCAGCGTGAACAAATTCGCCTTGATGGCTGCGACGAAGACGTACCATTTGGCGAAGAAGCCGGCGAGCGGCGGAATGCCGGCGAGCGAGAACAGCAGCATCGCGAACATGAAGGCGAGCAGCGGGTTGGTGCGCGAGAGACCGGCGAAATCCTTGATCTGCTCAACGGCCTGGCCGTTGCGCTTCATCGAGAGGATGATCGAGAACGAGCCGAGCGTCATCGCGACATAGATCACGATGTACATCAGCACGCCCTGCGCGCCCTCGACGGTGCCGGAGGCAAGGCCAACCAGCGCAAAGCCCATATGGCCGATCGAGGAGTACGCCATCAGGCGCTTGATGTTGCTCTGGCCGATCGCGGCGAACGAACCCAGCACCATCGAGGCGATCGCGACGAACACCAGGATCTGCTGCCACTGCGAGACGATGCCGGGGAATGCGGTCAGCGTGACGCGGGTGAACACGGCGAGCGCGGCCACCTTCGGCGCGGACGCGAAGAAAGCGGTGACCGGGGTCGGAGCGCCCTCGTAAACGTCCGGCGTCCACATGTGGAACGGCACAGCCGAGACCTTGAAGCAAAGGCCGGCGAGCAGGAAGACCAGGCCAAAGACGAGGCCGACATTCGCTGATGTCGCAGCCGTTGCGATCCCGGCGAAGCTGACCGTGCCGGTGAAGCCATAGATCAGCGAGGCGCCATAGAGCAGCATGCCCGAGGACAGCGCGCCCAGCACGAAATACTTCAGGCCGGCTTCGGTCGACTTGGCGTTGTCGCGGTTCGAGGCCGCCACGACGTAGAGCGCGAGCGACATCAATTCGAGGCCGAGATAGAGCGAGATCAGGTCGCCGGCCGAGATCAGCACCATCATGCCGAGCGTCGAGAGCAGCACCAGGATCGCGTATTCGAAGATGCGCCGTGACGGGTCGGACAGGAACTCGGTCGACAGCACCAGCGTCACCGCCGAGCCGATCAGGGCCAGGATCTTCATGAAGCGGGCGAAGTCGTCGACAATGAAGCTGCCGCCGAAAGTCACCTGCTTGCCTGCCGGCAGCGTGTATTCGAGCACGCCGACCACGATCAGCAGCAGCACCGCGAGCGTCGTGACCGTGCCGGTGGTCCCCTGCCCACGATAGGCGCCGAGCATCAGAAGCGCCATGGCACCGATCGCGAGCACGAGCTCGGGCAGCACCGGCGCCAGTTGATAACCTGCAGTCGTAAAGCTCATGGCGATATCCTGACCTGCCCGATCACTGGAGCAGTGCGGCGGCCTTCACGGCCGTCACAGCGGTGTTGTAATTGTTGACGAGTTGCTGGACCGAGGCGGCCGACATGTCGAGCACCGGCTTCGGATAGACGCCGAACAGGATCGTCAGCGCGATCAGCGGGAACAGCGTCACGCACTCACGCAGAGTGAGATCCTTCATGCTCGCCAGCGACGGCTTGACCAGCGCCCCGAATACGACCTTGCGGTAGAGCCACAGCGCGTAGCAGGCCGACAGGATCACGCCGAAGGTGGCGAAGAACGCGGTCGAGACCGAGACCTTGAAGGTACCGAGCAGCGTCATGAACTCGCCGACGAAGCCGGAGGTGCCAGGCAGACCGACATTGGCCATGGTGAAGATCATGAAGGTCAGCGCATAGAGCGGCATCCGGTTGACGAGGCCGCCATAGGCCGCGATCTCGCGGGTGTGCATGCGGTCGTAGACGACGCCGACGCAGAGGAACAGCGCGCCGGAGACGATGCCGTGCGAGATCATCTGGAACACGCCGCCGGCGACGCCCTGCATGGTGCCGGCGAAGATACCCATGGTGACGAAGCCCATATGCGCGACCGACGAGTACGCAATCAGCTTCTTCATGTCCTCCTGCATCAGCGCCACCAGCGAGGTGTAGATGATGGCAATCGCGGACATGGTGAAGATCAGCGGCGCGAAGTCATGCGAGGCCAGCGGGAACATCGGCAGCGAGAAGCGCAGGAAGCCGTAGCCGCCCATCTTCAGCAGGATCGCGGCGAGGACCACGGATCCAGCCGTCGGCGCCTCGACATGCGCGTCAGGCAGCCAGGTGTGCACCGGCCACATCGGCATCTTCACCGCAAACGAGGCGAAGAAGGCCAGCCACGCCCAGGTCTGCAGCGACCGCGGCACGGCGGTGTGCATCAGGGTCGGGATGTCGGTGGTGCCGCCGTTCCAGTACAGCGCCATGATGGCGAGCAGCATCAGGACCGAGCCGAGCAGCGTGTAGAGGAAGAACTTGAACGAGGCGTAGACCCGGCGCGGACCGCCCCAGACGCCGATGATCAGGAACATCGGGATCAGGCCGCCTTCGAAGAACAGGTAGAACAGCACGAGATCGAGCGCCGAGAAGGTGCCGATCATCAGCGTTTCCAGGATCAGGAACGCCATCATGTACTCGCGGACGCGGTTGGTGATCGCCTTCCAGCTCGCGATGATGCAGAACGGCATGATCGCGGTGGTGAGGATCACCAGCGGCAGCGAAATGCCGTCCACGCCCATGTGGTAGGTGATGCCGGTCGCAAGCCAGTTCGCCTTCTCGACGAACTGGAAGTCGGCGTTGGACGGGTCGAAGCGCATGACCAGGAGCACCGACACCGCGAAGGTGATCAGCGTGGTCCAGAGTGCGATCCAGCGCGAATTGCGCTTGGCCGCCTCGTCATCGCCGCGGCTCAGGTAGACGATCAGCGCGCCGACCAGCGGCAGGAACGTCGTAACCGATAGGATGGGCCAGGTAGTCATTTACTGGCCTCCAAAGCCGAACATGAACCACGTGATCAGGCCGGCGGCTCCGATCAGCATGGCGAATGCGTAGTGATAGAGATAGCCGGTCTGGATCTTCACGACGTTGCGGGTGACGTCCAGCACGCGGGCCGAGATACCGTCGGGACCGAAGCCGTCGATGATGAAGCCGTCGCCCTTCTTCCAGAGCTGGTAGCCGATCCACTTCGCCGGACGGACGAAGATGAAATCGTAGAGCTCGTCGAAGTACCATTTGTTGAGCAGGAACCGGTACAGCATCGGCTGCGTGTTCGCGAGCTCGACCGGGAGGTAGGGCTTGCGGATGTAGAAGGTGTAGGACACCAGGAAACCACCGGCCATCATCACGAAGGGCAGCCAGCCCAACAGATGCGGCATGTGCTCCATGTCCTCGAGGATATGCGGGTTCATCTTCACGGACTCGCGGAAGAACTCTTCCACGCCGTGAGGACCGGTGAACAGCTCCTTGAACGGGAAGCCGGCCAGGACCGAGCCAACCGCCAGCACGCCGATCGGGATCAGCATCCAGATCGGGCTCTCATGCGCGGCCTCGTAGTGCTCCTGGTCGTGCGGCTCGCCGAAGAAGGTCTTGAACACCAGACGCCAGGAATAGAACGAGGTCAGGCCGGCGGCCAAGATCGTCATCAGATAGGCATAGGTCGAGAACGGATTATGCGAGGCGTAGGCCGCCTCGATGATCGCGTCCTTGGAGAAGTAGCCGGCGAACAACGGGAAGCCGGTCAGCGCCAGCGTGCCGACGGTCATCACCGCGAACGTGTACGGGATCTTCCTCCAGAGGCCACCCATGTTGCGGATGTCCTGCTCGTGGTGCATCGCGTAGATCACCGAGCCGGAGCCTAAGAACAGCAGCGCCTTGAAGAAGGCATGCGTGAACAGATGGAACATGCCGACCGAATAGGCCCCTGCTCCCATCGCCACGAACATGTAGCCGAGCTGCGAACAGGTCGAATAGGCGACGATGCGCTTGATGTCGTTCTGGACGAGACCGATGGTCGCGGCGAAGAACGCCGTGGTGGCGCCGAAGAACATCACGACGGCCTGGGCGTTCGGGGCGAGCTCGAACAGCGGCGAGAGGCGCGCCACCATGAACACGCCGGCGGTGACCATGGTCGCGGCGTGGATCAGCGCCGACACAGGCGTCGGGCCTTCCATCGCGTCCGGCAACCAGGTGTGCAGCAGGAACTGCGCCGATTTGCCCATCGCGCCCATGAACAGCAGCAGGCAGGTCAGCGTCAGCGCATCGGCGTGCCAGCCGAAGAAGTCGATGGTCTTGCCGGTGAGGCCGGGAGCTGCGTGGAAGATGGTCTCGAAATCGGTCGAGCTGGTCAGGTAGAAGATCGCGAAGATGCCGAGCGCAAAGCCGAAATCGCCGACGCGGTTGACCACGAAGGCCTTGATGGCGGCGGCGTTCGCCGACGGCTTCTGGTACCAGAAGCCGATCAGCAGATAGCTCGCTAGACCCACGCCTTCCCAGCCGAAGAACAGCTGCACCAAATTGTCCGCGGTCACCAGCATCAGCATGGCGAAGGTGAACAGGCTGAGATAGCCGAAGAAGCGCGGCCGGTACGGATCCTCGTCCATGTAGCCGATGGAATAGAGGTGCACGAGCGAGGACACGGTCGTCACCACCACCAGCATCACGGCGGTGAGCGTGTCGACGCGCAGCGTCCACCAGACCTCGAGCTCGCCGGAGAAGATCCAGGGCAGAAGCTGATACCGGGCGTCATGGCCATTGAAGCCGACATCAACCAGCGTCATCCAGGACAGCGCGGCCGAAACAAACAGCAATGCAGTGGTGATCAGTTCGGCGCCGCGTGAACCCGCAGCCGCCGGCTCGACCGGACCGTGGCCGTGGTCGTCGTGAGCGTGATCGTCGTGCGCGGCCGCCGCATGGGCGTCGCCGTGGCCGTGATCATCGTGATGCTCGACCGTGTCGCCCGAGGGGTTGCGAGCATGCGCGCCGAACAGCGCGATCAGGCCAGCAAGAATGGCGCCCAGCAGAGGCAGAAAGACAATTGCCTGGACCATGACTTATTTCTCTTTCCGCATGATCTGGTCGGAAAACCGGTATCCACTTTTCCGGATCATGCGTTAGCCCTTCATCAGATTGACGTCCTCAACCGCGATCGAGCCGCGGTTGCGGAAATAGACCACCAGGATGGCAAGACCGATCGCGGCTTCGGCAGCAGCGACGGTCAAGACCAGCAGCGCGAAGACCTGGCCGACGATGTCGCCGAGGAAGGTCGAGAATGCCACCAGGTTGATGTTGACCGAGAGCAGGATCAGCTCGATCGACATCAGGATGACGATGATGTTCTTGCGGTTCAGGAAGATGCCGAGGATGCCGAGCGTGAACAGGATCGCGCCGACCGCCAGATAATGTCCGAGCCCGATCGTCATTTCACCCACTCCGCCGCGTCGCTGTCCTGCAGCCCCTGCCCCGACGCCACCTTGCGCATCGCCATCGCCATCTCGGGCGTGCGCGCGTTCTGAACGTTGATGTCCTGCCGCTTCACGCTCGCCTTGTGGCGCAGCGTCAGCACGATGGCGCCGATCATGGCGACCAGCAGCACCATGCCCGAGAGCTGGAAGTAGTGGACATACTTCGTATAGAGCACGAGACCCAGCGCCTCCGTGTTCGAGACGTTGGTCGGGATCGGCGCCGTGATGGTCTTGCTCACGGTCGGATTGATGACCCAGGCGCCGACGGTGAGCAGCAGCTCGAACAGGAAGATGCCGCCGATCACGACACCGACCGGCAGGTACTGGATGAAGCCTTCGCGCAGCTCGAGGAAGTCGACATCGAGCATCATGATGACGAACAGGAACAGCACCGCGACCGCGCCGACATAGACGACGATCAGGATCATCGCGAGGAATTCGGCGCCCAACAGCACGAACAGGCCGGAAGCGTTCACGAAGGCCAGGATCAGGTACAGCACGGAGTGGACGGGATTGCGCGAGACAATCACCATCACCGCCGAGGCAACGCAGACGCCGGCGAAGAGATAGAAGAACAGCGCGGGAAGGATCATGCTCTCATCTCACCGGTAAGGCGCATCGAGCTCGATCGCCTTCGCGATCTCGCGTTCCCAGCGGTCGCCGTTGGCGAGCAGCTTGGCCTTGTCATAGAACAGTTCCTCGCGGGTCTCGGTCGCGAACTCGAAGTTCGGACCTTCGACGATGGCGTCGACCGGACAGGCCTCCTGGCAGAGGCCGCAATAGATGCACTTCACCATGTCGATGTCGTAGCGCACGGTGCGGCGGGTGCCGTCGTTGCGGCGCGGGCCGGCCTCGATGGTGATGGCCTGCGCCGGGCAGATCGCCTCGCACAGCTTGCAGGCGATGCAGCGCTCTTCGCCGTTCGGATAGCGCCGCAGCGCATGCTCGCCGCGGAAGCGCGGCGAGATCGGGCCCTTCTCGAACGGATAGTTCAGCGTCGGCTTCGGCTGGAAGAAATAGCGCATGGCGAGGAAGAACGCCGAGACGAATTCCGACAGCAGAAGCGAGCGTGCAGTGGCGTTGATGTTGATACCCATGACAGCCTCACTTCGGCGCGATGCCGGCGAACTGGAGCACGCCAGCCACCACGACCACCATCGCCAGCGACAGCGGCAGGAACACCTTCCAGCCGAGGCGCATCAATTGGTCGTAGCGGTAGCGCGGCACGATCGCCTTTGCCATCGCGAACAGGAAGAACATGAAGAACACTTTGAGCGAGAACCAGATGATCCCCGGCACCCAGTTGAAGGGCGGCAGGTCGACCGGCGGCAGCCAGCCTCCGAGGAACAGGATCGTCGCCAGCGCGCACATCGTGACGATCGCGACATACTCGCCGAGCATGAACAGCAGATACGGCGTCGAGCCGTATTCGACCATGAAGCCGGCGACCAGCTCGGATTCCGCTTCGACGAGGTCGAAGGGCGGACGATTGGTTTCAGCCAGCGCCGAGACGTAGAACACCACGAACATCGGGAACAGCGGCCAGACGTACCAGTTCAGGACGGTGAGCTGCGGCAGCCCGATCAGGCTGGCGAGGCCGCGGACATGCTGGGCTTCGACCACGGCCGAGAGGTTCAGCGTGCCGGCGCAGAGCAGCACCGTGATGATGACGAAGCCGATCGAGACTTCATAGGACACCATCTGCGCCGCCGAGCGCAGCGCCGCCAGGAACGGGTACTTCGAGTTCGACGACCAGCCGGCCATGATGATGCCGTAGATCGACAGCGACGAGATCGCGAAGATGAAGAGAACGCCGACATTGATGTCGGAGATCACCCAGCCGAGATTGGTCGGGATCACCGCCCAGGCCGCGAGCGCGAGCACGCACGAGACCAAGGGAGCAAGGAGGAACACGCCCTTGTTGGCGCCGGCCGGGATGATCGGCTCCTTCAGCACGAACTTCAGCAGGTCGGCAAAGGACTGGAACAGGCCCCAGGGCCCGACCACGTTCGGACCACGGCGGATCTGCACCGCCGCCCAGATCTTGCGGTCGGCGAGCAGGATGTAGGCGATCGCGACCAAGAGGACGACGAGCACCAGCACGCTTTCCGCGATCATGATGATCAGCGGCCAGAGAAAGCCCGTCCAGAATGCGCTTGCGAAAAATTCCATCGGCTCACTCCGCTGCGGTCAGCATCTGCCCGGAGGCAAGCCGCGAGCATTCCGCCATCACGGCGGACGCACGCGCGATTGGGTTGGTCAAATAGAAGTCCTCGATCGCCGCCTTGAACGGCGCCTTCTCGGGCGAGCCGCCCTTCCCCGCCAGCTTCTTGATCTGGTCGGCAGCGCCCGCTTCGATCTGGTCGAGACGGATCAGATGCGGCACGGCCTTGAAGAGCGACTGGCGCAGCGCGGCAAGCGAGTCGTAGCCGAGCTTCTTGCCGAGCGCTTCCGAGAGCGCGCGGACGATCGCCCAGTCCTCGCGGGCTTCGCCCGGCGGGAACGCGGCGCGGCCGGTCATCTGCACGCGGCCTTCGGTGTTGACGTAGATCGCGGACTTCTCGGTGTAGGCCGCCGCCGGCAGGATCACGTCGGCGCGATGCGCGCCGCGGTCGCCATGGGTGCCGATGTAAACAACGAAGGTGCCGTCCGGCGCCTTGACCTCGTCGGCACCGAGCAGGAACAGCAGGTCGAGGGTGCCGAAGGTCGTCATCTGGGCGGCATTCAACCCGCCCTGACCGGCGACGAAACCGATGTCGAGCGCGCCGACGCGCGAAGCGCTTTCGTGCAGCACGCCGAAACCGTTCCAGCCGTCCTTCACCGCGCCGACGTCGAGCGCGAGCTTGGCAGCGCTTGCGAGAATGGCAGCTCCGTCATGACGCGAGGCTGCGCCCGCACCAACCAGGATGATCGGGTTCTTGGCGTTCTTCAGCACATCCATGAAGGAGTGCTTGCCGGCCGCAAGTTCACCGAGCGTCTCGGTGCCTGCGCCGAGGTGATCATAGTCGTAAGTGAGATCAGCCTTGGCGCCGATCACGCCGACCTTCAGGCCGCCGGCGCGCCAGCGCTTGCGGATGCGGGCGTTGAACACGGCCGCTTCCTTGCGCGGATTGGCGCCGACGATGAGCAGCGCATCGGCCTGCTCGACGCCTGCGAGCGTCGGGTTGAAAATGTAGGAGCCGCGACCGAGCGCGGGATCGAAGGCGTCGCCGCCCTGCACCGCCAGATTGGCCGAGCCGAATTTTGCCAGCAGATCCTTCACCGCGAACATCTCTTCGACGCCGGAGAGGTCGCCGGCGATGGCGCCGATGCGCTTGCCGTCGGTACGCGCCGCCTTGGAGGCGATCGCGGCGAAGGCTTCGGGCCAGCTCGCCGCGCGCAGCTTGCCGGCTTCGCGGATGTAGGGCCGGTCGAGGCGCTGGGTACGCAGGCCGTCGACAACGTGGCGGGTCTTGTCCGAGATCCACTCCTCGTTCACGGCCTCGTTGATGCGCGGCAGCACGCGCATCACCTCACGGCCGCGGGTGTCGACGCGGATCGCAGATCCCACGCCGTCCATCACGTCGATCGACTGGGTCTTGCCGAGCTCCCACGGACGCGCCGCGAAGGCATAAGGCTTCGAGGTCAGCGCGCCGACCGGGCAGATGTCGACGAGATTGCCCTGCAGCTCCGAGGTCAGCGCGTGCTGGAGATAGGTCGTGATCTCCATGTCCTCGCCGCGGCCGGTTGCACCCATCTCGGGGGCGCCGGCGACTTCCGCCGAGAAGCGGACGCAGCGCGTGCACTGGATGCAGCGGTTCATCGAGGTCTTGACCAGCGCGCCGAGATATTTGTCCTCGACCGCGCGCTTGTTCTCCGCGAAGCGGCTGGTGTCGACACCATAGCCCATCGCCTGGTCCTGCAGGTCGCACTCGCCGCCCTGATCGCAGATCGGGCAGTCCAGCGGATGGTTGATCAGAAGGAATTCCATCACGCCTTCGCGTGCCTTCTTCACCATCGGCGAACGGGTGGAGATTTCCGGCGGCTCACCCTTCGGGCCCGGACGGCAGTCGCGCACGCCCCAGGCGCAGCTCGCGACCGGCTTCGGGCCGCCCTTCACCTCGACGAGACACATCCGGCAATTGCCGGCGATCGACAACCGCTCGTGATAGCAGAAGCGCGGAATCTCGGCGCCGGCCGCCTCGCACGCCTGAAGCAGCGTGTACTCGGCCGGGACATCGATCTCTTTGCCGTCGATGATGAGCTTGGTCATGTCTCTTACTCCGCCGCGACCATGTTCACGGGATCGCGGACACCGGCATCGTCGATGTCGGCCTTGTGCGAATACTGATCGATGCGCGCTTCGATCTCGTGACGGAAATGCGCGATCAGGCCCTGGATCGGCCATGCGGCTGCGTCGCCCAGCGCGCAGATGGTGTGG
Source organism: Bradyrhizobium rifense (assembly GCF_008123425.1). Lineage (GTDB taxonomy): Bacteria > Pseudomonadota > Alphaproteobacteria > Rhizobiales > Xanthobacteraceae > Bradyrhizobium > Bradyrhizobium rifense. Next base: position 60,190 of record NZ_VSSS01000030.1, read on the forward strand.
CCTTCGACCTGCTTTGTCACTTCCAGCAGCATGTCGATCTCGCGCTTGTGGGCGCGGCCGTCGGCCATGCGGGTGAGCACGCGCCACATCCAGCCGGTGCCCTCGCGGCACGGCGTGCACTGGCCGCAGCTCTCATGCTTGTAGAAATAGGAGATGCGGGCGATCGAACGGATCAGATCGGTCGACTTGTCCATCACGATCACGGCCGCGGTGCCGAGACCCGAGCGCAGCTTGCTCAAGGAATCGAAATCCATCGGCGTGTCGATGATCTGCTCCGCCGGCACCATGCGCACCGAGGAGCCGCCGGGGATCACGGCCTTGAGGTTGTCCCAGCCGCCGCGGATGCCGCCGCAATGCTTCTCGATCAGCTCACGGAACGGAATGCCCATGGCTTCTTCGACGTTGCAGGGCCGCTCGACATGACCGGAGATGCAGAAGAGCTTGGTGCCGACATTGTTCGGGCGGCCGATGCCGGCGAACCAGGCGGCGCCGCGGCGCAGGATGTCCGGTGCAACCGCGATGGACTCGACGTTGTTGACGGTGGTCGGGCAACCGAACAGGCCGACATTGGCCGGGAACGGCGGCTTCAGGCGCGGCTGGCCCTTCTTGCCCTCGAGGCTTTCGAGCAGCGCGGTCTCCTCGCCGCAGATGTAAGCGCCGGCGCCGTGCGCGACGTAGATGTCGAACGGCCAGCCGTTGACGTTGTCCTTGCCGACCAGCTTGGCCTCATAGGCCTGGTCGATCGCGGCCTGGAGATGCTCGCGCTCGCGGATGAACTCGCCGCGGACATAGATGTAGCAGGCATGCGCGTTCATCGCGCAGCTCGCGATCAGGCAGCCCTCGATCAGGAGATGCGGGTCGTGCCGCATGATCTCGCGATCCTTGCAGGTGCCGGGCTCGGATTCGTCGGCGTTGACGACGAGATAGCTCGGACGACCGTCGGTGGACTCCTTCGGCATGAAGGACCACTTCAGACCGGTCGGGAAGCCGGCGCCGCCGCGGCCGCGCAGGCCCGAGGCCTTCATCTCGTTGATGATCCAGTCGCGGCCCTTGTCGATGATAGTCTTCGTACCATCCCAGGCGCCGCGGCGCCGCGCGCCCTCGAGCCCCCAATCGTGGAGGCCGTAGAGGTTCTTGAAGATGCGGTCCTTGTCCTCGAGCATGTCAGTGCTTTCCGATCAACGATTGGCTTGCTTGTAGGCAAGCCCGGCGGCGCAGACGGCGAAGGCCAGCGCCCAGAGCAGACTGGTTTCCTGCGTCGCGTTCATCACGAAGCGCTGCAGCAGGAACATGAAGGCGGCCGCGAGCGCGGCATGCATGGCGACGAAGCCCCATTTATTCACGGCTTCGCTCCCCCGGTTCGCCTGAGACGGAAGACCCATCAGGAGGTCTCCTTCAGCGTGGTCGGCCCGCCCGCCGGCGCGGAGAACTGGCGGCCGTTCTGCGGACCGGGCTTCGGCGGATTGCCCGAGGCAAAACCGTCGAGCACCTTGCCGAAGGTCTCCTTGGTCAGGTCCTCATAAGTGTCCTTACCGATCAGCACCATCGGCGCGTTCACGCAGGCACCAAGGCACTCGACCTCTTCCCAGCTGAAATTGCCGTCCTTGGAGAGATGGAAGGGATCGTGATGGATGCGGCTCTCGCAGACATGGATCAAATCTTCGGCGCCACGCAGGCGGCACGGCGTGGTGCCGCAGACCTGGACGTGGGCCTTCTTGCCGACGGGAGCGAGCTGGAACATCGTGTAGAAGGTCGCGACTTCGAGCACGCGGATATAGGGCATGTCGAGCAGGTCGGCGACGGCGCGGATCGCGGCTTCCGAGACCCAGCCCTCGTGCTGTTCCTGGACGCGCCAGAGGATGGCGATCACGGCGGAAGCTTGCCGGCCGGCCGGATATTTCGCGATCTGCTGCTTGGCGAAGGCAAGGTTCTCGTCCGTGAACGCAAAGCTCGCGGGCTGGACTTCCTTCGGTGCTAATCGGCGAACGGACATGTCTTATCTCTCACTGCATGCGGCGCGCGGATTTCGCATTCAGGGCATTGATCCTGTCCTGCCAGAATGCGCTTGCGGTGCCGAAAACGTTGTAGCCGACGTGGGTCGAGACCTTGATGCGATCCAGGATCGACAGCTCCGTCACGGTCTCCAGCCGGTTGGTGCGCGGATCGAGCACGATCAGCTTCATCGGGGTCTGTTCGAGGATGTAGCGCGACACCGCGTGGGTGCGATCGCTGCCGTGCTCCTCGCACATGATGACGCTGTCGGTCTGGAGCAGCCGGGCGCCGCCCTTGATCGCCTCGATCTCGACGCCTTCGACGTCGAGCTTGATCAGATATTTGCCAGTGCCTGCGACCTTGCCATCGTCGATGAGGTTATCCAGCGCCAGAACGGGCACGTCCTCACCGCCATCAGACGGAGCGCCGGCGATGCTGAAGGCCTCGTGCTTGGTGCCTGACAGCCGCGCGGTGCCGCGCGCCGCGCCGATCGCGCATTTCAAGGTCTCGAAGCGGTTGCCGTTGATGCGGGCGTTATTCGAGAGTTTTGGATAGTTCTGACCCGACGGCTCGATCGCGATCGACTTGTGCGAGCCGAACGGCTTGCTCGACACCAGCACCGACCAGTAGCCGTAATTGGCGCCGCAATCGAGCAGCGTGTAGTCCACGTCGATGGAGTCGGCGAACAGCAGCTCCAGCTCGTCCTCGTAGCAATAGGAGCGATTGAGCAGCTTGCTCCAGTAGCCGTCGCCATAAGGGAATTCGAACACGGCGTCCGGGTTGAGCTTGATCGCGATGTTGCGCTCGGGCAGCGTTTTCCGCAGCAAGTTCGCGCAGGCAATGTAGCCCATATGCGAGAAATGCGACGAGATCTTCGATCCCGTCACCAGCGCCAAGGCAGCCGTCCGCTCCCACAGGTTGGCCCCTTCAAGGGCCCCCGAGGCACGGTCAAACTGGATTGGCGCCTGCGCCATCACCGATCGACCTCTCCGAACACGATGTCGAGCGAGCCGAGAATGGCCGAGACGTCGGCGAGCAGATGGCCGCGGCAGATGTGGTCCATCGCCTGCAGATGCGCAAAGCCCGGCGCGCGGATCTTGCACTTGTAGGGCTTGTTGGTGCCGTCGGAGATCAGATAGACGCCGAACTCGCCCTTGGGCGCCTCGACCGCGGTGTAGACTTCGCCGGCCGGCACATGAACGCCTTCGGTGTAGAGCTTGAAGTGGTGGATGAGAGCTTCCATCGAGCGCTTCATCTCGCCACGGCGCGGCGGCGCGACCTTGTTGTCTTCGACGACGACGGGGCCCTTCCCGTCCGGAGCATTCAGCTTCTGGATGCACTGCCTCATGATGCGCACGGACTGGCGCATCTCTTCCATGCGGATCAGGTAGCGGTCGTAGCAGTCGCCGTTCTTGCCGATCGGGATGTCGAAATCCATCTCGGCGTAGCACTCATAGGGCTGCGACTTGCGCAGATCCCAGGCAGCGCCCGAGCCGCGCACCATCACGCCCGAAAAGCCCCACTCCCAGGCTTCTTTCAGCGGCACCACGCCGATGTCGACGTTGCGCTGCTTGAAGATGCGGTTGGCGGTGAGCAGGCGATCAAGGTCTTCCACGACCTTGAGGAACGGATCGCACCAGGCCTCGATGTCGTCGACCAGCTTCTGCGGCAGGTCCTGATGCACGCCGCCGACGCGGAAGAAGGCCGCATGCATACGGCTGCCCGAGGCGCGCTCGTAGAACACCATCAGCTTCTCGCGCTCTTCAAAGCCCCACAGCGGCGGGGTCAGCGCGCCGACGTCCATCGCCTGCGTGGTGACATTGAGAAGGTGAGAGAGGATCCGGCCGATCTCGCAATAGAGCACGCGGATCAACTGGCCGCGGCGCGGCACCTCGATGCCGAGCAGCTTTTCAGCGGCGAGGCAGAAGGCGTGCTCCTGGTTCATCGGCGCGACGTAGTCGAGCCGGTCGAAATACGGGATCGCCTGGAGATAGGTCTTCTGCTCGATCAGCTTTTCGGTGCCGCGGTGAAGCAGGCCGATATGCGGATCGACGCGGGCGACGACTTCGCCGTCAAGCTCCAGCACCAGACGCAGCACGCCGTGCGCGGCCGGATGCTGCGGGCCAAAGTTGATGGTGAAATTGCGAAGCTGTTCGGGTTGCTCGTTCATGATCAGGCCTTCGGTCCTGCCTTCTCGTCACCGGGAAGCGGATAGTCCGCCCCTTCCCACGGCGAGAGGAAATCGAACTTGCGGAATTCCTGGTTGAGCCGGACCGGCTCGTACACCACGCGCTTCTCCTGGTCGTCGTAGCGGACTTCGAGGAAACCGGTGGTCGGAAAGTCCTTGCGCAGCGGATGGCCCTCGAAACCGTAGTCGGTGAGGAGCCGGCGCATGTCGGGATGGCCGACGAAGAACACGCCGTAGAGGTCGTAGGCCTCGCGCTCGAACCAGTCGGCGCCGGGGAACACCTCGATCAGCGACGGCACTTGCGTTGTCTCGTCGGCCTGGGCCTTGAGCCGGATCCGGGCGTTCAGGGTCGGAGACAGGAAGTGATAGATCACGTCGAAGCGCTTCTCGCGCGCCGGATAGTCCGCAGCCGTAATGTCGGTGAAGTTGATGAAGCGGCAGTTCGGATCGTCGCGGAGGTACTTGACCACCTCGACGATCTTGCTGGCCTCGACATCAACCGTGAGCTGGTTGAAGGCCACCGAATGACCGATGGCGGCGCCCGGAAGCGCGCTCACGATCGTCTGCCCCAGGGCGTCGAGCTTGGCGTCGTCCATGACGTAAAACCTTAGCGTTCGATGGTGCCGGTGCGGCGGATCTTCTTCTGCAGCAGCAGCACGCCGTAGAGCAGCGCTTCCGCCGTGGGCGGGCAGCCCGGCACGTAGATGTCGATCGGCACGATGCGGTCGCAGCCGCGTACGACCGAGTAGGAATAGTGATAATAGCCACCACCATTGGCGCAGGAGCCCATCGAGATGACGTAGCGCGGCTCGGGCATCTGGTCGTAGACCTTGCGCAAAGCCGGCGCCATCTTGTTGGTCAGCGTGCCCGCGACGATCATCACGTCGGACTGGCGCGGCGAGGCACGCGGCGCGAAGCCGAAACGCTCGACGTCGTAGCGCGGCATCGACACCTGCATCATCTCGACCGCGCAGCAGGCGAGACCGAAGGTCATCCACATCAGCGAGCCGGTACGGGCCCAGGTGATGAGGTCGTCGGTCGCGGCCACGAAGAAGCCCTTGTCGGACAGCTCGTGGTTGACCTCGAGGAAGAACTGATCATTGGCCCCGACCGGCTTGCCGGTCGACGGATCCAAAATGCCCTTGGGGGCCGGCGCGATCGCCGGGCCAGCGGACGGCACAGGGTTCAATCCCATTCGAGTGCGCCTTTCTTCCATTCGTAGGCGAAGCCCACCGTCAGCACGGCCAGGAACACCATCATGGACCAGAAGCCGGTCGCGCCAAGCTTGCCGAACGCAACCGCCCAGGGAAACAGGAACGCTACTTCGAGGTCGAAGATGATGAAGAGGATGGCGACCAGATAGAAGCGGACGTCGAACTTCATGCGGGCGTCGTCGAAGGCGTTGAAGCCGCACTCATACGCCGACAGCTTTTCCGGGTCAGGCTGCTGGAACGCCACGATGAAGGGCGCGATCAGCAGCACCAGGCCGATGAGGGCTGCCACCCCTATGAAGACGACGAGTGGAAGATAGTTCTGTAGAATGCCGCTCATTGACGAGCCTCTTTTCCCGCAGCCTCGGGACAGCCACGGATTCGTCCGATTTGGAATTATTCTGAGCCTTAGCGCAGTGCACCAATGGGCGCAAGACACGCTCTTTTCAGGCCCTTTGCTGCTCCCAGACCGGTGGAAATCCCGGAATCACCCCGCGGCTGGTATGGAGCAGATCGCCGAACCCGACAAGGGCGGCCATAGTTTTGCATGGTAGCAGGTCTGAGATTGCGGCGCACGGGCCGAGACGGCTAGTTGCCGCGCGTCGCCCGCGAAAATCGCACGTTTTTCTTGGTGCGGCGGCGCACCCAAACCCAGCTGACGACCGGCACGGGGGCTCCGACTGTCACCCAGGCGACATACTGGCCCACCGTTCCCCACAGCAACGCAGCCAGCAGGCCAATGATTGTCGCCGCGGCGAGTAGCATAGGTGCAGCAAAGACACGTATCCACAGGTGCGCGCGGTCAGAGGAGCCATGCATCACGACGGGACCGGGGCTCGTCTGGCGAATGCGTCGGCTTTGGCAGGCGCGCGCTTGCCCCGCCGCGCCACCCAGAGATAGAGGCCGCTGCCGATCACAACGATGGTGAGCCCGTCGAGCGCGGCCCAGATCACCTTCAGCGGCATCCCACCATAATCGCCGAAATGCAGCGGCTGCGAGATCAGCAGCGCCTGGAGATAGAGCGGCAGCGCGCGGGCATCGGCCACCTCCCCGGTTTCACCGTCGAGCAGCACAGGCTTCAGCAGCCGCGATGTCAGGACCGTGTCGCCGCGCATAAAAGCGGCGAAATGGTGCGAGGACGTGAACGGCGTGCCCGGGAACGCAATAAAGGCGACCTCCATGCCGGGAGCCGCCTGCATGGCGCGCACGACGACGTTGTCGAGCGAGGCGAGATGCACGGGCGGCGGCTTGCCGGCATAGGGCGCGACCATGCTGGCGAGCTCGGTCGCCTTCCACTGGTTGAGCATCAGCTCGGCCCAGGTGTTGACGACGCCGGTCAGGCCCACAACCAGCGCCCAGGCCACCGTCACCACGCCGATCAGATTGTGCCAGTCGAGCCAGCGGACGCGGCGCGCGGCACTGTCACGGATGGTGGCAAAGCGCAGGCGGCGGGTGAACGGCCAGTACAGCACCACGCCGGAGACGATGGCGACCACAAACAGCAGCCCCATCGCGCCGAGGAACAGCTTTCCGGCTTGGCCAGCGAACATGTCGGTGTGCAGCTTGAGCACGATCAGCATCGGCCCGACGCCGACCGGCCCGAGCAGCTTGGCCGAAACGGCGTCGAAGGCACGCACGGTCGCGTTGTCGGGCGCACCGTCAGGGGCGCCGTTGGTGAAGGCCATCACCAGCCCTGGCTCGTCCTTGTCCCAGGACACATATTGCAGGACGCGGCCGGGATCGGCGGCGAGCGCGGCGTCGGCGACGACTTGGGGCGTCGCGCGCGCCGCGCTCGCATGAGCTTCGGGCTGGGGGGCGTAGCCCAGGAGCTCATCGATCTCGTGATGGAAGATCAGCGGCAGGCCGGTCAGACAGAGCAACAACAGGAACAAGGTCGAGATCAGGCTGGTCCAGGTGTGGACCACGGACCAGATCCTGACCGTGCGCGCCTTCACGAAACCCTCCCCTCGCCGAGCCTTACCATTTGCCTCACCATTTGTAGGAGACGCTGGCGGTGACGCGGCGACGGTCGCCGTAGAAGCAGGACGAGGCCGAGGCGCAGCTTGCGACGTAGATCTTGTCGGTCAAATTGATCACGTTGATGGCCGTGCGCCAGTTCTGCCATTCGTAGTGGACCGCGAGATCGCCGAGCACGACCGCGGGAACCTCCAGCGTGTTGGCGGTGTCGGCCCAGGACGAGCCGACATAACGCACGCCGCCACCGAAACCAAATCCCTCCAGCGGTCCGTCCTTGAAGGTGTAGTCCGCCCAGCCCGAGATCAGCATCTCCGGCGTGTTGGTCGGGGTCTTGCCGACGAGGGACTGATCGAGATCCTTGCTGGTGAACAGATGATAGGCGGTGAAGGCGCCGATCAGCTTCAGCTCCTTGGTGGCGTTGGCGACCGCCTCGAGCTCGATGCCGCGCGAGGTCACCTCGCCGGTCTGGTTCTGCAACAGCACATTCGACGGATCGGTGGTCGCTACGTTCTGGCGCTTCAGGTCGAACACCGAAGCGGTGAAATAGCCGTCAAATCCCTTGGGCGCGACCTTGACGCCGATCTCGGCCTGCTTGCCGGTCTCCGGCAGGAACAGCTGGTTCTGCGCGTTGAGGCCGATGATCGGATTGTAGCTCGTTGCATAGGAAATATAGGGCGCAATGCCATTGTCGAAATTGTAGATCAGCCCGGCGCGCCCGCTGAACCTGCTGTCGTCGCGCTGGCCGACAGTGGCACCGGTGTCACGGGCGACCTGTGACGTCTCGACCCAGTCATTGCGGCCGCTCAAGACCAGCGTGAAGTTGCCGAGCTTCATCTGGTCCTGGACGTAGGTGCCGGCCTGTTTCTGCGTGATCTGGAAGTTGCGGAACGGCGCGCCCGTGAGCGGAATGTCGAGACCATAGGCGGGATTGAAGACGTTGATGGACGGCACGGTGCCGAAGTTGAACGCCTGGTAATCGTCGATCTGATAGCCCTTCAGATCGACCCCGAACAGCATCGTGTGCTTCACCGGACCGGTGTTGAAGCGGTATTCAAGCTGGTTGTCGAGATTGGCCTGGTTGGCGGTGTTCTTCGCATACCAATTGTAACGGCCCATCGTGGCCATGTTGATATTGTCCCAGCCATTGCCGATGAAGCCGCGATAGGTCAGGTCGATATGCGCGAACCGCGCGTTCTGCCGGAACGTGAGGTCGTCGGTGAGATTGCGTTCGAATTGATAGCCGAGCATCTCCTGCTCGCGCGTGAACTTGTCGACGTTGGGATCGCCGGCGAAGAAGCTGGTCGGGATCTTGCCGAACGGCGCGCTGGTCACCGTGCCCTGATAGGGCAGGAAGTTGATGCCGCGGGTGTCCTGCTTCGAGGCCGAGGCCAGCACCGTGAACGTTGTGTCGGCGTCCGGCTTCCAGGTGAAGGACGGCGCGATGAAATAATTGTTGTCGGGCGTGAAGTTGACCTGCGTGCCGCCGTTCTGGACCTGGCCGACGACGCGGTAGAACAGCTTGCCGTCCTGCTTGCCATCCTGGGGCTGCGTCGCGACGGGACCGCCGACATCGAACCCGACATATGCATTGCCGAAATTGTTGACGCCGGTCTCGATGTAGCGGACCGGCTCGGTCGGCGGCATCTTGCTGATGACGTTGACGATGCCGCTCGGGCTCGATCCGCCATAGAGCACGGCCGACGGACCGCGCAGCACCTCGACGCGCTCCATGTTGGAGGGCTGCAGCTTCCAGCTCGCATAGGACGTGTAGAACAGCTGCATGCCGTCGAGGAACAGCCCGACGTCGTCGGACTTGAAGCCGCGGATCAGCCACCAGTCGTTGCGGGTGTCGGCGCCAAAGGTGCCGGCGCGCACGCCAGCAGTGTAGCGCAGGACTTCGTCGAGCTTGTTCGGCTTCTGGTCGCGGATCTGGTCGGCACCGATCACCGACACCGCCTGCGGCGTCTCCATGATCGGCGTGTTGGTCTTGGTGCCGGACGAGCTGCGCCTGGCGACGTAGCCCTGCACCGGGCCGCGCGGCGTCTCGACAATTCCGACGTTACGCTGCGGCTGAGGTTTCCGGCTGTCGGCCGTTTGCACCGGGCCGTGCGTCCGGCGTGGTGCGCGGACGGCGGCGCGGCGGCGCTGCTCCGGTGCAGCCACATTCACCGGCGGCAAGCTCTGCGCGCCGCCCTGCGGCGAAGATTGTGCAAACGATGTTTGCGGTAACAAAACGCAAGCCGACGCAGTCGCCAACACGGCCGACCGCAGCATTCCAAGACTGTTCAACGCGCCACCCCAATGTGCATCTGATGCGTCACGCCGTTGTTTCCCCAACGGCATGCATTTCAGGCGACGCTTATGTGAGAGAGCGCGGTTCCCCTAATTGAAAGGCTCTTAGAACACCTCTTAGAGAAGCTCTTAGAAGCACTCGAATATTTCCGGAGATTGCTGCGCGATCAGCGCGAAACCTTCTCGGCTTCGAGCATCGCTTCCGCGGTTGCGGTGAGACGATCGATCTGCGCGAGCAACGTCTCCAACTCGTCGTTGCTCAATTGCTCGAGCAGCATCCGGTTGCGTTCCTGCGCGCCTTCGACGATCGCATCATGTGCGGTGAGACCCGCAGGCGTCAGCGACACCAGCACCTCGCGGCTGTCTTTCGGATTCGCCGACTTCGCGATCAGCTTGCGCGAGACCAGCTCGGCCAGCGCTCGACTGATCTGGCCCTTGTCCTGACCAACGGCTTCGGCGAGCCGCGCCACGCTCATCGGCGGCCGCCGGCCGAGCGAGGCGACCAGACCGAACTCGACCGAGGATAGTCCTGCGAGGCGCTTGTAGCGCAGGATGGCACCGCGCTTGAGCAGGTTGGCCAGCACCATCAGCCGTGATGACAGCATCACGGTGATCGGCGCCGGCGAGTGATTGTCGTCCGTCTCGGACGATTGGCGCCCGTCCGTGCTCGATGTCTGGCTCATGGTCCACATCTGCCAAGAAAGCCAAGACGTGCCAAGCCTTGGTAGCGCAACCTCCCCAGCCGTATCCAAATGCAATTAAGGGGCATTCAGGAGGATCGTTGACATTGTCATCGAATTATCTTTCACTGAGTCAACACAAGGCGACCCGGCCATCAAGGCCAGCGGCGGGAGGAACAGGCATGACGATCACCCGGCGGGATCGCGATCTCGGCACGGCTTATGCCATGAAGCCGGCGCATACGCGCACCGAGCTCACCTCGGTCGTGCGCGGCACGCCGATGGGCGAATTGCTCCGCCGCTACTGGCACCCGGTCGGGCTGATCAGCGACGCCACCGACACGCCGAAGAAGGTGCGCGCGCTCGGCGAGGACCTCATCCTGTTTCGCGACAAGCACGGTCGCGTCGGCCTCCTCCACGCCCGCTGCTGCCACCGCGGCACCACGCTCTATTATGGCAAGGTCGAAGAGGACGGCATCCGCTGCTGCTATCACGGCTGGAAATTCGACACCGAGGGCCATTGCCTGGAGCAGCCCTGCGAGCCCGACGGCGGCCAGTTCAAGGACAAGGTGCGCCAGCCCTGGTATCCGGTCGAGGAGCGCTACGGGCTGGTCTTTGCCTATATGGGCCCGGCCGAGAAACGTCCGGTGCTGCCGGGCTACGAGTGCCTCGAAAACATGGACGACGGTGAGTTCGTCGAGGCCGACGATTCCTCGATCGGCGGTGGCGGGCCTGCGGTCATCCCCTGCAACTGGCTGCAGCATTTCGAGAACGTGGTCGATCCCTACCACGTGCCGGTGCTGCACGGCTCGTTCTCAGGGCCGCAATTCACCAACATGATGGCTTCGATGCCGGAGGTGAATTTCGACAAGACACCGCGCGGCATCGCCGTGCGCTCGATCCGCAAGCAGGACGACGGCAAGGTATTTTACCGCGTCACCGAAGCCGCCCTCCCCACCTTGCGCGTCGTTCCGAACCCGCGCGTGGCGCAATTTGCCCGGGTGGAGTCGATCGGCTGGACGCTGCCGATCGATGACACCTCGTTCCGCATCTACGTCGCCGGCCGCGTCAAGAATTCCGGCGACATCGGCCGCATGCGCTCGAAGTTCAACGGAAAATTCTGGTGGGACATGACGGAGCAAGAGCACCAGCAATTCCCCGGCGATTACGAGGCCCAGGTCGGCCAGGGCCCGGTGACGGTGCATTCCGAGGAGCATTTCGGCCAGAGCGATCGCGGCATCCTGATGATCCGGCGCATGCTGGGCGACCAGCTCGAAGCGATGGAAGCGGGCCGCGACCCCGTCGGTGTCTCATTCGACGCAAGCGCGCCGCTGGTCGAGTTCGAAGCGGGGAACTACATTCGCGAAGGGTAGAGCCCGTCCGATACGATCGGACGAGGCTCTGTTTTTTGTTTGACGCGTTTCCTTCACGCGAACCGGTAGCCACTTCGCTCGAAAACGCTCTCACGCAACCAGCTCCAATAAGGGCTGGACCCATAAAGACAACAAAGACAAATTGGGGGAAGCGATGGTCGATGTGACATCACAGGTGCCGGTGCAAACGGCCGCCGCGGCAACACCGTCGCCGCGGCGCTATTACGTGCTGGGCCTGCTCACCATCATCTACGCGCTGAACTTCCTCGACCGCACGATCTTCAACGTCCTGATCGAGCCGATCAAGAAGGAGTTTTCGCTAAGCGACACCATGATGGGCCTGCTCGCGGGCTTCGGCTTCGCGCTGTTCTATTCCCTGCTCGGCATTCCCATCGCGCGCGTCGCCGACCGGCTCAACCGCCGCAACATCGTGGCGCTGGCGTTTGCGTTCTGGAGCGCGATGACGGCGCTGTGCGGCATGGCCTCGAGCGTCACCGCGCTGGCCTTCGCCAGGATCGGCGTCGGCATCGGCGAATCCGCCGGCTCACCCGCCTCGCAGTCGATCGTCGCCGATCTCTTCGCCAAGAACGAGCGCCCGCGCGCGCTCGGCATCTACGCCATCGGCACCTATCTCGGCGTCTTCCTCGGCTATTTCGTCGGCGGCTACGTCAATCAGCACTATGGCTGGCGGATGGCCTTCTATGTCGCGGGCGTGCCGGGCATCCTGCTGGCGCTAATCCTGTGGCTGACGATCTCGGAGCCGAAGCGCGGCGCGATGCAGGAAAGCTTCGTGCCCGAGCCGCTCGGGCCGACGCTGCGCTTCCTGGCGTCGCAGCAGAGCTTCATCATCGTGCTGATCGGCTTCTGCCTCACCACCTACACGAACTACGCGACGGCGGCCTGGATCCCGCCGTTCCTGGCGCGCGTGCACCACCTGTCGAGCGCCGAGATCGGAACCTATGCCGGCACCTTCAAGGGGCTCGCCGGCATGGCCGGCACCCTGCTCGGCGGCTTTGTCGTGGCGCAAGTGAGCCGCCGCGACGACCGCTGGAAGCTATGGGCGCCGGCGATCACCTCAGGCCTCGCCGGCCCCGTCTTTGCGCTGTGCATGCTGACACAGGATTTTTCGATGATGGTCGCGATGCTGGCGCTGACCTCGTTCCTGGTCGGCTTCCATCTCGGACCGATCTTTGCGATCGCGCAGACGGTGGCGAAGCCCAGCATGCGTGCGCTCGCCTCCGCGCTGATCGCGCTCACCGCAACCTGCTTCGGCCAGGGCGTCGGCCCGCTCGCGGTCGGCGTGGTCAACGACGCGTTGAAGGGCAGCTACGGGGCCGACGCCGTGCGCTATTCGCTGCTCTCGGCAGCGGTCACGACCACGCTCGGCGCCCTGCTGTTCGTCTGGGCGGCGCGGACCATCCGCGCCGACATCAAGCGGGCGAGCTGAGCCCTCTCAAGCGCTCATGAAGGCGAGCATGTCTGCCATCAGGCGCTCGCTGTGCGTCAGCGGCAGCGGATGCGGCGCGCCCTCGTAGACGATCAGCTTGCTGCCCTTGATCAGCTTTGCGGTCTTGGCACCCGTCAATGGCAGTGGCGCGCTGGCGTCCTTGTCGCCATGGAGGATCAGCGTCGGCCGATCGATCCTGGCGGCAGCCGCGCGCAGATCGGAGAACGCGGTGGTCTTGCGGCACGCGAGCGCCACCGGCAGCGGCACGCTCAGCATCATCTCGCGGATCCAGGTTCGCGTGATCTCGGGCGTGTCAGGCGTGAAGAACGGCGCTTCGTTCGCCGCGATCCACTTTGCGAAGTCGCGTGCGACGGCCGCATTGTCAGCCTCGATCATCGCCTTCGGAACCGCATCAGGATTGTCCTCGGTCTTGACCAGGAAGGGCGTCGTCGGCGCGACCAGCACCAGCCGCGCGATCCGGTCCGATCCGTATCGGCCGAGATAGTTCACCGCCTCAGCCGTTCCCATCGAGAAGCCAACCAGCGTGACGTCGCGCAGGTCGCGCGCCTCGATCACGGCGGCGACGTCGTCGGTCAGCGTGTCCAAATCGTAGCCCGAAGACGGCATCTCGGACCGGCCATGCCCGCGCCTGTCGGGCGCGACACAGCGGAAGCCTTTTGCGTCGAGGGCTGCAATCTGGCTGCCCCAGCTGCTGGCGTCGAAGGTCCAGGCCGACAGCAGCACCACCGGCTGCCCGCTGCCCCAGTCCTGCACGAACAGCTTTGTGCCGTCCTTCGCGGTCACATAGGGGGATCGCGCAGTCTGCTGGGCTGCGGTCACTGGCGCGCTCCCACCCGATGCCGCAGCAAGGGCGGTTCCAAGCAACGTGGCTTCGAGGATTGTTCGACGGTTCATGGTGCTTCTCCCTTGCCGGATCGCTCGGCCCATCGGTCGCGGCCGGTGGAAACGATCATGGCGAAGGGAATTCGCCCCCGCGATTACGCGGCAGGTAAAACCACGCGAGCCCCCCTGAAATGGCCGGATGAAACCATTTTGCGGAACCCGCGAAACGATCCGGAAACAGATGCTCCTTAAGACATCAGCCTACAGACGGCGCCAAAGCCCGTCGGGAGGCTTCGATGAACCACTCAATTCACTCTGCAGATCGGGGTACCCACCTGAAGATCGTGGTGGTGGCGCTGGTGGCCGGCATCGCAGTGGCCGCCTTCGGGATCGCAGCCCGCACCAACGCCGATTACAGCCAGACCGCCCAGTCCACTCACGTGATCAAGGCCGGCAAGCCGGTGGCGATCACGAGCTCGGGCACCTCGACGGTCCGCTAATTGCGGGAAAAAGGTCCGGTTTGACATGCAATGGCCGCCCTGGGGCGGCCTTTTGCTTTTGGCCAATCTCTGAAGGGTTCAGGCCAAGCTGTTGAATCACCGAGCCTGTGCCGCGCAATACTCCCGCCAGCTCCCTCCGGAATCGTGACCGGGTCCGCAAAGATATAATCTATGGTCTTCAGACCCGTGCCGGTCGGCGCGCCCCAGGCCGACACCTGGATCGGCGCGGGCTTGCGCGAGAACATCCCGAGGCGCGTGCCGCCGGAGTGACCGGAGAGATCGACCAGGATGTCGATCCCGTCTTCCTCGATGCGGTCCGTCAATTGTTCGTCGGACAGCGATTCCGCATCGACCCAGTGATCCGCGAACGAGCGGAACTCGTCGGTCATCTCGTCCTGAAGCGGCGATGACGAATAGCAGACGATCTCGAAATTGGCGTGATCGCTATGGCGCAGCACCGGCATGAAGATGTAGCCGGCCGAGTGCCGCCTGAAATCGGCCGACACGTAACCCACCACCAGGCGCCTGTCGGGATCGAGCTCCCGCGGCCGAAGCGGTCGTTGCGGAATCCTGGCGCCGATATTGTCCCACCAATATTTGCGCGCGGCCTGCAACATCGCGAAATCTGCGCCGGGCAGGAAGTCGAGCGCGAAGATCCTCCTTTCGATCGCATCCTCGAAGTCGGGTTTGAGCGCCAGCGCCCGATCGAAATGTTCGAGCGCGGCCGCGATCTCGCCTTGGCTGACAAAGCACGATCCCATCAGGCTGAGCGCGTTTTCCGACTTGGAATTCTGCTCAAGCAGCGTCTTGCAGGCCGCCATCGCCTGAGTCGGCTTGTTCAGCAGAAGGCTGACGCGCGCCTTTTCGCGCAGCGCCAGTTCGAGCGTCGGATCGAGCGCGAGCGCCGCCTCGACGTCGCGCTCGGCCTGTTCGAGCCGCAGCAGCCGGAGATGGAGTCGCCCGCGATGGGCCAGGACCTTGGCGTTGCCCGGCTTCATCGCCAAGGCCGTGTTCAGGGCGGTCTCCGTAGCGGCGTAGTTGCGCAGCTCCAGCAGGGCCATGCCGCGGCCGGCCAGCGCCTCCTGATGCTTCGGCTGAAATGCCAGCGCGCGCTCGAAGCTTTGCAAGGCTTGCTCGGAGTGCCAGATCCGCAGCTCGACCTTGCCGCGATTGCAATAGGCGTCGGCATAGTCGGGCTTCAACCGGATGGCGCGCTCGTGCAGTTCGAGCGCCTCCAGCGGCCGCCCCAGATGCATCAGCGTATTGCCGAGATTGGTCAGGGCCATCGGGAAGTTCGGATTGAGGGCGATCCCCTTCTCCTGACAGGCCCGCGCGTCCTCAAACCGCTTGAGGTCGAACAGCACCGTGCCGAGGTCGCAATAGACATTGGCCGCGCGCGGGCTGACGGCGATCGCGGCACGCAGGACCTGCTCAGCCTCCTCGAGCCGCTTCGGGTCGCTGCTGAGACTGACCCCGAGCAGATGCAGCGTGTCGAAATGATCGGGCAGCACCTCCAGGATCCGCCGGCACAGCGTCTCGACGTCGGCGAGCCGCCCGTTGGCGTAGGCCTAGTGGGCTGCCGCCAGCACGGCTTCCGCATCTTTCTTGAATTTCTTCTGGAGCCTTGCGTTCTGGAAGGCGCGCGAGCCGACGGTCAAGCCAATTGTCCCCGGAAATTGCCTGTGGAGCTTGTAACACCATTGATTGATTCGGCGCCCGGAGGCAGCCGTCCGGGCCGTAGCGATACGGTCCCGCCCCGCGCCAACAGACGTTTGCTCCCCGTGAGCGCAACGTCCTTGACTTCACCATGTCCCCCCTTTAAGTCCCCCCTCGTTCCGCGCGGACACATACGCGTCACGCGGGAGTAGCTCAGTTGGTTAGAGCGCCGGCCTGTCACGCCGGAGGTCGCGGGTTCGAGCCCCGTCTCTCGCGCCATTTTTGGCAATATCTTCAAAAACTTAGTAGAACATCCTCAGCCTGCTTGACGACGACTGTGTCGAATCTCGCGCCTTGCGCTCGTCCGGGGCCGGCAGGAACGCGCGGATTGGCTTGAGAAATCATCCGAAAATGCCTCCCCCGTTGGCTGGCATAGTCAGTCCCATCCCGAATCGTCTAGGCCTTCGGAACTTGGCATTTTGGGAGCCCCGGCAAGCTTCCGCGCGACACCCGAGGAGGCCAGACATGGCGAAGAAGGCAGCTGCTCCAGCCACGATCACGCTCAAGCACCTCGCGGCCGACATCGCGGACAGCCAGGACCTGTCGAAGAAGCACGCCGAGGCCGTCCTGACCGACATGGTCGAGCTGATCACCAGGCACCTGAAGAAGGGCGACCGCGTCCGCATCGTCGGGCTCGGCATCCTCCAGGTCCGCAAGCGCGCGGCCCGCACCGGCCGCAATCCCGCTACCGGCGAGGCGATCCACATCAAGGCCAGCAAGAAGGTCGCGTTCCGCCCGGTCAAGGAACTGAAAGAGGCAATTTAGCCGGTCACGTTTCGTTAAGCCTGATCCGCGCTCGTTCCGGCCGCAACCTGGCCCGGTTTTCTGATATACTGGCTGCTTCCCCAAAGACCCGGCGGTTTGACCAGACATGTCCCTGACCTTCGCGCATACCGTGACCGAGCGCTTCCTGCGCTACGTCACCATCGACACCCAGTCCGATCCGAATTCCCCGGCTTCGCCATCGACCGAGAAGCAGAAGGATCTCGGCCGCGTCCTCGTCACCGAGCTGAAGGCCATTGGTATCACCGATGCCCATCTCGACGATTACGGCTACGTCTACGGCACGATCCCGGCCAACACCGACAAGAAGGTGCCGGTGATCTGTTTCTGCTCGCACATGGACACCTCGCCCGACGTCACCGGCAAGGACGTCAAGCCGCAGATGGTGAAGAACTATCGCGGCGGCGACATCACTTTGCCAGGCGATACGACCCAGGTGATCCGCTTCGCCGAGCATCCCGCGCTGAAGAACCAGATCGGCAACGACATCATCACCACCGACGGCACCACGCTGCTCGGGGCCGACAACAAGGCCGGCGTCGCCGAGATCATGGATGCCGCGTATTTCTTCATCAACAATCCGGATGTGAAGCACGGCACCATCAAGATCCTGTTCACGCCGGACGAAGAGATCGGCCGCGGCGTCGACAATGTCGACATCAAGAAATTGGGTGCCGAGTTCGGCTACACCATGGACGGCGAAAGCGCGGGCTCTGTCGAGGACGAGACGTTCTCGGCCGACGGCGCCACCATCACCATCACCGGCGTCAGCGCCCATCCGGGCTACGCCAAGGGCAAGATGGAGCACGCGATCAAGATCGCAGCCGCCATCGTCGAGCGGCTGCCCAAGGAAGGCTGCTCACCTGAAACCACGTCCGGCAAGCAGGGTTTCCTGCATCCGGTTGGCATCGAAGGCGCGCTGGAACAGGCAACCCTCGCCTTCATCGTGCGCGACTTCACCGAGGAAGGATTGAAGGAGAAGGAGGTCCTGCTCGAGGAGATCGTCAGGGACGTGATGAAGGATTATCCGCGCTCGACCTACAAGTTCGAGGTGCGGGAGCAGTACCGCAACATGAAGCAGGTGATCGACCGTCACCCGCACATCCTCGAATACGCCATCGAGGCGATCCGCCGCGCCGGCTTGCGCCCGATGCGCACCGCGATCCGCGGCGGCACCGACGGCTCGCGTCTCTCCTTCATGGGCCTGCCCTGCCCCAACATTTTTGCGGGCGAACATGCGTTCCACTCGCGGCTGGAATGGGTGAGCCGGCAGGACATGGAGAAGGCGGTGCAGACCATCGTCCACCTCGCCATGATCTGGGAGGAGAGGGCGTAGGGGCAGATCCGAGACGCTTAGCGCGTTCCGCCGCGCCCGGCGCTTGCCGTACGTCGGCCGCTGGATTGCCTTGGTGATCCTCCATGGGCGGCGCGAAACCGCCGGGGCGTTGAACCGGTCCAACGACCGAATGCGTGGGTAAAGGAACTGGTCTCGCGATAACCGAGCAACCAGGCGATCTGCGAGATCGGCAGCCCCTTCTCACTCAGATATCCTTTGGCCAAAGCGGCCCGCAACTCGTCGAGAAGCGCCGAAAAGGTCACACCCTCTGCCGCCAACGCACGTGCGAGCGTACGGCGGCTCATGCCGAGACGGCCGGAGATCTCGTCCACGTTTGCCCGGCCGTGAGGCAACACCTGGACGATCGCATCTTCCACGCGCCCGCGAAGGTTTGAGCTCGGAGAGATGCGTTTCCCCAACGCCTCATTGGCATAGGTCAGCAGCAGCCTGTTGAGGTATGCATCGGCATCGATCGACGGAATGGACGCCGCGGAAGCAGCGAATATGATCTCGTCGGCATTCGACCCAAACTCAACAGCGCAGCCCAGAAAAGCCAGAACGTCCGCAGGCACGTCGGAGCGGTGATGCCTCACCCTGATCCGGTCCGGCTTCAACCGATGACTGGTCAACCGCCGGCAGACGCGGATCAAGGCACCCAGCAAGAATTCAATCTGATGACGATCGGAGTGACGCTCGACGTCCACATAGTTGAGCACGATCGCAGTCGTGCGATTGAGATCAATGGCGATTTGAACTCCCTCATTGTTCAGCCGGCTGTAGCGGGCAACATTCCGAAGCGCGTCTACCAGGGACTCCGATGATGCCATGACGTAATACAGCAGCCCGATCTCGCGGAGATCGAAATCCTGCGCCAGATGGAAACCGAGAAAGTCGTCGTGCAACATCTCGGCGGCCAGATCCAACAGCTTGATCTGCGCATTCACGTCGAGACGGCAGCCGGGCTGATCGATGAGATCGAGAGTAAGCTCCGCCCTCGACACAAGTTCCGCGAGGTCTTTTCCCGCGCCGCGAACCCGATCGCACGCCAGTCGCGCGATCCCTCCGGTCGCACTGGGTATGGAGCTGATGCGGCTTGTGCGGTGCATGGCGGTGGCCGCGGCGTTCTGACCCAAAACAGCAAATAGTCGGCCCGCAATCGCAAGACGGGATTCCTACCCACTTCTACATCGCAACAGGGACGCTGGACCGATTCTGCGGGCGCAGATCGCCTTCGGCGTCATTTCACGCACGATCACCATTGCCAACCTTGATTTGGGTCAACGAAACTGGCCATGCCTCTCATACGCGAAACCGTGCAGCTGTTGGTTCAAGCGGCCGGTGCCTGCCATCTCCCCGACGATCGGCGCGGATTGCGGGATCGGGAATGGACGGCCCTGCGCTTTCTTGCACGCGCGAACAGATTTTCGAGAACGCCGACGGCGCTTGCCGATTATCTCGCCTCGACCCGGGCCACCGCAACACAGATCGTCAAGGCTCTCGTGGACAGGTCGCTCGTGGCCCGTAGACCTTCGCAACGTGACAAGCGATCGGTGGTGCTTTGCGTGACCCCGCAAGGCGAACGACTGCTTGCACAACACGATCCGACCAGCAGCATCGCGACCGCCGTCGCCGCGCTGGTCGCGGAGGACTGCCTGAAGCTGAGGAACTCGCTGGACACGATCGTGAAACGCATCGCTACGCTCCTCCCACGAGCCACCGCCGCCCCGTGCCGAGGCTGCGTCTTTCTCAGAGGGGACGCCACCGGCGCTCGCTCAGGAAGGGCACGCCCGACCGCCGAGTACCAGTGTCGACTTCATCGGGCTTCGATCACGGTTCAGGAAACTGCGCTTCTTTGCACGAGCTTCGAACCGTTGGACGACGACTGACACCAGTGGGCTTGGCCGAGCCTTAGTCCGGTCGCCACGGACAAAAGGAATCCGGAACTTTCCCAATCCGCGATTTCGGCGGGAAAGACCCTGCGAGGTGCGAATTCATCGCACAAGTCCCAAAAGACGAGATTGTGAGCGCAGAGGGCCTCAGCCGGTCAGCCCCGGACTGGGGCCTGTTCGCGTCTGGCCGAACCGCGACCCGCGCCTGGCGCCGCTTCCCGTCGCAAAGAAAGATGAAAATCTTTCGAACCGGGTGTAACCGGCGAGGCCGAACGGCCGAACTAAAGCCAAGTGGATATGAACTCACCGGAAACCGAGCTCAGGACGCTGATGCTCGCCAGCCAGGATGGCGACGCGGCGGCACACCGCGTGCTGCTTGAGCGACTGAGCCGGCATTTGCGCGCCTATTACAAGGGCAAGCTTGCGAGGATCGGCCGAGGTCCGACGGAAGCCGAAGATCTGGTTCAGGAGGCGGTGCTGGCGATCCACATCCAGCGCCACACCTACGACCCCAACGAGCCGTTCACCCCCTGGGTGCACGCGATCGCGCGCTACAAGCTGATCGATTTCCTGCGACGAAACCGGGCATCGGTTGCCGACGTGCCGATCGACGAAGCCAACGAAGTCACGGCGAATGACGATCACCTCAACGCCGAGAGCAGCTTTGATCTCAGGCGGTTGCTGAAGCTTCTTCCGAAGAAGATGCAATGCGCAATCGTGGCCGTGAAGCTCGATGGATTGAGCGTAGCTGAAGCGGCACGGCGATGCCGGACTTCGGAATCCGGCGTGAAGGTCAATATTCATCGGGGATTGAAGGCCTTGGCGGCTTTGATCGCACAGAGGGCGCAAACATGAAGACGGACGAGCTGATTACTGCACTCAGTGTGAACGTCGAGCCGGTCAATCGGCGGCTGGTCAACCGCAGCTTAGGCATTGCGCTCGCGACGGGAATAGCTGTCGCGATCGGCATGACGCTTGTTGCACTTGGCCTCCGAGTGGACCTGGCCACGCCGCGCGCCGTCATTTTTCTCTTCCTGAAGCTCGTGTTCGCGATCGGCACGGTAGGTGCGGCAGCGGTCTATTTGGCGCGGCTTGCGCGTCCTGGAGGGGAGCAGCGCATATCCCCAGGTCTCGCCGCGCTGCCATTTGTGGCGATCCTGCTGCTTGCTGCCGTCAGCCTGGGGCAGGCGCCGAGCTCACACTGGGACATGATGGTGATGGGCGACCAATGGCTCGAATGCCTCATCTCGATTCCGATCATCGCGATCGTCCCGTTTGCCGTCGTTATCTGGGCCGTGCGGCAGGCGGCCCCGACCAATCTGGTCCGTGCTGGCGCCTTTAGCGGACTCGTTGCCGGTGGGATGAGCGCGATGGGCTATGCGCTTCACTGCACCGACGACTCGCTGCCCTTTGTCGCGCTCTGGTATGGCGGCACGATCGTGCTCTGCACCCTCGCAGGCGCGATGTTGGGACCGCGGCTGTTGCGATGGTGAACACCCGGCTCACGTCAGCGTGAACCTGTAACCGCCGAGAGGCCGGCTCCGAACTCCTCATTAGAAGCGCAATGGATGCGTTTCGGAAAAATGATGGAGCCGGGACTATGTTGACGAAGAGCCTTCTCACAATCGCCGTTCTTGCCGCACTGTCCGCCAGCGCCCAGGCGGGATCGACCATTTCCGATCGGAGCTACTGGCCGAATGAGGCCAGGCAGGGCACACAATCCAATGCGTCGCAGCAGGGGCCGGTCTCAGCCTTCGCCTACGACCGCGCCCCCTCTGCACAGCCCGCGACATCGCCAACCGTCGGCGCGTCCGGATGGCGTTATCAGGGTGGCCCCAAGTCCCACTAAGAGGGTTAACCACCGGAAAGCCTTGCTCGCATAGTTGTGAACCAGGGGACTTTCCAGCATTGCCACCGTGTGAGAATGTCTCGCCATGATTGCTCGTCGCATCCTCAACCTCCTGCTCGCGGTCTTCGTGACCGCGGGGCTGATGGTTGCGCCGCTGGTGATACCGGCGGCAGCGGGATATCCGATGGCGGGCGACATGCAGATGTCGGATACGCAGGACATGTCAGCCGACATGCCGTGCTGCCCCGATCAGCAGAAAAGCAAGCAATGCCAGGACTGCCCTCTCATCGCGATCTGCATGTTGAAGGTCTTGCAGACTGGACCCGCGATTGCGATGGCAACGCGCAGTCCGCTTGCACTTGAGCTGTTCCGGCCGCTCGATGATATCATTGCTGACGGGCTCACCCGCCCTCCTCCCGACTATCCCCCTCGAACCCTGGTCTGACCGGCGCTCACGCGCCTGACGAAGGTGCGCGTCGGAACGGGCGTGCATCGCTGCCTGCCGTCTTGCTGCGCGTCCCATGTTGCGCGCGGTCCTGACGGCATCATCGGACCCATCGAGGAATTGAAATCATGAAGACGTCCAACCTCGCGCGCGCCGCCATGGCCGCGCTGATCGCCGCTGCTCTCACCGGCACAGCTCATGCCGAAATCAAGAACTACGAATTCCAGCTCGTTCAGCCGACCGTCAAGGCCGGCGCGGATCGCGTCGTGAAGGTGCGGTTGGTCGACAAGACCACCGGCAAGGCGGTGCCGGATGCGGTGATCTTTGCCAGCCGGCTCGACATGACGCCCGACGGCATGCAGGAGATGGCTACCAAGGTCACGCCGATGCCGGGCACCGAACCCGGCACCTACCGCTTCAAGGCCACATTCGGCATGGCCGGGCGCTGGCAGCTTTCGCTCGGCGCCAAGGTGCAGGGCGAAACCGGAACAGTCGAAAACAAGCTCGTCGTCACGGCCGAAAAATGACCCGCAACCGCCTTATCGGCGCTGCTGCTGCAATCCTCGCAGCGGCAGGCGCCGGGCTGTTCGCCAGGTATCCACATCTGACGGATCGCGCCATCATATCCGTGGCGAGGGCAGCGGATACGCCCGCCCCGCTCTATTATCAGGAGCCGGACGGCAAGCCATTCTATTCGCTAACCCCGAAGAAGACCGAGGACGGCCGCGACTATCGTGCCGTACCTGCGGGCGCGGACATAAGCTTCGACGGGTCCGACCAGCCCGCGGAGATGGCGGCGGTCGAGCACAAGGGTGATCGCAAGATCAAATATTATCGCAACCCGATGGGCCTGCCTGACATTTCGCCTGCGCCGAAGAAGGATTCGATGGGGATGGACTACATTCCCGTCTACGAGGGCGACGACAGTGACGACGGCTCGGTGAAACTGTCGCCTGGCAAGATCCAGCGCACCGGGGTCAAATCCGAGCCCGCCGAGCTGCGCCGCATCCACACACTGGTCCGCGCGCCCGGCACGATCCAGCTCGACGAGCGCCGCGTCTCGGTCGTCGCGATGCGAGCTGAAAGCTTTGTGCAGAAGGTCGCCGACGTCACCACCGGCAGCCGCGTGACCAAGGGCCAGCCGCTGATGGAGATCTACAGCTCCGCGGTAGCGTCTGCGGCAGCCGAATATCTCGCGACCATCACCTCGAAGACGACGGCCAGCATCGAACCCTATGGTCGCGGTTCGCGGCAGCGCCTGATCAATCTCGACGTTCCCGAGCCCGTCATTGCCGAGATGGAGAAAAGCCACACGGCGCCGGTCACCATCCAATGGTCGTCCCCGCGCGACGGCATCGTGCTCCAGCGCAATGCGATCGAGGGCATGCGCGCCCAGCCCGGCGACGTGCTGTTTCGGATCGCTGACATCGCGCTGGTGTGGGCCAATGTCGACGTGGCCGAGCGCGACCTCGGCAATGTCGCAGTCGGCCAACCTGTGAAAGTACAAGCACGCAGCTATCCTGGCCGGCAGTTCGAAGGCCGGATCAGTGTCATCTATCCGCAGCTGAACAGGGAGACGCGCACCGCTCGCGTGCGGATCGAGCTGGCCAACACCGACTCTGCGCTGCTTCCCGACATGTATGTCGATGCCGAGATCGATACCGGCAATCCGGCGTCAGTCGTCGCGGTGACCGAGAGCGCGGTGCTCGACACCGGCAGCAGGCAGGCCGTCCTCGTCGACAACGGCCAGGGCCGCTTCGAGCCGCGCGAGGTCAAGCTCGGCCGGCGCGGCGGCGGCTATGTCGAGATACGAGATGGTCTGGCCGAGGGCGAGGCGGTCGTCACCGCCGCCAATTTCCTAATCGACGCCGAAAGCAATCTGAAGGCCGCCCTGAAGGGCTTTGCCGAATCCGCCACCACGCAAGAGAGCGACAAGGCGATGGGAGCCAAGCCATGATCGCGCGCATCATCGCTTGGTCGGCGCGCAACCTGCTGCTGGTGCTGTTCGGCACCGGATTTGCCGCCGCAGCCGGGCTCTATGCACTGCTGCATTTGCCGCTGGACGCGATTCCGGATCTCTCCGACACGCAGGTCATCGTCTACACCGAATATCAGGGACAGGCGCCCCAGGTGATCGAAGACCAGGTCACCTATCCCCTCACCACCGCGATGCTGACGGTGCCGAAGTCGAAAGTCGTGCGCGGCTTCTCCTTCTTCGGCGTCTCCTTCGTCTACGTCATCTTCGAGGACGGCACCGACATCTACTGGGCCCGCTCGCGCGTGCTCGAATTCCTCAATGGCGCCGCCGCGCGACTGCCCGCCGGGGTCACGCCCACGATCGGCCCGGACGCCACCGGCGTCGGCTGGGTCTACCAATATGCGGTGATGTCCAGGGAGCTGAACCTCGCGGAGACGCGGACGATCCAGGACTGGAACCTGAAATTCGCACTCGCCAAGGCGGAAGGCGTGGCCGAGGTCGCAAGCGTCGGCGGCTTCGTCAGGCAGTACAACGTCATCCTGGATCCGCAGCGCATGCGCGATCTCGGCATCACCATGCAAAAGATGCGCGACGCCATCCGCGCCAGCAATGCCGATGTCGGCGGCCGCACCGTCGAGCTGTCCGAGTTCGAATATGTCATCCGCGGCAAGGGCTATCTCAGGAACATCGACGACCTCGGCAAAATCGTGCTGAAGGCCGACAACGGCACGCCGGTCAAGCTGCGCGACGTCGCCCGCGTCGAGCTCGGGCCGGACGAGCGACGCGGCATCACCGAACTCAATGGCGAAGGCGAAGTGGCAAGCGGAATCGTGCTCCAGCGCTTCGGCATGAACGCGCTCGACGTGATCGAGAACGTCAAGAAGCGGTTCAGGGAGATCGCGACCAGCCTGCCCAAATCGGTCGAGATCGTTCCGGTCTACGACCGCTCGAACCTGATCTACGCGGCGATCGACACGCTCCGGCACACGCTGTTCGAGGAGAGCATCGTGGTGGCACTGGTCTGCATCGTGTTCCTGCTGCATGTCCGCAGCGCACTCGTCGCCATCCTGATGCTTCCTGTCGGCGTGCTGATGGCTTTCGGGGCGATGAAGCTGCTCGGGATCGGCTCCAACATCATGAGCCTCGGCGGCATCGCGATCGCGATCGGCGCCATGATCGACGCTGCGATCGTCATGATCGAGAACGCGCACAAGCATCTCGAGCGCGCCGAGCCCGGCCGTTCGCGGGTGGCGATCCTGATCGAGGCCGCAGCCGAGGTCGGCCCGGCGTTGTTCTTCAGCCTGCTGATCATCACGGTGTCGTTCATGCCGATCTTCACGCTGGAATCGCAGGAGGGGCGGCTATTCAGCCCGCTCGCCTTCACCAAGACCTTTGCGATGGCGGCCGCGGCGCTGCTGTCGGTTACGCTGGTCCCAGCGCTGATGGTGATCTTCGTTCGCGGCAGGATCATCCCGGAGCACAAAAACCCGCTCAACCGCTTCCTGATCTGGATCTACCGGCCGGTTATCGCCGCGGTGCTGCGGGCCAGGATCGTCGTGATCCTGCTCGCGCTCGGCGTGCTCGCCGTCTCGATCTGGCCCGCACGTCAGCTCGGCTCCGAGTTCATGCCCAACCTCAACGAAGGCACCCTGCTCTACATGCCGACGACGCTGCCTGGCATTTCCGTGACCAAGGCTGCCGAGCTGATGCAGACCCAGGACCGCATCATCCGCTCGTTTCCCGAGGTCGCCTCGGTCTATGGCAAGGCCGGCCGCGCGGCGACCGCAACCGACCCGGCGCCGTCGGAGATGTTCGAGACCATCGTCAATCTCAAGCCGAAGGAAGAGTGGCGCGCGGGCGTGACGGTCGACAGCCTGATCGCCGAGATGGATAAGGCGCTCCAGTTTCCCGGTGTTTCCAATGCCTGGACCATGCCGATCAAGGCGCGCATCGACATGCTTTCGACCGGCATCCGCACGCCCGTTGGCGTCAAGGTCATGGGCACCGATCTCGCCGGGATCGACAAGCTTGCAAAACAGGTCGAGCAAGTGCTGAAGGCAGTGCCGGGCACTTCCTCGGCCTATGCCGAGCGAAGCCTCGGCGGCTACTACCTCGAGATCACGCCGGACCGCGAGGCGCTGTCACGCTACGGCATCATGATCCAGGACGTGCAGGACACGATCGCCACCGCGCTCGGCGGCCAGACCGTGACCACGACCGTGGAAGGCCGGCAGCGCTTCACCGTCAACATGCGTTATCCCCGCGACCTCCGCGACAATCCCAAGGCGATCACCAGCGACATCCTGGTGCCGATGCCGGGTGGTGGCGCCGTCCCCCTCGGCGAGGTCGCAAGCGTGACACCGGCGCGCGGGCCAACCTCGATCCGGACCGAGAACGGGCAGCTCGCCACCTACATCTATGTCGACATCCGCGACCGCGATCTCGGGGGCTACGTTGCGGACGCGCAACGCGCGGTGCAGGCAAGCATTCAGTTCCCACCGGGCTACTATGTGGTCTGGAGCGGACAGTACGAATATCTGGAGCGTGCGACCGCACGGCTGAAGATCGTGGTGCCGGTGACGCTGCTGATCATTTTCCTGCTGCTCTATCTCAACTTCCGCTCGATCACGGAGACCATGATCGTGATGTTGTCCCTGCCCTTCGCTCTCGTCGGCGGGCTGTGGCTGATGTGGTGGCTCGGCTTCAACCTGTCGGTCGCGGTCGCCGTCGGCTTCATCGCGCTCGCTGGTGTCGCGGCAGAGACCGGCGTGGTGATGCTGATCTATCTCAACCAGGCGCTCGCTGAAGCCAGGGCGAGCAGCGCACGCGCCGGTCGCGATCTCAGCCGCGACGACCTCAACGCCGCCATCATGGAAGGCGCCGTCGAACGCGTCCGTCCGAAGATGATGACGGTGGTTGCGATCATGGCCGGCCTGCTGCCGATCATGTGGAGCACGGGCACGGGGTCGGAGATCATGCAGCGTATCGCCGTCCCCATGATCGGCGGCATGATCTCCTCGACGCTGCTGACACTGATCGTGATCCCCGCGATCTTCGGGCTCGTGAAAGGCTTTGGGCTGCGTTCGGACACTGTTGCACCAGAGCAACTTCCGGAGGCTGCTGAATGAGGCTGCGGCGGCGCCGTGTTGCGAGCCGAGTGCAATAGCATCAACGCACGTGGCTGCGACGTTGAGTTCCCCACACGTAACATTATTGCGGGTCGACACCGTTCCGGTTGCCATGCTAGGGGCAGCTGACCTGACAGCAAGAGTGCATTCGTGGTCCTGAGCCGCCGCCCCCTGAGACGCAACCACCCGCGCAACTGGCGCGGGCTCTTGGCTGTGCTCGTTGCGGTGATGTACCTGCTGTCGGGCGCGCTGCATGGCGCGCACGACATCGATGTGACCAGCCCCACAGGTGGTTCAGAGATCGCCTCGATCCTCGATGACGGCGCGGCCGGCCACGGCGATCACAAGGCCATCGGTGGTCATCACTGCCACGGCTGCTTCTCCGTCGCCGTTGCACAGCCGCTGCAGTCCGAAACTGCGACCGACATCGTTGCCGCACCGGTCGTGCAGCGCGCACCTGCGCTGACCGGCATTGCGCCCGATACCGACTCCCGGCCCCCCAAACATCTGACCTGAACTGATCAGCCGGGCGCTGTGTGCGCCCACGATGCTTTTGTTCACAGGTCACTTTCATGTCTTGCAGACGGACTGCCGCGCGCCTGTCGTGCGCGATGGCGATTTTCGTCAGCCCCTGGCTGACGCAGCACGCTTACGCCCAGACCCTGACGATGCGCGCGGCACTCTCGCGCGCGCTGGCCGCGAGCCCGCGGCTGACGGCGGCGGAGCGCGATGTCGGCATCGCCACGGGCCAGCGTATCCAGGCCGGCGCGCTGCTCAATCCGGAGCTGTCCTATGAGCAGGACAATTCGCTGGGGTCCGGCATCTATCGCGGCACCAAATCGGCCGAGACCACGCTCCAGATCAGCCAGGCCTTCGAGCTGTTCGGCAAGCGCGAGGCGCGAATTGCCGCGGGCGCCGCCGGCATCGAGGTCGCCGCGATCCAGCGCAAGGCGATCAGGCTGGAGGTGCTGTCGGAGACGGCGATCGCCTTCCTCAGCGTGCTCGGCGCGCAGCGGCGCATCCAGATCATGGATGAGCAGATTGCAGCGATCGACAGACTGACGCCGCTGTTGCGCCGCCGCGTCGAGGCCGGCGCTTCCTCGCCGGCCGAGACCGGCCGCGCCGAAGTCGCCTCCGCCCTGGTGAAGGCCGACCGCGAGCGCTTCAAGGCAACGCTGGCAAGCGCCCGGCGCGAGCTTGCGGTGCTGATGGGCGATGGCGCCGCGAAATTCGGCGAGGTCTCAGGCCGGCTCGACACCATGGGCAAACCGCCGACCTTCCAGTCGGTCGTCGCCGCCATCGATGCTAATCCGCAGCTGGTGCGCTGGACCGCGGTGTATGCGCAGCGGAACGCCGAGTTGTTAATGGCGCGGCTCCGGCCTTATCCCGATGTGCGGATCGCTGCCGGCTGGCGCCATTTCAACGAGACCAATGACGACGCGGTCCGCCTCACCATCTCGGTGCCGATCCCCGTGCTCGACCAGAACCAGGGCAACATCCTTTCGGCGCAGGAAAGCCTCGCCAAGACCAAGGCCGAGCGCGAGGCCAACCGCAACACGTTGATCGTGGTCGCCGGCCGCGCTTACGACTCGCTGCAGTGTTCGCTGCGCGAACTTGCAGTGCTGCGCGAGACCGCGATCCCCAAGGCCACGGAAGCGGCGGACGCGATCTCGCAGGGCTACGGCCAGGGCCGCTTCACCCTGCTCGAAGTGCTCGATGCCCAGGCGAGCGTTGCGCAAGCGCGCCTGCGCGAGCAGGAGGCGCTGCAGAACTTCCACGCAGGCGTTGCGACCATCGAAGGCCTCGTCGGCAATCCGTTTGCGCTGGCCCGGGAGAGCGCGCGATGAAGACATCCTCCACCGTTCTGGTCGCCATCCTTGCCGCTGCGCTCGGCGCCTGGGGCTATTCCATCCTCACACCGGCCAAGGTCGCGCCGGTCGAACATGCCGCGGACAAGAAGCCGGAGAAGCCGAATGACCATGTCGAGCAGGACGAACACGGGGCAGACCGAATCCGGATCAGCGACGTCAAGCTCGCTGCCGCCGGCATCGCGTTGGCCGAGGCGGAGAGCGTCACGCTGAACGACACGCTCGCCTTCAACGGCGTTTTGCGCGCCAACCAGGAGGCCGTGGTGCAGGTGACGCCGCGCTTTCCCGGCGTTGCCAAGTCAATTCAAAAGCGTATTGGCGACAAGGTCGGCAAGGATGATTTGCTCGCCACGATCGAGAGCAACCAGAGCCTCACCGTTTACGAGCTCAAGGCGCCGATCGCCGGCACCATCATCGAGCGACAGATTTCGCTCGGCGAATACGTTTCCGAACAGAAGCCGGCCTTCGTCGTCGCCGACCTCTCGACCATCTGGGTCGATCTCTCGATCTACCGGCAGGACCTCCGGCGCGTCCGCCTCAATGACGAGGTGCTGATCGATCCCGACGACGGCCGCGGCGAGATCAAGGGCGCGATCTCCTATATCGCCCCCGTGGGTTCGAGCGAGACGCAGACCGCGCTCGCGCGCGTCGTGCTGCCCAACACGGACGGACGGCTCCGTCCGGGCCTGTTCGCGACCGCGCGACTTGTGCTCGGAAAGCGCAATGTTGCAGTGGCGGTACGCACAGGGGCGATCCAGATGCTCGAGAACAAGACCGTCGTGTTCGTCCGCGAAGACGACGACAAGATCGAGGCCCGCCCCGTCGAGCTCGGCGATTCCGATTCAAAGTTCGTGGAAAACCGCGCCGGGCTTGCCGCCGGAGAGCGCTACGTCGCCGAGAACAGTTTTGTCGTGAAGGCGGAGATGGGCAAAGGAGACGCCGACCATGATTGACGCCCTCCTCTCTTTCTCAATCCGCCAACGCTGGCTGGTGATCCTCATCGTGCTCGCGGTCGGCGCCTTCGGCGCCTGGAACTTCACCCGCCTGCCGATCGATGCCGTGCCCGACGTCACGAACGTCCAGGTCCAGATCAACACGCGTGCGCCCGGCCTGTCGCCGCTCGAATCCGAACAGCGCATCACCTTCCCGATCGAGACCGCGATGGGCGGCCTGCCCAAGCTCGACTACACGCGCTCGATCTCGCGCTACGGTCTCAGCCAGGTCACCGTCGTGTTCCAGGACGGCACCGATATCTATTTCGCGCGCCAGCTCGTCAACGAGCGCATCCAGCAGGTACGCGACCAGTTGCCGGCCGGCGTCGAAGTCGCGATGGGGCCGATCTCAACCGGTCTCGGCGAGATCTACGTCTACTCGGTGGAAGCCAAACCGGGCGCGAAGTCGCCGACCGGCCTTGAGTTCACGCCGACCGAATTGCGCACCATCCAGGACTGGATCATCAAGCCGCAACTGCGCACCATTCCCGGCGTGATCGAGGTCAATTCGATCGGCGGCTATGAGCGGCAATTCCACGTGCTGCCGGTTCCCGGCCGGTTGATGGCCTACCGCCTCGGCTTCCGCGATATCATGACGGCGCTGGCCGCCAACAACGCCAATGTCGGCGCCGGCTACATCGAGCGCAACGGCGAACAATATCTCGTCCGCGCTCCCGGCCAGGTCGCCAATATCGAGGACATCCGCGACATCGTGATCGGCTCACGCGGCGGCGTGCCGGTGCGTATCCGTGACGTCGCTGACGTGCAGGAGGGGCATGAGCTTCGCACGGGCGCGGCGTCGGCCAACGGCAAAGAGACCGTGCTTGGCACCACCATGCTGCTGATCGGCGAGAACAGCCGCACCGTGGCCCAGCGCGTGGCGGCGCGGCTCAACGAGATCGCGAAATCGTTGCCCGAAGGCGTGATCGCGCGCGCGGTCTATGATCGCACGCACCTGGTGGAAGCGACCATCCAGACCGTCGAGAAGAACCTCGTCGAGGGAGCGGCACTGGTGATCGCGGTCCTGTTCCTGATCCTCGGCAACATCCGTGCCGCCCTGATCACCACCTGCGTCATTCCTCTCTCGATGCTGTTTACGATCACGGGAATGGTCGAAAGCAAGGTCAGCGCCAATTTGATGAGTCTCGGCGCGATCGATTTCGGCATTATCGTCGACGGCGCGGTCATCATCGTCGAAAACTGCCTGCGGCTGCTCGCCGCCGAGCAGAACCGGCGCGGGCGACTGCTGTCACTGGAGGAGCGGATCCAGACCATCCGCGCGGGCGCCAGCGAGGTCATCCAGCCAAGCCTGTTCGGCACGCTCATCATCGCCGTGGTCTATCTGCCGATCCTGACCCTGACCGGCACCGAGGGCAAGATGTTCACGCCGATGGCGCTCACCGTGTTGATGGCGCTCGCCGGCGCGGCGTTGTTGTCGATCACCTTCGTTCCAGCCGCAATCGCGATCTACGTCACGGGCAAGGTATCGGAGAAAGAGAACATCTTCATGCGCGGGGCGAAGAAAATCTATCTCCCCCTGCTCGACCGCGCCATCCGCTACCGCGGCAGCGTCGCGTTCGGAGCCGCGCTAATCGTCGCCGGCAGCCTTTTTGCGGCAAGCCGCATGGGCGGTGAATTCATCCCGAGCCTCGACGAAGGCGACATCACCATCGAGACGATCCGGATTCCCGGCACCAGCCTGACCCAGAGCGCCGACATGCAGATCCGGCTGGAGAAAGCGGTCAAGCAGGTTCCGGAAGTAGCGACGATCTTCTCCAAGATGGGCACCGCCGAGATCGCCAACGATCCGATGCCGCCGAATGTGGCCGACACCTATGTCACGCTCAAACCGCGCGAGGAATGGCCTGATCCTGCCAAGCCGAAGGAGGAGGTTGTCACCGAGCTGGAGCGCGCCGCCAACACCCTGCCCGGCACGGCCTACGGCATGACCCAGCCGATCCAGATGCGCTTCAACGAGCTCATCGCCGGCATTCGCAGCGACGTCGGTGTCAAGATCTTCGGCGACGATCTCGATGTGCTCGCCGGCATCGCCCAGCAGGTCAACGGCGTGGTTCGCGGCATCGAGGGCGCTGCCGACGTCAAGACCGAGCAGATCGCGGGCCTGCCGATCCTCACCGTCAAGCTCGACCGCCAGGCACTGTCGCGTTATGGCCTCAGCCTCAGCGAGGTGCAGAACCTGGTCGAGATCGCGATCGGCGGCAAGCCGGTCGGCAAGCTGTTTGAGGGCGATCGCCGCTTCGACATCGTGGTGCGGCTGCCGGAAAGCCTGCGTGCCAATCCCGACGCGCTCAAGTCGCTGCCGATCCCGCTGCCGCCGGCCGAGGATACGGCGACCGTCACGAAAACCGCCTGGCCGGGGACAGCAGGCACGGCGTTGCGCTACGTGCCCCTGTCCTCCGTTGCGGCGATCGAGATCGCGCCCGGGCCCAACCAGATCAGCCGCGAGAACGGCAAGCGGCGCGTGGTGGTGATGGCGAACGTCCGTGGGCGCGACCTGCGCTCCTTCGTCGCCGAGACGCAGGCCGCCGTCGCGGAGAAGGTCAAACTGCCGCCGGGTTACTGGATCGGCTGGGGCGGCCAGTTCGAGCAGCTGGTCTCCGCCAGCAAGCGGCTGACGATCGTCGTGCCGGTGGCGCTCGCGCTGGTGTTCCTGCTGCTGTTCATGGGCATGGGATCGGCGGCGGATGCGGCGCTGGTGTTCTCCGGCGTGCCGCTAGCGCTGACCGGCGGTGTCGCGGCGCTCTTGTTGCGCGGCATTCCGCTGTCGATCAGCGCTGGCGTCGGCTTCATCGCACTATCGGGCGTGGCCGTGCTGAACGGGCTCGTCATCATCGCCTTCATCGAGCGTCTGCGCAGCGAGGGGCGCCCCATCGCGGAGGCCGTGCGCGAGGGTGCGCTGACGCGGCTCCGCCCGGTGCTGATGACGGCGCTGGTCGCCTCCCTCGGTTTTGTGCCGATGGCGCTCGCCACCGGCGCCGGCGCCGAGGTGCAGCGGCCGCTGGCCACCGTCGTGATCGGCGGTATCATCTCCTCAACGGTCCTGACATTGCTGGTGCTGCCGGCACTCTATTTGCTGTTCCGGCGTGACGGCGCGGGCGAAACGCCTACAATGACGCCTGATTTGGCGATTTCCGGGGAGCGCTAGGTTTGGGCAGTCACGACCATCACGGTCATCACCACGATGATCACGGCCACGCGCATGATCATGGTCATGACCACAGCCACGGCCATTCGCACGGTCACGCGCATGTCCATGCGCCCGCCAATTTCGGCAAGGCGTTCGCGATCGGCATTGCGCTCAACACCGCGCTGGTCGTGGCCGAGGCGGTTTACGGCTATATCGGCAACTCCACTGCGCTGCTCGCCGATGCCGGCCATAATCTTTCCGACGTGCTCGGCCTGGTCGTGGCCTGGGGCGCCTCGATCGCGGCGCGGCGCGCGCCGAGCGGCCGCTTCACCTATGGCTTTCGCGCCTCTACGATTCTGGCAGCGCTGGCCAATGCGGTGTTCCTGCTGGTCGCAACCGGCGCGATCGGCTGGGAAGCGATTTTGCGCCTGCGCGAACCGGAGCCGGTCGCGGGCGTGACCGTGATGGTGGTCGCCGGCATCGGCATCCTCATCAACGGCTTTACCGCCATGCTGTTCGCGAGCGGCCGCAAGGACGACATCAACATCGAAGGCGCGTATCTGCACATGGCGGCCGACGCCGCGGTCTCGCTCGGCGTCGTGGTCTCGGCGGCGCTGATCATCTGGACCGGCTGGCTCTGGCTCGATCCCCTCACCAGCCTCGTCATCTGCGCAAGCATCCTCTGGGGCACGACCAGCCTGCTGCGCGGCTCCATCGACATGTCGATGGCGGCAGCGCCCAAGGGCACCGACCTCGTCGCGATCAAGGCCTTCCTGCTCGCGCGGCCGGGCGTGTCAGCGATCCACGACCTCCACGTCTGGCCGATCTCCACCACCGAGACGGCGTTGACCTGCCACCTCGTGATGCCCGCAGGCACCGCCGACGCGTTCCTGATGGAAACCGCGCAGTTGCTGAGGACGACCTATCGCATCGGCCACACCACGCTTCAGGTCGAGACGCATCCGGACAATGGCTGCGCGCTGGCGCCGGATGATGTGGTGTGAAGGGCTGCGCCTACGACGCCTTTGCCGTCACGATCCAGATCGCGCCCGGCAGCGCCACTGACTGCCCCTTGAGGAACGGCGCAAGCGTCTCGCGGATCGAAGCCTTGGCCGCAGTGTACGTCTCCGGCGGATGGCCCTGGAGCGCGCGGCTGGCGGGGCCGATCTGAAGCGAGCCGTCGACGGCGGCATCGAGCCCGCCGCCGATGGCGATGTCCATCGGCAGATTATGCGGCTCCATCGCCACGTCGACGAAGCCGGCACCTTTCAGGATGCGCGTCACGCGCTCCTCCGAGGCGAAGGCGAACGGCCCCGGCTCCTCCGGCCCGACCGGCGGCATTTTTGGAACGTGTTTGTAGACCGCCATCAACGGCGCCATCATCCACGGATTTTCCTTCGGCTCGCGCCAGCAGGCAAACGCCAGCCGCCCGGACGGCTTCAGCGCGCGGCGGAGGTTGGTGAAGGACGCAACGGGATCGGCAAAGAACATCACGCCGAAGCGCGAGGCGAGCAGATCGAAGCTCGCCGGCTCGAACGGATGCACCGTCGCATCCGCCAGCACGAAATCCAGCGGCAGTCCCTTTGGTGCAAACGCGCGTGCCTGCGACAGCATCGGGTCGGACACATCGAGGCCGAGAGCCAAGCCATCAGGCGCGACAGCTTTCGCGAAGGCAAAGGTCGTCGCCCCCGAGCCGCAGCCGACATCGAGAACGCGCTCGCCCGGCCCGGGCTTGGCGCGGTCGATCAGCACGTCGGCAATGGGCCCGAGCAGGCTCTCCTGCGCCGCATGGC
This sequence comes from Bradyrhizobium rifense, assembly GCF_008123425.1. GTDB lineage: Bacteria > Pseudomonadota > Alphaproteobacteria > Rhizobiales > Xanthobacteraceae > Bradyrhizobium > Bradyrhizobium rifense. Next base: position 95,618 of record NZ_VSSS01000030.1, read on the forward strand.
GGTCGGCCCAGCGCTGCCCGCTGGGACCGTTCCAATAGGCAATCTGGTCGGCGTTTTGCTCGTGTCCGCTTGGCTGTTGCATGGGGGCCTCTGTCATTTTGGGCGGGGTGATACCACGCCGGAGGCCGATCAAGAGGTCAAATGAACGCGGTTTGCCATGCTGCGGCCTCTTGCTCCAACACCCGCCGGAGCGCTAAAGAGGCGCCGTGGGGCGGTTAGCTCAGCTGGTTAGAGCATCTCGTTTACACCGGGACGCTTCCGACGCAAAAAGCTCAAGAGAACAAGGAGCTTCTGGGTCGGGCCTGCCGGGCGTACCAGAAACGGCGGCGGGGCGGTTAGCTCAGTTGGTAGAGCGCCTGCTTTACACGCAGGATGTCGGCGGTTCGAGCCCGTCACTGCCCACCACCGCCGTCCAAATCTTGACGGGTGAGCAAAACGATACAGCCGCGCAAGTCCGGATTGTTCCATCCTGATGAGATCGCCGCTCGGCCTTTGGCATCCATCGGCGACTGAGAGCACTACGCTCCCGCCCAACCCACTGGAGGGCGACATGTCGTCACTTCAACAACTTCAGCTCAGGCCGATAAATGACAATACCCGCTACGCCCAGGGTCAGCTCGTCCAATTACGCCGCCAGATGCTGCGGTTCGCCAGATCGACGTCCCCCGGGGCTCTGCGGAATGAGCGTCGGCAGATCGCGCGGTCCCTGCGCAGCCTTTTCAGGAACAAGGAATGGCTGAACACTCACACTATTGGCGGTTCGGAGTAAGGCCGCCTCAGCGAGCGCCCTAATCTCCGCTTTATTAACTTTTGCGGGGTGAGCAGAATTGACCATGTGTCCGGTGCCGCGCATGGCAGACGGGAACTATCACCGCGCGGCCCTTGGCTTTCATCGGTGATGAGAACGCGACTAGCGCTCCCGCCTCCTCAGGAATGGAGCAGCGCCATGCGGCGACACCGCTTCAAGCAAACCGTATCCCTCGAAGAGCGCCTTGCCGAACAGGCCCAGCGCCTACGTCAGGAAGCCAAATCGTTTCCACCAGGTATCGAGCGCGAGCGCACGATCCGCAAAGCCCGGCAAGCCGAGACCGGCGCGCACATCAGCGAATGGCTAAACTCGCCCGGTCTACAGCCCCCAAGGTGAACATTGAAGCGGCCAGCGCTCTGTACTATCCGGATAGGATGTCAGAGCAGGATGTTGCTCGGTTCCGCGCTCAAGCCGATGAGTGCCGACGACAGGTGGAGCGGGCGATCAACCCCCTCGACAAAGAGGCATGGCTGCGGCTAGCCAGCGAGTGGATCAAGCTCGCGCAGAAAGCCGCAGGTGATCGCGGCAGCGATTAAGGCCGCCTCAGTTGGCGGCCTTGTCCACACCCACGACCGGCAGTAAGCTCTGCGTCGTTCCGGTTCGAGCCCGTCTCTGCCCCACCACCGCCAAGGTTGTCCACACCGTAATCGTCCCGTCACGGGAGATGTGCGAATCGTGACATCATGTGCGCCCGATCCCAGAGGACAGGACCATGAGCCCGACCTATTTCGCAGTCCGCCGTGCTGCGATCGATGTATGGCTGTCTTGCAGATGCATGATCGCGAGGCGGAGGCCCGCGAGAGCTGGGCCCGAATGACAGCCCATCATCTTGTTGATGGGGCGCTTGCCGCCAGCGAACGCGCGCCCGGACCTCATCCCACCCCCAACCAAGCCGCGCTGCTACGCGAGATTGCTAGGCGAGCATCGTGGCACATGCCCAACTCGGGCGACGAGGCGCGAGGTTTGGTCCGCTACGTCGACATTGAAAATCTGCGACAGCCCAACGCGCGCGACGATGCGGCACCCGAGCGTTAAAGGCAGGGGATCACCTCAATGCAGACAGGTGAGCCAATTCCAGGCATGAGTATTGCCAACAAGCTCACCAAATAACCCCAAGCAAATACAAGTTGGTCTGAGGGAGCGCCTCTTCTAGAGCCGCCGCATGCTTCAAGAGCTTGCTAGCTGGTGGGCGGGCTTCATACCAACGATGTCACCATCATCGACGTGGTCGTAGATCACATCGAATTCCTCCGAGCCGATCTCAAGACGCCAGCGGCTCTACTCTCTTGGACGTCCGTCAGGGGCAACGGGCTCACCAACTGCGGTGTATCTATACTTCGCACCCAGCCGCAGCGGAAACAAACCCGCCGTCGTGTTGGCGGTCCTGCGACAATTTAGTAGCACGGTCGATAGGGATCGTATCCGCAGCGATAAGCTCCGTAAGCTCCAGCAGCACCGACCGCAGCAGCTCCGACACCCACGGCCACTCCACGGCGTACCGCTGCACCACGGTAGACGCCACCGCGATAGACGCCACCGTGGTAAACGCCAGCGCGACCAACGCCAACGCCTCTTCGGTATGCGAAGGCGTCAGTTGAAATAGTCGCAATACACACGGTGCCAACGATAGCGGATGCAGCAAGCGAAATGAGGGTTCGACGCGACATGATTGATCCTTTCTCGAGCTGACAGTTTGTACTCCGAACTAAAGTTCTCCCTCCCTTCTGATCGTGGTCCCCAAGATGGTAACCCGTTTTTCTCAGCCTGATCTGAGCAAAATTGACCAGCGCGTCGAAACCGGGTGTTCTTATCCTCGGCTTGAGTGTAGTCTCATCGATTAGAATGAGGCGTACGTGAATTGAGCAGCTAGAACTGCGTCATTCGCTAATTCCCGCGCAGGATCAGTTGCGCCGGTTTCGCATATGGAACAGCTGCGTATGCGGCACCTTATCCCTACGCCCGTCCGTCCGGCGCTATTATCTCGATCCGCCCTGTTACTGAGACAGGAAGACACTGGGAGGCGCACGCGACGCCGGTCGGCCAAGTCCCCGGCGATATGATGCCGATCAGCTAACCGACAGAAACGTCGCTCCGGCCATCAGGAGACGGCGGGAAGATTCCGACATGGACAAGGAGAACTGAACGAAAGGCACAAATTCAAAATCAACAATTCAGAAGAGGAGGTTCGACATGTTTCAAGGAATCCTGCCACTGACATTGTCTCTTTGCCTTGGTGCCGCAACGGCACCCGCCGCGCTGGCCCAATCGGCGGCGTCGCCGATCTCCGAACAGGAGGCACACGCCATCGCGGTCGACGCCTATGTTTACTTCTACTCCATCATGTCGATGGACGTGTCTCGAAAGCAATTCATCAACGGGACAAGTGATTTCAAGGGCCCGATGAACACCTTTGTCAACGTGCCCGAATACCCGCCCGCGGATTTCAAGGGCGTCGTTCGCTCCAACTTTGATACGCTCTATTCCGCCTCATGGCTGGACATGACCAAGGAGCCCGTCGTCATCACGGCTCCCGATACCAATGGACGCTACTATCTGCTGCCGATGCTGGACATGTGGACCGATGTCTTCGCATCGCCGGGCTGGCGGACGACAGGCACCAAGGCCGGGACATTCCTGGTGGCGCCGGCGAATTGGAGGCCGGATCTGCGCGAAACATTCGCCGAGGAGTTCAAGCTGCCGAAGGACACCCAGCGCATCGACGCGCCAACGCCCTACGTCTGGCTGATCGGCCGGACCAAGACCGACGGCCCGCCGGATTATAATGCGGTCCGCAAGATCCAGGCCGGCTACAGGGTCACGCTGCTTTCCGAGTATGGCAAAACGCCCAGGCCGGTCGAATTCAAGCCCGACCCAAGCGTCGATATGAAGACGCCACCAAAAACCCAGGTCGATACCATGACGGCGGGCGTGTATTTCGCCAACGCCGCCGAGTTGCTCAAGCTGCATCCGCCTCATGTCACCGACGAGCCGATCATCGCGCAGATGAAGAAAATCGGCATCGAGCCCGGCAAGAGCTTTGACATCGGCAAGCTCGATCCAGTCTTGCAAAGGGCGCTGGAAACGGCTCCGCAGGACGGGCAGAAGCTGATGGCCTGGAAGCTGCCGACGCTGGCGCGGGTTGCCAACGGCTGGGCGATGAACACCGACACGGTGGGCGTCTATGGCAACTATTACCTGAAGCGGGCCATTCTCGCGCAGCAGGGACTCGGCGCGAATGTGGTCGAGGACGCCATCTATCCGCTCAATCTCGCCGACGAATCCGGCAAGCCGCTCGATGGCGCCAACAAATACACCATCACCTTCGAGAAGGGCGCCATGCCGCCGGTCAATGCGTTCTGGTCGATCACGCTCTACGATCAGGACGGATTCCAGGTCGGCAACACGCTGAACCGTTTTGCGGTGAGCAGCTGGATGCCGTTCAAGTACAATGCGGATGGTTCGCTCGATCTCTATTTTCAGAACGCGAGCCCTGGCAATGAGCTCGAGGCCAACTGGCTTCCTGCGCCGAAGGCACCCTTCAATCTGACGATGCGCCTCTACGCGCCGAAGTCGGAGGCGCTGACCGGCAAATGGAATCCGCCGCCGGTTGTGAAGTCGCAAACAACGGTGGGCTTGTCGGCTCAATGAAGGTTGAAAACCGCCGGTGCTGCGGCGCCGGCGTTTCTCGCTGCCGCTGCAGCGGCAGGCGCAGGTCTCAAGCGGGTAACTCCGGAAGTGGCGTTCACTCTGTCCCTGCTGACAAGACGATACAGCAAGGCCGCCTCGCACCGGAGCCGAATCCTATCGAAGCACCAAAGCGATAGCTTCCAGCATCGACAGGCCGAGGACGATGAAGAATGTGCTCACTTTCGCTACCATCGGATGCGAGAAGGATTACAGTCATGCACAAACCGCCTGGGTTAGTATTCCTGGTTGCCGCAACTTGTTCTTTTCAGCCCGTTGGTGCGGGCGCAACAGGCGACAGCAACGCTTTTGCAAGCGAAACTCCGCGATCGATGCTGGCGGCGCAGATTCGCATGCAAGGTTTCACCTGTGACAAACCGCTTGGTGCCTTGAGAGATACTAAGCGCTCCCGCCCGGATCGCGCCGTTTGGGTCCTTAAGTGCAGCAACGCAACGTATCGGATCACGCGCGCTCCTGATATGGCAGCGAAGGTCGAACCGCTGCCATGAGCGGTCACGACTTTACCGAATTTGTTCGCAGTTCGGTCGAGGTTCGACGCTAAGGGCCAACAACGGACATCCCGACGGGTTGTCTGACTCTGCACAGTCAGCCACGCGGGCGGGAGTAACTTCTCGAAGCCAGATCGAACTGGAGGCAGCACACGCGCCTCCAAGCACAAGCTGCAAAGAAGAAGGAATGTGCAAATGCTGACGAAACGCGATCTTCTTCGTTCCGCCGCCTTGGCTGCAATGACAGCGACGACAGCAAAGCCCATTCCGGCGCTGGCGCAGACAAGTGCCGGCCGGCCGGGGTTTTTCAAAGCAAAAGACATTGCCGAGGCAGGTTTCATCTACGGCCTGCCCATCGTGATGAACTTCGCCGTCATGTATGAGTACGCCGTCGATCGTAACTCAGGGCAGTTCAAGGCACCGTTCAATCAGATCAAGAACGAACCCAACGTCTTCACCTACAAAGACACAGCCATTGTTACGCCGAACAGCGACACGCCCTATTCATTCGTATGGATGGACTTGCGAGCGGAGCCGATCGTCTTGTCGGTCCCGGCCGTGGACCCGAAGCGCTACTACGCGGTGCAGCTCTGCGATGGCAATACTTACAACTACGGTTATGTTGGTACCCGTACCACGGGAAGCGAGGCCGGCGATTACATGGTTGTCGGGCCGGACTGGAAAGGTGCGACGCCGCCCGGTATCAAGAAGGTGTTCCGATCGAGCACACAGTTGTCGCTGGCGGGTTATCGCACCCAGCTTTTCAGCCCCGACGACCTCGACAATATCAAGAAGGTCCAGGCCGGCTACAAGGTGCAGACGCTCTCCGCCTATCTGAGACAGCCGGCTACGGTGGCTGCCGCGACGGTTATCGACTTTCCCAAGATCGACAAGGAGCTTGTGAAGACGAACTTCTTCGAATTTCTCGATTTCGCGCTGCAGTTCGCACCCGCCCAGGAGAACGAGAAAGAAATACGCGCGCAGCTTGCAACGATCGGCATTGGCCCCGGCAAAACCTTCAACTTCAAGGACCTGCCGCTCGAGCAAAAGCTCGAAGTGGGGTTGGGAATGAAGGAAGGTGAGCGAAAGGTCGACGAGGGCGTCGCCAATGCCGGCAAGGCGATCAACGGCTGGCGAGTGAGCGGCTTGCCAGGCGATAGCGCTCACTACAATGGCGACTGGCTGAAGCGCGCTGTCGCTGCCAAGGCGGGCATTTATGGCAACAGTCCAGAGGAGGCGACGTACCCACTCACGCGCATCGACAGCGATGGTCAGACGCTCGACGGCAGCAAAAATAATTACACGCTGACATTCCCGCCCGGCCAGCTACCGCCGGTGAATGCCTTCTGGTCGCTGACCATGTATGATGGAAAGACGCAGCTTCTGATCGAGAATCCCATCAACCGGTATCTAATCAACTCACCGATGCTGCCCGCTATGAAGACGAGCTCGGACGGGTCGCTGACACTCTACATCCAGAACAAATCTCCGGGTGCCGACAAGGAATCGAACTGGCTGCCGGCTCCTGATGGTCCGATCTATCTGGTGATGCGCCTCTATTCGCCCAAAACGACGTCACCTTCAATCTTGCCTCCGGGCGAAGGGACTTGGCAGCCTCCCGGTGTTAAGCGGGTCTCATAGAACCAGTCGGTAAAGCGGCCTCATCCCCGCCACGCGGACTTTCGTTCGGAGTGCGATCGGCCCCCGTTCGCGCGGCAACGCCATTGAGCAGACCGCCGCCGCGCCAGGTGAACGCCTTGCGGACGCAGGTGCCGACCAGGTTAAGCCCGTGCGCGCACTCTACAGAATAAGAGACCGTGCCGCGCGCCCGCCGATTTCCCGCAATGATTGGTCCGCGGAAACAAGCTCAGGAAACGAACCCTATTTCGTGATCATGCGGTGTGCGGCGGGCGGAGGCGCCGCTGCGGGAGAGATGACAAACGTCAACCAGGTATTCCACCCGGTCGGGCGAGCCGCCCCCCCGAATTCCGCGTATCCCTTGAGATTGATGTACCCTTGGAGGCCTTCGTTGAGCGGAAAGACGTAACCGAACTGCGGCCCGACGCCGAATACCTGCGACCGGAAGCACCCGACGCGGTCGCCAGAGCCGCTGTCGCACCCAAGTTCCTTATAGGCGTACCCTACCAGACCCACCTGCACCTGCTTGGTCAGGAATTGCGACGCGCCCCAGTCGAGATGCATGTCCACGCCGCTCTGGTACTGCGTCGACTGGTTGAGAAAGTTGTACGTGAATCCGAGCACCGCGGATAATTCGTGGCCCGTCGCCGGATTGAAGTAGGTGTACCCGCCGCCGGCGTCGATGGCGCCATGTCCGAGACCCAGATTAGCCAGTCGCGTGGATTGGTAGGCTCCGACAGGTATGTCGCCAGTGATGTAGGTCATGAAGTTGTTGACGCCTGCGTTCCAACGCAGGGAGAATTGAGGAACAAGATCGGCGAAGCCCCAAGTGGTATCGCTGAAGCTGTCGGACCGCATGAAGGGGATGCTTCCGACAGGCGTCGAGAGGTTTCCCGACAACGTGCCCGCCAACGAAGCGCTGGTGACGCCATAAGCGCCCACAAGGGCAAACGCTGCCTGGCCGCCGAGCACCGGAGTGGCGAACACGTAGCTCGGGATGACAAAGCCGAGATCGCCGGTACCGGTCAGGCTCGCGTCCAGACGCGCCGACAAGTTCGCAGGGATCCTGCCCGTCTGGAATTCACGCGCCAAGGCTACATCTGCGCCCGCCGATACCGAGGTGTGGTAGTAGCTAGTGGCCAGCGACCAACCAGGTTGCTGCGGTGCCGCCGCCAGGCTTCCAAAAAAGCCCGGGACCCAGAAACTCACGCCGCCCTCGTCGGCCAACGCACAGTGAGGAAAAATCGTCATCGCCAAGATGACTGCTGCAATGCCATGCCCGCGGACTGCGATCGTCCGCCCGCTCTTCGCGGCCTTGCCATCCGAAGGAATGCTTCCCGTCATGTGGGACTCCCCCTGAGTTCGTCGCTTCCCGACAACTCTTCGGCGTGCTCAGACATCCTATGCCTGCACCAGACGGCTTCCCATGCAATTCTGGCAGGGATCAACCTGCCGAAGAGAAAGTTCGTCACTGCGACCGAAAAGTCACAAGATGTTATCGTTGGAAGCGCGGAGCTCCTTTGATCAATATCGAACGAGCGGTATCGAAGGCTTCGCTTGCCAACGAGCGCCGTGGCGAGGTGCCACCGAGGATCCCGCCGCGGCGCAGCACCATGACGCCGCTATCCCCGCCGTCCAGCGCTTTCGACCCGTACGAATAAAATCCGTTCTTGGTCATTGCTACTGTCTCTTCGAGCGTGCCCCTCTCCCTGCGAGCTGGAGATCGATCAGGCAGGACTTAATGGCAGAAGCGCGCCCCGCAGCGTCGCGCTTGAAATCCCCATCAGCCCCGTGAAGGGATCGTCCAGTTCCAGAACCAGGAAAATCGCACCGGCGAACGACAGTGCACATACGAACAGGGAGACCATGACGATCAGATTGGTTTTGGAAAACAGGGTGAAGCTGACGAAGATCGCGCTGAGCCAAAAGATCAGGATGACCAGAAACGGCGTCGGGATCGAGCCGCCGGTCTGCGCGAACAGTTGCAGCCGGATCTGCGCGCCGTCCGTGAAGGCCTGAATGGCGCGGGACTGCAGGGAACGTTGCGCATCATCCTTGGGCGCCAGGCGCTCCAGTTGGTTTTCGAAAGAGGATGCTTGAGCCGTCGATTGGAAAACGACGGGCTTGCCGGTCGGAGCCTCTCCTTCGTGCCAGATACGGTTGGCCAACGGCTGGACGCTCTGCCGGAGCAGAATTCGGGTCGGAGCCGCCTCCGGACCATATTGCGAAAGCAGATCGTCGAGCAGGATGATCGTCGCCGTCATTTGCCTGACCTGGCTGTTTTTCTGATCGAACGAGCTTTTGGCGGACGAGATCAACAGCCCCAGCACCAGTGCGGCCAACGTTCCGACCAGACCCGTCGCCATCTTCACGACTTCCCTGGAATCCGGGTGGACATGCTTTTCCAGTAGCAAAGGTCGGACTGTCACCCCGACGAAGGTGCCAGCGCACATCAACACGAACGCAAGGAACGAGATCGACAAAGCATACATGAGATATCTCCGCAGGCGTCGCGGGCGCAGGCGATTGCGCTCGATTCCACCGAGCTCAACGCCACGAAGCCCTGTCGCCCAGGCCGCTGGCACTCGCATCGGGCTCTTCCGAGCGCTTTTTCGTCGATCGTGCGTCAGGCTCTCCAGCCGGTGAGCTCCCACCTTCAAGGTCTTCTGCGACTCGACCGCACACGTGCGTTCGCGCCCTCCTGCTGGCAACTTCCGCAGGCCAGCGCGCGCGATTGATGCTCCCGACCGGCTTGCTGTCAGGCGTCGCGTTTCCCGTGACATCGAAATACGTAGCGGCACTCTCCTCCGGAGCAAGCTGCGAACACGGCAGTAGGGTAAGCCTCGCGACCGTATGAAAGGGCGCCTCCGCCTCATTCCACTCCACGCTGGCGTTTTCGATCCAGAAGTCGGCATCCCGGCGCTTGCGCCAATACGTCATCCTGTCGACGTCGAGAAACTGGATCCCGAAGTCGAACGCACTCATCCTGGTGTCCTCCAGCAGGTGGCGGATCAGTTCGTCCTGCAGACCGCTCGGGTTATTCCTCCTCAGAGGATGCGCCGGATTGTCGGGATATGGCGTGGCGGAAAACTTGACGACATCGCTCGGTCCGTGGAGAAAAGGCACCGTACTCCAATAGCGCAATTGCTGGTAAGGCTTGATTTTCTGACGCGCCTGCAGTCCCGCCAATGTGAGGGTCCTCAGCACCCTCAACTTGTCCCTGAACGGCAGTGTCCATAGGCCCGCGACCTGGTTCGAGGCCGTCAAGAGATTCATGGCCGCCAGAAAAGCTGGGGAGTCGTTGATGGGCAGGGTCGTGGCATTTTGCATCGAGAAATCCTGTCGGCCACCGTTTGTCCCATTCCCGACGACGTCAACCGAGAAGGACAACGATCGGACGTCGGGCTTGAAATCAGACTTGACGGTCGGATCTGCGTTCGCAAATCGCAGCACCGCGGAATAAACGCCGGGCTTCGAGAAGATCCCCTTTGCGAGCCGCGTCGCCAGCGCACGCTCGCTGCCAGCAGTCAGGTCGAATATTTCGAACTGGGCCCGGGCGCAGACCCCCTTCGCATGGGTTCCGCGACAGAGCGGCCGATGTTGCTGCGCGGCTGCATTGGCCTGCATCAGGAGGGATTTTTCGACGATCATGTCGATGTCGGCCGTTTCGCGGACGCGGTCGCGGTCGGCGTCGCTCTCGGTCACTCCAAACCACCTGGTCACGAACACGATGGAAAGCCTCCTAGGAACAGTCGGCCACAAATCTCAACTCAGATTGGCGATGAACTTGATTGCGGTGACGCTTGGCAGAAAGCAGTAGGCAGCGGCCTTCGTCGCAACGAAGCTCGAGAATCCCGTGATCTTGATCGAGGGCGCACCGTTTGCTTGCGGAATTGCAAAAATGCTTTCCGCCGGGTTCTGCGCGCCGATCATTGGATCCTTCGACGTGGGAGGCAGCCTGACCCGTCCCGCGAACTCGCTCTCATTGACCCAATGCCCCAAGACGAATTCATATTGGTTCTCGATACTCGAGTTGATGAAATAGCCGAGGAGCCCGCGCGCGATGCCGTCGTAGGGTTGGTGCGGGTCATAAGCCGGCCCGTAGGGCATGCCCCGACGGATCAACCGATGAGTATTGTTGCTGCCGCCGGGTTGCCCTTGGCCGGCGACCGGCTGCCCTCGCGGATTGATGCGGCGCATGTGCGCACCGACGGGACAGCGGAGTCCCTTCGGGTCGCCTGAGCCATCGGCGTTCACGTACTCGAAATCATTCAACTGCTCGGGTGAAATCCCGCCCGGCGGGCTGTCGGTTTCCGGAGATAGCGCAAGGGGTACGCCGTTGCGCCACCGGCCGCAGATCTTGGCGGCAAGCAACTCTGGATCTATCGTGTCCTTGTGCGATTGCAGGAAATCCTCGAAGCCGACCACATCCGTCTCCATCATCTTGAAGACGGCGAAACTTCCGTTCAGACCGAATTCCCGAGGTTCCGGCACGGAGTAGTTCTCGGCGTCGTCCCGCAACACGAATAGCCAGGACTCGCACGGTTGCTGATGATCGGGCGGATATCGCTCCGGGCCGCCACGAATGGCCGTCATACTGATGCCATCGGTGTAACCGAAATGAACTTTGGTGGTGGGAACGGACTCGCCGTCCTTCGTATCCATCAGCGCATGGCCGTCGGCGCGCCAGATCTCCCGAAACGCGCCACGCTCCGAAAACAGAGTGCCTAGCCGGTCGCTATAGGATGTCATCGCCTCCGCACTGAGAGCATGCAGTGTCACCAGGACATGATCGCGTCCGCCCCCAAATCCGCCGATCCAGTGCTGCGGGGCACTCTCGCCGGTATCGCCCACCAGGTTCGCGCGCTCGGCGGCGCCGGCTACGAACGCGCCGAACTGGTCGAACGAGAACGTCGGGACGCGATCCTTGATCTCCAACGCGATCAACCCGGACCAGGTAATGCCAATGTTGAGGCAATAGTCGGGTTTGTGCTTTGGGACCTCGGCGAGGTTGTCACCTGGCCCAGGTGCGAATCCTACGTGCCAATCCTCGGCGGTCGTGATCTGTGGCGCATCCAACTCGTTGCCACTCACGAGCCGTCCCAGCAGCCTGCGGGCCTCGGTGGGAACGTCCACCGTCAGCAAGAAATGCCGTACCATCGGCATCCTGTACCCCCGAAGGATGAATCCCCGAATGTCGCCAAGGTCGAGCGCACTCCCCGAGGCAGAGCGGGACCGGGAACCACGTGCAGGCTCTTCGTTCTCCAAACGCCCGAACAGGCGCCGAAGAAATCCCTTGCTTCCCTTCGCCTCGGGCGTCTGCATTTCCCTGGCTTGGCTCATCTCGCGCCTCTTTCGGTCAACCCGAGACGGATTGCGGCTTGCTATCGGCGATCAGCGCGTGGATGTCCTGGACCGAAAGTCCCGGGTACGCCTGATAGAACCCGATCGGAGCGCGGCTTGCTCCCGCCGCGAAGTCAATGAACTCCTGCAGGTGCTTTCGGCACGGCGACGGCGGCGGGCTCTTGGTGAACCTGAAGATGAGATCGAAGACCTGTCCGATGTTCTTGGTGAAGTCGGCGATGTATTTGTCAAACGAGCCGTCATAAACCGTGAAGAAGCCGATCTGATTGTCCTCGAGCGGCACGAACTGCGCGAAATGAGGCGTGCCGACGGAGTCCAGGTCCTTCGTTGTCCCCTTCCCGCGCGCGCGCAGGATCAGTTGCACGGTGACGAAATGAAGGTACGACTTGATCGGCAGGATCACCAGAAACGGATGCAGTTCGCCGCCTCCGTCGACCTCCGCGGCGCGCGCAAGGGCCTTGATCTCCTTGGCGCTTACCTCGGGATAAGCCGTGTAAATATTCACCGCTTCGAGAAGATGCGCCTTCGTCCAATTGGCAAAGGCGTTTGCGTTGATGGCGACCGGCATGGGCGGCGGATCGACAACGTGCCGGAGGATCGCATCGAACACCGGTCCCGAGAGTTTCGCGAGATCGGTCACGAGGTGATCGAATTCGCCGTCGAAATCGCCAAGAAACAGCAGACTTCTCGCGCTCAGAAACGTGAAGCGTGAGTAGTGGACCCGCCCGATCTTGTCGTTCGCTTCGAACAGGTCCGGCATCATCGCCGGAAGCTGCTCCGCCAGCACGTTTGCATCGACGGGCGACCTCAATGGAAAGCTGAGGGTAAAGTGGCTCTGACCCATCTGACCGGTCCTTTCGTCGCTACTGGAGGATGCCGCAATCAAACATCTTGTTCAGAACGGGGGCGGCGATCTTGTCGATGAAGGATGTTCGCGCCTGCGCATCGTTGCGGAGAAATTCTACAGCTTCCTTCTCCTTGTCCGTTTCCGGCTGCTTCTTTTGCGCCTTCAATTCATCGCAGGTTGCGGTCTGATACTTCGCGATCACCTTGTCGGCGGCGGCGTCCAGGAGCATGCCCTGAGCGGATGCCGCGCCGGCGACGATCAGCGCTGAAATTCCCACCACGATGCCGATGGATTTGTTCACGGTAAGCCTCCTTCATGTGTCCCGAACGATACGGCTGGCCTCACGGAATCATGCCGCATTCGAACATCTTGTTCAGCACGGGAGCGGCGACCTGGTTGACGAAGGCAATCCGCGCCTTTGGGTCGTCGCGCAGTAAATCCAGAGCGATCTTCTCTTTCGCCGATGGCGGCTCGCTCTTTTGAGCCCTCAACTCGTCGCAACTGGCAGTCTGATATTTCCGGATGACCTTGTTGGCCGCAGCCTCCACCAGCATGCCCTCGGCGGCCACTGCGCCTGCAACGACCATGGCTGAAACGAACACTACGACACCGGTTGGTTTGCTCATGTTGCACTCCTCGTCCTTTTGAATGTGTCAGGCGCCGGAGAGTCGGTGGTCTTTGGTGGCGCCGCGGGGTCGGCGCCACCATTGCAGCTTGGTTTGGCAGTCCGTCCTAGTCGTGCGCTCGGGCACTCGCTTCCCGCACCTTCATCTCTTCCGTAGCCGTCAGACGCGTTGGTCCGAGATTGAACGTCACGTTATCGATCTTGCCGTTGAACCGAAATGGCACCTGGTAGTCCTGATCGTTGACCCCGGTGCGGGTATCAATCCCGAGGTCGAAGGTCTCGTCCGCCGGTAGCAGGAACGGGACCGTCTTTGGGACTTGCAGAGTCCGAACCTCGCTGCCGTCGACCTTCAGCACGCCGGTGCCGCCCTTTGCGACGCCGGGGCCGTCATAAGTAAAGTCAAACACGATCGTATGCTTGCCGGCCGGGATAGGCTGATCGCCTGCCCATCGCGCCTGAAACAGCGCGAGCATATTGTAGTCGAACACCGGAACTCCCTTGAGCATATACAGCCCGTACCCGCCCCAGCGTCCGCCTTCGGTGACGATCATGCCATCGCCGTTCTCCGGGACATCGACATTAGCGGTGATCTTGAATGACCTGTTCAGGATGTTCGGTGTATTTCCAGTTGGAATGCCGGCCATCTCGCCCGAATAGGTAAAGACGGTTTGTCCTGCTGTAGCGCTCGGTCGGGGAGCGATCGCCCGCGCGAACGATGAGTTATCCAACGGCAGCACGTTGTACTTGGTCGCCTCTTGGACGAACAGCGCCTGCATCTGCTTGAGCTTGTCGGGCATTTTCGCGGCGAGATCATTGGCCTGGGAGTAATCCGCGTTCAGGTTATATAACTCCCAATTGTAGGCATTGATGTCCGGCATCGCCGAGTTCAGCACCCACGGAGCAACGGGCGGGGTCGTGTTGGCGTACCAGCCCTCGTTATAGATTCCGCGGTTGCTCATCATCTCGAAGTATTGGGTCGTTCGAGCCGACACAGCGTCGGTGTTCGTTTTGTCGAAGGTGTAAGCCATGCTCACGCCCTCGATCGGGCTTTGCTCGATACCGTTGACCGTCCGAGGCGCGTTGATACCGGTGGCTTCGAGGATCGTCGGCACGATGTCGATGATGTGGTGGAATTGGGTGCGGATGCCCCCGACGTCCTTAATACGACTGGGCCATGAGATCGCCAGGCCCTGCCGGGTACCGCCAAAGTGCGACGCCACCTGCTTCGTGTACTTGAACGGCGTGTCGAACGCCCACGACCACGCGACGGCCATATGCGGGTATGTCGCCGCCGAGCCCCAGCTGTCGTAAAACTTCAGTTGCTCTTCCACCGGGATCTTCAGAATGCCGTTATAGGCTGTGTACTGGTTGGGCGTTCCGAGCAGCGTTCCTTCGGGACTGGTGCCGTTGTCGCCGTCGATGTAGATGATCAGCGTGCTGTCGAGCTTGCCCATGTCTTCCACCGCCTGGATCACGCGGCCGATCTCGTAGTCGGTATAGGCGGTGTAGCCCGCGTAGACCTCGGCCTGCCGCGCGAACAGCTTCTTTTCCTCAGCCGATAGCGTTTCCCATTTCGGCAGGTCGGCCGGCCACTCGGTGAGCTGCGCGTTGGCCGGAATCACGCCCAACCGCTTCTGGTTGGCGAAGATCTGTTCGCGCATGGCATTCCAGCCCATGTCGAACTTGCCTTTGAACTTGTCGATCCATTCCTTCTTGGGCTGATGCGGCGAATGGCTTCCACCCGGAACGTAGTAAAGGAAGAACGGCTGATCGGGCGCAGCCGCGTCGAGCTGCTTCATGCGCGAGATCGCTTCATCCGCCATATCCGTGGTAAGGTTGTAGTCGGGCTTTCCGATCCAAGGAAAAATCTGGGTGTGATCGCGGAACAGATACGGCGTCCACTGGTCGGTCTCGCCGCCCATGAAGCCGTAGAAGTAATCAAAGCCCATCCCCGACGGCCACTGGTCGAACGGGCCCGCCACGCTGTACTGGAAGCCCGGCGTATTATGGTTCTTGCCAAACCACGATGTGGCGTAACCGTTGCCTTTGAGAATCGTGCCGATCGTTGCCTTGTCGGGTGTGATAATGGAGTCGTAGCCTGGGAAGCCCGTCGATAGCTCGGAGATGACGCCGAAGCCCGCCGAGTGATGGTTGCGGCCGGTGATCAGCGCCGCCCGGGTCGGCGAGCAAAGCGCGGTGGAGCAGAACTGCGTGTAACGCAACCCCGCATTGGCGACACGATCCAGCGCCGGTGTCGGAATGACCCCGCCGAAGGTGCCGCTCACGCCATAGCCTTGGTCGTCTGTCATGATCAGCAGGACATTGGGTGCGCCCTTGGGCGGCACTAGGCGCGGCGGCCACCACGGTTTGGAATCCTTCGCGCTTTCCTTGATTGCTCCGCCGAATTCCGGAGGCGGCGGCGGAAGTTGTTTGCCGTCGATCGTGACCGTGGCACTGGGCGACCCTGGGGTACCAGTGGTTTGCTGCGCAATGGCCCCGGGCAGATAGCTTGTTCCGAGAAGAAAGCCCACCGAAAGTGCTGTCGTGATCTTCATGGCAGTATCTCCCTACGGGAATATGGTTTTCCAGTCGTTCTTCATATCGACGACGGTCCAGCCCTCCGCCTCGGCGGCATCAAGCGCATGGTCGAGCCTGCCGATGGAGGAGTTCCGGTCGTAGGCCCATTCCCGGGCGGCGTCGGTATGGTGCACGATGAGAGCAAAGCGAACGCCCGCCCCCTGTCTCGCCCATTCGAGCATCTGCAGGTCGCCGTCGGAGTTGCCGAATGCCGCAATCGGATGACGGCCGATGTGCATCTGAATGGCGACGGGCTTGCCAACCTTGTCGCCGTTGAAATCGAGTTCGGGCAGCTTCATGAGCCGAGGCTTGCCGTCCCGCAACTCGAAGCTCAGCTTGCCGCTGCTGCCGATGACCTGCTCGGGCGGAACGCCGTAGACCCGTTCGGCGAAGACGCGCATGAAATCGATGCCGCCGCCGGAGACGATGAAGGTCTTGAAGCCGTTGGCGCGCAAATAGGCCAGCAATTCGAGCATCGGCTGATACACCATCTCGGTGTAGAGCTTGCCGGTCTTCGGGTGCCTGGCGGTGGCGATCCAGTCGCCGACGATCGTCTCGAATTCGCCCGTCGTCATGCCGGAATGCGTGACCGTGACGATCTGGAAAATGGCGGATTCGCCGCCGGCAAGCGCGCCCTTGAGGTCACCTTTGAGCAGTGAGGCAAAGGGCTCTTTGTCCTTCCACTCCGGGTGCAGTGGCGCGAGCGCCTTCACCCGGTCGAGGGCAAAGACGAGTTGGACATAGAGCGGTTGCTCCGCCCACAGCGTGCCGTCGTTGTCGAAGGTCGCAATGCGCTCGGCCAGCGGCACGAAGTCCGCCGAGCCCTGTCTGGTGACACGTTCGACAAAAGCCACGATGGCTTTCTTCGGGCCCGTGTCGTTCCACGACGGCAGCGGCTCCTGGGCAAGGCCAGGAGCCGTCGACGATACCGCGATCGCTGCCACCGCAGCGATGCGGACCCAATTGAACCAGAGCGCTTTCATGGGCGGGACCTCGATGGGCCAGTCAGCGGACGTTCAGTTGCGCCTTTACCTGGCCTACTTGGCGATTGCATTCCTCGCCGCCGCAATCTTCTCTTTGACGGCATCCAGATTGAAACTCGCGCCTTTTTGCATCGGCGGAAATTCGATCGCCGTCATCGCCAGCTTCTCGACGACATCCTGGACCAGCACGAAGCGCCAGAACTCGTACTTGTACCATTCCCAATATTGCAGCGACCCGTTCTTGGTGAGATTCTCGGGAAAGCCGGTCCGCTCGAACGGGTCGAGGCGAAGATTGATGATCGTCGGGACCTCAGGTTTGATCTTGTCGCCGAGCCAGCCGCCGGGCTGGTCGATGAAGCGGTACTTGTAGTCGCCGACGCGAACGGCGCCGAGGTCGCTTTCGCCGAAATACCAGATTTCGTTGCGTTTGGATGGCCCCTTACCGGTGATCATGTCCAGCTGGTTATAGCCGTCCAGATGACACTTGAAGGTGGTGTCACCGATCTGCTTGCCCTTCTTCAGCTCTTCGGCAATGTTCGGGTTACCGGCCGCCGCAAGGAAGGTCGGAAACCAGTCCAGCCCGGAGATGATGCCGTTCTCGACCTTCCCGGCCGGCACCTTGCCCGGCCAGCGGATCATCGCCGGCGCGCGGAAGCCGCCTTCGAAAACAGTGCCTTTGCTTTGCGCGAACGGCGTCTGTCCGCCATCGGGCCAGGTGAAGACCTCCGTGCCGTTGTCGGTGGTGAAGACGACGATGGTGTTGTCGTCGACGCCCATGTCCTTGAGCTTCTGCATGACGATGCCGACGTCGTCGTCGAGCTGCGCCATGCCGGCCTCATGGATCGACCAGCCGTTCTTGGAGTTGCGCAGCGCCTCGTATTTGGGCGAGAGGTGGGTGACGATGTGCATACGCGTCGGATTGAGCCACAGGAAGAACGGCTTGTTGTCGGCCTTGGCCTTGTCGATGAACTTCAGGGCGAGGTCACGGATTTCGTCATCCACGGTTTCCATCCGCTTCGGATAGAGCGTGCCCGCGTCCTCGATCTTCTGCTTTCCGACGTTGCCCCAGCGCGGATCCACAGTCGTGTCGTCCACATTCGTGGCATACGAATGGACCATATTGCGCGGGCCGACCGTATTCAGCAGGTCCTGCGGATAGCCGGGGTGCGCCGGGTCTTCCATTGCATCGAGGTGATACAGGTAACCGAAGAACTCGTCGAAACCGTGCACTGTCGGCAGGAACTCGTTCTTGTCGCCAAGATGATTCTTGCCGAACTGGCCGGTGGCATAGCCCATTCCCTTTAGCGCAGCGGCGATGGTTACGGCCTGCGCGGGTATGCCGATGGCTGCACCGGCCTGGCCGACCGTGGTCATGCCGGTGCGGATCGGAAGCTCACCGGTGATGAAGTTGGCGCGGCCCGCCGTGCAGCTCGCTTCCGCGTAATAATCGGTGAACAGCATGCCTTCGGCGGCGATCTTATCGAGGTTCGGCGTCCGGCCGGCCATCATGCCACGGTGGTAGGCGCCGATATTCCAGATACCGATGTCGTCACCCATGATGACGACGATGTTGGGCCGCTGTCCGGCTGCCACCGGCGCCGCTGGTTGTTGCTGCGCTTGCGCGACGCTTGTCAGTCCGACGGCCGAGAGCGCCGACGCCGCGACGAGAGAACTGCCACTCAACAAGAGATCGCGGCGCTTCAATCCTGCGCCGGTTGGTCCCGTGCTCATCTCAGGCTTTTCCGGCATCTTGTCGTTACTCATGACGCGATCCTCTTCCTGGTGATGCACCTGAAGCCGACATGGCTTGCCGAGGTGTCGATCGGCTCGGCATGACGCGCGGCCGGACGATAGCGGCGGCAGTAATTGGGAGCGCAAAGATGCGAGCCGCCTTTAAGCACCTTGCGTGGAATCCTGATGTTCGGATGGCAAGAGTCGTAGCTTGCGGCCTCGGGCCCGCCGCGCGGATTTTCCGGAATGCAGCACGCGTTTGGTGCATCGGCTTCATGCTTCGGCGAATACCAATCGGCCGTCCATTCCCAGACATTGCCGATCATGTCGTGCAGCCCGTAGCCGTTGGCCGGGAATGCAGTGACAGGCGAGGTACGTTCGAAGCCGTCGGTGCAGAGGTTTTGGTTCGGGAATTCGCCCTGCCAAGTGTTGGCCATGTGCCGGCCGCCTGGCGCGAACTCCGCGCCCCAGGCGTATTCGGCGTCGGCCAATCCGCCGCGTGCCGCAAACTCCCATTCCGCTTCGGTCGGAAGATCGTTGCCTGCCCAATGCGTATAGGCGAGCGCGTCGGAATAGGCGACGTGTACGACCGGATGACTGTCTAGCACGTTGATGTTGCTTTTCGGCCCGTACGGATGGCGCCAGTCGGCGCCCTTCATGAATTGCCACCATCGGCTCCAATCGCGGAGATCGACGGCCTGCACCGGCGGCGAGAACACCAGCGAACCGGCATAGAGCATGTGCGGCAGCGCGCCGGGATAGAATTTCGGGTCGGGCGGGATTTCGGCGAACGTGACGTGGCCAGTCGCCTTCACGAACTCCTTGAACTGCCGGTTCGTCACCGGCGTGCGATCGATCAAGAATCCTTCCACCGCGACGCGATGTGCCGGCGCTTCCTCCGGATAGTGCCTGTCCGATCCCATGCGGAACGTGCCGCCGGGAACGAGGAGCATGTCGGCATGCCGCTGGTACCGATCGCCAACCGATGAAGAGACCTCAGCAATACTCATGAGAACCTCAATCCAAAGTGCCTAGTTGGTGCGCCGCTTTATGGCTTCCTGCGATTCGGTACGAGGCGATTTCGATTTCTGCAGAGTGCCGACGGGCTGACTGGCGGGTGGCGCGCTTCGCAGTCTTTGCCACTCATCCTGAAGCGCATAACCTCTGTGAACGACCTCGCCCGGAACGGTCGCAACGAATTCACCCGTTTGCGCAACGGCCGTCGCCGTCGACATGAACAGAGCGACGAGGATGGCGAAGTTGAATAAGGCTCGCATATCGAGGACTCCTTCACTTTCAGCGCCGCCGGACGATGGCGTTCCGTCGGTCTAGGCCGCGGGAACGAGCACCGACCTCTTTGCGAGCGTCGTTCGTCGGTCGTGAATCAAACTCTCCAGCCGATGCGCCGCCACGTTCAGCGTGGCGTCATCCACCGCGGTTTCGTCCCCCTCGGCGGATTTGGCGCGTTGGGTCTTGAGAATGTCGTCGATCTGATCTTCGATGTGCAGAAGCTCTGTCTCGGTGAGGACGTTGCGGATCTGGCGACCCAGCGCGTAGAGGGAATCCAGGGGGCCTTCACGCGTTGCGGGGTTGCCGATCCCGAGGAATTTCCAGCCCGTCGCAAGGACCGTCGCGATGCCGCCGAGCAGCATCGGCGTCAGGTAGATCCAGTTTCCGTATTCGTCCATGAAGCTCTGCGTGGTGCTGTTGTAGACGGCAGCCGCCCCGCGGTGCAGCGGAAGGTAGGCATCCTGATCGGTGCTAGGTGCGGTGATCTGCGCGAAGATGGGTTCTTCGTGCATCAGATCCCTGCGGACACTCATGATCGTCTGCGTGAGAGTTGTGACCAGATCCGATCCGAGCGTCTTGCCGGCGACCAGGTACAGGTTGGTCCTCAAAGTCGTGACGTCGTCGTCCGGAACGGGGGGAGCTCCCCGCAGCGTGCCCTTGGGCACGTCGAAGCTCTCGTAGGCGCGCTCCGCTTCCGCGATGGCGCCTGCCGACTCGACGGGGATCAGCGTCGGCAGAGCTTTCGGACCGGACTGGAAGATGTCACGAACCAGAGACAGATATTTACCGGTCAGAGGGATCACGATGAGCATCGCGCTCACCTCCTTGGATTGAATGGCCCGGCGGGCATCGGGCAGAGCGACGTCCTTGAACACCTTCGCGCGATCGAGCCCGTATTCCTTGCTCAGCACGTCCACGATCTTCGTGTTTGCTTCCCCTCCGAGCACGCCAACGCGGTGCCCCTTCAGCTTGTCCATGCTGTCGATGGAGGAGCCAGGCGGCGCTATGACCAACGCGGCCATGTGACTGACGACGACCACGGCCTGCGCCTTCGACAGATCGCCGACGTCGCCGCGGACCACCGCCAGATCCACCTTGCCGTCGGAAAAGGCCTTGGCGGCGCCGGGCGCGGTGCCGCTGTCCACAACTTTGAGCCGCACCGACGCATTGTTCGAGGCGAGCCGGGTGGCGATGGCGGACATCGCCTTGGCGGCCTCGCCGTCGATCGAGCCTACAGCGACGCTGAGCGTCACCGGACGGGTCCAGTACCGATAGGCAAGGAGGCCAGCGCCGGACACGACGCCGACGACGCCGACGAGCAGGACGAAACGGAGCCAGAGTGGTAGCTTCAGTGATTTCATCGTCGTTGCTCCGACTTGAACGACGGATGATCGCGCGGACGCCCTTTCGAGCGCTCGATCATCCATCTCGCTAACGATTAGTAAGCCCGGCGGCGGGCTACCGACGCCCGAGGCGCGACAACAGCAGGATGCGCGACGGGAGTTGCGACGACGGCGGCACCTCCCGCACTGACGCAGCCCGCCCGGACCACGCCTTTGGCGCAGACAACAGCGTTTGCTTCGATCGAAGTCAGGGCGAACAGACCGCCCGCCAGCAACAGAGACGTAATCACATGCTTCATGGTTCTTTGCCTTGAGTTGCGAGGGAACCAACGATCAGCATCGACATCCGATAGGATGCTTCGCCGATCATTCCTTGGGAAGCTTTCGCGCCAACTGCTGGTCCTGAATACATGTCAACAAATCGACGTAGCTGGGCGGGTCACGTCGGCGTCGGCTCTGTTGCCAACTGCCGCGCCAGTGCACATGACGCGGTCGGCGTTCATGAACCCGGACCATTGGGTCTCGAGCTGATCCTTCGCCTTCTGTTCGTCGTCCATGCACCGCTTAATCGTCGCGTCCATGCCGGCCTTGGGATCGAACGCCGAAGCGCTGTCAGCCTTGCAGCCGCGCGCGATATCGAATTTTGGAGGCTGGTCCGCGACCGCGACGACCAATTGCGACGTGAGGACGATCATTGAAAATTGCAGCAGCATGGGAGTGCTCCTCACTGACTTCAAGGAACGGTGGTGCTTATTCAATATCCAGATCAAAACCCGCGATGACCGCAATCGCGGCCAGGACGAGGCGCATTAATTTACCGGTCGTCTCTCTCTCCTTCCGAGAGCCTTCACTGCACGTCGGGGGTGATGCCTTGGTAAAGTGCCAGGACGTCCATGCCCTCCGCCCGCTCGACCGCGTCGAGGCGCACGACAGGGGCCTCACTGCAGAGTTCGATTGCCGACACGATCGCATTCAGTTTAGCGGTGTCGAGATTGCGCTCGAACTGCTCTCGCGATTCCCAATCTTCGACGAACAAGAGAGTCCGGCGACCGTCGAGATCCGAATAAAGGCGGGCGTCCAGACAACCCGGCGCGACCCTCGTCGGCCCAAGCAGGGCGCCAAGCGCGCGCAGCAGGGCCGTTCGCCTTTCGTCGGGAGCCACGACTTGCAGGGAGAACACGATCAAGCTCGTATCTTTCGCGACCGCCGTCCACAAACAAGGACGGTCCTGTCTCACATCGCAAAAAGCGGGCCAACGGCGAAGCCGGACGCGCGTCAGACAGAAAGATCAGGCGGAGCAGTGGGATAGTTGAGTTGCGCAGCGAGCCCGACGCGACCAGATGCGATGGAGTTCTCCGAGAATTCGGAGAACCTCCGAAACTTCGGAGGTCAATGCTTCGGCGTAAGGCCAAGCTTCTTGATGCGGGATTCGAGTGTCGTCGGCTTCATGTTGAGAAGAGCCGCGGCTCCGTTCGTCCCGCGAATTCGCCAATTGCACTGCTCGACGGCCTGCCGGATGATCGTCAGCTCGGCCTCGTCGAGCGAGCCGGCCGTGACCCTTACGGCAACCGGCCTCAGGGCCGCGCTGCTGAGCTTGACGTACAGCTTGGGACCCCGAGAAAGGATCATCGCGCGCTCGATCACGTTTCGCAGCTCACGGATATTGCCGGGCCAGAGATACTCCCGGAGCGCGTCCATGGATTCTTCCGCGATTTCCTCGATCGGCTTGCCCATCGAGTTGCCGAATTCCTTCACGAACGTCCACGCCAGAAATGGTATGTCCTCTCGCCGTTCGCGCAACGGGGGCACCTCGATCGGAAATACGTTGAGTCGATAGAATAGATCCTGCCGAAACCGCCCCTCGCTCACGGCCTGCTCGAGGGGCCGGTTGGTGGCAGCAATCACACGCGCATCGACCTTGATGGTCTTGTTGCCTCCCAATCGCTCGAACTCGCCCTCCTGCAGGACGCGGAGCAGCTTCGGCTGCAACTCCAGCGGCAATTCGCCGACCTCGTCCAGAAAGATGGTCGAGCCGTCAGCGATTTCGAAACGCCCCGCCTGCCGTGCAAGAGCGCCCGTGAACGCGCCCTTTTCCCGGCCGAACAGTTCCGACTCGATTAGGCTCGCCGGCAGCGCCGCGCAGTTGACCTTGATCATCGCGCGATCTTTTTGGGCGCTCGAATCATGGATCGCCTGGGCCAAGACTTCCTTACCGCTACCGGTTTCTCCGAGCAGAAGTACAGTCGAACTGGTTTGCGCTACCTGTTTGATTTCCTCGACCACTGACAAGAAGCGCGCCGAGCGGCTCATGAGGCCTTGCGGCGGCCTGACCTGGACGGCCTGCTTCAGATAGGAATTCTCCCGCTCGAGGCGGTCTTTCAGGAGCCTGATTTCCGCCATCGCGGCCAACAGCTTTTCGTGCTCCCGCTTCCGCGCGATAGCATGCGCGAACACCTCGCCCACCAGCATGACCCGTGCGATCAGATCATCCGGCCAGTTGCGGGTTTCTCTGAAGGCTGCGAACGCAATCGCGCCGATAACCCGACCGCCAATCCGAAGCGGGATGCTCAGATGCGATCGGAGGCCCGTCCGCCGGCAATATTCGGCCTCGCCGACAGCTTCCGGCGGAAGATCGTCGGCAGGATCCCGGACGACAAGCGTTTCGCCGGCGCGGAGTTTGGCTGTGAACCAGTCAAGCTGCGCCGGGAGTGGACCCAGGGGCGTAGCGTCAACGCCGTCTATGGCTGACGAAGAGACGACGACGAGAGAATCGTCCTGAAATTCAGCGAATGTGCTGCGGTCGAACCCGAGAAATTGTCGGAGGGTGACTTGCGCGATCTGAATTTCGGGCTCGACGCGATCGGCCAGGACGTTGGCCATTCGCGCGGAGAGATCAGCGAGCATGCGTTCGAATGCAACAAGCTCTTCGAGAGGACTGCTGGGAGCCGTATTCATTGCAGCCCATTCAGACCGGTCTAAGTCCGAATTGCTCCGCGCGGTACTCATTGGCACTCCTCCACTTCGCAAAGTTGCAACACGAATTGGTGGTGCTCAGTGCCACAGATCAAGCGCGCTCTAGCACCGCGCCGATAGAACGGAGGTTATCGCAAGAAATCCGTTGATCGGATTCATTTTCTCAACAACTCGCCCCTCCAAACTAGCATATTTGATCCATGTCTGGATGCTTTGCTGAGCAATATTGCTCAGTCCAAAAGCCAGAACTCACCGATGTGCCTATCGGCGCCCCGATTTTAGCCAGCTATCCTGCCATAGTCGTCTGATCAACTACCCAGCTCGGCGATTTTGACGCCAGTGCATGGGCAAACCTTTCCTGTCTGCCCCGATAACCGAACAACCTGCGAGCCGGTTCGGATTTCGCATTTGTACCAGCAAGGGACATCAGCTTGAATGAAAGTGGCCGCCAACTGAAGGCGGCCCTTTTTCTTCCATCTCATCTGAGCATTGAGGTCGGCAACTATTCGGGGATCGACCCACCAGCAACAATTCCCGTCGAACACAGCGCCAAACTGATCGCGTTGGGTTACATGGTGGACTTGGTGGGAAGGCTTCGAATGACTACGCCCGGCAGGCAGCTGATAGCTGTCGGGTTAAAACATGCTGACGGACCCAGCTGAGGCGCAACACTCTCAGTCACCGATGGATGCAGAAGGCTGGGCGGTGATGTCTCCCATGTGGATACTGGACCTGATTCAAAACAGGCCAACGCGAAAATCAACCTCTTATCGGGCGAACTGAGGGCGGCCTAAAAGGTGTGTCATGACGCCGAAGATCAAAGAGCATACCTGCACAACCTGCAACGGAACGGGCTTCTCCACGGTGAAGCAGCCGATGCTGGCAACTCGCAAAATCTATCCGGTGAAGTGCACAGTCTGTGCAGGCAAAGGACGGATTGCGGACAGCGCCAACTGAGGCGGCCTGAACTTCTCGGTGGTTGCCGTGGGTGCGAAACCGGGGCGTCCGCACCCGCCCATTATGTCTCCATCAAGTCCCATGACATATGCGCGGTAGTCTCGCATCGCCGTCCCCCTCGGCGGAAAAACTTCCATAGATCCTAGCGTGATAAAATCACTTCGGCGGCTGCAATCCCGAGGACTGTAGCCCCTCGTTCATCTGAGAGGCTGCTCGGCTTGTCGCGCCCACCGCAAAAACAACTCGCGGGCCATACTGCCAGGGGGTTGCTCTGCGGCCGCCTCCTTATATCACTGGGCCTCGTCCGCCAGCCGCTCCTCCGGGCGGTTTCGACGGCGTTCTCGCCACATCGACCCGGCTAGGCAGGCCCGTACCAGCTACGTACCAGAAACTGGCAATTCAGCCCGGAACAAAATGAGTTGCCACAAACCGAAAATAGTGGAAATTCAATAGCGGGTCCCAGCCGGGCCTCGTTTACACCGAGAGGGTCCGCGGTTCGAATCCGTGACCGCCCACCAGCCTACACTCGCTATGCGAGCTTCGGCTTGGCAAGCCAGCCTCAATCCCCCGGCCTCCCCGGCAGCAGCGGTACGGCGTCAATCCACACCGCCGCCGACTGGCACCATATCTGGCGGCTGGGCCTCAGCGCATCGCGCTGGCGGATCGAGCCCCAGCGGATGCCCCAATCGTCGGCCTGGTCGCCCTCGCCGCTGGTGAACAGCGGGGAACCGCAGTCGGCACAGAAGTGCTGAAAGCGCATCCGGCCGTTGTCGCCGCGCTTGCCGTAGAGCTTTGGCGTGCCGCCGGTGAGCTTGACGTCGGCTGCGGTGCAGATCGCGGTCACCCGGAACGGCGATCCCGTCAGGGTCTGGCAGTCGCGACAGTGGCAGACCGAGACCGTCTCAGGATCGACCTCGGCTTCGAAGGTGATCTGCCCGCAATGGCATTGACCGTCGACCTGCATTGCATCCCCTTCCCCAAAACAAAAACGGCGCCCGAAGGCGCCGTTTTATCATCTTTTCGAATTGCGATCTCAGTGAGCGGTCAGGCCGCCAGCGGCTTCGTCACCGTCGGGCTTCACCGTCACCTTGGTGTCCTCTTCCCAGACGATCGGCACCGGTTTCCTGACCAGCGCCTTGGCGACGACGTCGTCCAGGCGCGAGACCGGGATGATCTCCATGCCGCCCTTGATCGCATCGGAAATCTCCGTGAGATCCTTGGCGTTGTCCTCGGGGATCAGCACCGTCTTGATGCCGCCGCGGGCAGCAGCCAGCAGCTTCTCCTTGAGGCCGCCGATCGGCAGCACGCGGCCGCGCAGCGTGATTTCGCCGGTCATCGCGACATCGTGGCGGACCGGAATGCCGGTCATGACCGAGATGATCGCAGTGGCCATCGCCACACCCGCCGACGGACCGTCCTTCGGTGTCGCGCCTTCCGGCACGTGCACGTGGATGTCGCGCCGGTCGAACAGCGGCGGCTCGATGCCGTAGACGATCGCCCGGGAGCGGACGTAGGACGCCGCCGCCGAGATCGATTCCTTCATGACGTCGCGCAGATTGCCCGTGACCGTCATCTTGCCCTTGCCAGGCATCATGACGCCTTCGATCGTCAGCAGTTCGCCGCCGACATCGGTCCAGGCAAGGCCCGTGACGATACCGACCTGCGGCTCGCTCTCGATCTCGCCGTAGCGGTACTTCGGCACGCCGAGCAACTCTTCCAGAGTCTTCTCCGTGACCTTGACCGACTTCTTCTTGGAGAGCATCAGCTCCTTCACCGCCTTGCGGGCGAGTGTGGAGAGCTCACGCTCCAGGTTACGCACGCCCGCTTCGCGGGTGTAGCGGCGGATCAGAAGCAGCAACGCGTCGTCGTCGATCGAGAACTCCTTGGAGTCCAGGCCGTGCTTGGACACCGCGGTCGGGATCAGATGCTTGCGCGCGATCTCGACCTTCTCGTTCTCGGTGTAGCCCGCGATCCGGATGATCTCCATGCGATCCATCAGCGGTCCCGGAATATTGAGCGTATTCGCGGTCGTAATGAACATGACGTTCGACAGATCGTAATCGACCTCCAGATAGTGGTCGGCAAACGTCCCGTTCTGCTCGGGGTCGAGAACCTCGAGCAGGGCCGAGGACGGATCGCCGCGGAAATCGGCGCCCATTTTGTCGATCTCGTCCAGCAGGAACAGCGGATTGGACGACTTCGCCTTCCGCATCGACTGGATGATCTTGCCGGGCATCGAGCCGATATAGGTGCGGCGGTGACCGCGGATCTCGGCCTCGTCACGCACGCCGCCGAGCGAGACGCGCACGAACTCGCGGCCGGTCGCCTTCGCGATCGACTTGCCGAGCGAGGTCTTGCCGACGCCGGGAGGCCCGACGAGGCACAGGATCGGTCCGGTCAGCTTGTTGGCGCGCGACTGCACTGCGAGATATTCGACGATGCGGTCCTTGACCTTCTCGAGTCCGTAGTGATCCGCATCCAGAACCGCCTGCGCGGCTTCCAGATCCTTCTTCACCTTGGACTTCTTGTTCCACGGGATCGACAGCAGCCAATCCAGATAGTTGCGCACCACGGTCGCTTCCGCGGACATCGGCGACATCTGGCGCAGCTTCTTCAATTCATGCTGCGCCTTCTCGCGCGCTTCCTTGGAGAGCTTGGTCTTGGAGATCTTCTCTTCGAGATCGGCGAGCTCGTCGCGACCGTCGTCGTCGCCGAGTTCCTTCTGGATCGCCTTCATCTGCTCGTTGAGATAATACTCGCGCTGGGTCTTCTCCATCTGGCGCTTGACGCGCGAGCGGATGCGCTTCTCGACCTGCAGCACCGAGATCTCGCTCTCCATCAGGCCCAGCACCTTCTCCAGGCGCGTGGTGACGGACAGCGTCTCAAGGATTCCTTGCCGATCCGCGATCTTGACCGCGAGATGCGAGGCAACGGTGTCGGCGAGCTTGGCGAAATCGGTGATCGCCTGCACGACGCCGACGACCTCGGCCGAGATCTTCTTGTTGAGCTTCACGTAGCTCTCGAAGTCGGACACGACCGAGCGCGAGAGAGCTTCGGCCTCGACCGACTTCGCATCGGTGTCGGCGAGGGCAATTGCGGTGGCCTCATAATAGTCGGCGCGATCGGTGTATTTCTGCACGCGCGCACGCTCGAGCCCTTCGACCAGCACCTTCACGGTGCCATCGGGAAGCTTCAAGAGCTGCAGCACGCTTGCAAGCGTACCGGTCTCGTAAATGGCATCGGGCGCCGGATCATCGTCGGACGCGTTCTTCTGCGTCGCGAGCATGATCAGCGCGTCGTTCTTCATCACCTCTTCGAGCGCGCGGATCGACTTCTCGCGACCGACGAAGAGCGGAACGATCATGTGCGGGAAGACGACGATATCGCGCAGCGGCAACACGGGATAAGCGTGCGTCTCGCCATGGACGATGGTTGGCCGGGGTTTTGGATTAGTCATGGCCTTTTCCTTTTGCTTTGCCCCCTCGCACGCAGTCCGCCGCTCTCATGCGCAACCGCCACAAGGTGCCGAGGTGATCCACAAAACCAGCCTACCATTCGAAGGTTGGACCGGGCTTGCCGGATCGGAACTGAGGCGAATCTTGAACAGAATTCTCGCTCGCCGCCGACATTAGGTGGCTATCGACCCGGGGGGTGTCAAGTCATTGAAAAACACGCGCCATCAGGCGCTTACGCACTGGGGTAAGCGACGCAACATCGGCTGCGGAGTAGATTTCCGCAGCCGCTACTATGAATGACGTTTGGAGCGTTCCAGCGCCGCAAAATCAGGCGCTGGCGTTCTCGACGGCACGATCGGACCGATCGGCATAGATGTAGAGCGGACGCGCCGTTCCTTCCACGACTTCGCGGGAAATCACGACTTCTTCCACACCTTCCAGGCCCGGCAGGTCGAACATGGTCTCGAGCAGGATCGCTTCGAGGATCGAACGCAGACCACGCGCGCCGGTCTTGCGCTCGATCGCCTTGCGGGCAACCGCGCCAAGCGCCTCGTCGGCGAAGGTCAGCTCGATGTTCTCCATCTCGAACAGCCGCTGGTACTGTTTCACCAGCGCGTTCTTCGGCTCGGTCAGGATCTTCTTCAGCGAAACCTCGTCCAGATCCTCGAGCGTCGCCACGACCGGCAGACGGCCGACGAACTCGGGGATGAGGCCGTACTTCAGGAGATCCTCAGGCTCGACGTGACGGAAGATCTCGCCGGTGCGGCGGTCTTCCGGCGCCATCACCTGGGCAGCAAAACCGATCGAGGTCGACCGTCCCCGCGCCGAGATGATCTTCTCGAGGCCGGCGAACGCACCGCCGCAGATGAACAGGATGTTGGTGGTATCCACCTGCAGGAATTCCTGCTGCGGATGCTTGCGGCCGCCCTGCGGCGGGACCGAAGCCACCGTGCCTTCCATGATCTTCAGCAGCGCCTGCTGCACGCCCTCACCCGACACGTCGCGCGTGATCGAGGGATTGTCGGACTTGCGGCTGATCTTGTCGATTTCGTCGATGTAGACGATGCCGCGCTGGGCACGCTCGACATTGTAGTCGGCGGCCTGGAGGAGCTTCAGGATGATGTTCTCGACGTCCTCACCGACATAGCCGGCCTCGGTCAGCGTCGTCGCATCCGCCATCGTGAACGGCACGTCCAGAATCCGGGCGAGCGTCTGCGCGAGCAGCGTCTTGCCCGAACCGGTCGGACCGATCAGCAGGATGTTCGACTTCGCGAGCTCGACGTCGTTGTGCTTGGTCTGGTGGTTGAGGCGCTTGTAGTGGTTGTGCACCGCGACCGACAGGACCTTCTTGGCATGGCTCTGGCCGATGACGTAATCGTCCAGGACCTTGCAGATTTCCTTCGGCGTCGGAATCCCGTCGCGCGACTTGACCAGCGAGGACTTGTTCTCCTCGCGGATGATGTCCATGCAGAGCTCAACGCACTCGTCGCAAATGAAGACCGTGGGACCCGCGATCAGTTTGCGGACTTCGTGCTGGCTCTTGCCGCAGAACGAGCAATATAGCGTGTTCTTGGAGTCGCTCGTGCCGACCTTACTCATTCATGTCTCCGTCCGCGGTTCGATCCCGTCCGCTCGATCGTCCCATCCCGAAACGTTCGCGGGTAAGGGACTCAAATAGAGCAAATTCCGTACCAAAAAAGACCCTACGCGTCACACACCGTGCGAATCACGGTCACTCGATTCTCCGCGATCATAGCCGATCAGTCGTAGCCAACCATGCTGTCACCCGACTATCAAGAATTCGCTAATCGGGGGGGCGCTGGCTACCCGTGACAATACCGTGATTTCACGTCTTGGCACGGGCGAAGTGACCGAAATCACCCCAGCGTTGCTGGATTACCACGAAAAACAAGCACGAAAGCGGAACTTTCTGCCTGTCGCAGGGCGCAAAACCGCGTCTTTTGCGCCCTCGCGAGGTGCGTCGTTAACGCGAACGTCGCCCTCACGATCCCCACGGAATCCCCAAGAGGAATTCCAGGGATCGATGTTACGGCCCCAGCGCGTTACTGGGGCTTCGCCGCCGGTTCCTCGGCACGCTTGTCGATCACCCTGTCGACGAGGCCAAATTCCTTGGCGTCGTTGGCGGTCAGGAACTTGTCGCGCTCCAGCGCGTCCTCGATCGACTTGTAGGTCTGGCCGGTGTGCTTCACGTAGATCTCGTTGAGCCGCTTCTTCAGGTTCAGGATTTCCTGCGCGTGCAGCATGATGTCGGTGGCCTGACCCTGGAAACCGCCGGAGGGCTGATGGACCATGATGCGCGCGTTCGGCAGCGAGAAGCGCATGTCCTTCTCGCCGGCGGCGAGCAGCAGCGAGCCCATAGAGGCCGCCTGCCCCGTGCACAGCGTCGAGACCGGCGGGCGGATGAACTGCATGGTGTCGTAGATCGCGAGGCCCGACGTCACCACGCCGCCCGGCGAGTTGATGTACATCGAGATTTCCTTCTTCGGATTTTCCGCCTCAAGAAACAACAACTGTGCAACGATCAGCGTCGACATGCCGTCCTCGACCGGTCCGGTCAGGAAGATGATGCGCTCTTTCAGCAGGCGCGAGAAAATGTCGTAGGCGCGCTCGCCACGGTTGGTCTGCTCGACCACCATGGGCACGAGGTTCATGTAGGTTTCAACCGGATCGCGCATGAGTCACCTAGGTTTTCGGAGGACGTCGCCACTTTGCAGCCGATGGACGTCCCGTGATGCAGGAAGTTGGTAGAAGAAGAACGCTCGCGGGTAGAACGCTGGGTACAGGGTGCACCGACAGATATAGCCCAATTCACGCCAGACAAGTGCGGAACGAATTAAGGCTTAATCCACCGGGCACTTGAAGCTGATTCTCGCAAAAAGGCCCAGCCGGCCATCTGGCTAGCTGGGCCTGTTTGCTGATCATCCTTAATAGAAGACTGTCTCAACGCCTTCAGGCCGCAGTCTTTTCTTCGTCGTCCTTGTACAAATCCTCGCGCGAGACCTTCTTCTCGGTCACGTTGGCGAGTTCGAGGATGAAGTCGACGACCTTGTCCTCGTAGATCGGTGCACGAAGCTGGGCCAGCGCCTGGGCATTGCTGCGGTAATAGTCCCAGACTTCCTTCTCGCGGCCTGGCATCGAGCGGGCGCGCTCGATCACGGCACGGCCGACCTCGTCGTCGGTGACGGTGATCTTGTTCTTCTCGCCAATCTCGGAGAGCACGAGACCGAGACGCACGCGGCGGTCGGCGATCTTGTGGTACTCTTCCTTTGCCTTGTCCTCAGTGGTGTCCTCGTCGGCAAAGGTCTTGCCGGCCGAATCCATCTCGGCCTTGACCGAGTTCCACATCAGATTGAACTCCTCGTCGACCAGCGAGGACGGCGCCTCGAAGCGATGCGCCTCGTCGAGACGGTCGAGCAGCGCGCGCTTGACGCGCTGGCGCGTTGCATTGGCGTATTCGGCAACCAGACGCTCGCGCGCGGCTTCCTTGAGCTTGTCCAGCGATTCGAGGCCGAGCGTCTTGGCAAACTCGTCGTCGATCACGAGATCCTGCGGCGCCTCGATCAGCGTCGCGGTGGTCTCGAACTCGGCCGGCTGGCCGGCGAGCTTCTCGCTCATGTAGTTCTTGGGGAACGCCACCTTCAGCGTGCGCGTCTCGTTCGCACCGATGCCGATGAGCTGCTCCTCGAAGCCCGGGATGAAGGTGTTGGAGCCGATCACGACCTGGATGCCCTCACCGGTGCCGCCCTCGAAGGCTTCGCCGTTGATGGTGCCCTTGAAGCTGATGGTGACGCGGTCGCTGGATTCAGCCTTCGCGCCCTCGGCCTTGGCCGCATAGCCGCGGTTGGTGTCGGCAATGCGCTTGATCGCTTCGTCAATGTCCGAATCGGACACGTCGGCAACGGGCTTCTCGACCTGGAAGGTCTTGAAGTCGGCGAGCGCGATGGCAGGCACCACTTCGATCGCGACCGTGTAGGTCAGGTCGGACTTGCCCGAGAGCAGTTCCTCGACCTCAGCCTGCTCGGTCGGCATGGTGATCTTCGGCTCGGTCGCGAGCTTGAAGCCGCGCTCGGTGAAGAGCTGGGTGTTGGTGTCGCGGATGGTCTGGTCGATCGTCTCGGCCATCACCGAGCGGCCATAGACCTTCTTGAGGTGGCCGACCGGCACCTTGCCGGGACGAAAGCCGTTGAGACGGACCTTGTCCTTGAGGTCGACGAGCTTGGCGCCAGCCTTGGCGTCGAGATCAGACGCGGGAACGCTGATCTTGAACTCGTGCTTCAAGCCTTCCGAGAGGGTTTCTGTGACCTGCATGGCGTCCAATCTTCTTCTCGTTCGGTCCCGGCACGCTCGCGCGTCGGGACGCTGTCATTAATCGATCCGGCGCGAGGCAAACGCCTCAACGCCGGTGGTTCATCGAGCCCGGCTCCAGGCGGAAAACATCCGCGCGGAGCGAGGCCCCTCAGTAATCCGTGCAAACGCTGAAAGCGCTTGGTGCGGGCGGAGGGACTCGAACCCCCACAACTTTCGTCACTGGAACCTAAATCCAGCGCGTCTACCAGTTCCGCCACGCCCGCGTAAATTTGCATCAAGACCGGCCGCGATGCCGCGGGCGGCGGGCTTATAGCATGTGCCCGCCTGTTCGCAGCAAAAAAATGGCCCGATGGAGGCACCCTCCAAGTAGGCACGATGGCTGGACTTATCCAGCGCGGCGTGGTCCGGATCGCGCTTATGAAACCGCGGATTTTCGACCCCAATCGACGAGAGGTTTTGGTCGGACTGGGCGCCTCGCTGGGGGCCTCGGCCGCCGGGCTGATAACCGGCGGCGCGGGTCCGCTTCCGACCGCCCAGGTCCTCCTTCAGGCAAGGCCTGCCACGCTGGCCCTGAGGCCGGGTCAACCGGCTACACCGATCTGGGAGCTGGCCGCTGCAAGCCATATCGGGAATGTGCGTTTCAAGCGTGGGGACCGCTGCGAAGTGGTCTTTCGGAACGACCTGCCTGTGCCGGTTGCGCCAGTCTGGTACGGCCTCGATAGCATAGCCGTGCCGGACCCGCTGGCGGGACGGGCGCCCACCGCACCGGGCTCGACCGAAACATCAATTATTTCAATACCAAACGCGGGAACCTTGCTTGCCAACTTCCGTCTCTTTGAGGACCGCCTGAACCAGCCGGCCCGCCCGCTCCCGATCATCGCCGCGGAGACGAGCTCAGTCACCAGCGACCGCGACGAGATTCTGCTCATCGAGGAATGGCGCGTGCGGCCGGACGGCACCGCGCTGTCGCCGGGCCGCGACCCTAAGGACACGACCCCGCTCTACACCCTGAACGGCCGGACTTCGTTCGAGCTCTCAGCAGCCGTCGGCGAGCGGCTGCGGCTGCGCTTCATCAACGGCTCGCAACGATCTGTTCTGGCAATCAAATTGGAAAGCCACGAGGTCCAGGTGATGGCGCTGGACGGACAGCCGTCGGAGCCCTTCCCGGCCCGCAATGGCGCCCTGGTGCTCGCCCCAGGCGCCCGCGCCGATGCTTTTGTGGATGCAGCCACATCGGCCGCATTCGTGCTCCATGACGGCAAGGACGCGCGCCCGATCGGGCGCCTCGCGATCTCCGGCAAACTGGACCGGCGTGCGCCGCTGCCGCCACCGCAGCCACTGCCTTCGAACAACCTTCCCGAAAAACTCGACCTGAAAGGCGCCCTGCGGTTCGATGTCGCGCTCGGCGCCCCCGACGCCGGCTGGACCCGGACGGCCAATTTCTCCACCGCCTCCGCCCCCGCCTTCCGCGCCAAGACCGGCCGGACCGTCGTGCTGGCGGTGAAGAACCCCGCCCCTGCGACCGCCGTCTTCCACCTGCACGGCCACCATTTCCGCCTGCTCGACCGGCTCGACGACGGCTGGAAGCCCTACTGGCTCGACACGCTCGCCCTCGAGCCCGGCAAGACCGAGCGCATCGCCTTTGCTGCGACCTCACCGGGACGATGGCTGATCGAATCCGTCGTGACCGACTGGGCCGCGCCGCGGCTGGTGCGGTGGTATGGAGTGGAGTGAGCTATGCCCGCGTCCAAACGTACCGGACGTCCGGCTCCTTCTCCTCGTTCCGCGCCCCGTCTGTCTGCTCGGCCAGCCTGAACCCGCGCGCCTCGTAGAATCGCCGCGCCGGCGCGTTGCGCTGGAAGGTCCAGAGCTCGAGCCGCTCGCTGGCGCCTTTGGCGATGTCGAGGAGATCGGTGCCAATGCCGCGGCCCTGCGCGGCGGGAAGAACGTAGAGCTGCTCGATCCAGCCGTCGCGAAACGCGATGATCCCGCTCAGCACTTCATCGTCAAAATGTCCCCAGACGCGGCAGGTCGGAAAGACACGCTCGCGGTAGAACCAGTGATCCTCGTCCGGCGTGTGCAGCCCGATGAGCCACGGCATCGCCTGGTCGAACGCGGCCCGATGGACCTGCGCCGCCGCGCCCATATCGGTGAGCGCGAGCGGCCGCAGCATCAGTACTCGATCCCGAGCGCGTTGTAGATCCGCCGGTGCACAGCCGGCAGAGTCTCGGTGAGATCTTCCGCAATCAGCCCCGGCCCTGCTTCGCTTGCCGCCTCGCCGTGCATCCAGACGCCGATGCTGGCGGCTTCGAACGCCGGCACGCCCTGCGCCAAGAGACCAGCGATGATGCCGGCGAGCACGTCGCCGGCGCCAGCGGTGGCGAGCCATGGCGGCGCGTTGGCCGCGATGGTGGCGCGGCCATCAGGCGCGGCGATCGTGGTGTCAGGGCCTTTCAGGAGCACGACGGCGCCGGAGCGCTCGGCAGCGGCGCGCACGCGCTCGAGCTTCGAGCGGCCCGGAGTCTTGTTGCTGAGGTCGGAAAACAGCCGCGGAAACTCGCCCTCGTGCGGCGTCAGCACCACCTGGGCCCCGAGCGAAGACTTGATCGATTCAAACAGCCGCTCGGGATTGGCGGCAAAGCTCGTCAGCGCATCCGCGTCGAGCACGACATGGCGCTGCGTCGAGATCGCGGTGTGAACCATATCGCAGGTCCGCTCACCGACGCCGGCGCCGGGACCGATCATGCAGGTGTTGTAGCGCTTGTCGCCAAGCAGCTCGCCGAATTCGACCACGGTGTCGACGGCGCGAACCATCACGGCCGTCAGTGCGCTTGCATTGATCGCGAGCGCATCGCGCGGGGACGCGAGCGTCACGAGGCCAGCGCCGGCGCGCAAGGCACCGCGGGCGGCGAGCCGCGCAGCACCGGTCGCGGCCACATCGCCGGAGACCGCCAGCACGTGGCCACGCGCGTATTTATGGCCGTCGATGCGCGGCACCGGAAATGCTGCGCCCCAGAAATCCGGATCGTTCTCGAAGAGCTGCGGCGCGATCTCGTCGAGCACCTGCGCGTCGATGCCGATATCGGCAACGCGCACGTGGCCGCAATGCATGCGCCCCGGCAGCAGGAGATGCGCGGGCTTCTTGCGGAAGAAGGTGACGGTCTCGATGGCATTCACCGCGACGCCCAGCACCGCAGCGCTGGTGCCGTTGATGCCGCTCGGCAGATCGACCGCCAGCACCGGCGCGCCATTGGCGTTGATCGCCTCGATCATCGCCCGCGCCTCGCCGTCGACGGGACGGCTCAAGCCCGCGCCGAACAGCGCATCGATGATCAGCGCCGGCTTTCCGATCGCCTGCGGATTGAACGGCAGCACCGGCTGCTTCCAGCCGCGCGCGGCGGAGGCTGCGTCGCCCTGAAGCTGATCGCGCTCGCACATCAGGATGATCGAGACCTCGCGGCCTTGCGCGGCGAGCTCGGCGGCTGCGACAAAACCGTCACCGCCATTGTTGCCGGGGCCGGCCACGATCAGGATCGGCCCCTCCTCCACCAGCGCGTTGGCGGCTTCGGCGACCGCCTGGCCGGCGCTCAGCATCAGCTTGAAGCCGGGCGTGCCGGCCGTGATGCTGAGTTGATCAGCCCGCTGCATTTCGGCGGTGGTTAGAACTTCCATGCCACTTCCCTGGTCCAAACGCCTTTTCAACAGGCACGTTCCATGCCGATCCAGCCAACAGAACAACGATCTGCTCAGATATTGAACCGTTTGCCTATTTCGTAGTCTGAGGTATTTTGAGCCGGTCGGCTTCACCTATCAGAGATGCTCGTTAAAAGGCTGATAACGCTCCAATAATCAGGGCATTTGCAACTTGGCATAGACCCTGCTTTCGAGGAAGCCGCTTCGGTTCGTCGTGCTCACTGGCATTATCTGGGTGTGGCCGGCCGTTGTTGCCGGGCTGGTCAGGTCCCGGCATAGCGAAGACAAGATCGTGCGTGAGATAAAGCGCATCCTGACGAAGACGTTGCTATTTGTTCGATAAGGCCGGGAGGCGCGCAGTGAAGAAAATCGAAGCCATCATCAAGCCGTTCAAGCTCGACGAGGTGAAGGAAGCGCTTCAGGAAGTCGGCCTCCAGGGCATCACCGTGACCGAGGCCAAGGGCTTTGGTCGCCAGAAGGGCCATGCCGAGCTCTACCGCGGCGCAGAATACATCGTCGACTTCCTGCCCAAGGTGAAGATCGAGATCGTGATCGGCGACGATTTGGTCGAGCGTGCGATCGATGCGATCCGCCGGGCTGCACAAACCGGGCGCATCGGCGACGGCAAGATCTTCGTCTCCAATATCGAAGAGGCGATCCGCATCCGAACCGGCGAATCCGGGCTGGACGCTATCTGAGCCGGGTGCTATCCCGAATCCTGCGACACTCTGAAAGAAAAAAGGCTGCTTCGGCGGCCTGATTTCGTTTGTGCGGTTGCGCTAACTCGCCGAAAGCGAGAACGAATCTGCTCATCTGGAAACCGTCCCGCAGAGCCAAAAGGGGTATGCATGAAGACCGCCAAAGACGTCCTGAAATCGATCAAGGACAACGACGTTAAGTACGTCGACCTGCGCTTCACCGATCCGCGCGGCAAGTGGCAGCATGTGACGTTCGACGTCAGCATGATCGACGACGATATCTTCGCCGAAGGGACGATGTTCGACGGCTCCTCGATCGCCGGCTGGAAGGCGATCAACGAGTCCGACATGTGCCTGATGCCGGATCCGGTGACCGCGACGATCGATCCGTTCTTCGCCGAAACCACCATGGTCATCACCTGCGACGTGCTCGAGCCGACCACCGGCGAGCCCTACAACCGCGACCCGCGCGGCATCGCCAAGAAGGCGGAAGCCATGGTGAAGTCGATGGGCGTGGGCGACACCGTCTTCGTCGGTCCCGAAGCCGAGTTCTTCGTGTTCGACGACGTGCGCTTCTCCTCCGGTCCCTACAACACCGGCTTCAGGCTCGACTCCTCCGAACTGCCGACCAACACCGACACCGAATATGAAGGCGGCAATCTCGGCCACCGCATCCGCACCAAGGGCGGCTACTTCCCCGTTCCGCCGCAGGACTCGGTGCAGGACATGCGCTCGGAGATGCTCGGCGCCATGGCCAAGATGGGCGTCAAGGTCGAAAAGCATCATCACGAAGTCGCATCCGCCCAGCACGAACTCGGCATGAAGTTCGACACGCTGACGCTGATGGCCGACCATTTGCAGATCTACAAATACTGCATCCACCAGGTCGCGCACATCTACGGCAAGACCGCCACCTTCATGCCAAAGCCGGTCTATGGCGACAACGGCTCGGGCATGCACGTGCACCAGTCGATCTGGAAGGACGGCAAGCCGGTGTTCGCCGGCAACAAATATGCCGACCTGTCGGAGACCTGCCTCCACTACATCGGCGGCATCATCAAGCACGCCAAGGCCATCAACGCCTTCACCAACCCGTCGACCAACTCCTACAAGCGTCTGGTCCCGGGCTATGAGGCGCCGGTGCTGCTCGCCTACTCCGCGCGCAACCGCTCGGCGTCTTGCCGCATCCCCTACACCGCTTCGCCGAAGGCCAAGCGCGTCGAGGTGCGTTTCCCCGATCCGCTCGCCAATCCCTATCTCGGCTTCGCCGCGATGCTGATGGCCGGCCTGGACGGCATCAAGAACAAGATGGATCCGGGTCCGGCGATGGACAAGGACCTCTACGATCTGCCGAAGGAAGAGCTGAAGCAGATCCCGACCGTCTGCGGCTCGCTCCGCGAGGCGCTCGAAAACCTCGACAAGGACCGCGGCTTCCTCAAGGCCGGCGGCGTATTCGACGACGACTTCATCGACGCTTACATCGAGCTGAAGATGACCGAAGTCGCCCGCTTCGAAATGACCCCGCATCCGGTCGAGTTCGACATGTACTATTCTGGCTGATCGGCTCGAACAATCACGACACGCGAAAGGCGCCCCCCGGGGCGCCTTTTTTGTTTTGCGGGCTATCTACCCTGCTTGTCGGCGAATATCGCCAATTCCCCGCCGCCAGTCGCAACGACGTAATAGCCTGGTACGCCGATCTCCCATCCCTCGTAGCCGGACGACATGTTGAGAACTTCTAAAACGACATGGTCAGCAAAGAGGAGCGACATGTCTCCGGTGTCCGAACGAATTGAGATGCGCTCAATAGGCCTAGAGCCAAGAAGATCTCGCGCGACCTTTTCGCCATCTAGCGGAGCCGCGAGACCAAATCGATGACCATCGTCGGAGCTCGAGAATGCGATTCTGTTCCCCACGATAATCCGCCATGGACACTCAGCGCTCAGGCCGGACGCTGCGATGTCACCGAAGCTGAATTTCCAATCGTACTCCCGGCGCGTGACCGCCGCGAGATGGCGGCCCGCAAGGTGCGTGGTCAGGGTCTCCTCGACATCCATCTCTCATTCCTCTGAAGCGCTTGGAGCCATCTCCCGACAAGGGCGATGGGTTTCGCGCAGGCTGAAAGCCATCAACTTTCGTTCTGCATCTGACTCCACTTCGTTCTCAAAGAACGAATCGGAATCGCGAAAATCGACGCGCACCAATTCTTGCTGATTGGTTTATTCGATCCGAGATATTGCGAGCGAGATGGGTAGAGCCCTCGCGAAACTACGCAGCTTTCAATCGGTAGGGCTTAACCAGCAGCTCGGCGGGCACTTTCCAGGCCTCGCTGATCCGAAAGATCATCTCGACCGTCAGCGCGCGCCTTCTGTTCAATATCTCTGATGCACGCGAGCGCGACCCCAATAGCTCCGCGAGTTCTGCCTGAGTGTGCCCGCCTTCATCGATCAGGTAGTTCAGCATATCGATTGGGTCGAGACGCGACACATCGATCGGCCAATGCGCCGTCTCATACTTCTCGACGAGCGTTGCCAGGATATCCAGCTTGTCGCCATCATCAGTCCCGGGCTCGGCACTCCAGAGCCGCTCGACTTCAGCGACGGCGGCATCATAGTCTGCTTCTGTCCGAATGGGATGGATTTCCATGGAATCTTTCCTCAATACATCGCAACCGTCAGCGCATCGACCTTGTCGTACTCCGCATGCGTACCGATGAACTTGATAAAGGCAATTTGGTGCTTGAACGCGAACGCGACGATCAGACGAAAATTGCCGCCCGCGATTTCAAAACGCACCCGCTCTCCGTTCAGAACGACCACTCCGGGCACGGTCGTCTGTATCTCATTCATCGAAGCCCATTTCGCGGCTCTGGCGAGCTTGACCCATCGAACGATTGCGGGTTTCGCCTTGGGGTTTGCCGCGGCGAATTTGGCCAAAGTCGATTGCTTGATGATTCTCACGGCAAATATTCCCAAATTGGGAACGCCTTGTCAATGACATGAAACGTCGAAGGCCCGATCCATCTTCCGCCTCACTTGTCCGGAAAATTCACGCCGATCTCCGTCACCACCGGCGCCCATTTCACCAGCGTTGCGTTGTCGGAGGCAACCTTCACGCCGTCGCCCAGCAACGATTTCGGCGCAGCAGACTTCCTGTCGAAGCGCACCGTCACGGTGCAGTCACCCTGCATCGGCCCGCTGAGCGCGCCGCCCTTCCAGTCGGTGACGAAGCCGCCGTAATCCCATTCGAAGCCGGCGACCATAAACGGCTTGCCGTTCGCTTTCTGAACGTCGGCGAGGCTCGATCCGATGGTGACGCCGCCGACGCTCCAGCGGCTAGTCCTGGCGGTGTCGCCCAGGGTCAAACCGGAGGCGCGCATGGCCTTGTCGTTACTGAAGGCGACCTCGTTGCGGCGGTCCATCGCCTTCGGGAAGAGGACGAGCCCCTTGTACTTCTCACCCTCCGCGCCTGGCAGGTCTTGCATCACGGCATCCTTGCCGTAGCGCTGCTTCAGGCTGCGTTCCGTATCGTCTGATGACACCGGCGAAGCGCAGGTGATCGGTCCCTCGGTCGGCGCAGCGGTTTGAGCGATGGCGGTGGATGCGCACAAGACGGAGACAGCAACGGTCAATCTGCAAATCATCGGGATGCAATTCCAGCTTGAAAATTCAAAGGACAAATAGCACGGAGCCGCACGCCCAAAAGACCCGCGCCTACGCCGCCGCCCTCTGCTTCGCGACCATCGCTTCGCCGAAAGCCTCGAACAGCTTGCGGTTGATCGGATTGCGCTGCGGGTCGTATTCGGCGTGCCATTGCACACCGAGCGCAAAGGTCGGCGCTTCCGCGATCTGGATCGCCTCGATGGTGCCGTCCTCGGCGATGCCTTCGATCAGCACGCGCTTGCCGGGCTCGAGGATGCCCTGTCCGTGCAGCGAATTGACCCGGATCTTCTCGCAGCCGAGGAGCCTTGCGAAGGCACCGCCCGGCGTGAGGTCGACGTCATGACGGTCGGCGAACACCACGGTCGGATCGGGATGGATCTCGCCATTCTCGAGCCTGGGCATGCGGTGGTTCATGCGGCCTGGGATCTCGCGGATCTCGGGGTGCAGCGAGCCGCCAAAGGCGACGTTCATCTCCTGCAAGCCCCGGCAGATGCCGAACAGCGGGATGCCGCGCGCGACGCACGCAACCGAGAGCGCAAGTGCGACCTCGTCGCGGTGGATGTCGTAGGGCTCGTGCTTCTCGCAGGGGTCGACGTTGAAGCGGGTCGGATGCACGTTGGCTCGGGCCCCGGTGAGCACGATGCCGTCGACGGCATCGAGCAGCGCGGCGATGTCGGTGATGTCGGGTGAGCCCGCAAACATCACCGGCAAGCCGCCGGAGACCTCGGCCACGGCGCGCAAATTACGCTCGCCGACCATCTGGACCTGAAATCGATTTTCGACGCGATGGGCGTTCCCGATCACGCCGACGACCGGCTTTCTCATTTCCCGTTCAGACCTCCCCGCCGAAGAAGATTCTCCAAACATGCCCCTCGGATGGAACAAATTCAACAGAAGGGTTCGCGGGACGGCAATGCTATTTTTGCGCAAATGCGCCCCCTGGGGCACCCCGGCGCGTCCGCGGCGTTGGCTCCGGCCGGCCACGGGCGCTTCAATCCGGCGCACGGCCCCGGCTTGATCCCGGGCGAGATTTCACGAAAGAGTGCTTCCCCCTCCGAAAAGGACGTGATGTGACCATCCCCAGAGATGAACAGCCCAAAGCCCGGTCCGATCTGGCCTCGGCCATTACCGTCGGCGGCATCGGGGTCGTGCTGTTCACGGCAATGCTGGTCTTCACCTGGTACTTCGCCGCCACC
Organism: Bradyrhizobium rifense; assembly: GCF_008123425.1. Lineage (GTDB taxonomy): Bacteria > Pseudomonadota > Alphaproteobacteria > Rhizobiales > Xanthobacteraceae > Bradyrhizobium > Bradyrhizobium rifense. The sequence continues at coordinate 137,980 of NZ_VSSS01000030.1, forward strand.
CTGCTCCTGATCTTCGCCGGGATGCTGCTGGGCGTCGGGCTCAACGCCCTGACCAATGCGCTCGGTCGTCGCGTTCACCTGCCTCACGCCGTGCGGCTCGCGATCGTCTGTGTCGCGCTGGCCCTGGCGATTGCGGGCGTTGCCTACCTCGGCGGCGCCACCATCGCCGAGCAGGCTTCGCTGCTCAGCAACACCATCAAATTGCAGATTGCACACGTCAAATCCTTCCTCGACAGCCGTGGCATCGACACCAGCTTCTTCGACATCGGCAATGCCACCTCCGCCGCCTCCTCGGGCGATGCGGGGTCTACGCCTGCCCCGAGCCCGAATGCGCATGGCCCATTGCCGGGCGCCGGCGCGATCGCCTCAAGTGGTGGGGCGATCGTGAGCCAGACGTTCAAGCTGCTGTTCGGCGCGATCAGCGCCGTCGGCAATGTCTTCATTGTGCTGTTCCTGGGGCTGGCCTTCGCTGCGCAGCCCGCCGTCTATCATGATGGCCTGCTGTTCCTCGCACCGGCCAGGCACCGCATCCGCGCGACCCTTATCATCGACCGCATCGGCGAGACGCTGGAGCGCTGGCTGATCGCGCAGATGATCGTCATGCTAGCCGTCGGCGCGGTAACCTGGATCGGGCTTGCCATCATCGGCATCCCCGGCTCGTTCATCCTCGGAATCCAGGCCGGACTGCTCGCCTTCATCCCCACCGTCGGCGCCATCATCGCTGGCGTCATCGTGGTGCTGGCGAGCCTGGCGTCGGGCTGGCTCCCGACGCTATCGGCGCTGGTGTTGTTCCTCGGCGTGCATGTGATGGAAAGCTACGTGCTGACGCCGCTGCTCCAGCGCCAGGCGCTGGACATCCCGCCGGCCACGCTGTTCGCGTTCCAGATCGTGCTCGGCGTCGTGTTCGGAATCTGGGGCCTGGCGCTGGCGCTGCCAGTGGTCGCCATCGCCAAGGTCGTGATCGACCATTTCAAGACGTATGAGGCGCCGCCTCTGGCAGAGGCGGCGTGAGCCAGCTCAGGTCGTCAGCACGGTCTCGGTGTGCTCGACCTCCGGGGGCGAGGCAAAATACTGGCCGACGAGCCCGCGCCATTCCGTGAAATTCTCGGAGCCGCGGAAATCGACGGTGTGGTTCTCCAGCGTCGCCCATTTCACCATCAACCGATAGCGCTGCGGCTTCTCGATCGATTTGTGCAGCTCAAACCCGTGAAAGCCCTTGGAGCGGCCGAAGGCGGCCTTGGCCTTGGCGACGGCGGCCTCAAAATCCTTCTCGCTGCCCGGCTTGACGTCGATTTGCGCGATCTCGGTGATCATCGGTTTCCACCCTTTGTTTGGTGGCCGTATCTACCGCAGCCGGGAGCAAAGAAAAAGGCGCCCAAACGGCGCCCTGCCCGACCGAAAATGCGGCGCTCTCAGGCGAACAGCAGCACGGTGCCTGCAACGACCAGCGCGCAGCCGAGAAACAGCCCGACCGGCCAATAGCTGCGGCCCTGCGTGTAGCGCCCCTGGGCGCGGCGCTCGGCAATCAACGCGGTCTCGTATTCGTCCGCGGTCGAGAACAGACAGGCGAAGCCGCCGCGTGCCGAGGCCGCAGCGGCTTCGAGCGACATCAGGGCAGCCTGCGGGTTCTGTCGACGGATCGATTCCATGACCGCAATGGTAGGAACCGAATGGTAAACAGGGGATTACCGCGAGACCCTTTCGTCTCAGGCCGTCGCCGGCTGTGTCTTGGACTCTGCCTTGGGGACACCGATCCGCGCGGCGCTCTGGCGGCGCCAGTTCTCCAGCGACAGCGGCAGCTCCTCCGCGGCTTCGACACGGTTACGGCCGCCGCGCTTGGCCTGGTAGAGCGCGGTGTCGGCCGAGGCCAGCAGCACCTCGAGCTCGGTGCCGGCGGGGCCGCCGGCCACACCGATGCTGACGGTGGTGTCGACCGGGCCTTCGTCGACCACGACGCCGGAGGTCTCGAACGCCTCGCGCACGCGCTCGGCGACCAGCACACCCTCCTCCAGCGCGCAGGGCAGCAGTGCGGCGAACTCCTCGCCGCCGATGCGGCCCGACAGGTCCGAGAGGCGCAGATTGTTGACGACCACGGTCGAGAACAGTTTTAGCATCTCGTCGCCGGCGGGGTGGCCGAAGCGGTCGTTGATCGACTTGAAATGGTCGATGTCGAAGATCATTACCGTGACCGGGCGGCCGCCCTTGGCCTCGCGCTCGATCATGCGCGCGCAGGCTTCCGAGAAACCGCGGCGGTTGAGCATGCCGGTCAGCGGATCGGTTGACGCGGCAGTGCGGTGCGCAGTCACGGTGCGCTCGGACACCAGCATGAAGATCACGAACACGGTGCCGACGGCATAGAGCACGAGCTCGACCGCGAACACGGTGACCCAGACGCTGTGGGAGAAGCCGGCATCATTCGGGCGCAGGAAGCCGCCGAGCAGGATCGGCAGCATCAGCACGCAGCCGTGCATCACCGGCGCCACGAAGGCGGGCCAGCGACGTTGCAGGCTCTTGCGCCGCTCGACCCAGAGCTCGCTCGCGGTCAGCGCCGCATAGACCGAGACGATGCCGGCGCCGATGATCATGCGCAGCATCGACGCTGCGGGATCGAGCAGCGTCACCGTCGCGATCCAGGCAAGCGCACCGAGCACGAGACCGGGCCAGTTCGGCTTGCGGCCGTGGAAGACGCGCGCCGCATTCCACACCATGCCGCAGGCGACGAAGCCCACCGCATTGAGCGCGAGATAGAGGTGCGGGCCGAGCTTGTCGCCGGTCGCCGTCCACAGCGCGACGGAGGCTGCACCGAGCAGATAGGCGGTGCCCCACCATTTCAGCGCGGGGCTGTTCTCCTGTCTGCCGAAAAACACCATCATGGCGCCGAGCAGTGCGGCGACCATCGTGGCGACCAAATAGAGCGTGATGCTATCGAGCGACATCATGTCGGCCCCCTCTTGAACATAGCAGTTACGCGATCGGCACATCCGATTTGCGCGCCCTTCCAGATGCGACGCTATGTCCCGCGAGTTCCATTCAGGTTTTCACGGGAGCCCAAGTTTTCGGGAAACTCGTCTTCAATTTGCGTACAAACGAACAGCAAAAAGGGCGCTGGAATCAGCGCCCTTTTGCATTTCATTGAAGCCGCTTTCGCGGCGAATGTGACCGAAGCGATTAACGCTTCGAGAACTGGAAGGACCGGCGGGCCTTGGCCTTGCCGTACTTCTTACGCTCGACCACGCGGGAGTCGCGGGTGAGGAAGCCGCCCTTCTTGAGGACAGTACGCAGCTCGGGCTCGAAGTAGGTGAGCGCCTTGGAGATGCCATGACGCACTGCACCGGCCTGACCGGATAGACCACCACCGGCGACGGTGCAGATCACGTCGTACTGGCCGGACCGCGCGGCCACGGAGAACGGCTGCTCGATCATCATGCGCAGCACGGGACGGGCGAAATAGACCTCGACCTCGCGCGAGTTGACCGTGACCTTGCCGGCACCCGGCTTGATCCAGACGCGGGCGACCGCGTCCTTGCGCTTGCCGGTGGCGTAGGCGCGGTTGAACTTGTCGACCTTCTTCTCGTGCTTGGGCGCATCGGGCGCCGCCGCGGTCTTGAGCTGCGAGAGCTGGTCGAGCGACTGAATGGATTCGGCCATGATTATGCGGCCCTCGTGTTCTTGCGGTTCAACTTGGCGATGTCGATCTTCTCGGGCGTCTGGGCCTCGTGCGGATGATCAGCACCGCCATAGACGCGGAGGTTGCCCATCTGGACGCGACCGAGCGGACCACGCGGGATCATGCGCTCGACAGCCTTCTCGAGCACGCGCTCGGGATGCTTGCCTTCAAGGATCTGGCGCGCGGTGCGCTCCTTGACGTGGCCGACATAGCCGGTGTGCTTGTAGTAGGTCTTCTGCTCGCGCTTGCGGCCGGTGAGGACCGCATGCTGGGCGTTGATGATGATGACGTTGTCGCCGCAATCAACGTGCGGGGTGTAGGTCGGGAGGTGCTTGCCGCGCAGACGCATGGCGACGATGGTGGCGAGACGGCCGACGACCAGACCCTTGGCGTCGATCAGCACCCACTTCTTCGTCACCTCGGCCGGCTTTGCCGAAAAGGTTTTCATGTCAGAGTTTCCGTGGACGGGGAATAGCGGCGCGAACACCGCACCGGACTGCGCGGGTTTCTAGAGAAGAGACGCGCAACGGTCAATGCCCGGCGACGTAAATTATATCAATAAAATCAGTATCTTAAAAATATGGTGCGATATTACCTGCGAAAAGATCAAACATTTGGAATGGAATAGGTCGAGGTGACATGGGCGATCGGATCGGGCGACGTCCCCGACAACAGCTTCACCTCCCCGACCGCCAGCCGCTTGCCAAGCTTGAGCAGCCGGGCCTCCGCCAGCACATCCTGCCCTGGCTGGCCCTTGCGCAGGAAATTGATGTTGAGATTGGTGGTCACCGCGAGCCCGATCGGCCCGATGGCCGACAGCAGCACCACGTACATGGCGAAATCGGCCAGCGCCATCAGCGTGGGGCCGGACACGGTTCCGCCCGGCCGGAGCATCCGTTCGCTGAAGCGCTGTCGCAAAAGGCAGGTCTGGCCGTCCGCGCTCTCGATCGTGATGTCGTCGCCGCCGAACGCCTGGGGAAACTCGTCACGGAGAAACTGCTCGACCTCCGCCACGCTCATTTTCGCTGCCGCCATGCTGTTCCCCACACTCGCTTCACGTGACCTGTTACATTAGGTTATCTGCATCATCCAATTGCAATAATCCAATCGGAAACGCCTTGATGTCCACCCAGGCCGCCCGCGCCTCCTCCCCGCAACCGCCAATTCTGCTGCGCGAAATGGTTGGTCCCATCGCTGTGCTGACCCTGAACCGGCCCGCCGCACGCAACAGCCTGTCGGAAGCGATGATCGCCGGCCTGCACGCCGAACTCGATGAGATCCGCGACAACAAGTCCATCCGCGGCGTCGTGATCGCCGCCAACGGTCCCGCCTTCTCCGCCGGTCACGATATGAAGGAGCTGACCGCGCGCCGCAGCGATCCGGATCGCGGCCGCGCCTATTTCGCCGAACTCATGAATGCCTGCAGCGCGATGATGCAGGCGATCGTGCACCTGCCAAAGCCGGTGGTCGCGTCCGTCCAGGGCATCGCGACCGCGGCCGGTTGCCAGCTCGTGGCGAGCTGCGACCTTGCGATCGCGTCGGAAGCAGCGAGCTTCGCCACACCCGGCGTCGACATCAGCCTGTTCTGCTCGACGCCGATGGTGGCGCTCTCGCGCAACGTGCCGCGCAAGCAGGCGATGGAGATGCTGCTCACGGGCGAGCCGGTCCCGGCTGCGCGCGCCCGCGAGATCGGCCTCGTCAATCGCGTGGTCGCCGCCGGCACCGAGCGCGACGCCGCGATCGCGCTTGCACAACAGGTCGCGCTGAAATCCGCCTACACCGTCAAGCTCGGCAAGGAGGCGTTCTACCGTCAGGCCGAGATGAGCCTTGCGGACGCCTATCGCTATGCGGCAGAGGTGATGACCGAGAACATGATGGCCCGCGACGCCGAGGAAGGCATCGGCGCCTTCATCGAGAAGCGCATGCCGACATGGCGGGATGAGTGACAACAAGAAAAGACGACAAATGAACCACGACGCCTATCCCGACAATTACATCCGCAGCATCCTCAACAGCGTGAAGTCGATCGCGATGGTCGGCGCCTCGCCGGTCAATGTGCGGCCGAGCTATTTCGCGTTCAAATATCTGGCGCAGCGCGGCTACGACATGATCCCGGTCAATCCCGGTCATGTCGGCAAGGAGCTGCTCGGAAAGCCCTTCGTCGCCTCGCTCCGCGATATCGGACGTCCCGTCGACATGATCGACATCTTTCGCAATTCCAGCCACATCATGCATGTCGTCGACGAGGCCCTCACGCTCGATCCGCTGCCGAAGGTGATCTGGATGCAGCTTGGCGCGCGTGACGATGCGGCGGCGGAAAAGGCCGAAGCCGCGGGTATCAAGGTCGTGATGAATCGCTGCCCCAAGATCGAATATGGCCGCCTGTCGTCAGAGATCTCCTGGATGGGCGTCAATTCGCGCACGCTCAGTTCCAAGCGCCCGCCTGCACCGACGCAGGGCATGCGCCTGTCCCTCAATCGGATGAGCGTCGGCGGCGGCGAGACCGCGGCCTCTGATCGCGCCGCAAAGAACAAGACCGAACAAAGCTGACGCAATAAACGTCCATTGCGCGAACGTGACAATGCGTAGCGCCGACGTGTGACGGCGCGGCTTGACGGCAGCCGAGACGCCGATCAGCATGCCGCGCGATTTCAGACCACAAGAACAGGACGCCCCCAATGAGCGATCGCCTTCCGGGATTTTCGACCCTCGCCGTGCATGCCGGTGCACAGCCCGATCCCACCACCGGTGCGCGCGCGACTCCGATTTATCAGACGACGTCGTTCGTGTTCAACGATGCCGACCACGCCGCCTCGCTGTTCGGCCTGCAGGCGTTCGGCAACATCTATACCCGCATCGGAAATCCGACCAACGCGGTGCTGGAAGAGCGCGTGGCCGCACTCGAAGGCGGCACCGCCGCGCTTGCGGTGGCCTCGGGCCATGCCGCGCAGGTCGTGGTGTTGCAGCAGCTGATGCAACCCGGCGACGAATTCATCGCCGCGCGAAAGCTCTATGGCGGCTCGATCAACCAGTTCGCGCATGCGTTCAAGAGTTTTGGTTGGAACGTGGTGTGGGCCGATCCCGATGACGTCACAAGCTTCGAGCGCGCGGTGACGCCGCGCACCAAGGCGATCTTCATCGAGTCCATCGCCAATCCCGCCGGCAGCATCACCGACATCGAGGCGATCTCGACGGTGGCGCGCAAGGCCGGCGTGCCGTTGATCGTCGACAACACGCTGGCCTCGCCCTATCTGATCCGCCCGATCGACCACGGCGCCGACATCGTCGTGCACTCGCTGACGAAGTTTCTCGGCGGCCATGGCAATTCGCTCGGCGGCATCATCGTCGATGCCGGCACCTTCGATTGGTCGACCGGCGGCAAATATCCGATGCTGTCGGAGCCGCGGCCGGAATATCACGGCATCCGTCTCCAGGAGACGTTTGGCAATTTCGCCTTCGCCATCGCCTGCCGCGTGCTGGGCTTGCGCGACCTCGGGCCTGCGCTGTCGCCGTTCAATGCCTTCATGATTCTCACCGGCATCGAGACGCTGCCGCTGCGCATGCAGAAGCACTGCGACAACGCCAAGGCCGTCGCCGAATTCCTCGTAGGCCATCCCGCGGTGTCCGCGGTGAACTATGCTGGGCTCGCTAGCGACAAGTACAACCAGCTCGCGCGCAAATATGCACCGAAGGGTGCGGGCGCCGTGTTCACCTTCAGCCTGAAGGGCGGCTACGACGCCGGCGTCAATTTGGTGTCGAAGTTGCAGCTTTTCTCGCATCTGGCCAACGTCGGAGACACCCGTTCGCTCGTCATCCACCCCGCCTCGACCACGCACAGCCAACTCGACGACGCCGCCAAGATCAAGTCCGGCGCCGGCCCCGACGTGGTCCGGCTCTCGGTCGGCATCGAGGACAAGGAGGATTTGATCGCAGACCTGGAGCAGGCGCTGGCGGCCTAGTTTTCTGAGTCATTCCGGGGTGCGCGAAAGCGTGCCCCGGAGCGCACCCCGTTAACAGTCATTAACCATATCTGCCGCATACATCGTCCTTGGATCGCCCCTTTGATTCGGAGCCGACGATGCTGCGCTGGATGGTGCCTGCCCTGGCAGTGATGCTGACGGTTTCAGCCGCTGTTGCCGCCGATATGCCGGCCAATCCGAAGCGGCGGGCCGCCGCTTCGGCGCAGGAACCGCCAAAGGTCTATGTCGAGACCGATCCGGATGCGCTGATCTCGCCGGCCTATGGCGTCGGCAGCTACATCCGCAACCTGCCAGGCACGCCGCTGCTGCCGGGCTCACATACGCTGCCAGGTTATTATGGCCGCCCCTGGGACTACGACTATCAGGGCGCGTATTACGGCGGGAAGCAGGTTGATTATTTCTGGCGCCTGCCCTACTCGTGCGGCATCTACGGCTATTGCTGATCAGCCGGGCTAATGGTGATCAGCCGGGCTGACCGACGGGAACTACAGCCGGCTGCGCTTCCGCGCTTTGCCGAGACGCGAGCCGTTCCGCCCGCATCACCGCAAGCGTGAGCACCACGATCGCAACCGCCTGGTGCGAGAGCGCGAGATCGATCGGCACCTGGTTGATCAGCGTGAGGATGCCGAGCACCGCCTGCAGGCTCACGGCCGCAAGCAGCCAGAGCGCGCCGCTCGCCGCCGAGCCTGCGCGTGAACGCACCGCGTCGAACGCGTGCAGCGCCGCCAATGTGAACAGCAGATAAGCCGTCATGCGGTGCTCGAACTGCACCGTCAGCACGTTGTCGAACATGTTGCGCCACCATGGCGTCTCGAACCACAGCCGCTCCGCGGATGGAATGAACGCACCATCGATCTGCGGCCAGGTGTTGTAAGCGCGTCCGGCGCGCAGGCCCGCGACCAGCGCACCGAAATAGATCTGGATGAAAGTCACGATCACCAGCACCGCGCTCGTGAACCGCAGCCGCGCGGGAACGGCAAGCTGCGGCCTGTCGGCGAGCCGCCGCACCGTCCAGACGATGCCGGCGAAGATCAGCAGCGCGAGCACCAGATGCGTCGCCAGCCGATATTGCGACACCTCGACCCGCTCGGACAGCCCCGACGCCACCATCCACCACCCGACCGCACCCTGGAGACCACCGAGCGCGAACAGCAGCCACAGCCGCCGCTTCAACTCAACCGACAGACCGCCGCGCCACAGGAAGAACAGGAACGGCAGCAGATAGGCGACACCGATGAAGCGGCCAAGCAACCGGTGGCTCCATTCCCACCAGAAAATCTGCCTGAACTCGGACAGCGACATCCCCGCGTTGAGCTCGCGATATTGCGGGATCTTCTTGTAGGCCTCGAAAGCATCGGTCCACTGCGCCCCCGAGAGCGGCGGAACGCTGCCGGTGACCGGCTTCCACTCGACGATCGAAAGGCCGGATTCGGTCAGCCGCGTCGCGCCGCCGACCAGCACCATCAGTGCGATCAGTGCGGCCACGGAGATCAGCCACCAGCGCACGGCGCGATGCGGGTTGGTCTGGGCGGAATTCGTCGTCATTTCAGGGGCAAACCAAGCCTTGTACCCAAGCTACTTGAACCGGACGGCGTGCCCCTTATAGTCCCCCGCTCCCGCAGTTCAAGTTACGCGAAAGCCGCAATAGTCCGCCATGACGATCCGCACCCGCAAGTTCCTCGGCGCCATCCTGCTCCTTGTGCTGGCCACGGTCTGGGCCCTGCTCGGCATGGCGGCGGCGCAGATGCCTTGGATCGCCGAGTCCGGCTGGCGGCAGGCGATCTATTACGTGGTGGTCGGCATGGGCTGGGTGCTGCCGGCGATGCCGATCGTGAGCTGGATGCAGCGGCCGGACCGCGCCAAATCTAGCTCGTAACGCTGCCCGTCGGTTTCACCGGCGCAAACGCAACGCCCGACACCAGCACGCGCATCATGCGCAGTGAGCGCACCCTTCCGTCCCAGGAAATCCGCGGCAGCGCGCGCAGATTGGTTCGGCCTTCCGCATCCACGATTCCCGGAATGGTCGACACCGCGCTGGCAAAGCCCGCCTCCTCCGCCATCACGACGTGGTTGCGCCGAAACGAGGCGCGGTCGCCGAACGGAAACGCCAGATGCCGGATCTCGCGGCGGAAGGCCGCTTCCGCCACCGCCTTGCCCATCGTCATCTCGCGCAGTGCGGCTGCGTCCTTCATGTTGGCGAGAACCGGATAGTTCACGGTCGCACTGCCGATCGTGACATTCGGATCGGCAGCTAACTTGGCCAGATCCTCCCAATCCATCGACGCCTCGCGCGAGAGTACGACGAGATCGATCCGGTAGCGCGTGCAGAGATCGGCGATCGCCGCCGACAAATCTGCCGGCGCCAGCGAGCGCAGCCAGTTCTCGAGATGCGAAAACAGCGCCTGCTTCCCGGCATTGTCGGTGACGGTGAAGCGCTGCTCCTTGTCACCCATCATAAGATTGACGCGGCTCTCGCGCGCGATCAGCCGCTCGAGCCCGAGCCACCACGCCTCGCCGACGCCATCGGGAAACGCGGTGGGAACGTAGATCGTGAACGGCACGGCGTGGCGCGCCAGCACCGGATAGGCAAAGCTGATGAAGTCCTTGGGCGCACCATCGAAGGTGAGCGCCACGAAGCGCCGCTTCGCCGGCAGCGTCACCGCGCGCCGGCAGACCTCGTCCATGCCGAGAAAATCATAATTCCAGCGCTTCAGCGCGCGAATGGCGCGATCGAGAAATTGCGGCGTGATTTCGTTTTGGCGCAGCGGCTGGAACGCGCCGCTCCGCCGCGGTCGCACGCGCTCGAAGCGCAGGATTGCGCCTGCGCCACGGCTGCGCAGCAGCGGCTGGCCGGTGAACCAGGCCAGTTCGAGCCGCAACCGCTCCAGCCATCTGTCGTCAGATGCCAATTGCCCACCTTCGCGTTCGCCGGCGGCCCGTTCCCTCAGCTATTGTCATTACCCTTTGTTGACATTTATTTGCAAAGGTCGGCCACAGGCCGAAATACGTATTTTTCGTTTTCTCGACAGGTTTCGCGGATGACCATGGCTGCGGCGATGCAAAGCCGGACGGCAGAATCGCCAGCGCGGTCGAAAGCGAGCCGTATCGCGCATGTCGACCTCATCAGCGATATTGCAGAGGCTGAGGCGGTCTGGCGCGCCCTCGAGGAGCCCGGTCATCTCTTCACGCCCTATCAGCGGTTCGACCTTCTGGGCTCATGGGCGCGATCGGTCGGGGAACGCGAAGGCGCCCGTCCCTTCGTCGTGATCGCCCGCGACGCCGAACAGACACCGCTCGCACTGCTTCCGCTCGCGCTGCGCCAGGGCCACGGTGTGCGCACCGCCTGCTTCATGGGCGGCAAGCACACGACCTTCAACATGGGGCTGTGGAACGCCGGGTTCGCAGCACAGGCCGTTACCACCGATCTCGACGTGCTGTTCGCGCCCTTGCATGACCAGGTCGACGTTCTCGCGCTGACGCAGCAGCCGAAGCGTTGGGATGATCAGCAGAACCCGTTTGCGCTGCTGCCGCAGCAGAGCGCGATCAATGGCTGCCCGCTGCTGGCGATGGAGCCGGGCGGCCCGCCCGCATCCCGGATCAGCAATTCCTTTCGCCGCCGGCTGAAGAGCAAGGAGAAGAAACTCCAGGCGCTCGCCGGCTATCGCTACCACCTTGCCACGACGGACGCGGATGTCACCCGCCTGCTCGACTGGTTCTTCCGCGTCAAGCCGGTCCGGATGGCGGAGCAGAAGCTGCCGAACGTCTTTGCCGAGCCGGGTGTCGAGCAATTCATCCGCAGCGCCTGCCTCGCGCCGCGCGGCGAAGGCCGTGTCATCGACATTCATGCGCTCGAATGCGACGAAGAGGTGATCGCGATCTTCGCCGGCGTTGCCGACGGCCAGCGCTTCTCGACGATGTTCAACACCTACACGATGTCGGAGCACGCCCGCTACAGCCCGGGCCTGATCCTGATGCGCTACATCATCGACCGCTACGCCGAGCGCGGCTATCACTCGCTCGACCTCGGCATCGGCACGGACGAGTACAAGCGCATGTTCTGCAAGGATGACGAGGACATTTTTGACAGCTTCGTGCCCCTGACCTCGCGGGGCAAGCTCGCGGCGATGGCGATGTCCTCGCTCAACCACGGCAAGCGCCTGGTCAAGCAGAACCAGATGCTGTTCGACCTGGCGCGACGGCTGCGGCAAACGTTCGGATAGGCCGAAGCGCTCCCTCGCCTTACGCCGCCACCACGCGCGGCCCCTCCATCCCCTCGGACGGCTGCACCGGCCGGCTCAGCATTGTCACTTCGTTGAAGCCGACGGCCTTGAGCTGCTCGCACATCAGCACGCGTGCATCCGCATCCATCGCCGGATCCGGCACCACGACGGCGCGGGCATTCGCCGTCAGCAGCTCTGCAGGCAAGTCTTCGGCACTGCCGGCGTCAACGAGCACGTGGTCGTAGGCACGCAGCAAGGCATCGATCGCGAGCGTCACCCGCGGCGACTGCAGCAGGCTGCGGTCGAAGCCGGGACGGCCGGCCATCACCAGGTGCAACCGCGAGAGCTTGTCGCGCGTGATGACCTGGGCAAACGAGGCCTGCCCCTGCATCAACTCGGCAAGACCGGGCGCCGTCGGATCGACAGACACCGCGGCAATCGTCGGCGAGGATGCGGCGAGATCGACCACGACGACGCGAGCGTCGCGCGCAAGATGGCGGGCTAGCGTCAGCGTCGATAGCGTGATGGCATCGCCCGAGGCGGTGCCGAGCACGGTGACCTTCTTCGCGGCCGAGCCCGCAGAGCGCAAGCTTTCGGCCAGTTGTCCGATCTCGACGAATTCGTTGACATCGGCGTCGGGCGTCATCGCTGGCTGCAGCGGTGCAGCCTCCTCAACCACAGGATTGACGACCGGCTCTTGGCGAGCCGCCCGCGCCGCTGGTGCGAGCGTGGCAATGGCGCGCGGCGCGGTCTGGCGCAGCAGCTCACCGGTGACGACGAGACCGGACGAGAGCAGCAGCGTCGCCAGCGTCGCGATCAGCACGATCGGCAGCTTCTTCGGATAGGCCGGCGTGTTGGAGACGATGGCGCGCGAGATGATACGGCCTTCCGCCGGCGCGGAATCGATGCTCTCGCGTGTGCTGGCCTCGCGATATTTCCCGAGATAGGTCTCGAGCAGGTCGCGCTGCGCCTTGGCCTCGCGATCGAGAGCGCGCAGCTGCACGTCCTGGCCGTTGGTCGAGGTCGCCTGCTTCTTGAGCTGATCGAGGCTCGCGGTCAGGCCGTCGACCCGGCCGCCGGCGATCCGCGCGTCGCTTTCCAGCGAGCGCGAGATCTTGGCCGCCTCGTCGCGGATCTGATTGTCGAGATCGCCGAGCTGCGCCTTCAATTCCTTGATGCGCGGATGATTGCCGAGCAGCGTGGACGACTGCTCAGCGAGCTGCGCCCGTAGCGTCACCCGCTGCTCGGACAATCGCCGCATCAATTCGGAGTTCACCACCTCGGATGCCTCGATCGGCTTGCCGCTCTGCAGCATCTCCTTGATCAGCCGCGCCCTGGATTCCGCATCCGCCTTCATCGAGCGCGCGTTGTTGAGCTGGGTGTTGACCTCGCCCATCTGCTGGTTCGACAGCGTGGTGTTGTTGGTGCCGACGAACAGCGACGATTTGGAACGGAAGTCCTCGACCTTGGCCTCGGCGTCGGAGACCTTCTTGCGCAGATTTTCGATTTCGCCCGAAAGCCACTGGCTGGCGTTGCGGGCCTGATCCTGGCGCGCATTCTGCTGCAGCACGAGATAGCCATCGGCGATCGAATTGGCGACGCGTACGGCGAGCTCGGGATCCTGCGACTGGAATTCGACCACGATCACGCGCGACTTGTCGACGGCGTAGGCCTGCAGGCGATCGTAATAGGCGTCGAGCACGCGCTCTTCCGGCGTCATCGAGAACGGATCGCGGCCGATGCCGACCATCGCCGCCAGCGACTTCAGCGGCGACACGCCCTGCAGCACCGGATCGAATTCGGGCCGCTCGGCCAGCTTGTTCTTCCTGATGATCTCGCGCGCGAGGTCGCGCGACAGCACGAGCTGCACCTGGCTGGTGACGGCCTCGGGGTCGAGCGCCTGCCGCTCCTCGGTGCTGCGGTCGCTGCTCGGCCGCAGGAAGACGTTCTCGCGACCGTCGATCAGGATGCGCGATTCGGACTTGTAGCGCGGCGTGATGAAATTGACGACGGCGACGGATGCGACGAGTGCCAGCACCGTCGGCACGATGATCCAGCCGCGCTTGCGCGCGAGCGCACCGCCAAGCGCGTGCAGGTCGATGTCACCGGATTCGGCTGGCGCCGGCTGCGCAACAACCGGCGCGGGCCTGGCTTCAACTCTGGGCTTGGTCTCAGGCTTGGCTTCGTGCTTGGCCTTCGAGACGGCCCGCTCGATGACGGCCTTGTCCGCGCCGGCACGCCAGAACGCTAAACGCATCGAACACTCCCGCAGGGCAACGCCACTCGTGTACCTCGATGGGGCCGATTACACTCCATTAAGGTTGCTGCTGGGTTAATCGCGACGTCTCGCGAGCAGCGCACGCGCGCTCGTCACCGTTTGTTAACCACGAGGGCCCTTAATCCATCTCGATATTTCGAGAACTTTGTTCGGCATTCGCCGTCGAGCGCTGGTTTTGATCATGCCCCCCTCTCCCGACCAGCCGCTTCGCATCCTGCACGCCGTACGCGCGCCCGTCGGTGGCATTTTCCGGCACATCCTCGACCTCGCCAACGGCCAGGTCGATCGCGGTCACCATGTCGGGATTCTCGCCGACGGCCTCACCGGCGGCGAGCGCGCGGACAAGGCGCTGGCCGCGCTTGCGCCGCGGCTGAAGCTCGGCGTGCATCGGCTGGCGATCCGCCGCGAACCCTCGCCGGAGGATTTCCTGGTCTGGCTGCGCATGCGCCGCCTGATCGCCACGCTCAAGCCCGATGTCATGCATGGCCACGGCGCCAAGGCCGGCGCCTTCGTGCGCATGCGGCGGCGCGCGGACGACACCATCCGCATCTACACCCCCCACGGCGGCTCGCTGCATTACCCGCTCAACACCCTGAAGGGCGAGTTTTATGCGCGGCTCGAGCGCACGCTGATAGATGCGACGGATCTGTTCCTGTTCGAGAGTGCCTTTGCACGCGACACCTACCAGCGCATCGTAGGCACGCCCAAAGGCGTGGTGCATTGCGTTTTCAACGGCGTGACGCCGGAGGAGTTCGAGCCCGTCGTCATCGCCGACGATGCCACCGACCTCGCCTATGTCGGCGAGTTCCGGCACATCAAGGGCGCCGACCTCCTGGTCGACGCCGTGGCCCGGCTGCATGAGAGCGGCAAGAAGGTCACGCTGACGCTCGGTGGCGACGGCGAGGAGATGACGACGCTGAAGGCGAAGGTCGAGAGACTCGGCCTGACGGACGCGATCCGCTTCATCGGCCACGTCAAGGCGCGCTACGGCTTTTCCAAGGGACGGCTGCTGGTCGTTCCCTCGCGCGGCGATTCCATGCCCTATGTCGTGATCGAGGCGGGCGCGGCCGGCATCCCCATGATCGCCGCGCGCGTCGGCGGCATCCCCGAGATCTTTGGACCCGAGAGCCCGGCCCTGTTCGCGGCGAGCAACGCCGAAGCCATGGCCGAGGCGATCGCGGCCGCGCTTGACAATCCGGAGGGAACCGCGCAACGCGCGACCTCCCTGCGCGCGCGCATCTCGGCGCATTTCTCCCAGCAGGCGATGGTCGATGGCGTGCTCGCAGGTTACCGCGACGCATTTGCAAATCATTAACCATCCTTAAGGCTGCTTTAGAGAATCTTCCGATTTGTCCGTTATCCGATGAGCCTAGGGATGCTTGCCCGGAGGCGCAAAGCCGCGCCCGCGGGTCTTTGGAATGGACGTGGACGCCTGTGGAACCGCTCAACGCACGCTCGATGCTCGATGCCGCGACCAGCGCCGCGGCTAAGCCGGCTGACGAACCTTTTGTCGAGCGACGCCGTCGCCTGACGCCGGCCGCACTCGAAGTCGTCAACCAGAAGGTCGCCCGCGCCTATTCGCCGATCGTCATCACCGGCATCGCGCGCGCCATCGATTTCGTGTTGCTGAGCGTGGTCGGCATCGCCGTGTATGTCGGCTACGTCATGCCGCTCGTCGGTTTCAGCTGGGTCTATCCCGCAGAGATCATCGCCGTCGCGGTCGCCGCTGTGGTCTGCTTCCAGGCCGCCGACATCTATCAGGTGCAACTGTTCCGCGGGCAGCTCCGGCAAATGTCGCGGATGATCTCGTCCTGGTCGTTCGTCTTCCTGCTGTTCATCGGCATCTCCTTTTTCGCCAAATTCGGCAGCGATATCTCGCGGCTGTGGCTTGCCGCCTTCTACTTCCTCGGCCTCGCCGCGCTGGTCGCCGAGCGCCTTATCCTGCGCTCGCTGGTGCGCAGCTGGGCGCGCCAGGGCCGGCTCGATCGCCGCACCATCATCGTCGGCTCCGACAGCAACGGCGAGCAGCTGGTCGAAGCGCTGAAGGCGCAGGAGGATTCCGACATCCACGTGCTCGGCGTGTTCGACGACCGCAACGACAGCCGCGCGCTCGACACCTGCGCCGGCGCACGCAAGCTCGGCAAGGTCGACGACATCGTCGAATTCGCCCGCCGCACCCGGGTCGATCTGGTGCTGTTCGCGCTGCCGATCTCGGCGGAGACGCGCATCCTGGAGATGCTGAAGAAGCTCTGGGTGCTGCCGGTCGACATTCGTCTCTCCGCGCACACCAACAAGCTGCGCTTCCGCCCCCGCTCCTATTCCTATCTCGGCGAAGTGCCGACGCTCGACGTGTTCGAGGCGCCGATCACCGACTGGGATCTGGTGATGAAATGGCTGTTCGACCGTGTCGTCGGCGGCCTCGCGCTGCTCGCAGCACTTCCCGTGATGGCGCTGGTGGCGCTGGCGGTAAGGCTCGACAGCCCCGGCCCGGTCCTGTTCCGCCAGAAGCGGTTCGGGTTCAACAATGAGCGCATCGACGTCTACAAATTCCGCTCGATGTATCATCACCAGGCCGACCCGACCGCGTCGAAGGTCGTGACCAAGAACGATCCGCGCGTCACCCGCGTCGGCCGCTTCATTCGCAAGACCAGCCTCGACGAGCTGCCGCAGCTTTTCAACGTGGCGTTCTCCGGCAATCTCTCCCTGGTCGGCCCGCGCCCGCATGCGGTGCAGGGCAAGCTCCAGAGCCGCCTGTTCGACGAAGCCGTCGACGGCTATTTCGCCCGCCATCGCGTCAAGCCCGGCATCACCGGCTGGGCCCAGATCAACGGCTGGCGCGGCGAGATCGACAACGAAGAGAAGATCCAGAAGCGCGTCGAGTTCGACCTCTATTACATCGAGAACTGGTCGGTGCTGTTCGACCTCGTCATTCTCCTGAAGACGCCGCTCTCGCTGCTGACCAAGAACGAGAACGCGTATTGAGTTTGTGTCATGCCCCGGCTTGACCGGGGCATCCAGTACGCCATGGCGCTGGTGTTCAGCTTCGTCGCCGCGGAATACTGGATCGCCCGGTCAAGCCGGGCGAATGACAGCGAGCGTGTGTGTACCAGTTTGCGTAAACGTGTGAGCGCGTGATGGCGTATGCGGCGACAGCCGGTGGAATGACAATAGCCGCCCCGGCTGCGCCCGGCGTGCTGGCCCTCCAGCGCGCGCTGGTGTGGCTGGTCGGCGCGTCCGGTGCGATCGTCTTCATCGAGCCGAGCCCCTACGAGATCGCGACGCTGCTGGCCACCGTCGCTTTCTTCGCCACCGGCCTGCGGCTCAAGCTCGTGCTGATGCCGCTGGTGCTGGCCCTGGTCCTGCTCAATGTCGGCTACACCATCAGCGCGATCCCGCTGCTCGACCAGTCCGAGGTCGCAAGCTGGATCGCGACTTCCTGGTACATGGCGGTGACCGTGATGTTCTTCGCCATGGTCACCTCCGAAGACACGGCTGCCCGGCTCGACATGCTGCGCCGCGGCCTCGTGGTCGGCGCGATGATCGCCTCGCTCTCGGCGATCGCGGGCTATTTCAACCTCGTTCCCGGCGGCCACGATCTCCTGACGCTCTACGAGCGTGCACGCGGCACGTTCAAGGACCCGAACGTGCTCGGCGCCTTCCTGATCCTGCCGGCGCTGTTTGCGCTCCAAAGCGTCGTCTCCGACAGATTCGCCAAGGCGTTCCGCAACGTCATCGCCTTCGGCATCATGTCGCTGGCGATTCTGCTCGCCTTCTCCCGCGCCGCCTGGGGCGGGCTGGTCCTGACCTCGGCCTTCATGCTGGCGCTGATGGTGCTGACCAGCCGCACCAATGCGCAGCGCTCGCGCATCATCATCATGGCCATCGTCGCAATGGTGCTCGGCCTCGCGCTGATCGCGGTGCTGCTGTCATTCGACTCCATCGCCGAGATGTTCAAGCAGCGCGCGAGCTTCGACCAGAGCTATGACGAAGGCCGCTTCGGCCGGTTCGGCCGCCACATCCTCGGTGCGGAGATGGCGCTCGACCTGCCGTTCGGCATCGGCCCCTTGCAATTCCACCGCTTCTTTCCCGAAGACACCCACAATTCCTATCTGAACGCCTTCATGTCCGGCGGCTGGCTCTCCGGCGTATGCTATCCTGCGCTGGTCTTCACCACCGTCATCATAGGCTTCCGCCACATCTTCGTTCGCGTGCCCTGGCAGCGCGCTTATCTCGCGGTGTTCGCGGCCTTCGTCGGCACCGTCGGCGAAAGTTTCGTGATCGACACCGACCACTGGCGGCACTTTTGGATGATGCTGGGCGCGATGTGGGGCATGATCGCGGCTGCGCAGGCCTACAAGATCAAGTCTGGCGAGGACGCTTCTTCAGCTTGAGATCGGGACGCTTCTCCGGCGGCGCATCGAGCAGGCCCTTCAGCGCCGCGGTTGCCGCGAGCACGCCCTTGTAACCCTCGGTCGCGAAACGCAGCAGCAGCCGCAGCTCCTCGTCCGAATAAGCGCTCCAGACCTTCTCCATCGCCTGCTGCATCGGCACATAAAGTTCGCCGATCTTCATGGCCTTCTCCGGCACGACGGCGATGAAAACCTTACGGCGATCGGTCTCGTCGCGCTCGCGGCGCACGAGGCCGGCCTTCTCGAGCCGGTCGACCACGCCGGTGATGGCGCCGGTCGTCAGCCCCGTGACTTCGGCGAGCCGGCCCGCCGTCACGCGACCTTCAAGGTACAGGATGTCCATGCATTCGAGGTCGGAATTGGCAATTCCTGCAACGTTGGCAACGGTCTGGCCATAGAGCACGCCCTGCGCGGACGACCGGCGCATCGCCTCCTCGACCTCTTGCAACAACGTCACGCGCGCCTTCGTCCTTGACAAGGCCGACCTCATATCTTAGTCGATATATATCTTAGCCACTAAGAGATTTAGCGACCGTAATTTCTCCTATCACCGCGGAAGCGTCCGGAGCAAGCCATGTCCTATCGTCCCCGCAAGGCCCTGATCATCGGCGCCGGCATCGCCGGGCCCGTTGCCGCGATCCTGCTGCGCCGCGCCGGCATCGAATCCGCGATCTACGAAGCCTGGCCCTACTCCAAAGGCATCGGCGGCGGCCTCCAGATCGCGCCGAACGGCATGCATGTGATGGACGAGATCGGGCTTGCGGACGAGCTGATCAGCCGCGGCTCGATCGCGGAGTCCTTCGACTTCTATTCGCAGGAAGGCCGAAGGCTCGGCTCGATCAACCGCGACATGGCGCGGCGCTTCGGCCAGCCCGCGGTCAATGTCTGCCGCGCCACGCTGAACGAGATGCTGATCGACAAGGCCTGGTGCGCCTGCGTCTCGCTCTATTTCGACAAGCGCCTGATCAAGATCGAGGATCGCGGCGACCAGCCGATCATCGCCTATTTCGCCGACGGCACCACCGCCGAGGGTGATTTCCTGATTGGCGCAGACGGTGTGCATTCGATCACGCGGCGCCAAGTCGTGCCGGACGGACCAACACCCTTCAATACAGGCCTGATCGGGTTCGGCGGTTTCGTGCCTCACGCGGTCTTCGACGGCCGCACGATCGCCCGACATGTCGAGACCACGTTCGGGCAGAGCGGCTTCTTCGGCTACGGCTATTGCAGCCCGGACCCGAAGGACGGCGTGATGTGGTGGAGCACGCAGCCGGCCCGCGGCATGGATGCCGCGATGTTCCGCGCGCTCGACCAGCAGACCCTGAAGCAGCACCTGCGCGGCTTCCATCACGGCTGGCATGATCCGATCCCTGCCATCATCGAGGCGGCCGAAAACATCGCGGTCACCGACACGCTCGACGTCGCGACCCTGCCGACCTGGTCGCGCAAGCGCTCGCTGCTGATCGGCGATGCCGCGCATGCAACCAGCCCCCATGCCGGCCAGGGCGCCTCGCTCGCGCTGGAAGATGCGATGCGGCTCGCCCGTCTCATGCAGGAGGGCCAGGAGCTAACCGCCACCTTCCAGGCCTTCGAGGCCGAGCGGCGCCCCCGCGCCGAGAAGATCGTCGCGATGGCGCGGCGCAACGGCAACAGCAAGCGCGAATTCAGCGCCACCGGCGCCTTCATCCGCAATCAGATGATGAAGTGGCTGCTGCCGCTGGGCTCGAAGAGCATGGAGTTCATGTACGCGTATGACGCGCGGGCGGTGTAGCGCCGAGCTGCCGTAGGACACGGTGCAGTAGGGTGGGCAAAGGCGCAACGCGCCGTGCCCACCATCTCTCTGCAATCGCGACAATGGTGGGCACGCTTCGCTTTGCCCACCCTACGAGACCGAGCTAGCTCTCTACGGCAAACTTAAGCTCGGCGTGATCGACCAGCCGCCTGATCAGCTTGTGCTGCATCGCCGCGCCCGGCGTCCAGAGCCCGGCCGGAACATCAGGCGTGTCGCGCAACAGGCACATCGCGCATTCGGAGATCATCTTCGCCGTTGACGCATAGCCGGGATCGAGATCGCCTTTCACTGCCGCGCGGACCTGACGGCCATCGGGCGCAATGGCAATGTAGAGCAGGTCGTAATATCCGTTCTCGCGCTCCTCCTTCGAGGGCCCCTCTCCGGGCTTGAGCGCTTCAGGACCGGTCTTTTCGCTGTTGGCGGCCATGACCAGCTTGGCATTGGCCTGCCCTTCGTCCCCAGCCCCCGTCAGCACCATCTCGTCGTAGATGAAATCCCTGCCATAGGGGAATCCCATCAGCATGTTGGAGCGGTGGACGTTGCGCGTGTTGAGGATCGCCATCGCGAACGGGGCGGACCAGGATTGCAAATCCTCCTCGAAAACAGGCTTGTTGCCACGTGGCTGCCTGGGCCCTTCAAAACCGGGCGTGAAGGCAAATGGGTTCTTGAGGATCGACACCAGGCTGAGATCCTGCGCAACCGCTTCGAACGTGACCCTTGCACTGGCCGAGGTGCCACCGGAGAACTTCCAGCTGAGGTCGCGGACGCGCCCTTTTACGCGCGATGCCGGCGTGCCGAACACGCGCCTGGCTTCCTCCTGAACGAAGAAGGCACCAAGCTCGAACGGGATGGAATCGAAGCCGCAGGAGAACATGATGCGCGCGCCGCTCGCCTTGGCGGCCGCTTCATGCCTGTCGATCATCCGCTTCAGCCAGATCGGCTCGCCGCAGAGATCCATATAGTCGGTACCCGACGCGACACAGGCGGCAAGCAGATCGGACCCGTAAAGCTGATATGGACCGACGGTGGTGACGACCAGCTTCGCCTGATCGACCATTGCCCGCAACGACGCAGGATCGGCTGCGTCCGCCACGATCAGCGGCGTGTCCGCGGGCGCACCGATCACATCGCGAACGGATTCGAGCTTGTCTCTGCTGCGCCCGGCCATCGCCCATGTCGGCGCCCCGTCCCCGACATAGTGCGCGGCGAGATACTCGGCCACGAGCTGGCCGGTGTATCCCGTTGCGCCATAGATGACGATGTCGAACTTCGCGGACACGGATCACGCTTTCCTTAGGCGTCGTGGACCTTATGCTTCCACGGCGAACGTCAGCCCCGAATTGTCCCGCAGCCGCTTGATCAGCCTGTGCTGCATCGCTGCGCCTGGGGTCCAGAAGCCGGCTGAGACGTCGGTCACGTCGCGCAGCATGCACATCGCGCATTCGGAAATCATCTTCGAGGTCGAACCGTAGCCGGGATCGCGGTCGCCGGTGACACCGGCGCGAACCATGCGGCCATCTGGCGCGGTCGCGACATAGAGCAGATTGAAGAGCCCGTTCTCGCGCTCTTCCTTCGACGGCCCCTCGCCGGGCTTCGGCGCGTTCGGGCCGGTCTTCTCGGCGTTGGCGGCCATCACGCGCTTGGCGTTGGCCTCACCCTTCTCGCCGGGACCGGTCAGAACCATCTCGTCGTAGACGAAGTCCTGGCCGTAGGGAAAGCCCATCAGCATGTTGGAGCGATGGACGTTGCGGGTGTTGATCAGCGCCATCATGAACGGCGCGGCCCAGGATTGCAGATCCTCCTCGAGCAGCGACCTGTTGCCCTTCGGCTGCTTCGGTCCGGTGAAGCCCGGCGTCAGCGCGAACGGATCGTTCAGGATCGCAATGAGGCTGATGTCTTTGGCAACGGCATCGAAGGTCGCCTTCGCGCTCGCCGCGGTACCGCCCGAGAGCGTGCCGCGCATGTCGCGCACACGGCCCTTGACGCGCGCGGCGGGTGCGCCGAACACCCGCTTGGCCTCTTCCTGCACGAAGAACGCACCGAGCTCGAACGGCACGGAATCGAAGCCGCAGGAGAATACGATGCGCGCGCCGCTTTCCTTCGCAGCCGCCTCGTACTTGTCGATCATCTGCCGCATCCAGATCGGCTCGCCGCAGAGATCGAAATAATCCGTGCCGGTGGCGACGCAGGCAGCTAACAGTTCCTCGCCGTAGAGCTGATACGGACCGACCGTCGTGATCACCGACATCGTCTGCTCTGCCATCGCCTTCAGCGAGGCGGCGTCCGATGCATCCGCGACAATCAGCGGAATATTCCCCGGCGCGCCGATCGCATCGCGCACCGATTTCAGCTTGCCGAGGCTGCGGCCCGCCATCGCCCATTTGAGTGTCTTGTCGCTCTTGTAATGCTGAGTCAGATATTCAGCGACGAGCTGACCGGTGAAACCGGTCGCGCCGTAGACGACGATGTCGAATTTCGCAGAGCTCATGGTCGACCTTTACTTCTTCGCGTAACTCACGCCCATGCCGGCACGGACGTCGCTTTGAATCCCGTAGGGCGGAATCGGATAGCGCAGGCCGTTCCTGGCCAGCGCCTTCATGCCCTCGATCGCCTTGGCGAGATGCGCGGGCTTCAAGGCCATCAGCATCTCCTCGTCCGGCACGCCGCCATAGCGCCGTTCGGCATAGCATGGCAAGGACAGGCTGGGCTCACCGCTTTTGAGCGCCCGCCCCCAGGAATCCGCGCAAGCGGTCTCGCCGACCACACCCCATTCGAACTTCTTGTAGCCGGTATATTGCAGCCCGTTGATCAGGATGATCATCTGGCCGGGCGTTGCGTAGACGAGGCAGATGTCGGGCGGATCGAGCCGCCCGCTCGCAAGCGGACTGACCGCGAGCGCCTGATATTGCCCGAACGGAACCACGTCCAGCGCCTCCTGGCGCTTGCGGGCATCCTCCGCGGTGCCGTGCCAGACGCCGACATAATTTTCGCCGGCAAGCCATTTCTCGTCCTGCGGGCTGAGCCCGATCACCGCGCGGCACTGCGCGCCGACGAGATCGTCGGCGGTGATGCCGACGGTCCACCCCAGGCGCGAGGCCATGCTGACGATCTGGTCGGTGGTGTGGACCGCATTCGGCCGCCGGATTTTCGGGATCGCCTCCATGTCCGCGACATGCGCGAACAGCTTCATGCCGATCACCGTGGTCTTCAGCCGCAACAGGCTGTTGAGATCGGCCACGAGGCCGGCAAGATCGATCGTGTCAGCTGCTGGCTGCTGCATGGCATCCTCCCGGCGCGCCGTTTCCGACGCCTCTTGTTGGGCCTCTCGGGCCTGTTCTAGTCCTTGGCCGGCCCGGGAAGCAACTCGCTGGTTCTGCCCATGAGGCGGTAGCTCACAAGGCCGATCCACTCGCGCACAGCCGTGTCGGTTCGGCCGAGACCGTCCGCGCCGAAATTGGTGAAAGAGAACAGATCGTCACGTCCGCCCATCCGCCAGTCCACGGGATAGGCCTCGACGTCAAATCCAGCCTTGCGGAAAATTCCGATCGAACGCGGCATGTGATAGGCCGAGGTCACCAGCAGCCAGCGCTCGCCCGGCTTCGGCGCCACCAAAGGCTTCGTGAAGATCGCATTCTCGTACGTGTTGCGCGACTCCCGCTCCAGGATCAGACGTTCCCTGGGTATGCCGGTATTTTCCAGGATGGGTGCAGAATAGTCGGCTTCCCTGGCGCCCGGTGCGATCAGGTTCGCAGAGCCGCCCGTGAAGACGATACGCGCATTCGGATAGCGGCGCGCAAGCTCGGCGGGCGCAAGCAAGCGATCGGCCGCGTGCGAGACCACCGGCGTGTGATGTGCTGCCGACAGATCGGTATCGACCGAGCCGCCCAGCACGATGATGCCGTCGGGCGCACCGCGCGACGGATCCCATGCGGGAAAGCGCGACTCCAGCGGATAGAGCAGCAGATTGCCGAGCGGCGAAAAGGCGGCGAGCGCGAGCAGGATCAGCGTGGTCGCGGCCAGTTTCCGGCCGAGCCCGGCAACGCGCGTTGCCATCAGCACGACCGAGACGATCCCGAGCTCGACCAGAAGATTGATCGGCACCACTGCGGCGCCAAACGTCTTGGAAAGAAGGAAAAACAGGAGAAACCTCGCTGAAATGATCGGGGTGCGCGGGCTTGACCCGCCCACCCATCTTCAGAAATCTTCTTGGGAGAGGATCGATTGCCGGGTCAAGCCCGGGCATAACAGGATCTCATGACAAGTTCTGATGAAACCGATTGGACGCGGCAAATGACCCATCATCACCTGCATTCAAGTCCCGAAACCTGCCATTGGGGCTTCTTTGAAGCCGCGCTCAAGCCGGTCCTCACCGTCGCCAGCGGCGATGAGGTGACCGTCGACACCATCAGCGGCGGCCCGGACATGCTGCCCGACCGCAGCAAGTTTCACATTCCGCCGGAGATTTTCGAGGTTCATGCCAAGAACGAGCGCATGCTCCCCGGCCACATCCTGACCGGCCCGATCGCAGTCGAGGGCGCCGAGCCCGGCGATGTGCTCGCAGTCGAAATCCTCGACGTCCAACTCCGCCAGGATTGGGGCTGGAACATGATCAAGCCGCTGTCCGGCACCCTGCCCGACGATTTCCACGAGACGCGGATGCTCAACATCCCGCTGGACCGGTCGCGGATGGTCGGCCGGATGCCGTGGGGCCTCGACCTGCCGCTCAAACCGTTCTTTGGTGTGATGGGCGTTTCGCCGCCGCCGGCCTGGGGCCGCATCTCCTCGCTCGTGCCGCGCGCCATGGGCGGCAATCTCGACAACAAGGAGCTCGGCGCTGGCGCGACATTGTATCTGCCGGTGTTCGTTCCGGGCGCGATGTTCTCCTGCGGCGACGGTCATGGCGTGCAGGGCGACGGCGAGGTCTGCGTCACCGCGATCGAGACGGCGTTGCAGGGCCGCTTCCGGCTGACGCTGCGCAAGGATTTGCGGTTCGACTATCCGCGCGCGGAGACGCCGACCCACTACATGACCATGGCGATGGACCCCGACCTCGACCAATGCGCGGTGCGGGCACTGCGCGACATGATCGTCCTGCTCGGCGAGACGCGAAACCTGTCGCGCGAGGACGCCTATACGCTGTGCAGTCTCGCGGCCGATCTGCGGGTGACCCAGACCGTCAACGGCTCCAAGGGCATCCATTGCATGATCGAAAAGGCGATCGTGCACGGCTGATCTCGCCGGCACCTCCTGACAGCTCCACGCGTCCCCACCGCCCGGACATTCCGGGCGGCGCACTGAGTCACGCCTGATTTCCTCCACGATTCCAACAGGCTGAGCGATGGGCTCAGCTAGCATTTGACTTCCGCCCCCGAACCTAAATAGAGTCTTAATCGTTACTTTTATGTACCTGAGTAAGAGGCTAGCGTTCGGGCCATGGCCACCGAAAAAGCCGAGACTGACCGCATTCCCGTAACCTTGGCGCTCTCGACCATCACCTACCTGGAGAAGTTGGTGAGACAGGGCACCCACGGCACCAGCGTTCCCGGCGTCGCACGTACCTTGATCGAGGAAGGCATCCGTCTCGCCATCAAGGACGGGCTTTTGTCGATTCGCGACAATGGCAGGACGTGAACGCACGCCGGACGTGAAGCGGACGGATCTCGAGCGACGGTTGGTCGATTGTCGCAACCTGGGACCGTTACAATGCCTGTTCTCTCACCAACCTGGACCAACGAACGAATTGAACTTCTGAAGCAACATTTCGAGGCCGGCCTGTCCTGCCGCGAGATCGCCGCCGACATCGGCGTCAGCCGCAACGCCGTGATCGGCAAGCTGTCCCGATTGAATCTCACACGCGGCCGCTCGCTCGACGAGCGCAGGCTCCAAGATAGGAATCAAGACAGGACTGGCGCGCCGCGCGCGCAAAGAGCGGTGCCCCGGCTGCAATTCGAAATGCTCGCGACAATCTACGGCGAAGCGGACGCGCCTGTCGCGACCGGGTCGATCGACGAGGCCAATCGCTGCTCGCTGATGGAGCTCGGCGAAAACCGCTGCCGCTGGCCGATCTCGACACCCGGTGCCGAGGATTTCTGCTTCTGCGGCAACGTCGCGCATGACGGCCAGCCCTATTGCGCCGGCCACAGCCGCCTCGCCTACAAGCCGAACTCGCGTGCGCGCGTCATGCGCGGCTGAAGCGCGCCGTCCCTTGAGCTCCACAACGAAAAACCTCCGGTAGGGCATTACCGGAGGTTTCTGGAGGCTTAGCGTGAAGCTAAGAGCCGTGATCTTTTGAAACCGGCTGACAACTATATAGCTGAGCAACTCAGGTAAGTAAATAAGTTTGGCTGCGATCTACTCGCATAGCTCGTCTTCGCTGTCCGTGCAGGAGAGTTCGGTTTTTCGAAATCGCCATCGCGCCAGAAAAAAGCCCCGGCGGTTTCCCGCCGGGGTTCTCTGATCGATTTGCGATCGATGATCAGAAGTTGCGCTGAGCGCGCAGCATCATGGTCACCGAGTTCTGGTCCTTCAGCTCGTACACGGCGCCCGGCTTGGCAGCAGTCGAAATGGCCGGGGCAGTGATGGCGCCGGAGTACTTCTGGTCCAGACGCGACCAGCTCAGGTCGGCCGTGAACGCCAGGTTCTTGACCGGAGTCCAGACGGTGTTGACACCGACGACGCCGAAGTTGAAGTCCGGGTTACAGGTCGAACCGGCCACCGCGATCGAAGCGAAGTTGGCGCAGATCAGGGCCTTGCCCGTGGTACCGTACTTCAGCTGGGCATAACCGCCGTACACGGCGCTCGCCCAGTTCGGGGTCCAGTTGTGGGTATAGCCACCACGGATGCCCCAGGTCTTGACGGTATCGATGCTGCCGCCAGCACCGAAGACGCCATCAGCAAGACCGGCAAAGCCGATGCTCTGGTACGCCGTGCTGCTACCGCTGAACATGAAGAAGCTCTGCGGGAACAGGCTCTGGAAGTTGTAGCGCGTTGCACCGTCCGTGTAGACGGCCTGCAAGTTGACAACGTCGCCCGCACCAGTCGGGATGTTCTTGATCGACAACGAGCCCTGCACAGCCCAGCCCCACTTGTCCGACGGATGACCGGTCGGTTCCGTCGTGCCGTAGTAGCCAGGATGCAGATCCTTCGCGGCAACCGAGACCTGGGCCAGACCCCAAGCCTGGTCGACACGGACCTGACCAATGATATCGGGGACGCGCGTGCCACCCCAATCGTTGACGCCGTAGTTGCCCTGGATGAGGGCAGCGGCAGCGTTTGCGGCAGCCGAGGTCGTCACGATGGCGCCGGCACCGTTAACAGCGCTGGAGGCGGTGAAACCGGTGACGTTCCACAGGTTCGACTGGCCGTTCGACGCCGTCGTTTCTTCTTCCAACGCCAGCGAACCGGTGATGCCCTGGCCGAAGTCAGCGGTATAAGCGAACTGGTTCACACCGTTGACGTGGTTGGAGCCGCCCGGAATGGTATCGGGACCGCCAGCCGGATAGCTCTGCCACGGGGCATCGAAGATCGAGACCGTGCGGCCCATGGTGAACCCAGCGAACTGGATGAACGCATGGTAGAGGCCGAGCGCGGGCGCGCTGGGCGAGATCGTCGACGGGCTGCTGCCGGTGACGTTGGACGTATCATAGCTGAAAACCATGTCGGCGTAGGTGCGAACAACGCCATACTCGGTCGCCGTGCGGGTGTCGATGTTGAGGTCGAAACGGGCGCGGCTGTAATAGTAGTTGGTCAAACGATTGTTCGACCCACCGTTCGCACTCGACACGGAGTTGTTGAAACCATAGTCGCCGGCGCCGCCGAGAATTGCGTCAGCGCGCAGGTAACCACCGAGCTTGATGCAGGTGTCGGTGCCCGGCATGTAGTAGAAACCCGCACCGTACAGCGAGCAGACCTTCACGTATTCGACCGCCTTGGCCTTGAGCGGAAGGTCGGCCGCCTGAGCTCCACCGACGGCGATCAGACCCGCCGCAGTGCCGAGCAAAAGGCTCTTCACCATTTTCATTTAAAACCTCCAAGTTGTTCATTTAGCGGAGACCGGACCGTGAGGCCCCCCAGATCCCCGTCTCTTCAAATCCGCTCGGCCGCTTCGCGCTTTCGGACACACCCGCATTCAGCGCGAGGGACGTGAGCGGACCACCTGCAACGGGACGATCGAGAACCCCCCACCGTCACGGATGAATATGCCTGCGCCGTTCCCTTAATCAAAATAGTTTATTAGATAAGCTTTGTGGTTTCGCCAACTCTGTGTCCGTGGCGCAACACCTGACCTGAGCTGAAAGGCTGACCGGATCATATTTGTAATTTGCGTGACACAATTACCCTGCTCTGCACTTGCGTCAGGGCAGACTTGCGTGGACTATCGCCGCCGCGAACACCGGCCGGAAATAAATCAGCTTGCGGGAGTGACGCTGTGTCAGCGACGAGGAAAGAAGGAGCGCGCCTCCGCCCCATCGGTAATCTGGATCTCATCAGGCGATTCACCTGGGAGATATCGTCGATCAACATGCATCTGGAGGAGCTGCGTCAGTTCTGGGCCAGGACGCTCGGCATCAGCGGACCGCAATGGCTGATCCTGATGGCGATTTCCGACCTCGACAAGGACGACGGCGTCCCCGTCAACGTGGTCTCCAAGCTGCTTCATGTCGACCCGTCCTTCGTCACCACCCAGTCCAAGCTGCTGGAGAAGAAGGGCCTGCTGCGCCGCCGCCCCTCACCGACCGACGCCCGCGTGGTGCGGCTGTCGTTGGTCGACAAGACCCAGAAGCACATCGCGAGCCTCAACGAGCAGTACAAGTCGATTCGCGAATTCGTCTTCCAGGAGTTCGATGAAAACGAGCTGACCGAATTCACCACCAAGCTCGCGACGCTGAAGACCCGGCTGGAAAAGGCCTGCGTCAGGATCTCCCTCGACTTCTGAGGCGCATTCGTTTTTGAGCTAAGCAGCCGCGCTCAGATCCGGTTGACGACGGCACCGAGTCGCGATTCGAGCCAGTCGAAGATGTATTCGTTGGCAAGGCTCGGATTGTCGGCATGAGCCTGCGCAGCCCCGGTCTCCGCCGCGGTGAACACTTTCAGCACGATGTCCGAGCTGCCGAGCTGGGATTTTTGCAGGATCTGACGCGCCCGATCAGCCTTGAGCCAGCCGTCCTCGCCAAGTGTGATCAACACCGGACATTCGGCGCCGGAGGCCATCAGCGGCGCATGTGGCACCGGCACGACGCTGAGGTCGCTCATCGCAAACCGGCTGGCAAAGAACGACCGCTCGTGCAGGTCCCACAGGCCGCCGTCACAGACGGCTGCGGCAAGACGCGGCTCCTGCAACACCGCACGCGCCACGAACGAAGAGCCCCACCCGTCCGCCACGATTGCAACGCGATCGAAATCGACGTCCTTGCGCTGCTCCAGATAATCCATCGCGCAGCCGACAGAGCTTTCGAGATCCCGGCGCCGCATGAGCATGTCGGCGTAGTCGTCGCGCTGGTCGCCGAGCAGGTCCAGCGCAAGCATCGACAACCCACGCTCGCGCGCATGCGGTGCGAGCTTGAACAGGAACTCTTCCTTGCGGTGGCCGGGCTCACCGATGCAGATCACCGTCGGGGCGCGACCGTTCGCCGCAGGCGCAGGCAGGAAATAACCCTGCAACGAATGTCCTTCGATCCACGGGATCGTCACGACTTCGCCGGCCGGCCCGCGCGCCCTGAGGAAACGCCGGGCGCATTCCTGCATCGCGAGCACCGCGACCCAGCGGCGCTCGTCGGCAGGATCGAGTGGCATTGCCGCCGCACCGTAATAGTTCATCGCGCGCAGCCAATTGCGCTGCGCCGTTGCCATATGGCCTTCCGCAAACGCAGCCTCGGCACGATGCCGATTGGCCTGTGCCAGCTTCTTCCACTCGCGATGCCAGGACTGCTCGTCATCGCGCTTCAGCTGCCGCGCGATCATCAGGCATTCGGCGATGGTGGCGCCGCCCTCCTGTGCCGCCGTCAGCAGCCGCGTGAATTCAGCAGAGATATCCTCTCTCTCCGGGCAGAGGATGAAATCGTCGGAGAGGCATGCGGGTATCATCGGAGCTACGCTTTATCGTGGCGCTAGCCTGATTCACTAAACTATTTCAGTTCGCTAACCAAGCTGCGGCGCGCCGAATGAGACCCGTTCTAGATCACCATCGCTTGAACGCTTGTCACATGCCGCATGCGTGACATTCCGTATCGTCATAAGGGCACGAACGCGCGCGTGAGGCAGATAAATTACCTGAGGAAAGTGACCTGAATTAATTACCTGCGCACCACTTGCGATGATGCTTGTCATACCTACGTGCGCGCGCGTCGTTGACGGTCTCAGCCAAACAGAGTCAGCCAAGTCGCCAGCCGACTTCCTGGGTGAAACTTTCGTAGAATGCGCGGTCATAGGCCTGCTCGGGCGCCGCGCGCACGCGTTCGTCGAGCAGCTTGGCATCATCGCCGACCAGGATGCGCCAGCGCTCCGCCTTCACGCCGTCGAGGATGATCCTGGCGGCCTGCGCCGCCGTCGTCGGCGCATCCTCGAGGAAGGTGCGGGCGCGTTCGGCGAACGCCGCCTGGATCTCCTCGTCCGACTTTTTGTCAGCATCTGGCACACCGGCCGCAACCATGCGCTTGCGGGTCAGCTCGACCTCCTCGGCGTTGAGGCGCTCCGATCCGTCGCCACTCTGCACCTTGCGTGAGTTGGAGACGATTGAGGTGCCGATATGGCCGGGCATCACCACCGAACATTTGACGTGCGGCGCGTGCAAGCGCAGGTCGTTGATAAGCGCCTCGCTAAACCCCTTCACCGCGAACTTCGCCGAGCTGTAGGCGGTGTGCGCCTGGCCCATGCCGATCGAGGCCCAGAAGCCGTTGACGCTGGCGGTGTTGATGATGTGGGCTTCGTCCGCCTTGACCAGCATCGGCAGGAAGGTGCGGACACCAAGATAGACGCCGCCCCAGCAGATGTTGAAGGTGCGCTCCCACTGCTCGCGCGTGTTGGTGAACAGGCTGCCGCCACCGCCGATACCGGCGTTGTTGAACAGCAGATGGATCTTGTCGGTCTTCTGCTGCTCGGCGAGCTCGTCGCGAAAGCGCTTGAGATGATCCTCGATCGACACGTCGGCGACATGGGTCGTGACGCGCAGGCCCTGCGGCAGCTTCTCGACCTCGCAGAGCCGCTTGGTCTCCGCCATCGCGGCTTCCGAGACGTCGCACATCGCGACGTTGCAGCCCTCGGCAACAAGCTGCCGGGCGAGCTCGCGCCCCATGCCCGTGCCACCCCCGGTGATGACGGCGATCTTTCCAGCAAATTCCTTCATGGGACTTCGGCTCCTCCCCTTATCGGCATGTTTCTTCGTCGTTGACGCGCCGCGCATGCGACGCGCGCAAAATGTAGCAGCGCCGCATCCACAGGTAAAAGCGGATCGGCGCTGCTGTCTTCAACAGTTATTTCGGGATACGGACTATTCGGCCGCCTCGACGCGCACGCCCTTCAACGCGCCGAGGGCCTCCAGCGCCTTGCGGACCGCGGCCTGCTGTGCCGGCGAGGCCTCCGGCATCGGCGCACGCGGATAGGTTCTGGGCAGGCCCTGGAGGGTCTGCGCGTAGCGGGTGCAGGCCGGCAGATTGTCGGCGATGACGGCGTTCCACAGCGTCAGCAGCTTCTTGTGCAGGTCGAGCGCACGCGGATGATCGCCTGCCTTCACCGCGTCCCATAACGCGACGGAGGCGTGCGGCGCCGCGGTCAGGATCGCGGCAATCGAGCCGTGCGCCCCCAACGTGTAGGACGGATACATCAGGGCATCGACCGCGCTGTAGATCAGCTTGTCCGGTGCCATCATCATGAGGTCTGCGAACAGCTTGAGGT
This sequence comes from Bradyrhizobium rifense, assembly GCF_008123425.1. GTDB lineage: Bacteria > Pseudomonadota > Alphaproteobacteria > Rhizobiales > Xanthobacteraceae > Bradyrhizobium > Bradyrhizobium rifense. The sequence continues at coordinate 170,215 of NZ_VSSS01000030.1, forward strand.
CGCCCGCGCTCTGCTTGACACCGACGACCAGCGGCACCTCGGTCATGATCCGCGTCAGCAACGCCGGCGACAGATACGACCAGGGCACGACGTTGTAGATGATGATGGGCATGCCGGTCTCATCCGCCATGGCGCGAAAATGCGCCACCATCGCCTCGTCATCGGGCTTGAACAGGTAGTGCACCGGCGTGACCTGGAGTGCTGCGACATTCATGTCGCGCACGAGCTTGCCGCGGCGGATCGCATCGCGCGTGGAGTCCACGATGATGCCGGCGATCACGGGAATGCGTCCCTTCACCGCATCCACCGTCGCTTCCATCAGGTCGCGATATTCCTCGTGGTCGAGCGTATGCCCCTCGCCGGTCGAACCGCCGGCCGCAACGCCATGCGCGCCGGCGCCGATCATCCAGTCGACCTGCGGCGCCACCAGCTTGGTGTCGATCTCGCCATCTTTGCGGAACGGCGTGGTCATCGGCGGGATCACGCCGGTCGGTCGCACCTTCATGGTCTACCCTCACGCTTCCTTTGGTCCTGTGGCGATCCCGCTCTTTTGACGGGTATCCGCACGGCTGCCGAGCGTATCGGCTGCGCCGGCCTTGTGAAGGGCGGATCGCGCGGCGCTGCCCCCACAATCGCTCATTCCTGCGCCTTTTCCCTGTGGGTTCCCCGTATTTGTCCGGCTTCGGTTTAAGGGCATTATTTTTACAATCCGAATCGTCAAATGGGGAACGCTGGGGCGAGTCGCCTTGGCCGGCGTGTCGTTTACGACACAGGCTGTGGCACCGGGCTTGCATCCTCCTCGTGGTCGAAACTACCGATGAGGTGACTGGAATGTTCATAACCGTCGTTGCCGTGCTCTGCCGGCTTGGCGCAGCTGCCTCGGGTAGCTGCGTCGAGGAAATCGTGACCGACAGCAATATGACGCCCGACATGTCGATGATGGCGTGTGCGGTCGGTGCGCAGGCCCCGCTTGCAAAGTGGATGGGCGAGCACCCGATCTATCACGCCAATTGGCGCCTCGACCGCTACAAATGCGTGCCGGGTCACTACGAGATCAAGGGCCACGCCTAAGGCCCCGCAAAACTACTGATATCGAGGAAACGCCCGGGGCCGCCATCCCCCGCGCGAGCTTGCAGCGCCAGACCCATTGCGGCGGCGCCTGCGTGACAACGATCACGCCTTCCCCTCAAGCCACCGCACGCAAAATATTCGCACGCGCCTGCCGCCCTTCCGGCGTCGGCATCAGCGCATAATTGTGCGGCTGGTCACGGAGCAGATGGAGCTCGACCGGCACGCCGGCCGCCCTCGCCCGCGCGGCAAGATCGACGCTATCGGGATAGAGCAGATCGCGCGTGCCCGAGAAGATCGTCATCGGCGCGAGCGAACGAAAGGCACCGTTCAGCGGGCTGACCAGGGGATGGCCGACATCGAGCTCGCCGGCATAGAGCCGCCCTGCTTCAATGATCCCCGGAATGTCCTGCATCGGATCGCGCGCCGCGATCTCGACCTGCTCCGGACGGCTCACCGAGGCATCGGCCGCGGGGGAGATCAGGATCAGCCGGCTCGGCTGCCGATGCCCGCGGTCACGCAGCCATTGGCATGCGGCGAGCGCGAGGCCCGCGCCTGCCGAGTTGCCGACCACCGTGACCTTTGCGGAGCCCGCATCCTCCAGCAGCATCCGCAACAGCTCGGCCGTCTTCGGCACGACATCCTTCGCGGTCGCGCGCGGCGCCAGCGGATAGATCGGCACGACGCAGACGACGCCCGCCTTGCGCGTCATCTGCCCGACGAAGCGCCAATGCGCCGGCACGATCTCGTTGATGAAGCCACCACCATGCAGGAACATCACGTGATTGCAGCCTTCGTGCCCCGATGACGGCGCCGTGTAATAGACCGGCCATCCGCCCATCTTGGTCAGCGTCGCCTCGACGCCGCGGCCCAAACCGGTCGGCTCATGCGATGCCGGCGCCAATGCGAGCTTCTGTACATGCGCCAGCACGGCCTCGGCCGAGGCGAGTTGCTGCTTGTACGGAAGCTGCCGCAGCAGCAAGTTGAAGAGGCGGCTCTGCAAGCTCGGCGCGGGATCGTTCGAAGGCTTGGCCCACGCGAAAGGGCATTCGCACAGCCGCCCGATCGACAGCATCTTCGCAACGCTCATGCTCCTGCCCTCATTTGCTGCGCCCGGCCGGCACCAACTTGGTTCTATCCATCGGATGCCGAACCTGCCTATAATGCGAGCATTCACTCGCTTTTCCTACTCGCATTCGAAATGCTGGATCATGGCGCGCAAACCACCGACAAAACCCCGGAAAAATGCCCTGCAGGAGCGATCCCGCGCCACGGTCGACGCGCTGGTCGAGGCAACTGCTCGCATTCTGGTGCGCGAAGGTTTTGAGAAGACGAGCACCAACCGGATCGCCGAAATCGCCGGCGTCAGCGTCGGCTCGCTCTATCAATATTTTCCGAGCAAGGAGGCGCTCGTCGCCGCCGTGATCGAGCGTCACAACGAGGAGATCATGGGTATCGTCCGCACGACGCTGACCGAAGTCATGGACATGCCGATCGAGAAAGCCGTGCGCCGCCTCGTCACCGTCGCGATCGACGCGCACCGCATCAACCCTGAATTGCATCGCGTTCTCGCCGAGCAGATCCCGCGCGCCGGAAAGCTCGACGTCGAAGCCTTCAACCGCGAGGTCCACAGTCTCGTCCGCGCCTATTTCGAGAGCCACCGCAAGGAAATGCGCAAGATCGACCTCGATGTCGCAACCTTCATCTGCGTCAGCACAATCGAAGCGGTCGCGCACAACACGGTGCTGAACCAGGCCGAGATGCTGTCGGACAAGATGGTGCGGACGCTGATGGATGAGACGACGCGGATGGTGGTGGGGTTTTTGAGGTAGCGCGCGGTCGCTATCGTCCGCCGCAACACTCACGAAGCTCGTCACCCGATAGGGTGAAAAATTAGCGCTTTACTACTATTGATTGCCGTCGATTGATGGGTGTATTTTTGGCGACCGATTGAAACTACGCGCGGCGATTTCGAGAAGCGTGAGACTTTCAATGCAGCAAGTTCAGGAAGTTCTCGTCGGATTGGTGGTCGTGTGCCTGTTTGCGTACACGGCCGCTGCAATAGGCTATGCACTGTTCAAGTTAGGATGGACGTGGTTCAAGTTCACCGATGGACTGTTTTCCCTGGGAAGTTACTTCTTCATGTTTGGATTGCCGGTCTCCGCTGTAGCAGCCGCGGCGATCGTCAGCGTCTTCCAAGTCGTCGCGCCACCACAGAAGGATGGGAATAATCTCTCCTTCGAAGCTTTTAGTGCCAAGTTTTCAGGCCCGGCAGTTCCGGCAACACTCTGGATCGTGACCTATCTTGCTCTTGTTGTGTCGATCGTCGCGATCTCGCGCGCCACCGGTCGACAAGGACACCAGAACCAGTCTGATGCTCGCTCCAAATCCGCCCAATGATGGGCGTCCACGCTTGTAGACCAGCGTTGTGCGGGAACATCCCACGGGATTCGGTTCGCAACGGGCTCAAGACCGTGACCACCCCAAGGGCGATCACGACCGAGCGATCATCCGCACAATGTGAAATGAATGGTCGGAGCGAGAGGATTTGAACCTCCGACCCCTAGTCTCCCAGACTAGTGCGCTAACCGGGCTGCGCCACGCTCCGAACGTCGTTCCATTAGCTAGGATCGCTGCTTTGCGCAAGGCGAGCCGCACCATTTTGGTGTCTTCGCCCAAAGCCCAGGGAACGGACCGCAAAGAGGACGAAAAGGCCCGTCAGCCGTCCTTCAGCGCCAGATCGAGCATCTCCCGGCAGGCGACGAGGTCGGCGAGGACCCGTCCGAGCCGCTCCCGGTCCATCGCGCTGGGGCCGGCGGGTGCGGCGGGGGTGCCGCCCTTGCGGAAGGTGGTGAGGATGTCCTCGTCGTCGACCTCCGTGAAGCGGAAGTCGATGCCCTCCTCTTCGTCGCCCTGGTAGTCGTCCTCGTCAGCATCGGTGACGCCCTTGATCGGCGCCTCGTCGTCCGGCTCTATCAGGCTCGCCCCGATGGCGTCCTCGATGGCCCCGAACGAGACCGCGGCCGAGCCGTCGGCCAGGCCCTGTACCGATTTGACGCCGTGCTCTTTCAGGATCCGCTGCACCCCGCGGATGGTGTAGCCCTCCCCGTAGAGCAGACGGCGGATGCCCTTGAGCAGGTCGACGTCGTCGGGGCGGTAATAGCGGCGGCCGCCGCTCCGCTTCATCGGCTTGATCTGGGAGAATCGCGTCTCCCAGAACCGCAGCACGTGCTGCGGAATGTCGAGTTCCTGCGCTACTTCGCTGATGGTTCGGAACGCATCCGGCGCCTTGTCCAAATGCCAAATCCTTTCCGAAGGCGATTACGCCTCGGGTTGAGCCTTGCTGGCATCGCCATTGGTGCGGTGCTGAGAATTGATCCGCTGCTTCAGGATCGCCGACGGCTTGAACACCATCACCCGGCGCGGCGAGATCGGTACCTCGGTGCCGGTCTTCGGATTGCGACCGATACGCTGACCCTTCTTGCGGACCATGAAGGAGCCGAACGACGACAATTTCACCGTCTCGCCCTTTTCCAGGCAGTCGGTGATCTCCTTCAGCACGAGTTCCACGAATGCGGACGATTCCGTGCGCGACAGCCCCACCTTCTGGTAGACGGCCTCACAGAGATCAACACGCGTTACGGTTTTACTTGTATCGGTCATCGCCCTGCCCCACATCACGGCGAACAATTGTTGTCTGAAATTATGAGCTTACGATACGGCGGTCAACAGCGCTCATCAATGCAGGCGCATCGATAATCCGCGCAAATTCCGGCAAAATTTTATCGACTGTGGCTCTACCAGCGCACCAGCGCGGAGCCCCAGGTGAAGCCGCCGCCCATGGCCTCCAGCAGAACCATGTCGCCGCGCTTGATGCGGCCGTCCTTCCGCGCCACCGACAGCGCCAGCGGGATCGAGGCGGCGGAGGTGTTGCCGTGACGGTCCACCGTCAGCACCACCTTCTCCGGCGCGATATGGAGCTTGTGGGCGGAGGCGTCGATGATTCGCTTGTTGGCCTGGTGCGGCACGAACCAGTCGATGCTGTCGGCATTGAGCCCGGTCGCCTCGAAGGCGTCGACGATGACGTCGGTGATCATGCCGACCGCATGCTTGAAGACCTCGCGGCCCTCCATGCGCAGATGGCCGACCGTCTGGGTCGAGGACGGCCCGCCGTCGACAAACAGCTTTGCCTTGTGGCGGCCGTCGGAGCGCAGATGCGTGGTCACCACGCCGCGGTCGGTTGCGGCCTTGCCCGGCTGCTCCTGAGCGTCCAGCACGACGGCGCCGGCGCCGTCGCCGAACAGCACGCAGGTACCGCGATCGTTCCAGTCGAGGATGCGCGAGAAGGTCTCGGCGCCGATCACCAGAGCGCGCTTGAAGGCGCCAGAGCGCAGGAAATTATCGGCGGTCGCAAGCGCGAACACGAAGCCCGAGCACACCGCCTGGAGGTCGAAGGCCGCGCCGTGATTGATGCCGAGCGCGTGCTGCACGGCGACCGCGGTCGCGGGAAACGTGTTGTCCGGCGTCGAGGTCGCGAGCACGATCAGGTCGATCGACTGCGCATCGACGCCGGCGTCGGCGAGCGCGGCCTGCGCCGCCTTGATCGCAAGATGCGAGGTGAACTCGCCGTCGGCCGCAATGTGCCGCTCGCGAATGCCGGTCCGCTGCACGATCCACTCGTCGGAGGTGTCGATGCGCGCCGCCAATTGAGCATTGGTCACCACTTGCTCCGGCAGATAGGAGCCGCAGCCGAGCACGACCGAACGAATCTTGGTCACGAAACATCCTCCGGCGCGGGCTGCACGGAACTGAGTCCACCACCGTCGCGGTTGAGCATCTGATTGATCTTGTTCAGGAGATCGAATTTGACCATTTCATAGCCAACATCGATCGCATAGGCAAAGCCTTCGGCGTTGATTCCACCATGGCTCTTGACCACGACCCCCCTCAATCCAAGGAACATCCCGCCATTGGACTTGTTGGGATCCATCTTGTTGCGCAGGGCCTGGAAGGCGCCGCGGGCGAAGAGATAGCCCAGCTTGGACATCCAGCTCCGCTGCATCTCGTTGCGGAGCAGTTCCGCCATCTGGCGCGCAGTTCCCTCGGCCGCCTTGAGCGCAATGTTGCCGCTGAACCCCTCGGTCACGATCACGTCGGCCAGCCCCTTGCCGATGCCGTCACCCTCGACGAAGCCGATATAATCGAGCCCCGGCAGGTTCATCGCGCGCAGGATTTCGCCCGCCTCGCGGATTTCCTCGTGACCCTTGATCTCTTCGGTCCCGATGTTGAGCAGGCCGACCGTAGGGCGGGGCTTGCTGAACAAGACGCTGGCCATCGCCGCGCCCATGACCGCGAGCGAGACCACATGATGCGCATCCCCCCCGATGGTGGCGCCAAGATCGAGCACCACGGATTCGCCGCGCATCGTCGGCCATATGCCCGCGATCGCCGGCCGATCAATGCCCGGCAGCGTGCGCAGATGGAAGCGCGCCATCGCCATCAGCGCGCCGGTATTGCCGGCGGAGATCGCGACATCCGCCTCGCCCTTCTTCACCGCGTCGATCGCAAGCCACATCGAGGACGTCTTGCGGCCGCGCCGCAGCGCCTGGCTCGGCTTGTCCTCCATGCTGACGGCAACGTCGGTATGGACGATGCGGGAGGCGGCCTTGAGCTTCGGGTGACGGTCGAGCTCGGGCTCGATTCGGGCGCGATCCCCGACCAGCAGGAACTCGGTCTCAGGATGCCTGCCGAGCGAGATGGCCGCGCCTGGAATGACGACAGGGGCGCCGACGTCGCCCCCCATGGCGTCAAGCGCGATACGAACCTTGCTTGGCATCAAAATCCCGGAAACCTGGTCTGGCGCGGTCGTCCGCTGGCGGGACCGCGAAATGGATTCGCCATGGACATGGCGACCGGCCAAGCGCCACGCCGCGCCCGAACCGGGCGGACAATAGCGTTTTGTTATCCCGAAACAACCTCTTGCCCCCAGCCTTTTGGATTAACGGCGATCCGCCGGCGGATGCGCGGATTCACAAGAACAACTTAAGAATCAAAGAGCTAGGACAACCTTTCAAACCAGTCCCGCAAACGCCTCACGCCCCGTAGCACAGCGGTGTTACGGGGAATGCCCAGCTATTTGCCTTTCTTCTTGCCCTGCTTGTTGTCCTGGAGCGCCTTGAGCGCCGCGAACGGATGGTCCTCGGGATCGAGCGCGGTGACCTCCGCCTCGAACACGACCCCCGGCTTGCGGGGATACGGGTCGATCGCCAGGAACAGCGCGTCGGTCGCGATCCGGCCGAGGTCGATGATTCCGTTGACGATGGCCTCCGGCGGATCGGCGACCTCCGGGGGCTCCTTCTCGTCCTCCCCCTCTTCGATCAGGTCGGCCAGCCGCCGCGCCTCGGCCTCGGGGGCAAAGGTCAGGTCGATATCCTCGTCGATCTCGCTTTCGATCGGATCGAGCGTAACCACGCAGGTCTGGCCGACCCGGGCGCGGACATGGCCCGTGACCTGGAGCCGGCCGCCGCTCTTCGGCACGATTTCGAGGTCGGCATGGGCCGACAGGACCTCACGCACGCCCGCAAGACCGGCCATGGCCTGTCGCTCCGCGGCCGAGGCTTCGAGCTCACGGTGCAGGCCAGTATCGGGAATATGCGCCACCATCACAGGCACGCGCCAAGGGTCGGGCTCAGTTCCGGTCAACGGTCGGCTCATAACGTTCCATCCTCGCGAAGCGGTGCGGGAAATTTGAAGGATCCGAGCAGCAGCGCGGGATCGCCGGTCTGGCCGAGGTCCGCATTCGCGGCCTGTGCGTAACTGGCGAGCTTCCGCGCGTGATCGAGCCCGACGCCATTCAAGATATTCTTGCAGATCGCCTGCGCCAGCGCCTCGGCGTCCGTGTCGATCGCCTGGTCGTAAGCCTGGACGCGGCCGTAAAAGGCCTCGCCGAAGGCCCGCATCCGCTTCGGGACGGTCTGATCGCCGATGCCCATCTCGCGCAGATTATCGTCCATGTCCTCGCAGAAGCGGTCGAACAGGGCCTGCGACAGCTCCACCCCGCCCTGGGCGACAGTCCGCAGCCGCCGCAGCAACAGCCAGAGGTGCAGCAGCAACAGGTCAAAACGGCCATTAACCGTATCAGGCACGCCCAAGTCCCGGTAAAATATGGGTTCTCGCGCCTGCGTCACGATCATGCCATAGATGGCCTCAATGGTGCCGGCCGGGGCTAGCCGGGGTTTCCTGAAGTGATTGAACGGCCAAAGCATTGTGGTTTCCGCAAGCGGGCGCGCGCGAGTTGCATTCAGAGCCTCCGCCCGGTACTTCAGCGCCTCGCGCGACGCAAGGGGACGGAATCAGTTCCACTATGACGATATCGAACCAGACCAGCCTGCGCGCGGACAAGCGGCGCGGCCTTCATGCATGCTGGCGCGGCTTGCGCATGCTCGCGGCCGTGGCTCTGGTCGGTGGCGCCCTTGCGGGATGCACCGGCGAGCAATTCCAGAAGGGCTACATCCTGCCGCCCGGCGCACTCGAGCAGATTCCGATCGGCGCGAGCCAGGACCAGGTGCTGATCGTGATGGGCACGCCCTCCACGGTCGCTACGCTGGACGGTGAAGTGTTTTACTACATCTCGCAGCGCTCGGAGCGCATGGTCGCCTTCATGAACCAGAAGGTGGTCGACCAGCGCGTCATCGCCGTCTATTTCGACAAGAACCGGCGCGTGCGCCGCCTTGCGAATTACGGCCTCCAGGACGGCAAGATCTTCGACTCGATCAGCCGGACCACGCCGACCTCAGGTCAGGAAATGAGCTACCTCGCTCCGCTGTTCAAGCTGCTCAGCTTCAACTGAGACCTTGATGATCTGACATTTCGGCCTGCGGCGTCGTGCCGCTCTCCGCGCGGCACTTGCGGGCGCGCGCGACTTGCCGTTGCACGCCGGGTTCCATACCCTCTCTGCAAAACAAGAAGCAGGGAGTGGATTCGTGCCCAACAAAGTTCTGTCCCGTCGTCGCGTGCTCGCCGGTGCCGCCGGTCTTACGGCCGCAGCCATCCTGCCGCGATCGAGCCTTGCCGACTGGAAGCCGACCGAGAACATCCGCGTCATCGTGCCGGCTGCGGCCGGCGGCTCGACCGACGTGATGGGACGGTTGCTCGCAGCCCATCTCCAGTCCGCCTGGGGCCAGACCGCGGTCGTGGAGAATCGTTCGGGCGGCGGCGGCACGATCGGGACGGCCGAAGTCGTTCGCTCCAAGGCCGACGGCCACACCATCCTGATCGGCAACCCCGGGCCGAACGCGATCGCCTACAGCATCTTCAAGAACCTCAGCTACAAGCCGGACCAGCTCCAGCCGGTCTCCAACATGATCCGGATCCCGAACATCGTGTCGGCGCATCCGAAGACCGGCATCAAGTCGGTCGCCGAGCTGATTGGCTTTCTCAAGGCCAATCCGGACAAGCTCAGCTACGCCTCCTCCGGCGTCGGCCAGAGCCCTCACCTCACCGGCGCCTGGTTCCTCCAGCTCACCGGGCTGAAGATGACGCACATCCCGTTCCGCGGCGCCGGGCCTGCGCTGCAGGCCGCGCTTGCCGGCGACATCCAGATCCTGTTCGACAATCTCTATCCGAGCCTGCCGCAGGTTCAGAACGGCACGCTCAACGGCCTCTGTGTCACCACGACCGAGCGGAGTGATCTCGCACCGAACCTGCCGACCATGCGCGAGAGCGCGCCGGAGCTTGCGAACTTCGATGTGTCGTCATGGTTCTCGGTGTTTCTGCCGAAGGGCGTCCCTGCGCCCGTGGTTGAAGCGCTCAATCTCCAGGTCAAGGCAATGCTCGAGCGCGACGACATGAAGAAGCAGATCGTCGCCATGGGCGCCCGCGCCGACTACGGCACGCCGCAGCAATTCGCCGACTTCGTGGACGCCGAGACGAAGAAATTCGCCGGCATCATCCAGAAGGAAGGCCTGCAGATGGACGTGCAGTAGCTCCGCACCGCGATTTCGTGGGGCGGATTAGCGCAGCGTAATCCGCCACCACTCGGGCGGCAAAGACGGCGGATTACGCTTCGCTAATCCGCCCTACACACCGTCGCCAGAAACAAAAACCCCGCGGCTCGCACCGCGGGATTTTGCTTTGCGTTGTCGTCTCTGCCTCAGTGCGCCAGGACCGCCAACAGCAGCAAGGCCACGATGTTGGTGATCTTGATCATCGGGTTCACCGCCGGGCCCGCCGTGTCCTTGTAGGGATCGCCGACGGTGTCGCCGGTCACGGCGGCCTTGTGGGCATCAGAGCCCTTGCCGCCGAAATGACCGTCCTCGATATACTTCTTGGCGTTGTCCCAGGCGCCACCGCCCGAGGTCATGGAGATCGCGACGAACAGGCCCGTCACGATCACGCCGAGCAGCATCGCACCGACCGCCGAGAACGCCGCCGACTTGCCGGCGACGCCGCCGCCCGCGATCGCGTAGATCAGGAAGTAGACGACGATCGGCGACAGCACCGGAAGCAGTGAGGGGATGATCATCTCCTTGATCGCCGCCTTGGTGAGCAGGTCGACCGCCTTGCCGTAATCGGGCTTGTCGGTGCCCTGCATGATGCCGGGCTTCTCGCGGAACTGCCGGCGCACCTCCTCGACGATCGCGCTGGCCGCACGGCCGACCGCCGTCATGCCCATCGCACCGAACAGGTACGGCAGCAGGCCGCCGAACAGCAGGCCCACCACGACGTAGGGATTGTTCAGCGAGAAGTCCGGATTGACCCCGGCGAAGTAGGGATGGTGGGCGGAGTCCGCAACGAAGAACTTGAGGTCCTGGTTGTAGGCCGCAAACAGCACCAGGGCACCGAGACCGGCGGAGCCGATCGCGTAGCCCTTGGTCACCGCCTTCGTCGTGTTGCCGACCGCGTCGAGCGCGTCGGTCGACTTGCGCACTTCCTTGGGCAGGCCCGCCATTTCGGCGATGCCGCCGGCGTTGTCCGTCACCGGGCCGAAGGCGTCGAGCGCGACGACCATGCCGGCCAGCGCCAGCATGGTGGCGGTCGCGATCGCGATGCCGAACAGGCCGGCGAGGCTATAGGTGACCAGGATGCCGGCGATGATGACGATCGCGGGCAGCGCGGTCGCTTCCATCGAAACGGCGAGACCCTGGATCACGTTGGTGCCGTGACCGGTCACCGACGCCTGGGCGATCGACTTCACCGGGCGATAGTCGGTGCCGGTGTAGTACTCGGTGATCCAGATGATCAGCGCGGTGACGATGAGGCCGACCACGCCGCACTCGAACAGCGCCATGCCGGTGTAGTCGACGCCGTCGAGCTTGCCGAAGCCGATCAGGTAGTAGATCACGCCGGCAATGCCGATCAGCGACAGGACGCCGGTTGCGATCAGGCCCTTGTAGAGCGCGCCCATGATCGACTGGCTCGGCCCGAGTTTCACGAAGAAGGTGCCGATGATCGAGGTGATGATGCAGATGCCGCCGATGGCGAGCGGCAGCGTCATCATGTCGGAGAGGATCGGCGTCTTGGCGAAGAAGATCGCCGCGAGCACCATGGTGGCGACCGCGGTCACCGCGTAGGTCTCAAAGAGGTCGGCAGCCATGCCGGCGCAGTCGCCGACGTTGTCGCCGACGTTGTCGGCAATCGTCGCCGGGTTGCGCGGATCGTCCTCCGGAATGCCGGCTTCGACCTTGCCGACGAGATCGCCGCCGACATCCGCACCCTTGGTGAAGATGCCGCCGCCGAGACGGGCGAAGATCGAGATCAGCGAGGCGCCGAAGCCGAGCGCCACCAGGGCGTCGACCACGGTGCGGCTGTCGGGCGCGAGCTTCAGCGAGTGGACCAGGAAGCCGAAATAGAGGGTCACGCCGAGCAGCGCGAGACCCGCCACCAGCATGCCGGTGATCGCGCCCGCCTTGAAGGCGAGCTCGAGGCCGCCCGCGAGCGACGTCGTCGCGGCCTGGGCGGTGCGCACGTTGGCGCGAACCGAGACGTTCATGCCGATGAAGCCGGCCGCCCCCGACAGGATGGCTCCGATCAAGAAGCCGACCGCGACATAAAGCCCAAGGAAATAGGCAAGCAGCACGAAGATGACGATGCCGACGATGCCGATCGTGGTGTACTGGCGCCGGAGATACGCTTGTGCGCCTTCACGCACAGCTTCCGCGATCTCCTGCATGCGCGGTGACCCCGCATCCGCACTCAACACCGAAGACGTCGCCCAAATCGCGTAGACGACGGAAAGCACTCCGCAGAGCACAATCAACCATAATGCTGTCATGTGATTTTTGCCTCAGATCCTTGATGTACGTACCCCCGGCGCCTTTTGTTTTTCCGTCAAGCGGTGTGGCGCCCTTATGTTGAACAGGGCCGCCCCTTGCACGAAGGTGTGGCCCTGGTCGGTCACAAGCTTGCCAAAATCAAATTGAGGGTGCAACGCCGGATGAGGCCGAAAAAGCCGATCTCGGCAAGTATTTAGACCTAATCCCGAGCGGCTGGCCGCCGGCTCGGCGCAATTGCTAGAAGTGGCTGTAGGACAGCCGCTTCAAGGCCAACTCCTGGCCCTGCCCATCCAGGAAGCGCGGCCGCTCATAGCCCGCGACGATGGTGCCGATCGCTGTGACGGCCAGACCCACCGCCCGCCCTGCTTCCATCAGCGCATCGCTCTGTGCCTGCGGTACCGTGCACAGCACCTCGTAGTCGTCGCCCCCGGCAAGCAGCGTCTCAACGCAAATCGCGTTGCGGGCGACCAGGCCGGCCGCAGCGGGTGACAGGGGCACGCTCGCCACATTGAGCGTGGCGGAGACGCCGGACGCCGCGCAGAGTTTCGTCAGGTCGCCGGCGAGCCCGTCGGACACGTCCATCGCCGCTGTCGCGTGGTCGCGCACGGCCTGCGCCAGCACGTTGCGCGGCTGAGGGATCCGATAGCGCGAGATCAGCGCTTCTCTTGCAGCTGGATCGGACGTCAGCGCTGTGGCCGCCGCGCCGCCGGTGAGCACATCGAGGCCGAGCGCGGCATCGCCGATCGTCCCCGTCACCAGGATGCGATCACCTGGTTTTGCGCCGGTGCGGCCGACCATCCGCCCCTTCGGCACGCGGCCGAAGGCGGTGATCGAGATCATCTGGGGTCCCGGCGTCGACACCGTGTCGCCGCCGAGCAGCGGGCAGCCGAAGCTCCTGGCGTCCTCGCCGAGCGCATCGGCAAACGGCCTGAGCCAGGCATCCTCCTTGCTGCGCAGCGCCAGCGTCAGCACGAAGCCGGCGGGCGCAGCCCCCTTGGCGGCAAGATCAGACAGGTTCACCCGCAGCGCCTTGCGCGCGATGGTGTCTGGCGGGTCGGTGGCAAGATAATGCACGCCCTCGACCACGGCATCGGTGGTGACGACGATGTCGTCGCCGGACGAGGACAGGATCGCGGCGTCATCGACCAGCCCGAACGCACCGGGATCAGTCGCCAGCGGCTTGAAATAGCGCGCGATGAGGGAATCTTCGGCGGAGGGATTGTGCGGAGTGGTCATCAGCTCGATCCGTCATCTCCCGCCGTCATTGCGAGCGAAGCGAAGCAATCCAGACTGCCTACGCAGAAACAGTCTGGATTGCTTCGTCGCTACGCTCCTCGCAATGACGACCCCATACCTACCCCCGCCCGAACTCGTCACCGCGAAACTGGCGGCCGATCTGGTCGAGCACCGCGTTGACCATGCCGGTCTCCTCGCGGTCGACGAAGGCATTGGCGACGTCGACATATTCGGAGATCACGACACGGCCAGGCACGTCCTTGCGGTGCTCCAATTCGTAGGCCCCTGCCCGCAACACCGCACGCAGGATCGCCTCGATCCGCTTCAACGGCCAGCCCTTCGACAGTGCCTCGTCGATCAGAGGATCCAGCTTCTTCTGGTCGCGCACGACGCCGGAGACGACGTCGCGAAAGAACGCGGCTTCCGCCGGCAGATAGGTATCGCCCTCGACCTCGTTGCCGAGCCAATGGCTCTCGAACTCCGCAAAGATGTCGTTGATGCCGGCGCCGGCGATGTCCATCTGGTACAGCGCCTGGACGGCGGCGAGCCGTGCCGCACCGCGCCGGTTCGCTTTCTTCTCCGCAGGTCCCGCCGGTTTCCTGGTGTCAGCCATCGCTCAGGCCCGCGCCATGCGGCGTTTGATGCGCAGCATCGCGATCGCAGCGCGCGCGGCATCGCCGCCCTTGTTGAGCTCGCTGGCGCGCGCCCGCGCCCAGGCCTGGTCCTCATTGTTGACGGTCAGGATGCCGTTGCCGAGCGGCAGCTTGCGCGACACCGCAAGATCCATCAGCGCGCGCGAGGATTCCTGCGAAACGATCTCGAAATGGATGGTATCACCGCGGATGACGCAGCCGAGCGCGATCACCGCGTCATAGGGCTTGCCGTTGGCCGCAGCCGCGTCGACCGCGATCGCGATCGCCGCCGGGATCTCCAGCGCGCCGGGAACCGTGATGACGTCATGGGTCAGGCCGGCCACCTTCAGCTCGGTGACCGCGCCGTCCAGAAGCGCGTCCTGGAGATCGTCATAGAACCGAGCCTCGACAATCAGCGCACGCGCGCCGGAAATGTCGGTCTGGTCCTTCAGGGGTGCGCGCCGCGCGTCTGCCATCGTCTCAATCCGTTTCGTGAAGTCGTCTCTTGAAGTCGTCTCTTGAAGTCGTCTCTTGGGTCGGCGCGTTATGTAGTCGCCGCAGGCCGGTAAGCCAAGTTTTAAACCGTCATTTCCGTCAGCCGCGCCGCATAGCGGGCCATCAAATCGACCTCGATATTGACCTCAGTCCCCGCCTTCCAGCCGCCGATTGTCGTGACATCAAGCGTATGCGGGATGATCAGCACCGAAAAGGTCACGTCCTTCACCGTATTAACCGTCAGCGAGACGCCGTCGAGCGTAATCGAGCCCTTGGTGGCGATGAACCGCGCCAGCTCCCGCGTGGTGGAGAGCTCGAACCGTGCCATGTCGGGCAGGTCCTCGCGGCTGACGATGGTGGCGATGCCATCGGCATGGCCGGCGACGATGTGGCCGCCGAGCTCGTCGCCGATCTTGAGCGCCCGCTCGAGATTGAGCCGCGTACCGAGCTTCCAGCGCTTCGCTGTCGTCAGTGCCAGCGTCTCGGCGGCGGCATCGACGTCATACCAGGTCTTGTCGCCTGCGACGCCGGAAGCAACCACAGTCAGGCACACGCCGTTGCTAGCGATCGAGGCGCCGTCGGCAATGGTGGTCTGATCATAGCTGCATGCGATGCGCAGCCGGTGCAGCTGCCCCTGCGCCACAGGCTTGAAGCTGACGATCTCGCCGATATCGGTGACAATGCCGGTGAACATGTTAGGCGCGCTCGTAGATGGTGAGAGTATCGTGATCGAATGTCTCGCTAGCATGAACCTTGTAGGCCTGCGACTGCGTGATTTTCGACAGGGGCAATGCATCGAGCGCATCGACGCCGCCGGCCCCGACCTCTTCCGCTCCGCGGAACAGCCAGATTTCGTCGACGAGGTCGGCGGCCACGAACGAAGCCGCAACGCGGCTGCCACCCTCGACCATCAGCCGCGTGATGCCCTTCTCGGCCAGCGCATGCAGCACGGCCGGAAGATCGAGCCCGGATGCACCGTTCGGCGGCATGCGCATGATTTGCGCACCGGCCGCGCCGAGGCGGGTTGCGGCTGCCGCTTCCGCCAGTTCGGAAGCGATCACCCGGAGCGGCGTCTCGCGCGCGGTACGAACCAGTTGGCTTGATGCGGGAATACGGAGGCTCTGGTCGAGCACCACGCGGACCGGCGAGCGCGCTTCCATGCCCGGCAGACGGCAATTGAGCTGCGGATCGTCCGCCAGCACCGTGCCGATGCCGACCAGGATGGCGTCGCTCGAGGCGCGCAGGAGATGCACGCGATTGCGCACGGCTTCGCCCGTAATCGCCAGCGGCTTGCCGCCGGCGGCGCCGATCTTGCCATCGGGCGAGACCGCGAGCTTCAGGATGACGTGCGGGCGGTGATCGCGGATGCGGCGGAAATGACCGGCGTGGTCGAACGCGGCCTCGGCCGCGCACAGGCCCACATCCACCGTGATGCCGGCCGCGCGCAGCCGCGCATGGCCCTGGCCTGCGACTTCCGGATTGGGATCCTCGATCGCTGCCACCACCCGCTTGATGCCGGCGGCGATCACAGCGTCGGCGCAAGGCGGCGACTTGCCGAAATGCGAGCATGGCTCGAGCGTAACGTAGAGCGTGGCGCCGCGCGCCGCCTCGCCGGCCCGGCGCAAGGCCTCAGGCTCGGCATGCGGGCGACCACCCGGTTGCGTCCAGCCGCGGCCGACGATGATGCCATCCTTGACGATGACGGCACCGACGGCCGGATTGGGCCACGTGCGCCCCTGCCCTCGCCGCCCGAGCGACAGCGCAAGCTGCATGAAGCGGCGATCGGAATCCTTGGTCTCGCGGATCTTCTGGGCGAACTGATCCTCCAGGATGCGGAAGATCATTTGCGGATCGCGGCGAGCCGCGCTTCCTCCTCACCGGAGAGCTCGCCGAGCACGTCGGCGAAATCCTTGGCCTCGCGGAAATTGCGGTAGACGGAGGCGAAGCGCACATAGGCGACGTCGTCGAGCGTGCGCAGATGCTCCATCACGGTCTCGCCGATCACCTCGGAGGAGATCTCGGCCTCGCCACCGGTCTCTAGCTCGCGCACAATGGTGGAAACCATCTTCTCCACCCGCTCCGGCTCGACCGGCCGCTTGCGCAGACTGATCGACACCGAACGCATCAGCTTGTCGCGGTCAAACGGCACGCGGCGGCCGTTGCGCTTGATCACCGTGAGCTCGCGCAACTGCACGCGCTCGAAGGTGGTGAAGCGGAATTCGCAGGCGACGCACACGCGCCGCCTGCGGATGACTGAGGAATCCTCGGTCGGACGCGAGTCCTTTACCTGCGTATCGAGACTGTTGCAGTTCGGGCAGCGCATCCGTTTACCTTGACCAGTTTACTTGGACCTTACTGATAGATCGGGAACCGATCGGTGAGCGCCTTGACCCGTTCCTTGATCGCGGCCTCGACCAGCGGCGCCTTGCCGTCGTCGGACTGCGCGATCGCGTTGAGGACCTCGGCGATCATGCCGCCGACCTGCTGGAATTCGGCGACGCCGAAGCCGCGGGTCGTCGCCGCGGGCGTGCCGAGACGCAGGCCCGAGGTGACGAACGGCTTTTCGGGGTCGAACGGAATGCCGTTCTTGTTGCAGGTGATGGCGGCGCGGACCAGCGCCTTCTCCGAGACGTTGCCCTTCAGGCCCTTCGGCCGGAGGTCAACCAGCATCAGATGGTTATCGGTACCGCCGGAGACAATATCGAAGCCATGGCTCTTCAGCGTCTCGGCCAGTGCCTTGGCGTTCTCGACGACGTTCTTCGCATAGACCTTGAAGTCCGGACGCAGCGCTTCGCCAAAAGCGACCGCCTTGGCCGCGATCACATGCATCAGCGGGCCGCCCTGCAGGCCAGGGAAGATCGCCGAGTTGAGCTTCTTGGCGAGCACCTCGTCATTGCTGAGGATCAGGCCGCCGCGCGGACCGCGCAGCGATTTGTGCGTGGTGGTCGTGGTGATGTGGGCATGCGGCACCGGCGAGGCATGCACGCCGCCGGCAACGAGGCCCGCGAAGTGCGCCATGTCGACCAGCAGATACGCACCGACCGAGTCCGCGATCTCGCGAAAACGCTTGAAATCCCAGGGGCGCGAATAGGCCGAGCCGCCGGCGACGATCAGCTTCGGCTTGACCTCTTCGGCCTGCTTGGCGACCGCGTCCATGTCGATGATCTGGTCCTCGCGGCGCACGGTGTAGTGC
Source organism: Bradyrhizobium rifense (assembly GCF_008123425.1). Taxonomy (GTDB): domain Bacteria; phylum Pseudomonadota; class Alphaproteobacteria; order Rhizobiales; family Xanthobacteraceae; genus Bradyrhizobium; species Bradyrhizobium rifense. The sequence continues at coordinate 188,112 of NZ_VSSS01000030.1, forward strand.
GCAGCCTTGAACCATTTGCCGCTCATGTTGACGGGCGAGCCGTGGGTGAGATGGCCGCCGGCCGCGAGATCGAGGCCCATGAAGGTGTCGCCGGGCTGGAGCAGCGCCAGGAACACCGCCTGGTTCATCTGGCTGCCGGAGTTCGGCTGCACATTGGCGAAGTTGGCGCCGAACAGCTTCTTGGCGCGATCGATCGCGAGGTTCTCGGCGACGTCGACCCACTCACAACCGCCGTAGTAGCGCGCGCCCGGATAACCTTCTGCGTACTTGTTGGTCATCACCGAACCCTGCGCTTCCAGCACGGCCCGGCTGACGATGTTCTCGGATGCAATCAGCTCGACTTCATGGCGCTGCCGGCCGAGCTCGCCCTTGATGGCGGCGGCGATTTCCGGGTCGGCCTGCTCGAGCGAGGCGGTGAAAAACGAATCGGGCGCAGAGGCGGTTTTGGCGAAGGTCATCTTGCGAATATCTCCACCGCCGCAGCCTTTTGGCGGGCTACGGGCGGGTCTGGTGTGGTGATCGGAAGCGGCGAGCGCGATCTACCACATCGGCCGCCCCCGGCCAAGTAGTTGCGGGTCGGGCCTGATATTTATGCAAGATATGGTGGGGATTGAAGGGTCGTGGGGGTTGGACCGCTCTCTGGAATCGCCCCGATCCGATCATCCCAGAAGAGCCCGCTTCGGACCCAAATGGCGCCCCTGCGCCGGCCGGATTTCCCCCTACAGCCCGGTATACCCGGCCTTCACGGGGTCCACGCTGCCATCGAGCTGGCGCAGATAGGTCAGGCCGCACACCGTCAACCTGTGGGTGTCCTTTTCGCCGGCTTCCATCAAGGTGTTGAGGTAGTTCGTCACCTTGGCCCGCGCCTCTGCGCTCGCCGCGGAGGTGCGGTTGGCGAGCAGGTCATAGGTCTGCATGATGCGGTCGATGGCGGCTTCCATGGCACCCTCTGTTTCTCTGGGATTTTGGGAGACTTGATCAGGCGGCTCGGGCACCGGACTGCGCCTCGAACCTGACAATGGCCTTGTTGGCCAGTCTGATCTTGTTGAATTCGCCGTGCTGGAACAGCTTGATGATGATCTCGAGCAGGCGCTCATTGGTAACGAGCGTGTCGGGGATCGCGCCGGAACGACGGAGATAATTCGCGGCGATCGCGTAGGCATCGCTCACGAGCTCGACGTTCATAGCCTGCAACCCGCGATCGACCAGCATCGCATCCTCCGATCCGGAGAGATAACCGCAAGGCAGGGAACTGGTTCCGCCGGACTGTCGATTTTTTCGCAACCGCGAGACGACAAAACGCGCCGGTCCGGGCAGAAGCCGGGCCGGCGCGCTTGGGGAAGTCTAGGCACGTTTGGCAGACACTTTCGGGAAGGCTTGCCGGTCTTGTTGTGGGCCGGCTTGGCCAAATCCCTTCGAAAACTCAGAGCCGATACAGGATCTGGTCGGTCCAGAACCGCTCGAGGCGGTGCAGCGACTTGTTGAGGGTCGAGAACTCCTCGCCCGAGATGCCGCCGACCTGTTCAACGGTCTTGACGTGCTTCTGGTAGAGGGAGTCGACGATGCGGCGGATCTCCTGGCCCTGCGGCGTCAGGCGGATGCGCACCGAGCGGCGATCAACGCGCGAGCGCTGATGGTCGAGGAAGCCGAGCTCGACGAGCTTCTTCAGATTGTAGGAGACGTTGGAGCCGAGATAGTAACCGCGCGTGCGCAGTTCGCCCGCGGTCAGCTCCTTGTCGCCGATGTTATAGAGCAGGAGCGCCTGCACGGAATTGATGTCGGCGCGGCCACGACGATCGAACTCGTCCTTGATCACGTCGAGGAGACGGCGATGCAGCCGCTCCACCAGAGTCAATGCTTCCAGATAGAGCGACTGCACCGAACCCTGCGGGCCCGAAACGCGCTCTGCGGTATCTGCCGCAGTTGCGACGGCTTTCATCATGACACTTCCCCTGTTGTCGTTTTTATCGACACTTATTCGACGAAACTTGTGTCCCGTCTGATAGGTGCAACTTAAGGGGGGCGTTTGAAGATCGGCTTAAATAAGAGAATAAAGAGATCATGAATTTAAGACAGTGAATTGCGGATTAAGCCTGTGCCACAAGGGCTTTTCGCAACCATCTGTTGACCCTCGCAAGGTCCTGTTCACCCTCCGTGCACACCGATTGTCGCATTCCAGAACAGCCCCGCCCCGTTTCGAAACGCACGCGTAAGAGCTGTGGCGGATATCGCGAGATCAATGAAAAGTTACCTCGAATTTTACGCAAGGAGTGGTCAACCAACCGCGCGTGAAACCACGCGTGTCCCGGAGCTGAACAGATCCTACAAGATGCCAGTGCGCCTATGGCGGCCGTTCGCGCGCGGCCATCCAGGCGAGCGCAAGATAGGCGGCGAGCATGAAGGCCTCGACGCCGACCACAACGAGGCTGCCGCCATAGATGCCGGGGAACATCAGCTCGATCACCGCCATCGAGACGACGGTCGTGAGCCACACCACCGCGCCCCAGGGCGTGGCGAGCCAGAGGCCGACGGCGGCGACGAGCTCGATCACGGCGAAGTAGATGGTCGAGGCCTGCCAGGCCATCGACTGGTTCTCGAACGCCTCGTCCTCGCCGCCGACAAAGCCCGTCACCTGCGCCCAGTGATAGAGGCCCTTGAGGATCGACAGCAGCGCCATCACCCGCAGGAACAGCACCAGCCGGCGCGTCCAGACATTGTCGTCGGACTCAGGCCGCTCCGACGAGATCGCCGCCACCGACATCGCATTGTCGCGGGCGCTGTCTCTGACGGCGTCCCTGGCATTGGCGCCGTCGCGGGCCGCATCGCGGGTGGAGATCTCGGACATGGCCCCCTTCTGGCTGTTTCGCCCCGCAAAATCAATCGGCAGCGCACGTCGATTCAATTCTGCCTTGCGGCAGATCAAGCCGCGGTGACGGGAACCATGCGAGCTGGTATAAGAATAATTCCAGCCGGAGGAAGAGTAATGGCGATCAAATACGGACGTCCGATCGAACTGCGCGAGGTTTCGCGCGGGACTGCCGCGGGAGCCTCCCCTGCCCTCGATCTGACCATCCGCCCGCGTCGCAACCGCAAGGCCGAGTGGGCCCGGCGCATGGTGCGCGAGAACGTGCTCACCACCGACGATCTGATCTGGCCGCTGTTTTTGATCGACGGCAACAACAAGCGCGAGCAGATCACCTCGATGCCCGGCGTCGAGCGCCTCAGCGTCGACCAGGCTGTGCGCGAGGCCGAGCGCGCTATGAAGCTCACCATCCCCTGCATCGCGCTGTTTCCCTACACCGACCCGTCCCTGCGCGACGAAGAGGGATCGGAGGCCTGCAACCCGAACAATCTTGTCTGCCAGGCGGTGCGCGCGATCAAGAAGGAGTTTCCTGAAATCGGCGTTCTCTGCGACGTCGCGCTGGATCCTTTCACCAGCCACGGCCATGACGGGCTGATCGCCGATGGCGCAATCCTGAACGACGAGACCGTCGCCGTTCTGGTCCGCCAGGCTCTGGTGCAGGCCGAGGCCGGCTGCGACATCATCGCGCCCTCCGACATGATGGATGGCCGCGTCGCCGCGATCCGCGAGGGCCTCGACCACGCCGGCCTGCTCGACGTGCAGATCATGGCCTATGCGGCCAAGTACGCCTCTGCCTTCTACGGCCCGTTCCGCGACGCCATCGGCTCGGCCAAGACGCTGACCGGCGACAAGCGCACCTATCAGATGGACAGCGCCAACACCGACGAAGCACTGCGCGAGGTCGAGCTCGACATCTCCGAGGGCGCCGACATGGTGATGGTGAAGCCCGGCATGCCCTACCTCGACGTGGTCCGCCGCGTGAAGGACACGTTTGCGATGCCGACCTTCGCCTACCAGGTCTCCGGCGAATACGCGATGATCGCAGCCGCCGCCAACAATGGCTGGCTCGACGGCGACCGTGCGATGATGGAGAGCCTGCTCGCCTTCAAGCGCGCCGGCGCCGACGGCGTGCTCAGCTATTTTGCGCCGAAGGCGGCGGAGAAGCTGCGCGCCCAAGGATAAGCTCTCGTAGTGTGGGCAAAGCGCAAGCGTGCCCACCATTCCATCGTGCGCGACAGCGGGCAATGGTGGGCACGGCGCTGACGCGCCTTTGCCCACGACGCCGGTGCTCTTGTCTCCCTAGCGTCGTCATGACGCCTCCCCCGCCCCCGAATCGCCGGAATATTTCGGCTTGTTAACCCCTGCGCACCCTTGGCAGGGGATTAGCCTGTTCCCATGTCCTGCCACGGGAGTTTTCCCTGGGAGGACGGACGATGTCTTATGACTCGGGTAGTTCAGGCGCCTGGCGCAGTGATGGCGCGGCTCACGCCTACGATCCCTATCTGCATCCGGAACTGTTTCGCGGTGTCGCGACGCGGCGGGTGTTCGCTTTCCTGATCGACATGGTCGTGATCTCCGTTCCCGTCATCCTCGGATACATCTTCATCGCCGTGTTCGGTGTGGTGACGCTCGGCATCGGCTGGGCGCTGTTCTGGCTGGCCTGGCCGGCCTCCGTGGTCTGGGCCATCGTCTATTACGGCGCCTGCATCGGCGGCCCCTCGTCCGCGACGATCGGGATGCGGGTCATGGATCTTGAGTTGCGCACCTGGTACGGCGCGCCCGGCTACTTTGTCCTCGGCGCCACCCATGCTGTGCTGTTCTGGGTGACCGTCTCGTTCCTGTCGCCGTTCGTCGTGCTGGTCGGCCTTTTCAACGGCCGCCGGCGGCTGCTGCAGGATTTCGTGCTGGGAACGGTCGTGATCAACAATTCCGTTCGGGCGCCGGTGCCCCAGACGGCAAGGACCTACTAACCAGGATCCGCTAGGCTGACTGATCAGATCTGCCAAGCGGACCGATTGACCGGGGGCTTTCGTAGCGCGATGCTGATACTCACTTCGGAGGCCCACGACGTCCCTTGACCCAGCACTCGCGCGACACCCCACAATTTTACCTCACAGCGCCGTCCCCCTGCCCGTATCTGCCGGGGCGGCATGAGCGCAAGGTGTTCACGCACCTCGTGGGTGAGCGCGCCGGCGACCTCAACGACCTCCTGACCCATGGCGGGTTCCGCCGTAGCCAGTCGATCGCCTACCGGCCGGCATGTGACCAGTGCCGGGCCTGCGTGTCGGTCCGCGTCGTCGCCAACGAGTTCCGCCCCTCCCGCAACTTCCGCAAGGTGATGGCGCGCAATTCCGACATCATCGGCGAGCAGCGCAGCGCGGTACCGACCTCCGAGCAATATTCGGTGTTCCGCGCGTATCTCGACGCCCGTCACCGCCATGGCGGCATGGCAGACATGACCGTGCTCGACTACGCCATGATGGTCGAGGACAGCCATGTCGAGACCCGCATCATCGAGTACCGCAAGCGCGGTCCCGACAGCGGTATCACCGGCCGCGGCGAGGAGCTGATCGCGGTCGCGCTCACCGACGTGCTCAGCGACGGCCTGTCGATGGTCTATTCGTTTTTCGAGCCGAGCCAGGTCAGCCGCTCGATGGGCACCTTCATGATCCTCGACCACATCGCGCGTGCGCGTCGCCAGGGCCTGCCCTACGTCTATCTCGGCTACTGGATCGAGGGCTCCAAGAAGATGGACTACAAGGCCCGCTTCCTGCCGCAGCAGCGCCTGGCACCGTCAGGCTGGCTGCGCATCGACGCGCAAGGGGATGCTGCGTCCGAGCCGCAGGATTAGCGCTCTCACCCGAACAGCGTATCCACCAGCAGCTTCACGTTCAAAATCACGATCACCCCCGCAACGATCCAAGCGGTCGCAGCGACGTATGGTGCAATCGCAAACTGCCCCATCTTGCGGCGGTCGGAGACGAAACGAACCAGCGGGATGACGGCGAAAGGCAGCTGCATCGACAGCACGACCTGACTGAACACCAGCAGATCCGCGGTGCCGCGCTCGCCGTAGATCGCGGTGACGATGATCACCGGAATGATAGCTATGCCGCGCGTGAGCAGGCGGCGCGCCCAGCTCGGCAGGCGCAGATCGAGGAAGCCTTCCATCACGATCTGGCCGGCGAGCGTCGCCGTCACCGTCGAGTTCAGGCCCGAGGCAAGCAGCGCAATCGCAAACAGCGTCGAGGCGATGCCGAGGCCAAGCAGCGGCGAGAGCAGCTCAAAGGCCTGGCCGATCTCGGCGACGTCGGAATGGCCGCTCTTGTGGAACGTCGCGGCGGCCACGACGAGGATCGCGGCGTTGATGAACAGCGCCAGCGTCAACGCGATGGTGGAATCCGTCGTCGCCCATTTGATCGCCTCGCGACGGCCCTCGTCGTTACGCTCATACGCGCGCGTCTGCACGATCGAGGAATGCAGGTAGAGATTATGCGGCATCACGGTCGCGCCGATGATGCCGATCGCGATGTAGAGCATCTCGGAATTGGTGAAGATCTCGGTCTTCGGCACAAAGCCGTGCAGGACCTCCGCGACCGGCGGCGCCGCGGCCACGATCTGGACTGCGAAGCACACCGCGATCACCGCAAGCAGTGCCATGACGAAGGCTTCGAGGAAGCGGAAGCCGCGATTCATCAGGACGAGCAGCAGGAAGGCATCGAGCGCGGCAATCAGCGCGCCGCCGACCAGGGGAATGCCGAACAGCAGTTTGAGCGCAATCGCCGTGCCGATCACCTCGGCGAGATCGCAGGCGATGATCGCCGCTTCGCAGGCCAACCAGAGCATGAAGTTCACGGTCGGCGAATAGGTCGCGCGGCAGGCCTGCGCGAGATCGCGGTCGGTGACGATGCCGAGCCGTGCTGCCAGCGCCTGGAGCAGGATCGCCATCAAGTTCGAGAGCAGGATGACCGAGAGCAGCGTGTAGCCGAACTTGGATCCACCGGCGAGGTCGGTCGCCCAGTTGCCGGGGTCCATGTAGCCGACCGAGACCATGTAGCCGGGGCCGACAAAGGCCAGCAGCCGCCGCCACCATGCCCCCGCTGCCGGGATGGCGACCGTGCCATTCACCTCGGCAAGGCTCTTGGTGGTGGGCGCATCAGCGCGCCAACCGGCGGCGTCAGTGGTCAGGTCGGGCGATCGGGCATCCATGCTGGCACAATACCGGAGTCGAGCCTTATTGCAACTCATTTGCAACTGCATCTAGCCGCATCGGTTCCCTGCGGCCGCCCCGTTTTGCCCGGCCCTGTCGGGAAGCGGGTGGGTTTGGCCGTCCCAAGAAGCGCCTACTGGCGGCAACTCGACTTTGCAGGAAATGAGCCATGTCCAATCCGCCCCGCCTCCCCAAAACCTTTAACCGCCTCGCCTGGTCCAATCTGGCGGCACAGTCGGCCGAACAGATCGCGCTGGCCGCGGCTCCCATCGTCGCTGTGCTGACCTTGGGCGTGGCCGAAGGCCAGACCGGCCTGCTCCAGACCGCCCTCACTTTGCCTTTCGTCCTGTTCGCCATTCCGGCCGGTCTGCTTGCCGACCGCATCTCGCGCCGCTCGCTGATGGCGGCTGCCGAGGCACTGCGCGCGGTTGCGCTCGGAGCAATCGTGCTGCTGCTCGCACTCGGGGCGCTCAATCTGCCACTGCTGGCGCTGCTCGGCTTTGCCGCCGTGTGCGGCACCGTCGTCTACAGCGTGGCCGCGCCGGCCCTGGTGCCCTCACTGGTGAGCGCTGAGCTGTTGCCGGCTGCCAATGCCCGCATCGAGCTTGCCCGCACCATCGCCTTTGCAGGCGGGCCTGCGCTCGGCGGCACGCTGGTCGGCTGGTGGGGCGCGAGCCTGGCGTTCGGCTTTGCCACGGCGCTCTCGGCCATCGCCGTGGTGCTGCTCTCCGGCATCTACGACCCCGCGCGTACGCCTGCGCCGCGCCGTCATCCGTTCCAGGACATTCGTGAAGGCGCGGCCTTCGTGTTTCACCATCCGCTGCTGCGGCCGGTGTTCATCACGCAGTTCATTTTCAACACCGGCTGGTTCCTGCAGATCGCGGTGTTCGTGCCTTACGCCGTGCGTCATCTCGGCCTGACCGCCGCCGGTGTCGGCGCCGTGCTGACGATGTACGGCGTCGGTATGGTGATCGGCGCGCTGTTCGCCACGCGCGTGATGAAACGCATCGCGTTCGGCATCGTGGTCGGCCTCGGCCCGGTCACCGGCTTCGTCGCCGCGGTGGTGATGGCACTGACCGTGCTGGTGCCCTCCCCATGGCTCGCAGGTCTCAGCTTCTTCCTGCTCGGCGTCGGCCCGATCCTGTGGGTGATCTCGACCACGACCTTGCGCCAGTCGGTGACGCCGCCGCGGCTGCTCGGGCGCGTCTCCGCGATCAACATCATGAGCTACGGCGCCCGCCCGCTCGGCTCGGCGCTCGGAGCCATCGTCGGCGGCTTCTGGAGTGCGGAAGCGTGCCTCTACCTCGCCACAGCCGTGTTCGGCGTGCAGGCGCTGGTGATCTGGCTCTCGCCCGCGGTTGCGTTGGATCGGCAGCCGGCCATGGTGGGAGACGAAGCGGCGGCGAGGTGCTAATTCGCCAGATACCGCTCGTAGCTCCCCGTCACCGGCTCGCTGGCATCGACCTCGGGGTCGAGCGTGTAGAGGTCCTGCGCGCGGCCGATGCCGCGCAGCGCGTAGCGGCCGGTGGAGACGAGATAGCGGCGGCCGGCGGCGTCGAGGCCCTTGTAGAATTCTGCTGATGCCAAGAGCTCACGATCGACCGAACGGCTCATCGAGGCGATGCGGCTGACTTCGTTGACGGTCGGCCCCACCACGGTGAAATCGAGCCGGTCCTCGCTGCCGATATTGCCGTAAAAGACCTCGCCGACATGCAGGCCGATATAGGCTGACGTGGTCGGACGACCGTCGGCCGCCCGGCGCGCATTCAGCGCCGCGACGTTCTGGCGAAACAGGTGCTCGGCGCGCAGCGCCGCGCGGCGGGCATGGGCCATGTCCTCGCCGGTGAACATCGCGAGCACGCCGTCCCCGATCAACTTCAGCACGTCGCCGCCGGCCTCGTGAATCGCGTCGATCACGGCCTGGGCGTAGTCGTTGAGGAACGGGATGATCTCGTCGGGACCGATGCTCTCGCTGATCCCGGTCGAGCCGCGCAAATCCGAATACCAGAGCACGGCGTTGATGCGCTCGGTGACGCCGCGCGAGATGCGTCCGCCCAGCACCTGCTCGGAGGCACCGCGTCCGAGATAGACGCGCCCGAGCGTGCGCGCGATATCGACCTGCTGCGCCGATTTGATCGCGAGCCCCAGCACCGGCACGAGATCGCGCAGGGCCTCAAGCTCTTCCTCATCAAAGCCTTCATCGCGCCGCGTGGTCCAGCAGGAATAGAAGCAGTCCATCAGGCCGAGCGCGCCGTTCTCGCCGAAGCGATGCACGAAGGCCAGATAATGCTTGTGGCCCTTCTCGGCGAGTTCTTCGATCTGCGAGAAATCCATCGAGGGCGCGTCGGCGAGATCGATCACCATCTCGTCCTGGCCATGCTCGAGCATGTGGAAGAACACCGAGCGGCGCCAGCTCTTGGCGGCGTCGCCTTCGGCGGTCGAGCCATATTCGAACATTTCGCTCTCGTTGCTGGCCCGATCGCTCCAGCGGAAGCCGCGGCCCTCATAGATCGGATGGAGCGTGTCGATGACGACGAGCCCGCGCGAGAGTTCCAGCCCCTCTGCGCGGCAGCGCTCGCAAAAGCCGCGCAGCAGCTCGTTTTCGGGAAGGCCGGTGAGGCCCTGACCGGTCAGCCAGTTCATCAGCGCAAGGCGCGAGGTCAATTGCATACGCCATTATGGCGTGCATTCGTGACGAGCGAAAGGCCGAGCACAACCGAGGCTCCCGCCCGCAGCAGGTCGAATATGTCGCGGACGGTGTTGACGCGCTCTCGGCTCGGGCCGCAAATGCAAGTGATGACACCGACGACCAGACATACGGCGACATGAGCCAGCGCCAGCTTCCCATCATCCTGGCGCTCGGCACGACGCAGACTCTGGCCTGGGCCTCCAGCTACTATCTGCCGGCGCTGCTCGCCGATCCCATGGCGCACGACCTCGGCATCTCCACCAACTGGATCTTTGGCGCGTTCTCGGCCTCGCTGGTGATCTCCGCGATGCTGGGACCGCGCATTGGCCGGCAGATCGATCTTGTCGGCGGCCGGCAGGTGCTGTCGGCCTCGAACCTGACCATTGCCGCCGGCCTCGTGCTGCTTGGGTTCTCGCAATCCGTTCCGGTGATGGCGTTCGCCTGGCTCGTGCTCGGCATCGGCATGGCGATGGGGCTCTATGACGCCGCCTTCGCCGCACTCGGCCGCATCTACGGCACCGAAGCCCGCGGCTCGATCACCGGCATCACGCTGATGGCGGGCTTTGCCTCGACCGTCGGCTGGCCCCTGACCGCCTGGGGGCTCGCCCATATCGGCTGGCGCGACACGTGCTTCGCCTGGGCCGCAGCCAACATCCTGATCGGCCTGCCCCTCAATTTCTTCATGCTGCCAGCGATCAAGGGCGCCAAGCAGGCCGCCGCAACGGCGGAGAAGCCGCACGTCCCGCTCGACCGCACCATGATCCTGCTCGCCTTCGTCTTTGCCGCGGTCTGGACCGTCACTGGCGCCATGGCCGTGCATTTCCCACGCATCCTCGAGGCAACCGGCGCCACGCATGTCGAGGCGATCGCGGCTGGCGCGCTGATCGGCCCGGCGCAGGTGATCGCGCGCATTCTCGAAGCGAGCGTTCTCTCCCGCTTCCATCCGCTGTGGTCGACCCGGCTCGCCTGCCTCACCCATCCAATCGGAGCCGCCGTCGTCGCCATCTTCGGCGCGCCTGCCGCAAGCGCCTTTGCGTTGCTGCACGGCTCCGGCAACGGCATCTTGACGATCGCGCGCGGAACCTTGCCACTCTCGATCTTCGGCCCGAAAGACTTTGGTTATCGGCTCGGCATCATCGGCGCGCCGGCACGGATGGCGCAGGCGGTGGCGCCGCTGGCCTTCGGCCTGCTCATCGACGTCATGGGCGCAAAAGTGCTAATGGTCTCGTCCGCGCTCAGCCTGTCGGCGCTGGCCGCGCTGTTCCTGATCCGCGCCGAGAAGCGGCCGGATTGACCGTGCCACCGCTTTCGCGCACAAGCGCAGCATGACCGAAGACAAGAGCCCACCCCGCACCTTCAAAGGCCTCCTGCGATGGGCGATGACGCCGCCGCAGGCCTGGGGCGTCTATCTCCTCGCCATTCTGCTGGTGTGGCTGCTCTCGTTCTATGCCGGCACGCTGAAGCCGAAGAAGACGCCGGAGGGCGGCCCGCCGCCAGTCATGGCACCGCGCTAAATCACCAAAGTCATCGCGCTTCAGGCGGCCCGGACTTCCTCGACAAAGCTGCCGACCTCGCTTGTCAACTGCTCGGCCTGTCGCGACAGGCCGTCTGCCGCGCTCAGCACCTCACTCGCCGCGACGCCCGTTTCCGTTGCCGCCTTGCTCACACCACCGATGGTCGCCGTCACGTCCCTCACAGATTGCGACGTCTGCTGAACGTTGCGAGCGATTTCCGCCGTCGCCACGCCTTGTGCCTCGACTGCCGTCGCGATCACATTCGAGATCGAGCTGACCTCTTCGATCGTCCCGGTGATTCCGCGGATCGCCTCGACAGCCTCCTTGGTGGCGGCCTGAATTTGCGCGATCTGGGCCCCGATATCCGCTGTCGCGGTCGCCGTCTGGGTCGCCAGCATCTTCACCTCGGAGGCGACCACGGCAAAGCCTCTCCCGGCATCCCCGGCCCGCGCCGCCTCGATCGTGGCATTCAAGGCCAGCAGGTTCGTCTGAGCGGCGATCGCCTGGATCAAGGTGACCACCGCGCCGATCTTCTCGGCCCCCTCGGCCAGCGTCTGCACGATCTTGTCGGTCCGCTGCGCATCGGCCACCGCCCGGCCGGTGATCGTCGACGATTGTGCGACCTGGCGGCTGATCTCGCTGATCGATGCCGTCAATTCTTCGGCCGCAGAGGCCACCGTGCTCGCGCCCACGCTCGCTTCCTCGGCCGCCGCCGCAACCGTTGTCGCCTGCCCCTTGGTCTGCGTCGCGGTCGAGGACATCGATCGCGCTGTCGTCTCGAGCTCGGTAGCCCCCGACGCCAGCAACGCTACCATTGCGCCCGCCTTGGCCTCGAAATCGCGAACCAGGCCTTCGAGACGCGCCGCGCGCTTCTCTTTGACGACCCGCTCGGCGGCCTGTTCTCCAGCCAGTCGATTGGTGGTGGCCATGGCCTCCTTGAAGACCTGCACGGCGAGAGCCATGCCGCCGATCTCATCCTTGCGAGCAGCAAATGGCACCTCGGCTTCCTCGTTGCGGGCAAGCCGGGTCATCACCTCCGAAAGCTTTGAGATTGGCGTGAGCAAGTGGCGCACGAGCAGCACCGACGAAGCTGAAGCTAATCCCAGAACGACCAGAATAGCCGCGCCGGTGAACAAGATTCCCCACAGCCCGTTGGCTTCGTCCAGTTCGGCCACGGCCTGCGCATCGCGCAAGGCCGCATCGCGAATCCCCAGCAGCGAGGCGTTCGCACCGGTGGCTGACCTGCGCCAGTCGTCGACCGATACCTCGTATGGCGTGCCGTTGAATGCAGCCTTTGTCAGCCCGTCGCGCAGCGGCTTGTCCGAACCAAAATAGCGATCCCTGGCCGCGCCGACGCTGGCCCGCGTGTTCTTGGGCGCGAAAACGTCATCACCGCGGTCGAGGATTTCAGCCCAAAGCCGCGCCATCTGGCCGTTCGCAGCGCTTAGTTCGTCCCGCTCCGCCAATGTGGCTGGACGGCCGGCCGACACCAGACCCGAAATCATCAGCGAGACCTGACCGGCGGTCTGCCGGATCACCCAGCCCTTCTGCGCGACATCGAGCAAGTTTCCCGCCGTGGTGCTCAGCCGCATCGTCGCCTTGATGCCGGACTCCAGGAGTTCATTCAGGCTCGCCATCGCCTCGGCGTAGTCTCGCATGGCCCTGGCAGCGCTGCCGCCGGGACGCTCGGTCAGCGGCTTCTGCCAGTAGGAAGCGGCCTCCTCACGCGTGGCCGCGATCTTCGCCGCGGCCGCCTTGACCCGCTGCGTCAAGTCAGCATCGCCGCGGGCTAGCGTCTCCAGTTTCGCCAGCGCCTCGTCGCTCGTTCGACGATTGTCGGCAAACTCCTTGAGCACCGCATCATCCGCCGCGGATTTTCCGAGCAGCGCTCGATTGACGGGACCACGCTCGACGGTCAGGCTGCCGACAGCATCGAAGCCGGCCGCCAGACGGGTCTCCAGGGCGTGCGCCGCGATGGCGTTCTGGTACGCGCTCCAGCGTTCGCTGAGTTGAAGACCTGACGTCAGAACGACGACGCCCGACATCAGCGCTGCAATGGCAATTCCCGACCGCTTGATGGACACGCCCCACTCCTCATTCGCGCCAAAACCTAGGACGTGAGGGCCAGCCCCCTCGCTCGAAGGCCACGCCTCATTTCAATTCGAATTCGACAAGCTCGACGGTCGATGTCCCCGCGTTTCGCATCGTCCGCGTGGGGCCCGCATCCTGCCATGCGAAATCGCCATACTTCAGGTTGAGCCTGTGATCCGGCTTGCCCTGCCTGCCCTCGACCAATTCGCCGCCCTGCACCACAATGCGCACGCCCGGCGCTGCCTGCTGCATCGGTGGCGCAGACTCACCCGGCTGGAGGATCAACCGCCAGGCCTGAACACGGTGATTATCCATGACCGAGACGTACGGTGCAGGACGTACAAGCGGTGAAAAGCGGCCCGGCTGGGAGTCGTACATCTCAAACCCCATGATCCGGAAATCGCTGGAGCCGACATTGACAACCTGATGCACCACCGGCTGCTTCGCATAGTTGGTGAACAACACTTCCCCGACCTTGCGCGGCGTGATGACGGGCTTGCCGCCAAGCGGCGTCCCCTCGGCATCCGAGACGGCCATGTACACCTGTGCAAAGTCCCGGGTGTGCCGGTGATAGGCGGCCATCTCTCCGGCCGGGATCGTGACGTTCATGAAGCGCAGATATTCGTTGCTGAAGGTCTGATCGTGAAAGCTCGCAAACTCGATCGGAACGATCTCGGGATCGTCCGCCGCGCTCACTTGTCTCGGTAGCACCGCAGCGCCAAGCACCGCGCAGCAACCGCACAAGAACTGACGCCGTCCCATCGAATTACGCATATCCTTGCCGTCCTGTTGAATTATGCACGCTTGCATGCTTATCGGCCGACTCTTTAAAGTCCGCTTAAATGAAGGCCTCATCGCAGTTTCAGAGAACGCATGGCGCGTCGCTGCGAATGGCATGCCTGCTCGAGCCAGTTGGATCGTTGATGACGGCCCTGCCGAATCTATTGGCACGGCAATAGCCGCGCCTGCGCGGAGCTGATCAATTCGTCTTCGTTTCGCTAGTCGCGATCCAGATGCCGGCGAATACGGCAACCAGCCCGATCAGGAGATTCGGCGTGATCGGCTCGCCGATCAGCAGCGCCGCCAGCAAGGTCGCCGCGATCGGATTGACCGTCATCGTGTTGGCAACGCGAGTCGGCGTGGCGCGCGCCAGCGCCATGACCCAGAGAATGAAGGCGAGCGCGCCGCCGCCGGCGCCGAGATAGAGTCCGGCAATCCACTGCGCCGCCGTAAAATGGTTGAGCGCGGCAAAGCTGCCCTTCGCAAGACCCACGATCACCAGCACCACGGCACCCGCGCCCATACCGACGGTGAGAAAGCCGAGCGCGCTGGAACGCTGCATCAGCGGCCGCGACAGCACATTGTAGAAGGCCATGCAGAACACCGCGCCGGTCATGATCAGCTCACCGCGCCAGGAACCGGGCGGGCTCTGTGCCAGCCCCACGGCAAGCGCCGCCGCCACGCCGAGCACGGCGATGCCCACGCCGATGATCTTGCGCGCCGTCAGCCGTTCCACACCGAGGATCGCACCGACCACCATGGTGTGAAGCGGCAGCGTCGCCAGCGCGAGACTGGCACGGGCAGCGGTCGTGTAAGACACTGCGATATTGTAGAGGATGAAGAACAGGCCGAAGAAGCAGATGCCGAGCGCCATCACCGCCGGCCAGTTCGACCGCTGCGGCCAGCGCACGCGCAGCAGAAGCGCGCACGGCAGCAGGCAAAGGAAACCGATCCCCCAGCGCAGGATCGCCAGCATCACCGGATCGGCGCCGGCGACGAGATAGCGAGTGATCGCAGCCGCAGTGCCCCCTAAGCTGCTCGACGCCAGTGCGATCGCGACCCCGAGCCATTCCCCCACGCTTCGCCTCCCGTCCCGGAGCTTCTGGAGGCGGCTAGCACATCCCTGCTGCCACTGGGGTGGCAACAGGACCGCTGGCGAAGCTAATCATAAAACTCCGGCGACATCTTCTGGCTGTCGCGCTGGGCCTTGTCGTGGTTGATCCAGAGCTGCCCCTTCTCCTTGTCGAGCGTGTCGGCGATCTTCTGCATCGAGGCGACCGACTGGTCCTTGCTGACATTGTTGACGGGAACGCGCCGGTTCTCCCAATTGCTCTTGAAGTGGACGGCATCGCCGGAGAGCACGACCGCCCCGGTCTTCGGCAATTTCACCAGCAGCGACTGGTGCCCCGGCGTGTGACCGGGCGTCGAGAGAACGGTGATGCTGCCGTCGCCGAACACATCCTTGTCGCCGGTGAGCAGCTCGACCGGATGCGAGGGCTTGAAGCGCGGTTCGTTATTGGCGCCGGGCCAATCGTATTCGGCTTTCTGCACGTAGAGGGTCGCCTGCGGAAACATCTCGACATTGCCGATGTGATCGGGGTGCGTGTGCGAGACGCCCATTGCCTTGATGTCGGCGGGCTTGACGCCGATCTGCTCGAGCTGGGCTGCGAGCGTCTTCGGCCGCTTCCAGGTCACGGCCTTCGGATCTGCCGGCGCAAGCCCGTTCGGCATCGCAGCGACCGCGTCGGGGATGCCGGTGTCCCACAGGAACCAGCCCTGGCTGTGCTTGATGAGATAGCAGGTGTCGACGAAATCCATTGACTGACCTTCGTTCACCCCAGGCGACCAGCGCCCGATATCGCCGGCAACCCCCTCCCCGCAATTCATGATGTAGAGCTTCTCGACCCCGGGCTTTTCCGACTGTGCCACGGCCGTATGGCCGGACAGCGCGAGCGTGGCGACGGCGAGAGCGAGTTTGATCTTCGTGATCCTGGGCATCATCCTTGGTCTCTCCTTGCAGCGGTTGGGCGTGCTGCGACCGAGGATCAACCCCGGCCGCGCCGCAGAATTCCGTTCGCGCCGATCACGTCAGTGCGGGCAGGTCTCGACCGTAACGTGACGAATTTGAGGCCATCGTCGATTGTTCGATGGAATGGGAGTGCATCGGTGATCTCCGAAAGGTCAGGTCCGCTGGCCCCCAACATAGACCTGGGGGCCCTGTTGACGAAATCGGTGAAACGAGCCGATTGACAGGTCGGGGCCGTTTCGGTGTAATGAACCTCATGGGGATTTGAGCGATCTCCCCACGAGGCGACATGCCCAAGTATCGCGTCCCGTTTGTTCTTACGAGGGCGCATCATGTCTTCCTACACAACGATATCGTCTGACAAATTGGCGCGATTGATCGGCACGGCGAATGCCCCTGTCGTGATCGACGTGCGCACGGACGAGGATTTCGCCGCCGACCGGCGGCTGATCCCCGGCTCGATCAAGCTCAGCCACGACAATGTTCCGGACTGGGGCGGCTCATTCGCCGGCCGGTCCGCGATCGTCTCGTGCCTGCGCGGCGAAAAGCTGGCGCAGGGCACCGCGGCCTGGCTCAGGCAACTCGGCGTACAGGCCGAGACGCTGGAAGGCGGCTTCGAGGGCTGGAAGGCGGCGAAGCTGCCGCTCGTCGACACCCGCAAACTGCCGCCACGCGACGCCAAGGGCCGCACCGTCTGGGTGACGCGGGCCCGGCCGAAGGTCGACCGCATCGCCTGCCCCTGGTTGATCCGCCGTTTCGTCGATCCTAATGCGGTGTTCCTGTTCGTGGCGCCGTCCGAGGTAGTCGCCGTTGGCGAGCGTTTTGGCGCGGCGCCCTTCGACATCGAGAACGTGTTCTGGAGCCACCGCGGCGAGCTCTGCACCTTCGACGTGATGATCGAGGAATTCGGCATTGCCACCCCGTCGCTGCTGCGGCTCGCATTGCTGGTACGCGGCGCCGACACTGCGCGGCCCGACCTCGCGCCGGAAGCCCCCGGTCTGCTCGCGGCCTCGCTCGGGCTGTCGCGGATGTATGACGACGACCTCGAACAGCTCGAGGCCGGCATGCTGCTCTACGACGCCTTCTACCGCTGGTGCCGCGACGCCACCACCGAGACCCACAACTGGCCGACCAACAAGGTGAAGGCTTGATGGACACCCGTAGCGTTCAAGCAGGAGCTGATGCCAGTCACGGCATCAGCTTCGGTGAAGCCTTTCGCGTCTGGCTCCGCGTCGCATGCCTGAGCTTTGGCGGGCCCGCGGGCCAGATCGCGGTGATGCACCGTATCCTGGTCGAGGAGAAGAACTGGATCTCCGAAGGCCGTTTCCTGCATGCGCTGAACTACTGCATGCTGCTGCCCGGACCAGAGGCGCAGCAGCTTGCGACCTATGTCGGCTGGCTGATGCACCGCACCGCCGGCGGGCTGATGGCGGGCGGGCTGTTCATCCTGCCCGGCATCATCGCCATCATGGGCCTGAGCTACGTCTATGCGGCTTTCGGCAATGTCAGCTTCGTCGAGGCGCTGTTCTTCGGGCTGAAGGCGGCCGTGCTCGCCATCGTCATCGAGGCCGTCTTCCGCGTTGGCAAGCGGGCGCTGAAGAATCGCATCATGATCGCGCTCGCCGCCATCGCCTTCGTCGCGATCTTCTTCTTTGCCGTCCCCTTCCCGATCATCATCATCGCCGCCGGTATGATCGGCTATGGCGGCGCACGCGCCGGCCGTCCGGAATTCGCACCGGCCGGTCATGGCCATGGCGGCAGCGGTGCCGTGATCGACAGCATGCTCGGCGAAGCCGTGCCCGAGCATGTCCGTCCGAACACCGCGCGTGCGATCCGGACCGCGGCGCTGTGGCTGGCGCTCTGGCTCGTGCCGGTGATCGCGCTGCTTTTGGTCCTCGGACAAGCCAGCGTATTCAGCCAGATCGCGCTGTTCTTCTCAAAAATGGCGCTGGTCACCTTCGGCGGCGCCTATGCGGTGCTGGCCTATGTCGCCCAACAAGCGGTCGAGCATTATCACTGGCTGAAGCCGCACGAGATGCTCGACGGCCTCGGCATGGCCGAGACCACGCCGGGCCCGCTGATCATGGTGCTCCAGTTCGTCGGCTTCATGGCCGCCTATCGCGATCCGAGCGGCCTGTCGCCAATGCTGGCGGCCATGCTCGGCGGCCTGCTTGCGACCTGGGTCACATTCACGCCCTGCTTCCTCTGGATCTTCGTCGGCGGCCCCTATATCGAGCGCCTGCGCGGCAACACCGGGCTTGCCGGCGCGCTCAGCGCCATCACCGCCGCCGTCGTCGGCGTGATCCTCAACCTCTCGATCTGGTTCGCACTCCACACCCTGTTCCGCGAGACCGTGCCGGTGCACGCCTTCCCGCTGGATTTTGACAGGCCGGTGCTGACGAGCGTCGATATTCCCGCGCTGGTGCTGTCGATCGCGGCCGCGACCGCGATCTTTCGGTTCAAGCTCGGGATGCTGACGGTGCTCGCCGGCAGCTGCGCGGCGGGCGTGACGTTGCGGGTCATTGGGGTGATCTGAGACGGCGCTCCACTCTCGCTGTCGTCGCCCGGCTACCGCATCATCATCCGCGCGATCGCTTCCCCAATCACCACCGTCGTGAAGTGAGTATTGGCGCGGCAGTCGGACGGCATGATCGAGGCGTCGGCGACGCGCAAGCCCGAGATACCCTTCACCGAGCCATCAGGGTTGACCACGCCGTCGACATCCCCCACCCCCGTCATGCGGCAACTGCCGGCCGCGTGCTGGATGTCTCCGGTCTCACGGCGCAGCAGTGCATCGAGCTCGTGATGCGGCAGCGCCGCGGCCTGCGGCAGCGTGAGATCCGTATCGGTGAGCCGGATCCAGTCGGAGATGCCGGCGAGTGCCGGCTGCGAGGTGATGACGGCCAGCCGCTTCACCGCATCCATCATACGAAGCATATCGCGGGGATCGGCGAGCATGTTTTCCTCGACGATCGGATCGACGGATGGATCAGTCGAAGCCAGCTTGAGCGTGCCGCGCGAATAGGCGTTGAACAGGCCGGCTCCGATCGCCCCGGGCACACCGATGCCGCGGTGATTGAACGCGATCAGGATCATATCGCGCTTGCCGCCGTTGGCGAGGCCGGAGGAATAGGTCACGCAGCAATTGGTGTGGCGGGTGTCCGGGTCGGTCGGCCGCAGGTTTTCGTGGAGCTGGATCGTGGCGCGAAACAGCGGATGGTCGAAGAAGTGCCGGCCGACCGGCAGATCGCGCTCGACCGCGATCCCGATCGCCTTCAACTCCTCCGCCGGCCCGACGCCCGACCGCAGCAGGATCGCCGGACTGTGGATGGCGCCTGCGCACAGCACGATCTGGCGTGTGCTGATGTCGTTGGTGCCCTGCCCCTCGGTGTGAACGCGCAGACCAGTCGCCCGGCCGTCGCTGATCAGCACGCGATCGACCAGCGTCTTGCCCCGGATCTCCAGATTGGCGCGGCCGCGCGCGGGCTCCAGATAGCCCTCATTGGTGGTGATGCGGCGGCTGTCGCGGCTGTTGATGGGATAGCAGGCGACGCCCTCGCCGTCTGGACCATTGACGTCCGCGCACCAGGGATAGCCGCTCGCCAGCGCCGCATCGCGCAGGCCGCGATCGATCGGGCCCCATTTTTCCGGCGGCGCGCGATAGACCGGCAACGGCCCGCCGCGGCCGTGACCTGCGGCGTCGCCAAACTCAAAGTCGTCCTCGATCACGGAAAACAGCGGCATCACCTCTTTCGCCGACCAGCCGGAGCAACCATTGGCCGCCCATTCGTCGAAGGCATCCGCGACGCCGCGGATCGCGATCTGTCCGTTCATCATCGACGAGCCGCCGAGCCCCTTGCCGCGCCAATAGAAGCGCGGCTCCTGCCCCGCCACGCGGCGCGTCAGCAGATCAGGCCATTGCCATTTCTCCTGATACTCGCGCTTGTGGATGATCGGGATCGGATTTGGCGTTCGCACCTCCCAGGGCGCGTCATCAGCGCGCCAGTCGAGGCCGGCTTCGAGCAGCAGCACGCGCCGTGCGGGATCCTCGGAGAGCCGCGCCGCAACTGCGGCGCCGGCGGAGCCGCCGCCGACAACAATGACATCGTACATCGCGTTACTTCTCAACGTTCCAGAACACCGGGATGGCGGACGGTATCAGACCGCGCAGAGTGGCGCGATAGGCCGCCGGCTGCGCGAACTGGCCCCACGGGATCGCGGGCGCCTGATCATACATGATGCTCTGGATCTCGCCGGCAATCTTCTTGCGGTCATCCTCGGCAGGCGCTTTCGCAAAGGCTTCCATCAGCGGCGTGATGCGCTGATCGCATTGCCAGCCGGTGAAGTCGGCGCAGTTGAAGGCGACCATGACATTGGTCAGCGGCGAACCCAGGTCGAAACCACCGGCATGAACGCCATAGACACTCCAGCCCTCCTTCTTGGCGCGGCGCGCCAGCACGCTCGCCCAATCCATCACCTGGAGATCGACGTTGAAGCCGGCCGCCTTGAGCCGCTCGGCCAGCACCTGCGCCGAGACGCGTGGCGCTTCGAGATCGTTGGCCTCTATCACGACCACCGGCTCGCCGGCGTACTTCGTCGCCTTCAGTGCGGCCTTCGCCGCTTCGATCGACGGATTTGCCGCGGCTTCAATGCCGGCCTTGCTCTCATAGGTCGTGCCGCAGGTGAAGAACGTCGCGCAAGGCGCGGCGTATTTGGCATCGAGCCCGAGTGCATCCAGCACTTCGCGCTGATCGACCAGCTTCCACAGCACGCGCCGGATCGCAGGATCGTCGAACGGTTTCGACGCCGCATTGAGGCGATAGGCGCCGGCGAACATGTTGCCGCCGGTGAAGTTCACGAGTTTTACGCGAGCGTTCTTCTCGAGTTGCGGCAGCAGATCGAACGGCGCGTATTGCATGAAGTCGATTTCGCCGGCCTGCAATGCGGACGCCGCGGTCGATCCGTCGGGAATGACGCGGATCTCGAGCGTGTCGATGTTGACGCGCTTGCCGCCAGCCAGGAAGTCGGCGGGCTCTGGTCGCGGCACATAGTCGGCGAATTTCTTCAGGATCATGCGATCGCCGGTGCGGTGATCGGCCTTGCTGTAGACGAACGGACCGGAGCCGATGATCTCGGTGATGCGCTGGTCGCCGGGCGTCTTGGCAATGCGCTCGGGCATCATGAAGGCGACGGGGCTGACGGGATTGCCGAGCGCGTCGATGACGAGGCCGGACGGCTCCTTCAGCGTCAACACGAAGGTTTTTGCGTCGGTCGGCTCCAGCGAGGCCGTGATCGCAAAGATGCGGCGGCCGAGCGCGCTGCGGGTGCCCCAGCGGCGCAGCGAGGCGACACAATCGGCCGCGGTGACCGGCTGGCCGTCATGCCATTTCAGGCCGTCACGCAGCGTGAACGTGTAGGTCAAACCGTCGGCTGAGACCTTCCAATCCTGCACCATCTGCGGCTTGACGTCGCCCTTGGAATCCTTCGCGAACAGCGTGTCGAACACCATGTAGCCGAACGTGCGCGAAATATAGGCCGTGGAGAAATGCGGATCGAGCGTAACGATCTCCGCCTCGAGCACCGCGACGAGATTACCTGCTGCGTGCGCCGGCGCAGATACCAGCGCGAGGACGAACAGCGCCGGAATGAACGACTTCAGCTTGAACATTGGTTTCTTTTTGCCTTTTGACGAAGCGTTTGCACTCGCCAAGAAAAAGCAATGTTCGTGCCCGATCGACGCAGGCACTTATGCGCTCAGGACTATCTGCCGCGCGTTTGCGCGCTACACTCTCGCTGTCATCGCCCGGCTTGACCGGGCGATCCAGTACTCCGTGAAGCCAGTGATCGAACCGAGAAGCCGCGGCGTACTGGATGCCCCGCTTTCGCGGGGCATGACACCGGTGCTGTAGCGAGAGTCGTCCCTACCCGATCACCTTGCCGAACTTGTTCGACTTCGGGAAACCCTTCGGCGGCAGGCGGCCGGCATCCGCGCGGGTGCCTTGCCACTCGGCGAGCTCCTTGGTGGTCGCGGAGAATTCGCGGCCAGCGGAGTCCTTCCAGGTCAGGCCAGCCTTGGCCTCGAAGACAGCGACGTCGGACAGACCGCCGTCCTTGTACTTCTGCAGGCGCACGCCGCGACCACGCGCCATCTCCGGCACCTGGTCGAGCGGGAAGATCAGCATCTTGCGGTTCTCGCCGATCACCGCGACGGTGTCGCCGATCACCTCGGTGACCGTGCGCGCCTCGTTCGGCATGTCGACGTTGAGGACCTGCTTGCCCTTCTTGGTGGTGCCGACGCAATCGTCCTCGTTCACCACAAAACCCTGGCCCTCGTGGCTCGCGACCAGGAATTTGCGACCGCCCTTGTTGACGAACAGCGCGACGGGCGCGGCCTCCTGCTCGAGGTCGATGAACATGCGAATCGGATTGCCGTGGCCACGGCCGCCCGGGAGCTTCGCGACATCAAGCGAATAGAATTTGCCGTTGGTGGCGAACAGCAGCAGCTTCGAGGTCGTCTCCGCGAAGAAGGCGAAGCCGAGCTTGTCGTCCTGCTTGAAGGTAAGGCCCGAGAGATCCTCGATATGCCCCTTCATGGTGCGGATCCAGCCCTTGTCGGAGACGACGACGGTCACCGGCTCGCGCTCGACGAGGGCTTCCTCCATCGCGGCGAGATCGTGCTCGGGCGCGTCGGCAAAGGTGGTGCGGCGCTTGCCGAGCGGCGTCTTCGGTCCGAACATGTCGCGGACCTTGCCGACCTGCTCGGCGACCTTCTTCCACTGCTCGGGCTCGGACGCGAGCACCGCGTTGATGCCCTTGAGTTCGGCGCGGAGAGTCTTGTCCTCGGTGCGGATCTCCATCTCTTCGAGCTTGCGCAAGGAGCGCAGGCGCATGTTGAGGATGGCTTCGACCTGCACCTCGGTGAGCTTGAACGCCTTCATCAGCGCCGGCTTCGGCTCGTCCTCGGTGCGGATGATCCTGATCACCTCGTCGATGTTCAGATAAGCGATGAGCAGGCCGCCGAGCACTTCCAGCCGGTGCTCGATCTGCGCCTTGCGGTAATTGCTGCGGCGAATCAGGACGTCGCGCAGATGGTCGAGCCATTCGCGCAGGCACTCCGCGAGCCCGACCACCTTGGGGACGCGGCCCTTGATCAGCACGTTGAGGTTCAGCGGAATCTTGTTTTCGAGCTCGGTCAGCCGGAACAGCGATTCCATCATCAGCGTGGGATCGACGTTCTTCGACTTCGGCTCGATCACGATGCGGACGTCTTCGGCCGACTCGTCCCTGATGTCGCCGACCAGCGGCAGCTTCTTCTGGTCCAGCAGCTCGGCGACCCTCTCGATCAGACGCGACTTCTGCACCAGGAAGGGAATCTCGGTGACGACGACGACCCAGGTGCCGCGCGTCCCCTCTTCCTGCTCCCATCGGGCGCGAACGCGGAAGGAGCCGCGACCGGTGGTGTAGGCTTCAGCGATGGCCTGCTTGGAATCGACGCAGATGCCGCCGGTGGGGAAATCCGGGCCCTTCACCCACTTCAAGAGCGCCCTGGATTTCGCGTCGGGCTTCTCGATCAGATGCAGCGCGGCATCGCACAGCTCGGCGGCGTTGTGCGGCGGGATCGAGGTCGCCATGCCGACGGCGATGCCCTGCGCGCCGTTGGCGAGCAGGTTCGGAAAGCCGCCGGGCAGCACGACCGGCTCTTTCGACTGGCCGTCGTAATTGGCGCGGAATTCGACGCCGTCCTCGTCGATGCCCTCGAGCAGAAGCCGCGCGACGTCGGTCATGCGCGCTTCGGTGTAGCGGTAGGCGGCGGGGTTATCGCCGTCGATATTGCCAAAATTGCCCTGGCCGTCGACCAGCGGGTAGCGCGAGGAGAAATCCTGCGCGAGGCGCACCATGGCGTCGTAGATCGCCTGGTCGCCGTGCGGATGGAACGAGCCCATCACGTCGCCGACGATTTTGGCGGATTTCTTGAAGGCCGTGCCGGGGTCGAGCCTGAGCAGGCGCATGCCGTAAAGGATGCGCCTATGAACCGGCTTCAGGCCGTCGCGCGCGTCGGGCAGCGCGCGATGCATGATGGTGGAGAGCGCGTACGCGAGATAGCGCTCTTCCAGCGCCTCACGCAGCGGCACATCATGAATTTCGGCCGGTTCTTCCGGCGGAACGATTCGTTTTCCCATGCCGCCCGGTTAAACCGTGGAAGCGAATCGGGCAAGGATGGATTGGTTCCCTGTGGGCTTCTACTGCCCTGCCCAGCCGGCAGTCACGGTCGTCTGGACCTTGGCAGGGGGTGTCGCCGGCATGTTGGCTACGCAGCGGCGGGCAGTCTCGATTTCGGCATCGGTTGCGCCCTTGGATCGCGCCCATGCCTCTGCCGCCGCAGCGGAATATTTCGCGACATAGAACCTGACGACCGTGCAGGAGGCGCGACGGAACACGCCCGGTTGCTCGCCTGCGAGGGCGTCCGGCGCCAGCGCAATCAGCGCTGCCGATACGATAAGTCCCTTGATCAGCATCAGGTTATCCCCGGGTTGGAACCCCAAGGGCCAATCCGGGAAACCCGGTTTGGTTCCGGGAAAAGTTGCCTGAATGAGCAATACAGAGGCGCGCTGGCTTCATGGCGCCGGAATTGCCGCCTTTCAGGGCGCAGGAAGCGCCGCTTTGGCCTGCTGCCGCGTCAGGGCATTGATGAAGCCGGAGCGCGCGTCGGAATGGACCTGCCCCCGCGGCTCCAGCACATGGCGCAGCAGGAACAGGCCGGTGAGCCGAAAGCCGTCCTGGAGATCTTCGTCCGTGAGTTCGCTCGCGGCTTCGCCATGGCGCAGGAATGGCGGCAAACGCAACAGCCGGTCGCGCCACGGCTCGCCCGCGCCGCGCGACACCGCGCCGCCGGATTTGGGCGAGACATAGATCAGGTCCGTGGTCTCCCCGGTCACCGCGCAATTGTCCAGCGCCAGCCCGAAGCCGAGCTCGGAGAGCATCGCCAGCTCGAAATGGATGACGTGCACGGCCGCGCTGCCGATGTCGTCGAAATCGTCGAGCGAATGTTCGAGCAGCGCAAAGATGTCCTCGTGCGGATCGCGCTCCGGCAGCAGCCGCGCAACCGAGGCCAGATGCGTGACGCCGTAGACGCCATGGGACGATCCCAGCAGCGTCGCCGCGCGCAGCTTCAGGCCTTCGATGGCGTAGGTGCCGAGATGCTCGTCGAGCCGCGCCCGCCACACCGCGCTCACGCTGTTGCCGGGCTGCAAGAGTGGCCGCAGCCGCGAGCTTGCTCCGCCGCGCACGAGACCGAGATGCCGGCCATGCTGGCGCGTCAGCAGCTCGACGATGGCGCTACTTTCGCCATGCCGCCGCACGCCCAGCACGATGCCTTCGTCGGTCCATTCCATATGCTAAGTATAGCGCCATATGCACTGACGCAGAAGTTCGGACACGCCTGGGAGCACGATGGCCAGCATCATTTTCGACTTGATCGCGCTCATTCTCGAATTGGTGTTCTGGGTAGCCTGGGAGGCCTTGCCGACCGTTTTCTATTTCACCGCACTGGCTTTGCTATTTGCAGCCACGTTCGGCAGGATCACCGTCGAATTCCCCACAAGCATGATCCGGGTCGGCTGGACAGGCCTCTTGCAGGTCACGCGTACAAGCGAAGGCCGGGTGATCCTGTCGCCGGCGCTCGGCGTTGTCGTAGGCTTCGTAATCTGGACGATCATCATAAGCGCGGTGATCATTGTCCACGCCTACCGATTGTAGGACGAGTTCGAGAAATCGTAGGGCAAAGCGACTTGTCCGCCGTAGCTCGAAGAGCGAAGGCGGAAGCGTGCCCACCAATTTGATGGTCACGCGTTGAACCAGCCCCGCGCGTCGCCGGTGAACGAAAAATACAGGCCGAACCCCGTCAGCACGCAGGAGACGATCTCGATCACGCTGTCGAGCTCAAGGCCCTTATCGCCGAGGATCTGACCGAGCGAGATCACAGACAGGACCAACGCCGCCGCCAGCACCCAGCGCGGCCAGTTCTTGCGCCAATGCGCAGCCAACCAGACGAAATAGACCAGCAGCAAAATCATCCCACCGGCGAGCAGCGTCGCCGTCATGATCATCTGTTCGGTCATCTCGATGGTGGGGGTGCGATCCTGCACCGCCACAGACAGCGCATCCAGCATCAGCGATGCATAGAGCAACGCTTCGAAGCGCCGGACGTTCGTGGGCACGCTCATCAAATACCGATCTTTTCTTGCTTATTCCTTGGGAAATTCCAGGCCCATCTCGCGATAGCGATCGGGATCGTCGCCCCAGTTCTCGCGCACCTTGACGAACAGGAACAGATGCACCGGTACGCCGAGTATCTCGCCGATCTCCTTGCGCGAGTCCGCGCCGATCGACTTGATGGTGGCACCGCCTGCGCCAAGCACGATCTTGCGTTGGCTTTCGCGCTCCACGAAGATCGTCTGCTCGATGCGCACCGACTTGTCCTTGCGCTCCTCCCACTTGTCGGTCTCGACCGTGGACTGGTACGGCAATTCCTGGTGCAGCTTGCGATAGATCTTCTCGCGGGTGATCTCGGCCGCGAGATGCCGCATCGGCGCGTCCGACATCTGGTCCTCGGGATAGAGGAACGGACCCGGCGCCACCATCTCGGCGAGCGTGCTTCGAATATCGTCGACACCATCACCCGAGATCGCCGAGACCATGAAGGTCTTGGCGAAGGCCATGCGCTCGTTGGCGGCCTGCGCCAGCGCCAGCAGCTTCTCGCGCTGGACCAGATCGACCTTGTTGATTACCAGAATCTTGTCGTGATTGACGCTCGCGACCTTCGTGAGAATCGCCTCGGCCTCTTCGTCGATGCCGCTTTTGGCATCGAGCAGCACGCAGACGAGGTCGGCGTCATGCGCCCCGCTCCAGGCGGTCGAGACCATGGCGCGGTCGAGCCTGCGCTTGGGCAGGAAGATGCCCGGCGTGTCCACCAGGATGATCTGCGCGTTGTTCTCGATCACGATGCCACGGATCAGCGCGCGCGTGGTCTGCACCTTGCGCGAGACGATCGTGACCTTGGCGCCGACCAGCGCGTTGACCAGCGTGGATTTGCCGACATTCGGTGCGCCGATCAGCGCAACGAAGCCGCAGCGCGTCGCCGCGGGCGCTTCGCCGCTTGCTTCAGCCGTCATTGCCGCCACCGACACCTTCTCGTTCGATCATGACCGAGGCCGCGACCTTCTCCGCCGCGCGCTTGCTGCCGCCGGTGCCTTCGGCCGGCGCCAGCCCCGGCAAGTCCACCGCAACGCGGAACTCCGGATCGTGATGCGGGCCGGTGCGCTCGACCTCGCGGTAAACCGGCGTCGGCAACCCCTTCCCCTGCGCCCATTCCTGCAGCACGGTCTTGGGATCGCGCAGCGGCCGCCGCGGCTTGTGCATGCGCTCGGTCCAGTTGCGCTTGACGAACTCGTCCGCCGCCGCATGACCTCCGTCGAGGAAGATCGCGCCGATCACGGCTTCGCAGATGTCACCGAGGATGGACTTGCGCAGCCTCGCATCGGCGCTGGAGCCGACCGAACCGAGCTTGATGTCGTCGAGCAGACCGAGCGACTTGGCGACGTCGGCGCAGCTCTCCTTGCGCACGAGCTCGGCGAGCCGCTTGGACAGCTCACCCTCATCGGCGTTCGGGAAGGCATGATAGAGCATGTCGGACACGACGAGCCCGAGCACGTGGTCGCCGAGGAACTCCAGCCGCTGATAGCTGTCGCCGCGTTTGCGTCCGGACTTCAGCGCCGACACGTGCGTGATTGCCTGCATCAGCAGGTTCGGATCGGCGAAGTTGTGGCCGATGCGCGCCTCGAGCGCCGCGTTCGCGTCAGCCGCCGCCTTGGCTTTGCTACTTCGTGTCCGCTTCTTCTTGGCCGGCGCCTTGGTATCAGGAGTCTTGGTCGCAAGCGTCTTGGTTGCAGCTTCGCCCTCAGGGGCGGCTTGCGCCTCGATCGGTTGGGTCGTGATATCCTTGGCTTCGTCTTTCATCGGACGATTTTGAAGAAACGATTCCAGCGCACCGCCCACGGCCAGCGCCAGAACATCCAGGCATGTTCGCCTTCGGCGATCGAGAAGAAGATCATCTGGGCTCGGCCGATCAAATTCTCCTGCGGCACGTAGCCGACCTGGCCGAGGAAACGGCTGTCGGTGGAGTTGTCGCGGTTGTCACCCATCATGAAGAAATGGCCAGGCGGCACAGTGTAGACGTTGGTGTTGTCCATGTAGCCGTTGTCGGCGCAATCGAGCGTCTCGTAGGAGACGCCGTTCGGCAGCGTCTCCTTCCAACGCTTCACGCGCGAGATGCCGCCGCCTTCGGAGCCGCAGGGATCCTCGCCGACATACTCGCTCATGCGCTGGCGCTCGACCGGGGTATCGTTGATGTAGAGCAGGCCGTCCTTCATCTGGACGTGGTCGCCAGGCAAGCCGATCACGCGCTTGATGTAATCGGTGGTGTCGTCCTTCGGCAGCCGGAACACGACGATGTCGCCGCGGTTCGGATCCGAGCCCCAGATCCGTCCCGAGAACAGCGGCGGCGAGAACGGGATCGAATAGTGGCTGTAGCCGTAGGAATATTTCGAGACGAACAGATAGTCGCCGACCAGCAGCGTCGCCTTCATCGAGCCGGACGGGATGTTGAACGGCTGGAACAGGAAGGTGCGGATCACCAGCGCGATCAGGAGAGCATGGATCACGACCCGGATCGTTTCGCCGACGCCGCTTTCAGTTTTCGTTCCCGAAGTCACGCTCATTGCTCTCTCAATTCCGGCCGGCGATCACAGAACGCCCTCCTCCCGCGAACGGCCCGCCGGTTCGCGGCCAAAGGAGATTGTCCTGATTCTGATAGTGAGGGCCAATTCCGGCGTAAAGCCGAATTCGCCCAGCCTGATTTGCGTCCGCGGACTTTTAGACGGTTGCCGCAGGCCACGCAATCAAGGATCGCATCAAAAACCCGTAAGACGTTGAATTTCAATACGAATTATAAAATTCCCACTCCGATCCTCAGGAATCGGTCAGGGCTTGGCTCGCGGTACGGCAGAAATGATCACGAAGGCCTGCGCCAACGGCCAGTCGTCGGTGATCGAGAGGTCGATCTGAGCCTCGAATCCCTCCGGCGTCAGGGCCTGGAGCCGGGCCAGCGCCCCCCCGGTCAGCCGCATGGACGGCCGGCCCCCGGGCAGGTTGACCACCCCCATGTCGCGCCACCACACGCCCTGCCTGATGCCGGTGCCGAGGGCCTTGGAGCAGGCCTCCTTGGCGGCAAAACGCTTGGCATAGGTCGCCACCACCATCTTCTCGTTCTTGGCCCGCCGCTCCGCCTTGGCCCGCTCGGCCGCGGTGAAGATGCGGTCGAGGAAGCGCTCGCCATGGCGCTCTATCACCTTTCCGACGCGGGTGATGTCGATGAGGTCTGAGCCAATGCCGATGATCATGCCCGGCTCCGTCCGATATCCATCGCCGCGCGCATCTTGCGCACCGTCTCGGCAAGACCAACGAAGAGCGCCTCGCCGATCATGTAGTAGCCGATGTTGAGCTCCATGATTTCGGGCAGCGCGGCGATCTTCTCAGCGGTCGCGTAGTCCAATCCGTGGCCGGCATGGACCTCGAGCCCGGCGTCCCTTGCGAGCTTCACGCCCGCCACGATCCGCCGCCATTCAGCTTCGGCCTTGTCAGCGTGGCCGTCGACCACGGCGTCGCACCAGGCGCCGGTGTGGATCTCGATCACGGGCGCGCGCAGCCGCGCCGCCATCTCAATTTGTGCAGGGTCCGCAGCAATGAACAGCGAGACGCGGATGCCGGCATCGTTCAGCCGCGCGATATAGGGCGCGAGCGCGTTGTGCTGACCGACCACGTCGAGCCCGCCCTCGGTCGTCACCTCCTGGCGCCGCTCCGGCACCAGGCACACCGCATGCGGCTTGGTGGCGAGCGAGATGCGCATCATGTCGTCGGTCGCCGCCATCTCGAAATTCAGCGGCTTGGAGATTTCCGCCTTCAGCCGCGCCATGTCCTCGTCGCGGATGTGCCGGCGGTCTTCACGCAGATGCGCGGTGATGCCGTCGGCACCAGCCTCGATCGCAAGCAGCGCCGCGCGGACCGGGTCGGGATGGCGGCCGCCGCGTGCGTTACGGACGGTCGCGACATGGTCGATATTGACGCCGAGGCGGAGCGGAGGTGCGGACATTTCAGGACTCACGGGATCGGAGGAACAGGCGACTGCGACAGTCGCCTATCCATTAACACGTTCGACGCGGGCGACGACCGCCTTGGCCCGCAGCTGGGCCAGGATCGCGCTCAAATGCTTGAGATCGTAGACTTCGAGATCGATCGTCGTCTCCGTGAAGTCGGGCGAGCGGCGCTGCATGCTGATATTGTCGATGTTGCCGTCGTGCTCGGCAATCACGGTCGCGATCTGCGCCAGTGCGCCCGGCTCGTTGACGTTCTCGACCTTGATGCGCGCCGGGAAGCGTTGCGGGGCGGAATCCTCGATGTCCCAGCGGACGTCGAGCCAGCGCTCCGGCTCCTCCTCGAAATCCTTCAGCGCCGGCGACTGGATCGGATAGATCGTGATCCCCTCGCCCGGCGTGACGATGCCGACGATGCGATCGCCCGGTACGGCACCGCCGTTCGGCGCGAACTTCACCGGCAGGTCCGAATTGTTGCCGCCAATGGGGATCGCAACCGGGCTGCGCGACGGCTCCAGCGCCTTCTCCTTGAGCTTGGCGGCGAGCCCCTTCTTGACGCCGTAGCGCGCGACGCGCTCCTCCTTGTAGTCGGGATACATGGCGCGCGCGACGTGGGAGGCCTTGATCTCGCCACGGCCGACCGCCGCCATGACGTCCTCGATCGAGGTGCGCGCCAGCCGCGGCAGCGCGCCCTTGAGCTTGTCGTCGGCGTATTCGATCTTGGCGCGCTCGAACAATCGCTCGACGATGCGCCGGCCGAGGCCGACATATTGATCGCGCACCGCGGTACGCGTGGCGCGCCGGATCGCAGCGCGCGCCTTGCCGGTGACCGCGAGCGTCTCCCAGGCCGACGGCGGCGCCGACTGCGCTTCCGAGGTCAGCACCTCGACCTCGTCGCCATTCTGAAGCTCGGAGGACAGCGGCGCAAACTGGCCGTTGATCTTGCAGCCGACCGCGCTGTTGCCGACGTCGGTATGCACGGCATAGGCGAAGTCGATCACATTGGCATGGCGCGGCAGTGCGATCAGCTTGCCCTTCGGGGTGAAGCAGAACACCTGGTCGTGGAACAGCTCGAGCTTGGTGTGCTCGAGGAATTCTTCGGGGTTGGCGCTTTCCGAGAGGATGCCGATGGTGTGGCGCAGCCAGGCGAACGCGGTGGACTCGCGCTTGAGGAATTCGGTCGGCGAGCCCACGCCTTCCTTGTAAAACACGTGCGCGGCGATGCCGCGCTCGGCGATCTGGTCCATCGCCTCGGTGCGGATCTGGAGCTCGACGCGCTGGTTGCCGGGGCCAATCACGGTGGTGTGGATCGAGCGGTAGTCGTTCTGCTTCGGCGTCGAGATGTAGTCCTTGAAACGCCCCGGCACGACCGGCCAGGTGGTGTGGACGATGCCCAGCGCGCGATAGCAGGCCTCGATGTCGTTGACGACGACGCGAAAGCCGAAGATGTCGGACAGCTGCTCGAAACCAACCGACTTGCGCTCCATCTTGGTCCAGATCGAAAACGGCTTCTTGCGGCGGCCATAGACCCTCGCACCGAGACCCCTGTGGCGCAGATTGTTGGAGAGCTGGTCCTCGATCTCGCCGATAAGATTGCGGTTGCGCTCGGCGAGCGCATCGAGTCGCTGCATCACCACCGAATAGGCTTCGGGATCGAGGGTGCGGAAGGACAAATCCTCCAGCTCCTCGCGCATTTCCTGCATGCCCATGCGCCCGGCCAGCGGCGCGTAGATGTCGAGCGTCTCCTCGGCAATGCGCCGGCGCGATTCGGTCGGCACGAAGTCGAGCGTGCGCATGTTGTGCAGGCGGTCGGCGAGCTTGACCAGGAGCACGCGGACATCGTCGGCAATGGCCAGCAACAATTTGCGCAGGTTCTCGGCCTGCTTGGCCTCGCGCGACACCAGCTCAAGCCGCTTCAGCTTGGTCAGGCCCTCAACCAGCGCGCCGATCTCGGGGCCGAACAGCTGGTCGATCTCCGCGCGCGTCGCCTCGGTGTCCTCGATCGTGTCGTGCAGCAGCGCGGCGACGATGGTGGCGTCGTCGAGCTTCAGGTCGGTGAGAATCGCCGCGACTTCGAGCGGGTGCGAGAAATACGGATCGCCGGAGGCGCGGGTCTGCGAGCCGTGCGCCTTCATGGCGTAGACATAGGCGCGGTTCAGCAGGTCTTCGTTGGTGTTCGGATTGTAGGACCGGACGCGTTCGACGAGGTCATATTGACGCATCATGCGCGCGCGCGGCTTCGCTGGCCGTGCCACCGGCGCAGTCGGGGCCACGGCAACCGATTCGGTTGCGGCCTGCATCTGCGTGGGTCTGCGGCGTCGATACACCATGCCGTCCTGCCTTCAAACGGACCTTGAAGGGGCCCGTTGCATACATCCTAAGCTCCGATCGCGGACACGGCCGATCAATTCGGTGACAGGCGCGCGGCGTAAACCGGCAACGCTATGGTAACCACGAAAACGCCAACAAAAGCAAAGGCCCGAACACGGGTTCGGGCCTTTGATAAGATCACAAGAAGTCGACGGATCGCGATTAAGACGATTACTCGTCCTCCTCGGGCTGCTCTTCCGGCGGCGCGAGGCCTTCGAGGCCCTTCAGGAGCTCCTCTTCGGTCATGCGCTCAACAGCCACTTCGGTATCGTCGGCATCGACGCTGGCGCCGGCGGAACCGATCAGCGGCACCGTATCCGGCTCGGGCTCGTCCACCTCGACGAACTTCTGGAGGGAGTGCACCAGCTCCTCGCGGAGATCCTCCGGCGAGATGGTCTCGTCGGCAATTTCACGCAAAGATACAACAGGGTTCTTGTCGTTATCGCGGTCAACCGTTAGTTGTGAACCGGACGAAATCATGCGGGCACGGTGGGCGGCCAGCAGGACCAGGTCAAACCGGTTGTCGACCTTGTCGATACAATCTTCTACGGTGACGCGAGCCATGGACTGTCGCTCCGTTGTGGGTGGGACGAAATATGTGGATGATTGGGGCTAGTTATAGGGGCCGGGGCGCTTTCGCAAGGCAAATTTGTAATTTGGCCTCGCCAAACGCCTCTGCTACCTCCACATTGGGGCTGGGATGGGTGGTTTCCCGGGCTGCCATTGAGGGCGGCGCCGGGAGTATGAAAGTCCGCCATAACTATACCTTGATTGCCCCGACTTCTCCGGATTTGCGGTTTCGACGGGTTTCGGCAGGACTTTGAACTGCGCGGCTTGCTGCCGCTGCGCCAACAATAAACGAATTTATCACGAACACTACGCGAGCAAACTGAATGTCACCTTCCCCTACCAACAAGATTGCGCTCTTCATCGATGGCGCCAATCTCTACGCGACGGCGAAAACTCTCGGCTTCGACATCGATTACAAGCGCCTGCTGAAGGAATTTCAGAGCCGTGGGACACTGCTGCGGGCGTTCTACTACACAGCGATCATCGAGGATCAGGAATATTCCTCGATCCGTCCGCTGATCGACTGGCTCGACTACAACGGCTACACGGTCGTCACCAAGGCGACCAAGGAATTCATCGACGCCTCCGGCCGCCGCAAGGTCAAGGGCAACATGGACATCGAGCTCGCCGTCGATGCCATGGAGCTCGCCGAGCACATCGACCAGATGGTGCTGTTCTCGGGCGACGGCGACTTCCGCTCGCTGGTCGAGGCCGTGCAGCGTCGGGGCGTGCGGGTGACGGTGATCTCCACCATCGCCAGCCAGCCGCCGATGATCGCCGACGAGCTGCGCCGCCAGGCCGATGTCTTCACCGATCTCGTCGAGTTGCAGTCCAAGCTTGGCCGCGACCCGTCCGAGCGCCCTGCCCCGCGCGATCGCGGCGAGCGCGAGGCGCGCCACCACGCTCCGCAGTTCCTCCAGCGCGCGACCACGATGGCGCCGAGGGGCGATGACGACTTCGAGGAGTGAGGTAGCCCGGTCTAGCCGCCAGGCCCCCACCCTCGTTCCCGACCGTGACTGTCCGCTCTGTCCGCGCCTGGTTGCCTTTCGCGAGGCGAACCGCGCGCGCGAGCCGTCCTGGCACAACGCGCCGGTGCCGCCGTTCGGCGATATCAAGGCGCGCCTATTGATCGTCGGCCTCGCGCCGGGCATGCAGGGCGCCAATCGCACCGGCCGCCCGTTCACCGGCGATTATGCGGGCGACCTGCTCTACGCCACGCTGCTCGAATACGGTTTTGCCAAGGGCACCTATCAGGCGCGTCCTGACGACGGCATGAAGTTGGTCGACTGCCGGATCGCCAACGCCGTGCATTGCGTTCCGCCGCAGAACAAGCCGCTGCCTGTCGAGATCAACACCTGCCGCCCGTTTCTCGTCGCCAACCTCGAGACGATGCCGAATTTGCGCGCGATCGTGGCACTCGGACGCATTGCGCACGATACGGTGCTCAAGCCGCTGAGCCTGAAGGCCTCGCAAGCCCCATTCGGGCACGGCGCCGTGCACCAGGCAGGCCGGTTCAAGCTCTACGACAGCTATCACTGCTCCCGCTACAACACGAACACAGGCGTGCTGACGACGGACATGTTCCGCAGCGTGTTCGCGAAGATCAGGGCCGACCTCGACTAGGTCTTTGCCGGAGTCTTTGCAGGATTTGCCTTCAGCCAGTCCAGCACATCGCCCGCGTTCCGGTCGGGCGGAAACACCGGATAGAACACATGGGTGATTCTGGCGTCGTCGATGATCAGCGCGAGGCGCTTGATCAGCGTCAGGCCCGCGACCTCCATGGTCGGCAGATTGAGGGCGCGCGTGAGTGCCAGCTTCTCGTCCGAGAGCACCGGGAACGGCAGATGCAGCCGCGACGCCATCTCGGTCTGGTAGGCGTTGCTCTGCGTCGAAAGGCCATACACCTGCGAAGCGCCGGCGGCTTTCAGATCGGCGAACAGGTCGCGAAATGCGCATGTCTGCGGCGTGCAGCCCCGCGCGCCCGGGATCATGTCCCAATCGTCGACCAGCCCGATCTTGCCGGGCTCGCCGGTGCGCGGATAGGCAAACACCACGGTGCGGCCCGGGAGCGCCGACAGATCGACCGAATTGTCATCGGTCGCACGCAGGCTGATCGCGGGCAGCATCATGCCTTTCAGATGCACGGCACCGCCATCGTCAGTAGGTGCGGGAATCTGGCTCCAATCGACCTCGAGCAGGTTCTTCTGGTTCATCTCGCTATCCCCTCGCCCGCATCAGCCGGCCCTTCTCCCGGCTCCAGTCGCGCTTCTTCTCGGTCTCGCGCTTGTCGTGCAGCTTCTTGCCCTTTGCAACTGCGAGCTGCAATTTGGCCCGCCCGCGCTCGTTGAAGTAGAGCTTGAGAGGGATCAGCGTCATGCCCTCGCGATCGACGGCGCCCATCAGCTTGTTGATCTGACGGCGATGCAGCAGCAGCTTTCGCGGCCGCTTGGGCTCGTGGTTGAAGCGGTTGCCCTGGAGATATTCGGGAATCGTGGCGTTGATCAGCCAGATCTCGCCGTCTTTGGAGTCGGCATAGGACTCCGCAATCGTGCTCTTGCCGTTGCGGATCGACTTCACCTCGGTTCCGGTCAGAGCAATGCCCGCCTCGACCGTATCCTCGATCGCATAGTTGAAACGGGCCTTGCGATTTTCCGCCATGACCTTGATAGGACGTTCGTTCTTATCGGCCATGACCTACAAACCTGATCGAGATGCGCGCGTAAGCTAACAGTTTGGATGAAGCGGGCGCGTCACTTCTTGAGGAGATCGCGGATCTCGGTCAGCAGCACGACCTCCGCCGACGGCTTCGGCGGCTCCGCGGGCTTGGCCTCTTCCTTGCGCTTCAATGTATTCATGGCGCGGATCACCAAGAATAGCACGAAGGCGACAATGATGAAGTTGATCGTCAGCGTCAGGAAGCTGCCGTAAGCGAGCACTGCGCCTTGCTTTTTCGCGTCCGCTAAGTTGGTGGCGGTGACCGTCTTCGACAAGGGGACGTAGTAATTCGAGAAGTCGAGGCCGCCGGTTGCGGCGCCGATCATCGGCATGATGATGTCACCGACCAGCGAAGTGACGATGGCGCCGAAGGCGGCGCCGATAATGACGCCGACCGCGAGGTCGACGACATTGCCCTTCATGGCGAAGTCGCGGAACTCCGTGAGCATCCGTCTGCCTTTTTCGTCGACTGCGCTCATGACGGGCTCCCCCCGGTGGCTAAAGCGTCAGTTGATCAGGCCGGCATGCACCATGGCGCTGCGCACCGCAACGCGCGTCGGCTCGGACACCGGCACCATCGGCAGCCGCAGCGTCTCATCCATCTTGCCGAGCAGCGTCATTGCATATTTGATCGGCGCCGGATTGCTCTCGATGAAAAGGTTGTTGTGCAGCGGCATCAGCTTGTCGTGGATCTTCAGCGCGGTGGCGTGGTCGCCCTTCGCCCAGGCGGCCTGGAACTCCGAGCACAGTCGCGGTGCGACGTTCGACGTCACCGAAATGCAGCCATGGCCGCCATGGGCCATGTAGCCGAGGATGGTCGCGTCCTCGCCGGAGAGCTGGTTGAAATCCTCGCCCATCGCCGCGCGCTGCTGCGACACACGCACCATGCTGGCAGTGGCGTCCTTGACGCCGGCGATGTTCTTCAGCTCCCACAGCCGCTTCATGGTGTCGACCGACATGTCGATCACCGAGCGCGGCGGGATGTTGTAGATGATGATCGGAATCCCGATCGCATCGTTGATCGCCTTGAAGTGCTGATACATGCCTTCCTGGGTCGGCTTATTGTAGTACGGCGTCACCACCAGCACGGCGTTGGCGCCCGCCTTCTCGGCATGCTGGGCCAGCTCGACCGCTTCCTTGGTGGAGTTGGAGCCCGCGCCGGCGATCACGGGCACGCGCCCCTTGGCCTCCTCGATGCACCATTCGACGACCTTCTTGTGCTCGTCATGCGAGAGCGTCGGGCTCTCGCCGGTGGTGCCGACCGGGACAAGGCCGTTGGTACCCTCGG
This sequence comes from Bradyrhizobium rifense, assembly GCF_008123425.1. GTDB lineage: Bacteria > Pseudomonadota > Alphaproteobacteria > Rhizobiales > Xanthobacteraceae > Bradyrhizobium > Bradyrhizobium rifense. The sequence goes on from NZ_VSSS01000030.1 coordinate 225,435, forward strand.
AGATCTGCCAGTTGACCAGGGAGCGGAACGCCGCCTCGTCCAGCGAGCCATTTTTGAAGGGCGTGACCAAGGCGGTGAACGACCCCCGGAATTTCGTCTTGGCTGCCATGGACTTCCTCCGTACGCGGCGAGATTTTAGAGCAAGCCCCATTCTTATCGGGTCTGTCCGGCCGGTAAAAGACCTGCTGCCGACTGACACACCGTTTAAGCCGCGATTTTGCCGCGGTGGTGGTGCAAACCCGGCGGAGGTAAGCGGCTGTTGGTATTTTGTCCGCATATTCAATCAAATACAGCCAGATCTTGTACAGATAGGTCTTGAGCCAATTGACTGATTCGGGGCGACGAACCTCCGTGACCTCCTTATCCCGTGCCGCATGGCGATCTGCCGGTCTGGCCATAGGCCTGATGGCCGGCCTGTCGATCGGCTGCGCCGCCCTGGCCAAGTCCAATGAGACGACCGAGGACTCCGCGAAGGAACCCACCAAGCAAGCTCCCAAGGGAACCGATAAGGGAACTGATAAGGGAACCGCGAAGCCTTCAACCAAGCCTGCCGCGAAGGACGCCGCGAAGGGATCGGCCAAGGAGACCGCCAAGGGCGCGAGCAAGGGAGCAGCCTCCGCGCCGGCCAAGGATGCTGCGAACAAGGATGCTGCGAAGAAGCCCGCCGGCAAGGATGCCGCCAAGGACAAGCCGAAGCCCGCTGCTGCCGCCTCCGCGCCAAAAGCACGACCGGCCGCCAATGCTCCGGCCTCCCAAACCACGCCGGCGGTGACGGCCACTGTCAGACCTTCCGCCCCAGCCCCCGCCAAGTCTGTCGCAACGCCAGTGCTGGCGCCTGCAACCCGCCAGCACGCCGCGCCGCGCAAGCCGGTCACGCCGGCCGCGGTTGCTGCGACCTCGTCGACGTCGCAGGCCGACAAGGACACGCTCGAGAACGTCATCGAGTTGGTGCGCAAGCGCAAGGCAGGAGACGCGACCAATTACGCAGACTCGATTTCGGATCCCGTTGCGCGAAAGCTCGCGGAATGGATCATCCTGCGTAGCGAGGACAATGGCGCGAGCGTTGAGCGCTACCGCGCCTTCCTCTCCGCCAATCCGAGCTGGCCATCGCAGACCTTCCTGCGCCGGCGCTTGGAGGCCGCGATGTGGGACGACAGGCGCGACGATTCCGTTGGCTGGTCGTGGTTCGAGAACGAATCCCCTGTTTCGGCCAAGGGCCGCTTCGTGCTTGCCAAGGCGATGCTGGCGCGCGGCGACCGCGCCAATGCCGAGCGGCTGGTGCGCGAAGCCTGGCGCAGCGATCCGATGTCGGAGGACACCGAGAACAACGCGCTCGACCAGTTCGGCGCCCTGCTCACGCCGGGCGACCAGAAGGCGCGGATGGACACGCTGCTCTATGGCAGCGAGACCGAGGCGGCGCTGCGCGCGGCAAAACGGCTCGGCGCCGGCTATGTCGCGCTCGCCAAGGCCCGCATCGCCTCCTTCAAGAAGGCGCCGAACACGCGCGCGCTGCTCGAAGAGGTGCCGCGCGAGCTGCACAGCGATCCCGGCTACATCTTCAGCAAGATCCAGCTGCTGCGCCGCGAGGAGAAGTTTGCCGAAGCTGCCCAGCTCATGCTGTCGGCGCCGAAGGACCCGAACCGGCTCTACAATCTCGACGAATGGTGGATCGAGCGGCGCCTCCTGGCGCGCAAGATGATCGACACCGAGGAATTCCGCAGCGCCTATCTGATCGCACGCGACGCAGCGCTCCCCTCGCGCGACATCTACAAGACCGAACAGGAATTCACGGCGGGCTGGATCGCGCTGCGCTTCCTGAACGATCCCACGGCAGCCGCCCAGCACTTTGCCCGCATCGGCGTTGGCAGCGTCAATCCGACCACGCTGGCGCGCGCCGGTTACTGGCAGGGCCGCGCCGCGGAAGCCGCAGGCCGCCAGCAGGAGGCCCGCAACGCCTACGCTCGCGCCGCCGAGCAATCCACCAGCTATTACGGCCAGCTCGCGCGCGCAAAACTCGGCCTGCCGCAGATCGAGCTGAACAGCCAGCCGCGCGGCCGCGGCGCCGAACGGCTGGAGATCGTGCGCGCCGCGCAATTGCTCTACGAGCTCGACGAGCGCGAGATGGCGGTGCCGATGCTTGCCGACATGGGCGAGAACGGCGATCCCGAGGCGCTGACCGGCCTCGGCGAGCTGACCCAGCGCTACAGCGACGCCCGCGGCATGCTGCTGGTCGGCAAGGCCGCGCTCAATCGCGGCCTGCCGTTCGACTTCTACGCCTACCCCGTCAACGGCATTCCGCAGTTCACGCAGATCGGTCCCGAGGTCGAGCGCAGCATCGTCTACGCGATCGCGCGACAGGAAAGCGCGTTCAATCCGGCCGTGGTCTCGCCGGCGCAGGCCTATGGCCTGATGCAGGTGACGCCAGACGCCGCGCGTTACGTCTGCAAACGGCACGGCGCGACCTATGACCTCTCGCGGCTGAAGAACGATTCGTCCTACAACGCCACGCTCGGGGCGGCTGAGCTCGGCGGCCTGCTCGAGGATTATCGCGGCTCCTACATCATGACCTTCGCGGCCTACAACGCCGGTCGCGGCAGCGTGAAGAAGTGGATCGACCGTTACGGCGATCCCCGCGAATCCAAGATCGACGCGGTCGACTGGGTCGAGCTGATCCCGTTCTCCGAGACGCGCAACTACGTCCAGCGGATCATGGAGAATCTTCAGGTCTACCGCGCCCGCTTCGGCGGCGGCACGCGGCTCCAGATCGAGGCCGATTTGCGCCGCGGCGCCGGCAGCGTGGAATAGCTGCCTTCTCTCTCGCGCGTGTCAGAGTCACGCTCTCGCGATGACAGGCATGCGCGCCTCAAGCCGAAACGACCGTCGCCGACGCAGCAGCAATGAGCGCGAAACGCCATACCGCCGCGCCGTTGCCGCGACGCCATGCTCTCCGGGAGATCTTGAGCTTCTCGTGCTCGGACCAGCGCCGTGGCCAATCCGTGTCCACCACCTCAAGCCGTTCGACTTGGGTTCTCTTGTCGGTCTTTGAACCCGTCCGCTGGATGAAGCCTCGAGCCTCCAATGGCCTCGATTGATGGACCATGAAGGATTGACCTTCAGTGCTTCCGAAACTGACTTGACGGACAATCCCGGCCGTATCCGCTGCATCTTCGATTGCGACAAGGATGGTCCACTGCGGGACCATCAAGTCCAGGGTCTTGGTCCAAGTGCTGGACCAAGTCCTGGACCAGATGTCACATCGCTAAGCAGCAAAAAGCCCCCGGCGGTTTCCCGCCGGGGGCTCGCTATCGATCGAGAGATCGATATTAGAAGGTGCGGTTAGCGCGGAGGAGCAGAGTGAGAGAGTTCTGATCCTTCAGCTCATACGTCGCAGCCGGCTTCGCAAAAGCCGAAATGGCCGGATTGCGATCGTACCAGAGTACTTCTGATCCAGGCGCGACCAGCTCAGGTCAGCCGTGAACGCCAGGTTCTTGACCGGGGTCCAGACGGTGTTGACGCCGACGACGCCGAAGTTGAAGTCCGGGTTACAGGTCGCGGTGGCGGCACCGTAAGCAGCAACAAAGTTGCCGCAGATCAGGGCCTTGGCGTTGCTGGTGTAGCTCAGCTGAGCATAGCCACCGTAGACGGCGCTAACCCAGTAGGGGTTCCAGTTGTGGGTGAAGCCACCACGGACGCCCCAGGTCTTGACGGTCTCGATGCTGCCGCCAGCGCCGAAGACGCCGTCAGCAATTCCAGCGAAACCGACGCTCTGGTAGGCGATGCCCGAACCGCTGTACATGGAGAACTGCTGCGGGAACAGGACCTGGAAATTCTGCCGGCTGTCGCCATCGGTGTAGACCGCCTGCAAGTTGAGCGAGTCACCCGCACCAGTCGGGATGTTCTTGATCGACAACGAACCCTGCACAGCCCAACCCCACTTGTCGGAGGGATGACCAGTCGGTTCCGTCGTGCCGTAGTAGCCGGGATGCAGGTCATGCGCGGCAACCGAGAACTGGGCAAGACCCCAGGCCTGGTCAACACGAACAGCACCGACGATGTCGGGAGCGCGCGTGCCGCCCCAAGCGTTGACACCGTACTGACCCAGGACGAGGGCATTACCAGCGTTTGTAGCAGCGGAAGTGACCGCAATGGCACCCGCGCCACTAACAGCACCGGTGGCTACGAAGCCCGAGGTGTTCCACAGGTTGCCCTGACCATTGGACTGCGTATCGGGGCTTTCCAACGCCAGCGAACCGGTGATGCCCTGACCGAAGTCAGCGGTATAGGCGAACTGGTTGATACCGGTGACATGGTTGGAGCCGCCCGGAATGGTATCGGGACCACCAGCCGGATAGGAATTCCACGGCGCGTCGAAGATCGAGACCGTGCGACCCATGGTGAAGCCAGCGAACTGGATGAACGCATGGTAGAGGCCGAGCGTCGCACCACCTGCGGTGAACGTCGCCGGGCTGCTGCCGACGATATTGCCCGTGTCATAGCTGAAGATCATGTCAGCATAGGTACGAACAACGCCGTATTCGGTCGCCGTGCGGGTATCGACGTTGAGGTCCATACGAGCGCGGGTGTAATAGTAGTTCTGCAGACGGTTGTTCGATCCAGCGTTCTGAGTCGCCGCGCTCTGATTGAAACCGTAGTCGTTGCCGCCGCCGAGAACGGCGTCAGCGCGCAGGTAACCACCCAGCTTGATGCAGGTGTCGGTGCCGGGCATGTAGTAGAAACCCGCACCGTACAGCGAGCAGATCTTCACGTATTCGACCGCTTTGGCCTTCACGGGGAGATCGGCTGCCTGCGCTCCGCCCACGGCGATGAGACCCGCCGCTGAGCCGAGCAAAAGGCTCTTAACCAACTTCATGTTAAACCTCCAAGTTGCTCTTCAGGGAAGGTCATTGACCCGAATGGCCAATTCCCAAACCCCCTTTAAATCACCGCCTTGGCCACCTTCGCGTCTTCGGACACACCCGCATGAACGCGAGGGACTTAAGCGAAAGACCTAAACGGGACGACCTTGGGATGCCACCCTCCGTCGCCCGATCACAATTACCGAACGTCCTTGCACACACAACAACAGAACGCTCCGAAGCGGGCCTATGACGTGTGTTTTCCGACGGGTGTTGCACAAATAACACGCAGATGTGATCGTTCGACGCCTGCAACATGTTGTTTTTGCTGTATTTTTTTGAACGGTTCCATTTGCCCCCGAAATTCCCGATCCGATGGCGCGCGGGTCGGCTTACACACAGAGGCGGCTCTGACACGCTCGAATCGTGGAATCGGCACACAGACTCAGACGATGTGTAATGCGCGGTAACTCTCGGTGATTTCCGGCAGCGCAGACCCCTCATGTAGCTGAAGTCACTCGGCCGATTGGAGAATCGGGCCGGCATCCCCGCTGGCGGAGATGAGCGGTTCGCCGTCGATGCCTCCATTAAGCCGCGAACGGCGCAGCAAGCCGGCATCCTGCCTCGCAGAGCCGACCGCAGCAGGAAATTTCCAGCAAACTCAATCGCTTGAGGGAGAAGACACGACGTCGCCCGCGGAACTGTCTCTGTCACCCCTGCCAAGCGCTTTGGTTCTGCGTCCGCTCTTTTGGCGTGACGTTTCTCGACTGGAAAGCAAACCGTCATGATTGGCCCGCAGTCCTGCGGAAATCGTTGGGAATATTCGAGTGAAAACACACGCTTCCAAATTGACCGGCCCAAGTAATTAGATGCATAAGGCTCGCACCGGAGAGGTGGCCGAGTGGCTGAAGGCAACGCTTTGCTAAAGCGTCATACGGTCTCAAGCTGTATCGAGGGTTCGAATCCCTCCCTCTCCGCCACCCAGCTGCAGAATCCAGGTCTGTTCATCTGAAAGCGACCGTCGCACGGCTGCGACAGCCTGGCGCAAGGATCCGCGCGGCTGAGCCCAGCCCGATTCGCGCTCTCCTTATATATGTGTGCATGTTCCTGGACGCGGGATCGCCAGATCCGCCAATGCGACGGCGATATCAGCACCGCCTCGCCTCTCAAGGCCTTGAACCAGACGCCGGCTCTGCCGGCAGCCAGCGACTCAGTCCTGAGGCATTCCTTTTCGGGATCGCTCATGCCACGCCGGTCTTAAGTGGCGGCACGACGCGGGAACTTGATTGAGCGCAACCCAATCGCCCCGTGAAACCCACGGGGCCGGATGCGCTTCTCACTTCAATGCGCGGACACCCACGCCCGCGCGTCACGCTGCGCGGCCGAGATCTCGGACTCCGACATCTGGCCGGCCACTTCCTGGCGCAGAGCGACGGCGTCCCTGCGGCCCTTCAGCGCAGCGAGGTTGAACCATTTGTGCGCGGCGACGAGGTCGACCAGGCCCGAGCGGCCGCTCGCCCAATAGATCCCACGCTCGAACAGAACGTCCGACAGCGCGCTTGCATCGATCGGCGTTGCCGCATCGAGATCGAAAGTACCCTGAAACATAACGCATCCCCTTTTTCTTGTGCCGCCTCGTTCCCCCGAGCGCGGCTCCCGTCCAACTCTGATTTGCATGACCCCTTCTGGGATCGTGCGCTGTTCAACTCATCCCGAAGTCTTCTTGCCCAATCCGTTTGCCGGCTTGTTGGAGGCGATGATGGCGGGCAAATTTGAATGGCAGTTTAAGTATCGCGATGAAGCAGACGTAAACGGAAGCGCCTGCCACGCGCACAGGAAACTCGAGAAGTCCGTGATTTGCAGGCACTTCTGCGATTCGTCAGATTTGGTTTACCGTGGGATTTTCGGACATCGATAACCATCGCGCGCGGTGGCGCGTGTCCTGTGGTTACAATTTGTGGGAGCGGCGGCGCGGTGGAAGGGTCGCAGGATCGCCTCGCGCTGCGGGCGCCGGCCCCCGGCAGTCATGCCGGCAGGACACGGAGGCGAGACCCGGCGTCGGGGCGATGGCCTTGGCATTGTGCCTGAGTGACCGGCGTCGCGGCAACGAAAGTTTGCCGCACCCTCGCCTGCCTCAAGGCAGCACGGCCCCAGCACGACCATGCAGCACGACGGCGCGGCGCGGCTTGCGTCTAGGTCAGATCAACAATGTCCGGAAAGGGAATGCCGGCAATACCCCGGCCTCAGGGAACGAGGGCGTCGGCGAACACGTCAGGACCAGATTCCAAATTGGCCCGAAGGCCGTCTGTGGAATTGCGGAGCCCTTATTCAAGGCGCCGCACCGAACGAAGAAAACTTGTTTCTTCTGCCGGACCGGACTTTGACGAGCGAGCCCGCAAAAGCTGACGATCCGACCGTTGACCTGATGTCTCGCCGACACCCTCTATCGTCGACCAGAACCTTTTGAGAGGCGCTGATGACGTGCCGGCTCTCTAGGAGCCGGCAACTTCAGAAGCGAAGTTACTTCTTCTTGGCGACCTTGCGGGTCTTCTTCGCAGTCTTCTTCACTGCGCTCTTCGCCTTCTTCGCCTTCTTCGCCTTCTTTGCTTTCTTGGCCATGTTGCCCTCCGATGTGTGAGATGGCTTTAATCGCTGCGTACATTCGGGGATCGAATGCACTCACCCCGAATACACCAACACGACGAAAAAAACATCTTCTCACTTAAGGAAGTGTTGACGACGCAACGCGCGTGCGCCAGCCGCGCTTGATTTGCCGAGACGCAGAGACACGCGTCTGCGATTGCAAATGCTTCTCGCAACGTCGCAGCCGGCAAGCGCATCGATTGCAAGAATACCCTATGCAACAAGTATTATTCTGCGCGCGCACATCACGCATGATCAGTGCGATGACGCGCACCGCAGAGCGCGCGAATGCGTCGTGGAGGTGAGTCGCGGACTCTGAGTCGCGAATTTTGGCAACGAAATTATTTTCATGCTTAACGGCGGAAGCGCTCGTCAGAGCGAGTGCAGGTCGCCGTTTTGTGCGAATCGCGCCACCGCGATTCGCAACTGCATCGTGACCTCAACGGGATGAATCTTGCTGTCGATGACGCGTGAGTGCGTCGCATCGCGAACGCTGATCGAGATGACGAAGCGTGTCGTCACCTCGTCCGAACGCGTGACGTCAGACGCCGAGCTTGGACTTGAGCAGCTCGTTGACCGCCTGCGGGTTCGCCTTGCCGCCGGATGACTTCATCACCTGGCCGACGAACCAGCCGAGCGACTGCGGCTTGTCCTTCACCTGCGCGGCCTTGTCGGGATTGGCCGCGATGATGTCGTCGACAACCTTTTCGATCGCCGAAAGATCCGTGACCTGCTTCATGCCGCGGCTCTCGACCAATGCACGAGGGTCGCCGCCCTCCTGCCAGACGATCTCGAACAGATCCTTGGCGATCTTGCCGGAGATCGTGCCCTCGCCGATCAGGTCGATGATCGCCGCAAGCTGCTCGGCGTTGACCGGAGAGGCCGTAATATCCCGGCCTTCCTTGTTGAGACGGCCGAACAGCTCGTTGATCACCCAATTCGCCGCCATCTTGCCGTCGCGGGCGCGGTTGGCGAGCCTGTCGAGCACCGTTTCGTAGAACACCGCGCTCTCGCGCTCGGCGACGAGCACGCTCGCGTCGTAAGCCGACAGGCCGAAGTCGGCAACGAAGCGCGTCTTCTTCTGGTCCGGCAGTTCGGGAAGCTCAGCCTTCAGCTCGTCGACGAAGCTTTGCGAGAACTCCAGCGGCAGCAAATCCGGATCGGGGAAGTAGCGGTAGTCGTGCGCCTCTTCCTTCGAGCGCATCGAGCGCGTCTCGCCCTTGCTGGGGTCGTAGAGGCGCGTCTCCTGGTCGATCGTGCCGCCGTCCTCCAAAATTTCGATCTGACGGCGCGCTTCGTACTCGATCGCCTGCCCGATGAAGGTGATCGAGTTCATGTTCTTGATCTCGCAACGGGTGCCGAGCGGCGCGCCCGGCTTGCGCACGGAGACGTTGACGTCGGCGCGCAAGCTTCCCTTCTCCATGTCGCCGTCGCAGGTGCCGAGATAGCGCAGGATCGAGCGCAGCTTGGTCACATAGGCCTTGGCCTGCTCGGCGTCGCGGATGTCCGGTTTTGATACGATCTCCATCAGCGCCACGCCGGAGCGGTTGAGATCAACATTGGTCATCGTCGGCGACCGGTCGTGCAGCAACTTGCCGGCATCCTGCTCCAGATGCAGCCGCTCGATGCCGATGGAGACGCTGCGGCCTCCGTCGAGCTCGACCACCACTTCGCCCTCGCCCACCACCGGCGATTTGTACTGGCTGATCTGATAGCCCTGCGGCAGGTCCGGATAGAAATAGTTTTTCCGGTCGAACACCGAACGCAGATTGATTTTTGCGTTGAGGCCGAGCCCGGTCCGGACAGCCTGTCTGACGCATTCCTCGTTGATGACAGGCAGCATGCCCGGCATCGCGGCATCGACCAGCGACACGTGGCTGTTCGGCTCTCCGCCGAATGCAGTCGACGCGCCCGAGAACAGTTTTGAGTTCGACGTCACTTGGGCATGGATCTCCATGCCGATGACGACTTCCCAGTCGCCGGTGGCGCCCTTGAGAAGCTTGTGCGGTGTGACTGACACGTTCATCGATCCGGCTTCCGAACCATTCAAATGTAGGATGGCAAGATATGGGAAGATTTGGGCTTCGCGCAACGGCTGGCGCCAGTCAAGCCGAGGAAGCCGACATTCTGGTGATCAACAGCCGCACCCGGGGTCAAAGCCCCCGGCGAAACGCCTGGTAGGGCTTGCTCTGGCGCAGCGCGTCGGCGCCGCCTTCGATCAGGAGATCGACCTGGTCCGCCGGCAGCGAGAACCGCGTCGGGATCGTATTGAGGATGCCGGCACGCGCGGGCCCGAGCTGCTCGAAATTCACCCGATCGATGAAGAAACTGACATCGTTGCAGCGCCAATTATTGCCGACCCCGAGACGGGCACGGTCCGCCGCCGACAGGCTGCATCGCCAGCGTCTGATCTTCCCCACCCAGTCATTGGCCAGGCCGGTGAATGCCGCGTAACTGGATCGCACGCCTGCATCGATGGCGGTATCGGCTGCCGCCGACACCAGTTCGATGCCGCTTGGCCCTTCGACCCGCTGCGCGAAATCGCCGGAGATACCCCGCCCGGCATCGACGAGAAGGAACATGATCCGCCGCACCTTCACGGCCTGCCGCTCGTTCATCGGCTCGAACGGACGCTGCGCCGCCAGCATCCCGATGCTGAAACCGGACAGGCCGTAATTGTCGACGAGGCCGCCGTCGAGCAGCTTCACATAACGCATCGAGCCATCGTGATAGCGGGCGTTGGCTTCCGCAAACGACCGCAACAAGGGCTGCGCATTCGGATCGCGGCGTGCGCGTTCGATCCAGTTCGGCAGTTGCGTTGCGCAGCCGCCGGGATAGGTCTCGAGCACGATCGGCGCAAAGGCAAGCGGTACCGCCGCGGACGCTGCGACCGCCTCAGCGATGCGATAAGACCGGATATCGCTGCATAGCGCGTCAAAGGTGGTCTTCCCGAACACGAATGGCGTGCGGTTGTAGATGTCGGACGCATTGATCCAGACCCGCGGGCGCCGGTCTTCGCGAAAAATATCGAACCGCGCGCCATCGAACAGGTTTCGATCGAGCCAGTTGGTAAACTGGCTGTCGTTGACGCCGCCGCCGAGTGCGCGCCCGATGTTCCCGAGCGAAACGCTGGTATTGAGACCTTCCTCGGCGTTCCGCAGCAGGAAACGCTCGCGAAAATCCGCAATCGCAGCACGCTGCTTGAGGCCGAAATAAGCTGCCGTAACCGATCCGCCGGAGACGCCGGAGACGAAGTCCACCCGGTCAAGCAGCGTTTTCGCGTGATCGGAGCCGACGCGAGATCGATCGAGTTCGGTCAGCACCCCAAAGGAGAACGCCGCGGCACGCATGCCGCCGCCGGAGAACGACAACCCCAGCAGTAGATCGTCTGCGTAACTCTGAACTTCTCGCCCAAAATCATTGTCGGCCAACGCTTCGCCGAGCGGAGCGTTGCCCGGCAAATTGTAGACCGTCGCGCATCCCGCCAATAACCCCGCGAACGCAACGGCCAACCCGGCCAGGGCCCATCCCCGCATTTTCAACGCTTGCACCCGAATGTCCCGTCGCAGGCCCCACCCTGTCGCCGCCAGTCTATCATGCTCAAAGGTGACATCGGCATGACCCCGAGGCTAGCGCCGATACAGGGTTAACGAGGCAAAAGCGCGGACACGATCCGCTCCCACTCCGCTTCCAATGAATCCTTCGCCGCGGGCTGGCCGGCCTGGCGATACCAGTAGCCGGCATTGCCGAGATCGCCTTCGACACGGTGCAAGTATGCGTGCACCCAGGCGGCGTCGCGGCCATTGTCGTCCTGGACGATCTTGTGCGCCTGGTCCCAATCGCCCTTCGCCGCCCACCAGAGACCGGCGAGCGACGCGCTCAGGTCCGGCGCGGGCGCCGCGCCGTCGAGGCTCGCGATGAAGGCGGCGACATTCACCACCACCTCGCGGGCGTGAAGCGGCCGGCGGCCTGCTCGATCACCTCGCCGAGCGAGAACAGCGTCTCCTCGTCAAAGGGACGGCCGATCAGCTGCAAGCCGAGCGGCAGGCCCTGCGCGTCCTTGCCAGCGGGCACGGCGATGCCCGGCAGGCCCGCCATGTTCACGGTAACCGTGAAGATGTCGTTGAGATACATCTCGACGGGATCGGCGCCGCCCTTCTCGCCGATGCCGAAGGCGGCCGACGGCGTCGCCGGCGTCAGGATCGCGTTGACGCCCTTGGCGAAGCAATCCTCAAAATCCTTCTTGATCAGCGTGCGCACCTTCTGGGCGCGCAGATAATAAGCGTCGTAGTAGCCGGCCGAGAGCACATAGGTGCCGATCATGACGCGGCGGCGCACCTCCGCGCCAAAACCTCTTGCGCGGGTGTTCTCGTATTGCTCGATGATGTTCTTGCCCTGCTCGCGCAGGCCGTAGCGGACGCCGTCATAACGCGCGAGGTTGGACGAGGCCTCCGCCGGCGCCACGATGTAGTAGGCCGGCAGCGCGTATTTGGTGTGCGGCAGCGACACCTCGACGAGCTCGGCGCCGGCCGCCTTCAGCCAGGCCGCGCCCTCGCTCCAGAGTTTCTCGATCTCGGCCGGCATGCCGTCGAGGCGATATTCCTTGGGGATACCGATCCTGAGGCCCTTCACGGACCTGCCGATCGCAGCCTCGTAATCCGGCACGGGCACGTCGACGGACGTGGTGTCCTTCGGATCATGCCCGGCCATCGAGCGCAGCAGCATCGCCGCATCGCGCGTGGTCCGCGCGATCGGTCCAGCCTGATCGAGCGAGGAGGCAAAGGCGACGATGCCCCAGCGCGAGCAGCGGCCATAGGTCGGCTTGATGCCGACAGTCGCGGTGAACGCGGCCGGCTGGCGGATCGAGCCGCCGGTGTCGGTCGCGGTCGCGCCCATGCAGAGCAGCGCCGCCACGGCCGAAGCCGAGCCGCCGGACGAGCCGCCCGGCACCAGCGTCGTGTTGCTTCCCTCACGCCGCCAGGGATTGCCGACGGGGCCGAAGCACGAGGTCTCGTTCGCCGAGCCCATCGCGAACTCGTCATTGTTGAGCTTGCCGAGCATCACGGCGCCGTCGCGCCAGAGCTGCGAGGTGATGGTGGACTCGTAAGTCGGCACGAAATTGCCGAGGATTTTTGAGCACGCCGTGGTGCGCACGCCCTTGGTCGCAAAGAGATCCTTGATGCCGAGCGGAATGCCCGCGAGCGGACCGGCGTCGCCCCTGGCGATCTTCTCGTCTACGGCCTTCGCCATGTCACGCGCGCGATCGGGCGTCTCCATCACGAAGGCGTTGAGTACGCGCGCGGCTTCGATCGCGCTCAGATGCGCGTCGGTCAGCTCGAGTGACGTGAAAGTCTTGGCCGCGAGACCCTTGCGGGCCTCGGCGAGCGTCAGCGATGTCAAATCGGTCATTTATTAATCGGGCTGCAGAAGAACGGAGACAGGGTTTTGTCGTTGGCCGGGTCGTCTTTTTTCTTGGCGGCGGCATTCGCAGCGGCCTCGATCTCGTCGAGCACGGCATTGACGGCGACATTGGGATCGGCAGCCTTGCCCTGCCGCTCCATCTTGTCGAGATAGTTCATGTAGGCCTGATAAGCCTTCTCATCGTCGCAAAGCATGCACATCGGGCGGCGTCCTAAAAACTACTCGACGACTTTCGGCACCAGAAAGAAGTGACCTTCGGTCGCAGGCGCGTTGGCAACGATATCGTCGGCGATCTCGCCGTCATTGACCACGTCTTGCCGCTTCTTCATCTGCATCGGGGTGACCGAGGTCATCGGCTCCACGCCCTCGACATTGACCTCCGAGAGCTGCTCGACAAAGGCGAGCATGGCGTTGAGCTCACCCTGCAGATGCGGAACCTCGTCCTCGGAAACCGCAATGCGCGCCAGATGCGCAATGCGGCGGACGGTAGCGGCGTCGACGGACATTATATAAGGCCTCTCACGGCAAAACCTATGTGCCGTATAGCAGAGGCCGGTTTTGCGCCGCAACCGGCGCCGGGAGCTACCCCGCCATCTGGCGCAGCCGGGCCAGCGCCGATTTGGCGAGATCCCGGGTCAATTCGGCCGCCGGAAGCTCCCGTCCCATCCCAATCGCCTGTCCTGCCCAGAGATTGGTGAAGTCCACGCGCCCCTGCTTCTCGGCTGCCGCCTTCAGCGGCGCCAGGGCTGTTGCGGCATGGGGAAATGGCGGCGCATCGGGCGAGATCGGGCCGGCCTCGCGCATCAGGCGGTTCTGCACGCCACGCGCCGGGCGGCCGGTCATCACATTGGTGATGACGGTGGAATCGTCCCCCGCCTCGGCAAGCGCCTTGCGCCCGCCCGCGCTGACCTTGGACTCCGGACAGCGCAGATAAGCACTGCCGATCTGCACGCCGGAGGCGCCGAGCGCAAGGGCGGCTGCTATGCCGCGCCCGTCCGCGATGCCGCCGGCCGCAATCACCGGCACCTTCACGGCATCGGCGACCTGCGGCACCAGCGCAAACGTGCCGGGCTGCTCCGATATCTTGTCAGTCAGGAACATGCCGCGATGCCCACCGGCCTCGGCGCCTTGCGCGATGACGGCATCGACACCGTGCTGTTCGAGCCAGACGGCTTCCTTCACCGTCGTGGCGGACGAGATGACGAGGCAGCCTGCCGCCTTGACGCGCTTGAGCAGCGCCGCCTCCGGCAGGCCGAAATGGAAGCTGACGACCTCCGGCTTCAGCTCCTCGACGATCTCGCAGAAAGAGGCATCGAACGGTGCGCGGTTCGCCGCATTGATCGGTGCCGACGGATCGAGGCCATGCTCGGTATAGTAGCCCGTGAGCCGCTGCTTCCAGCGCGCTTCGGCTTCCGCCGTGAGCTCGATCGGCGTGTGGCAGAAGAAGTTCATGTTGACCGGCGCCTTCACGCGCTGGCGAATGATGTTGACCTGCTCGCGCGCCTTCTCCGGCGACAGCATCGCGCTCGGCAACGAGCCAAGTCCGCCACCCTCTGCCACGGCGATCACCAGCTCCGCATCCATCACGCCGGCCATCGGCGCCAGCACGATCGGAAATTCGGTCTTGAAGAGATCGATCAGTCGACGGTCAGGCCACATGGTGTGTCTCTCTTGGTTCAGGCGAGCGATGCGATGGAGTTGCGCCGGCCGGCAAGCAACTGCTCGGCCTCAGACGCAATCCGTTCGACGATCTCGGCCGCCGGTGGAATATCATGGATCAGGCCTACCGCTTCGCCCGCAAAGACGGCCGCGATTTCGAAATCGCCCGCCATTTTTGCCGCGGCATACTCCCCGGCGACGTCGTCTGCGCGCTGCAACAGCTCGACCTCGCGGCCGGTCCAGCTCTTGATATGGCCGTTGATCAGCGTTCGCGCGGTAAACGGCGCCGGCCAGAACAGTTTTCGCGACCAGTCGGGAACGACACCGCGCACGGTGTCGTTTGGATCGGCTATGCGGATGCGTTCCTTGGCCTCCGCGGCGCCGTTGGCCTCCACGCTTGCATAAAAGCGCGTGCCGACCAGCACGCCGGAGGCACCGAGCATCATCATCGCGGCGAGGCCGCGGCCATCGGCAATGCCACCGGCTGCGACGACGGGCACGTGTCCCGCCGCAAGATCGACGATCGCAGGCACGATATCGACGGTGGTGCGCGATGCGCCGTGGCCACCCGCCTCTGTCCCCTGCGCAATCAAGATCTCCGCACCGGCATCGAGCGCCTGCTTCGCCATGTCCTCGCTCTGGACCTGGCAGATCAATCGCGCACCGCTCGCCCTGATGCGCGGCGCGAACGGCGCGGGATCACCGAACGACAGCATGACGGCCTGCGGGCGGGCATCGAGCGCGATGTCGAGAAGCTCAGGTTGTTTTGCCAAGCTCCAGGTGATGAAGCCGATACCGAACGGCGCGAAACCCTTCAACTCCGCGGCCTCAGCCTGCAGGCGCGCGCGATCGCCGTAGCCACCGCCGAGGATGCCGAAGCCGCCGGCCTCGCTGACGGCGCGGGTCAGCCGGCTGCCCGCGATCGTGTCCATGGGCGCTAACAGGATCGGATGCCTGATCCCGAGAAGCTCCGTCAGCGGCGTGGTGATCGGCATGGGGTCTCCCACTCTGGACAAGAACACTAGGCCCAACTAGCATTCTCGAAAAATGAATTGTTGCGAACGCTGCCATCACAAAAGCGAAACGACGCCATGGAACTGAGTGACATCCAGACCTTTGCCGCGGTTGCCCGCACCGGCGGCATCACCCGCGCCGCCGAAGAGCTCAACACGGTGCAATCCAACGTCACTCAGCGCATCAAGGCCTTGGAGGCCGAGATCGGCACGCCGCTGTTCGAGCGCCACAGCCGCGGCATGACGCTGACCGGTGCCGGCAAACGCCTTTTGCCTTACGCGCAGCGTATGGCCGCGTTGTCGCACGAGGCCGTGCTCGCGGCGCGCGACGATGGCGAGCCCAGGGGTCCGCTTTCGATCGGCTCGATGGAGACGACGGCGGCGGTACGGCTGCCGCCGCTGCTGGCCGATTTCCACCGCCGCTTCCCCGCCGTGCGGCTGAGCCTGCGCACGTCGCCGACCGCCGATCTCGTCGCCGGCGTGCTCGAAGGCACGCTCGATGGCGCCTTCGTCGCGGGTCCGATCGCGCACCCCGACCTCACTGCAACAAGCGCATTCCGCGAAGAGCTGGTGCTGGTCAGCGCGCGACGCTGGGCCTCGCTCGCCGAGCTGCGCTCTGGCACGCCCGAGTCAGGCCCGACTGCGTTGGCGTTCCGCACCGGCTGCACCTATCGGCAGCGGCTCGAGCAAATCTTCGTCGAATTCGGCTGGCCTTCGGCAGCACGCTTCGAGCTCGGCACGCTCGACGGCATGATCGGCTGCGTCGCCGCCGACATGGGCGTGACGCTCCTGCCGCGCGCGGTGGTCGAACGCAGCGCGATGAACGGCAGCGTGACGATGCACGCGCTGAGCCCGTCACATGCACGCGTCGAGACGCTGTTCATCCAGCGCCGCGCCGGCCATCAAACCAGCGCGCTTCATGGCTTCCTGTCATGCCTGACCAGGGACGACGACATCATCGCGGCCTGAGCAACCACCGCCGCAGCGCAACGAAGGCCCAGATCGCCTCGACCAGACCGAACGGCCAGGCCCCCTGCAGGAAGCCGTAGGCCGAGCCGAGCGCGCAAGAGCCGGCGAACAACAGCACGAACCAATGGCTGCGGTCCTCCAGGGCGTAAGTGACCAGCATCGCCGTCACCGCAAACAGACCGAATAATGTCAGCGCATCCATGTTCCCGGTTCACTCCGCAGCGCGACGCGTGATATGCGCTAAATCATGCCGGCTCTTATCCTGCCTCTGATCGATGCTGCAACTCACTGGCCCGAACGCGGCGGGCTGGTTGGCCTTGATCTTGGCACCAAGACCATTGGCGTTGCTGTGTCCAATCCGGACCGGCGGCTCGCGACGGGCGTCGAAACCATCCAACGCAAGGCGTTCAAGCAGGACGCGGCGCGGCTGCTCGCCATCGCAGCCGAACGCAAGATCGTCGGCTTCGTGCTCGGCCTGCCCATCAACATGGACGGCAGCGAGGGCCCGCGCGCGCAATCGACCCGGGCGTTCGCCCGCAATCTTGCCAACCTGACCACGCTCCCGATCGGCCTCTGGGACGAACGCCTCTCGACCGCGGCGGTCGAGCGCGAGCTGATCGGCATGGATGTCAGCCGCGCCAAGCGTGCCGAGGTGATCGACGAGCACGCCGCGATCTTCATCCTGCAGGGCGCGCTCGACCGGCTCGCCAATCTTCGCACGGCTTCAGAGAATGGCTGATCCATGGCCATCGTGATCGCGGCACTGCTGCCGGTCTTCATCCTCATCGTGCTCGGCGTGGTGCTCCGGCACAGCCTGATGCGGCTCGACACGCAATGGCACGGGCTGGAGCGGCTGACCTATTTCGTGCTGTTCCCGATGCTGCTGATCCAGACGCTGGTGAAAGCCGACCTCACAAAAGTGCCGGTCGCCGGCGTCGGTGGTGCGCTGCTGCTGTCGGCGCTCGCGATGTCACTTCTGTGCCTCGCGTTGCGCCCTGCCCTGTCGCGCCTCGATATCGATGGCCCCGCCTTCACTTCGATCTTCCAGGGCGCGACACGCTGGCAGACTTATGTCGCGCTGTCCGTCTCCGCCAATCTGTACGGTGACGTCGGACTGGCACTGGCCTCGGTCGCGATGGTCGCGATCATTCCGCTGGTCAACGTGTTCAGCGTCGCCGTGCTCGCCCACTACGCATCGCCTGAGAAGCAGTCCGTCCGCGCGATCGTCATGACCGTGATCCGCAATCCCCTGATCTGGGCCTGCATCATCGGCCTCGTCGTCAACGTCATTCATTTGCCGCTGCCAAGGATCTGGCACGAGGTTGCGGATGCGCTCGGCCGCTCCTCGCTCGCGATCGGCCTGCTGGTCACCGGCGCAGGCCTCCAGCTCAAGGGCCTGCTCCGCCCGAGCATCAGTGCAACGCTCGGCGTGGCGTTCAAGCTGGTGCTGATGCCGGTGCTCGCGCTGGTTCTTGCGGCGTGGTTCGGCCTCTCCGGCGACAGCCTCGCCATCGTCGCGATCTGCGCGGCGGTGCCGACCTCGCCCAGCGCCTACGTTCTGGCCCGCCAGATGGGCGGCGATGCGCCACTGCTGGCGCAAATCATCACGCTGCAGACGATTTTGGCGGCGATCACGATGCCGATCGCGATCGCGCTGGTGGCGTGAGCATTAAACGTAGCGCCCCAACGTAACGGAGATGAGGATATTGCAGGCCGAATGAGCCACCACCGTAGTCCAGGTGGAATTGCTGCTCCATCGAAGATGCCCAAGGACAAGTCCAAAGGCAAAAATGATCGATCGTCCGAACCAATCGTACTGAGTATGGTTCAATGCCCATACTGCCGACGTAAGGATGATGGCGCCGACCGGCCCGAGGAATGATTCCGACCAACCACGGAACAGAAAGCCGCGAACCACGAACTCTTCCATAAGAGGTCCAGCGATAGAGCCTCCAATGAGCCACACAAGCAATCCACCGGCACTTCCGACGATGAGCGTGGGATCGGATTGATATCCACCCGTACTCATCTTCGACAGCACAACTCCTTCAATCGACATAAAGATCGTCGTGATGGCGAGAGCACGGACAATTTCGCCCCCGGTTGGCCAGTTCAGAGCGAGATATTCGCCGAAGTCTCTCCCTGCCATGCGGATCGCAACCCAAAGCACTGCGACGGCCGCCGGCGCGCCCGAAACAAGATAGACTCCATACCAGCGTCCCTGCGATGCCCACGTTTTGAATTCTCCTGGGGCGTAGGCCTTTGCTCCCACGGTCGCAGCCAGAATGAAATTCAACACCATCCAGCCTGTCAGAACGAAAGCGCCGTCTGCGATCAAGGCAACTAACGTTGTCTCCCAGAAATCCCAAGTCCGCCCCGCGGATTGCGGGCGAAGGACGGGAGCGCTCGCGTTCTTGAAATCCGGCATAAGGAATTTAGAGAACAACTTTTTAGGATTTGTGAATATTCGCTCTACCCAAAGTATCAATGCCTGTTGCCGATCGTCAATAACGAATGGCACCGCGGAAGCGACACGCCTACAGCTTGGTGGCCGAGCCTCCTCGCTAGCTCCCCAGCCACATCGTCAGCACCACCGCGGTCATGTTGTTCAGCGCATGCAGCACGATGGTGAGCCAGAGCGAGTTGGCGCGGTGGCGCATGTAGCCGAACCAGAGGCCGATGGAGAACACCTCGGCGAGGAAGTACAGATCGTATTGCAGATGCACCGCCGTCCACACCAGCGACGACAGGATGATCGCGCCGGGCACGCGCAGGAAACTTGCGGACCAGCCGCGGAACAGGAAGCCGCGCGCGAGCACCTCCTCCGACATCGGCGCTGCCACGCTGAAAGCAAATAGCAGCAACAGCGCCGCGCCCTTGTCGCGGCCCGATTTCAGAAGATCGGTCATGAAGCCCGGCGTGGCCTCGCGGCCGAGGGATCGCGACACTATTTCCCAAGTCATCACGACCAGGATGAGGCCGGCCGCGCCGAGCAAGAGCTGCCGCCAGGTCGGCCAATGCAGCGCGAGGTAGTCGACGAAGGATGCCTTCTTGAGGCGGATGGCAAGCCACACCGCCGCGAGCGTCGCAGGCAGGCCCATGATGACCGAAAGCGCCAGCGCCTGCGGCTCGCGCCCGACCGACTGGATCGAGTCCATGTCGAGCGGCAGCCCGCGCATCGCCACCAGCAGCAGGATCGCCCCGACCTGGCCGACGAACATCGCGACGAAGACGAGCAGGCCCCACAGCGCCGTGCCCCAGAACTTCCAGACGCGCAGCGGCGCCTGCTCCACCGATGTCACGGTGAGCGGCGGATGGACGGGATTGAGGGGATTGACGTCGTCGGTGGTGATCGCGGGCTCTGTCATGGCGCTTCCTGCGGCCGGAATCAGTTCCGCCGCGGCTGGATAGGGAAATCATAGGCCGCCCCGCCCGCCCCCGGCAGGGAAAAATGCCACCACTCTTTCGAATAGTTCACAAAGCCTTGCTTCGCCATCGCAGTCACCAGCCGCTTGCGCCAGGCGCGCTGATCCGGATCGATCGACGGTGCTGCGGTATGCCCTTTCGCATCCGTGCAATCATAGCCGGTACCCATGTCGACGCTGCCCTCCGGCAGCCGCGCCGCGACCGGCGCCGTGCAGTCGGCGTAGGATCTTGACGGATCGATCCTGGCGGACTTGTCAGCCTTGAGATCGACCAGCGTGAGGTCGAGCGCGGCACCTGTCGAATGCTGCGATCGGCTCGCGATATAGCCGAGGCGAAACAGCTCGGTCTTGGGGATCTTCGGATTGTAGCGCCGATCGGCGGCGCTCTCGTGGCCGTTCTGCGACCATTTCACCATATCGAGCGAGGCCCGCGCCGGCCGGTAGCAGTCGAACATCTTGAGCGAGAGATTCTGCGTGGCCAGATCCTGCTGGACCGCCTTCAGCCGCAGCCCGACTTCGCGCTTCACCACGCATTCGCCGGCGCCATAGCCGGCGAGCGGGCGGCCAATGAAATTGTTGGAGCTGGCATAGCGGATGTCCTGGATGATGGTGGGATCGACGTCGCGCAAATAGACGAAGCCGCCAGGGAGCGATTGGGCGTGAGCGGTGCAAGCCGTCATTACCAGCACAATTGCAATTCGAATTGATTTCATGGAATGCCCCCCACATCGTCGTTACCGGGTTTGTCCCGGCCCTCCACGCCTTTTTGCGGCGAGACAACCGACAGATCAGGGGATAACTCCCCGCCCCGGCATTGGCCCTTGCTCCCCCCGCCATCCGCGCCTATAGCTCTCGCTTTAATGACATCGAAATCGACCTTCGTCCTCGGCCACCGGCATTTGCTGGGCATCGAGGGCCTTTCCGCGGCCGACATCACCGGCCTCCTCGACCTGTCCGAAGAATATGTCGAGCTCAACCGCCAGGTTGACAAGAAGCGCACCGTCCTGCGTGGACGGACGCAGGTAAACCTCTTCTTCGAAGCCTCGACCCGGACCCAGTCCTCGTTCGAGCTTGCGGGAAAGCGCTTAGGTGCCGACGTCATGAACATGTCGGTGTCCTCCTCGTCCATCAAGAAGGGCGAGACGCTGGTCGACACCGCGATGACACTCAACGCCATGCACCCGGATATATTGGTGGTGCGCCATCACGCCTCCGGCGCGGTGGAACTGCTGGCCCGCAAGGTTGACGGTTCCGTGATCAATGCCGGCGACGGCGCGCATGAGCATCCGACGCAGGCACTGCTCGACGCGCTCACCATCCGCCGCAACAAAGGCCGGATCGAGGGTCTCGTGGTCGCGATCTGCGGCGACGTGCTGCATTCGCGCGTGGCCCGCTCCAACATCATCCTGCTCAACACCATGGGCGCCCGGGTCCGCGTCGTCGGCCCCTCCACGCTGCTGCCGCCCGGCATCGAGCGGATGGGCGTCGAGGTCGCGCGCGACATGCGCGAAGGGCTCAACGGCGCGGATATTGTGATGATGCTGCGGCTGCAGCGCGAGCGCATGAACGGCTCCTTCGTGCCGTCGACTTCCGAATATTTCCACTATTTCGGGCTCGACCAGAAGAAGCTCGCCTACGCCAAGCCGGATGCACTCGTGATGCATCCCGGCCCCATGAACCGCGGCGTCGAGATCGACACTGCGGTTGCCGACGGTGCGCAGTCCCTGATCCGCGAACAGGTGGAGATGGGCGTCGCCGTGCGCATGGCCGTGCTGGAAGCGCTCGCCCGTAACCTGCCGAACGCGTGATGCTCATGTTGACTGACCGCCGCCCCATCCTGCTCGCCAATGCCCGCGTCGTCGATCCCAGCAGGGATTTCGACGGCCCCGGCGACGTCCTGATTGCCGATGGCGTCATCCGCGAGACCCGCCGCGGCATCGGCGCGGCCGGTGTCCCCGAGGGCACCGACGTCGTCAACTGCTCCGGCAAGATCGTGGCCCCCGGCCTGATCGACATGCGCGCCTTCGTCGGCGAGCCCGGCTTCAGCCATCGCGAGACCTTTGCCTCCGCGAGCCAGGCGGCCGCGACCGGCGGCATCACCACCATCATCTGCCAGCCCGACACCTCTCCGGTGATCGACAATTCGGCGACCGTCGACTTCGTGATGCGCCGCGCGCGCGACACTGCGATCGTCAACATCCTGCCGATGGCGGCGCTCACCAAGGGCATGCGCGGCGAGGAGATGACCGAGTTCGGCCTGCTCAAGGCCGCAGGCGCCCTCGCCTTCAGCGATGGCGACCGCAGCGTGACCAATGCGCAGGTGATGCGCCGCGCGCTGACCTACGCGCGCGATTTCGACGCGCTGATCGTGCATCACACCGAGGATCCCGATCTCGTCGGCGAAGGCGTGATGAACGAGGGCGAGTTCGCCTCGCGCCTCGGCCTGATGGGCATCCCGAAGGCCGCCGAGGCCGTGATGCTGGAGCGCGACATGCGCCTGGTCGCGCTGACCGGCGGCCGCTATCACGCGGCGTCGCTGTCCTGCATCGAGTCGCTCGAGATCCTGAAGCGCGCCCGCGACGCAGGCCTTGCCGTCAGCGCCTCGGTATCGATCAACCATCTTGCGCTGAACGAGAACGACATCGGCCCCTATCGGTCCTTCCTGAAATTGTCGCCGCCGTTGCGCACCGAGGACGATCGCCGCGCGCTCGTGGAGGCGGTGGCCTCCGGCCTTATCGACGTCATCATGTCCGATCACAATCCGCACGACGTCGAGATGAAGCGCCTGCCGTTCGCGGAAGCGGCTCACGGCGCGATCGGTCTCGAGACCATGCTGCCGGCGGGCCTGCGGCTGGTCCACAATGACGAGCTCGACCTCAAGACGCTGATCCGGGCAATGTCGACCCGGCCGGCGGAGATTCTGGGGCTGCCTGGCGGAACCCTGCGCGCAGGCAGCCCGGCCGACGTCATCGTGATCGATCCCGATGTGCCCTGGGTGGTCGATCCCGCCGATCTCAAATCGCCTTGCAAGAACACCCCGTTCGACGAAGCCCGCTTTACAGGCCGCACTATCAGGACCATCGTCGGTGGGCGAACGGTTTACGAGCATGTCTGACGTGCGGAGGTACAGACATGGGCGCTGGCTATGTCAGCCATGGAGACACCGCCATGGGGCTTGATGCATTCCTGCCGGTGGCCTTCGTCATCGGCTATTTGCTCGGCTCGATTCCGTTCGGGCTGGTGCTGACCAGGCTCGCGGGCACGCAGGATATCCGCTCGATCGGCTCCGGCAGCATCGGCGCCACCAATGTGCTGCGCACGGGGCGCAAGGGCCTCGCCGCGGGCACCCTGCTGCTCGACGCACTCAAGGGCACCGCGGCGGTACTCATCGCGTTTCGCATCGGCGGCTCCGACGCTGCACTGGTAGCCGGGCTTGGGGCGTTCCTTGGCCATCTCTTCCCGGTCTGGCTCAAATTTCGGGGCGGCAAGGGCGTCGCGGTCTATATCGGCATCCTGCTCGGCCTGATTCCAGCAGGCGCCTTGGTCTTCTGCCTGCTTTGGCTCGCGACCGCATTCACTACCCGGTATTCGTCGCTCTCGGCACTGGTGGCAGCCTTCGTCACGCCGCTATTTCTTTGGTGGTTTAGCGATCCCAAATTGACTTCGCTGGCCGTGGTGTTGACGCTGCTGCTGTTCTACGCGCATCGCGAGAACATCAAGCGGCTGCAATCAGGCAAGGAAAGCCGGATCGGCGAGAAGGCGTAGGGGCGGAAAAAGTACGGATACCGCCGCACGGCCTCCGCATTATGTGCCAATTCCTGTTCGCAACTCGGAAGCCCTTCGCGGCCGGCAGTAGCGAACGGGTTCCATGCCTGTCATCCTGACAGCGGAAATGGCGTTACGCGGTTGCTCAGAATGAGCGAGAAGATTGACGGCACGCACGGCGACGGCTCGCAGGCCACTGCGGCAAGTCGGCTGCTCTTATCGACCAACATCTGGTCCGATGCGCCCTCACCGCCGCCTGCGCCGAAGCCTGTCCCCGCTCCCGTATCGCAAGCTCCTGTAGCGATCGAGGTCGCAGCCATTGTTGCGCCCGCGCAGGAGCGCCCCAGCCAATGGCCGCCCAAAAGACTGTCACTCGCGCTCCAGGGCGGCGGGACTTTTGCCGCCTTCACCTGGGGCGTGCTGGAACGGCTGCTGGAAGAGCCGTCCATTGAATTCGACACGATCAGCGGCACCAGCGCCGGCGCCATCAACGCGCTGCTGCTGGCCTGCGGCTTGGCCGAAGGCGGCCGCGAAGGCGCTCGCTCGCGGCTGAACCGGTTCTGGATCCGGCTGATGCACGAGGCCTCGTTCCGCTCCCTGATGCTGATCGGCGGCTTCTCGCCGGCGGGAAGCTCGGTCGCCTTCGGTCCGACGCTGCGCTCCGGCCAGTTCGATCCGTTCGATCTCGATCCGCTGCGCCTGGCGCTGTCGCGCGACATCAATTTTGCGCGCTTACGCAATGCCAAATGCCCAAAGCTTCTGATCGCGGCGACGCGGATCCGTGACGGGCAGCAGCAGATTTTTGGCAATGACGCGATCACTGCCGACGTCGCGCTGGCCTCGACCTGCCCGCCGCTGGTTCACTGCGCCGTCGAGATCGACGGTGAGGCCTATTGGGACGGCGGCCTTGGCGGCAATCCGCCGCTCATCAAACTGGCGCAGCAATCGGCAACCGCCGACCTGCTGCTCGTCCAAATCACGCCCACGCGCGACAGCTACGTGCCGATCACGCTCGCCGCGATCGATCGCCGTCTCGACCAGATCGCGGCCAACGCCGCACTCAAGGCCGAGATCGCAGCGATCGCATGGGCGCAGTCGCACGGAGCCCCCGCGCTGCGACTCTCCAAAATCGCCGCAGAAGACTCCATCGACGGCCTCGCACAGCGCTCGTCCACCGATCTCGGCCGCGGCTTCATCCGCACGCTGCACCGAAGCGGCCGCGAGGCCGCCGAGCGCTGGCTCGGGCAAGGCGCCACAGGCGCCGAGGCCCGACGCACCCTGCCCGTGGCCGAGCCCGCGCTAGCCTGATTTCGCCAGCGCGTTCTCCAGGAACCACGCCGCCGCCAGCGCGCCGGGATCGTTGCCGAAGCGCGCGATCACCTGCACGCCGATCGGCAGGCCGCCGACCTTCATCACCGGCACGTTGACGCAAGGGTTGCCCATCAGCGTCCACAGCCGGTTGTAGCGGGGCGAGCCGGTCGAGGCGAGCTCCTTGGCTGGTGCTACGCCCGGCGCCGAATAGGTGAGCAGCACGTCGAAACCTTCGAACAGCTCGCCTAGCTCGCGACGTCCGCGGCGGGCGATCCGGCGGGCGTCGTCATATTCCTTCGGCGTCAGTCCGACGGTGGCGTCGAGGCTTTCGCGAAGCATCGGCGCGATCTCGTCGTGATGCTGGTCGAACTCCCAGGCGAGCGCGCGATGCGCCTCGAAATCCTGGATGATCGGGTGGATGCGCCAGGCTTCCTGCACCGCCTCGGGCAGATCGATGGTCTGCACGCTGGCGCCGGCCTTCTCGGCCGCCTTGATCGCCGCCAGCAACCCCTCTTCCGCCGCCGGTTCGACGGCCTCGGCAAACTCCTGCCTGACCACGCCGACGCGCGGTGCCTTCGCCGCGACAATGCCGTCGAATTCAGTACGCCCGGTGATCGCCAGCAGTCCGCGCGCGAGATCTTCTGCGCGTGATCCGAACAGCCCGACCGTGTCGAGCGCCCACGAATAACATTTCACGCCGATGGTCGGCAGCATCCGGAACGACGGCTTGATCGCAGCAGCGCCACAATAGGCGGCCGGCCGGATCACCGAGCCACCGGTCTGGGTGCCCAACGCCAGCGGGATCATCCCGGCGCCGACGGCCGCCGCCGAACCGGAGGACGAGCCGCCGGGCGTATGGCCCAGATTGTGCGGATTGAGCGTCGGGGTCGGATCGCGCGAGGCAAACGCCGTCGTCGTGGTCTTGCCGATGATGGTGGCGCCCGCCCGCTTCAGCATCATCACGACAGGCGCGTCCGCGCGCGGCTGCCAGCCGCGATAGATCTCCGAGCCCATCTCGGTCGGCATATCAGCGGTGTCGATGATGTCCTTGATGCCGACCGCGATGCCCCGCAGCGGGCCGGAGGCCTGCGCCTTCGCGGATTTGTCATGACGGACGAAGGCACGGACGTCCTTCTCCTTGGCCTCGATCGCCGCGTGCGACTGGGTGATGGCGTCATCGGGCGAAAGCTCTCCGCTCGCGATGCGGCGTTGGAGGTCGGCGAGTGAGATCATGGCAAAATCCTTCTTATTGGGATCGCTTTTAGCATCGCGACGAGGCCGTGCAAGCGCACGTCGACGCGATCAATCCATGCGTGGAGTCTGGCGAGACAACACCGATCGGATGAATGCGTCGAGCGTTTCGAGACGGGCATCTCGACCGCAGCATTCGGCGCCGCGACGGTCGGCTCATAGGTCAATAATAGAAACGGTGACTTTCCATCATTTCTATTTATGCCGCAATTCAAAAGCGCCACCGTGAGGCCACAACGAAGGCCCGCGACGCAACCTCTTCCAAACGGCAGACGC
This sequence comes from Bradyrhizobium rifense, assembly GCF_008123425.1. GTDB lineage: Bacteria > Pseudomonadota > Alphaproteobacteria > Rhizobiales > Xanthobacteraceae > Bradyrhizobium > Bradyrhizobium rifense. The sequence goes on from NZ_VSSS01000030.1 coordinate 252,024, forward strand.
TGGTGCGTCACCGCCGTCGGACCTCAACCAAGCACAGGAGCGACTACCATGGATACGACCCGTTATGCTTCCCTCGTTGGCCGGCTGATGATCGGCCTCCCGTTTGCAATGAGCGGCTTCGGCAAGCTCGCCGCCTATGGTGCGACGACTGCCTACATCGCCTCTGCTGGATTACCGGTGCCGCCGGTGGCTTATGCGATCGCAGTTCTGGTCGAACTCGGTGGCGGTCTCTTGCTGATCGCAGGCTATCAGGCCCGCTCGGTCGCGCTGGCGCTCGCCATCTTCTCGGTGGCTGCCGCAGCCTCGTTCCACAACAACTTTGCCGATCAGAACCAGATGATCCATTTCCTCAAGAACGTGATGATGGCGGGCGGACTGCTTCAGATCTTTGCCTTCGGCGCTGGTGCGTTCAGCCTTGATGCACGCCTCTTGCGTGGCGGCGTCGGTGCCGTTCAGGCGGCGCACGCACGCTAACCGGACGAGCTTGGAGAGGACCCGTCGACCGCGGCGGGTCTTCCCGGTTGTGCTTTTGACCGCGATCGAGCTCCCCCCTGTTGCCCACGCCCTCAGGTTGTTCCATGCTGCGCCCACAAGGAGCTGCCGTGGACGCCATCAATCCGAGCGTGGAGCTGACCGAGGCTGACAGGATCGACCGCCTGCGGCTGATCCGTTCGGACAATGTCGGGCCGCGCGGTATTATGGCGCAAACGCCACAAGCATGATGAGTGCTTCGCCGCCATTTCTCCAGCGAAAAGGAGATCAACATGGCGCGACACAGACCGACGCAGAATCCGTACACCCGACCGGCCATCTTCACCCTTGAACGGCTTCATGCCGAGCTAGGCGGGGCCATCCTTGAGAACCGACAGAAGTACGATGAGATGAGCGAGCAGATGCGGCAGGTGGAAGCCGTCATCAAGATGCTAGACCCGAACTACAACCTGGCTGGCATCGCCGTGAAGCGACGGAAGCCGAACAAGTGGTTCAAGCGCGGCACATTATATAGGAAGGCCGTGGACGTGCTCAGGACGGCCGCAGAGCCTATGACAGCTCAGGAGCTTGCCGCCGCCATCCTCGCCGCCGCTGGCGTACAGGAGGCTTCCAAGGAGGAGGTGCAATCTGTCTCGCTGGGGATACAGCACAGCCTCGCGAATCATGACGGCAAGGGCGTCCAGCGGGTGGGCGAAGCGAGGCCCTTCCGCTGGACGATTTCACCTTAGCGTCTTGGCGGGATCGGCTTCAGCGGCTCAAAGGCTTCAAGCGCGGCTGTCGCGATGGCGGGAGGAAGCTGGCCCTGCTTAACCTTGTCGAGCAGGTATCCCGGCATACGTTTCGGCAAGTATACCTCGCGAACCCACTTCCGGAACTCACCCAGCGCATCATCCGGGTAACAGTAAGGATGCTGAGGATTGGAGGCTGCTTGCGGGAAATAGCCGGGATAGTTGTGTTCGTACTTGATCCGGTCGCCATACAGGACTTCGAGATTTTCCGACGTCCAGTATCTGGCCCACAGTTGACCGACGCTGATGTCTGGAACAAAAGTTGGACCGAGGTTCGCCCCTTTTCGGATCAGCATTACGAAGATGTCGGCGAGTTCTTTGAAGATGCTAAAATAGCCCTGCGGCACAGTGTGGTATGCGAGCGTGACCCTGTCGTGGAATTGTTGCCACGCAACGCTCGCCGCGCCGCTGGGATTGTACCCCACCTGCGCATAGATAAAGTCATTGAAGCCCTTCCGCGCGAGGACGCGATAGCTTTTGGCGGCCTGCGTATTATCTCCGCGGGCCTCGAACGCATAGTATTCTAAGATCGCCATACACACGGCGGCCGGCACGATATGGTTGATCGTCCCGTTTTTCACTACCGCCATAAACGCGGTGCTGTCGTCGGCTCCTTGCGCCCGCACCAACTCCCGAATTTTCTGTTCGCGAGGACGCGGGGGCTTTACCGTCCAGTCCGCAGTGATCCGGACGATTGCGGCATGGTCTACGCCACACATGCGAGCGAGGCCGCGGATAGTGAGAAACGGCGTGCCGTCCGACAGGACGCCCATTCCAACGCCGTCAAATTCGCCTTCGGCGGCGACTTGAAGGTCCAATCTCAGCTGTTGCTCGGTGGTGACGGGGAGGTCGTTGTTAGTCATTTTGTCTAACCTTTTCATATGGTTGATACGGTGACCAACGAGGCTAGACACGTTCTCCGGAATGATTACATTCACGGTTGCACAGAGCGGTCCTAGCCTAGCTAGTTCCGACCTACGAAAAGCCGTCCCGGTTTCCGGAGGCGGCTTTTTGCATTCGGAACTGTGATTTTGCCACAAGTTCCATTCAATTAATAGGTGAGTTTGACTTACCTATTCTCCTTCCACGATATGGCGCTGCCAGTACCCGGTGAAGTCCACCGACTTGCCCCGCTTCAAGGCCAGTCCGGCAATCCGCTGCGTCTGATCGCCATTCGAGACGCGGCGGTTGTCCTCGCGCCACGACGACTCCTGCGCATAGCGGAGCAGATATGGGCCAGCGATATGGTGGTGAATGCCGATCTCGGCGCGGCGCAGGCGGGAGAAGTATTCTTCGGCCCAGTTGGTGCAGGCGCCATCCATGGAATACGCCTCCTGATGGTTGATGCGCTTCACCTCGAAACGCTCATGCAGGTTGTCCCAAGAGCCGGCTTCGTCCGCATGCACAACCGTCCCCTTGGCGATGCGGGAGCGAATGAATGAGGCGGCTTGGCTCTCGCTGTTGAATACGGCCGGAACCGAGTTGCCGCCGCGCTCGCGAACGATCACCACCACCTTGCGCTTGCCGTTCTGGTTGCGGGTGAAGCGACGGTCAAGGCGATCTTCCTTGCGGTTGGCGGGCTTCACGTAGCCGCCGAAATAGCCGCCATCCACCTCAGCCACCTTGCCCTCGCCGCCGATCACGCGGCCCTTGAGTTCGTCTGCCATGGCTTCCCGCAGCTTGTGCAGGAGGACGAAGGCGCACTTGTAGGAGACGCAGAGATCGCGGCTGAGCGCCAGCGCCGACTTGCCCTTCACTTCGTTGCAGAAGATCGCGATGGCCGCCAGATAGCAGCGCAGGGGCAGCTTGTGGCTGGCGAACAGCGTCCCGCTGGTAAGGGTGAAGTCCTTTTTGCAGGCGCGGCAGCGGAAGCGCGGCGCACCCTTCAAGCGACGGCAGTCATAGGCATCCACACCGCCGCAGTGGCTGCAAACCGGCTCGCCGTTGGTATCGGCCCAACGGATGCGGCGGAAGGCCATTTCGGCCTCTTCGTCCTTCATCTGGAAAACCTGGGCCAGCGAGAGGGTCTTAGCCGCCCGGGAAAGAAGAAAGTGCTGTGCCATTTGCTGCCCCTCTCGTTTATGAAAGCTATCATATGTGAGAGGTTTCGACTTGTCAACAGCAATCTATCAGATATGATAGCCTCCAAATTGGAGGTGCCCATGAACATCAAATCCGAAGAGGAATGGGCCGAGCGCGCCGCAGCATTCCTAAAGCACAAGCTGAAGGATACCGAAGTCACCTATGGCGAGCTGGCCAAGCGACTCAGGAAGCACGGACTGAAAGAGACCGAGGCGTCTATCACGAACAAGCTGGCGCGGGGAACATTCCCGGCCACTTTCTTTCTTGCGTGTATTGCGGCCTTAGAACTCGAAGGGGTAGCATTGGAAGAGATTTGAGCGCGGCGGGGCTCTGTGCGTTACCAATGGCTAGTTTGGCCGCTTTTCGCGGCTCTGATGGGATTTGCTCTCGGCGGTAGTATCGCGTGGGGGATAATGTATTCGCCCCCAGAGCATCACTCCGCCGACAATCATCAGGCCGCCGAACATACCACTGAGAAGGAAAATAAAAACGGGTTTTGGGAAAAGGCTGGCGAGGACCCCGTTGCTTATTTCACGCTGTGGCTTGTCGGGTTTACCGGCGTTCTCGCCGTTTCTACGATAGGCCTCTGGATCGTTACTTGGCGCGCCAGCAAAGCGCAGGGTCGCGACATGAAAGCCTCCATCGATGCTTCTAAGAGAGCTGCTGACATCGCGCATGATGCGATGATCGCTGGCGAGCGCGCATTCGTTTTCGCGACTGGCGTCTTGGCTTATTGGGAAATCCATAAGCCTACCGGTCAATATCACTGGAGATTCAGGCCCAACTGGGAAAACAGTGGAGACACTCCCACCAAGAATATGACGATGCACAGCGAGTGTTTGCTGGTGCCGAGCCAGATCATGCCCGGGTTTAACTTCGACTATCCCACAAACGAAATCGGAACAGCCCTCCTCCCCCCTAAAACAAAAGCTGGGGGCGGCATGGTCCCTCGTTTCCCCGCCGCGGCCATTACTCCTTCGGACATAGTCGAAATCCAGAATGGGCAGAAGCTCCTCTATTTCTGGGGCTGGGCTCGATACTATGACGTATTTCCCGGCACCCCTCAGCACATAACCCGGTTTTGCTGGCGACTGCTCGTAACGGGTGACCCCTTCCGATACAATCCCAATAGCGACCCTCAGAACGTCCAGTTCTCCAACATTCACCATTTCGAAGGCAATTGCGCTGACGACGAGTGCAAGGAGCACGGCCCCAATCGCCCTGAAGCTCATGATCGGGCCGTTGTGGCGTTTGCGCCATAATACCGGGGCCGCGCACCTTCCGTTCGCTGGTCGATCATTTCGGCTCGGCACGTGCCGCGCTGGAGCGGCTGCCTGATCTGGCGCGCCGGGGCGGTGCGGCGCGATCGGGGCGCATCGGCAGTGTGGACGAAGCCAAGGCCGAGCTTGCCGCGAGCCGCAAATTCGGCATCGCCTGGCTCGCGCCCGGCGAGGAGGGCTATCCGGCGCGGCTGGCGATGATCGACGATGCGCCGCCGTTGCTCGCCGTGCGCGGCGAGAACGCAACGCTGATGCGTCCGATGATCGCCATCGTCGGCTCGCGCAATGCCTCCGGCGCGGGCCTGAAATTCGCCGGCCAGCTCGCGCGCGAGCTTGGAGAGGCCGGCTTCATCGTCATCTCGGGGCTCGCCCGCGGCGTCGATCAGGCCGCGCATCGCGCCAGCGTCGCAAGCGGCACGGTCGCGGTGCTCGCCGGCGGACATGATTGCATCTATCCGCCCGAGCACGGCGATCTGCTCACATCGATCCTCGATCACCAGGGCGCGGCGATCTCCGAAATGCCGCTCGGCCACGAGCCGCGCGCCCGCGACTTTCCCCGCCGCAACCGGCTGATCTCCGGCGCCGCGCTCGGCGTGGTCGTGGTAGAGGCCGCGCACCGCTCGGGCTCGCTGATCACCGCGCATGGCGGCCGAGCAGGGCCGCGAAGTGTTCGCCGTCCCCGGCTCGCCGCTCGATCCGCGCGCCGCCGGCACCAACGACCTGCTCAAGCAGGGCGCAACGCTCGTCACCGAAGCCGCCGACATCGTCAACGCTGTCGCACCGATCATGGAGCGGCCGCTGATGCATCCGATCAGCGAGCCCGACAGCGAGCCGTTCGAGAACGATCCGCAAGGGCATGACCGCGACCAGATCACCGGCCTGCTCGGCCCGGCCCCCCATCTCGATCGACGATCTCGTGCGGATGTCCGGCGCCTCGCCCGCGATCGTGCGCACAGTGCTGTTGGAGCTGGAACTCGCCGGCCGGCTCGAACGTCACGGCGGCGGGTTGGTATCGCTGCTTTAGGTGTCGTTCCTCTGGTCGAAGCGCGTCCGCGCGCCCTCGATCTCCGGCAGATGCGCAAACGCCCATTGGCCGAGCGCCTGCACGGGGTCGGCGAGCCCGCGACCGAGTTCTGTCAATTCATAATCGACCCGTGGCGGAATGGTCGGAAACACCGTCCGTGTCACCAGCCCGTCCCGCTCGAGCCCGCGCAAGGTCAGGGTCAGCATCCGCTGCGAGATGCCGTCAATGATGCGCTTGAGCTCGTTGAAGCGCTTTGGTCCGTCGCCAAGCGTCATGATGACGAACACGCTCCATTTGTCGCCGACGCGCGAGAGCACCGAGGCGACGCCGCGACAGCCGGCGTGGTTGGGATCCGGCCGCGTCGGAGGGGCAGGCAAATCGATGTGTGCAGGTTTCAATGATGTGCTCATGGCCCAAAAATGTGCGTTCTTGCAGGGATTTCGACAGTCACTCATGTAGTGCGGGTTACAAATCTATACCATGGGTGACCCAAATGAAACTCCTCCATATCGACTCCAGCGTGCTCGGCCCCCACTCCGTCTCCAGGCAGGTTTCCGCTGCCATCGTCGACCGGCTGCGACAGGCAACCCCGTCGCTCGACATCGTCTACCGCGACCTGACCCAGATCCCGCTCGCCCACCTCTCCGGATCGCACCTTGCAGCCGCCCAGGGCGCACCCGCGCCTGCGGAACTCGGACCTGACCTTGCCGCGAGCGCGGCCGTGCTGAACGAGTTCCTCGCGGCCGATATCGTCGTGATCGGCGCGCCGATGTACAATTTCACGCTTCCGAGCCAGCTCAAGGCCTGGATCGATCGCATTCTGGTGGCGGGAAAGACGTTCAAATACGACGCCAACGGACCGCAGGGCCTCGCCGGCGGCAAGCGCGTGATCGTTGCGATCTCGCGCGGCGGCTATTACGGCGCGGGCTCGCCGGCCGCAGCGCTGGAGCATCTCGAAACATACCTGCGCGGCGTATTCGGCTTCATCGGCATCCAAAATCCGGAATTCATCATCGCCGATGGCATCCAGGTTGGCCCGGACCATCGCGAGAAGTCGCTGGCGAACGCGCTCCAGGCGGCAACCAGCCTGCGCGCGGCGTAAACCTTAAGCCAACGACAGCCGCTGCCGGACTCCGGCGGCGGCTGACAGCTCGCGTGAACTAAAACCAGGCGCCCTGCACACCCAGGATCACGGCGAGGAGCGAAATGAAAAGCCCGATGCCGGAGAAGATGACGACCCCGATGAACTCTGACGTGTCGGAGTGCTTGGCCGGGACTGCGGAACGTTCGGTGTAAATACGCGGTGCTGAAATCGGAGAATAAATACGAGCTGCCTTTGGCATAACGGGCTCCTTCAAAATGAGTCTTATGACCCCTGCCCGTAGAAAGGTCTTGGCAGCACCCGCGAAGGTTCAATGCATCAAGCAAGCTTCAGGAAATACATCCCGTGAGATGTGGGAACCGACCGGCGCAACCGTGTCTCGCGCGCCGGCCGATTCAATTTTCACTTCACTTGATCAACCGCGATAGATCGGCGCGCCGGCTGGCGATCCGGTCGAACCACCATCGACGAAGATCTCCGCACTCGTGACATGTGCAGAATCATCCGAGGCGAGGAACAGCACCGTCTTCGAAATGTGATCCACTTCACCAATGCGCCCAAGTGGAGTCGTCTTGGCGATGCGGCCCTCCAGCACGGCGAATGCCTGTTCCGTCGGTGCCGCGCCCTTCCAGATCGGCGTGCGGATCGCGCCCGGCGCCACCACATTGACGCGGATGCCGCGCGGCGAAAGCTCTGAGGCGAGCACGCGCGCCATCCCGCGCACGCCGGCCTTGCTGGCGGCGTAGGCCGCATAACCGGGATTGCCGAGCACTGAGATCACCGACCCGTTGAGGATAATGGATGCGCCGTCATTGAGATGCGGTAGTGCCGCCTGCACGGTGAAGAAGACCGCGGTCAAATTGGTGCGGATCACCTGCTCGAACGCCGCGAGCGTGGTGCCGCCGACCGGCGTGTTGCCGGGAATGCCGGCATTGGCGAACACGATGTCGAGCTTGCCGAATGTTGCGACCGCCTGCGCAATCGCCTTTTCCGTTGCGGCGATGTCGGTGATGTCGGCTTCGACCGCAAGGCCGTTCGGCCCGAGCTCTTTCGCCGCGGCCGCCAGCGTCTCCTTGTTGCGTCCGGTGATCACGACCTTCGCGCCCTCGGCCACGAACAGCTTCGCCGTCGCCAGTCCAATGCCGCTGTTGCCGCCAGTGATCAGTGCCGTCTTGTTCTTCAGCCTCATGCTCGCCTCCAGTGGTTTCATAATGAAACTATGTTGCCATCTAGGCCGATTGGTTTTATAATGCAACCACAAAAGCGCGTGATCCGCCCGAACTCGGGCGAATGCGACAGGGCCGCACGATGGTGAAACGAACGAGTTTTGAGGGTGACGGTTGCCCGGTCGCGCGATCGCTGGAGGCGATTGGGGACTGGTGGACGCTCCTGATCATTCGCGAGGCGATGCTCGGTCTGCGCCGCTTTGGCGAGTTTCAGAGCAAGCTCGGCATGGCCAAGAACATCTTGTCGGCGCGGCTGCGATCAATGCTCGACCATGGCATTCTGGCGATGGTCCCCGCGTCCGACGGCAGCGCCTACCAGGAATATGTGCTGACGCCGAAGGGACGCGGCCTCTTCCCGATCCTGGTCGCGCTCCGGCAATGGAGCGAGGAGTTCGACGATACGCCCGAGGAGATCGACACCATCATGATCGATCGCGCCAAAGGCCGCCCGGTGAAGAAGCTCGAACTGCACGCCGAGGATGGACGGCTGCTCAGCCTGGCCGATATCACCCTGAAGCCGCGACCGGCACCGCGGCGGCGGTCGGCTTGATGATGGTACGCAGCCGCCACACCCGTCCATTGCGAGCGTAGCGAAGCAATCCAGACTGCCTTCGCGGAAAGACTCTGGATTGCTTCGCTACGCTCGCAATGACGTGGTTAGAGCGGCGCGCTCCCATCCATCCCCGTCACCCTGAGGTGCTCGCCTCTTCGGCGAGCCTCGAAGGGCGACGGCCCGGCTGCATCTCGGCCGGCCACCCCTACGACAGCTTGCGCTTGCTCCGCAGACGCAAATGCTCGTCGGCCTCGAGCTTGGTCATGCCCAGAAGATAATGCAGCACATCGAGCTTGTGCCGCTCGGCGAGCTTGCGCAATGCGCCCGCCTGCTCGGCGATGAAGGCCACGGCTTCATCGACGCCGCCCTCCCCCGGTTCCTCGTTGCGCGAGCCTCCCCGCGCGCCTGTTGCGGCGCGCGCCCGTTTCTTTCCTGGCTTTGCCACCAGCCCCACCCGAATCCATGCCCCGCGGAAACATTACGCCGACACCGGCCACAACTCCAAGGTGGTATTTCGCAACTTTCTCGATATGAAACTTTTCCCATTCCGCGGGCTTTCAACACCCTTCGATTTGACAGCGAGGGCCTCACCACCCATGTTCGGGTCGAAAGGGCCGATCCGAATCTCGTCGATTTCGGCCCAATATTTCCCCGTAAGTTACTGGAACTACATGAATATCGTCATTGTGGAGTCGCCGGCGAAAGCCAAGACGATCAACAAGTATTTGGGCTCGTCCTACGAGGTTCTGGCCTCGTTCGGCCATGTCCGCGACTTGCCGGCGAAGAACGGTTCCGTCGATCCCGACGCCAATTTCAAGATGATCTGGGAGATCGACCCCAAGGCGGCAGGCCGGCTCAACGACATCGCCAAGTCCCTGAAGGGCGCCGACCGCCTGATTCTCGCGACCGACCCTGATCGCGAGGGCGAGGCCATCTCCTGGCACGTGCTGGAGGTGTTGAAAGAGAAGCGCGCGCTGAAGGACCACAAGATCGAGCGCGTGGTGTTCAACGCCATCACCAAGCAGGCGGTCACGGACGCGATGAAGCATCCGCGCCAGATCGACGGCGCGCTGGTCGACGCCTATATGGCGCGCCGGGCGCTCGACTATCTGGTCGGCTTCACCCTCTCCCCCGTGCTGTGGCGCAAGCTGCCGGGCGCCCGTTCGGCCGGCCGCGTGCAGTCGGTGGCGCTGCGGCTGGTCTGCGACCGCGAGCTCGAGATCGAGAAGTTCGTTGCGCGCGAATATTGGTCGCTGATCGCGACCCTGCTGACGCCACGCGGTGATGCCTTCGAGGCCCGTCTTGTCGGCGCCGACGGCAAGAAGATCCAGCGCCTCGACATCGGCACCGGCGCGGAAGCCGAAGACTTCAAGAAGGCGCTGGAAACAGCCGCCTACGCCGTGACCGCGGTCGATGCAAAGCCGGCTCGCCGCAATCCGCAGGCGCCCTTCACCACGTCGACCTTGCAGCAGGAAGCCAGCCGCAAATACGGCTTTGCGCCCGCGCACACAATGCGCATCGCCCAGCGCCTTTATGAAGGCATCGACATCGGCGGCGAGACCACCGGACTCATTACTTATATGCGTACCGACGGCGTGCAGATCGATCCGTCCGCGATCACCCAGGCGCGCAAGGTGATCGGCGAGGATTACGGCAACGCCTACGTGCCGGACGCCCCGCGCCAGTACCAGGCCAAGGCCAAGAACGCCCAGGAAGCGCACGAAGCGATCCGCCCGACCGACATGTCGCGCCGCCCCGACAGCATGAGCCGCAAGCTCGATGCCGATCAGGCGCGACTCTATGAGCTGATCTGGAAGCGCACCATCGCGAGCCAGATGGAATCGGCCGAGCTCGAGCGCACCACCGTCGACATCAATGCGAAGGCAGGTGCGCGCACGCTGGAGCTGCGCGCCACCGGCCAGGTCATCAAGTTCGACGGCTTCCTCGCCCTCTACCAGGAAGGCCGCGACGACGAGGAGGACGAGGATTCCCGCCGCCTGCCCGCGATGAGCCCGAACGATGCGCTCAAGCGGCAGTCGCTCGCCGTCACCCAGCATTTCACCGAGCCGCCGCCGCGGTTCTCCGAGGCCTCGCTGGTCAAGCGCATGGAAGAGCTCGGCATCGGCCGGCCCTCGACTTATGCCTCGATCCTCCAGGTCCTGAAGGACCGCGGCTACGTCAAGCTGGAGAAGAAGCGCCTGCATGGCGAGGACAAGGGCCGCGTCGTGGTCGCGTTCCTCGAAAGCTTCTTTGCCCGCTACGTCGAATACGACTTCACCGCCAATCTGGAGGAGCAGCTCGACCGCATCTCCAACAACGAGATCTCCTGGCAGCAGGTGCTGAAGGATTTCTGGACCGGCTTCATCGGCGCCGTCGACGAGATCAAGGATCTGCGCGTGGCGCAGGTGCTTGATGTGCTCGACGACCTGCTCGGACAGCACATTTATCCGCCGCGCGCCGATGGCGGCGACATCAGGCAGTGCCCGAGCTGCGGCAACGGCCGGCTAAACCTCAAGGCCGGCAAGTTCGGTGCCTTCGTCGGATGCTCGAACTATCCGGAATGCCGCTACACCCGACAGCTCGCCGCCGACAGCGAGACCACCGCGGACCGTTCGCTCGGCCAGGATCCTGATACGGGTCGCGATGTCTGGGTCAAGGCCGGCCGCTTTGGCCCCTACATCCAGCTCGGCGAGCAGAAGGATTATGAGGAAGGCGAGAAGCCGAAGCGCGCGGGCATCCCGAAGGGCACCCCGCCTGGCGATGTCGAGCTCGAGCTTGCGCTGAAACTGCTGTCGCTGCCGCGCGAGATCGGCAAGCATCCGGAGACCGGTGAGCCGATCACGGCAGGCCTCGGCCGCTTCGGGCCGTTCGTGAAGCACGAGAAGACCTACGCCAGCTTAGAAGCCGGCGACGAGGTGTTCGACATCGGCCTCAATCGCGCGGTCACGCTGATCGCGGAGAAGGTCGCCAAGGGCCCGAACCGGCGCTTTGGTGCTGATCCCGGCAAGGCGATCGGTGATCATCCGACGCTCGGCACCGTCACCGTGAAGAGCGGCCGCTACGGCGCCTATGTCACCGCGGGCGGCGTCAACGCGACGATCCCGGCGGAGTTCGAGAAGGACACGGTGACGTTGCCGCAGGCGATCGCGCTGATCGACGAGCGCGCGGCCAAGGGCGGCGGCAAGAAGCCCAAGAAGGCAGCAAGGCCGGCCAAGGCCAAGAAGACCGCTGCGAAGGCTGCGGATGGTGACGAGGCCGCGCCGAAGAAGAAACCGGCCGCGAAGAAAGCCGCGGCCAAAACCAAATCCGAATCCACCAGCAAGGCACGCGCAGCCGTGTCGTCGACCGCCAAGACTTCAGCAGTCAAGACGTCGCCGACCAAGGCGCCCGCCGCCAAAGCTCCGGCCAAGAAGAGTGCCGGCACGACTTAAGAGGTTAAGTGAAACGCAAGAATGACCATGGCTTTCCCGAGCGGAGCGCCATTGTCGCCTTCATCAAGGCACATCCAGGAAAGGTCGGGACCCGCGAGATTGCGCGCGAGTTCGGCCTGAAGAACGCCGATCGCATCGAGCTCAAGCGCCTGCTGCGCGAGCTCGCTGACGACGGCACCATCAAGAAAAAACGCCACACGGTCTCCGAGCCGGACAGCCTGCCGACGACGCTGGTCGCCGACATCACCGGCCGCGATTCTGACGGCGAGCTGATCGCCGCTCCCAGCGAATGGGACGAGGTCGAGAGCGGCGAACCGCCAAAAATCCTGATCGCAATGCCGCGCCGGCCAAAGCCTGGCACGACCGCCGGCGTCGGCGACCGCGTGCTGCTGCGGGTCGAGCCGACCAACGAGACCGAAGGTCCGGCCTATCGCGGCCACATCATCAAGGTCTTCGACAAGACCAAGAGCCGCATCCTCGGCGTCTTCCGCAGCCTTCCCGAAGGCGGCGGACGGCTGATCCCGGTTGACAAGAAGTCCGCCGACCGCGAGCTGAACATCGCCGCGGCTGATACGCGCGGCGCCCAGGACGGCGACCTCGTCAGCGTCGACATCGTCCGCACGCGCAGCTTTGGGCTGGCCTCAGGCCGGGTCAAGGAGAAGCTCGGCTCGGTCAAATCGGAGAAGGCGATCAGCCTGATCGCGATCTACGCCCACGACATCCCCTTGCAATTCTCCTCCGCTGCGGAGCGCGAAGCGGAGGCCGCAGAGCCCGCAAACCTGAAGGGCCGCGAGGACTGGCGCGACGTCCCGCTCGTCACCATCGATCCGCCTGACGCCAAGGACCACGACGACGCGGTGCATGCGCAGCCAGACCCGGATCCGAACAACAGAGGCGGCTTCATCGTCGACGTCGCCATTGCGGATGTGAGCTTCTACGTGCAGCCGGGCACCGCGCTCGACGGCGCCGCGCTCGACCGCGGCAACTCGGTCTATTTCCCCGACCGCGTCGTGCCGATGCTGCCCGAGCGCATCTCCAACAATCTCTGCTCGCTGGTCCCGGGCGAGCCGCGCGGCGCGCTCGCGGTGCGGATGATCATTGCGCCTGATGGCCGCAAGCGTTCGCACTCATTCCATCGCATCCTGATGCGCTCGGCCGCCAAGCTGAGCTACGCGCAGGCGCAGGCCGCGATCGACGGACGGCCTGATGACACCACCGGCCCCCTGCTCGATCCGATCCTGAAGCCGCTCTATGCGGCTTACGCCTGCGTCAAGCGCGCGCGCGACGAGCGCGATCCGCTCAATCTCGATCTGCCCGAGCGCAAGATCCTCCTGAAGAGTGATGGCACCGTTGATCGTGTCGTCATTCCCCAAAGGCTCGATGCGCACAAGCTGATCGAGGAGTTCATGATCCTCGCCAACGTGGCGGCAGCCGAGATGCTGGAGAAGAAATCGCTGCCGCTGATCTACCGCGTGCATGACGAGCCGACGCTGGAGAAGGTCCACGCGCTCCAGGAATTTCTGAAGACACTCGACGTGCCGTTCGCGAAAGGCGGCGCGTTGCGCCCCGCTCTGTTCAACCGCGTGCTGGCGCAGCTCGAAGGCCATGACCACTTCCCGCTGGTGAGCGAGGTGGTGCTGCGCGCGCAGGCGCAGGCCGAATATTCGTCGGAGAATTACGGTCATTTCGGCCTGAATTTGCGCCGCTATGCGCATTTCACCTCGCCGATCCGCCGCTATGCCGACCTCGTCGTGCACCGCGCACTGGTCCGCGCGCTCGGGCTCGGCGAAGGCGCCCTGCCCGACAGCGAGACGGCGGAAACCCTCGCCGAAGTCGCCGCGCATATTTCGCTGACCGAGCGGCGCGCGATGAAGGCCGAGCGCGAGACCGTCGACCGCCTGATCGCGCATCACCTCGCCGACCGCATCGGCGCGAGTTTTCAGGGGCGCGTCTCCGGCGTCACCCGCGCCGGCCTGTTCGTCAAGCTGAGTGAGACCGGCGCCGACGGGTTGATCCCGATCCGATCCCTTGGCACGGAATATTTCAACTATGACGAGGGCCGCCACGCACTGGTCGGCACGCGCACCCGCACCATGTACCAGCTCGGCGATGTCGTCGACGTCCGTCTGATCGAGGCAGCCCCCATCGCGGGCGCGCTGCGTTTTGAGCTGCTGTCGTCATCCAGCGAGACCGCGCCGCGCGACCGCAGGCAGGCTGGCCCGCAGCGCCGTCCCTCGCTCAAGGCGCAGCCCGGACGCAGCCCAGACAGAAAACGCAAGCCGCCGAAGCCAAAGCCCGGCAAGAAGAGCAAAGGCAAGAACAAGGGGAAAGGTGGGGGACAGAAGGGCAAGGCATGGTGACCATGAGCGCAGCCCCAAAGATCTGGACACGCGAGACCGGCCTCGTCGAGAAGCGCGACGTCTGGGCGGCGATGAGGCGGGGCTTTCGCGGCCGCTGCCCGCGCTGCGGCCAGGGAAAATTGTTCCGCGCCTTCCTGAAGACGGCGGACAATTGCGCAACATGCAGCCTCGACTTCACGCCACACCGCGCCGACGATTTGCCCGCCTATCTCGTGATCGTCATCGTCGGCCACATCACTGTGCCAGCCATTTTGTGGATCGAGACCAATTACACGACGCCGGGCTGGCTCACCTTCGCCGCCTATTTGCCCTTCACCCTCTTCGCCTCGCTCGGGCTGTTGCAGCCGGTGAAGGGAGCTGTGGTCGGCTTGCAATGGGCTCTGCGCATGCACGGGTTTGACGACAACCCGCCGGATGGTATTCCGCCGGTGTAAGCAAAATAAATAAAAGCAGTTTGGGTGAGGACATGACGGATATTGCGCAGGACGAAAAGGCGAAAGTCCACGATCAGAAGGAAGCCGACCACCATCCCTATTTCCGTCCCCGGGATGCAGCGACACTGATCCTGGTCGATCGCAGCGGCACCGTTCCAAAGGTGCTGGTCGGCAAGCGCCACGACAAGGTGGTGTTCATGCCCGGAAAATTCGTCTTCCCCGGCGGCCGCGTCGACAAGGACGATTATCGCGTGCCGGTCGCGGCCCCCATCACCACTGAGCTGGAAGCGAATCTCGCCAAGGGCAGCCCGAAGACCCCGGCCTCGCGCGCAAAGTCGCTGGCGATTGCCGCGATCCGCGAGGCCTGCGAGGAGACCGGTCTCTGCCTCGGGCGCAAGAGCGAGGGCAAAGCCAGGCTCGAGGGTCCCTGGAAGCCGTTCGCGGATGCGGGCCTACTGCCCGATCCGTCCAGCCTGTTCCTGATCGCACGCGCGATCACGCCGCCCGGTCGCGTCAAGCGCTTCGACACGCGCTTCTTCACGGCGGATGCGTCCGCGATCACCCATCACGTCGAGGGCGTGATCCATGCGGACGCGGAGCTGGTCGAGCTGGTCTGGGTCGAGCTCGGCTCAAAGCCGCTCGCCGATCTGCATCCAATGACACGGAACGTGCTCAACGAGCTCGACACCCGCCTCGCCACCGGCCCGCTGCGCCATGACGCGCCGGTGCCGTTCTTCCACTTCTACGCCGGCAAGATGCAGAAGGATATTTTGAGCTAATCCAGCCACCGATTTCTTTGGGCCCGCTCACGCGATCAGCAACCTCAGCGCCGCTCCTCTGAAGGCGCGGTCTTCGCTGCCGCCTTGTCCGTGGCCGATAGCCCAATGTTGGGGCCACGAAAGCTGCTCCAGCCCTTGCGCCGACGCAGAGGTGAAGGACGACCAATGGGGCGAGCCGTGATGGCGGTAGAGAAGACCGCCCGGGCCCATATCCGGATAGAGCGTGACACGAATGTCGAAATTCTCGCCTGCTGAAAGATCAGGTCCAAACCAATAGGATGGACTGCGCCCCGGCTCACGGCCAATGATGGCTGTCAGAGTTTGCTTCAGTCCACGGAGCCCGAGCCAGAACGGCGCGATCGAACCAGACGCGAAAGCCGTCAGGATTGTCTGGGCTGATGCGACATCGGTCGCAGCACTTTGCCCCACCAGTCTCAGGTCGATCCGGTGTCCGCTCTGCGCACGCCCGCAGAATGGCGCTTCGGCAACTCCGGACGGCAGCTCTCTCCAGCCGGCGGGATCAGGATCACGCAGCGGCCATTCAATCCTCTCCCTGATGGCGCCCTCGATATCGAGCACCTGATAACGCAGGCCTTCCGCATCAAGCGCGGCCTGAACACAATGCAGATACTCGACGCCTTCCGGCATCCTGTGAGCCGTTCCCGCACCCGCAGTGCAGATCTGCAGGACACCGCGATGCGCCTGCACATCGAAGGCGAGGATGTGGCTGCACAGATAGGCAAGCACGTTTTCGTTCACCAGGATGTCCCAAAACGGGCGAGCATATTCGTGACCGATCTCGCGCTGATACGTCCCCGTAAAGCCGTTGATAGGAAACACCGGGTGATGGCCGAGGACGAGCTTGTGCCGCGCGCTGGCATGTTCTCTCAGCGTGGCTTCCAGCCACGCGAGCTCGACATGGCCCTCCCCGCCAAGGCCGCTCCAGAGCGTGTTGACGAACACCATCAGGAGGTCGCCGCGCCGCACGAAGTAGGAAAGACCACTCTGCCCCGGCGGCCCATTGTCCGGCAGGTCCAGCACTTCGCGAAACATCGCCTCGCTCATCACATCGTAGGTCGTGTGATTGCCGGTCGTGTGCCACATCGGAATGGCCGCACGGTCGAGCCAGGCCATTTCCGTATCCAGCCAATATCGCCACTGCGCGCGCAGCGCGCCCGGATCCGGCGTCAGTCCAATGATCTCATCACCTGGAAAGAGAATGAATTCAGGCTGCGGTCTGAGGCGTTGAACGACCGCGTTGACCGAGGCGAAGGTCTTCTCATGCAGTGCAGCCGGCACGCCCGAACAGGCATCGCCATACAAGAGAAATTGATGGCCCTTGCCGCGCGGTCGAATCGCGGGAATGGAATTGTTCGCAGAGGTCATGGCCTTCCATAGCGGTGTTCGGCCGCGAGGATGGCAATTTCCGGAGCAGGCCGCAACAGGTCGTGGTGAGGCCCTAGTCCGCGTCCGGTTCGGTGCCGACATAGTCGCGCGCCGGCAGTTTCAGCGCACGCCCGAGCTCCTCAGCGAGCTGGTTGGCATCGTCGCGTTTGGTGAAGCTCATCAGCGAAATCGCTTCGGTGCCCTTGTTGCCGCAGAGATTGACGTCGTAGGTCGTCAGTTGCGGATCGTCATCGTCGGTGATGCTGATGAAGTGATAGTCGGCGAGATCACGCTGCTTGCGGATATTCAGCGGCCCGAACTGCCTGGTGATGACGATCTGGCGCAGCGCCTCGTTGAGCACGACGAAGGTGCGGAACGTCAGCAGGATCAGGCCGGGAATGCCGACGAGCAGCCCGAGCCCCGTGAACACCAGCACCGGCACGAGGTCGTCGGCGAGCCTGCCGAATCCGGAAAAGTCCTGGCGCAGGCCGAGCCCGACATTCCACAGCAGATAGGCGCTCGCCGCCAGCAGCGGCAACGACAGCAGTCGGCCGAACCACGGCATCGGCCGGTCGATCCGGACGATGCTGCCGTCCACGGTCATTGCGCCTGCCATCAAAAATCTCCTCGGGAGTGGAAGTCTTGGCTTGGTCGGCACGAGCGCCGGGTTGGTTCGACGGCCCTCTCCCCCGCCGCCCCGGAATGACGCGATTGTGCTGGGGCGCCAGCGAAAAACAAAAAATTCTTCCCGTCTCCCCCAATGGCGGAGTTCCCACTCGTGCCTATGTCTTTCCCCAACGACACCAGAACGGGATTTTGGGCGCGATGGCACAACGGCAACTCAAGCTTGGCGCGTTCATGCGCCCGATCAGCATCCACACCGGCGCCTGGCGCTATCCCGGGGCGTGGCCCGACGCCAATTTCAACTTCGGCCACATCAAGACGCTGATTCAGAAGCTCGAGGCCGGCAAGTTCGACGCCTTCTTCATGGCCGATCACCTCGCCGTGCTGAACATGCCGGTCAATGCGCTGAAGCGCAGCCACACCGTGACCTCGTTCGAGCCGTTCACGCTGCTGTCGGCGCTGTCCGCCGTCACCGAGCGCATCGGCCTGATCGCGACGGGATCGACCACGTTCGACGAGCCCTATCATGTGGCGCGGCGCTTCGCCTCGCTCGACCATCTCAGCGGCGGGCGCGCGGGCTGGAACATCGTCACCACCTCGAACCCGGATGCGGCGCTGAATTTCGGCCTCGACGACCACATGGAGCACGCCGAGCGCTACAAGCGCGCCCGCGAATTCTACGACGTCGTCACCGGCTTGTGGGACTCCTTCGCCGATGACGCCTTCGTCCGCGACGTCGAGAGCGGGCTTTTCTTCGAGCCGTCGAAAATGCATGTGCTCGATCACAACGGCAAATATCTGAAGGTCCGCGGCCCCCTCAACATCGCCCGCCCGGTGCAGGGCTGGCCGCTGATCGTGCAGGCCGGCGCCTCCGAGGACGGCAGGCAGCTCGCGGCCGAGACCGCGGAAGCCGTGTTCACCGGCGGCGGCAGCCTCGCTGACGGACAAAAGCTCTACGCCGACATCAAGGGTCGCATGGAAAAGATCGGCCGCGATCCCGAGCACCTGAAAATCCTGCCCGGCGCCTTCGTCGTGGTCGGCGACAGCATCGACGAGGCCAAGGAGAAGCGCGCCCTCCTCGACAGCCGCGTGCACTACGACAGCGCCATCGCCTCGCTCTCGGTCGTCCTCGGCACCGATGCCTCCGGCTTCGATCCGGATGGACAATTGCCGGAGATCCCGGAGACCAACGCCAGCAAGAGCGGCCGGCAGCGCATGGTCGACCTCGCCAGGCGCGACAAGCTCACCGTACGCCAGCTCGCCCAGCGCGTCGGCGGTTACGGCGGGCTGTCCTTCGTCGGCACGGCGAAAACCATCGCCGACCAGATGGAGGAATGGCTGGTCGGCCGCGGTTCCGACGGCTTCAACATCATGTTCCCGTTCGTCCCCGCAGGGCTCGACGATTTCGTCGACAAGGTGGTCCCGGAGCTGCAGCGGCGCGGGATTTTCCGGAAAGAGTATGAAGGGACCACTTTGAGGGAGAATCTGGGCCTTCCCCGGCCCAAAAACCGCTTCTTCGAGGCCTGAAGGGTCCGATTTGAGTGGTTCTCGGGGTGTAAAACCTTGACATCAGGCGGTTTCTGGCTAGGTTGCCGGCCAACGCGGGCCGTTTGGCCGGCTCCAGATTCCCCAATATTCTGAGGTTCAGAACATGGCCAAAGCGGTCACCATCAAGGTCAAGCTCGTGTCCTCGGCCGACACCGGCTTCTACTACGTCGCCAAGAAGAATTCGCGCACCATGACCGACAAGCTGGTCAAGAAGAAGTACGATCCCGTGGCGCGCAAGCACGTCGAATTCCGCGAAGCCAAGATCAAGTAAGATCGGCGATAGCATTGAAGAGTTTGCGGGGCCCTTTCGGGCCCCGTTTTCGTTTGGGCCTCTCTCCACGCCGTCATTGCGAGGAGCCCTTGCGACGAAGCAATCCAGAGCCGTTCCGCAGAGACACTCTGGATTGCTTCGCTGCGCTCGCAATGACGGAGGGATTTCGGATGGGGGAAATGAGAGCGCCGTTGGTTGTTTTGCTCGCAGGCTTGCTGGGATTCGCGCTTGGCGCAGCCACGCTTGCGTTCGCGGCTCTGTCGATCGGGATCTCGCTTCTCGGTCACGCAAAGGAAGGCATTCACAGCGATTGGACCCTCCTGGTGCTCTTCGTAACCCTGGTGTGCTTTGGAGTTGGTGGAGTGGCAGGAGCCAAGGGAGCCGTCAGCCTCGCGAAATCCTGGCGTGGTTAGAAGGAAGTGCCGCCTTCAATTGCGAGGCTGCTACGACCTCCACCGCTCTAACTCACCAGCCCGGAGCGCGACAATTTCCAGCCGTTCATGAATCGCAGCGAGGCCAGTGCCATACCATCCGGACAAGCGACGCCGGCGGCGCTTTGCCAGGCGGGCTTCGCGCATCTTCAATTGGGACGACTTGCGGAGGCCGAGCTCTGTTGCCAGCAGGCGCTGACGCTGGACGAGCAACACCCGGATGCCCTCCATTTGCTGGGCGTGCTTTGTTTTCGCGCGCGTCAGCCTGACGCCGCCGTTGAATGGATCGGGCGCGCCGTCCAGCAGGCCCCGAAGGCAGAGTACCTCCTGAGCCTCGCCACGGTGCTGGAGCGGCATGGTCGGCTCGAGGACGCCCGGCAGCACTACAGCCACGCCTTGAGCCTCAAGCCTGATGATGCGGGCCTCTGGAATCACATCGGCAACCTGCTCTGGCAACTCGCGCAGAACGACGAAGCTGTGCTGCATTACCAGCAGGCCCTGAAGCTCAATCCGCAATATTGGGAGCCAGCGCAAAACTGCGGCATGCTGCTGCTCGAACTCGGCCGTCACGCGGATGCCATAAAATGCTTCGACGTCGCCGAGAAGCTGAATCCATCGGCAGCCCTGTACCAGATGCGCGCCGTTTGCCTCTCGGCGGTGAACCGCTTCGAGGACGCGGAGACCGACTACGATAAATCCATTGCGCTGGATCCGCGCCTCGCGGAGACGCACAACAATCTCGGCCTGCTGCATTGGCGCTTTGGCCGGCTGGAACAGGCCTTTGCCTGCTTCGATCGGGCGCTGGCGCTCCGACCGGATTTTCACGCCGTGCTCAACAACAAGGCCGTGGTCTTGTTGCATCTGCAATTGCTGGATGAAGCTTTCGCGACCCTGCAGAGGTCGCTGGCGGCCGCCCCCAACGATGCGCAAACGCTGTTCTATCTGGCGACGCTTCAGCTCCTGACCGGCGATTTCGAGCGAGGCTGGATCGCGCGCGAGGCGCGTTGGCGACTTCCGTCTGTCGGTCTGGTCGATCGCGGCTTTTCAAAACCGCTTTGGCGTGGCGACCAGCCGATCGAAGGCAAGACCATCTTGCTGCACTCCGATGAGGGACTGGGCGATGCAATTCAGTTCGCGCGCTATGTGCCGATGGTGGCCGCACTCGGGGCTCGCGTCATCCTGGAGGTCGAACCTCCGATCCAGCAGTGTCTCGGCGGCATCGCCGGGGTCGCAGAGTGTGCCGGCCGGTCGTCTCCGCCGGCGTTCGACCTGCACTGCCCTCTCGGCACGCTGCCGCTGGCGTTCAGGACGCGGCTCGATACGATCCCGCTCGCGCAAGGCTACGTTCCTGCGCCCCCAGCGTCGCGCGCGAAGGCGTGGGACAACCGGCTTGGTCCCCGCACCCGCTTCCGCGTCGGTCTGGTCTGGGCTGGCAATCCGGATCACAAGAACGACCACAATCGATCGATGACGGTGCGCACGCTCGCGCCGCTGCTGGATTGCGACGTCCAGTTCATCTCCTTGCAAAAAAGCGTCCGCGATCAGGACCGGGCTTTCCTTGCCGAACGCTCGGACATCGTCGACCTCACAGAACATCTGACGGATTTCAGTGAAACAGCAGCGCTGATCTCCCGTCTCGATCTGTTGATCTCGGTCGACACCAGCGTCGCTCACCTCGCGGGCGCACTGGGCGCGCCCGTCTGGACGTTGGTGCCGTTCAACCCGGACTGGCGCTGGTTGCTCAACCGCGACGACAGTCCGTGGTATCAGTCGATGAAGCTGTTTAGGCAACCCAAGAGAGGTGACTGGGCCAGCGTGGTGGACAACGTTCGCCTCGAACTCGAAGGCCTACTGTCTGCGTGGCGGTCGAGGCAGGATCAGTCTTCCCTCCTGCCTGCCTGATTGGCGCGCAGGCGGCCAAGTCGTCGAGATCAAGTAAGATCGGCCAATGCTGCTGAGTTTTACGGGGGCCCTCGCGGACCCCGTTTTTATTTGCGGCCAATGGTCGTAGCCTCCACGTCCATGATCGCAGCCTTGGACGAGGGACATGTCGGTGGCTATTCGGTCGCTTATGGCCGCGACGATACTTATTTCCCGGTCTACGTCACGGCGGCGCTGGCCGCGATCTTCTGCACGGCCGCGCTTCTCACCGGCGCGCTCTACTGGCTTGCGCTCGCGGCACTCGCGGCCGGGTTTACCTACTACAACATTCCGCTGCTCGAGACCGGCCGTCCCACGATCGGCGCGAACCAATATGGCATCTTCATTCAGGCCTTTGGCCTGATCCGGTGGCGCGCCGTCGAGCGCATCGATCTTGTCGAGATCGCCGAGCGCGCCATGACGGTGCATGAACTCCAGATCGTACTGAACGCGCCGCTAACCAGCGCGCTGGTGGCCGACTGGCGCAAGCAGCCGGTCTGGCGCTGGCTCATGCGCCTGCCCTGGCGGATGAGCCACACCAACATGGTGCGGATCAATGTCGAGCCGTTCGATCAGCCGCCGGACATGATTCATCGCACCTTCCTGCGGATGTGGCGCTACTACCGCAGCTAGCGACCAAGCATGCATCACGTCCTCAGCACGAGGTGTGCATAGGCCTCCGCCCTCATGCCGTAGGTCCATGCGACTGCTTCGCGCGCCGTGCGCAGATTGGCCGGCACCTGGAGGAAGAAATGCCTGCGCGTGCCGTCCGGCTCAGGCGTGGCGTTGATGACCTCCACGGCCGCCCAAGCGTCCGCGGCGAGCCAGTTGCGGCGCCACAGGATTCCGGTCTCGTCCTCGGCCACACGGGTGGCGCCGCCGAACGCGACGTAACGTTCCGGCGTCATGATCTCGATCATGCAGCGGCGGACCTGGACGTCGACTTGCTCGTCGATCGCAGCGAGCGTGATCCGGTCCCGATGTTCGATGATCCAGCGGGGCACCTCCACCCCGCGCCAGGCCCAGATCGACCAGCCGTCGGGGTAACGCAGCGCCGGACCGCCTGCGTGATGCAGCCGGTCGCGCGCGTCACCGCACATGAGGTTCGGTCGATCCGCGAGCCGGCAGGTGCGCTCGTGCGGCAGCAGCCAGCCCACACTCGTCGCGAGCCGCATCAGGCCGCGTAGCGGCTCCGTCTCAGCGCGCAGACCAAGGACCTCGCGGAGATAATCGTACGCGCCAAGCCAAGACAGATCGTGCGGCCCCGCTGCGCAGTTCGAAAAGCCCCGCGGGGCGGTGAGGGCCTGCTGCACGCCGGGCAACGACAGACCGGTTCGGCGCAGCTGGCCCAGCATGGACAGATTCTGCTCCGGCACGTTCCGTATCACCGCCTCAGCCGCAGCGGCGACCAGCAGGTCGGCGGGATTGACTGCGCTGTCGACCGCGGCAAGCACCTTCCGGTGAACCCGCGCTTCGACTAGCGAAGCTATGCGCCGGCGCAGGCGATCGACGAGACGAAAGCGCACATTGCGGCCGTCATCGCGCGACATCCGGACGGCAAGCCCAGCCAGCGCCAGCGGGCTGTCGCACCATACGATGCGGGCCGGCGGCTCCAGTCCTGCGGCCTGATAAGCAAGCCGCACGCCCTGTTCCGCGGTGTCGCGATCGGCAGGTGCAGTCGAGCGCCATATGGCTCTCCACCGCGCACGGTAATCGCCAAACGCCGCCGTCTGCTCCGCGGACAGCGCCTGCTCAGTCGGCGAGGACGCGCGCATCCCGAGGCCCAAGCTCGCGCTGGCGACGGACCCGATAGGTCCCTCGCGGCAGCGTCAACGGCGCATGCTCCTGATGCGTCACCCGCGCATAGGCCGAGGCGATCAGGAGATGCCCGACATAGAGCCCGGCTGGAATGTCGCGCGCCAGATCGTCGTCGCGAAACAGCGTCACGCGTTCGCGGATCGCGTGACAGTGTCCCGTGGCCTCGCCCTCCAGGAGGACCAGCGGCACACCTTCGGCGGCTTCGGCGAGCGTTCCCGATGGCGCCACATCGGGTACCCGCTCAATCAGCAGGTCACCTTGCGCAAAGATCTCGGTCATCGTGCCTTCTCCCGTGCCGGCGCATCCGCTGGGCACGCGGATGGCCGGATTGGTTCAACATCGTCATCGGCGATCTAGTGCACGACCTCGCCATGCAGTGCGAGGTCGAGACCGTCGCGCTCCATATCCTCCGACACCCGCAAACCGATAAACAGCTTGATCACGTACAGGATGATCAGGCTGACGACGGCGTCGTAGACAAAGACCGTGGCGACGCCGATGCACTGGTTGATGAACTGGCCCGGATTTCCCTCCAGAGCCCCCGCGGTGCCGCCATATTGCTCGACGGCGAAGATGCCGGTGAGCAGCGCGCCGACAATGCCTCCGACGGCGTGGACGCCGAAACAATCGAGCGCGTCGTCATAACTGAAAATGCTCTTGAGTCCGGTGCATCCCCAGTAGCAGAAAACACCGGCCGCGATGCCGATCACGAAAGCGCCGATCGGGCCGACGAAGCCGGACGCGGGCGTGATGGCGACGAGGCCCGCGACCGCGCCCGAGCAGATGCCGACGACCGTCGGCTTGCCCTTGAGCGACCACTCGACCAGCATCCAGGTAAAGCCGGCAACGGCGGTCGCGATCTGCGTCACCAGCATCGCCATGCCGGCCTGCATGCCTGCCGTCACCGCAGAGCCCGCGTTGAAGCCGAACCAGCCGACCCACAGCAGCGAGGCGCCGATGAAGGTCAGCACCATGTTGTGGGCCGGTCCCGCCTCCTTGCGCTTGCCGAGCATGATGGCGCACATCAGGCCTGCCACGCCGGCATTGATGTGCACGACAGTCCCGCCGGCGAAGTCGAGCACCTTGACCCAGGCGGCGTCGTTGCCGGAGGAGAAGATGCCGTCAGGGCCCCACACCCAATGCGCGATCGGCGCATAGACGAAGATCGCCCACAAGCCGATGAACCAGAGCATCGCGGAGAACTTCATCCGCTCGGCGAACGCGCCTGCGATCAGCGCCGGCGTGATGATCGCAAAGGTCATCTGGAAGCAGATGTAGACGCTTTCCGGAATGGTCGCCGCAAGCGGATTGGGGTTACCGATTCCGCCCTTGCCGATGTCGCTGAGGATGTCCTTCAGGAACATGCGGTCCAGCCCGCCGATGAACGGCGTGCCGGCGCGGAAGGCCAGGCTGTAGGTCAGGATCGCGAACAGGATCGTGACCAGGCACGTCACCGCAAAACTCGTCATCACGGTATCGCCCACGTTCTTCTTGCGCACCATGCCGCCATAGAACAGCCCGAGCCCCGGGACCGTCATCATCAGCACCAGCGCAACGGAGGTGAGCATCCAGGCGGTATCGCCGGGATTGGGCGTGCACTTCTCGAGGATCTTGCCGCCGCAAGCGGGCGGGCCCGCATCCTCCGCGAGCGCAACGTCGCCCAGGGCGAGGTACAGAAGTGCAATTCCCAGCAACGCGACCACCAATGTCACGAGCCTTTGGCGCGTGGATGTTCTTGATTCCATCATCGTCCTCCCAAGTCGCAAGAGATGTCTTCTGGGCATTGTTTGAGTGGAACCGCAGAGATGATCATTCGCGCCGGCGCGACGACGCCAGCGTGATCAGCTCGGATTTTCGGGACACAATGATCGCGGCTCGGCGCGATGAGGTCGTCGAGCGTCGATGGCTGGAGACTGGCATCGACCAGCCTCATGGCTTATCGGCCTTTCCCTTGTCGCC